>JAFYYH010000005.1 GCA_017557635.1 Bacteroidaceae bacterium | reverse complement strand
GCCATCGCTTGATAAGCGGGTGCAAAGGTAATGCCGATTTTTGATACCTGCAACTTTTTATCTCCATATTTTTGTTATAAAAATGTACCTTATTCGTTTGGAAATTAAAAGATTTTAATATTTCTTTGCAATTAGAACATAAGAGTTTAATGCTATGGCTACAGACAAAAACATACCGGCAAAGACGAAAGTTGTTCTTGAATATGGACTAAGTTCGCAGTCAGTACCAATGATCTGGGATGCAATATCCACCGCACCGGGATTAACTTCCTGGTTTGCTGATGATGTCCGTACGGACGGAAAGAACTTCAGCTTCATCTGGGGAAAGAATGAATCGCGTGAAGCGGAACTCATTAACTGCCGCCAGAATACTTATGTTCGTTTTCACTGGATGGATGATGAGCCGGGTACATACTTTGAAATGCGCATACATAAGAATGATCTCACATCAAACTACTCACTTGAGATAATTGACTTTGCAGATTCAGACGCCGAGGAGGATGTGCGCAGCCTCTGGGATACCTCTATGGAGGCACTCCGCCGTTGCGGTCTGTAGAATCCTGAAATATTCCTAACTGGTCATATTACATGCGTTTTTTTCCTAACTTTGCAGTTTGGAAAATTTCGCACTTCTGAATGAGACCGAAAAGACTTGATATCTTCATCTTAAAAAGCTTTCTGCTGCTGTTCGTGGCGGCGTTTGCCATCTGTCTTTTCGTTCTGCTCATGAATGTGGTCTGGCGTTACGCCGAGGACCTTGTAGGCAAGGGTCTTGACTTTGTAACGCTGGGCAGTTTCTTCTGGGAGTTTGCACTTACCCTTGTACCTCAGGCATTGCCTCTGGCCGTGCTCATGGCATCGCTCATCACGTTCGGTAATTTTGGCGAACGTCTTGAACTGCTTGCCATGAAAACCTCAGGCATCCCGTTGCTCAGGATAATGCGCCCCGTTATGATATTCAGCGTGCTGCTGGCAGGTGTCTCATTCTATTTCCAGAATGTGACCGTGCCCCGTGCCGCCAAGAACCTGTATGCGCTCATATACTCCATAAACGAGAAGAATCCTGAACTTGAAATACCTGAAGGTGTATTCTACACCCAGATCAACGGATTCAACATGTATGTGAAGCATAAGAACTTCGATACCGGAACGCTGTATGACGTTACAATCTATGATCATCGTGACGGTTATGAGAACCTCAGCGTGATTGTATCGGACTCCGCCTTTATGGAGACCACGGCCGATAAGAAACACCTCTACCTGCATCTGTTCAACGGTGAGCAGTTCTGCCAGGAGAAGGATATAGACAGCAACGGCAAGCCCTACCGCCGTGAGGGTTTCCGTGAAAAGCATATCCTTCTGGAGTTTGATTCAGATATGAAGGAGGCTCCCGATGCGCTCACCAGTTCACAGGCCATGAGCAAGAACATGAACGAGATCAGGCATACCATTGATTCCCTGTCGGCTAATCAGGACAGCGTGGGACGTGGCAACATGGCTGAGTTCAAGGTGACGGCTCTTGGTACTTACCGCATGCAGAAGTCTGATTCGGTGGCTTTTGAAAACCTCAAATCCAAGATCATCAACGCCGACAGCGTATACGCGGTTTCCAGCCGTACCCGTCAGGTTGACATAAAGAATGACATGCGCTCCAAGATACAGACCCAGGCCAGTGACCTGGCTATAAAGAGCTCCAACATGTATTATGGCGACAAAACCATACGCCGTCACTGGATAGAGTGGATGAAGAAGATAACCAACTCGCTTTCAATCCTGATATTCTTCTTTATCGGTGCTCCTTTGGGTGCCATTATCCGAAAGGGCGGACTGGGTATTCCTGTGATTGTATCGGTCCTGACCTTCATCCTGTTCTACATCACATCCGTATCGGGCGACAAGATGTTCCGCGAGGGAGAGTGGAGCATAATAGGCACCTGGTTCAGCGTGATGGTACTTACGCCGCTGAGCGTCTTCTTCACGGTTAAGGCAAACGGTGACTCCACCCTGTTCCAGTGGGATGTGGTGATGGAGTTTTTCAGATACTGGTTCGGAACCAAGGTAAAGCGCAACATAGTACGTAAGGATGTGGTCATAGATGATCCTGACCGTACCAAGTGCCTTGCATCGCTGGATGATGTCAAGCGCATGAGCACGGAACTTGAACAGTCTGCCCTGCTCAATACCGTTCCCAGTTACCGCAACCTGTTCTTTGGCAGCGTTGAGGCATCTGAGATGACGCAGTTGAGTGCAGAACTGGAGAGCCTGGTAACTGAACTTGGCAACAGCCGTGACCGCGTGGAGCTTGATCTGCTGAACGGTTTCCCGTTGCTGCAGAGCCATGGCATACAACCTCCGTTTGAGAAGGAGTGGGCCGATAGGTTCGTGGGCATAGTGTTCCCGCTTGGCCTGCTGTTTGAGCTCAGGGCATGGCTTTTTACACGTAAACTGAAACGTCAGATGCAGAAGGTCTCACAGACGGCTGACAGTCTGATTGAATATATGACAAACAACAAACAACCTAAATAAATGGCACAGATTTCAGATCGAGTCAACAGACTCGCAGCATCGGCCACTTTCGCTATGCTGCAAAAGAGTAATGAACTGTCGGCACAGGGTGTCGATGTGGTTAACATGAGTGTGGGCGAGCCCGACTTCAATACGCCTGATTACGTCAAGAAGGCTGCTGTTGAGGCTGTAGAGCAGAACTACTCAAAGTATTCTCCCGTTCCGGGTTACATGTGGCTGCGTAAGGCCTGCGCTGACAAGCTCAAGCGTGAGAACGGCCTTGACTATGCTCCCGCCGAGATTCTTGTTTCAACCGGTGCCAAGCAGTCTCTCTGCAATGTCATCATGGCAATCATCAACCCCGGTGATGAGGTGCTTCTGCCTTCACCCTGCTGGGTAAGTTATCCTGAGATGGTTAAGCTGGCCGGCGGTGTTCCCGTTGTCATCAAGGCCGGTATTGACCAGGACTTCAAGGTTACAGCCGCTCAGGTTGAGGTTGCCATCACTCCCAAGACCAAGGCTATCATGATCTGCTCACCTTCAAACCCCACAGGTTCAGTATATACCAAAGAGGAACTTGAGTCAATCGCCAAGGTTCTCAATAAGTACCCTGATGTATTCATCGTGTCCGATGAGATTTACGAGCACATCAACTTTATTGGCGGACACAACAGTCTTGCCCAGTTCGTTGACAAGGACCGCATCGCAGTCATCAACGGCGTCTCCAAGGCATATGCAATGACCGGATGGCGTATCGGCTTTATGGCTGGTCCGGAATGGCTTGTAAAGGCTTGCAACAAGCTGCAGGGTCAGTATACCAGCGGCACCTGCTCAGTTGCCCAGAAGGCTGCTCAGGTGGCTTTTGACGGCCCGCAGGATGATGTAGAGAAGATGCGTCAGGTATTCCAGAAGCGTCGTGACCTGATTGTTTCTCTTGCCAAGGAGATTCCGGGCTTTGAGGTAAACAATCCTCAGGGTGCTTTCTACCTCTTCCCCAAGTGTGACTCATACTTCGGTAAGCGTTACGGTGACAAGGTGATAAACAGCGCCGAGGATCTGGCTATGTACCTGCTTGAGGTAGGTCATGTGGCTACCGTAGGCGGTACTGCATTCGGCTCACCTGAGTGCATCCGTTTCAGCTACGCTACCAGCGAGGATAAGATCGTTGAGGCTTTCCGTCGCGTCAAGGAGGCTCTTGCCGCTCTCAAGTAAATCGGGAGGCATACAATAAAAGAGAGGGTTCCAAATCGGGACCCTCTCTTTATTTCTGTTACCGTCGGAATTATTCTCCCGGGTGGATAGCCTCTGAAGGGCAGACACCGGCGCAAGTGCCGCAGTCTACGCAGAGATCAGGGTTGATTGAATACTTATCGCCCTCTGAGATAGCCTCTGACGGGCACTCATCGATGCAAGTTCCGCAAGCGATGCAGTCGTCACCAATTACGTATGCCATAGTTGTCTTATGTTTTAAGGTTTTTGTGGCGCAAAAATACACACTTTTGAGTACTCCACCAAATGGCATGACGAAAATTACAATAAGTGCGCCTTTTAATCGTTTTAATAGGGATGAAGAGAAACCGTGACACATTTCGGGCGGTAATAATGCTGGCCCTGCTTCTGCTTGCACCCTTGTCGGGCGCAGGCCTTCTTCATGCTCAGGAACGCAAGATCCAGAACCGTCCGTTCCTGGATGACAGGGTGTGGCATTACGGTTTCCTGGTGGGTTTCAACATTCAGGATCTCAGACTGGCCAATAACGGAACGGCTTATGTCAATCAGAACCATAACGTAGAGTATTGGTATGCCGATGTGCCCGAATACACTCCCGGATTCAGCGTGGGTGTGCTGGGTGAACTTAAGGCTAATGACTGGTTATCGGTCAGGATTATACCTACCATGCATTTCGGTGACAAGAAAGTCGTTTTCAAGGAGCAGCGCAGCGGAAATGTTGCCGAGCAGTATGTCAAGTCCACATACCTGTCGGTTCCGTTTGACCTTAAGATAAGCGCGGCCCGTTTCAATAATTACAGGCCCTATGTGGTTACTGGACTGGCGCCCACACTTGACCTTACTGTAAAGAAGGGTAAGGAGCTGCTGGTCAAGAAGACAGATGTCATGTTTGAGGTGGGAATGGGATTGGATCTCTACTATCCGTTCTTTAAGATGATACCTGAACTCAAGTTCTGTTTCGGTCTCAAGAATATATTGGATAAGAACCGGACGGATCTCAAGGAGCCTTCACTACTCAAATATAGTGATGCCCTGGATAAGGCCCAGAACAGCATGATTGTGCTGACTCTCTATTTTGAGTGAATTTTATTTTGCTCAAATAAGAAAAAGATAGTATCTTTGCGCCGCTTTATGCGATCGCTGTCAAGGAAGAGTAACTTGGTATGTCGCTCTAGCGTATGACAAACTTTGAATTTTCCAAAACAATGGATTTAATCAAAATTGCAGAACAGGCATTTGCTACCGGTAATGAGGGTAAGTTCCCTGCATTCAAGTCAGGTGACACCGTAACTGTAGCATACCGTATCGTTGAGGGTAACAAGGAGCGTATCCAGCTCTATCGTGGTGTGGTTATCAAGATCAGCGGACATGGTGACAACCGTCGTTTCACCGTTCGTAAGATGTCAGGTACCGTAGGTGTAGAGCGTATATTCCCCATCAGCTCACCGGCTATTGACAGCATTGAGGTGAACAAGGTTGGTAAGGTACGTCGTGCCAAGCTGTATTACCTGCGTAATCTCACAGGTAAGAAGGCCCGTATCCGCGAGAAGAGAGCAAACGCCTGATTCCGGGATATCAAAACAAAGAACGGCAGCCAAATGGTTGCCGTTCTTTTTTATTACCTTTGTCCCATCAGATTATATCAATGAGAATTGCTTTCAGACATATACTGCCCTTTCTGGTGATGGCTTTAGTGCCGGTTAACCTTCGGGCTCAGAATGACCTTGTTTTTAAGCTTGAGACGGCAGGCGTGGCCGGCGGAGGCAGTCATGCTCCCTTCTGGCATACATCCAACCGTCAGGGCCTTGCTTCAACAAATCCCAATAATGCATATGCTCATTTTGCCGCGCTTGGCGGTGTGCATCGGCCCTCAGGATTCGGAGTAGATTACGGCGTGGATCTGGGCGGCGGAGCAGGACTTGAAAACAATCTGTTCATTCATCAGTTTTATGCGGATATCAACTACAGGTGGCTGGGTATGTCTGTGGGTATGAAGGAGCGTTGGAGCGACAAGAATCCCTACCTGAGTTCGGGTGCCCTTACCTGGTCCGGAAACAGTAAACCAATACCGGAGGTACGTGCCGGTATTCCGGATTTTGTCATTATCCCGTATACGGGTAATTGGGTCTCTCTTAAGGGTCATATCGGCTACGGTCGTATGACTGATGACTGCTGGCGCCGTGAGCATGGCGGAAACCTTTACATGAACGGCGTGCTGTTTCACAGCAAGTCGGCGTTCCTTAGATTCGGTGACAGTTCACGTTTCCCGTTGCAGGTGACCATCGGACTTGAGATGAATAATCTGTTCGGCGGTACAAGATACAATGTGGCAACCGGTGCTCAGACTCCGTATCCATCAGATGCAGAGGCGTTCTGGACCGCACTTTTCCCGTTCCACGAGGTTGAGCAGCAGGGTAATGAGGATGGTGACAACCTGGGCAGCTGGCATCTGAACTTTGACTATGATCTTAACGACTGGCATATCGGTGCCCGTTACGAGCACTTCTATGAGGACCATTCTTCATGGCTGGGCATTGAGTACAAGAACAATACCGAGGGCGAGAAGGATTTCATCTTCTTCGGGTTCCGCCGCAACTGGTTTGACGGTCTGTTCAGCGTTGAGGTTAATGCCCCGGACAATATCCGGTTCTTCCGTAATGCCGTCATTGAGTTTATGAATACCCGCGGACTGTGCGGCCCCGTATGTCACAGCGCAGCCTGCAATTCAGACGGTATGTATGTTATTGAGGAAGTCGATGGCCGCGACGGTATGTACAACCACGGTATCTATGATTCCTATACCCATCACGGATATGCCATCGGTAACCCGGTGCTGATATCACCTGCATACAACGGGGGTAACAACCGTTTCCGCAGCAACCGCGTGCAGATGTTCCACCTGGGAGTGGACGGCGGTATAACCGATGATATTGATTACCGCGTGCTGGCTACTACAACCCGTCACTGGGGCTGTTACGGGGCTCCGCTTAAGGAGGTGGAGCGCGTTACATCACTTATGCTGGAGTGCTCTTACAAGATGGGCGGAACTTATGGATGGAGGTTCTCTCTTTCAGGTTCCATGGATATTGACAGCGGCAATCTGATAGGTAACAACAAGGGCGTTATGCTCACAATCTCTAAACTCTGGAAAGTGCTATGAAAAGGAATAAATACATAACCCTTATGTCAGTGTTGTCACTGCTGACACTGGCCGTTTGCTCGGGATGCATGGAGAAGGCTTTCCCCAATGACGATCTGGATTATTATTGGCGTCTTGACAGGATAGAGTACAGGGACGGAGTCAATTTCCAGGGTGCTCCCTGCGAGTATAAGGATGTGGACAATATAATGTTCGGATTTGCACGTCACATAGTGCTGATTGAGGCTCCAGGACTGTCTCAGAGTCATGGTATTACGACAGAGTTCGCTGATTCAATTAAACTGGATTATTCCATATACAACAATCCCGCACTTACAGGAAAACTCCAGGAGTGTGGGCTGGACAGTCTGGTATCAACGTTTAAACTGGAGTTCCCGGACCGCAAGAGTATGGTGCTGTCTGGAAAGAAAACCGTCTTGCGTTTCCGCAAGTGGTGATATCACTTTAAAATAGATCCGTCCAACAGACGTATTGTGCGGTCTGTCATTGCGGCAAGTGACTCGTCGTGGGTCACTATCACGAATGTCTGTCCCAGCTGATCCCTCAGATTGAAAAACAGCTTGTGCAGTTCCTCTTTATTCTTGGTGTCCAGGCTGCCCGATGGCTCATCGGCCAGTATTACGTCGGGCTGGTTGGCCAGTGCGCGAGCAACAGCTATTCTCTGTTTCTCGCCGCCTGAGAGCTCTGCGGGCTTGTGATCGGCCCTGTCGGCCAGTCCAAGCATTTCCAGCAGTTCCTTGGCTCTTGCGTTTGCCTGGCGCATTCCCTGTCCGGCAATCAGCATGGGTATGGTTATGTTTTCAAGTGCAGTGAATTCAGGCAGCAACTGATGGAACTGGAACACGAATCCTATATGTCTGTTACGGAAGGCCGATATCTCCTTCTCGCTCATGCGGGTTATATCCTGTCCGTCATAGAGAACCCTTCCGCCGTCGGGTTTGTCAAGTGAACCCATTATCTGGAGCAGGGTGGTTTTTCCGGCTCCGCTGGGGCCGGTGATGCTTACCACTTCTCCGCGGTCAATGTTCAGGCTTATGCCTTTGAGTACCTGAAGTGATCCGAAACTGCGGGTTATATTGTCAAGTTCTATCATCGGTTGTATTATTAATGATGCAAAAATATACGCTTTTGGCCGATTTTGCTCTAATATTTTGAGTTTTTATACTTTTTATGGTGACATTTTTACGCGTAAAACACTAATTTTGCGGCCAAATTATTCAAACTATAATAAATTATCCTATGCGAGTAGCAATTGTTGGAGCCAGCGGTGCTGTAGGACAGGAGTTCCTGCGTGTGCTGGAAGAGCGTAATTTCCCGCTCGATGAGTTGGTTTTGTTCGGGTCATCCCGTAGTGCCGGATCTTATTATACCTATGGAGGTAAGAAGATCCAGGTCAAGCTTCTTCAGCATAACGATGATTTCAAGGGAATCGATATAGCATTCGTATCGGCCGGCGGCAGCACCTCCGAGGAGTATGCCGAGACCATCACCAAGTACGGTGCCATCATGATTGATAACTCCAGCGCTTTCCGTATGGATCCCCAGGTGCCTCTGGTAGTTCCCGAGGTTAACCCCGAGGATGCACTGGTTCGTCCCAAAGGCATCATTGCCAATCCTAACTGCTCAACCATCATGATGATTGTAGCACTTAAGGTTCTCAATGACCTTTCACCCGTAAAGAACGTTCAGGTTTCAACATATCAGGCTGCCAGCGGCGCCGGTGCAGCGGCAATGGCTGAGCTCGAGCAGCAGTATCGCCAGGCTCTGGCAGGCGAGGAGGTTACAGTCAACAAGTTCGCCTATCAGCTTGCTTTCAACCTGATTCCTCATATCGACGTCTTCAAGGAGAGCGGTTATACCAAGGAGGAGGAGAAGATGTTCTATGAGACCCGTAAGATGTTCCATAACGACATCAAGTGCAGCGCTACCTGCGTACGCGTTCCTGCACTCCGTTGTCACTCTGAGGCCATCTGGGCGGAGACCGAGCAGCCTGTATCAGTTGAGGCTTTCCGCGAGGCTGTAAAGAACGGTGAGGGCCTTGTTCTGATGGATGATCCTTCAAAGAAAGAGTATCCCATGCCTCTGTTCCTGGCCGGCACAGATCCCGTTTATGTAGGCCGTATCCGTAAGGACATCGCCAATCCCAATGTAATGTGCTTCTGGATCGTAGGTGACCAGATCCGCAAGGGTGCCGCTCTGAACGCCGTTCAGATTGCCGAGTACCTGATCAAGCAGGGTGTCGTAAAGTAATCGGACATACACAAAAAAAGAAAGGCTCGCAGAACGCGGGCCTTTTCTTTTTGTCTTGAAGTGTATCACTTCTTCATTTTGCTCTTCCACAGAGCGCTCATCTCCTCCAGAGTCTTGCCCTTGGTCTCGGGTACCATCTTCAGTACAAAGAGTGCTGAGAGGACTGAGAAACCGGCGTAGATAAGATATGTGCCGCCGATGCTCCACTCGCAGAGTGACGGGAAGGTTGATGAGATTACGTAGTTGGAAATCCACTGTGCTGCTACTGCAACTGCCACTGCATTACCGCGGATGGTGTTGGGGAAGATCTCTGAGATAAGTACCCAGCAGATGGGGCCCCATGACATCATGAATGATGCGGTGTAGATGATAATGAATACAAGAGCGGCAATTCCGATAACATCGCAGAATGACAGGATACTCAGGGCGATCATGCCTATAGCCATGCCAATTGAACCTACGATAAGCAGAGGTCTGCGGCCCCACTTGTCAACAGTGAGGATAGCCACTACAGTGAAGAGGATGTTTACAACACCCATAACTACTGTCTGGATCATTGCGGCATCACCGCTTGAACCCATGTTCTGGAATATACGCGGAGCGTAGTAAAGTACAACATTGATACCTACGGCCTGCTGGAAGAATGAGAGCAGAACGCCTACTATGATAACCAGAATACCGTATGAGAAGAGGCTCTCCTTCTTTTCTACCAGAGTGTCCTTGATCTCCTGAAGGATCTGCTGTGCGCGTCCCTCGCCGTTGATACGGGTAAGAACGGCCATAGCCTTCTGTGTGTTGCCGCGCATAACCAGGTAACGCGGAGTCTTGGGCACGAGCAGCAGAAGCAGTCCGAATGCGCCAGCCGGGAAGGCCTCGCTTACGAACATCCTGCGCCATCCGATGTTGACCATTGCGGCCTGGATGAGTTCGGGAGTATCGGCCAAACCGCTACGGATAAGGGTGTTGATGGCGTATACTACCAACTGACCGAAAATGATTGCAAACTGGTTGCATGAAACCAGTGTTCCGCGAATCTGTGCGGGGGCAACTTCTGCAATGTACATGGGACAGATGGCCGATGCCATACCTACACCGATACCTCCCAGAATTCTATAAAGGATGAATGCCCACATAAGGCCCTTTGTGGCCTCTCCGGGCTGGAAGAATTCGAAGTTGGGACGGAAAAGGAACTCAGGCATGTAACTTCCGAGGGCTGACAGGAAGAACAGCACTGATGCAAAAATCAGCGCGTTTCTACGGCCTAATCTGGTGGCCATGATACCTGAGATAAGTCCTCCGATGATACATCCGATCAAGGCTGAAGATGTTACGAAACCGTGGATTCCGGTTGTGTAGAAATCTCCAAGTCCGCTGGCGAAGAATTTCTGCAATGCCTGCTCGGCACCGGAAATGACAGCGGTGTCATATCCGAACAGCAGACCGCCGATAACGGCTACTGCGCAGATTCCATACAGATAGGCTTTGCTACCTGTCTCTTTGTAATTACTCATATTTGTTAGTTTATCGTTAGATTAGACTAGTTGGTGGGTTGTCCCGGGGGTACCCGGCGACACAGTTCAGCAAATATACAAATAGATAATTAATGGCGAATAACAATATCAAAAAATATTAGTTGACGGTTTTCGCGGAGAGGCCGAAGATGTAAGGATATTTCGTTGTAAATCATACGTTGCCTGTTCATCGGTCCCATCTCTTTTGGCCCTATTGTCTTGCAGTTCTCCCCAAGATACACTATATTCGCATAGGATTGATTGAAACAGAAATAATATAGATTACAATGGAACAGAACGGAAACGGACAGAAACAGTTGCAGATTGAGCTCAAGGAAGAGGTGGCTCAGGGTGTTTACTCAAACCTTGCGATGATCACTCATTCATCGTCGGAGTTTGTAATGGATTTTATAAGCATTCTTCCCGGTATGGCCAAGGCTCAGGTCAAATCCCGCGTCATCATGTCGCCCGAACATGCAAAGCGTCTGATGATGGCGCTTCAGGACAATGTCGCCAAATACGAAAACGCTTTCGGGGTGATCGAAATGAAGGCTCAGAAAGGAACTTACATGCCTCCCATTTCCGACTTCCACGGAGAGGCTTGAACCCTTGCCTGACCGAACGGTTTGGGGCGGACTTTTTCTGGTGTCCGCCCCTTTTTTATGCTTTTTTGCCGTTAAAAGTTCAAAAACTATGAGTTTTCGCTTGTGTTATAAAATAATAGCCGTATCTTTGCACGCCAAAAATTCTGGATTTACTATTTAATATATAATAATTAAAAACAAACAAACATGCCAACAATTCAGCAGTTAGTACGCAAAGGACGTCAGGTCCTGGAGGACAAGAGTAAGTCTCCGGCACTTGATTCCTGCCCCCAGAGAAGAGGCGTTTGCGTGAGAGTTTACACAACGACACCTAAGAAGCCTAACTCAGCCATGAGAAAGGTTGCACGTGTTCGTCTTACCAACCAGAAGGAGGTTAACTCCTACATCCCCGGTGAGGGTCACAACCTGCAGGAGCACTCAATCGTGCTCGTTCGCGGCGGTCGTGTAAAGGATCTCCCCGGTGTTCGTTATCACATCATCCGCGGTACACTTGATACCGCCGGCGTTAACGGTCGTCTCCAGAGACGTTCCAAGTATGGTGCAAAACGTCCTAAAGCAGCTAAGAAGTAATCAATAACAAGTTTTGGTTAGAGTGAGGTTGAGTAAATGTCCAAGCGTGGACGTTGAAGAATCAGAATGACAACCCGAACAAAACACAAGATTTAAAATGAGAAAAGCAAAACCGAGAAAGCACGTCATCCTTCCGGATCCCGTATTCGGCGACGTTGCAGTGACCAAGTTCGTTAACCATCTGATGTACGATGGTAAGAAGAACACATCATTCGAGATTTTCTACGAGAGTCTGGACAAGGTAAAGGCAAAGCTTCCCAATGAGGAGATGTCTGCACTTGAGATTTGGAAGAAGGCTCTTGATAACGTTACTCCTCAGGTAGAGGTAAAGTCCCGCCGTATTGGTGGTGCTACATTCCAGGTTCCTACCGAGATCCGTGCTGACCGCAAGGAATCAATCTCTATGAAGAACCTTATCTCATTCGCCCGCAAGCGCGGTGGCAAGTCTATGTCAGATAAGCTGTCAGCTGAGATAGTTGACGCATTCAACAGCACCGGTGGTGCTTTCAAGCGTAAGGAGGATATGCATCGTATGGCCGAGGCCAACAGAGCTTTTGCACACTTTAGATTCTAATTATTTTAATACTGCATGGCAGATCAGGATTTACATCTCACGAGAAACATCGGCATCATGGCTCACATTGATGCCGGAAAGACTACGACTTCTGAGCGTATTCTTTACTATACAGGTTTAACACATAAAATAGGTGAGGTACATGACGGTTCCGCTACCATGGACTGGATGGTTCAGGAGCAGGAGCGCGGTATAACCATTACCTCAGCTGCCGTTACCACTCATTGGAAGTGGCAGGAAAACACATATAAGATCAACCTTATTGACACTCCGGGACACGTAGACTTCACAGCCGAGGTTGAGCGTTCACTCCGAGTTCTTGACGGTGCTGTAGCAGTTTTCTGCGCAGTAGGCGGCGTACAGCCCCAGTCTGAGACCGTTTGGCATCAGGCCAGCAAGTACGGCGTACCCCGTCTGGGTTATGTCAATAAGATGGACCGCTCTGGTGCTGACTTCTTCGGAGTCATCACTCAGATGCAGGAAATCCTTAAGGCTAACGCTTGCCCGATTGAAATACCTATCGGTCAGGAGGAGTCTTTCAAGGGTGTTATAGACCTTATTAAAATGAAGGCCATCTACTGGCGTGATGAGTCACTTGGCGCAGAGTATACCGTTGAGGATATTCCTGCTGATCAGGTAGAGGAGGCCCAGCAGTGGCGTGACAACCTTCTTGAGAAGGCTGCTGATTTTGATGAGGCATTGATGGAGAAGTATCTCGATGATCCTACAACCATCACTGAAGCTGAGATTCTCAAGGCAGTACGCGTAGGTACAATCAGCCAGAAGCTCGTTCCCGTTGTATGCGGTACTTCATTCCGCAACAAGGGTGTTCAGCCTCTGCTTGACTATGTATGCGCATTCCTTCCTTCACCTATCGATTGCGGTGGTGTTGACGGTTTCCTGCCCGGTACAGAGGAGCTCACACACCGTGATCCCCGTTCTGATGAGAAGACAGCTGCTCTCGCATTCAAGATTGCAGTTGATCCCTATGTAGGTCGTCTCATATTCTTCCGCGTATATTCAGGTAAGGTGACTGCCGGAAGCTACATCTACAATACCCGTTCAGGTAAGAAGGAGCGCGTAAGCCGTCTCTTCCAGATGTATTCAAAGAAGCAGATTCAGGTTGATGAGGTTGCTGCAGGTGATATAGGTGCAGTAGTTGCTCTTAAGGATATCCGTACCGGTGATACTCTCTGCGATGAGACCGCACCGTTGGTACTTGAGAGCATGGACTTCCCGGATCCCGTTATCAGCATCGCTGTTGAGCCCAAGACCGAGAAGGATATGAGCAAGCTCTCTGATGGTCTGGCACGTCTGGCCGAGGAGGATCCCACATTCACCGTTAAGGTTGATGAGGAGTCTGGACAGACACTGATCTCAGGTATGGGTGAGCTTCACCTTGATATTATTATTGACCGTCTGAAACGTGAGTTCGGCGTTGAGTGCAACCAGGGTCGTCCCCAGGTTAGCTACAAGGAGTCTATCTCACAGACCGTTCAGCTCCGTGAAGAGTACAAGAAGCAGACTGGTGGTAAGGGTCACTACGCTTGCATCGTCGTTGAAATCGGACCCGCTGATCCCGATTGGAAGGGCGGACTTCAGTTCATCGATGCCACCAAGGGTGAGGCTCTGCCTAAGACCTACCTGCCTGCTATCGAGAAGGGTTTCATCAACGCTATGAAGAACGGTGTCCTGATGGGTGCTCCCATGGATTCACTCAAGGTTACTGTTCTGGATGGTAAGTATCATCCGGTTGATTCCGATGCCCTCTCATTCGAGGTTTGCGCAACCAACGCGTTCCGTAACGCTTGCGTCAAGGCCGGTCCCGGTCTGACCGAGCCTATCATGGCACTTGAGGTTGTAACACCTGAGGAGAGCATGGGTAACGTTATCGGTGACCTTAACAAGCGTCGTGGACAGGTTGAGGGTATGGAAACCAACCACTCAGGTGCCAAGGTTGTAAAGGCACACGTGCCTCTGGCAGAGATGTTCGGTTACGTAACTTCACTCCGTACCATCACTTCAGGTCGTGCTACTTCTTCAATGTCTTACGAGCGTCATGCCGAGGTATCCAAGGCACTCGCACGTCAGGTTGTTGAGGAGAACGGCGGAAACGTTTCACTGTTATAATATATAATAGGTAAAAGAGAGAACCGCGGCTTTTGATAGCAAATGACTCTTATCGGGAGCCGCTGGAAAATGAATAATAACAAATTAAAACTTAGACAATGAGTCAGAAAATCAGAATCAAACTGAAGTCTTACGACCACAATCTCGTAGACAAGTCAGCCGAGAAGATCGTTAAGACAGTTAAGGCTACCGGTGCTGTAGTAAGCGGTCCTATTCCACTTCCCACACACAAGCGTATCTTCACTGTTAACCGTTCAACATTCGTAAACAAGAAGTCACGTGAGCAGTTCCAGCTCTCTTCATTCAAGAGACTGATCGACATCTACAGCTCAACTGCAAAGACTGTTGACGCACTGATGAAGCTCGAGCTCCCCAGCGGTGTTGAGGTAGAGATCAAGGTTTGACAACCAAGTGAGTAAAACAAATTATTTACAGTAACTTAATTTATATTTGAAATGCCAGGATTATTAGGAAAAAAGATCGGTATGACATCGGTCTTCGGTGCTGATGGAAAGAATGTTCCATGCACCGTTATCGAAGCAGGTCCTTGCGTAGTTACTCAGATCAAGAGTGTTGAGAAGGATGGCTATGAGGCTGTTCAGCTCGGTTTCGAGGATGCTAAGGAGAAGAACACTTCCGCTCCTCTGATGGGACACTTCAAGAAAGCTGGTGTAACTCCCAAGAGACACTTGGCCGAGTTCAAGGATTTTGACGGTTCACTCAATCTGGGTGATGTAATTACCGTCGAGTTGTTCAACGACGCAAGTTTTGTTGACGTTGTTGCAGTATCAAAAGGTCATGGTTACCAGGGTGTTGTTAAGAGACACGGTTTCGGTGGCGTAGGTCAGCAGACCCACGGTCAGCACAACCGCGGTCGTAAGCCCGGTTCAATCGGTGCCTGCTCTTACCCTGCAAAGGTATTCAAGGGCATGCGCATGGCCGGTCACATGGGTAATGAGCGTGTGACTACTCAGAACCTCCAGGTTCTTAAGGTTATTCCGGAGCACAACCTCCTTCTTATCAAGGGTTCTATTCCGGGTTATAAAGGTTCAATCGTTTCAATTCTGAGGTAATGGAAGTAAGTGTATTAAATATAAAAGGTGAGGATACCGGAAGAAAGGTAGTCCTTAACGATGCTATTTTCGGCATTGAGCCCAATGATCACGCCATCTACCTGGATGTGAAGCAGTTCATGGCTAACCAGCGCCAGGGCACACATAAGTCAAAAGAGAGAAGTGAAATCAGCGGTTCAACCAAGAAGCTGGGCCGTCAGAAAGGTGGTGGCGGCGCTCGTCGCGGTGACATCAACTCACCTGTATTGGTAGGTGGTGCTCGCGTATTCGGTCCCAAGCCCCGTGATTACAGCTTCAAGGTAAATAAGAAAGAGAAGCAGCTTGCCCGCAAGTCAGCCCTTTCATATAAGGTACAGGAGAACGCTCTTATCGTAGTTGAGGACTTCAGCTTTGAGGCTCCCAAAACCAAGAACTTTGTAGAAATCTTAAACAATCTTAAAGTTTGTGATAAGAAATCTTTGTTCGTCCTGCCCGAGAGCAATAATGTCGTAACTTTGTCGGCCCGAAATTTGCAGGGCACCAAGGTCGTCAACGCTTCATCTGTAAATACTTACAGTATCCTGAACGCTGACGCTCTTGTTGTGACTGAGAATGCGATTAATGTCATCAACGGTATATTAGATAAGGAGGCTTGATCATGGGATATATAGTTAAACCCCTTGTAACGGAGAAAATGAACTCCATTACTGAGAAGTTCCCCAACAGGTTCGGTTTCATCGTTCGCCCTGAAGCCAACAAACTGGAGATTAAGAAAGAGGTAGAGGACCTGTACAATGTCACTGTCGTTGATGTCAACACATCATACTACATGGGCAAGACAAAGTCCCGTTACACCCGCAAAGGTCTGTCAAAGGGCCAGGCTAACGCCTACAAGAAGGCCATCGTGACACTGAAAGAGGGTGATACAATTGATTTTTATAGCAACATTTAATAAAGATGGCAGTACGTAAATTTAAACCCACAACCCCGGGTCAAAGACACAAGATTATTGGTACTTTTGAGGAGATTACTGCATCGGTACCAGAAAAGTCTCTTGTATTCGGAAAGCTCGCTACCGGCGGTCGTAACAACGACGGTAAGATGACTGCACGCTACATCGGTGGTGGTCACAAGCGTAAATTCCGTATCATAGATTTCAAGAGAAATAAGGATGGGGTTCCGGCAACTGTCAAGACAATCGAGTACGATCCGAACCGTTCAGCTCGTATCGCTCTGTTGTTCTATGCAGACGGAGAGAAGAGGTATATCATTGCACCTAACGGTCTTGAGGTAGGCGCTACACTGATGTCAGGTGAGAAAGCAGCTCCTGAAATCGGTAACGCTCTTGCTCTTAAGGATATCCCCGTAGGTACCGTGATTCACAACATCGAATTGCGTCCCGGTCAGGGTGCAGCTCTCGTCCGTTCAGCCGGAAATTTTGCCCAGCTGACTTCTAAGGAAGGTGACTACTGTGTCATCAAGCTTCCTTCAGGTGAGGTTCGCAGAATACTGGGAGCCTGCAAGGCTACAATCGGCAGCGTAGGTAACTCTGATCATGCTCTTGAGCAGTCAGGTAAGGCTGGCCGTTCACGTTGGTTAGGACGTCGTCCTCACAACCGTGGTGTTGTTATGAACCCGCACGATCACCCGATGGGTGGTGGTGAAGGCCGTCAGTCAGGTGGACACCCGCGTTCACGTAAGGGTCTGTACGCAAAGGGTCTCAAGACCAGACATCCCAAGAAGAGCTCAACGAAGTATATCATCGAGAGAGCCAATAAGAAATAACTTTTAACCTGAGTACAAAATGACACGTTCACTTAAGAAAGGTCCGTATATTTACAAGAAGCTCGAGGACAAGGTGCTTGCCATGAACGAAAGTGGTAAGAAGGTCGTTGTAAAGACTTGGGCTAGGGCATCGATGATATCCCCCGATTTCGTGGGCCATACCATCGCAGTTCATAATGGTAATAAGTTTATCCCTGTTTACATCACGGAGAACATGGTTGGACACAAGCTCGGCGAGTTTGCTCCCACCCGTACTTTCCGCGGCCACTCAGGCAACAGGAAATAAGCTTCATGTTTATTTGAAATAAATAAATAAAGATAATGGGAAATAGAAAACATTTGGCAGCCGAAAAGATCAAAGAGGCTAAGAAGACCCAGTACTTCGCCAAGTTGAACGATGTTCCTTCATCACCCCGCAAGATGCGTCTCGTTGTAGACATGATCCGCGGCATGGAGGTAAACCGTGCACTTGGTACACTGCGTTACTCAAATAAGGCTGCTTCTAAGGATGTAGAGAAGGTGCTTCGTTCAGCTATTGCCAATTGGGAGCAGAAGAATGAGCGCAAGGCCGAGGCTGGCGAGCTTTTCGTAACCAAGGCTTACGTTGACGAGGGTGTAACCCTTAAGAGATTGAGACCCGCCCCGCAGGGTAGAGGTTATCGTATCCGCAAGCGTTCTAACCATATTTCGCTTTTCGTGGATACTAAGGCAGCTGCAACAAGTACTAACGACAATCAGGAGTAAGAAATGGGACAGAAAGTTAATCCGGTTAGCAACCGTTTGGGAATAATCAGAGGTTGGGATTCCAGTTGGTTCGGCAAATATGACGAGCGTCTGGTTGAGGACAATGAGATCCGCAAGTATCTGAATGCCCGTCTGGCAAAGGCCAGCATATCCCGTATTGTCATTGAGCGTACACTCAAGCTCGTTACTATCACTGTATGCACAGCCCGTCCGGGTCTGATCATCGGTAAGAACGGCTCAGAGGTTGACAAGCTTAAGGAGGAGTTGAAGAAGATCACCGATAAGGAGATTCAGATCAACATTTTTGAGGTTAAGAAGCCTGAGCTCGACGCTGTTATCGTAGCTAACAACATCGCTCGTCAGGTAGAAGGTAAGATTGCATACCGCCGTGCCATCAAGATGGCTATTCAGAACACCATGCGTATGGGTGCCGAGGGTATCAAGGTCCAGATTTCAGGCCGTCTGAACGGTGCTGAGATCGCACGTTCAGAGATGTACAAGGAGGGTCGTACCCCGCTGCACACTTTCCGTGCTGACATTGACTACTGCCAGGTAGGTGCTATCACTAAGGTAGGTGTTCACGGAATCAAGGTATGGATTTGCCGTGGAGAGGTTTATGGAAAGAAGGATCTTGCCCCCAACTTCACTCAGACCAAGGAGATGAGCCGTGGTGGCGAGCGTGGTGGAAAACCTTTCAAGAAGAGAAACAGAAGCAATCGCTGATTGCAATTGTCAAACTGAAACATTAAGATTGAATTATGTTACAGCCTAAGAGGACAAAATACAGAAGAATGCAGAAAGGCCGTTGCAAGGGCAATGCCATGCGTGGCAATCAGCTTGCTTTCGGTTCATTCGGCATCAAGTCTCTTGACACCTGCTGGATCACCGGTAGGCAGATTGAGGCTGCTCGTGTCGCAGTAACACGTTACATGCAGCGTCAGGGTCAGATCTGGATCAGAATCTTCCCCGACAAACCTATTACAAAGAAGCCTTTGGATGTACGTATGGGTAAAGGTAAGGGTGACGTAGAAGGTTACGTATTCCCCATCACTCCCGGACGTATCATCATTGAGGCCGATGGTGTACCCTTTGCCGTTGCCAAAGAGGCTCTCCGTCTGGCCGCTCAGAAGCTTCCCGTTACAACCAAGCTGGTTGTAAGACGTGACTATGATTTTAAGAATGAAAACTAATCAAGCCCGTTCATTATGAAGAATTCAGAAATCAGAGAGTTGTCAACTCAGGAGCTGATCGAGCGCATTGAGACCGAGTCAGCTAACTATAAGGTGATGGGCTTGAATCATGCCATTTCTCCGCTGGAGAATCCTTCTCAGATTGCCAAGCTTCGCAAGACAATCGCCAGAATGAAGACTGAGCTGAGAAAGAGGGAACTTAACAAGTAAAAAACAGGTTCTATGAATGATAGAAATTTGCGCAAAGAGCGCCAGGGTGTCGTAATCAGCGACAAGATGGACAAGACCATCGTGGTTCTGTCTGTCTTCAAGGAGAAGCACCCTATTTATGGTAAGTTCGTTCGCAAGACGAAGAAGTACCATGTTCATGACGAGAAGAACGAGTGCGGCATCGGTGATACCGTTCGCATCATGGAGACTCGTCCTCTGAGCAAGACTAAGAGATGGAGATTAACAGAAATCGTTGAAAAGGCTAAGTAATCATGATACAGACAGAATCCAGACTCACAGTTTGTGACAACAGCGGCGCTAAGGAGTGCCTCTGCATCCGTGTACTTGGCGGAACCAAGAAGCGTTACGCAACTGTAGGTGACACCATCGTTGTTACCGTTAAGAGCGTTATCCCTTCAAGCGATATGAAGAAGGGTACCGTTTCAAAGGCACTGGTTGTTCGTACCAAGAAGGAGATCCGTCGCGCTGACGGTTCTTATATCCGTTTCGACGACAACGCCTGCGTGCTTCTTGCTAATACAGGTGAAATCAAGGGAAGCCGTATCTTCGGTCCGGTAGCACGTGAGTTGCGCGCCGTTAACATGAAGGTGGTTTCATTGGCTCCTGAAGTACTTTAATCAAAAAAAGTAAAGAGTAATGAGTAAGTTACATATTAAAAAGAACGACACCGTATATGTCAACGCCGGTGAGGACAAAGGCAAGACCGGTAAGGTGCTGAAGGTGCTCGTCAAGGAACAGAGGGCCATCGTTGAAGGCGTTAACTTCGTCTCCAAGCACACCAAGCCCAGCGCCAAGAATCCTCAGGGTGGTATCATCAAGCAGGAGGCGCCTATCCACATTTCAAACCTCAACCCCGTTGATCCCAAGACCGGAGCACCTGCTCGTATCGGCCGTAAGAAAGACGCTGAGGGTAAGACAGTACGTTATTCAAAGAAATCAGGAGAGGAGATCAAGTAATGAGCACTACTGCAAATCTTAAGAAAGAGTATGCCGAGCGCATCGCTCCGGCACTTAAGGAGAAATTCCACTATACTTCTTCAATGCAGATTCCTGTCCTGAAGAAGATCGTGATCAACCAGGGCATGGGTAAGCTTGCTATTGCCGATAAGAAGATCATTGATACCGCTATTGCCGAGCTTACTACCATCACCGGTCAGAAGGCTGTTGCAACCGTATCAAAGAAGGATATCGCCAACTTCAAGCTTCGTAAGAAAATGCCTATCGGCGTAATGGTAACACTGCGTCGTGAGCGTATGTACGAGTTCCTTGAGCGTCTCATCCGCGTGGCTCTGCCCCGTATCCGTGACTTCAAGGGTATCGAGAGTAAGTTTGACGGAATGGGTAACTACTCACTGGGTATCCAGGAGCAGATTATCTTCCCCGAGATCAACATCGACAGCATATCACACATCCTGGGTATGAACATCACCTTCGTAACATCAGCTAAGACTGATGAGGAGGGTTACGCTCTGCTCAAGGAGTTCGGTCTGCCGTTCAAGAATGAAAAATAATTGATAGAGATATGGCAAAAGAATCAATGAAGGCCCGCGAGGTAAAGCGCGCTAAGATGGCTGCCAAGTACGCAAACAAGCGTGCTGCTCTTAAGGAGATCGTTCGCAAAGGTGATCCCGAAGCTGCTTATGAGGCTGCTCAGAAGCTGCAGGATCTGCCCTACAACGCAAATCCTATCCGTCAGCACAACCGTTGCAAACTGACCGGACGTCCCAAAGGTTACATCCGTATGTTTGGTCTTTCCCGTATTCAGTTCCGTGAGATGGCATCTCAGGGTCTGATCCCGGGCGTACGTAAGGCAAGCTGGTAATTGAAAAAGCTAGTGAGTGTTAATTAAATATTGTCAGGGAGTCCTGATCAATTTAAAAACAAATTTATGACAGATCCTATTGCAGATTATCTGACGAGGCTGCGCAATGCCATCCAGGCAAAGCACAAGGTGGTAGAGATACCCGCCTCAAATCTCAAAAAAGACATCACAAAGATTCTTTTTGAGAAGGGTTACATCCTGAACTACAAGTTCATCGAGGATGGACCTCAGGGCACTATCAAGGTCGCTCTGAAATACGATCCGGAGAACAAATGCAACGCAATCAAGAAACTGGTGAGAATTTCTTCTCCCGGTCTGCGTCAGTACACCGGTTATCGTGAAATGCCGAGAGTAATCAATGGTCTGGGTATAGCTATTATATCCACATCAAAAGGTGTTATGACAGACAAGGAAGCCGCACAGCTTAAGATAGGTGGTGAGGTTCTTTGCTACGTCTATTAATTGAAGGAGAAATACTATGTCAAGAATCGGAAAATTACCTATTCATATTCCTGCAGGTGTTACAGTAACCTTTCAGGATGGCGTGGTTGCAGTGAAGGGCCCCAAGGGCGCACTGTCACAGAGCATTGATCCTTCTATCAAAGTGTCAATCGAGAACGGAGTTATCACACTTGAGGAGAACCCCGACGTTCTTCAGGACAACCCCAAGCAGCGTCATGCCTTCCACGGCCTGTATCGCGCTCTGGTAAACAACATGGTTGTTGGTGTTTCTGAAGGTTATAAGAAAGAGATGGAGGTTGTAGGTGTAGGTTACCGTGTTTCAAATCAGGGTAACGTTATCACTTTCGAGCTTCTGCACTCTCACTCAATTGTATTGGTTCTGCCCGCAGAGATAAAGGTTGAGACCAAGTCAGAGAGAAACAAGAACCCGCTCATCACCCTGGAATCATGCGACAAGCAGCTTCTGGGTCAGGTATGTGCCAAGATTCGTTCTTTCCGTAAGCCTGAGCCTTACAAGGGTAAGGGTATTAAGTTCGTGGATGAAGTACTCCGTCGTAAGTCGGGTAAGTCAGCCGCTGCCAAGTAATTAACATTTAAAGATGTAACATTATGTCAGCAAAAACAGAAAGACGAAATAAGATCAAGTTCCGCGTTCGCAACAAGATTTCCGGCACTGCCGAGCGTCCGCGTATGAGCGTTTTCAGAAGCAACAAGCAGATCTACGTTCAGATCATTGATGATCTGGCCGGCAAGACTCTGGCTGCAGCTTCATCACTTGGCATGGAGAAGATGTCAGGTAAGGAGCAGGCTGCCAAGGTTGGTGAGCTTATTGCAAAGAATGCCAAGGAGGCAGGTATCACCACAGTGGTTTTCGACCGCAACGGTTTCCTGTACCATGGTAGAGTTAAGGAATTGGCCGATGCCGCACGTAAGAGCGGTCTCACATTTTAAACTACGATTGCTATGACAAATAAAGTTAAGGTTACAAACGATGTCGAGCTCAAAGACAGGCTCGTTGCTATCAACCGTGTAACTAAGGTTACAAAGGGTGGTCGTACATTCAGTTTCGCCGCTATCGTAGTTGTAGGTGACGGCAATGGTATCATCGGTCTCGGTCTGGGTAAGGCCAGTGAGGTTACAGCCGCTATCGCCAAGGGCGTTGAGGCTGCTAAGAAGGAGCTCATCAAGGTTCCTGTACTCAAGGGTACAATTCCTCACGAGCAGACAGCCCGTTACGGTGGTGCTGAGGTATTCATGAAGCCCGCAGCTCCCGGTACCGGAGTGGTAGCCGGTGGTGCTATGCGTGCTGTTCTGGAGAGTGTAGGTATTACTGATGTGTTGGCTAAGTCTAAGGGCTCATCCAACCCCCACAATCTGGTTAAGGCTACTCTCAAGGCTCTCTCAGAGATGCGTGATGCCAAGACAGTTGCCCAGAACCGTGGAATCAGTCTGAGTAAGGTATTTAACGGATAAGGAGGTTACAGATATGGCAACAATTAAGATCAAACAGACCAAGAGTCGTATTGGTGCTCCCGTAGATCAGAGAAGAACTCTTGATGCACTGGGCCTGCGCAAGCTCAACAAGACCGTTGAGGTTGAGGACAATGCTTCAATCAGAGGTATGATCAACAAGGTTCATCACCTGGTAACCGTAATCGATTAATTTTAAAAAATTGAGAACTATGAAGTTAAATACATTGAAACCGGCAGAGGGCTCAACCCATTCACGTAAGAGAATCGGCCGTGGACCTGGTTCAGGTCTGGGCGGTACTTCAACCCGTGGTAGCAAGGGTGCCAAGTCACGTTCCGGTTATGCTAGAAAAATTGGTTTTGAAGGTGGTCAGATGCCTCTTCAGCGTCTTGTTCCGAAGTTCGGATTCAAGAACATCAACCACGTTGAGTACAAGGCTATCAATCTGGATATCATCCAGGCTCTGGCTGAGAAGAACAACCTCGAGAAGGTTACCGTTGCTGATCTCGTAGCAGCAGGTTTCGTTTCTTCAAAGCAGCTTGTTAAGATTCTGGGTAACGGTCAGCTCACTAAGAAGGTCGATGTTGAGGCTCATGCATTCTCAAAGAGTGCAACAGCTGCCATTGAGGCTGTAGGTGGAACCGCTATTAAACTTTAAATGAGATGAACGAGAATCTTCTGAAATACATCATAATCTTTGCGGTAGTTGTTCTTGTAGCCTATGTTATCATCAAGAACTGGGAGACATTGAAGAACATCTCAAAGATTGAGGATCTCAGGAAGCGTCTTCTCACAACGGTGCTGTTTATCGCAGTTTATCGTCTGGGATCGCATATTCTGCTTCCCGGTGTCGATGCTGATATGCTGACCAATCTGCAGAGACAGACCAGTACAGGTCTGCTTTCTCTGTTGGATATGTTCTCAGGCGGCGCATTCTCCAATGCTTCTATTTTCGCATTGGGTATCATGCCTTACATCTCAGCTTCTATCGTACTGCAGCTGCTTACAATTGCAGTTCCCAGTTTCCAGAAGCTCCAGAAGGAAGGCGAGAGCGGCCGTATGAAGATCAATCAGTATACACGTTATCTTACACTGTTCATCCTCGTCATTCAGGGTCCTTCATATCTGCTCAACCTCAAGTATCAGGTTGGTGCTAATGTGATCCCTGTTGAATGGAGTTGGTTTATGGTAACATCTACCCTGATCCTTGCTGCAGGTAGTTCATTCATCCTCTGGCTGGGTGAGCGCATTACAGATAAGGGTATCGGTAATGGTGTATCGTTCATCATCATGGTTGGTATCATCGCTCGTTTCCCGTCTGCATTCATGCAGGAACTCGCTTCCCGTATGTCTGCTCTCGGTGCTACCGGTGGTGGTCTGGTAATGTTCCTCTTCGAGATTGTAGTTCTTCTTCTGGCTACTGCCGGTACAATCATGCTCGTTCAGGGTATCCGCAAGGTTCCTGTACAGTATGCCAAGCGTATCGAGGGCGGTCGTCAGATCGGAGGTGCACGCCAGTATATACCTCTTAAGGTTAATGCTGCCAACGTTATGCCTATCATCTTCGCTCAGGCCATTATGTTCATACCTATCGCAATAGTAGGTACTGAGCCTTCTGGTTTCTGGCTTAGATTGATGGATACTGACGGTTGGGTATATAACGTCATTTATGCAGTGCTGATCATTGCCTTCACAATCTTCTACACCGCTGTTACGGTTAATCCGCAGCAGATGGCAGAGGATCTGAAGCGTAACAACGGTTTCATCCCCGGCGTTAAGCCCGGCAAACCGACCGCTGATTACATTGACACTGTGATGTCACGCATTACTTGGCCTGGAGCTCTGTTCCTCACACTTGTAGCTGTTATGCCTGCTTTTGCACGTCTCTTCGGCGTTAACCAGGCATTTGCACAGTTCTTTGGAGGTACATCGCTTATCATTCTCGTCGGTGTCGTGCTCGACACTTTGCAACAGATTGAGAGTCATCTTCTGATGCGCCACTACGACGGTCTTCTCAAGACTGGCCGTATCAAGGGTCGCGCAGGTTTGAACGCTTATTGATTGTATTGAAATGATATTTCTTAAGACTGAAGAGGAGATCGCGTTGATGCGGGCAGCTAATCAGCTGGTCGGCAGAACTCTTGGTGAAGTTGCCAAGCTCATTAAGCCTGGTGTGACCACCAACGAGCTGACGCGTGTCGCAGAGGAATTCATCCGCGATAACGGGGCTGAACCTACTTTCAAGGGTTATCCCAACCAGGATGATGTTCCTTTCCCGGCAGCTCTCTGCACATCAGTCAATGAAATGGTAGTACACGGAATCCCGAACGATGAACCCCTCAAAGAGGGTGACATCGTTTCGGTGGACTGTGGAACACTGCTTAATGGCTTCAATGGTGATTCAGCCTACACATTTGCTGTAGGTGAGATTGCTCCCGAAGTTAGAGAACTCCTTAAAGTTACCAAGGAATCTCTCTATCTCGGAATAGAGCAGGCAGTAGCCGGCAAGCGCCTTGGTGATATAGGCTATGCCGTACAGTCTCACTGTGAAAGCCACGGATATGGCGTTGTCCGCGAGTTCGTAGGACACGGTATAGGCCGCGAAATGCACGAGGATCCCTGTGTTCCCAATTATGGTCGTCGCGGTTACGGCACACAACTCAAAAAGGGTATGTGCATAGCCATCGAACCCATGATTACTCTGGGAGACAGAAGGGTCTATATGGAGAATGACGGTTGGAGTGTACGCACTCGTGACCACAAACCTGCCGCTCACTTCGAGCACACCATTGCAATATGCAACGGTAAGGCTGAGATTCTCTCCTCATTTGACTATATCGCAGAAGTTTTAGGAGATAAAGAGTTTTAATATGGCAAAGCAATCCGCAATAGAACAGGACGGAACCATCGTTGAGGCATTGTCCAACGCAATGTTCCGCATCCAGCTGGAGAACGGACACGAGATTACCGGTCATATTTCCGGTAAGATGAGAATGCATTTTATCAAGATCCTTCCTGGTGACAAGGTTAAGGTGGAGATGTCTCCGTACGACCTTACCAAGGGCAGGATAGTATTCAGGTACAAATAAAACATAAGAATATGAAAGTTAGAGTTTCATTGAAGAAGCGTTCAGCCGACTGCAAGATTGTTCGTCGCAAGGGACGTTTGTATTTAATCAACAAGAAGAATCCCAAGATGAAACTGCGTCAGGGATAAATCTAGGTAAACAAACAAATTAATATATGGCAATAAGAATCGCAGGCGTTGACATCCCGCAGAACAAAAGGGGTGAAATCGCGTTAACCTACATTTTTGGTATTGGTCGCAGCAGCGCAGCCAAGATTTTGGCCAAGGCTGGTGTGGATAAAGACATCAAGGCCCAGGATTGGACTGACGATATGGCAGCCCGCATCCGTGAGGTTATTGGTGCAGAGTATAAGGTAGAGGGCGACCTCCGTAGCGAGGTTCAGCTGAACATCAAGCGTTTGATGGATATCGGTTGTTATCGTGGTATCCGTCATCGTATCGGACTTCCTGTACGTGGTCAGAGTACAAAGAACAACGCACGTACACGTAAGGGTCGCAAGAAGACTGTTGCTAACAAGAAAAAGGCTACTAAATAATTGAACTATGGCAAAGAAAACAGTTGCAGCTAAGAAGAGAAATGTGAAGGTAGATGCAATGGGACAGTTGCACGTACATTCATCCTTCAACAACATCATTGTTACTCTTGCTAACAGTGAGGGTCAGGTTATCTCCTGGTCATCAGCAGGCAAGATGGGTTTCCGTGGTTCTAAGAAGAACACTCCGTACGCAGCCCAGATGGCAGCCGAGGATTGCTCAAAGGTAGCTTACGACCTTGGCCTGAGAAAGGTTAAGGCATACGTAAAAGGCCCGGGAAATGGCCGTGAATCAGCCATCCGTGCCGTGCATGGTGCCGGTATTGAAGTTATAGAGATCATTGACGTGACTCCGCTGCCGCATAACGGTTGCCGTCCGCCGAAGAGAAGAAGAGTTTAATTTTAAAACGAAAAGATTATGGCTAGATATACTGGACCTAAAACCCGTATCGCCCGTAAGTTCGGCGAAGCAATTTATGGAGCAGACAAGGCTTTCGAGAAGAGAAAGTATGCTCCCGGTCAGCACGGTAACAGCCGTCGCCGCAAGACTTCTGAGTATGGCGTCATGCTTGCTGAGAAGCAGAAAGCTAAATATACCTATGGCGTTCTTGAGAAGCAGTTCCGTAACATGTTTGACAAGGCATCACGCGAGAGCGGTATCACTGGTGTAAACCTGCTGCAGGCTCTTGAGTCTCGTCTTGACAACGTAGTGTTCCGTCTTGGCATTGCTCCTACTCGTGCTGCTGCACGTCAGTTGGTAAGCCACAGACACATCACAGTTGACGGTAAGGTGCTCAACATTCCTTCATACCAGGTTAAGCCCGGTCAGATTGTTGGTGTACGTGAGCGCTCAAAGTCACTTGAGGTAATCTCTGATTCATTGGCAGGTTTCAACCACGCCAAGTATGCATGGATTGAGTGGGATGAGCAGGCTAAGGCCGGCAAGTTCCTGCACAAGCCCGAAAGAGAAGATATTCCTGAGAACATCAAGGAACAGCTGATCGTTGAATTGTATTCTAAATAAAAAATAAGAGGTAAATGGCAATATTAGCATTTCAAAAACCTGATAAGG
This sequence comes from Bacteroidaceae bacterium, assembly GCA_017557635.1. Lineage (GTDB taxonomy): Bacteria > Bacteroidota > Bacteroidia > Bacteroidales > Bacteroidaceae > Colenecus. The sequence goes on along the minus strand of JAFYYH010000005.1, from coordinate 1,671 downwards.
TTATAATGGTGGAAGCCGACTCCAAGTTCGGCAAGTTCGAATTCCGTCCTCTTGAGCCCGGATTCGGAATCACCATTGGAAACGCTCTTCGTCGTATCCTTCTCTCTACTCTTGAGGGTTTTGCCATCAATACCATCAAGATAGAGGGTGTCGAGCATGAATTCGCTACCATTCCTGGTGTTAAGGAGGATGTTACCAACATTATCCTGAACCTCAAGCAGGTACGTTTCAAGCAGATCGTAGAAGAGTATGAGAGCGAAACAGTCACCATCAAGGTTGAGAATACCAAGGAGTTCAAAGCCGGTGATATAGGTAAATGTCTCACTGGTTTCGAGGTGTTGAATCCTGAACTGGTCATTTGCCATCTTGATTCAAAGGCTTCTATGCAGATTGAGATCTCTATCAACAAGGGACGCGGATACGTTCCTGCTGATGAGAATAAGGAGTTCTGCACAGAGGTTAATACTATTCCAATCGATTCTATCTACACTCCGATCCGCAACGTCAAGTATGTTGTAGAGCCTTACCGCGTTGAGCAGAAGACTGACTATGACAAGCTTGTTCTTGAGATCACAACCGATGGTTCTATTCATCCGAAGGATGCTTTGAAGGAGGCAGCTAAGATTCTTATCTACCACTTCATGCTCTTCTCAGATGATAAGATAACCATTGAGAATGTTGATCTTGACGGCAATGAGGAGTTTGATGAGGAGGTACTGCACATGCGTCAGCTGCTTAAGACCAAGCTCGCTGATATGAACCTGTCAGTACGTGCTCTCAACTGCCTTAAGGCTGCCGATGTTGAGACATTGGGTGATCTCGTTCAGTACAACAAGACTGACCTGCTTAAGTTCCGTAACTTTGGTAAGAAGTCTCTCACTGAACTGGATGATCTGTTGGAAAGCTTGAATCTTTCATTTGGAACCGATATTTCAAGGTATAAATTAGACAAAGATTAACAATGAGACATAATAAGAAATTCAATCACCTGAGCCGTAAAGCCGCTCACAGGAATTCGATGCTGGCCAACATGACCATCTCTCTTATCATGCATAAGAGAATCGAGACCACTCTGGCTAAGGCTAAGGCACTGCGTGTATATGCTGAACCCATCATCAACCGCGCTAAGAAGGACGATACCAACTCACGTCGTGTTGTATTCAGCTATCTTCAGAACAAGGAGGCTGTAACCGAACTCTTCAAGGAGATCGCACAGAAGATCGCAGATCGTCCCGGTGGCTACCTGCGCATCATCAAGCTGGGTATCCGTAAGAGCGACGCTACAGAGATGGCTTTCATCGAGTTCGTTGACTACGATGAGAACATGGCTAAGACCGTGAAGAAGGCCGCTAAGACCCGTCGTTCACGTAAGCCGGCTGCTGAGAAGGCTGCTGCTCCTGCTGCTGAGGCTCCCGTTGAGGAGGCTCCCGCCGCTGAAGCTCCCGCTGCAGAGTAATGAACATCCCGCGCGTGCGCGCGTAATGATAAAGGTGCGACCCATCAGGTCGCACTTTTGTTTTTGTTAGTAGCGGTCATATTCAGCAAGTTATATTTATTAACAAAAAATTCAGCAAAAAAGTGGTGTAATTGTTTGGTGGGAATATACAGAAGCACTACCTTTGCATCCGCTTTCCGAAAGGAACAGCGCGACAAGACGATCTTTGATACGAT
>JAFYYH010000024.1 GCA_017557635.1 Bacteroidaceae bacterium | reverse complement strand
TGATAGCAGCGGATTAAATGTACCCCCTGTATCACTTTCAAATGTACCGGGTATAGCGGAATCAATTGTACCGCCCATAGCGGAAACAAATGTACCGGGCGTATCACTTTGAAATGTACCGCCTGTAGCAGAAACAAATGTACCACCTGCCGGAGTTAACCCGTGCCAGCCGCGGTTAGGCGGGAACTTCAGAGAGGTTGCTTTAAGTTTGACAAACGTAACTTTGTGGGTAGAAGATAAATACCACAAAGATATGGCAAACAGAAAAGCAACGATGACGGACATCAGAGTAATCATTCGAGAGTTCGTACGAGGAACCTCCTTGAGGGAGATGGAGCGGAAACTGGGTATCAGCCGCACATCTCTAAGGGCTTATCGGGACCGCGCAGAGGCCTCCGGGAAAGCCATGGTTGATCTTCTAAACCTGGAAGATGCAGAGTTAAACGCAATCATGGTCAAGGGCGACGGTCATCGCAGCCGTGATGCTGACAGATACGCTTTCATGATGGAAAACGTGGAAGAGTACGCCCAGCAGATGAAACGAAAGCACATGACTTACGACGTACTGTATGCTGACTATCAGAAGACCACGGACAATCCGTATGGTTATACGCAGTTCAAGGCCATCATCCGGGAGTATGAGAAGAACCATGATTACAAGTACCACAATGTCTATGAGCCCGGTCGGGAAATGCAGTTCGACTTCGCCGGCGATGTCCTCTGGATAGTGGACAGGTCCACGGGGGAGGCTGTCCCGGCCATTGTTCTGGTATGTGTACTGCCATACTCAATGCTCAGTTATGTTACGGCACTGCCCAGTGCCAAGATGGAATACCTGTTCCAGGCATTGTCCAAGGCCGTTGAGTACTTCGGAGGTGCTGCCGAGATATCCAAGACGGACAACATGCGCCAATGGATCAAGCAGGTTAATCGGTATGAGCCTACCCTAAATGAGGCGGCTAGTCAGTGGTGCCTCCATTATGGGACAGAGCTGCTTGAGTGCCGTTCCCGGAAGCCCCGGGACAAAGGCCCTGCGGAAAACCTGGTAAATCAGGCATACAGGTACTACTACAGCCGTATCTGCCGTGACACATTCTTCTCATACGATGAACTCAATCATAGGTTGGATGAACTTAATGACCTGTACAACAACCGTGATCGTAAAAACAAAACCTATAGCCGCCGGGAGCAGTTCGAGAAGGAAGAACTGCCATATCTGCTTCCCCTGCCTCCGGCACGGTTCCTCTTCAAGTATGAGAAGGCTATTACTATAAACACGACCTATCACGTCCAGGTTGATAAGAACCACTTCTACAGTGTCCCTTACCAGTATGTGGGTAAAAAAGCCAAAGTTGTATACGATACCGAGACGGTGGAAGTCTGGGTTGACTTCACGCGTATAGCCGTACATAGACGGGCATATACCGACGGATACTCGACAGTCGCGGAGCACATGCCGCCTAATCATCAGGCCTATATGCGGTCAAAGGACATCAACGCTGCATATCTACAATCCAAAGCCAGTCAAATAGGGCCTCATACCAGAGCATCCATAGACAATATCCTGCGGTCAACCCTCTTTGTACAGCAGTCTTATCGAGCTTGCCAGGGCGTCCTGAGACTGGCCGTTCAATATGGCGCTGACCGGGTGGAGGCCGCTTGTCACAGAATCGAGCCCAAGACGGCGTCAACATACAAGCGCATAGAAGCGATCCTCAGGAGCAATCTTGATGAGCTTCCGTTAATGCCCGCGGATATGACTCCGTACATCCCTGCCAACGACAATATCCGAGGGGCATCCGAATATCAGTAACCAAAGCTGGCACTCATATGAATACAAGCACATGAACACTCAAGAAACCATCCTCCAGCTGGAGGACCTCAAACTCAAGGGCATGGCGGAATGCTATAAAGGGCTCCAGGCAATGCCGGTAAACGAATGGCCCACCGTGGATATGTTCGTCGCACGTCTTGCAGAAGCAGAGCGCCAATACCGCAACAAGCGCCGGACAGAGTTATACTTGAAAACGAGTAAGCTCAGATACAACACCGTCATTGAAGACGTCATCTGTTCAGATGAGCGTAATCTCTCAAAGGAAATGCTTCTGAAGTTGGCTGATTGCAGCTTCATAGAGCGGGCGGAGAACGTATTGATCGACGGGAAGACCGGTTGCGGAAAGTCCTTCCTGGCTTGCGCCATTGGCCGGCAGGCATGCTTCCTGGGACACCGTGTTGAATACTTCTCCATGAACAAGTTCATCGAGCGCATCGCGCTCGCTAAACTTGATGGAAGTCTTTTGAAGGTAATCAATCATATCGAACGGAATGACCTCGTCATCTTCGATGACTTCGGCTTACAGCCGCTCGATAATAACTCGCGGCTCGCGCTGCTGCAGATCCTGGAGGACTGTTATCAGCGGAAATCGGTCATCATCACATCCCAACTCCCCGTTGCCAAGTGGTATGACTACATCAATGAACCAACTCTGGCTGACGCTATCATGGATCGCCTCTGCGCTAACGCGCATCGGATAGAACTCAAAGGTGACTCCCTTAGGCGGAAAAACCAGAAAAAGAACTAACTTTGCAAAACCTTAGAGCAACCACTTCCGAAGTGGTACATTTGAATCCGTCACAGACGGTACATTAGAAAACGCTCCAGATGGTACATTCAATGTGCTATTGTCA
>JAFYYH010000023.1 GCA_017557635.1 Bacteroidaceae bacterium | reverse complement strand
GTCTGAAGAACCTCGAGTTCGGCTATACCATCCCTAAGACAATCATGAGCAAGATAGGTTTCAACTCTTGCCGTTTCTATGTCAGCGGATTCAACCTCCTGACCTGGGCCAAGGAAATCAAATGGTGTGACCCGGAGGTCAACAGTTTCGTCGGCTATCCTCAGCAGCGTGTTATTAACCTTGGAGCCAGGATCCAGTTCTAAAACAGCCTAGTTATGAAAAAGATATTTGCAACCATACTTGCTATTTTGACGTTATCCGCTTGCAGTGACAAGATTTTGGATATCAAGCCTACAAACAGCATCTCCGATGCTGCCGTATGGTCAGACGCCAATTTGATCCGGGCCTACCATACCGCTCTATTTAACGCCATCCCCCACGGTTTCTGCATTGACATGATGTGCAAGACCACCGACGAGATAGTTACCGTTAACTCCGGAAGTTCTCCGGTAATTGCTCTGGCAACCCTTACTCCGGACAATGTGGGCAACCTTGCAACCTCTCAGTGGCATGGCGGATGTAACCTTGCATATTGGAACCAGGCTTACCAGTACATGCGCAGGATCAATTTCTTCCTGGAGCAGATGGAAAACGTAGAGGTTACCCTGAATGACAAGGACCAGCTCATCGCAGAGGCGAGGTTCCTAAGGGCTTTCATCTATTTCTACCTCATCGAGCGCTACGGGGATGTCCCCCTGGTAACCCAGTCTTATGAGCTTGGCTCAGACCATACTTTCTCCAGCACTTCATTTAACGAGATCGTCGCTTTCATTGAGCAGGAACTGGCGGCCATAATGCCTTCACTTCCTAAGTATTATGCTGCCAGTGACTCCAATTTCGGCCACCCCACACAGGCTATCTGCCAGGCCCTCCTGAGCAGGATGTACCTCTATGCCGCTTCCCCGCTGTTCAACCCTTCAAACGACAGGTCAAAGTGGAACAAGGCTTATGAGGCTTCCAAGAAGTTCATAGAGACCTACACCGAGTACTCCCTCTATCCTGACTATGATAAGATGTTCAGCCAGAACAGCGGCACCGCAAACAGCGAGATCATCTTTGCTCGTACATTCAATTCTACCAGCAGCCACCAGTTCCCTATCAACAATATCGGCCGCCGCTACGGCGGATACGGTGGATGGTGGGGCAGTATGAGTGTTTCCAAGGAACTCCTCGATGACTATGACATGGCCAATGGCGAGCCTGCATTCATCTGGGAGAACGGCGTAAAGAAGATCAATGAGGCTTCAGGCTATGACCCTCAGCATCCATATGACAACAGGGATCCGCGCATGGATATGTGTATCATCCACGACGGTTCAGTTTTCCACGGCGACCTCTTTGAAATGTGGGTATCTTCTGACGGAACATCCTGGGGTTATGACAACTACCGCCAGAGTTCTGACAACCCTGCCGGCAACCAGCAGATGAGGAAGTTCATGCCGCCGGATGAGATCCCTATGACCTGGCAGGAGAAGTACCAGATGCCTTGGATCCACATGCGTCTGGCTGAAATCTACCTCAACTTTGCAGAGGCCGCATTCGAGCTGGGCAAGGAGGACGAGTGCCGCGAGTACGTCAACAAGATCCGCGCACGCGTTGGCATGCCTGGACTGGCAGCCTCCATCACTGGTGAGGATCTCAGGGCCCGTCTCTACAATGAGCGTCATATCGAGCTCGTATTCGAGGAGCACAGGTACTTCGACCTCCGCCGCTGGAAGATCGCTTCAGAGGTGCTCAACCGTCCCGGACACGGCATCAAGATCGTCCTTGACAAGGCTACCGGAGTAAAGACTTACTCTGATGAACTCCTCCTTGACAGGAAGTTCTACGATACCATGTACCTCCTCCCTATCGCAACCGAGGAAATCCTCAGGAACAACGGTACTCTTGAGCAAACCTGGACCTGGAGATAGTATTTAATATTATTTAAAATTTGAGTGCCGACCCTCACATGAGTGCCGGCACTCAATTTATTTATATCAAATATCAAGATTAAACTATTATTGTTATTACGGTTTTTGTGATATTTGACTACCATTAATTATAATTCTAAATAATTAAGGAATTATTATAATGTGAATAACCCTTTTTAACCTATCTATCTAATTAAAACTATTAAATCTTAATCTAATGAACCGCTTAACTCTAAAAGCCTTTCTGATGGTTCTTTGCGGCCTGCTCGTGTCCACCACGCTGTTCGCCCAACGTACCGTCAGGGGAACTGTTACCGATCCCTCGGGAGAACCGGTCATTGGGGCAGCCGTCCTGGTGAGTGGTACAACCCAGGGAACTATCACAGAAGTTGATGGAAGCTATTCCATCAGCGTCCCTGCAGGTGCCGCGCTTGAATTCTCCTGTCTCGGATACCTGAACAAGACTGTAACGGTTGGGCAGCAGAACGTGATCAACGTCACCCTGGAGCTGGACAACATGCAGTTGGATGAGACCGTAGTCGTAGGTTACGGTACCCACAAGAAAGAGACACTTACCGGTTCCATCGTAACTGTAAAGGGAGAAGAACTTACAAAGAGCCCCGCCCCCAACCTTGGAACATCCCTGGAG
>JAFYYH010000004.1 GCA_017557635.1 Bacteroidaceae bacterium | reverse complement strand
TCTTTGCGATTTGCCACATGGACAGATGCTCTTTCGTGTAAAGATCAATAACCTTTTTGTAATACTGATCTTTCAAAACTGTACGATTGCTCTTCATTGTTAACTCGTTTTTGCGAGTCAACTTTTTTTAGGACAAGACAATTAGAGGGTGATGACGCGCTCGCCCAAGGTTTTGGAGAGCTCGGAGCGGGCTAGGAGGAGTTGCTGGTAGCGGGTTTGGAGAGATGCTAGAGTGTCAGATGTGGCCTCTTGGATCTCTTTTTCTGTTTTCTTGATTTCCAGGCGGACCACCTCCATCTGGTAGTCGGCCATGATGTGACTGGTCAGCTTGAAGAGGTGGGTCTCATCCTCGGTGGGCATATTGTCCTTGAAGAGGCCGCTCAGCTGGTAACGCTCCTCCATGAGGCTGGCGGCGGTGAGGCTTACGAATGTCTCGGGGTGGGACATGAAGAACTTCTGGGTATTGAAATCCTTCTCGTCCAGATGCTCGGCCATGATCTCCACGAAACGCTTGTAAACCGGATGGCGGAACTCCAGCGAGTCATTCTGAAGCGAACCCACAATAAACTGTCCCACAGTCATTTCCTGATCCTGGCCGTCTTCATCCTGATAGTTGCACATGACGCGGCCTCCGTATCTGACGATGAGCTGTGACAGCAGACGCTCCTTATCCATCATTGGACCCAGGCCCTCGCGCTTGAGTGCGCGTATGTCCTGACGCAGTTTCTCCTGGTCCGATATCTGCGGCTCCGGGGCCTTTTCATCGGTGGATTCGGGTGATTCCGCGGGCTCGGGTTCGGCGGGTTGCTCTGCCTCGGGAGCGGCGGGCTGAGGTGTGGGCTGGGGGGCAGCCTGTGCCTGCTCGCGCTGGCGGCGGTTGACGTCGTTAATGAGCAGACGCTCATCAATCTTCATTATCTGGCTGCACTCGGTGATATAGACCGAGCGTACTATGGGATCCTGTATGACCGATATGCTCTGAGTGATACTCTTGATGAGCTCGCTGCGGCTGTAGGGGTCATCGGCCGCATCCTCCATAAGGAGGTTGACCTTGAAGCGGATAAAATCCACCTGATGGGTGTCGATGTACTGCTGGAAGGCGGTGGCGCCGCGACCCTGTGCAAAGCTGTCGGGATCCTCGCCGTCGGGCAGCAGCAGTACTTTTACGTTCATGCCCTCTGCCAGCAGCATGTCAATGCCGCGCAGCGAGGCCTTGATGCCGGCCTTGTCGCCGTCATAGAGAACGGTGATATTGTTGGTGAAACGGTGTATCAGACGTATCTGACCGGGGGTGAGCGATGTGCCGCTTGATGCGACCACGTTCTCCACTCCGCTCTGGAACATGCTTATTACATCGGCATAACCCTCAACCAGAAAGCAGCGGTCCTTGCGGACTATGGCCTGCTTGGCCTGATAGAGTCCGTAGAGCTCGCGGCTCTTGGAGTATATGATGGACTCCGGCGAGTTGACGTATTTGGCCACCTTGGCATCGGAACTCATTATGCGGCCGCCAAAGGCAACCACCTTGCCCGATATGGAGTGGACGGGGAATATCACGCGGCCGTGAAAGCGGTCACGCAGCTGGCCGTCGTTCTCGCGCTCGTAGCACAGGCCGGTCTTGATGAGGTTCTCCTTGGTGAAACCCTTGGCCAGTGCGGCGCGGGCAAGTGCATCGGGCTCTTCGGGGCAATAGCCCAGGAAGAACTTGTCAAGTATGTCGTCGCGGAATCCGCGCTTGCGGAAATAGGCCAGACCGATGGCGCGGCCCTTCTCGGTGTTAAGCAGCGTATCCTTGAAGAAATCCAGTGCGAACTGGTTGGTAATGAACATTGACTCGCGCTCGTTCTGAAGCGCCTTCTCGGAGTCGGTAAGTTCACGCTCGCTGTAGGGAATGCCGTACTTGCGGGCCAGCCATTTTGCGGCGTCCCAGTAGGACATCTGCTCGTGCTCCATGAGGAAATGGATCACGTTGCCGCCCTTGCCGCAACTGAAACATTTGCATATGCCCTTGGAGGGTGAAACATAGAACGAGGGGGTCTTCTCGTTATGGAAAGGACACAGTCCCACATAGTTCACTCCGCGGCGTCGCAGGGTAACGAACTCTGATACCACATCGACAATGTTGGCTGCATCGAGTATCTTCTCTATGGTTAACTGGTCAATCATTTCCAGACGGTGTATTGACGCCAAATTTACAAAAAAATCCCATCCTAATGAACGGATGTATCATATAGCATTCTTTTTAAATAATATTGACATTAACATAGTTATTATTAGAAGGAAATTGATTTATTTTGTGAACGAAAACTGACCTTATGGAAACAAAAACGAAACCTTACAAAATCAGGGAAAAGGCCTCCAAGGACGCTGATTACAGAGGACTTATCCGTGCAGAACTGGCAGATGAACTTTACGACGGGATTCTGACTATCATCGTGGCACAGAAAAAGTACCGCGATCCCGATTATTCTGCCAAGAAACTGGCCGAGGAGCTGGGTACCAACCCCAGATACCTGTCGGCTGTGATCAATTCAAGATTCGGAATGAACTATTCCAGTCTGGTGAATGAGTTCAGGGTACGTGATGCGGCCAACATGCTCACCGACAAGCGTTACCTTGACCTTACTATGGATGAGATAGGACGAAAGTCAGGATTTGCCAACCGTCAGTCGTTCTATGCTGCATTCTTCAAGGAGAAGGGTGAGGCACCTCACCAGTATAAGAAACGCCTTCTTTCCAAGTAACAAAAAGCTCTGACAATATCTCTGAGATGACTATTCAGGAGAGTATCCTTGACATTAAACAGAAACTGAGGCTGGCAATGAACGGCGTGGCTTCCACAGACATGAGGAAGGCAGGCATAGGTTACAAGCTGAATTTCGGCGTAGGATTACCCGTACTCAAGGATATAGCCGGGGAGATAGAAGGGAGCACGGAACTTGCAGCAGCACTCTGGAAGGAGGATATCCGTGAATGCAGGATACTTGCTGCGCTAATTTATCCCCAGGATCAGTTCATGCCCGACATGGCTGACCTCTGGATTGAACAGATAGAATACCCCGATCTGGCTGAAGTGTGCTCAATGTACCTCTTCAGCCGGATGAAGGGAGCATCGGAGTCAGCATTCCGTTGGATTGCCTCCGATAATGCGATGGCCCGATATTGCGGATTCCTCACGCTTGCCCACCTGCTGCGCGGAGGACGCGAGATGGGCCAGCGTTATGTGCAGGAACTCAAGGACCAGGCTGCGGCAGCCATGAGCGGCACGGACATAATGTGCGCGCAGGCGGCCCGCGCGGTGCTTGACCGTTTGGAGAGGGAGAATGGATAAGGCGGATCCCCTGAGCCAGGCGCGACAGAATCTGGCCGATTATCTGCGCCTTAACTCCCTGCGTAACACCCCTGAGCGTAACGCACTGCTCGAGGTCATATATCAGGCCGATGCCCCTCTGCAGGCCGAGGAACTATCGGACCTCATGACCCAGGGAGCAGCCAGACTGCGCATAAGCCGCGCCACCGTCTATAACAACCTTAAGTTGTTTGAGGAGGCAGGTCTGGTGCGCAAGGTCTTTCAGGATGACAGGGTCTTCTTTGAAAGGACCGATAAGAACAAAGGCGTGATACGCCTGATTTGCAGCGGGTGCGGCAAGACAACCGAGATGAACAGCGACAAGGTACGCCGTCAGATAGCAGTGATGCGTACGCGCCGTTTCAACGCCAACGGTTGGGTGCTGAATGTATACGGGTTGTGCGGCAAGTGTTCCGCCGACCTGAAACGAAAACAGAACAGGTTGAATAAAAAAGATAAAGACAGGAAATGAAAACAGAAAAGATTGATGTCCTTCTGGGACTGCAATGGGGTGATGAAGGCAAGGGTAAGGTTGTGGATGTGCTCACACCGCGCTATGACGTAGTAGCACGTTTCCAGGGAGGTCCCAACGCCGGTCATACCCTTATCTTCGACGACAAGAAATTCGTGCTCAAGTCCATTCCTTCGGGCGTGTTCCAGGGCAACAAACAGAATATCATCGGTAACGGTATGGTGCTTGACGCCGCTCTCTTCAAGGCCGAGGCCGAGTCACTTGAGGCTGCAGGCATTGACCTCAAGAACCGTCTGCTCATATCCAAGAAGGCACATCTGATACTGCCTACCCACCGTCTCATGGACAGCGCCCTCGAGGCATCAAAGGGTTCCAACAAGGTAGGTACCACAGGTAGAGGCATCGGCCCCACATATACCGACAAGGTGGCCCGCACAGGCGTACGCGTAGGTGACTTGCTGCGTCCCGACTTTGAGGAGCGTTATGCTGCCGCACGTGCCGCACATGAGCGCACACTCAAGAGCCTGAACTTTGAGTATGACCTGGCTCCGCTGGAGAAGGCATGGCGTGAGGGCATCGAGTATATGAAGCAGTTCAAGTTCGTGGACAGCGAGCATTATGTTGCCAATCTGCTCAGCGAGGGCAAGACCATCCTGTGCGAAGGCGCTCAGGGCACGATGCTGGACATCGACTTCGGCTCATATCCTTTTGTAACTTCATCAAACACAATATGCGCAGGCGCATGCACCGGACTGGGCGTTGCTCCGCGCAACATCGGCAAGGTTTACGGAATCATGAAGGCCTACTGCACACGCGTGGGCAGCGGTCCGTTCCCCACTGAGCTCTTTGACAAGGACGGTGAGGCTCTCTCAGACCGCGGTCATGAGTTCGGCGCCGTTACCGGTCGCCGCCGCCGCTGCGGTTGGGTTGACCTGGTGGCTCTGCGTTATGCAGTACGCCTGAACGGTGTAACTGACCTGATTCTGATGAAGAGTGACGTTCTGGACACCTTCCCCACCATCAAGGCCTGCGTGGCTTACAAGCTGCCCGACGGAACCCAGACTGATGAGTTCCCGTTCGACTGCGAGGGTGTTGAGCCCATCTATGAGGAGTTGCCCGGTTGGAAGACCGACCTTACTCAGGTCAAGGATGAGGATGAGTTCCCCGAGGAGTTCAACAATTACATCACCTTCCTGGAGGAGTATCTCGAGACCCCGGTATCAATCGTATCAGTAGGTCCTGACCGCCACCAGACAATCGTTCGCGAATAATGGATCCAAACGGCGCAATGACTCCCTACGCATTGTACTGGGTGCTGTTCATAGTAATAGCCATCCTGAGTTATTCGGTGCAGGGAAATCTTGAGCGCAAGTTCAAGAAATACTCGCAGATACCTACGCGTGACGGCAGCAGCGGTCGCGACGTAGCACTGCGTATGCTTGCCGATCATGGTCTGACCGATGTGCGCATCACCTGCGTGGAGGGACAGTTATCGGACCACTATAACCCTGAGACCAATACGGTCAACCTGAGCAAGGACGTCTATTACGGACGCACAATGATGGCAGCCGCCGTTGCTGCCCATGAGTGCGGACATGCCGTACAGCACGCCAAGAAGTACGCTCCCGTACAGTTGCGTTCGGCGCTGGTACCAGTGGTGCAGTTCTCGTCACAGATTGTGACATTCGTGCTGCTGGCCGGTATCCTGGTAGTGGAGGCCTTCCCCGCGCTGATGATTGCGGGAATAGTGCTGTTTGCCCTTACCACCCTGTTCAGTTTCGTCACCCTGCCCGTTGAGGTGGATGCCAGCAGCCGCGCACTTGCATGGCTCAAGCACACCAGCCATAACGACAGCAAGACAATGACCGCAGCCCAGGATGCCCTGAAAGCCGCCGCCTACACATATGTAGTGGCAGCCGTCAGTTCTCTGGGTACGCTGATTTATTATATCATGATTTTCTTATCCCGTAGACGCTAAAAGATGAAACCGTCAATTCCAAAAGGCACGCGTGACTTCACTCCGGTGGAGATGGCACGCCGTAACTATATATTTGATACCATCCGCGGAGTGTTCCGCCTCTTCGGTTACCGTCAGATAGAGACTCCCTCGATGGAGAATCTGTCAACCCTTATGGGCAAGTACGGCGAGGAGGGTGACAAACTCCTGTTCAAGATTCAGAACTCAGGTGATTACATGAGCGGCCTGACCGATGAGGAGCTGCTGTCACGCAACAGTCTCCGTTTGGCCTCAAAGTTCTGCGAAAAGGGTCTCCGCTACGATCTTACAGTGCCATTCGCACGCTTCGTTGTGATGCACCGCGAGGAACTCCAGTTCCCCTTCAAGCGCTTCCAGATACAGCCCGTATGGCGTGCTGACCGCCCCCAGAAGGGCCGTTACCGCGAGTTCTACCAGTGTGACGCCGATGTTGTAGGCTCTGATTCACTGCTCTACGAGATTGAACTCATACAGATGATCGACACCGTGTTCAGCCGTTTTGGCGTACGCGTTGCCATCAAACTCAACAACCGCAAGATCCTGGCCGGCATTGCCGAGAGCATCGGCCAGTCAGACAAGATAGTTGACATAACCGTTGCCATCGATAAGCTTGACAAGATTGGTCTGGACGGCGTGAATGCCGAGTTGGCCGATAAGGGTCTGCCGCAGGATGCCATTGACAAACTGCAGCCCATCATCAAGCTGACCGGCTCCAACAGCGAGAAGCTGGACACCATTGCCGGCGTTCTGGCAGGCAGCGAGACCGGCCTGAAGGGAGTGGAGGAGTGCCGATTCATTCTGGACGGCGCCACCAAGCTGGGTCTTAAGAACCAGCTGGAGCTTGACCTGACTCTGGCTCGCGGCCTGAACTACTACACAGGTGCCATCTTTGAGGTAAAGGCACTGGATGTTGAGATTGGCTCCATCAGCGGCGGCGGACGTTATGACAACCTTACCGGCATATTCGGACTTCCGGGTGTGAGCGGTGTGGGCATCTCATTCGGCGCAGACCGTATCTATGACGTGCTCAACCAACTGGACCTCTATCCCAAGGAGGCACAGGGCGGCGTAAAGGTGCTGTTCCTGAACCTGGGTGATGATGAGGCACAGTTCTGCCTCAAACTCCTGGCAGAGCTCCGCGCCCATGACATTCCGGCCGAGATCTATCCGGACAACGCCAAGATGAAGAAACAGATGTCATACGCCAATGCCGGCGCAGTTCCCTACGTGGCAATCGTGGGCAGCAACGAGCTGGCCGAGGGTAAGGTGACACTCAAGAATATGGAAACCGGCGAGCAGACTCTGATTAACGCCAACGAGCTTGCAGCAGCAATAAAGTAAATGGAAGAGTTTGATATAAGACAGCAGCAGATGGCGAGCGACAAGGAGCTTGATAACGCTCTGCGTCCGCTTTCGTTCGATGACTTTGCCGGACAGGGCAAGATCGTCGAGAACCTGCGTGTCTTTGTTCAGGCAGCCCGCCAGCGCGGCGAGTCGCTTGACCACACCCTGCTGCACGGCCCTCCCGGACTGGGTAAGACAACCCTGAGCAACATCATTGCCAATGAGCTTGGAGTGGGATTCAAGATAACATCGGGTCCCGTACTGGACAAGCCGGGTGACCTGGCAGGCATACTTACCTCACTTGAGCCCAAGGATGTGCTCTTTATCGATGAGATTCACCGTCTGTCGCCGGTAGTCGAGGAGTATCTCTACTCGGCAATGGAGGATTACCGCATCGACATCATGATTGACAAGGGACCATCGGCCCGCAGCATACAGATTGACCTTAATCCGTTTACTCTGATTGGTGCCACCACCCGCAGCGGTCTGCTCACAGCACCGTTAAGAGCACGTTTCGGCATCAACATGCATCTGGAGTACTATGACGCAAAGACGCTCCAGAAGATCATACTGCGTTCGGCCGGTATCCTGGGCATTCCGTGTGACGTGGATGCCGCCGCCGAGATTGCGGGCCGCAGCCGCGGAACGCCCCGTATAGCCAACGCCCTGCTGCGCCGCGTGCGTGACTTCGCGCAGGTCAAGGGCTCCGGCCGCATTACCCTTTCCATCGCAAACATTGCCCTTGAGGCACTGAACATAGACAAGTACGGACTGGACGAGATAGACAACCGCATACTGACCACCATCATTGACAAGTTCAAGGGCGGTCCGGTGGGCATCGGCACCATTGCGACAGCGTTGAGTGAGGATGCCGGCACCATTGAGGATGTCTATGAGCCGTTCCTGATTCAGGAGGGTTTCCTTAAACGTACTCCGCGCGGCCGTGAGGTGACGGATCTGGCCTACAAGCATCTGGGCCGCTCCCGCTACGCCTCCATGTCGGGTGACCTTTTTGAATAATTGTAACTTTTTTTCACGTCCGGGACGCTTAACCCGGGCGTTTTTCGGTCATAATATAGGACAGATGACCAATAATTGTTGCTTATGAGACGCCTTTTTAGAATATCATTTCTGATTATCATTATGACACTGACTACTGCGACTGCCAGCGCGGACAAGTATTCACGCGCATGGGAGAAGGTGGAACAACTTATCAAAGACGACCAGCCTCAGAGTGCGGCTAAAGTCATTTCCCAGATCTGGGATATGGCCGCAAGTGATAATGACGGACGCCAGATGCTCAAGAGCGCCGTCTATCTGACACAGGTTCAGCAGACCTATACGGAGAAGAGCATATCGGACGGTATCGAACTCTTCAACTCACTGCTGGGCACCCTCAAGGTGCAGGAGCACAAAGCACTGTGCCACGCCTTTCTGGCCAAGGGATACATGAAATATCTGGAGAATTCCTACGTGGGCTACAACGCGCTGACCACCGATGAGGAGAATCCGCCGCTGGAGCGCTGGACCAACCGGATGTTGGCCGATACCATATGCTACCATCTTAACCAGTCCATTGACCTGGCAGGCAATGTAGGGTCAGGATTCTATGAGGAGTTCTTCCCCGGCGGAAACAAGGCCGGCAAGAAACTGCGTCCGCTGCTGGTGGACATGCTCATGGACAATGCCATAACCCCCGTAAGCAGTTACGACCTGCCGCTTTCCAAGCGCAAGTTCTTTGATGACAGCCGCCTGTACGGCAGCATGAGGGATTTCCTGGAGGCAACGCGTGAGGTATCGGCCGATGACCCTTATCTGTGGCAGATTTATGTGCTGCGCCGTCTGGTCAACCACAACATAGCCTCCAAACCCAACATACGCTGCACCGTTGACATAAGGCGCATGACTGTGCTGGGTTATTATCTGGATGAGGATTTTGAGTGGAACAAGAATGATGAGGAGTGGCTCAAGGGTTGCGTAGCGCTGGCCGATGAATATACCAAAAAGGTAAAGTTCAGCACCATGTTCTACAGCATGGCCGCCCAGAAGATTGTTGACGAGATTGGGACACTGTCTGATGACAAGCAGGCAAACATGATGCGTCAGGCCCATGACATATGCAATGCCGCACAGCGCAAGTGGCCCAAGAGCGAGGGTGCCATAGAGTGTGCAGCCCTCAGGGCCAGGATGGAGAATAAAAGCGTATCGTTTGATTTCAATCAGGATTTCCTGCCCGGAGAGCGCAACATAGCACGTCTGGATTATAAGAACGTCAACACCGTATACATAAAGGTGGTCGAGTGCCCCGGCAAGTTCAACGGAATGAATCAGGTTGACCTGCTTTCACAACTCAACCAGTGCACCGCCGTAGGCGAGTGGAGCATGCGGGTGAATGATCCCGTTGACTACCTGGACCATCACACCATGATCAACATCCCGCCCGTGATGCAGGGCTGTTACTACCTGATGGTATCCACGGGTCCCTATTTCAGCAACGGCGACTGCGTGGCATACAAATACATTGAGTGCAACGGAATACAGTTTATACGTCTCATGCAGGATAACGGCACCCTGTACGGAGTAGCCGTCAACACCCGCACGGGCAAACCCATACCCGACTGCAAGTACACCCTGTGGCGCTGCACACCCAATGGTCAAGCAGTACAGATATCAACCAGCGGCATAACCGGCGCCGACGGCACCATCCTGCTGGAGGGTTACCAACGCGGACCCTTCAAGCTGGAACTGGAGTCCGGCGTAAACCGCGGTAACGCCACCTTCTACCTGCCGTTCAGCAGCGACATGCCCGACAGGTACCAACTCAAACTCTATACCGACCGCTATACCTACCTGCCCGGTGATTCCATACAGTTCACTGGCGTACTTTATCTCCCCCGTACCGAGACCGGAAACGTAATACCCAGGACCGATATCCAGGTCTATGCCAACGGAAGCCGCGACGAGGTGCTCATCGGCACATATACAACCGATGAGATGGGTGTGATCAAAGGCTCCTACAAGATACCTGACAACTATATGCCCGGCAACCTTAACCTGAGGGCGCAGGTTGACCAGCACCTGGGTTATTACAGCGGCTGGGCGGCAGTCAACGTGGAGTCGTTCCGCCAGCCCAAGTTCGAGGTGGAGATAGACCGTTGCAAGGATGAGGTCTTCTATGACAAGCCCGTAACCATAACCGGACATGCCAGAACCTTTACCGGACTGCCCGTTGACGGTGCCGGCGTAGAGTGGTTTGCCGGAGTGAGAGAGTACAACTGCAATGATTTCTGCCTGACCGATGACCGCGGATACGTACGCATCGGAACAGGTAACCTGACCACCGATGCCGACGGTAAGTTCAGCTTTGACATCACCGTACCCAGTGAGATAATGACTGATGAAAGCTGCCGCGTAACGGTATTTGCCATAGTCACAGACCTGAACGGTGAGATTCATGAGGCCAGCCAGTCGCTGACAGCCGGTCTGGTGCAGAGCCATTACATCCAGATCACCACGTACGCTGAAGATGTGATAAGCGCTGACGGACAGAAACAGTTCAACATATGGCTGCAATCATCCAACGGAAACGTATCGGGCCGCATAAACGTAAAGGTGTCACGTCTGCAGTGGCTTGAAAAGCCCGGACTGCCGCTTCCGTTCCCGGTAGGTACAAACAAGAGAGTCGTTGACGAACTCTATACCGCAGCCGATAACATGAACCTCAAGGAGAAGTTCCCTCTTTACGACTTTGACTTCAAGGGCGAAGACGTGATTGAGCACACTGTCTTTGAGGGAGTAGTACCCTATGACCGCGATGACCGCGAGTCAATGAAACTCATTCTGGACGGCCTGCAGTCAGGCGTCTATCGTGTGAGCGCCAGCGCTCCCGGATTTGACAGCCGCACCGTAGAGTTCACCCTGTGCCGTGAGGATGATTATGACTATGTACCTGACAAACCCCTGCTGTGGGCTTTCACCAGAGCCGCAGGCAACAAGGCCGAGGTGGGCGACACCGTACGCATCCGCCTGGGCAGCAGCCGCAAGGGCGCCATCATACATTATTACATTGAGAACAGATACGGAGTAGTGGAGCAGGGCAGCCTTGAGACCGACGGCCGCCAGCAGGTGCTCTCCATACCCGTAACCAAGGAACTCAAGGGACACTTTGCAGTAAGCTGCTGCGTCCTCTATGAGGGTAAAGTCCAGAACCTGTCATTCGAGTACGAGGTTCCGGACCGCGACAAGCAGCTCAAGATGGAGCTTGTAACGTTCCGCAGCCTGCTGGAGCCCGATATGGACGAGGAGTGGCAATTGCGCATCACCGACTGGGAGGGCAATCCCGTCAAGGCCGCCGTCATGCTCGACATGTATGACCGCGCGCTTGACACATACGGCACCAACAACTTCTACTTCCAGCCCTTCAATCCCCCATACGTAAGCGGCCGCACCCTGTATGATGAGAAATCGGACCGCGCAAGCCAGTACCAGTCGTGGCGCCACACATTCAGCCGCAAATATGAGTACCGGGGCAAGCGCGCCATCTCCGGAATGCTTGTGGATCCGTTCAGATACTACTACAACCCAAGAAGAGACCTCTTAATGCGCGTTCCGTCAAACACCAACGGAATTAGCCTGACAGAACTCACGGCCGATATGATTGAAAAAGTCAAGGCCTATGAGCAGCCCAGTGACCTGGAACGCCAGACCGGTATTGACGACGGTACTGAAGAGACCGTTCTGGACTTCAAACGCGGCTTGGCGTATGATGATGCGCCCCTGTTCGAGGAAGGAACGGCCGATGACGCGGTGTTCATGAAAGTTCAGGAGGAGGTGGCGGCCGAGCCCGAGGCAGTAGCACTGCGCACCGACATGAACCCCACCGGCCTCTTTGAGTACCTGATAACAGACTCCACCGGTATTGCAACCGTGCATTTCCGCACCCCGCAACTGCTCACCGAGTGGAACGTCAAGGGCCTGTCATTCACAGACTCACTCAAGAGTGCCAACATAGACACCACCCTGGTAACCCGCAAACTCATCATGGTAGAGCCCTCAGCACCCAGATACCTGCGTGAGGGAGACCGCATGGAGTTCACCGTCAAGGTAAGCAACATGCAGGAGCAGAGCGCCAAGGCCACCGTCATCATGACCATGACCGATGCCGTCACCGGCCGCGCCCTTGGCATCATCGAGGGTGGAACCAAAAAGAACATAACAGTTCCCGCCGGCGGCAGCGCCAGCACATCATTCACCGTGAAAGTGCCCTCAGGCCTGCAGGCCATAACCTATAGGCTCACCGCCCAGACCACCGGACACAGCGACGGAGTTGAGGAGACCATACCCGTTCTGAGCAACCGCATCCAGGTAGTGCAGTCACTCTCACTCTTCAACAACGGTAATGAGCGACGCGCGTTCCGCTTTGAGGTACTTGACCGCCCGCGTTCAACCACAATGGAGAATGAGCAGCTCACCCTTGAGTACAGCGCCACCCCCATCTGGTACGCCATCCAGACACTGCCCTCAATGATACGCCTGGCTGATCTGTCCACCCTGAGCCTGTTCTACAGCATGATGGGAGCAGCCATATCCAATGACCTGTGCCGCCGCTATCCCGTCATCCGCGAGATGCTCGACGAATGGCAGGCCCTGCCCGTATCAGAATGGCAGACCCAGCTGGAGCGCAATCAGGACCTCACCGGAACCCTGCTCGAGGAGACCCCGTGGGTATTCAGCAACCGCAGCGAGCGCGACCGCCTGCATGACCTGGCCGTCAATCTTGGATCGGCCAAGACAGAAGAGGCATTCAGTTTCGCCCTGATGCGCCTGGTAGCCACCCAGAACTATGACGGAGGCTGGTCCTGGATACCCGGCTTCGAGTCAAGCCTGTACGTAACCGCCGAGATCATGCACGGACTTGGCCAGCTCATAGAAAACGGAATAATCGAGGCAACCGCCGATATCAGCCGCATGGCTCAGAAAGGCCTGAACTATCTGGATGCCAGATACTATGAGGAGTATGACCGCGAAATCAAACCCAGGTCACTGGGTTATGACGAGCTCTACTACCTGCTCATACGCTCCTACTTCCAAGACTACAAGTTCAGCGGACTGACCAAAGCCAGCCACACCTACTTCAGCCGTCTGGCCGACATCACCGACACCCATGAACTGAACCTGATGTACCGAGCCCAGCTGGCTCTGCTCCTGGCCCGCACCGGCAAGCAGAAGGATGCCGCCCAGGTAGCCGCCACCTTAGCCGACCGCGCCCTATACGACGATGAAATGGGCCGATATTGGCGCGACAACGTAGGCGGAATGATGTGGTACGAGGCTCCTATTGAGACCCAGTCCCTGATAATCCGCGTCCTCCTGGCAGTAGGCCGCAAGACCGAAGCCGTAGAGGCCGCCCGCTGGCTCCTTAAGCAGAAGCAGACCACCGGCTGGGATACATCGCCCGCCACCGCAGCCGCCGTCACCGCCCTGATGGCCACCGGAGGCAGCACCCAGCTTGCCCAGGATCCCGACATAACCATCTACGTAGGCAAGGAATCCCTCCAGGCCTCAACATCAAAGGCCATGGCCGGCCTGACCACCCAAACCTGGGCAGGTCCCATAAGCCGCGACAAGGCCGATGTAGTAATTGACGCCAAGACCGAAGGAATAAGCTGGGGAGCAATCTACCGCACCTTCACCGAGACCATTGACAAAGTCGAGGCCCAAAGCAACGGCATAACCCTCAAACGCACCATCTGGCGCATCAACCACACCGCCAGTGGCGACTTCCTTGAGGAAGTCAAGCCCGGAACCATCCTCCACGTAGGTGACCTGCTTAAGATACAGTTCGACGTAGAAACCGACCGCAACCTGGAGTACATCCAATTGTCCGATATGCGCGCCGCCACCGTAGAACCTCTCAGCACCCACGCCGGCATGATCTACAACTGGCACGACGACATAGGCTTCTACATCGCTCCCGGTAACACCCGCAACACCTTTTATATATATAGGCTCAGCAAGGGCAGCTACGTAATCGAGTACGAAGTCAAAGTCCAGAAACCGGGCACGTTCACGGTAGGCAACGCGGTTATGCAGTGCCTTTATGCTCCGGCGTTCAGGGCAACGACCGAGTCTGCTACTCTCACGGTTGAATAACGAATAGCACAATAGCACAATAGGAACCGTTCCTATTGTGCTATTGTTTTAAATAATTACCTTTGCGCCACTAGTTAACCTTTTCCTTTTTGTATATGTCTAAATGTTTGCATTTGACGTCAATTCTTATATTGGCGTTTTTTAGTTTCAGCTGTAACCGTCAAGATGACGGAATGGTACATGGCTATAAGTCTGTAAATGCTCTATTGGATAATGTAGAACGTGTGATGGATGAAAATCCGTCATACGCAGATTCTCTCATAAAAAGAATCAATCCACACTCCATTAGAAATAATGAACAGCGAGCCAGATATGCTTTGCTTTATACGGCTGCTCAATATAAGGACTATCAAACATTCCATAGTGATTCCCTTATAATGGAAGCGGTACGTTATTATTCCATTGATCGTAATATTAATTATCGTTTTCTCTCCTATTATTATTTGGGATGCGTGTATTCGGAACTGAACAGATTTATTGACGCATCTGTTGCCTTAACTCAAGCCGAACAATATGTTGATAAAATAGACAATGGTACCTGGAAAGGGTTGCTGTATTTCAGATTGGGATCCGTTTTTTATAATTCCTGTTTTTATCAGCAAGCTGAAGATTACTATTATAAAGCAATCAATTCTTATGAACTTGCAGGTAACGAATACTATAAAATGTTTCTCTATTTCTATGTTGGCCTTTGCGAGACGGAGATGCAACACTTTCAAGAAGGTGACTCCATTTTATATACTGTTCAGAAATGGGGAGAAATGAATAATGATAGTAAGCTGTTTGAAAAAGCATTACTTACCAGATTTGATAAGTTAGTACTATCAGATAATATTGATAGCGCCATAGTCCTTTATAATAAATACTCTTCTAAAATTGTTGAGGCATCTGATAAATACCCATTTTATCAGGCATTAATGGCGGTTTATTATAACCGAATTGGAGATTATTTTAAGTCAGAGTTGTATTTGAATGGAGCGAAGGAGCATATAGTTACTTTAGAAGATTCTGTTTATTGGAATTATTATAATTCCATGATAGCTGAAAGAAATGGAGATTTTTATCAAGCATTTCATTATCTCAAAATATTTGAAGACATACAAAACAATAATATTAGATCAATATTTTTGGAATCTGTGCTTAGCGCTCAAAAAGACTATTATCAGAAGTTATCAGAACTTGAGTTCGTTAAAGCACGCAACAGAATGATTGTAATAGTGTTATTTTTAATTATTATGGCAATAACTTTTGCTTTGAGCTTGAAAAATATAATAGATGCTGATTTGCAGAAAAAGGAATTAATATCAACTATAAATGACCTTACAACCCAGATATCGGTTAATCAGGATAAAATAAGTAGTCTGAATGATAAAGTGAGGGAGATGCTTCGTCAACAATTCAATTCTTCTGATTTTTTGTATACCCGATATTATGAGCAGATAGATGATAATAAGAAAGCCGAACGTCTATATCGTGTTATTAAAACTCAACTGAACGATTTTGTTAGTCATAAGAATATTGAGCACATAGATAAACTGCTTGACGAATCGTTTGACGGCATAATGACAAAAATCATGTCATCCGGTATGGAGATTAAGGAAAAGGATTTGTTGATTCTCCGTTTCGTACTGGCCGGTTTTTCTTCAAAATCAATTGCTGCAATACTTGATGAAAAACACTTGAATATTAACCAGCGGAAAAAACGTTTATTGGATAAAATTCAGATAAAGGCTCCAATGCTGATGAATGAATTAAGCAAAGCACTGAATATCAGCCAGATAGACAACGGCATAGATAACTGACTGGTAATCAACCATTTGCAAAACCGTCATAACATGAGGTTCTGACGAGTTGTTTATATTATTGATACTCAATATATTATCAAGGTTTCATGTCATACGCTTAAAGCCTTTATTAATGGGTATTACGAACTAATGTGAATAACTTTGTCACAACTCAATAGATCCTGTAAACACCGTAAAAATCTGGTACCTATTGCGACTTTCAATTTTTTCTTGGTTCTGGGATCTATTATAGAATTCATTTATTTGGCAGGAGGGGCCTCCGCGGTGACGCGGGGGTTCTTTGTTTTTACTTTTCTTATCATACATTATTAATAATATATAAATCCTATTATCTTTGTGTTCCAATAATAGGGTATTAAGGAAGTTCTTTTTCCATGCATAAATCTAATTTATTCTCAATCCGGAAGCTGTTTTTTCCGGGCTGTCTGATATTCTTTGTGGCTTTATCACTTTTTGAGGTTAGTTGCAGTCGTGTAAATGATGGTATGATTCGTGGCCGTAAGGCTGTTAGTACCGTAATGGATTTGGTTGAAAAAGTGATAGACGATAATGCTGCATTAGCAGATTCACTTATTAATCTGGTTGATCCAAACTCATTAGGAAGTAAGGAGAACAGGGCACGTTATGCATTACTTTATACCGGATCAGAGTATAAAAACTATCACGTTGCCCATAGTGATTCTCTTATAATGACGGCTGTACGCTATTACTCCATCAGAAACAATATGGATTACAGATTCCTTTCCAATTATTATTTGGGTTGTGTATATCTGGATCTGAATCAATTATCCGATGCCGGTGCCGCTTTTGCCAATGCAGAACAATTGGTTGGTTATATTGACAATAATCATTGGAAGGGTCTTCTATATTCCAGACTGGGTTATGTGTTTACTGAAGCGTGTGATTACCATAGAGCTGAAGATTATTATTCCAAGGCCGCTTCTTATTTTGAACTTGCCGGTAAGGAACAGCATAGGTTATATGCTATGCTGAGCGTAGGACAGGCTAAGAATAATATGCAGGAGTACACCAGTGCAGATTCCATATTGAGGATTGTAGATAATAAGTCTGTAGAAAACGGCGATAGTACGTTGCATAATCTGTGCTTGAGCAGTAGGGTGGCATGTCTTGTATATATGGAAAAGCCTGACAGCGCAACGGATTTGCTGAGCAGGAACGGTCTTCTGGATAAAAAAACAAATACGTTTGCCTATCTGGAGATGATGGCAATGTATTACATAACAGTAAAGGATTATGCCAAGTCTGAGGATTATCTGGAGCGTGCCTGGCAGTGCAAGTTGTCAGGTAATGATTCAATATATCTCTATTTTGTAGCTTCTACGCTGGCCGAAAAGAAGGGTGAGGCGGAAAAGGCATTGGATTATTACCGCGAATATAATACAATGCAAAACTCAAATCTGCGTACTATTCTGAGTCAACCCATTCTGGCTGCACAAAAGGAGCAGTACAGGATGATGGCGGAGAATGAGCTGCTAAAGTACAGACATGCCCGCCTGACATTGGTACTCTGCGTGGTAATATTCCTGTTGATCCTTGTAATTGTACTGGTTACTTACCATTACAAGAAAAAACGCATGAAAGAGCAGTTGTATGACTCTCTGTCTGTAGTCGAAGAGTTGTCAGGCAAGATAGAGGACCTGAAGAATCAGGTACGCGTACAGTTTCATGAGCGTCATGACATATCAAACCGCCTGTATTCAATGTATTTTGACTCTACAAGCCAGGATAAGGTTACCAAACAGCAATTAAACGTAACAATCAACAGCCTTATTAAGGATTATACGGCTCCGGATAGTGTAAGGAAACTGGACAAGCTGCTAAATGAGTCATATGACGGCATTATGGACCGTCTGGCAGATCCGGAGATAGGACTTACTGACAAGGAACTTGAACTGTTCAGATATTCGTTTGCAGGATTGTCATCAAAGGCCATAAGCGTCATTATTAAGGAATCACCACAAAACATCTATCAGATCAAATCCAGATTATTGAAGAAAGTAAGACGCTGCTCCGAGGAGTTATGGAGCTATTTAAATGACATCTGGTAATTTTCTGCAAAAAAAAGTACGCTTTTTTGCCCTAAAAAAGGGCTGTCAGATTTTTCGTACACTTATTAGGCATAACACTCAGATAATCAGAGGTTAACAATGGGGGCTGTCAGACTTAAACAGCCCCTTTTTTTTGGTCAGGTTTTGGGGTCGCCATAACTTTGCATCAGAACCAAGAACGAAAAAGTTAACCTAAACAATAACCTGATTATTAAACCTAATTGTTAAGTCGTATGAAGAATTTTGTAAAAAGAGTGTTAGTGGTAATGATGGTAGTTTTACCTTGTTTTCAGACAAACGCATGGGCGGGCGGAGAACCGGATAACATTCCAGTAGTACCAGATCCTACAACTAGCCAAGGCGGTGGTCCTAGAGCGCGTGCACGTGCACATTATATATATGAGGTACCGGCTTGCTCCTATTTTGAAGGCGAGGTTACCATTCTGGCACCCGAGAACATTGATGGTATTACAGCGTCAGTAGTACGCGTGGAGGATAATATGATGTGGAGTGATTCCGATATGGGAAATATGCTTACTATTAGCGTATCAACAGATCCCGGAACATACATACTGACATTTACTCTGTCCAACGGACGGAAATATTACGGAGAATACACTCTGTATTAAGCAGAGCAAATCTCCAACAGTAAGTTTAGTTTATTAATCTCTCTCTCCTTGTTTTTAGATGAAAAAAATTGATTTGTCAGCATTGCTGCTGACGGCAGCCATAGCAACCGGCTGCAACGACATCTCTCCTGTTGCAAGTGTACTGGATTCAGCCGGCTCCAACCGTTCAGAGTTGGAGGCTGTGCTGGACCACTACAAGACCCAGGACAACAACCCTGAGAAACTCCGCGCCGCAGAGTTTCTGATAGAGAACATGCCTGCCCATTACTCCTATGCAGGTAACGAGATATACGAATACTATGATTACGCAGCAAGAATCCTTGCTAATAAGTCTCTCTCCCCCGAGCAGCAGCGTGACAGCCTGCTTTCCATCACAGATCTTAAGTATCGCGACCTGCCTGGTCAAATTGTGTCTGATGTTAAGATAATCAAAGCTGATTACCTGATCAACAACATCGACATTTCATACGACAGGTGGGTTAACTGTGACTGGGCAAGTCAGATTACTTTTGACGAGTATCTGGAGTGGCTCTTGCCTTACAAGGCCATAGAGCTCCAGGAACTGGACGCATGGCGTGACACGCTGCTTGCTCGTTTCGGGAAAGGCCTTGAACATCCAATTGTAAACGACGTAGAGTATAATACGGCGCAAGGAATAGCAGACATGCTGCGTAATGATGCCTATAACGGTCTTAAGCGTTACGGACTCTATACCCGGGCAGGACTCCCATTGTTGAGCGCCCACCTGCAGGCCGTCCAGACCTACGGCAACATTCCGGATTATGCTCTCACGGCAGTCCTGATTATGCGTAGCGCAGGCATTCCTGCAGTTTTGGATGAAACTCCCGTGGGATCACGCGGCACAGCAGCAACCAAGTGGTTTGTGATTATGTCTGACCGCGGTCAGGAACTTGCCTCGGAGTGGGATTTCTCAACTCAGATAGGCGGCAGTTTCTTCCCGTACGAGCGTGGCCCCAAGGTGTACCGCAATACATACGCCATAAACCCGGAGCGACTGGAGTACAGCCGTAACGCCAAGTACCAGTATCCGTTTGAACTTGCCAAGAAGGATGTTACTTCAAAGTATTTCCTGACTACAAACCTGTCCATTCCGATAGAGCAGGGCATACAGAAGCATGTCATGGACAAATACGTCTACATTGCATCGGCCGTGCGCAGTGAGGACAGTCCCTGGCAGATAGTTGACTTTGGTGTCATGCAGGATGGTAAGGCCACATTCCACGACATGGGTCGTGAGGTTCTGTACCAGATCCAGGGATTTGACGGCAATACCCTTATTCCAATCAGTGAACCCTTTATCCTGCATAAGGATAACAGTATCGAGTACATAAGCGCTGATACGCTTAATTCCCAAAATTTAGATAAATGGAAAAACAATACATTATGAATACCCTATTGAGAAAATCCATTTATGCCTTGTTTGCAACATTATTACTCGTAGCATTCAGTGGCTGTAGTGAAGAACAGAAACATCTTCGTTGGGCCATGAAGGCTGCGGGTAGTAATAAGACCGAACTGAAGGCAGTGTTGAACCATTACAAGACGGTTGATCCCAACCCGGAGAAACTGGCAGCAGCAAAGTTCCTCATTGAGAACATGCCCGCTCACCTTTCATACAGGACAGACTCAATCAATGCTTATTACGATATTGCTCTTGATGTATTCAAGTCAGACATGAGTGTGGATGAGCAGCGAGAGTACCTTAAGAGAGTATCATTCAACAGGTTCAACAAAGTGACAAGAGGTGTGATATCAGATTGCGCAGTCATTACTTCTGATTATCTGATACATAACATTGACCACGCTTATGACCAGTGGAAAACCAGACCCTGGAGCAGACAGCTGACATTTGATGAGTTCTGCATCTGGCTGTTACCATACAAGGAAACCGAGAAGCAGGCATTTGATGATTGGCGTGGCATATTCTCATCAACCTTCTCTGACAGTATCTCGACATTCACCTATCAGGATGATAAAGAGAGTACAATATACCATACAATAGACATTGTCCGCAATGAAATCAACAACAAGGTGATACCTCACATTTACTGGGGATCAACAAGCGGACTGGGATTCCTTAGCGCAGAAACCATGCTGGGCATGACATTCGGTTCATGCAAAGACTATGTAACTCTGGGTGTATTGGGATTCAGGAGCCTGGGACTGCCGGCAGTCATAGACGAGGTTCCTGAATGGGGCAGAAACTGCAACGGCCACGCCTGGTATGTATTCCTTGATGACCGCGGCCGTGAGCAGCCAACGGTAAACTCCCTGATAATGCCGGCCGGAATTCAGTTCTATCCGTATGAGCGCATTCCCAAGGTTTGGAGAAACGGTTATACCATCAACTGGGAAGTTGCCAAGTATAAATCAAAATCAAAACTGCAGCATCCTTTCCTGGTAACCAGCATGGATGTAACAGACAAGTACAACCGTACCCATGACATTGTAATACCCGTGAACAGGAAATCTGACGGGACTAAATACATAAGCCTGAAGGAGAAATATGCCTACATAGCCAAGTTCAACGGACAGTATTCTGACTGGTCAGTACTTGACTTTGGCGAGGTAAAGCGCGGAAAGGCACATTTCAGGAACATGGGAATCAACAACATGTACATTGCCTTGGGATATGACGGCAGGACATTGAGCCCTATATCTGATCCGTTTGTGCTGGACAAGGACGGTTCCGTAAGGTTCATTACCGGAACTCAGGAATCCACACGTACGCTAACGCTGCGCAGAAAGTACTACTCCTCATACAACGTGGTGACCCAGCGCGACAAGATATTGGGCGGTCAGATCCAGTATGCTGACAAGGAGGATTTCTCGGACTGCCATACAGTATTGACCATTGACAGTGTCACTATCCCCGACAAGATGATGATAGAGGTTGACGGCCCGCACAAGTACTGGCGTTACCTGGGTGCAGACGGCACCAGCGGAAGCATAGCCGAACTGACATTCTTTGACAAGGATACTGTCCGGATTGACGGAACTCCCATGTGCTCATCAGGTGATCTGGGATCAGCAAGGAACGCTTTTGACAATGATTGGCTGACAAATTATGAGACTGCCTGGGACCAGCCTGACAACGCATGGGTAGGATTGAACTTTGCCGGTAAGGTGGCCCCCAAGTATGTACGCGTAGTTCCGCGCGGTGACGGTAACGACATAATTCCCGGTGATACGTATGAATTGAAATACTTCCTGAATGGCGAATGGAAATCAATGGGCGTTCAACGTGCAACTGACAACTACCTCCGTTATGAGGACGTTCCGCAGGCACTGCTGTGGCTGAGTAACATTTCAAGAGGAAAGGAGGAAAGGCCGTTCGTCATAGACTCAGAAGGCATGATGGAGTGGTGGTAATATGGTTTTGAATAACAAATCAGTAAATAATCAATAAACATTTTAATTATGAAAAAGTCTCTTTTATTCTTATCGACAGCTTTGTTCATAGTATCATGTGGACAGAAGCACATTGATGGCGTCACCATCAATCCCGAAGAAGCAGTAGACGTCCAGTTTGAGGATGTAACCGAGAACGTCAAGGTGGTTCCTCTGGTAAGTGACGATCCTTTAGGCGGTTGCTCCATGCTGCAATGCTACGGTGATGAACTGTTCATGGTGGATGAACTGTATCACAACGTCTATTATTTCAAAGACAACAAACTTGAAGGAGTCCTTAAGGCAGTGGGCCGTGGTCGAGGTGAATACACCATGATCAGAAAGATTGGGTACGACAGTGAGAATAAGATCCTGTACCTGGTCCCCAATACTGACCTCAACTCAATCATGTGTTATTCAGTGCCCAAGATGGAGTATCTGGAAACCATAAAGGCACCGTATCAGATCGGAGCACTGAGGGTATATGACAAAAAGACCCTGCTGCTGGCTCTTAAGAATGAGGAAGACCTGGGCTTTTATCTCTTTGACGTAAAAACACAGGATATTATCCGCAAAGTTTGTAACCTGACCTCTTTCCAGTATAACAACAGCGACGTAGAGATAGAAAGTTATTCCAGAAAGAATGGTATTATCACCCTGTTTGATGAAACCAATTATCTGTGTGAGATTACCGAAGACAGTCTGGGTGTACTGAAGGAGTATAACTATGGAAGAGACGGAGCGGAAACAGAGTTCTACAGCGGAGACGTGAACGTGTATCTCTCTTACCTGTTTGAGAATCCTGATAAATACAGAGGATTGTATTACCCCCATTATGGAAAAACCGGTACCTCATTCTGGTACAGTACTCTCCTGAAAAAGGAAGTTGACTACAGATTCTACCGTGAGACCAAGAGTGGCGTTACTCATCTGAAGGGATTCCATATTCCGGGTCTGAAATATGCAATGATCCCAAAATGTATTACGGATAAGGGTTTCATAACCCTGATATCAGGAGATGTGGAAAGTTTCATTGATGAAACTGTTGATCCCTCCCCGTTGGCTAAGGAAATAATCAAGGCTGTCAGAAAACAGAAAGATGACAACCCGGTGCTTGTGTACTATGAGATGAAATAATTTGTGAAGAAATAATATTGGTAGAAATGAGCTCAACTACTTCTATTGTATTTAACTAATTAATTATCAACTTTTTATTAACTTTTAAAACTTAAATTATTATGATTACATTGACTAATGATCAGATGGTAGAAATTTCAGGTGGTGTTAACTGGGACGCACTCAAGCAGGACGTTTGCCTCAATTGCTACAGAGCTCTTGCACAGGCCGGTTTTGTAATTGCCGAAGGTTCAGCCTTTACCCTGGTTGGTTCAATTATCGCTGCAATAGCATCATCAATTGATGTTGCAGTTGCCTGCAATCCTTGCCTTACCGCTGTTATGGGTGAGTAATTAGGAATCACCTGTTTTGATTATTTCATTGCAGTCAAGGCTGCATTTGATGGAATTGACTGCAATGAAATAATTGAAATGATCATTAATCAGGATAATCATTATCAAATCATTTCGGTCTTATGATAGCAGTTAACAGTATAAAAGAAAATAAAGGCTTGAGATCACTGTTCTGGATAGTAGGCTATATGCTGATTGCCACTGTCTTCCTGTATCTTGAGAACAAAATAGTTTTTCCCGTACTATTTGAGAAACTGGATCCTGAGGCTCCCGCCGACATAGTAGCAATGGTATTGGAGTCCATTCAGAGGAGCAAATGGATTGTTTATCTGGAGAAACCGCTGGAGATCATTGTACGCATAGTTGCAGTTAGTGTTTGCTTCTATGTGGTACAGATGGTCAAGTCACCTGCCGGAAAGAAGGAATTCTCTACCTGTTGGATGGTTTCAGTAAAATCCATGTTGGTTTTCATCCTGTTCTATGCCGCCATGTCAACAGTTGACATTGTCACATTGGAACAACATTCACAGAGTCTTTTTGAATCAATGTCCCTGCTGCACTGGTTTGATGCCGCAGCATTGAAGGAGACCCAGACCTGGTTGTACATTCTGTTGCTCTCAGTAAACCTTCAGGAGATACTGTACATGCTCTTCCTGGGATTCCTGGTTCACAGAAACTTTAAATACTCATTCATGGAGTCAATCTCCTTTGTATTGAAGACATACGGAGTAATGATGCTGCTGTTCGTTGCAGTATCGACCATAATAGCCTTCTGATGGGTCCTTGTTTGCAAAAACTTAACTAATTAATTTATAATCAACTTATTATTAACTTTTAAAACTTAAATTATTATGACAACATTAACAAATGATCAGATGGTAGAAATTGCAGGTGGTTGGACTTGGAATCCCGATGCACTGGGTGAGGAGGTTTGCCTTAACTGCTACAGAGCACTTCTTGAGGCCGGTGTTGCAATTGCCGAGGGTTCAGCAGCGACCGTTGTAGGCGCTATCATTGCTGCGCTGGTAATTGGAAGCGACGTTTACCTGAGCTGCAAGCCTTGCGTACAGGCCGTTATCGGAGAGTAATTCATTTATTTAACTAAACTATTTATTATCAACTTATTATCAACTTTTTAAAACTTAAATTATTATGACAACATTAACTAATGATCAGATGGTAGAAATTGCAGGTGGTATGAACTGGGATGCTCTTGAGCAGGACGTTTGCCTTAATTGCTATAGAGCCCTCATTGAGGCCGGCATGACAGTTGCAAAGAGTGCAACTCTCTCCTTTGTAGGTTGCCTTATTGCTGCTCTGATTCATTCATTGGACATTTATACAAGCTGCAAGCCTTGCGTTGATGCAGTTATGGCAGAGTAATGTATTATTTATATAATTCATTAATTATCAATTATTTATTAACTTTTTAAAACTTAATTATTATGATTACATTGACTAATGATCAGATGGTGGAAATTTCAGGTGGTTGGAATCCGGATGCACTCAAGCAGGATGTTTGCCTCAATTGCTACAGAGCACTTGCACAGGCCGGTATTTTAATTGCCGAAGGTTCAGCCTTTACCCTGGTTGGTTCAATTATCGCTGCAATAGCATCATCAATTGATGTTGCACTTGCTTGCACTCCTTGCCTCAACGCTGTTATGGGTGAGTAATTAATCACCTGTTTTGGTTATTTCATTGCAGTCAAGGCTGCATATGACAGAATTGACTGCAATGAAATAATTAAAATGATCATTAATCAAGATAATCTTAAGATCTTATGAAAACCAAAAGTTTTAAAATATCCCGAATCATCATTCTGTTGCTGGTTGTTTGTGCCATATCCGTCAAGGTATACACAAAGACCGGTAATGAAGATACCGCTCCCAAGGAGATGCTGCCGGAAATTACCGCCAGGCAATATATGGGAGATGCATATACTGTTGTAAATGACTATACCAAGGGAAAGACCGTAGTGCTGTTTTTCAGCCCTGAGTGCGGTATATGTGAAACGGAACTGAATGAGATCTTAAAGAACAGGGATTCATATCCCGATAACAGATGGGTTTTCATCTCCTTTGCCTTTATGGAGGATGAAATGGAATATTTCCTGGAAAACACTCCTATTGATAAACTGGAAAACTCAGTGATATTGCTTGAGGACTCTCCCAAATATCACACCTTATATCAGGTTGTAGGACCGCCCGCCATATTCATATATGACAAGGAAGGCGTTCTTGTAAACAGTAACTACGGAGGAATGGAATCCTCTGTCCTGGTAGATTGGTTGAAATAAATGTAAAATCTCCTTTTTTTGAAAAGAAGTTATGAATATGAAATACAACAATAAGAAAAGAATAAACGCATCATTTGTAGAGCAGCATGATTTTTCAGACTGCGGCGTTGCCTGCCTGCTTATGATGATCAAATACTATAACGGCGATTCAAGCATCATGCATCTGCGTGAAATAAGCGGAACCTCCAGCACCGGAACAACCCTTCTGGGACTGTGCCAGGCAGCCAAAACCATGGGCTTTGACGCTTTTGGTGCAGTGGTTGACAGCGTGGATGAACTCAAAAAACTGGATGCTCCCTGCATACTGTCGGTAGTTAAAGAAAAAGTGTTGAGTCATTATGTAACTCTCTTTTCATATAAAGACGGCAATTTCCTGATTGGAGATCCGGCCGAAGGAGTCAAGACGGTTTCCGAGCAGGAACTTGAAGAGATATGGACCAAAAAATGTCTCATCCTGACACCGAACCTTTCATTCGAAAAGAAGACTTCCATACTGCAGAGAAAGACTGAGTGGATAAAGAACCTGGTGCGTGATGATTACGGCCTGTTCTCAGTCAGCCTGATCATAGGCATCATTACAACCCTGCTGGGTTTGGCAATGACCATATTCTCTCAGAAACTGATAGACTCGATACTCGTAAACAAAGAGTTGGTCAAACTCATCATCGGTTTGTCGTCGATTCTGGTGATTAACCTTATAATGGTAATGCTGGGCTCTTTCAGAGGCAAGCTGTTACTTGAACAAAGCCGCGGTTTCAACAACAGGATTACAAAGTTCTTTCTGAGAAAACTGCTCAGACTGCCCAAATATTTCTATGATACAAGAAAAGTAGGTGAGATACTTTCACGTCTGGGTGATACCAGAAGACTGCAGTCAATAATAAGCACATTGGTCAACAGCACTACAATCAGCGCTCTTACCGTACTTATCTATTCCATATTCCTGTTCCATTATTCCTGGAAAATAGGTTTGCTGGTAATCTGTTTCTCTCCGTTGTTCTTCTGGGTTATCATAAAGAGGAACAAGAAGATCCTGCAGCAGCAGCGTAGCACCATGAGTGCCTATGCCGCAAGTGAAAGCAGCCTTATCAATACTGTAAACGGTATTACTGACATTAAGAGTTACTCAAAGGAGGGCAGGTTCCTTGACAACAACTACAGTCTGTTCTCAAATTTCCAGGATCAGGCATACTCCCTGGGCAGAACCAACGTAAAGATTGGTGTAGAGACCGGCTTGTCCAACTCTTTCTTCCAGATCCTGTTATTGTCACTCTGCTCCTACTTTGTATTCAAGGATGCCTTGACCGTAGGTGTAATGATGGCAATGGTAAGCATGTCAACTAACATTCTGTCCGAGATGTCTAGGATTGCGTCAGCAATCATACCTATCAACGAGGCTAAGGTTGCCTTCCAGCGTATGTTTGAGTTTGTTGACACTCAGGATGAGCAGGAGGCGGATGATACTGAGAAGAAAGTTATGGACGTGGCTGCCGACAAGATTGAGATTGATGATCTTTCATTCCGCTTTACAGGCAGAAAGCGCCTGCTTAACGATGTGTCACTCTCATTTGAAAAGGGTACCATTACCAGCATCATAGGTGAGAGCGGATGCGGCAAGAGTTCATTGTGCCAGATCATAGAGAACTTCTACAAGCCTGAATCCGGAAAAATTATGGTTGACGGAGTTGACCTTTCGGACATTGACTCGGATTCATGGCATAACGTTGTATCTTATGTTCCCCAGGATGTATTCCTGTATAACGGAACTATCCTTGACAATATCTGCTTTGGTGAGAAACTTGAGAATCCGCAGGATATTTTTGAGTTCTGTGACAAATACGGATTTACAAAATACTTCAATGAACTGCCTGCAGGTGTGTTTACCCTGGTAGGTGAAGAGGGTATTAACCTGTCGGGCGGACAGAAGCAGCTTGTGGCTTTGGCAAGGGCTCTGTACAGAAATCACAAGGTCATTATCCTGGATGAGATAACATCAGCTATGGACCGCAGGACCGAGTCTTTTGTATGTGACCTGCTCAAGGAGCTTAAGAAGGACAACATCATAATCTTTGTTACACACAGACTGGAGACTGCCAGACTGTTGAGTGATAACATTGTTGTACTGGAGAATGGCAGCGTATCCGTTCAGGGTGCCCATAAGGAACTTATGAAGTCTGACAATTTCTACAGTCAGTATTGGAACAGATTGAGCGATGACGAATAATAAAAGTGAACAATTGATCCTGCTTCCGGCCATTATTCTGACTGTGCTGGTTGTTCTGGGATGCTTCAAGATGGTGTCTTGGTGCATAGTACTCCCGTTGGCCGTACTCATGTGCATACGCAGACCTGCAGACAAAAGGGTTTTCAGGATCAGTTTTCTTGATGTCTCATTGCTGTTGATCTGTGCGGCGGAACTGGCGGCGTCAATTTACTCCGGTTATGTACCCAAAAGCGTGGATGCATGTGCGCGTCTGATAGGAATTGTAACATTGTGGTTTTACATGAGGTATTTCATTACTGACAGGTCACAGGTTGCTGTTATGATAAAAACCTTGTTGCTGACATCACTGGTGATGGCCGTCATAACAATGATAACCTATCTGAAGCATAGGGCTGCATTCATGGAAATGGGGTACACTGACCTTACTTCTGTCAGGCAGTACTACAGGCCTTTGGGAATAATATCAAATGACTGGACTGCAATTCTGATATGCCTGCTGCCTGCATCACTGACGCTTATTCTCAGAAACGGAAACATTTATGTCAGGATACTGGGCCTGCTTACATTCATCGCCATGAACGTGGTGATACTGGTAAGTTTCTCCCGCGGAGGCTATGTTTCACTGTTCTTCTTCTACCTGACTGCTTTTGGCGCGATACTTCTGTTTCACAGAAAGGTTATGGTTAAGTTCATATGTATTGCAGCATGTACTCTTACCATCTCTTTGGGCAGTGTTATGATGTCTGATAAGGAATCAGTGCTTACTACACTCTCCCTGAACAGGACTACCGTTCAGCACCGCAGTACCGATGCACGCCTTGGCAAGTGGCAGGAAGCCGTGGATCTGTTCAAGTCAAGGCCATATCTGGGATACGGCAGCGGCAATTATCAGCAGGCATCGGCCCTGTATGGCAAAAAAGAGTATAACGCCCTCTCTTTCCGGTCAACCAACAGTTATCTCCAGGTGCTGGCCGAGAAGGGTTTGCTGGGTGGCATATGTTACCTGATTGGTATAGTGGCTTTCATTGTGGGGTCTGTGGTGTCGGCCCGAAAGAAAGTTGACACGATTCCTTTCATAGCTGCTTTTGCCGCCCTGTTGGTTCATGAGTTTTTCTTCAGTTCGATTTTTGAAAATAACTGTTTACCGCTTCTTACGATTATAATTATGTTTTTGAGTGTTTATCCTGTTTGCCGGTATGAAAAGAAAATTTAGGTTTACGATCATTGTATCGATGGTTCTTCTTTTTGAGGCGCTTTACTCCCTGATAATAGTGCAGAACAGCGCTGAAAAGAAAAATCTGTATGCTTGCAGCGTTACGGATATGGAAAAATCCGTCGCTCTGGAAAAGAAAGCCATTAAACTGAATGAGCTTAATCCGCTCTACAAACTCAATTTATGCTGCTTTTACGCTAAACTGGATTCAATTGATTCAGATTTATTCAAATCACTGGCCGCCGGCGGAAACCGGAATGAAAGATTGGACTATTCACTGGATGAACTGGTGGGTGACATCTATTCAATGTTTCCGTATGAACCGGTATTTGCA
Source organism: Bacteroidaceae bacterium (assembly GCA_017557635.1). Taxonomy (GTDB): domain Bacteria; phylum Bacteroidota; class Bacteroidia; order Bacteroidales; family Bacteroidaceae; genus Colenecus. The sequence goes on along the minus strand of JAFYYH010000004.1, from coordinate 58,116 downwards.
TTGAATTATTCATTGAATGCTATGATGAAAGGACATTATGCAGCGGCACTGGAGGTGTTGGAACCTTTTGCGGGTGAGTCTTACTCAACCCGTGAGGTGCTGCTGGTTACCGGATGGTTGAATGAACTGACCGGTAACAGGGATGCTGCTGCGTATTATTTCTCAAAAGCGATAGAACGCTTTACAGACATCACTGAGAGCCGCTTTTTTGCAGATTTGAGAAGGAACGATTCTGCATTGGCGGAACAATCCTTAACGACTGCGGTCAAAAAACTGAAGGATGAGTATGACCGGACTGAGGATCCGCTTGTTGCCGCAAGGCTTGGAAAGCTGTATTACACCATGGGTGACCTGGATAAATCAGAATCTCTGATGGAATGGGTGCTAAGGGAGATGCCTTCGCTGAACAGGACCTGGTATTATCTGGGGTGCATCAAGGAGGCTCGTGGAGACGAGGATCTTGCACTGGAATACTTTAAGCGCTCATACAAACTGGATGAAACGGATGTGCTTCCAATACAGAAACTGGTTGAAAAAGAGGTACTTAAGAAATACAGGATGGATATGATGGCGCAGTATTCCGCGTCGGACCAGTCTTTCCGTCTGGAGAAGTTATACGGAGGCAATCCCATAAGATTTCCGTATATAGTCAGTGACCTGGAACAATACTTCAGTTATACAATCACGGACTGAAGAAATCCTGACATGTAAACACCGTCCAATTATCAACAATTTGAAAACAAAGCCGGAAAATCCTTTTGCCGGCACCCATTTTTCATTAACTTTTCTGACGAAAAACAGGCTGTCAGAAATTTAGTGAACCCGTTAGCTGTAACTTATTGAAAATCAATAGTTCACAAAGGGGGCTGTCAGACTTAAACAGCCCCATTTTTTTGGTCATGAATTAGGGCTGCCATAACTTTGCATCAGAACCAAGAACGAAAAAGTTAACCCAAATAAATAACCTAATTATTAAACCTAATTATTGAAGTCGTATGAAGAATTTTGTGAAAAAAGCAATGGTGGCAGTTATGGTATTATTACCTTGTTTCCAGACAAACACATGGGCAATGGGTGAGCCGGAGGATGTTCCGCTATTCCCGGATCCAACAACTAGCCAAGGTGGTGGTCCCAGAGCCCGTGCACGTGCACGTTATATAGTGGAACCCATCTGCACTTACTTTGAAGGTGAGGTTACCATCGAGGCTGGAAACGGAATTACTTTCATCAATGCTCAGATTGTACGCGCAGAGGATAATGTTACCTGGAGCGATACCTGCGTAGGTGATACTCTTATTATGAGTGTAACTGATGAGCCGGGTACTTATTATCTGACAATTACCCTTTCCAACGGTAAATCGTACATTGGGAAATATTATATAGAATAAAGTACCTTTTCCATTAATCAGATGAACAATATAAGTCTCTCTCCTGTTTCAATTGTTATTGGTTTCAGCTTCCTCCGACCGAAAGGGTCGGAGGCTGGGCTGAGCCGATCAGAAAAATAAAATCTTAAAGAACTGTGATTACATTATATTGACCTAGTGATTATGAATAACAGAATTATCAATGGCCTTTTTCTTGCAATCCTGTCTGCAGCACCGCTGCTGACAGGTTGCAATGATTCTGACGCTGCGTTCACCGTACGCCGTGAGATAGTGGACGTGGGCCAGGCGACCGTGGGTGATTCCGTAAAGGCGTCATTTACGTTCCGTAACAACCGAAAGGAGCAGATTGCCCTCTCTTTCATGACCGAGTGTGACTGTACTACCCTTAACACCGATATCATGAGGCTCAAGCCGCGCGAGTGCGGTAAGCTTGAGGTCAAGGTAGCGGTGGAGAATCCGGGTGAGTTCATTAAATATGTGTATGTTCAGGCATCGGGCCAGGAAGATTTCCTGGCAATTGCGGTGAAAGGTCATACAAAATAATTAAATTCGCGCTGTTAACCCATTTTACTAACTAGAAACTTTGTTTGCAGACATGTTTCAAATCAAATCCCTTTCCAAAGGAGTTATTCTGGCTGTAGGCCTTATGGCCGGCGGAGTATGTGATGCGCAGGTTATCGTACCAAGAACGCTCAACATGCAGCAGGTTGTTGAACTGGCTCAGGAGAACTCCATCGCTTCAATGAGTAACCGTAATACTTTTGCTTCAAGGTACTGGAGTTTCCGTTCTTACAGGGCCGAGCTGCTTCCGTCACTTACCCTGAGTGCTGATCTGGCACGGTTCAACCGTTCACTTGTGGCTTTGCAGGATTATCAGACAGGTGCCATCAGTTACCGTCCCAACTACAACATGAACAATTCGGTGAATGTATTTGTGAGCCAGAATGTTCCATGGACAGGCGGTACGGTTTCACTCACAACTTCACTGCAGCGTCTGGACCAGTACAGCCCCATGCGCAGTACCACTTATTATGCACAGCCCGTATATTTGACATACTCACAGAGCCTGTGGGGCTATAACCGTTTCAAGTGGAGCCGTAAGACCGAGCCCAAGAACTATGAACTGGCCAAGCGTCAGTACATAGAGAGCATGGAGCAGGTTAACCAGACTGCGGTATCTTATTTTTGGAATTATGTTAGGGACAAAGAGGATTATGAGCGTGCCGTAAAGAGTTTTGATGACAGCAAGCGTCTGTTTGAGGCCGCTCAGACCCGTTTTGCAATGGGTACAATTAACCGTGACCAGTTGATGCAGATTGAGTCAAGCATGCTTATGGACTCACTTGGCTTGAATACCAAGAAGGTTAACCTGAGGACATCACTTAACCGCCTCTGCTCATACATTGGATATAATGAGGATACAGAACTTAACCTTATAATAGATTATGATATTCCTGATGTAACGCTGGAGTATGAGGATGTGCTGGAGCGTTCTCTCCAGAACTCGTCATTCAGCCTGAATCAGGAGATAAGTTACATTCAGACCGAGAGCACCATCGCTCAGGCCAAGGCCAACCGCGGTCTGTCTGCCAGCATCAGGGCTACTCTGGGTATGTCGGGATCGTCCGATGAGCTGAATCAGACTTTCGTACAACTGCAGGATCAGGAGCAGATTGGCATTTCACTCTCAATTCCTTTGATTGACTGGGGTCTGGCCCGCGGTCGCGTACGTATGGCCGAGGCCCAGGCACTGACCACCCGCAACCAGTTGGAGCAGTCCATGATTGACAAGCGTCAGAATCTGCTTACTCAGGTGATGCAGTTCAACAACCAGCGCAGCCAGTGTGAGATATCGGCTCGTGCCGCTCAGCTGGCCGAGGAAAGTTACCAGCTGGCTCTTCAGAACTTTGGCAGCGGCAGCATGACCATGACTCAGCTGGATCAGTTGAAGGATAAGCGTGACAACGCGCTGAGCACTTATGTGAATAATGTGGCAAGCTTCTGGAGTTACTACTTCCAGATTCGCCAGACCACGCTTTATGATTATGTTTCAGGTACTGACATCAGTGCCGAATTTGACAAACTGATAAAATAACTATTGATATGAAAACATACAGACCTTTTACTACAGTATTGATGCTTGCACTGGTTGCAGGCCTTGTTTGCGGATGCAAGAACAAGAAAGACAAGGAGGAAACCAAGGATACCACCGAGATGGCCCGCGGTACTTTCAAAGCTGATCAGAACATAGTGACAGTTGAGCCGTTGGCGCTCAAGACATTCAACAAGCAGCTTATCTGTAACGGTAAGCTGGAGGCCCAGAGCAAGGTGACGGTGCAGTTCAGCGCACAGGGTGCCATTGCCCAGGTTAACGTTCGTGACGGACAGAGGGTCCAGAAGGGACAGGTTCTGGCATCACTTGACAAGGAGCAGCCGCGCCGTCAGCTGGAGCAGGCCCGCCTGTCATTTGACAAGGCCGAGATGAGCCTGGCCGACAAACTGCTGGATTACGGTTATAAGCTGGCCGATACCGCCAAGATTCCGACCGAGCAGAAGCGCGTGATATACATCAATACCGGTTTCATCGATGCAAAGATGGCTCTTGAGAATGCCGAGAGGACTTTCGCACAGTGTGACCTGAAGGCTCCTTTTGCAGGTAAGGTGGCAAGCGTCAAGGGACGTAAGTTCGAGCAGGGCGGTCAGTTCTGCACGCTGATTGATGACAGCCGTTACATGGTACGTTTCAGCATCCTGGAGACTGAGTACGGTTTTGTACATATCGGTCAGCCGGTGATGGTTTCACCGTTCGTGAACAATGAGGTGGTGCTCAAGGGTCAGATAGTATCAATCAACCCCACCGTTGACCAGAACGGTCAGATTGCCGTTACGGCCGAGGTTCCCGGAGCCGATGAACTTATGGATGGTATGAACGTACGCATCACCGTTGAGAACAGCGTTCCTAACCAGATGGTTGTTCCCAAGAGCGCAGTGGTTATCCGCGACAACATGGAGGTGCTGTTCCGCATCGACCCGGAGACAGGACACAGCCTTTGGACATACGTGAACGTTATTATGTCAAACACTCAGGAACATGTGGTTGAGCCCAACAAGGATCGTGGCGCAGACCTCAACATCGGTGACCTTATCATTACCACCGGTAACCTGAATCTGGGTGATGACGCTGCAGTGGTTATTCAGGAGTAACGAGCCATGTTCAAGGGATTGATTAAGCGCCCGATAGCGGTGTCCATGGTGCTGATAGCAGTCATGGTGCTGGGTATTGCGGCCATAAGGAAACTGCCGGTATCACTGGTGCCGGACATAAACATACCGCAGATTACGGTTCAGGTTACATCGCCGGACCGCAGTGCGCGTGAGCTGAATGAGGCGTTGATGGCCCCGCTGCGTTCAAACCTGTCGCAGGTGGCTCATCTTAAGGATATCGTATGCACGGCCAAGGACGGAGGCGGTCTGATTGAGATGACTTTCGATTACGGTGCCGATGCCGACTACATCTTCATTGATGTGAATGATCGTGTGGACAGGGCCACCCAGGGCTGGGGTGCCGGTGAGGAGAGACCCTTGATTGCACGTGCCAGCGCAACCGATATCCCCGCTTTCTTTATCAACATTTCACTCAAGGATTCCAAGCATACCGGCGGAACCCGCATGCTGGAGATGAGTGATTTCTGCCGTCAGGTGATAACACGCCGTCTGGAGCAGCTGCCGCAGGTGGCAATGGTGGACATATCGGGCGTACTGTACCCGCAGTTGCTCATCATACCCGACATGGAGAAACTGCGTGCCATCGGTGCCGATGAGAACACCCTGAGCAGTGCGATCCAGAGCGCCAAGGTGAACCTGGGAAGCCTCTCGATCCGTGACGGTGAGTACCGCTTTGACGTACGTTTTGAGTCCAACGTAGTGACCCGTGAGGATGTGGAGAACGTATGGCTCAAGTTGGGCGGACGTACCTATCAGATAAAGGATCTGGCCGAGGTACGTGAGGAGCAGCAGCGTGCCAAGGGCATGATTTCGGCCGACGGCGAGCCCGCCATCTCAATGGCTGTGATCAAGCGTACCGATGCACGCATGGCCGAACTCCGTGACGGCATACAGGATTTGATGCAGGTGTTTGAGCGCGAGTATCCGGATCTTAACTTCCAGATTACACGTGACCAGACGGAGCTTCTCGACTACTCCATCAACAACATGGTACGAAACCTTATTTTCGGTGCCCTGTTTGCTTGTATCATCATTTTCTTCTTCATGCAGGATTTCCGCAGTCCGCTGCTGGTGGTCATTACCATTCCTACGGCGCTGATTCTGTCGTTCCTGTTCTTCTTTGTGCTTAACATCTCAATCAACATCATATCTCTGTCAGGACTTGTGTTGGGCTTGGGTATGATGGTGGACAACTCCATCATTACGATTGACAACATAACGCAGCGCTGGATGAAGGGTGAGCCCCTGGCCGATGCCTGCGTATACGGTACCCAGGAGGTGTTCACTCCCATGCTGAGTTCGGTTATGACCACCTGCGCCATCTTTATCCCGCTGATTTTCATGAGCGGTATTGCAGGTGCGCTGTTCTATGATGAGGCTATGGCTGTGACCATCACTCTTATATCGGCCCTGATCATGTCAGTGCTGGTGATTCCGGTATTCTATTACAGGTTCTACCGTAACCAGCCCTGCTTTACTCCCAACAAGTTTATCAGTAAGATAAGCGTGGGTAACATGACCAAGGGTTATGATGCCATACTGAGCTGGTTCTTCCGTCACAGAGGAGTGATGTGGAGCATCTTTGCTGCGGCTGTGGTGCTGATCGGTGTGCTGTTCATCAATCTGGACAAGCAGAAACTGCCTACTCTGTCACACAGCGACTCCCTGCTCAACATTGAGTGGAACGAGCGCATTTCGCTCGAGGAGAACAACCGCCGCTGCGAGCAGATTCTGGCACAGTTCCCGGATGAGATCACCCAGTATACCGCTATGACGGGCTCACAGCAGTTCGCACTGTCACACACCCGTGAGATGGGTATTTCGGAGGCTACCATTTACATCAAGGCCCAGGGTACCAAGGAGATTGACCGAATCGAGGCCGAGGCTAACGATTACATTACCCGTGAGTGGCCGTTGGCTGTTCACAGCAGTCAGGCATCGGGCAACATATTTGACATGCTGTTCTCTGACAAGGAGGCTCCGCTGGTAGCCCGTATCAAGAACACTGACGGCACTACTCCCGAGCCGGAGCAGCTCTCATCGCTGCTGTACGCCCTGCGTGCGGCTCTGCCCGAGCAGTATATCCCGCAGCCTGAGTGGAACGAGTACATTGAACTTATCACTGACCCGGAGCGTCTGGCTCTGTATGACGTTAGTTTCGGTCAGGTGCTGAGTTACCTGCAGAACTCAATGAATGCAGGCTCGGTACTGCGTATCTCAAAGGGTGATTTCTCCATGCCGGTGGTTATCGGTGTGGGCACCAAGGAGGCGCGTGACCTGATTCAGGGCAGTTACATCGTCACCGGTGGCGGACGCGTGCCGCTTGAGATCCTGCTCAAGGAGACCCGTAACCGTGACCTCAAGCAGGTGACATCGGGCGTGGACGGTGAGTTCTATCCGCTGGTTCTGGATGTTAAGGGCCGCGAGGCACGCCACGCGATGGATGTCATCAAGAAGGTGGTACGTGAGGATGACAGGTTCGATGTCAGCTTTGCAGGTACTTACTTCAGTAACCGTGAGATGATCAAGGAGCTGTGCACCGTGCTGGTAATTTCAATCCTGCTGCTGTTCTTTATCCTGGCAGCCCAGTTTGAGAGTCTGATACAGCCGTTCATCATACTTAGCGAGCTGATCATTGACATATTCGCAGTGCTGGGTATCCTGTGGCTGTTCGGTGAGAGCATTAACCTGATGTCCATGATCGGTATGGTGGTTATGTGCGGTATCGTTATCAATGACTCCATATTGAAGGTGGATACCATAAACCGCCTGCGTGAACAGGGCATGGGTCTGAAGCACGCCATCCTGGAGGCAGGCGGCCGCAGACTGAAGGCCATCATAATGACTTCACTCACTACGATCCTTGCCATCGCTCCGTTCCTGGTACGCGGTGACATGGGCAGTGACCTGCAATATCCTCTTTCACTTGCTCTTATAAGCGGTATGATAGCCGGTACATTCGTGAGTGTATTCTTTGTACCTCTGGCTTATTATGTAATCTATAAGAAGTCTGATAGATGAATAATACGCAGAAAGGAAAGAAGAGTCACGCCTTCTCCATAATCCTTATTATGGTTGTGCTGATGCTGGTGGGAGCCATATTCCTCTACACCGGTCAGCTGACCATTCAGTACAATCCGGTTCATGAGAACCTGAGCCTGTCGGTGGGTTTCAGCGGACCGGGTTCAGCCCGAGTGGTGGAGACCGAGGTGACGTCTGTCATTGAGGGCGCCCTGAATACGGTGGACGGCGTAAGCAGTATCAGCGCTACCACTAACCAGGGCAATGGAAACATTACGCTGAACTTCAAGAAGGGTACCAACATGGAGACTACGCGTTTTGACGTAGCCACACGTCTGCGTCAGATACGCAGCAAACTCCCGGAGGGTGCCACTTACAGTCTGGGCGGTTCGGCAGGAGGCGGCGGACGCAGCAGTCAGCAGATACTGCGCTATACCATCAATGCCGATATGCCGGCCATTGAGATTGTACGCTATGTCGAGAAGCATCTGATGCCCAAACTCTCAAAGATTGAAGGCGTGGAGAGCGTGAATACATCAGGCGCCAAGTCCTTTGAGTGGGTTCTGACGTTTAATCCCAACTCGCTGCGCGCGGTGGGCATGACGCCCTCCAACCTGAGCGAGGCCATGAACCGCTATTACCAGAATACCATCGTGGGTACCGAGGTGATGGAGGACCGTCTGATGCTGGTTCGTCTCAAGAGCCGTGACCTGACGGGTGAACTGGAGAAGATCCCGGTGGGTAAGGTTAACGGACGCATGTACTATATGGGTGATTTCGCTACGGTGGAGTACCGCGAGCAGATTCCCTATTCATATGAAAGAATCAATGGCTTGAATACCATCTATCTGTATGTTACTGCGTTGGAGGATATCAATACCATCGAGGTGACATCGGCCGTAAAGGAGAAGATGGAGACTCTCAAGGCATCACTGCCGGATAACTTTGCAATCAAACTCTCTTATGACGCATCGGAGTACCTGAGCAATGAGATGCAGAAGATTTTACTGCGTGCGTTGTTCTCACTGATTATCCTGCTTGTGTTCGTTCTGGCGGTGAGCCGTAACTTCCGTTACCTTGCCGTGATAGGTCTTACCATCGTGGTGAACCTGCTGAGCGCGGTAATTTTCTACAAGGTGTTCGGCGTGAACATTGAGATTTATTCAATGGCGGGTATTACGGTGTCGCTGGGTATCATCATTGATACGGCGATAGTCATTGCCGACCACTACACATATTACGGAAACCGTAAGGTGATGTTCTCCATTACGGGTGCCCTGCTTACTACCATCGGTGCCCTGATGCTGGTGTTCTTCCTTCCGGAGGAGACCAGGGCCAACCTTACCGATTTTATCTGGGTGATTGTAATCAACCTGACGCTTTCCATCGTGATTGCGTTCCTGTTCGTGCCGGCTCTGCTGGAGTACCTGCCCCTTAAGAACAAGGGTGTAGTAAACAACACCATGGGACGCCGTCGCCGTCTGGTCCGATACACGGCGCGTTACGAGCGTATGACTCAGTGGAGCCGCTCTCACCGTTGGGTTTACATTGTGGCACTGATACTGTTGTTCGGTATTCCCATCCAGCTCCTGCCGTCGCAGGTGAGCCACAAGGAGCGTGTGGAAGGCAGGGATATGAACAAGGGAGGTCTGGTGGGCCTTTATAACAAGACTATCGGAAGCAAGTGGTATCAGCGTAACAAGAAGTGGTTCGAGTATCCGCTTGGCGGAACCATGAACATATTCCAGAAACACTCCAACGGACGTATGTCATTCAGCCGTCAGGATGAAGGACCTCGTGAGGTGGTGCTTAATGTTATGGCCGATCTGGCCGAGGGTCAGACCGTACAGCAGCTCAACGAGATTGTCAAGGAGATGGAGAACTGGCTGCAGCAGTATGATGAGATCAGTTACTTCCATACCTCTCTGTCGGGTACAAGCGGCACCCTGGAGATTCACTTCAAGGATGAATACCAGAATACCAACTTCCCTCTTGACCTCAAGCAACGTCTGTGGGCCAAGGCCATGAGGTATGGCGGTGCCGTATGGACCATTCCTAAGATTGCGGACAGTGACACTCCCCTTACCAACAGCGTTTACAGGACCAGCTGGTCCAACTCCATGGATGTTTACGGATACAATTATGACCTTCTGTACCGTTATGCCGAGGAGCTGATTGACACGCTCAAGGCCAACCGCCGCGTAAACGGTCAGGCCGGATTCACGGCACGTGGCTACAACAACTTCGTCAGGAGTGAGTTCTACATGGATCTGGACCGTGAGAGACTGATCCGTACCGGTACGAACCTGAACCAGTACCTCTCATTTATCCGCGAGCAGTTGTATGACAGTCAGGTGGGCAGGGGCGTGTTTGACGGCCGTGATTATGTTCCCACAAGGCTGGTGTCATCGGACAAGGATTATTATGACCTGTGGCACATGCGCAACGATATGGTTGTGATTGACAGCATGAACATACGTCTGAGTGATTTGGGCAGTATATCCAAGCAGCGTACCGGTCTTTCCATCCAGCGCGACAACCAGGAGTACAGGATTTCTGTGGGTTATGAGTTCATTGGCTCGTATGATCTGCAGAACAAGATGCAGCGTGATATTACCAAGCGGTTCAACGAGCGTCTGCCCATGGGATTCCGTGTGGGCTCGAGCAACTACTACGGATGGTGGACCGCCGAGAAGCAGCGTACGGTACTGATCTTTGTCGTGGTAGTGGTTATATTCATGATCTGCGCAACGATGTTCGAGTCATTCAAGGTGCCGCTCATGATTGTGCTGCTCATTCCGGTCAGTTTCATGGGTCTGTTCCTGGCATATCCCATATTCGGAGTCTCGTTCGGACAGGGCGGATTCGCTGCCATGATAATGCTGTGCGGTATCACGGTGAATGCGGGCATTTACCTGACATCGGAATACAGAACCATCGCGGCGGCTACCGGACAGCACGGACTTAAGACCTATATCAAGGCGTATAACCGTAAGATCATACCTACCATGCTTACTATTCTGAGTACGGTGCTGGGTCTCATACCGTTCCTGTTGGACGGCAAGCAGAACCCGTTCTGGTTCAGTTTTGCGATAGGTGTAATGAGCGGCATGCTCTTCTCGGTGGTTGCCATCGTGCTCATCATGCCGGTGTTCTTCCCGCTTACGGCCAAGTCACACACTATAGAATAAGAAATTGGGGACGGTTTTCCGTCCCCAGTTTCTTTTATTCTCCCCAGAACTCAACCCACTTCTGTTCATCGGGGGTGAGTGTCTGGACATCGGCCCCGTAGTCGGGGGCGGGTATGTACCAGGGGGTGGATTCAAAGAAGTCCTGCAGCTCCTTGCTTTTGAATATGTAGCCCCTGTAGGCAAAGGGCAGGTTCTTTAGGATGCGGCGCTGCTGCGGAGTGAATTTATCATAACTGAGGTTCTCTCTGGTGCTTGTGGAATAGAGACGGGTGGGCAGGTATTCATGCCGGAAACAGTCTATGACCAGCTGGGTAGCGGCTGTATCGAAGCTGTCCCACCTGCGCCACGACGGACTCTCCCAACTCAGGCGGCGTACCTCATTGATATACAGTTCTCTTTCGGGGTGGAAGTTCTCCTTATGGAAGGTGAGGGCTCCGTTTTGCATGTGATAGCGTATTCCCTGTTTCCCTTTGGATGCGTATTGCATTGTGTATTTCATGTTCTCATCTGGCTCGGGTTCAATGACGTATTTGCCCTTGCCCTGTATCTGCCACTCCTGGGGGCTGTTAAAGAACATGGGGTAGAGACAGAATGATGTGTGGTCACCCATGTTGATGTTGAGTGTAAAGTCATCTATCTGGTTGTTGGCCCAGCGGTTGGCGGCGGTCAGTGTGTAATCGAAACTTCCGGCAAACATCATGACAAAGATTGGCATCTGGGACTCTGACATATGATAGTTATATGTGTGCTGTATGATGTTGAGTCCGGGACGGAACCTGGCCTTGAAATGGTAGACGTACAGCGGATGTCCTACTGCTTCTGCTTCACCTACCGTGAGCCATTCAGTGAGTTCCAATTCATCGGCTGATTTGGCCTGAATCTTGCCGTTAACATAATACGGGGGTTCTTTGATAGTTTCGTTATCATGATATAAGAGAACATGGGCTATCTCATACGGCAGTGTCTGTCCGTTCATAACCACTTTAAAGTCACTCATGTAGGGATGTCCAGGGAACCGTTCAACTGATGATTTGTTGAAATCGACCGATGGCGGCTGGGCTTCAAAACCTACCAGAACCTCTTTCTCGGCTACCGGGTTGAAGAATTCGTAATATACGTTTACCTGGATGCTGTCACCGACGCGGTTCAGGGTAAGAATCTCTTTCTGTACGCGGATATCGGTCTCAGTGATGGGAATAAGGTGGTTGCCGCTGGCGTAGAAGGCGCCGTCATTGGCCCATGCAGATACTGCGGCCATGCAGGATGTTATTAGCAGAACTGATGCAAATACAAGGGTGAATTTCTTTAGGAACATAACTAAATTTTTTCGCTAATATACACTATTGTCTTTAAATGACAGCTATTTATGGACAGGCTTTTCTGAGATAATTCCTTATTTTTGCACTCCGGACAAAAGAGAGCTCTACTATAGAATAGTTGCCGTATTTATGTTATGCTCAAGAAACTAAGTGATATACTGAGTGCCAAGGCAAGTCTTTTTATCATACTGACTGCCTTGATTACATTCTTTTTCCCGGGGCTCTTTGCCTGGGTTAAAGGCAATATGCAGACCATCATCCTGGGAATCATCATGCTTACCATGGGACTCACCCTTACGCCGCATGATTTCAAGCTGCTGGCCCAGCGTCCGTTTGACATCCTGATTGGCGCGGTGGCTCAGTTCACCATCATGCCGCTGGTGGCGTTCTCTCTCTCATGGCTCTTCAGTCAGGTGCCGGCCTTTGCGCCGTACAGCACTGCTATGGCCATCGGTATAATTCTGGTGGGCTGCTGTCCCGGAGGCGTATCGAGCAATATCATGTCGTTCCTGTGTAAGGCCGATGTCGCATACTCCGTGGGCATGACCTGCGTATCGACCCTGCTGGCACCCGTGCTCACGCCGCTGCTGGTGCTTATGCTTGCCGGCGAGAGGGTGGATGTTGATGCATGGGGTATGTTCCGACAGATACTCATTGTGACCATCATACCTATTGCCATAGGCTTCTTCCTGAACGTCTGGCTTGGCCACAAGGAGGTGTTCCGCAAGATTCAGGGCTGCATGCCGGGCGTATCGGTCATATGTCTGGCCTGTATTGTGGGCGGCGTCATCACCACGGTTCATGATCCGCTGGTGGAGAACGGCCTTGTGCTGTTCCTGCTCACTTTCGGAATGGTGTTCTGTCACAATACCATAGGTTATGTTCTGGGCTACTCGGTAGGCAAGCTGTTCAAGTTCAGTGTCGCCAAGAAACGTACCCTTTCAATTGAAGTGGGTATGCAGAACGCCGGTCTTGGTACCAACCTGGCCATGACATTCTTTGTAGCCACCAATCCCATGGCCGTAGTCCCATGCGCCATATCCTGTGCCTGGCACAGCATCAGCGGCACCATCCTGGCCAATATCTTTGCCCGTCAAGCTAATGTATTATCAGATAAGACCAATACAGCCCGCTGAGATACCTGTGCTCAGCGATTTCCTTTATGAGGCAATATTTATTCCGGAAGGTGTTGAAGCACCTCCGCGCAGCATCATTGACCATGAAAGCCTCCGGATATACATCCGTGATTTCGGCCAGTACCCCGATGACCGATGCCTGGTTGCCGAATCCTATGGCCGCATTGTGGGCGCCATATGGAGCCGAATCATGAATGACTACGGCCATATTGATGACGAAACACCGTCAATTGCAATCTCGCTTTACAAGGAATACCGCAACAAAGGTATAGGCTCCCAATTGCTCCGGCAAATGCTTGACTTATTAAGAAAAGACGGATACAAGAGCGTGTCCTTATCGGTCCAGAAAGCTAACTACGCCATTAGGATGTACCAAAAGGCCGGCTTCCAAATCCTCTCACAAGATGCTGAAGAGGCCATAATGCTGTGCCCTCTAAAATGAATCAGAAGGAAACCTTTAGCAGTTCTTGTCCTAATTCGTGGATGTGCTGGAGAATCTCCTTTTCACGTTCAACGGAGGGTTTCTTGAAGCCGTTGATATAGTTGCGGAGTAGGGTGGCGTTTATTCCGGCTGAACGTGCAAATTCTGCTACATTTATCTCTTTGTGAGTTAGAAAGAAACGCTGCAGCGGTGAAGGATCAGCATCGTCGTATTCAAAACTTTCAAAACTGATGTCTTCATCAAGTGCTCTCCAATGGATGCCGTCTAATCCTATAGTATATTGAAGCCGTTCTTGATCAGTTGCATTGCGCAGCATGGGGTACCACAGCAAAGATTGGCGGTACTCCTGTCCCTTTTCATCACGTACGTAAATGTAATCAGAATCAAACCATATTTCATTTATTTCTTTCATCTCAGTCCTCTTTGTTGAAGTAATGATTCCACCGAAGTACAATTAAATCAGCGTTATCGTTTATTACTTTTTCAATCTTCTTTAAATCACTAACTTTTATGCCTTGTTGCTCTTTAAGAATAAACTCTGTTTCATTCCACTCGAACTTGGCTATTCCTCCGTTCCCTTCTACATGTATATGAAGGGGTTCGTGTTCTCTACTATAGAAAAAGAAAGAATAACCGAAAAATCTGAATACTTCTGGCATAATAGATTAGTGTTTTTAAAGTTAGACAGCACAAATATAGGTATTATTTTTAATACCCGGAACTTTTTGAGTGAACTTTTCTATATATCCACACCTTGCAACGATATTGCAGCGCCTAATCCTTGTGTAAACTTATTAATACGTATAGTTTTGCAGCAGATAATACTGGTCTGATGAAAAAGATAGTAGCTGTAATATCCTTTTCCTTGTTGTTTGCAGCGTGCAGCAGCACTCGCGGTAAGCTGTTGAGTAGGGTTGAGTATCATGACGATGCGCTATATGAGCGTGAAGAGTATCATTATTCAGGTGATGAGCTTGCTTTGGTTACCCGTATTACTCTTATGAATAATGCTCCGGATTCCACATGGACAGAGTATGAAATCAGACATAACGGCCAGACGACAGATACAATAGAAACAACCAACAGTATACATAGGACTGTAAAGAGCAGCGACGGAAGCATAAGGTCTTATGATCTTGTGGCGGGCCTCTGGAAAGAGAAATCTTACAGAAAAAGAGATGAAAAAGGAAGGATCGTAGAAGTGCAGTCAGAGGGTTATCATGACTGGTATACTTTCGATGCCCAGGGACGTCCTTCAAATGATTGGTATGAAACAGTAAACGATAACAATCAGATTCAAAGAGGAGGCAACATAATTGAATATTCAGATGATGGTTTGCAGTCCGTAACCACAACTTATTATCAACTTGACTCACTGCCTGTTGTCATCTCCGGCAAGTCCGTTTACAGATATGACAGAAAGGGCCGGATATTAAGCAGGGAATCTTTTGATCCCGATGAGACTGACAGCATCTATCCCAATTACCTGACAGATACGTATAAATACATAGGGAATAAGGTGATAAGGATTGAGAGCCTCAAGCAGTACAAGGATGGAAGCTATCATAAAGAGCCAAGCTGGAAATACAAGGAAAAGTATAAGAACGGATTAAGGACCAAGAGTGTCACCTATATAATGAAAGACGGCAAGTTTCGTAAACACAGTGTGCACCTTTGGAAATATGATTTCCGCTCAAGAGTCCCAATCAAAGAATTCGGTTATAGTCCCGATGACTACATAATATTCCGAAGACCTTGGCAGACAACCATCTGGACCTACGAATGACACAAAACGATCAGATTCCTTTGTGTCATTTGCAACGTTTTTGCAACGCCTAATCCTTGGTGTTTGTAGATTACTCAGCTACTTTTGTCAGCAGATAAACGTATTGAGTTATGAAAATACGCAGAATTAAGGTTTTGTTGGCAAAAGGGTGGTATGTTGCGGTATGGTGCGTATCATACTCTCTGTTTTCAATGTTTTGCAGCTTTGCATCGGCCAAGGGACAGAATGTTACAGCTGCGGCTGTACAGGACAGTATTAAGGCCGGTGATATTATATCGGGCACGGTTACAGACCGCGAGGGGCCTATGATGATGGTCAATATCACAGAGCGTGATTCAAAGAACCGTATCGTTGCCCATTCCATTACGGATATGGAGGGTAATTTCTCTTTCCGTCTTGTCAATCCAGCCGACAGATTACAGGTTACATATGCAGGATACACAACTGTTGATACATTGATTAACAGTACATACTTTGATATAAAGATAGAACCGGCCATCAATTGGGATGAGTTTGAAGAACTTGCCCTTATGACGGACGTTCAGGACAATCCTCAAGCTTATGGGCCTTCCGCAGGTCTGGATATTGTATATAATGCAGGTGATATTATTGCCAGACCTCTGCTTGTCCTGGACGACAAAATAATAACCGCCGATTCAACAGCGTGGGCGGGCATTGACATTACAAGAGCTGATTATTCCAAGGAAGAACTGGCACGTCTTTTTGGAGTTAAAGCCAGAAAAATAAAGAGTGTCAGTTATTTAAAACGTCAAGCAGCTATGGCGCTATGGGGAGTCCATGGCTTTAATGGCGCGATTGAGGTGCAGACCAAGAAAGGCCGGAAATGAAGTTCAGGACAGTAAGGATAAAGATATCACGAGGATGGACATACGCTCTTTACAGTGTGTCTTTCCTGGTGCTTTCTTTCCTGTCTGCACATGCCGGCACGCTTGACGAATCATTCCGTTCCAAGGTTGTCATATCGGGCGTCAAACCTCAGGCCGGCGATACCATAAACGGTTGGGTTCATGATTCTGATGGGCCGCTGTTGTTTACCAATGTGGTGGAGCGTGATTCAAATGACCGTATCGTATCACATGCTGTCACTGACAGAGAGGGCCATTTTTCCCTTAAGGTCGTTGATCCGCAAAACCGCATTCAGGTTTCATATGTGGGTTATGACATGGCCGAGTGCAGGATTAACGGTAACGTTTTTGTGATAACGATGGAAGAAGAACAGGACTCGGTAGAGACTGGAGGAGTTCAGATAGTTAATGGTCTTGCAATACCTCTGCGCGAGGCCTCGGATTTTCTGGAAACCATCGATATGAATGAATTTACGGAGCTGGCATACGGCGTTCCCAGGCCGCAGATTGAGGAGCCCTGGAGCAAATACCTGAACAAAAATACGGAACTTACAGTATTCCTTGACGGCACCAGGGTAAACCTAAGTTATGAGCAAAAGAAGTCATTCATTAATGAGAACGCCCCTATGGATATTGAAAGCCTGGCAGGACTGGTAGGCGTAAAGAAGAGTAAACTCAAAGCGGTAAGACTGATAGGTCCCCAATCTGAGGCTACAACAATTGAGGTGGTAACAAAAAAGTATTACCGACAGCTCCGCCGGGAAGGCCGTCTTGACAACAGTTACAAAAACTTGGACGTATTTTAGGCAAAACTCAGTTTATATGACAGAAAACCAAAAAACAGCATTATGAGAAAGAATATCCGATTGTTTGCACTGACATCCATTCTGATGTCACTCTGCATTCCCGTATGTGCCCAACATGAGTTTGTTGATCTGGGCCTGAGTGTAAAGTGGGCCACATGTAATGTCGGGGCCGATAAGCCCGAAGACATAGGCGGATTATACGCCTGGGGTGAGACTGAAACCAAGACTGAGTATAGTTACTCTACGTATAAGTTCTGTGTAGATGGCAACAGAGGAAATTATAACAAGTACAACGATACTGACCAGAAGACCCAGTTCGATCTTGAGGATGATGTGGCTCACGTCAAGTGGGGTGGTAGCTGGAGGGTTCCCACCAGTGCCGAGATGGATGAACTGCGCCGGGAGTGCAACTGGACCTGGACAACAGAGAACGATGTAAAAGGTTTCCGTGTATCGGGTAAGAAAGAGGGTTATGAGAACAACTCGATATTCCTTCCAGTCAATGCGTTTAATGACTCGGTAGCAGTAGCTACACTACATCAGTATCCGGAATACGGTGTATACTGGTCAAGCACACTAAGTCATGAGAGCGGTAGTTTCCTGATGGGTGGTTGGGACCATGCAAACGGAATCTGGTTCTGTCGTGATGCGTCGATGGGAAACGGCTCTTACCGCAACGAAGGCCGCTCCATCCGTCCCGTCCATCCGTGATGTGCAATTGGGTTTTGTCCCTTTTGCAAGCCATTTTAAAGTAAACAAATCGAGTTGAGTTCCTCAGTCAAGGTCTTAACACCGCGCTGAATTCTTTCAAGTTGTCTCTTTCTCGGTTTGTGCAGGCCTGCAGCATAATGCCATAACTGCCTCTCGTTTATTCCGGTTATTCTGCTAAGTGCAGCTTTTGTAAAGATGCTGCTGTAGTAGTTTATGAACGTTGTGGCGTCAATAACAAAAGACAATTCATAGTCACCTGTAACAAGGGCCGATGGCTCTACGCCCAATTCCACACATGAATCCTTATAAACCTGAATGGCTTCTGTAATATCACGCTTAATATCGTTCAGGTTCTTTCCCACAGCCACAATAGGCAGATCGTTTATATATGCGCTAAGATTATCACCTGCGTATTCTACTATTACCTGTAATTTATCCATATTCATTACTTGCTTATTCCTGCCTGACGCAAGATATTGTAATAAGTTCCTTTTTCTATTCCCTTGTTTGTATGATTTGGGACAACCACCACCTTACTGCCGTTACGCAAATGTAGTAATAATACGAATTGATTACAAAGAAATGCTCGTGATTTTACTGCATTTCCGGCTAAAAGGATTTCTCTTTTCATTGCAACGTTTTTGCAACGCTCTTTGCTTGGCTATCCATGTAGGGTAATATACTTTTGTTGCGAAAAGAATAAATGTTTTAGTGATGAATAAACGTACAATCAAAATACTGCTATCCAAAGGCTGGTACCGCATAGTGTACGCCTTCTCTTTCCTGCTGTTTTCAGCCCTCTGCTCATGCTCATCGACCCGAGCGGTTTCAAAACAGAAAACAGTTGATGCTGGTGACGTTGAAGTTCCCGATGCAAATGATGTTGAAATACCATCGGCCGATGAAGTATCCACAATCCGTATGGAAGATTTCCAAGGCCTGGGAGTAGAAACGCCCGAGATCCGTCTGATGTACGGAGTCCAGATTCCACCATCGGCACGATGAAAAGATTATATTTGTAAACCGAAAAGCATACGCTGTTATGAAAATCCGCAGAGTTAGAATCCTTTTGAGCAAGGGATGGTGCAAGGTGGTTTGCTTTGTGTCATTCTCATTGTTGTCAATGGTTTGCAATCGGGCATCGGCCCAGAAGGCGGGTGATAGAGTTCATGTTGATTCAATTCATGTTGATGCTTGGGTTGATGAGGCTTTAGAGGGAAAGGTTGCCGGTTTTGATATAATATTTCAATCCGGTGATCTGGCGTACGGACCTCCAGTACGTGCTCTGATGAAAAAGATTGACGGAGCCGATGTTTCAAGACCGCTTGTGGTGCTTGATTCTGAGATAAGGGAGATTGATGATGCAAAACTGGAATCATTTGTATATGAGGATTTCTTTAACAGTAAGAGTCTGGCCGGTCTGCTGGGAGTAAGGAAGAGCAGCTTGAAAGCCGTGAGGTTTGTGGAGAATACTAAGGCAACGGCTATTTGGGGCTTCAGGGGATTTTATGGCGTATTGGAAGTTCTAACCAAGAAACAATACCGCACATACAAGAAAGAGGGCAAGCTGGAAGATGATTGGCAGATCCTGAAATAAGCCCCCATTTTTTCATAGAGGCGTTGCAAAAACGTTGCAAGAAATTTGCATCAGTTTTGCAACGCTGTTTGTTTGTGGGCCGAAACCGTCGCTTCTACCTTTGTCGCAGAACAAATCAAAAACGACGACGATATGAAGAAACTGGTTTTTATTCTCGTTTCACTTATGTGTGTGAGCGTGGCGTATGCCAAGAGAGAAAAGAAGGTTAAGGCCGATGAGACCGTACAATTCCTGGAGAGCGGCGGAGTAAAGTTCCATATAGAGGATAAGGATGAGCCTCTGTACCTGATGGATGAGATATCGGGCCAACAGTGTTGGGAGAAGATGCTTAATAGCTCCAATATTGCATCAACCAATTACAATATCAGAACACACAGCGCAAAAGATTCCAAAATGGTATTCTTTAGCCGCAATACGTGCTTTGAAGGTTTTCTGACAGCCTATGACAAGCATTACTCGCTGGTGCTGTCACCAGATATTATCTGGATGTTAATTAGCCAGGGAATAGGCACACAAATAAATGAGCACGCGGAGCATCTGCGCAACCGACTGGTAGATTTTGAAGGTCAGCGTACATTGAAAATAGAGACATACAGGGATGTGCTGGAGAATGAGGAGGACTGGAACTGGATTATTCCGGCTTTCAGCGACTCTATCGACAGGAATATGAAAGCAAAGTTCTCGGACCTTATGGTCTGCAATTTCTCTACTACAGGCAATCTGGAACGCATTGCATCACAGATTACCATGATGGAGAGCGTAAAGAGGTTCTTTAAATATGAACTTCACTATCTGGGATGCGGCATTCCCAACATCACACTTCTTGGCACGCCCGATGATTGGAAGGAGATACGTTCACGTATTTCAAGGCTGGATGATCTGGATCTGGAGTGGTGGCGCAAGGATTTGGAGCCCGTACTTGATGAGTTTGTGAAAGCATCGGAAGGAAAGATAAACCGCAAGTTCTGGTTGGATATGGTACAGCAGTATTCACCTGCAAGAGCGGGAACAGGCGGTTGCGGTGGTGGCCCTGTTCCGGCAACATACAACGGATGGTTTACGGTTTTCTTCCCGTTCTATGAGGAAGATCCGTATAACGGTCCCCTCCGTATAGCACGTACTCCTAAGATTGTATCTCATAACACAAAGGTCTGCTCGGAGGTAAAAAAAGCGCCCGTAAGATATGTGGAGCATCTGCCCGATGGACGCGAGATAAATCATAGTCTTGAACTCTGGGCCGGATTCATCGGCATGGAGTTGGACAGTGAAAACTGCTCTCTTAAACCATCTATCAGTTGGATGGTTCGTGAAGAAGTGGGATTCGGGCTTAATATGGACGGCTTGGAACAGGCTGAAATAGAGTTCCTTAAAAGATACGGTGACGGTAAATCATTTATTACATCAAATGAAATCTATGAGATTTTCGGAGATGTTGATACATGGATTTTTATAGGTTTCCCGGAATCAATGCTTGCCAAGTATCCCAATCACAGCCGCAAGAGTTATGAGATTCTCTCACTTGACCCCATAACCGTACCGTCAGATCTGGGTGCGTGGTGCCGCAAACTCGGTATAATTGAACTGACCGTAAAGGCTCCTATGACCGATGATCAGAAGGCTGATATCCTTAGCCAGTTCCCCACCGCCGTCGTAGTACAGCTGTAAGAATATGAAAAAGGTTCTATTCCTCTTGTCACTATTGCTGATGCTGACATCTTCCGTCAAGGTGTTAGCTCAGAGTAAGCCAAAGGCAGGTGATACTATTTCCGGCGTTGTTACCGATAGTGTCAGCCCTTTAATGGCAGTATATATCACAGAACTGGATTCGGCTGACCGTGCTGTAGCTTATGCATATACTGATCTGAAGGGTGAATTTTCATTCAGTCTGGTTAATCCAAAGGACAGGATTCAATTCAGCTATTATCGTAAAGAAAAGATAGTTCTCCCTATAGATAAGGCCTACTTTGAAATCAGAATGCAGGATGATAAGGATTTGCCGCCAATAGATTGGGAGGATTTTGCACCTTTGGATTCCCGTGATGTGCAAGATGCAGCAAAAGCACCAGTCCTAATAGATATCTCAGAATATGAAAGTCTTGGATTGTATACCATCGATGATATTTTTAATGCAAAAATGGGACTGGATTTACCATGGCTTGATGATACTGACACATCATACATCCGTCCCGTCTGCCCTTAATCCCGCCAAAGTGTAACGCGCGCATCGGCCCTGTGAGACTTGTGAGCGAGGTTGATGTGGGACACACCCCCTTAGATGAGGGTATGTTACGCACGCACCTGCGTTAGAGGGTGCTGTGGGCTAGGCGAGTGTGGGACACTTTGGCGAGGGAGCGGCCCCGGCGGCGGGTACAAGAAAAGGGAGGTCCGAAAACCTCCCTTTCCTGTACCCAGAGCCGGGGTCGAACCGGCACGGGTTGCCCCACTGGTGTTTGAGACCAGCGCGTCTACCGATTCCGCCATCTGGGCTTGGTGTCAAAACCGCCGCGAAGGTACAATAATTTGATGAAACATAGGGTAATGCCGCAGTTTTTTTTGGTTTTGCGCTATTTTAACGGCCAAACGCTTGCTTGAGTCCAAATATGCAATATCTTCGTAGCAGACGAAAAAAGGTACTATGTTAGGACAAGATAATTTCTGCGTTGTGCTTGCAGGCGGATTCGGAACGCGGCTTTGGCCTTTGAGCCGCAAGGGTATGCCTAAGCAGTTTTTGGATTTCAACAACAACGGACGTACATTGCTCAAGGAGACCGTTGAGCGAATGAGACGTATTTTTCCGGAGGAGAACATCATAGTTTCCACAAATCTTGATTTTTATGAGGATGTGTGCAACCAGTTGCCGGACCTGAATCCGCTTCAGGTGCTGCGCGAGCCTGTCATGAAGGGTACTGCACCCAGCATCACGCTTGCATCGTACCACATCCGTGACATAAACCCCAACGCCAATATCCTGGTGGTGCCATCGGACCTTGTAATAAGGGATGAGGCCCCCTACATTGATGTGATTGAGCGCGGCATGTCTTATGTGGCCGATAACAACTGCATCCTTACGGTAGGTATCAAGCCTACGCGTCCCGAGACCCGTTTCGGTTACATCCAGATGGATGAGAAGGTGGCCGACGGCATTTACAGCGTGCGTACGTTCACCGAGAAACCCGAGGAGTCTTTCGCAAAGGTGTTCGTGGACAGCGGTGAGTTCTACTGGAACTCGGGTATCCTGATGTGGAACGTGAACGCTTACCTGGAGATTGCCAAGACGTATCTGCCGGAGATGATCACGCAGTTCAACCGCATTTACGATACAAAGCATAACCGTGACGAGCGCCGCAGCCTGCTTTACTCGGTTTATGAGGCGTTCCCCCGTATCTCCATAGACTACGGTATTCTTGAAAAGACCGATAAGGTGTGCATGACCATAGGTGATTTCAGCTGGAACGATATTGAGAGCTGGGATCTGCTTTATGACTATTGCGCCAAGGATGCCGACGGCAACGTGCTGGGTATGTACAATTACCAGGTTTACAACTGCAACAACAGTATGTTCCTTTGCAACAAGGAGAAGAAACTGGTGGTGATTGACGACCTGAGTGAGTTCCTGGTTGTGGATACTGATGACGTGCTGGTTATTTGCCGGCGTAACAACGAGACGGACTTTAAGAAATATATTAATGACGCCATGCTCAAATATGGCGAAAAGTACTCTTAAATGAGTAGGAACAAGGTGAAGTTACCGGGGCTCTTGGCTTTGAGCCCCATTATTGTTTTTCTGGTAGTTTATCTGATTTCGTCGCTTCTGGCGGGCGATTTCTACAAGGTTCCGGTGTCATCGGCCTTCCTTTTAGCGTCGGTTTATGCCGTTTGGATTACTCCGGGTGAGCTCAGTTACAGGATCAATGTGTTCTCTGAGAGCGCGGGTCACTGGAACATCATGCTTATGGTGTGGATTTTCCTGCTGGCTGGCGCGTTCGCGGGGTCGGCCAAGGAGATTGGCTCCATTGAGGCTACGGTAAACTTTACCCTTAACATCATCCCGGCGCGTTTCCTGCTGGCCGGACTGTTCCTTACGGCCTGTTTCGTGTCACTGGCCATCGGCACAAGCGTGGGTACGATCGTGGCGCTGGTGCCCATTGCCAGCGGTATTGCCGAGGAGACGGGTATGAGCCAGGCCATGATGACGGCTCTGGTGGTGGGCGGTTCATTCTTTGGTGATAACCTTTCATTCATATCCGATACCACCATCGCGGCCACACGTGCGGTGGGCTGCGCCATGAGTGACAAGTTCAAGGCGAACTTAAAGATTGTGCTGCCGGCGGTGATTGTGGTTGCCGGTTATTACATTTTCAAGGGTCTGAGTATCCAGACTTCGGCCGATATTCATCCCATCGAGTGGCTCAAACTGATTCCGTATCTGTCAGTCATCATTCTGGCTTTGACGGGTCTGGATGTCACTCTGGTTCTTGTGATAGGACTTTTGCTGAATGCGTTTGTGGGGTTTGCGACCTGCTCGCTGGACTGGTTCAGTTTCCTGGGTTCCATGGGTCAGGGTATGGCCGGAATGGGTGACCTTATCATTGTGACTATGCTGGCCGGCGGTATGCTGGGTATTATACGCTATAACGGCGGACTGGATTTCATCATGCGCAGCGTGGTAAAGAGGGCTCACGGACGTCGTGGCGCCGAACTCAGCATCGGACTCCTTACGGTTTTGGCCAACCTTTGTACTGCCAACAATACCATCGCGATCATCACGGTGGGCGGTATTGTGAATGATATTTCGGAGAAGTTCAATATCCCCAAGCGCAGGGCTGCCAGCCTGATGGATATTTTCAGTTGTTTTGTGCAGGGAATCATTCCGTACGGCGCTCAGCTGCTTATGGCTGCAGGTCTTACGGGTCTGGCTACCACACAGATTATCCCTTATCTCTACTATCCGTTCGCGGTAGGTATCTGCGTTCTGATATCGATTATGCTGCGAAGAAAAAATTGACGATTAGTTGTTTTTTTTGCCCGCAGGTGTTGGATATTCCAAAAAAGGCGGTAAATTTGCACCGCGTTTGAGAGCAGTACTGCTCCAAATGTGGCAAAATGCTTCTTTAGCTCAGTTGGTTAGAGCATCTGACTGTTAATCAGGGGGTCCTAGGTTCAAGTCCTAGAAGGAGCGCAGAAATCAGTTCCAAGAAATTGGGACTGATTTTTTTTTGTCATAGCCAAAATATCTATCTTCGCGAAAACAAAAATCGCTATGAAGAGATTTATCAAGGGTATAGCCCTGTTCGCCATATTGGGAATCGCAAGTACTGGAGCATCGGCCCAGAAGAGTGAGGACCACAACTTTGAGATTGCCAAGAACCTTGAGGTTTTCCATGAGATTGTCAGTGAACTGGACCGGTTCTATGTGGATACCATCAATCCTACCAAGACTATAGAGAAGGGTATACAGGCCATGCTCAGCAGCATCGATCCGTATACTGAGTACTACCCCGAGAATGACATGATGGACCTGAAGATGATCACCACCGGTAAGTATGCCGGAATTGGTGCGGTGATACGTCAGTACACAGGTCGTGATTATATCTACATTGACGAGCCGTATGAGGGTATGCCTGCCGCACGATACGGATTGAAAGCGGGCGATGAGATACTGAGCATCAACGGCGAGAGCATGAAGGGTAAGGCTTCATCATACGTGAGCGACCATCTTCGCGGTGAGGCCGACAGCAAACTTACGGTTACGGTACGCCGCCCGGGTGTGCCGGATTCACTGAGCATCGATGTGGTCCGCAGCGTGATTGCGCTGCCTGCCGTTCCTTATTACGGAATGTACAAGGGTTACGGTTACATCATGCTGGACCAGTTCACCGAGAACTGCTCCAAGAGCGTGATGAAGGCGCTGGTGGAACTTAAGGAGCAGGGCGCCAAGGGTATTATCCTGGATCTGCGCGGCAACGGCGGCGGACTGCTTAACGAGGCGGTTGAGATTGTGGGCCTGTTCGTTCCCAAGGGCACCAAACTGGTGGAGACACGCGGCAAGGTTCCGCAGGCCGCATCGACATACTTTACACAGCGCAATCCCATAGATGAGAACATTCCTCTTGTGGTTATGACCGATGACCAGTCGGCATCGGCCTCCGAGATCGTGGCAGGAAGCCTGCAGGATTTGGACCGTGCCGTGATTGTGGGCGTGCGTACATTCGGAAAGGGTCTGGTGCAGACCACCCGCATGCTGCCGTTCAACGGTACTCTGAAGGTTACCACAGCCAAGTACTACATACCCAGCGGACGCTGCATTCAGGAGATCGACTACTCAAAACGTAATGACAAGGGGCAGGCACAGCATATCCCTGACAGTCTGACTAAGGTGTTCTACACCGCTGCGGGCCGTCCGGTACGCGACGGCGGCGGAATCCGCCCCGACGTGGTCTGCAAGCAGGATACCATGCCTGACATTCTCTATTATCTGGCCCAGAACGTGGTGCTGTTTGACTATGTGAACGGGTGGTGCACCAAGCATGATAAGATTGCACCTGCGCAGGAGTTCAAACTGACCGATGAGGACTACAATGATTTCAAGGAGTTTGTCTGCAACTCTGACTTCAAGTTTGAGAGCAACAGCGGCAAGGCACTGGAATCACTCAAAAAACTGGCCCAGCGTGAGGGTTTGGCCGATAAGGCTCAGGACGAGTTCAAGTCATTGGAGAGCAAACTTCAGTATGACCTCCGCAATGACCTGGATGTGTTCCGCAGTGATCTGGAACGCGTAATTGCGATGGAGATACTGGTGCGTTACTACTACCAGCGCGGAGTGGTTATGTATAACATGAAATCAGACAGGTTCCTTGAAGAGGCAGCGGGAGTGCTTGGCGACCGCAAGCGTTATGACTCCATCCTGGCTTCTCCTCAATGAGGGGTTGAGAACCTGAATGAGAGGTAGAGGAACATCACTACGATAACGAGCACTGCCACTATCATTACGAGTGAGCCCAAAAGGAAATTGTTGTTGGATCGGTAAGATCTTCTTTTCATTAAGTACGATTTTGGCACAAAGCTACCGGTTTTTCTTGTAGAACTCACTTAAAATTCCGAAAATTGCATCACTAATCAAATTTACATAACACAATTCATTATGAAGAAATCAGGAATCATTCTGCTGGCAGCATTGATGCTGGCTCCTTTTAAAGTTCTGGCTGAGCCGGATCCCAACTTCCACATTTACATCTGCATAGGTCAGTCAAACATGGAGGGCAACCCCCGTCCCGAGCAGATAGACAAGGAGAATGTAAGCCCCCGCTTCGTTACCATGAACGCTGTTGATTTCCCCGACAGCAAGATGGGTGAGTGGCGTACTGCCGTTCCGCCGTTGGCACGTCCCAACACAGGTCTTACCCCTGCCGACTATTTTGGCCGTACAATGGTTCAGAACATGCCCGAGAACGTTAAGGTAGGTGTCGTTATGGTAGCTGTTGCAGGCTGCTCTATCGACCTTTTTGACAAGGACAAATGTGAGGAGTACATACCCAAGCAGGCCGGCTGGATGCAGAATATCTGCAAGGAGTACGGCGGCAACCCCTACAACCGTCTGATTGAGCTCTGCAAGAAGGCTCAGCAGGATGGTGTAATCAAGGGTATCCTGCTGCACCAGGGTGAGACCAACACCAACGATCCTCAGTGGCCCGCAAACGTAAAGAAGGTTTATGACGATATCCTGGCTGACCTTGGTCTGGAGGCCGGTTCAATTCCTCTGCTGTCAGGTGAGGTTGTTCCCGCTGACCAGGGTGGTGTTTGCGCCGATCACAACAAGGTGATGGCTACTCTGCCCGAGACTCTGCCGCAGGCTATGGTTGTTCCCGCATACGGTTGCGCCTGCGGTCGTGACCACCTGCATTTCAACTGCAAGGGTCTGCGCGAATTCGGCCGCAGATATGCAGCCAGAATGCTCGGATACCTTGGGTACTGATTAAGCGCCCGAAGCCCAGAGGGGACGGTTCTTTTTGGCAAATACATAATTAAGCGACTTTCGCTTACAATAGCACTTGCCAAAGAGAACCGTCCCCTTTGGCACTTTTTCCAGCTTTTGTTTGGTCGTGTAGAGCAGAAACACTATCTTTGCACCCGATAAGATGATGTGTGGAGAGGCCGAGGGCCTCTTTTTTGTTGCCATACGGTCACTTATCAGGAAATAAGTTTAACTTTTATATGATTGACAGACAACAAGTTATCAGTATCGCAGAGAAATGGCTCAATACCAAGGAGGGCTATTTTCTTGTTGATGTGGATGTTACCCTTGACAATCGCATTGTCGTAGAGATTGACCAGGCAGAGGGTGTCTGGATTGACGATTGTGTGGACCTGAGCCGTTTCATCGAGGCCTCACTTGACCGTGATGTCGAGGATTATGAGTTGGAGGTGGGCTCCGCGGGTATCGGCCAGCCTTTTAAAGTACTCCAGCAGTACATTAACCACATCGGCCAGGAGGTTGAGGTGCTCCCCAAGAGCGGCGCCAAACTGAAAGGTATACTTGTATCTGCCGATGAAAAGGGATTTGCCGTCAAGGTTCAGCAGAAGCAGAAGGTTGAGGGCAGTAAGCGTCCCAAGACAGTCGAGGTAGAGATGCCGTTCGGCTATGATGAGGTGAAATATGTAAAATACGTAATAAGTTTAAAGTAAAATGGCTACTAAGAAAGAAGAAACGGTCTCATTGATCGATACCTTTCAGGAGTTCAAGGAACTGAAGAACATTGACCGTATGACATTGGTCTCTGTTCTTGAAGAGAGTTTCCGCAGTGTTATCTCAAAGATGTTCGGAACCGATGAGAACTACTCGGTTATTGTCAACCCTGACAAGGGTGATTGCGAGATCCAGCGTTCACGCATCGTGGTTGAGGATAAGGATCTGGAGGATTCCAACACTCAGATTTCACTTACTGAGGCCCGTCAGATTGACGAGGACTTTGAGGTAGGTGAGGAGGTTTCCGAGCAGGTTGATTTCAGCAAGTTCGGCCGCCGTGCCATCCTGAATCTGCGCCAGACACTGGCTTCAAAGATTCTGGAGCTTGAGAAGGACAGTCTGTACAACAAGTATGTCGAGAAGATAGGCACCATCGTTACCGGTGAGGTTTATCAGATCTGGAAGAAGGAGATCCTGCTTCTGGATGAGGAGGGTAATGAGCTGCTGCTGGCTAAGACAGACCAGATTCCCAGCGATTTCTTCCGCAAGGGTGAGACTGTCCGCGCCGTTGTTGACCGCGTTGACAACGTGAACAACCCCAAGATCATGCTGAGCCGTACATCACCTGTGTTCCTGCAGCGTCTGCTGGAGCAGGAGGTTCCTGAGATTGCCGACGGTCTGATCACAATCAAGAAGATTGTCCGCATCCCGGGTGAGCGTGCCAAGATTGCCGTTGAGTCATATGATGACCGTATCGATCCCGTAGGCGCCTGCGTAGGTGTAAAGGGTTCACGTATTCACGGTATCGTTCGCGAGCTGCGTAACGAGAACATCGACGTTATCAACTACACCACCAACATAGAGCTCTTCATCAAGCGTGCCCTGAGCCCCGCCAAGATTTCAGAGCTGAATCTGGATACCGAGGCCCGTCGTGCAGAGGTTTACCTCAAGCAGGATCAGGTTTCACTGGCTATCGGTAAGAGCGGCTTGAACATCAAGCTGGCAAGTATGCTGACCGAGTATACCATCGACGTATACCGTGAGCTCGAGCAGGATTCAACCGAGGAGGATATCTACCTGGATGACTTCCGCGGTGACATTGAGGATTGGGTTGTTGACGCTCTGCACGATGCAGGCTTTGAGACAGCCAAGGCCGTTCTGCGTGCCGACCGCGAGATCCTGACCGAGTCAGTTGACCTTGAGGAGGAGCAGGTAGATGAGATACTGGACATCCTGGCACGTGAGTTTGCCGATGAGGAGGAGTTCCAGAAGTTCATAAAGAAGTAATTTTTATCGGGGCAGAGCCCTGGACTAACAGAAAGATATTTTTATAGATGGCGATAAGAATAAGTAAAGCAACAAGAGAGTTGAATGTGGGAGTTTCCACCCTGGTGGAGTTCCTGCACAAGAAGGGTTTTGCCGATATTACCGAGGACCTGAACCAGAAACTTACCGACGAGGAGTACAACCTCCTGGTGGCAGAGTACAGTCAGGACAAGTCAATCCGTGAGGAGGCCAACCGTTTCCTTCAGGACCGTATGAGCAGGAAAGCTGCTCCTGAGGAGCCTGTTCAGGAGGAGAAGCCTGCCAAGAAGGAGCCGGAGATGGTGGAGACCGTCATCCCCGAGGAGCCGGTAATAAAGTTCAAGACAGTAGGTAAGATTGACCTGGGTAAGGAGAAGGCCGAATCCAAAGAGGAGCCCAAGGCAGAGCCTGTGCAGAAGAAAGAGCCGGTCAAGCCGGCAGCTGAGCCCAAGGCTGAGCCTGTAGAGCCCAAGAAGGAGGAACCCAAACCTGCCGAGCCCGTCAAGAAGGAGCCCGAGGTGAAGGCTGAGCCCAAACCGGAGCCCAAGAAGGTCGTAGTACCTAAGGCAGAGCCCGTAAAGGCTGAACCCGTCAAGGTTGAGCCTAAGGTTGAGGAGGCTCCCGTCAAGGCCGCAGAGCCTGTGGCTGTAGCTACACCTGAACCTGAGATGCAGGCTCCCAAGGAGGACGTGTTCAAGATTCAAGCTCCCCAGAACGGAGGTCTGAATATCAAGACCGTGGGTAAGATTGACCTGACAGCCATCAATCAGTCAACCCGTCCCAAGAAGAAGTCCAAGGAGGAGAAGAAGAAGGAACGTGAGGCCAAGGAGCTGCAGCGCCAGCAACAGCGTCAGCAGTTCAAGGAGTCCCTGATGAAGGAGATCAAGCCCGGTGACAAGAACCAGGACGGCGATGCTCCGCGCAAGAAGAACCGTGTCCGCATCGGCGGTGAGAAGGTTGACCTGACCAAGGCCGACAGCTACAGCCAGTCACAGAACGAGAACCGTGGCGGCGGCAAGGATGCACAGAAGGGCGGCGGCCGTAACAACAAGGATCACCGTTTCAACAAGGCCGATAAGGCTGAGTTCTCAAACGAGGACGTAAACCGTCAGATCAGAGATACATTCTCATCGTTCCAGAAGGGTAAGACCAAGTCTTCAAAATACCGCAAGGACAAGCGTGAGCAGGTTCAGCAGCGTCAGATGGAGGCTCTGGAGCAGGAGATGGCCGAGAGCAAGGTACTTAAGCTTACCGAGTTTGTAACAGCCAACGAGCTGGCCACCATGATGAACATACCCGTTACCCAGGTTATCGCAACCTGTATGAACGTAGGTATGATGGTGTCAATCAACCAGCGTCTGGATGCCGAGACAATCAATATCGTGGCCGATGAGTACGGTTTCAGCACCGATTTCGTAAGCGCCGAGGTTGCCCAGCAGATCAGCGAGGAGGCCGATAAGGAGGAGGATCTGGTACCGCGCGCACCTATCGTAACCGTTATGGGTCACGTAGACCACGGTAAGACATCTCTGCTTGACTATATCCGCAAGTCAAACGTAATTGCCGGTGAGGCGGGCGGTATCACCCAGCACATCGGTGCCTACAACGTGAAGCTGGATGACGGACGTCACATCACATTCCTGGATACTCCGGGTCATGAGGCATTTACCGCCATGCGTGCCCGTGGTGCTCAGGTAACAGATATCGCAATCATCATCGTAGCTGCCGATGACAACGTGATGCCCCAGACCAAGGAGGCTATCGCACACGCCACCGCAGCCGGTGTACCTATAGTATTCGCAATCAACAAGGTCGATAAGCCCGCTGCTGATCCCGAGCGTATCAAGCAGGAGCTGGCACAGATGAACTTCCTGGTCGAGGACTGGGGAGGCAAGTACCAGAGCCAGGATATATCGGCCAAGCAGGGTATAGGAGTTCCCGAACTTATGGAGAAGGTGCTGCTTGAGGCCGAGATGCTTGACCTCAAGGCCAACCCCAACCGCAAGGCTACCGGTACCATCATCGAGTCTTCACTGGACAAGGGCCGCGGTTACGTGGCTACCGTGCTGGTATCGAACGGTACCCTTAAGATGGGTGACATCGTGATTGCCGGAACATCATGGGGTAAGGTTAAGGCTATGTTCAACGAGCGTAACCAGAAGATGAAATCGGCCGCTCCTGCAGAGCCTGTTCTGATTCTGGGTCTGAACGGCGCTCCCCAGGCCGGTGTAAGCTTCCACGTTGTGGACAGCGAGCGTGAGGCCCGTGAGATTACCGGCAAGCGTGAGCAGCTGCAGCGTGAGCAGGGCGTACGTACTGCACAGACACTTACTCTGGATGAGTTGGGCCGTCGTATCAAGATGGGCGACTTCCACGAGCTCAACCTTATCGTCAAGGCCGATGTGGACGGATCAGTCGAGGCTCTGAGCGACTCACTCATCAAGCTCTCTACTCCGAACATCCAGGTCAACGTTATCCATAAGGCTGTAGGTGCCATCTCTGAGAGTGATGTCAGCCTGGCATCGGCTTCAAACGCCATCATCATCGGCTTTGATGTCCGTCCTTCAGGTGCTGCAAAGCGTCTTGCCGAGCAGAATGATGTTGACATACGTATCTACTCAATCATATATGATGCCATTGACGAGGTCAAGTCAGCCATGGAGGGTCTGCTTGCACCCAAGGTCAAGGAGGAGGTTACCGCTACAGTCGAGGTTATGGAGGTATTCCATATCTCAAAGGTTGGTATGGTAGCAGGTTGCCGTGTACGTGAGGGTAAGGTTTCACGTAACGACAAGGCCCGTGTGATCCGTGACGGTATCGTTATCCACACCGGCGACATTCAGGCTCTGAAGCGCTTCAAGGACGATGTCAAGGAGGTTCAGGCAGGTATGGAGTGCGGTATGAGCCTGGTATCATACAATGACATCAAGGAGGGTGATATCATTGAGACATTCACTCAGATTGAGGTTAAGCAGACTCTTTAAAACAGGATAGATTATGGTATTGGATTGGATTATCATTATAGTCATGCTGGTGGGTCTGATCGGGGGCATCATCAAGGGTGTCATCCAGCAGATATTCAGCCTGGGAGGTCTTATCCTGGGCATCATACTGGGTACGCTGCTCTACGAGCCGTTTGCAGGACTGCTCCTGAGCATATTCAGGATGTCTGACCAGGTAGCCAGGATAGTGGCTTTCGTGATAATTCTTCTTGTAGTACCCATGGTATGCGGACTGCTTGGAAAGGCTCTTTCCAAGCTGGTGCATGCTGCCAGCCTGGGATTCATTGACAGGGCTCTGGGAGCCGTGTTCGGACTCTTCAAGGTGGTGCTCATAATGGGTCTGATAATCATGGTGCTGGATATGACCGGTGTCTCCGACAAGATCGTAAAGAAGGAGGAGAAGAAACAGTCACAGCTCTATGTGCCGGTAAGCGAGTTCTCAGGATTCTGCCTGCAGTGGACCTGGAACAAGGTTAAGGAGAATGCCGAGGATCTTATTCCTGACTATAAGAAAGAAGACAAAGATAAAGACAAGAAAGACCAACAAAAGGTTTGATAAGT
Organism: Bacteroidaceae bacterium; assembly: GCA_017557635.1. Taxonomy (GTDB): domain Bacteria; phylum Bacteroidota; class Bacteroidia; order Bacteroidales; family Bacteroidaceae; genus Colenecus. The sequence goes on along the minus strand of JAFYYH010000004.1, from coordinate 25,077 downwards.
TGAATACCGAGACACAGGACAACAGTCTGATAAGGGAGATCAGTGCCGAGAAGTACAGGTACGGTTTCACTACCGATGTCCACACCGATATAATAGACCGCGGTCTGACCGAGGATACCGTAAGGCTCATCTCAGAGCGCAAGGGCGAACCGGAGTGGATGCTGGAGTTCCGTCTTAAGGCGTACCGTCATTGGCTTACCATGGAAATGCCTCATTGGGCGCACTTGGACATCCCTGAGATAGACTATCAGAACATATCATACTACGCTGACCCCACGGTGAAGAAGGAGGGTCCCAAGAGCCTGGAGGAGATTGATCCTCAGGTGATGAAGACCTTTGACAAGCTGGGTATACCCCTTGAGGAGCGTCTGGCGCTGAGCGGAGGCGTGGCCGTCGATGCGGTCATGGATTCCGTATCGGTCAAGACCACCTTCAAGCAGACCCTGGCCGAGAAGGGCATCATTTTCTGCTCAATGGGCGAGGCCGTAAAGAACCATCCTGACCTGATCAAACAGTATCTGGGAAGCGTGGTGAATTACCGTGACAACTTCTTTGCCGCACTGAACAGCGCTGTTTTCAGTGACGGTTCATTCGTATACATTCCCAAGGGCGTCCGCTGCCCCATGGAGCTGTCAACATACTTCCGCATCAACGCCGCCGGAACAGGTCAGTTCGAGCGTACGCTGATTGTGGCCGATGACGACAGCTACGTATCCTATCTGGAGGGTTGCACCGCGCCTATGCGTGATGAGAACCAGCTGCATGCCGCAATCGTAGAGATCGTGGTGCTGGATCGCGCCGAGGTAAAGTACAGCACAGTCCAGAACTGGTATCCGGGCGATGAGAACGGCAAGGGCGGTGTATACAATTTCGTGACCAAGCGCGGTCTGCTCAAGGGTGTTGACAGCAAGCTGTCATGGACCCAGGTGGAGACCGGATCGGCCATAACATGGAAATACCCCAGCTGCGTGCTGCAGGGTGACGGCTCACAGGGTGAGTTCTACTCGGTGGCCCTGACCAATAACTGGCAGCAGGCCGATACGGGTACCAAGATGATACACATAGGCCGTAACACCAAGAGTACGGTAATAAGTAAGGGTATATCGGCCGGACACAGCCAGAACTCCTACCGCGGACTTATCAAGGTGGGCGAGCATGCTGACGGAGCGCGTAACTACAGCCAGTGTGATTCACTGCTGCTGGGAAGCGACTGCGGCGCACATACATTCCCTTACATGGATGTAAAGAACGAGACTGCCATTGTGGAGCATGAGGCAACTACCTCAAAGATTTCTGAGGACCAGCTGTTCTACTGCAACCAGCGTGGCATACCTATGGAACAGGCCATCGGCCTTATTGTTAACGGTTACGCCAAGGAGGTGCTCAACAAACTGCCTATGGAGTTTGCGGTCGAGGCCCAGCGCCTGCTTTCGGTGTCACTTGAAAATACGGTAGGTTAAGACTATGATGCTTAAGATTGAAAACCTTCATGCCGGTATAGACGGCAAAGAGATATTGAAAGGTATTAACCTTGAGGTGAATGCCGGCGAGGTTCATGCCATTATGGGTCCCAACGGATCAGGCAAGAGTACCATGAGCAACGTGCTGGTGGGCCATCCTTCCTATCAGGTTACTGAAGGGTCTGTTACCTTCAAGGGTAAGAACCTGCTGGATATGCCGGCCGAGGACCGCAGCCATGAGGGCCTGTTCATGTCATTCCAGTATCCGGTTGAGATACCGGGCGTGAGCATGACCAACTTCATGCGTACCGCCATCAATGAGAAGCGCAAGTACCAGGGACTGCAGCCCATGTCACCCACTGATTTCCTGAAACTCATCAAGGAGAAGCGTGACCTGGTTAAGCTTGACGCCAAGTTCATGAACCGCTCGGTCAACGAGGGTTTCAGCGGCGGTGAGAAGAAACGTAACGAGATATTCCAGATGGCCATGCTTGAGCCGTCTCTCAGCATACTTGACGAGACTGATTCAGGTCTTGACATCGATGCACTGCGTATTGTGGCCGATGGCGTCAATCGCCTCAAGAGCCCCGAGACATCAGTGATAGTCATCACCCACTATCAGCGTCTGCTTGACTATATCAAGCCCGATATCGTTCACGTGCTCTATCACGGACGTATCATCAAGACCGCCGGTCCTGAACTGGCACTTGAGCTTGAGGAGCGCGGTTATGACTGGGTAATTAAGGAATTTGAGGATTCTCAGAAATGAAGCCGGCGCAGAATTACATAGAGCTGTTCAAGGAAAACAGGGCATTGGTGGATCGCGGATCGGCCGGTGTCATGAACTCCCTGCGTGATGCTGCATTGGCCAGTCTTGAGCAGTACGGCCTGCCGCACAGCGGACTTGAGGAGTATCTGCATACTGAAGTAGCAAAGTGGTTCGAGCCCGACTGGGGTATGAACCTGGCGCGTCTGGATATGCCGGTTGACTTTGCTCAGGCATTTAAGTGCAGCGTGCCTAATCTGAGCACCCAGCTCTACTTCCTGGCCAACGATACTTTTGCAAGTTCCGATACGGCCGCCAAGAACAGTCTGCCCGACGGAGCGTTTGCAGGCAGTCTCAAGGAGGCCGCCCATAACCGTCCCGAACTGGTTGAGAAGTTCTACGGCAAGTTGGCCGATATGGACAAACCCGGAATTGCAGCCATCAACACCCTGTTTGCACAGGATGGATTCCTGCTCTATGTTCCGGATGGTGTTGTTCTGGAAAAACCGTTACAGCTGATAACTCTTTTGAGTTCCAAGGTGGATCTGATGGTCAACCGCAGGATATTGGTGGTTCTGGGACGCAGCGCACAGGCAAAACTGCTGCTTTGCGACCATGCTCTTGCTGCGAATCAGTATCTGACTACTCAGGTGATTGAGGTGTTCGCAGGAGAGAACTCCAGCTTTGAGCTGTATGACCTGGAGGAGACTCATTACGCAAATAAGCGTACATCAGAGCTTTACGTCAGTCAGGAGGCCGACAGTAACGTTGAGATTGACTACGTGACACTGCATAACGGACAGACACGCAACACTGTTTTCTCAACTTTTGCAGGACGCGGTTCTAACCTCTCACTGAACGGTATTGCCACCATTGACAAGGAGCAACACGTTGATAATATGACGTTTGTGGACCATCGTGTATCGGATTGCACCAGCAACGAGTTGTTCAAATACGTTTTGGATGACAGCGCGAGCGGGGCATTCGCAGGAAAGGTTCTGGTTCGTCACGGAGCTCAACACACTGAGTCACAGCAGACTAACCGGAATATCTGTCTTACCCGCCAGGCACGCATGTTCACACAGCCCCAGCTGGAGATTTATGCCGATGACGTAAAGTGCTCACACGGCGCTACAGTGGGTCAGTTGGACGATAAGGCCATGTTCTATATGCGCCAGCGCGGTATTCCCGAGGCCGAGGCCCGTATGATGCTGATGCAGGCATTCGTAGGCGAGGTTATTGGACGCTTATCGCTTGAACCGCTCCGTGACCGCCTTAACAGACTTGTAGAGAAACGTTTCCGCGGTGAACTCACCCAGTGTGAGGGCTGCCGTGCATGCAGATAAAAGAGTATGATTGACGTAGAGAGAATTCGCAGGGATTTCCCCATTCTGGGACGTGAGGTTTACGGTAAACCGCTTGTCTATCTGGATAATGCCGCCACTACCCAGAAGCCTCAGTGCGTCATCGATGCCATAAGCGAGGCATACTGCAACGTGAATGCCAACGTACACCGCGGCATCCATTTCCTCTCACAGCAGGCTACCGATATGATGGAGGCGGCCCGCGACAAGGTACGTCAGTTCATAGGAGCGGGCAGCACAGAAGAGATAATCTTTACCCGTGGCACTACCGAGAGCATGAACCTGCTTGCAAGTTCATTCGCCCAGGCATTCCTCAAGGAGGGTGATGAGGTTATAATCTCCGGAATGGAGCATCACAGCAACATAGTTCCCTGGCAGATCCAGGCCGGAAAGTACGGATTCAAACTCAGGATCATACCTGTAACCGACCGTGGAGAGCTGGATATGGATGCTTTCAGTTCACTCCTTAACCCTAAGACAAAATTGGTAAGCATCACACATGTTTCCAATGTCTTAGGTACCGTGAATCCCATATCGGACATCATAAGTCTGGCCCATTCGCACGGAATTCCCGTTGCAGTGGACGGTGCCCAGTCTGTACCTCACATCAAAGTGGACGTTAAGGAACTCGGGGCCGATTTCTACGCATTCAGCGGACACAAGATATACGGTCCTACCGGAATAGGAGTACTCTACGGACGTAAGGAACTGCTTGAAAAGATGCCTCCCTATCAGGGCGGAGGCGAGATGATAAAGCGCGTCACCTTTGAAAAGACTACCTATAACGAACTGCCGTACAAGTTTGAGGCCGGCACTCCCGATTATGTGGGCTCCATAGCGCTCGCAACTGCTCTTGATTACGTTCAGGAGATAGGTCTGGATACAATCGCACAGTATGAATCGGAACTCTGCGATTACGCTATAGGCAAACTCTCAGAGATTCCCGGCATGCGCATCATAGGTAACTCAGACCACCGCAGTGCCGTCATATCATTCCTGGTAGGAAACATTCATCCTTCAGACATGGGAACCCTGCTTGACCGTCTGGGTATAGCAGTACGTACCGGTCATCATTGCGCCGAGCCGCTGATGGACCGCATGGGTATCCCCGGCACGGTTCGTGCATCGTTCTCCTTCTATAATACAAAGGCCGAAATAGATACTCTGAGCGCCGGAATCGAGCGTGTAAGATGTATGTTTTAAACATTTTTTTACATTTTAAGGATAACCGATTGTAATAATGGTTACCTTTGGCCTCAGATTACAACCAAAAACTGATTATTATGAAAAGACTTTTCTTTAGTGTATTTGCACTGACACTCGGTGCATTCACATTCATCTCATGTAATGACGATGACAAGATCAACAACGATGATAATGACGGCGGCAGATATCTGACCGTTCCCGAGCAGCAGCAGGCTATCACAAGTGCACTTGACGGTGTTGCCGAGGCTATACAGTTTACAGAGTTCTCCAACGCTCTTGGTTTTGTCCAGGAGATGATGGGCAGAGAGATCAATACAAAGGATCTGATACAGATTATTACCAGCCCCGCAGTTCTGGAGGATTCCGTTTTACAGCAGAAGATTTCACAGGCAGCGGTTCTGTACACTCGGGATACCATTGCCATTGACCTGTCTCCCCTTTATCTGTCGGCAGACCTGTTTGTAAAGGATACCGTCCGCATTGATACAATTCGTCAGCAGAGTGAGGGTGGTGCTGCAGGTTTCTATGTAGATACTACCTATCAGACATTGTATGTACTGGATAATATCAGACATGATGTGGATTTCTTCCAGCTCAATGTATTTGTTGACAACCACGAACTGACATTAAAGGCTAAGGTAAAAGCCGGTGAGAGCATCATCACCTATAAGAGCGAGAAGACCAACAAGACCGTTTATCTGCCTGAATCAGCCGAAGTATCACTTTCTCTGGACGGTAAACTGCTTGCAGCCATCAACGGTGAGTACACATCGGACATGAGTCTTTATTATGAAGATGTAAAGGACGGTGATGATATTGTGGAATTTGACGGAACCAAGTTCTCAGTATCCGGCAGCATCAAGGTGGTAAGCTATGAACTGGCCGGTGGCATCAAGTTCGACATGAATAAGGGTGCTGAAGCCAATATGACTGCCAAATACGCTGACAATGAACTCCTTTCAATAAACGGTAAGTTGGATGCCGTATTTGAGGGTCTTAATATTGAGAATGACACTGCAATACTGATTTGGGCTCAGAATCCCGAGATGCTCAAGTCAATCAGCCTGAATGCTTCAATGGGAGGCGGTAAGGTTGAGGTAAAGTGCGCTATTGACAATCCTTTCAAGAACCAGGATCTTGCTACAACACTCCGTACCCTGATGGTTCCCGGTGTAGAGCTCACAGAGGAGAAGGCTAAGGAGACCATAGAGCAGCTGAACGGTGTGATCAATGCCGGTATCTACTTTGAGGGCTTCAAGCAGCCTCAGGCAAAGCTTAAGTTCGTTTTCAAGGAGAAAGAGACCGGTACAAAGGGTAGCGCTTATGAGGAGGAAGAAGAGGGCAATCCTCTGAAGGCTATTGCCGAGCTGTTTGAAAAGACAGGTGCATACCCTGTTCTGATTGCACATGACGCCGATGGCAATGAGGTTGAGGTAGAGTTTGAGGAGTATTTCAGCAAGATTGATTATTCCAATCTGGTACAGACTGTTCAGGAAAAGTTCCAGGCTACCTTCGGTCAGTTCATCAACGCAATTAAGGAAAACAAGAAGAAATAAGGATAACAAACCGGTATGATGAAGGGTGGCTGCATAATGCGGCCACCCTTTATTTATACATTTTTAATGCGCTTAAAGTGTTAATTTTATGTACCTTTGCACCCGTTTAAAAAAGCAAGGTTAAAAACACACTACTATATGAAACAGAAAGCACTCCTTATGATTCTTGACGGCTGGGGCATCGGTAACCGCTCCAAGGCCGATGTTATCTACAACACTCCCACTCCTTACATGGATTACCTGAATGCCAATTATCCTAATGCACAGTTACTTGCATCAGGTGAAAACGTCGGTCTGCCCGACGGTCAGATGGGTAACTCAGAGGTAGGTCACCTCAATATCGGTGCCGGACGTGTTGTATATCAGGATCTGGTTAAGGTAAACCGCGCCATCGCTGACGGCAGCATCCGTCAGAACAAGGAGGTTGTATCGGCTTACACCTACGCCAAGGAGAACGGCAAGAAACTGCACCTGATGGGTCTGGTTTCAGACGGCGGTGTTCACAGTTCACTGGAGCATCTGTTCTGCCTGACCGACATCGCCCGCGAGTACGGTATCGACAAGACATACGTACACTGCTTCATGGACGGTCGTGACACCGACCCCAAGAGCGGTAAGGGTTTCATCGACCAGCTTGTAAAGCGCGGTGACAAGGTTGCCACCATCATCGGCCGTTATTATGCAATGGACCGTGACAAGCGCTGGGAGCGTGTAAAGATCGCTTATGACCAGCTGGTAGGCGGTGAGGGCCGCAAGGTTTCAGATATGGTTAAGGCTGTTGAGGAGTCATACGCCGAGGGCGTTACCGACGAGTTCATGAAGCCTATCGTAAACGAGGCTTATGACAGCCGCATCGAGGAGGGTGATGCCATCATCTTCTTCAACTTCCGTAACGACCGCGCCAAGGAGCTCACCATCGTTCTGACTCAGAAGGATATGGATGCTGAGGGTATGCACACCATTCCCGGTCTGCAGTACTACTGCCTCACTCCGTACGATGCTTCTTTCACCGGCGTACACATTCTGTTTGACAAGGAGAACGTGAACAACACACTGGGCGAGTATCTGTCAGCTCAGGGTCTCAAGCAGCTGCACATTGCCGAGACCGAGAAGTACGCTCACGTTACATTCTTCCTGAACGGCGGCCGTGAGCTTCCGTTTGAGGGCGAGGACCGCATCCTGGTTCCTTCACCCAAGGTTGCCACTTATGACCTGCAGCCTGAGATGAGCGCTTACATCGTTCGTGACAAGCTGGTCGAGGCTATCGGCACCGATAAGTATGACTTTATCGTCGTAAACTTTGCAAACGGTGATATGGTTGGTCATACCGGTGTTTACGAGGCAATCGAGAAGGCTGTCGTTGCTGTTGACGCCTGCGTTCATGATGTTATCGAGGCAGCCAAGGCCCATAACTATGAGGCCATCATCATTGCCGACCACGGTAATGCCGATAACGCCCTGAACCCCGACGGCACACCTAACACCGCTCACTCACTTAATCCTGTTCCGGTAATCTACGTTACCCCGCGCAAGGACGCTAAGGTCGAGTCAGGAATCCTGGCCGATGTCGCTCCTTCAATCCTCACCGTAATGGGTCTTCCCATACCGGCTGAGATGAACGGTAAGGTTCTCGTTAAGTAACTGCTAAACTATTTTTTAAATAGCCGACGGTCTTGGACTATGACCGTCGGTTGTCCTTTTTTATTTTTGTGTCTGAATGAAACTGATTCCCATTTATACCTGGAACCGCAGCGTCCTTGAGTTCAACCGTAAGAAAGACCGTCTTTCACACCAGCCCTGGTTTCAGGGTGTGCTGCTGTTGCTGTGCGTAATCATAGCAATGCTGCTGGCAAACCTGCCCGCAACCCGTCACTATTACCATGCTTTCCTTGAGACAAGCATCCAGATTCACATGCAGAGTCCCGAGGGCAGCGTTGACTGGCTGTTCCCCCACGGAATGACCATTGAGAAGCTTATCAACGATATCCTGATGGTGGTGTTCTTCTTCACCGTGGGTCTTGAGATCAAGCGTGAGGTTGCTCACGGTGAGCTGTCATCGGTCAAGAAGGCTCTTCTTCCTGTTGTTGCCGCATTCGGCGGTGTTATCATGCCGGCTCTTCTTTATACTCTTGTAAACCGCGGAACCATCGGCGCATCCGGCTGGGGTATTCCTACCGCAACCGATATCGCTTTCGCAGTATGTATCCTCTCTGTCCTGGGTGACAGGGTGCCGGTTTCACTCAAGGTGTTTCTTACCGCCCTTGCCATTGCCGATGACCTGATTGCCATCCTGGTTGTGGCTATCTTCTACGGCGGACATGTAAACCTGATGCTTTTGGGTATATCTGTTGTGGTGATTTTCATTGCATGGCTGATCAAGTACCTGGGACACAAGCACATCGCGGTTTATCTTGCACTGGCTGTTGTGGTTTGGATACTTTTCTACTACTCCGGTATCCATGCGACCATGTCAGGTGTCGTCATGGCATTCATCATTCCGTCCGAGGCCCGTTACGAGCGCTCATACGTACTTCATAAGATCAAGTTCTTCTCACAGAAACTGCTCTCTTTTGACCAGATCGATGATGAGACCATGTTCCCCAACGGTCCGCAGCGTCATTTCCTGCGTAAGATACACAAGACCGCATACGGATCACTCAATATGAGTTACCGCGTGGAGCATGCCCTTTCTCCCTGGGTGAACTTCCTGATCATGCCCATATTCGCACTGGCCAACGCCGGTGTGGAGATTCCGGATCTGGCCTATTTCAATATCTTCAATACAACCGGAGTAGCCGGTGGAGTAGGGTTGGGTATTTTCCTGGGTCTTGTGCTGGGCAAGCCGCTGGGCATCACCCTGTTCAGTTATGCCGCAATCAAGTCAAAGCTCTGTGAGATGCCCGAGAAAGCCGGATGGGCTATGTTCTTTGCCGTTGCCTGCCTTGGAGGTATCGGTTTTACAATGTCCATCTTTGTCGACACTCTTTCCTTCCAGGATGCACCTGCAGTAGAGGAAATGAGAAATGCCGGCAAGATAGCCATTCTGATGGGCTCTCTTGCTGCCGGCATTTTGGGTACGATTCTTATTAAACTGGTTTCCGGAACCAGTAAGAATTCACTCAGCTGAGAACTGATCTTTAGTTACGCCGCAAATAGGGCACTCAAAATTATCGGGTACCTCCTCCCAGGGTGTTCCGGGGGCTATTCCTGCCTCGGGGCATCCTACTTCGGGATCATACTCCCATCCGCACATATCGCATACGTACTTAGTCATAGTTGTAGGCTTTTAATGTTGTTGTTTTTGCAAATATAGTAACGGAAATAAGAATTCCAAGTGAATTGACTATTTTTGTGTCTCACAAAAAAATAATGACTATGGTAAAGAATCTGAGCGATAAGGTAAAATACATTGGAGTGGATGATCTGGATCTGGATCTGTTCGAGAGTCAGTATATCGTTCCCGAGGGAATGGCGTACAACTCGTACATAATCCTGGATCAGAAGGTTGCTGTACTTGATACAGCCGATGCCCGCAAGGCCGATGAGTGGAAGGCAAACCTCAAGGAGGCTCTTGCCGGACGTCAGCCCGATTATCTTGTCGTTCATCATATGGAGCCTGACCATTCGGCTCTGATTGCATGGGCTCTTGCCCATTTCCCCGCACTTACCCTTGTAGCCAGCGCAAAGGCAATCCAGATGCTGGAGCAGTTCTTTGAGGGTATTAAGATCGAGGGCCGCACTCTTCCGGTCAAGGAGGGTTCGGAGCTTGAACTGGGTGAACACAAACTGCGTTTCATAGGCGCTCCCATGGTACACTGGCCCGAGGTAATGGTTTCGTTCGATGAGACCGACGGCGCCCTGTACAGTGCCGACGCATTCGGAAAGTTCGGCGCCCTGAGCAAGTGCGGATTCTACGGTCGCGACGATGACGACTGGAGTTGCGAGGCCCGCCGCTACTACTTCAATATCGTTGGCAAGTACGGCAGTCCTGTACGTACCCTTCTGGGCAAGACGGCACAACTGGCCATCAGAACCATCCGTCCGCTTCACGGTCCTATCCTTGAGGACAATCTTTCAGAATACATCAACCTTTATAATATCTGGTGCAACTACGATGTTGAGACTGAGGGCATATTCATTGCCTGCGCATCAATTCACGGCGGAACTCTTGCTGCTGCCGAGAAACTTGCTGATATACTTCGCGCCAAAGGTGCTGAGCGTGTCGTAGTAAGTGACCTGTGCCGTTCGGACTTTGCCGAGAATGTCGAGGATGCTTTCCGTCACTCAAAACTGGTGGTAGCCGCCTCTTCATACGATGCAGGCGTATTCACTCCTATGTATGAGTTCCTGCACCGTCTGCAGATAAAGGGATTCTGCAACCGTAAGGTGGCTATCGTAGAAAACGGCTCGTGGGCTCCTTCTGCCGGCCGCGTAATGAAGGAGATGCTCTCGTCGATGAGTAACATCGAGATTGTCGAGCCCATGGTAACCATCAAGAGTCGTATGAAGCAGGCAGACATACCTGCACTTGAATCTCTGGCTGACGCGTTATTGCAGTAATCTGCCGGATATCAATAAAAAACGCGGGGTAGACCCCGCGTTTTTTTATTCGTTTACAGGAGATAACTGTAATGTTATTGCTCCTTCGTCAGTCAGATTGACGAGACTGTATTGGATCAGTTGGTCCGGTAATCCTATCCTGCGGACCTGGAACTGCATCTTGAATTTCTTGCCCTTGATTTCCACTTTGGGGATGGTGTCCCCCGCTTCGGGCTTGTTCCAGGAAAGCGTATACTTTCCGTCGGGGAGGTCGTCAGATTCGCTTCCGGTCAATGTCATCCTGCCTTTGCTGTCAATCTCACATTTTTTGATGTTGTACTCACCTTTCAGTTCATACATGTCACCTTCGGCAGTCTTGACAAATTCAAATTTCTGAGTTTCTCCGGTGTACTTTCCGCCGGTTATCTCGTCGACATATTCTATTGAAATATTGGGTTCGACCCTTTTTCTGAAGTTGACGGTTACAGGTTCGTGGCAGACATTGAGCTTTATCGAATTCTCGCCCCTGTTCCATTCCTCCTGACTGATTGGCGGGAATATCATCGTGAAATGGGTGTTCAGATAGTCTCCGTGACGGTCAAAATCCTCATCGGTAGGCACTCCGATGACTTTGGTTGCCTTTACCTCCAGGCTGTCAGCGAGCATGATTGTTATGTCACTTCCCAGATAACCGGGGAATGTGGGTGCCTGCCTGATATCCATTGAGGCATAAACTTTTGTCTGCTCATCGGAGAAATCTATTCTCTGTATGGTAACATAGTCTCTGACATTATCATCCTTTCTGTGAGTGGTCCTGAGCGGAACCATCTCATTTATCCGGACAATTCTTATGTTGCTGTAGTCAACAGGCTCCTCCGATACCTGCAGACCGCTTATTACCTCGTCACCGTCATTTGAGTTGATAAGGTTGACGGTCTTGACGTCATCGGGTATGGTCACGTCAAAATGAACGGCAGAGATGTAATAACCGTTAACCGGACTCCAGAACATCACGTGCTCATAACCGTCAAGACTCTCATATTTTGAAGCGGGATAGATCTCTCCGTTTATCTCCATGCTCCAATCGTTGTCCTCCTTGACCCAGAGGTCACAGCCTTGGTTGCAGTGGAAAATGATTATAAGCTCATCATCGGTCTTAACAATATCTGTAACGTTGTTGAAACTGGGATTGTTGTTGTAGAATGACTGGGGGTACTTGATGTGTACGCCTTTGTCAAAATAGTCCGATGAACGGCTGCGGTTGTAACTTTGAATGACTTCATAGGCATTCTTGCCCGGATACTTTGCTCCAAGGTCAGTTCCTTTGGCAATGGCCGTGAATATGGCGGAAGAGAACTCACCGAAACTTATTACGGCCGATACCTGATCCTTGCCGCTGTCCCATGAAGCCTGGGCCAGTTCCTGCAGGTCACTGTACGGCATGGTCTTGGGATATATGGCAATTGCCACACCGTCAAACATGCTGATCCATTTCTTCATCAGGTCCAGATCTCCGGTGATGGAGGGGTCTTCATATTTCAACTCGAACTGTCCCCTTGAGTAATAATGGCTCATACGATGATCGTGGGAGTTGCAGATAACCTCAAAACGGTACTTGCCGTCACCCTCATCATAGACTCTTGCCAAGCGGAATTCGGGCTGTTCCATACGGGACAGCATATCCTCGTTTGTGGCAATGTTTGTCCTTATGCCCAATGCGTAAAGCTGCTCGACATAGGGCTGCACATCGGCCAGACCCTCAATCTTATAATCAAACATAAGAGTCATGCGGGTGGTCTTGAACCTTGTGTAGTTCTTCAGGTAATCGGCCACCTCATCGGCCTTCATGTTGGCCTGGACGCCGTCAAAAGTACGGACCTTTGCGGTTCCGTCCTCGAAGTACCAGACCTGACCGTTCTCGAATATCGGCCAGCGGAATTCAAAGTTCTGGGCCGATGCTTCATTGATATTGGCGGTTGCAAACAGGAAGAGGTACGCGATTGCAGGGATGAACAGGGCTCTGAGCCTGCACCATCCGTTTGATTGTTTTTTGTCCATCATATCTATTCTTTTTTTCAGGTTGGATTGTTTGAGCCAACTGGTCATTGCCCATCCGCGGTTGGCGGCTACGGCGCTTACCAGCATGAGTTTATACTCCTTTGCATTGGCTCCGCTTTCAATCACAGCCTGGTCGGCCTCAAACTCATGGATGAGTTCGAACTCCTTGCGCAGCAGGATCATCACGGGGTTGAACCACTGGAACGCAGTCATGACATCGGCCATCAGCAGGTCCAGCGAGTGCCATCGGTGGGCATGAAGATTCTCATGCTTCCACACCGATGCGTTCTCACTTTCCAGCCACTCATGCGGCATAACAATGAACCGCATCCAGTTGAGAGGACCTGGGATCTGGTCGGACTCTATCACGTCAACACCCTCGGAACGGTCAGCATACCGTCCTTTGCGGATGATGTTTGACATAGCCCAGACTGAAATTCCTTTCTTTACAAGTACAAACAGCACGCCTGCGCCGTACAACACCAGAAGGATGGTAACCGGATCGATGTGAGTTGACCTTTCGGCGGCCAGGATCTCATAGTCCTCCATCTGCGTCTGGGCGGTTGCGGGCGGAAAGAACGGCTGCGGCTGGGGAGCCTGTCTTGTAATGTGAAAAAGGGGCAAAACAAAGGAGAGAAGAGCAATGGTTATCAGTATCAAGCGGTTAAAGCGGTGGAACGTTTCACGTCCCAGCAGCAGACGGTAAGCACCGAACAGTACTGCTACGAGAACAGCCACCTTTATCTGATATAATAACAATGCCTCCATTATAGTAAAAGGATTATTTGATTATTAGTTTTCTTTCTCAATGCGGTTAATGAGTTCCTTGAGCTCGTCGACCGATATCTTGTCATCCTTGACCAGGGCAGATACCGCATCGATGTACGAGTTCTCAAAACAGTGCGACACTATACGTCCGATAGACGTGTTGCTGTACTCATCACGGCTTACGGCTGCGTGATAGCGGTAACCCATGCCCTCCTTGGTGTGACTCAGGAATCCGTTGGACTCCAACAGGCGCACCTGGGTGGAGATAGTGTTCTGGTGAGGCTTGGGCTCCGGCAGAAGCTCCCTGAGCTCACTTACGGTCATGGGTCCGTTCTGCCAGAACAGTTCCATGATCTCCTCCTCTTTTTTACTAAGTCTCTTCATAGTTTTTAATCGATTGACGGGGCAAATATACGACTATTTTTTATAGTTGAATCAAAAAAGGCAAAAAATTAACTATGAATCATAGTTTTTTATTGAAAAGGGACAAAAAAAGACGCAGGGATGTTCCCCGCGTCTCTTTTTATATATCAGTGATTACTTTTTCTTTGCTGCCTTGGCGCGCTGAGCATCCAGGAAGTCTGTCATCTTCTTGAGGTTCTCCTCGGTGTACATGGCTGCGCCGCCGTGGCTGCCCTCGGGTACGCGAACGATGTAGCTCTCTACGCCTGCCTCCTGCATCTTGTCATACAGATACTGGCTTACGCATGATGCAACTACAAAGTCAGCATCGCCATGGAACATATAACCTGCAACGTCATCCTTATCCAGGAAACCGGTTGCGCTCAGAAGCATGAACTTATCCTCGTTGCCCTCCTTGGGTGCGCCGATGAGCTGCTCCTCGGGAGTGTTGCCCTTGCCGCCGAATACCATTGCGTTACCGCACTCCATCTGCAGGAGCTCTGTGGGACCTGACCAGTCGCAGAATGCGTTTACATAGCTGGACTCCTTGGTGTAGGGGCCTACATTACCCTCAATGTCATACTCGGCTGTGCCGTACTTACCGATCTTTACATTGTTAGAAAGAGCGGTAACGGCACTCAGGTGACCGCCTGATGAGAAACCTGAAGTTGCGATGAATGAGGTATCGAATTTGTACTTGTCGGCGTTAGCGCGGATGAAGCGGATAACGGCCTTGATATCGTTAACCTGAGCGGGCCACTTGCCGTCAGCGATTGAACGGTGGTTCGGGCAAACCACTGCATAACCGGCATTGAGGAGAGCCTGACCGATGGTGTTGATATCGGCCATACCCTTTGAACTGTTGCTGCCCCATGCGCTACCGTAGATGTGTACAACTACAGGGTATTTATCCTTAACTTCCTTGGGAAGATAGATGTCGAGCATGTGATAAACCTGACCGTCGTCACCGGCGTAGTTGATGTCTGTGAATTTCTCTGAGCACTCAACCTGAGCACCGCCCTGAGGACCACCGAATCCGCCGAAACCGCCCATAGGCATTCCGCCGCCGAATCCGCCCTGAGGCATACCACCACCAAAACCACCGCCCGGGAACTGGGCAAAACTTGTGAGCGACATCATAACAGCCGCTACGAGAAGAATGTTCTTTTTCATATTATTGTGTAATTAAGAAGTAATGTTCTTTAAGTAATACCTCACAAGGCACGCAAAGTTAAATATTTTTTTCAGATAATGATGATGTACGCCATTATCGCTGAAACTATAAGTTTCATGCCTGTTCCCACCAGAAAACCTGCAAAAGTACCCAGTGCGGCCTTGAATGCCTCACCTGCTGATTTGTTCTCCTGGAACATCTCGGCAAGGAAAGCTCCTGCAAGACTGCATGGTATCATGCCTATGGGTGTAAGGAAAATACCAATCACCATGCCTATCAGCGCGCCCTGGCTTCCGGCTTTGGAGCCTCCCGCCAGTTTTGTGAACCTGGCAGGTACGGTGTAATCAAGGATTGAGACGATGACGGTCACGCCCAGCCAGATGAGAACTGTTGTGAGGGTCATATCGGCCCCGCCCAACTTGTGACTGAAGAATGCCAGGAGCAGACCCACCCAACTGAGCGGGGGACCGGGCAATCCCGGAACGATGCTGCCTATAATGCCTATAACCGCCAGAATTACGGCAAGAACAATCAGTATGGTAGAAGTCATATTTTGGTTGTTTGAGGGCTAAAGGTAGCAATAATTTCACTACTTTCGCGCGATGGTTCAGATTCAGGATACGATAGTTTCACTTGATGTCATCACCAAGGAGTTCTGCTGTGACTTGAAAAAGTGTCACGGGGCATGCTGCGTTGAAGGTGATGCGGGAGCTCCCGTAACCCCTGAAGAGATAGCTCAGATTGAGGAACTCCTGCCGGTAATCAGCGACATGTTATCGGCCGATGCACTCAAGGCCATCGAGGAGAAGGGTATCGCATACCCCGATCCGGAGGGAGAACTGGTAACCCAGATTGTCAACGGCAAGGACTGCGTCTTTACCTGTTATGATGAGAACGGTTGCTGCTACTGCGCCATCGAGAAGGCATACAGGGAGGGAAAGGTGAGTTTCATGAAGCCCGTATCGTGCCACCTGTATCCCATCCGCGTCAAGAAAATCGGACCGTACTGGGGACTGAACTATGACCGCTGGGATGTATGCCAGGCTGCTGCCATCAAAGGACACAGGGAGCATATTCCCGTTTATAAATGCCTTAAGGAGCCGCTTATCCGCCGATTCGGACAGGAGTGGTATGATGAGTTGGAACTTACGGTAGGTGAAATGAAGAAACAGAACATAATATGAGACTGAACCAAAGACGACTGACTGCATTTCTGGCAGTGATCTGTTTCGTGCTGATGATCTCATGCGGTAGCAGGTATAAGGAGAAACCGTTTGGCGGAATGAACGGCCGTGTCCAGAAAGTAACAGTCTATCATCTGATGCCCGAGGTTTGGTACGCCAACTTCATCGGCACGGATGTAATGTATGTGAATACTATGGTCTACGATATCTACGGCAACGAGATATGCTCGGCTGACCTGGACAGCGCGGAGCGTGTTCGGGGTGAGGCCGAGAGCCTGTTCGAGGACGGTGTATGCATACGCAGCGTCCAGAAGGCCGGAGACAGGGTGGTGGCTCGCATCAATCTGATCTCACAGGATAAGAACACCCTTGTTTATAATAAGGAGATGAACGGCCGCATCATCCGCATGACGATTAAGAAGAGTTCGTTCCTGCGCAGGAACAAATCAGTGGTTACTGAGGACGGCAAGGTGACAACAATCAGTATCGTCCGTACGGACCGTCATGGCTATCCGGTCAAGATAACTACCAAGCAGCCGCAGAAACAACTCACCACGATTGAGACCAACAAGTTGGATGACAAGCATAACGTAATTGAGAAGCATGTCGTGACCCGCTGGGACGATGACGGCCAGACTCAGGAAGAGATAACCTTCATTGAATACGGCTATTTCGACGACCACGGCAACTGGAAAGACTGCCGCACCTATAACGACCTGCGTCTCCCCGTCGAGGTTCTTGTGCGCGAGATCGAATATTGGGATTGACGTCATATTTCAAGGGATCTGATCCTTTAGCTCAGTTGGTTTAGAGCGCTTGCTTGACAGGCAAGAGGTCAGCAGTTCAAATCTGCTAAGGATCACAATTTTTGGTTTTAGATGAGTGGCTGGTTGGGACATGTGATTGATTACTAGGTCGGTATTGATTATTGGAAAACACTGAAGGTTATTGCCGATTGAAAAAAGTGGTACAGAAGTGGTACATTGATTAGATTATTATTATCTTTGTGTATCAGTAACTGTAACCACATTTTTTATTTATTGAGACCTTGTTATGCCGACAAAATTCAGCTTTGAGAAGAATGGAACCATTAAGGTTCGGGTTAGGATGAAGCGTTTGATTGATGGCGTTCCACGTGAGGTGGTTAACCAGCGACAGTTTATTCAGGACCTGAAGATTAATGAAGCGGACTGGAACCGTTACAATGCCTACAAGAATGAGAACTCACAGACTCAGTTCAAGAAGGACAATCCTATTTTTGCCAAGGAGATTAAGAAATTAGATGCAATCAGGGAGAAGATTGATAATGCCGGTTACGATCTTGATTCCAAGACGCTGAGGGATATTATTCATGATGTTACCCATGCTGATGCAATTGAAGAGGCAAATCAACTGAAAGCAGAAAGGGAGAAAAATAAACAGGAGAAGGAGGAGGCGGAGATGCGGAAGAAGCAGATGACGCTGTCCAAATTCATTGATGAGTATATTAAGGATGTAAAGGAGGGCAACAGGACTACGCTTGCGCACGGACGTACTTTTGTACGGGGGTCAAGGTTCAGTGTGGCAAACTCATTGGGCCATTTCAAGGAGTTCATGGAGGAAACGGGCATTACATACGACTTTAAGGATGTTGATATGGACTGCTACAACCGTTATATGACCTGGCTTATTCATAAGGATATCAATCCGGAGAATAAGGAGACTGTCGATAAGGATGGGAATAAGGTTGCCCCGAAGGTGAAGAAGGAAGAGATTCATTACTCCGACAATACTATTGGTGGTTTTATCCGTAAACTAAAAGGCGTTCTTAGGGCTGCGGATAGCCGTGGGTATCCGGTGAATCCTGCATACAAGAGTGTCGAATTTAAGGCGCAGGCTCTGGATGTTGATGCTATCTACTTGACCCGTGAGGAGGTTGAAAAAATGGAGAAGGTGGACCTGTCAAAGACAGAGAATAATAAGAGTTATGAGTTGGCCAGAGATCTATTTATGATAGGTGTATGGACTGCACAGAGGGTTTCGGACTACAACAATCTGAAGCCGGAGAACATTAAGGTGGTGAATAATGGTGATACACCTATTACATATATATCTATTCATCAGCAGAAAACGGGAAGGCAGGTGGAGATTCCCTGCAATGCCAAGGTGCGTGCAATCCTGGAGAAGTACCCAAAGGGACTACCTCATCTTAGTGACCAGAAGATCAATATGCACATCAAGGATATTGGTAAGTTGGCCGGGATTGATGATGTGGTAGAGATTAAGTCAAGCCGTGGAGGAATGGTGACCAAAGAGTATCATAAGAAATACGAGTTGATTTGTACCCACACAGCCAGAAGAACCGGTGCTACACTGATGTATCTGGATGGTGTTGCAGTATATGACATCATGAAGGTTACGGGCCATACCAGTGTGACCTCTTTAGAGAAGTACATCAGGGCGGATAAGCTGGAGGTGGCACAAAAGTTGGTGCTGCAGTATGACTACTTCAAGTAGTCTCCTCTATATAATAAGGTATAATACCGCTTATATAACAAGGTCTCATATCAACTTATTGTATCTGCAATACATATTTATTCTAAGCATTGAAAGGAAGAGATGACTTGTTGCGGTTGTGTAACGTTTTTGTAACGCGCTTGTTACGCAATCATTATACACACTATTGGTTCAGATATATTCGTATATGTTACAATTTACTTTTAGGAATGTAATTTCTTGCAAAGCAATAAACCCTATCAAGTCGTGAATTGATATATTTGCGGCTGTTTAAGGGGCCTACATATTACTGACGGCCCCCAAAAACAGTCAAAGTCCTTTCCAATCTACTCCCATGAAATATGCGTTTTATCATAAGGCCCAGGTATCATCTGGTATCGGGACCTATGTTTGTGGCGTATATTTTTACAAAGTGAAGGTGAGGAAATGAACTAATCCCTAAATTATCGACAAATGGAGAGATTTATTAAAATGATTGAAAGAAATTTTAGAGATGAGAAATCCTGTGTTTGTTGCCCAGCAAAAGATTATTAAGAAGATCAACAACTCTGAGATTGACAGTTTTTTGGTTCTGGACTGGGAATTGTATACTAATTGCTATCAGCCGGATTGTTTACAAAGAATTATTTTCTGCATTAAAGAGCCCGAGGCGCAAATTGCCGCTGTTAAGGCGTGTCTAGAGTGCTACAGACTATATCTGATAAAGAAGGATTTCATTTTCTATAAGGAACGCTGGGATAATGGTTGTGCGTTCAAGGACTTCTGCGAGGCATTACTACGAAATCTGGAACAGAGAGAAGAGTTTACTGTTAAGAAGCAGATTTCGATCCTATCAAAGAGTGAAGGCAAGAAGACTACATCAATTCTGGATACTGAGAAAGCTAAAGAACTATTAGCAAGACTTCCTGTTGAGTTGTATGACGGTGGGAAATGGATGGAAGGGGTGACAAATGCTTTTAAGGCACAAGCTGCACATGTGATTGGCAAACTATTGGGGATTCCGAGCCGTAAGAAATGGAAGGATTTTGAGACTTGCTGGAACCTAAAAAGGATGTCGAAGACTTTCTATTCACTTAACGAACGGGCTTTGGACCCACTATTGATTAAGCTATATCCGGAGTACAATAGTATTATTTACAAAGTTTAACAGGTAATTTATGGTATGCTGACGGTATGCCAATGGTATAGCAATGGGACCCTTGTGGTATGGCAATGGTATTTAAGTAAGAAGATTATGGTATCCTTATGGGATATTGATGGTATAGAAATGGTACACGGATGTTTTTGTAAAGCCATGCCACTGAGTTTAATGCTGTCTTTAAACCCCTCATAGAGGGGTTTTTGATTGTTAACGAATAGTATGAACAGAATAGTTAGTATCTATACCATTCACTATCCGTTTTTGTTGTTCAAATTTGCGCCGTGACAGCACTTAAAGGCCTTTTGACTGTTTGCAGATAAACTTATAATGAACAACAAAAACCATCAAGATTATGGAAATTGAAAATGGCCGTATTATGGCCACACTCTCTGTGGGAGAGTTCAAGGAGGTTATGAAGGATTTGACCGGTGTAAAGCCGGATACTGAGAAGAAACCGCATACATACGTATATGGGATTCCTGGAATAATGCAACTGTTCAAGTGCTGCCGTTCAACAGCACAGACCCTGAAAACTACTGTGATTAAGGATGCAGTGAGCCAAACGGGAAGGAAGATTGTGGTTGATGTGGAGTATGCCATAGCGTTGTTCAAGGCAAATAAACCCTTTAAGAATATTGGTTAATATGGAAAATATGAAAGAATCTGAGAAAAGGGAGTTCTGGAAGCCGACGCCACAGACATTCTCAGTATATAAGAAGGGTGTTTGGATAACGGAGCCATACGGTGTTATGGATCCATATTCGGCTTACGTGTATATACGTGACGGTGTGGCGAGAGAGCAGACCGAACAACTGCGCAGGATATACGATACTGACAAAGCGAAGGCTTTCAAGCACAGCCAGTTTGAGACAGCGACTTTTAGCGGCGTATATGAGAAGAAGTGTGATGGCGGGCTGAAGAAAGCCAGCGGGTATGTCTGCTTTGATATAGACCATGTTTCTGTTCAACACGTGAAGGATATTCTGATGGAACTCAAGCAGTTTGAAACTGTGCTGATATTTACAAGCCCAACGGGGCACGGCGTAAAATGGGTGGTGAACAACAGGAGTATATTCAAGCATGTAGATTTCTACAATGCCGTGAGTAATTACCTGAGGGAGATACACCATATTGAGGTGGATATGCAGGCACGGCCACTGTCGCACGGATGCCTGCTGCCTTGGGATCCTGAGGTTTATCTCAACCCAAACTATATGTAGAACCCGCCACTACTACACAACATAATGATTAATTACAATGGCAGAGGAAGAGTTTGACATTGCGAAGTGGTTCAAATCGGACAGTGGTACACAAGACCGGCCGCTGTCCGGGGCGGACGCTCCGAGGATAGCCACTCAGGAGCTTTATGATGACATAGAGAAGGTGGTAAGCAGGATTGAGTCCCGATGCCTGGATATTACCAGCGATTACGGTAGTTGGAGGGACGTGGGTTTTGCACTGGCGGACGGACTGGGAGAAGCGGGCCGCGACTATTACCACCGTATTAGCAGATTCTATCCAACGTATGATGCCAAGGAGACAGACAAGCAATTCAACCGCTGCCTGAAGGGTAAGAAAGGCGGGATAACTGTAAAGACTTTTTTTCAAAAAGCAAAGGATATGGGAGTAGATATCAAGACACGGCAAATTGCCAAATCGCCAATATTGCCAATACCGCCAACCAATAAAAATGGCGATATTGCCAAATCATCACCCAGTGGCAATTATGGCGATTTGGCAATATCAGACTGGATGCCAACCTTTAGTAATACAATTGAGACTGATTTGCCTCATTTCCTGCAACTGGTAGCTGCAAGAGGCAATGACAGTCAGGAAAAAGATGTGCTGATACTGGGAACGATAGTAACGCTGTCAGCCTGCATGCCGAATGTAAGCGGTCTTTACAATGAGGTGGATGTTTATCCAAACCTTTATTTCTTTCTGACGGCAAGGGCCAGCAGCGGCAAGGGACGGTTGAACCTGTGCAAGCTGCTGGTGGAGGGAATCCATGAACGGCTGTTTGAACTGTACCGACTGCAGAAGGAGGAGTATGAGATGAAGAGGAAAGACTATGAGAGCAACAAGACTCCCAGCATACCCAAGCCCACTCCACCGGTGAAGAACATGCTCTTTATACCGGCCAACAGTAGTGCTACATCGGTATATCAGATCCTGGGAGAGAGCAATGAACGGGGACTGATATTTGAGACGGAAGGTGATACGCTTGCTTACTCTTTTGCAAGTGACTTTGGTAACTTCAGCGACGGATTCAGGAAGGCCTTTCACCACGAATCTATAAGTTATCACAGACGCAAGGATGACGAACATGTAGATTTGAAACACCCTCAGTTGAGCACGGTACTAAGTGGCACTCCGGAACAGTTAAAGAGCCTGATTAAAGATGCAGAAAACGGATTGTTCAGCAGATTCATTTACTACCGCCTGAATACGGGGCTGGTTTGGAAAAACGTGTTTGCCAACCCTACAGGGAAGAGTTTGAATACGGTGTTTGAGGAATTGGGCCAGAGGTTTGCGGAGTTCTATGAGACGCTGATGAAAGCACATGCGATGAAGTTCTGTCTGAACGCGGCCCAGATAGTGAAGTTCAACGCATACTTTAATGCCCTGCAGGAGCGACTGTTCAAACTGTACGGGGGCCCTATAATAGCTAGTGTAAGGAGAATGGGACTGATATGTTTCAGGATTGCGATGATTCTTACAACTCTGCGAATAATGGAGACTGGTGATTTTGGTACAGACCTGGTATGTAGCAATGATGACTTTGATACCACTATGACAATGGTAAAGGTGCTGATTGAGCACACTCAAAGCGTGTATATAGAGTTGTGCTGCGGAGGGGATATACCGCCTCAGATGCAGAACACTCAAAAAACAAAGTTCTATGATGCCCTACCCGATGAATTTGAGAGGACTGTTTACATGGAGGTGGCTGCGAAATTGAACATCCCGGACCGTAGCGCAGACAGATATATTAAGCAGCTGTGCCAGAGCGGAAGTCTGGAGAAACAAGGGCATGGAGCCTATGCCAAGACTCAGCGGAATGAGTAGATGCACAAAATGGAAAAGAATGAGAAACAGATGCAGATGAACGGTACTTACCGAATAATGTTATAACTTTGTTCCGTTCGGAGGAAAACAGGCCAATGAACAAGACATAATAAAGTATTCTGCTTTAGTTTCGCTGCGTTCCTTAAATTATCGACACAAACTAAACTTACGAAGATGAAACATAAGCCGGATGCCTGTGTAAGGTGTATATGCAACCCAAAAAGGGGTTTTCATATTCCCTTCCGCATGGCATCGGTATGTATGTCAAAGCGTAAGTTAGGGCGTCGATAACCCGAGGGAACGCAAGGCTGCATGACTGGTGTCATGCGGTTTTTCTAATCCCTTTGGTAAATGACGGACAAACAGCGGATGCCCGGTTGATCAATAGCAGGACATTCCGCAAAAAGCCAGCTAACCTAAACACTACACAAATCTATACTAAGCAACACCTTCAGACGGAAAGAAGTGTGTCCGGCTTGTGTAACCGTTGGACGATGGCGGATGACAAAACCAGATGACCGGTCTGCAAGCATCTGTCCAGTCCACAAAAACGAGACGGACAATTTGTGACTTAAACGGTGTGTCTTGGGGCGATGGCGGGTGTGTACAAAAAAGAAGAGGAACAATCACTTGCACTTCTTCTCCAACACATTAGTATGATTGAAAACTCTTGAGCCACTCTCAGATTATTTTTTTGAATTCATGTCTTTGTCATGATATGGAATTTAATTTGTTATTTTGTCATTCACTATAGAATGGCTCAAGTTGATAAGCGTTATGATAAAACTATTTATTAGTAGTGTACAGAAGGAGTTTGCTAAAGAGCGTAAAGAAATCGCGGCATACATAAGGCAGGATGCTGTTATGGGAAAATTCTTTGAACCTTTCCTGTTTGAGGAGTTACCGGCAAGAGATGTGTCTGCTGCTCAAGCTTACTTATCAGAAGTAGAGGATTCGGACGTTTATTTGGGCCTATTTGGAGCCGAATATGGTTTTGAGGATAATGAGGGCATTTCGCCCACAGAGAGAGAATATGACAATGCCACAGTAAACCACAAATACAGGATAATCCTGATTAAGGATGTACCACAGCGCGAACCTAAAGAAAAAGCTTTGATTAAGAAGGCCGAGCATGATGTAGTACGTAACAAATATAAGACAATTGAAGAACTTAAGAATGCTGTTTATGCTGCATTGGTGCATTATCTGGAGTTGAGAGGATTTCTGCAAAACAAGCCTTTTGATGCCACTTGGAATGAAGATGCCACTTTAGAAGATCTTGATAATGATAAGATACGCTGGTGGACAGGGATGGCGAGGGAGAAACGCAACTACCCTATTGCCTATAGTGAAGAGAATGTTCATAAAATACTTACCAGTCTCCATTTAATATCTGATGACGGTAAAGTTTCAAACGCGGCATTATTGCTTTTTGCCAAGGATACCCAGAAATGGTTTGTCACTGCCATTGTAAAGTGTGTACAGTTTTATGGAAATAAGATGCAAAAACCGATGGCCAGCCAACAGGTTTATACAGGAAGCATCTTTGAGGTGGTTGATCAAGCCGTTTCTTTTGTCATGTCTCATATTGACGCCCGTGTGGGTGAAAGAACAGAATCTGCGCAAGTGGATGTGGAACATGAGCTACCGATGCAGGCTGTAACAGAAACAATAGTTAATTCATGTGTACACCGGGATTACTTGAGCAATGGATCTGTCCAAGTTATGTTGTTTAATAATAGGCTTGAAGTCAGGAACCCAGGACGATTACCTAAGGGAATAACCATTGGAATGCTTAGTGCCGAACACACATCGCTACCTGTCAACCCCCTTTTGGCTTACCCTGTATAATTAGCTGGCTATATTGAGAAGGTAGGAACCGGCACTACGGATA
>JAFYYH010000022.1 GCA_017557635.1 Bacteroidaceae bacterium | reverse complement strand
CCCATACGCACCGCAAAACAAAAAGCCGCCAATAGCGGCTTTTTTTGTTTTGCGGCGTATGGAAAGCGCTTTTTCCTTTTATTTTTATATGACGTTGAAGTGACGGAGAGCGTTGAGGATGCCGTCTTCGTCTACTGAGTCGGTGATGTAGTCGGCGTGGAGTTTGAGGGTGTCGGTGGCGTTGGCCATGGCTACTCCGGTTCCGGCCTGGATTATCATGGAGAGGTCGTTTCCTCCGTCTCCGAAAGCTATGGTTTGTGTGGGATCAAATCCCTTGTGGGCGGCAATTGCCATGATGCCTTTGCCTTTGTCGGCTCCGTTGGCGGTGATGTCGGTGAATTCGGGGTGCCATCGGCCCGATATGCAGTCGGGCATGCGGGAAAGCAGGTTCGTTTCATAATCGGCCCCTACGAATGCTGTCAGCTGGAGGATATCCTGCTTGAGCACCTCTTCCAATGGTGACGGCTCGTTGAACTCCTTGACATCCAGATAGAGGCGGAAGATCCTGTCCACATCACCGGTGGGGTCCAATACCGCCACTTTGTCCCTGCCTACCACTATAAGTCCGTACCTCTTATTTATGGAATCCTGTACGCATGTATTTACGTCGGTCTTGGAAATGGGCTGATATAAAACTATCTCATTACCAATGTAACAGAGTGCGCCGTTGGTGGTGATGTAACCGTCTATGAGATGCTCTATCTGGCCGAGGTTGCTGATTATCAGCGGCGGGCGGCCTGTGGCTATGTAGACCTGTGATCCGTTCTGTCTGGCCAGGGTCAGTGCACGTACGGTTGATTCGGGAATTCTGTGGGTTTTGAAGCTCACCAGAGTCCCGTCTATGTCAAAGAATAGGGCGTACTTGTTCATCGGCCGCAAAGTTAAGAAATAATAGTTGGCTATTCTTTGCATTTTTATAATCAAACACTATCTTTGCAATCAGAATCTGGGTATCTGTTGAATCAGATTTAATAGGGAACACGGGTGAGATTCCCGGACAGTCCCGCTGCTGTATTTCTCCGGATACCGTTTCAGGATGAGCAGTCGCTCCCATGACTGCAAAAAACGCCACTGACCGGTTGGTCGGGAAGGTTCCTGAGACAAGAGATAAGTCAGAAGACCTGCCCAGAATTCCAAGTTTTACTTAAGCCCCGAGGATAGGGCGGGTACGACAAATGTCTGAAACTATTGGTTACAGTAGAGAATGACCGGAGCATGTCTCCGAGATGCCGTATGCTATGCTTACGGTGAGTCCGTCGTATGTCAGCCTCCCTCGTTGAACAGTATATCGTTTGACAAAAAAATACTTGTTTGATGTCAGCCCTTCATTGGACTGAAGCGCAGTGAGTTCCGGTGATGTGGAACTCGCGAAAAGTTGGGGAGGCCGTGAGGGTTTCCCCATCTTTTTTGTGATTAAACCATTTTTGGAAAACGGCATCAAAATAGAGTATGGACGCCCGTTCTTTTTTCCGATTTGCCCTAACTGCATTTGCCCTGTGCATTTGCGGCACTGTCAGTGCGCAATGGGAGGAACCGGTCATTATCGATGACAACTACCAGCACTACGAGTATCCGCTTCAGGAGGGTGCTCCGCTGGAGTTCGGAAAGAGGCCTTCCGGTGTGGGATCAGTATTCTTTGAGACCAATCCTAAAGGCGCCAAAGTCTTCATAGACGATATCTATCAGGGCGTCACTCCGCTGCTTATTGAAAACGTACAGGACGGAACATATCATGCCCGTCTGGAGATGGACGGTTATCTGAATTATTACGTTGTGTTTGATGTGGCCGCAACGCTGCAGTCACATGTCACAGCCGGTCTGACCCCACGTCCGCACTACTTCTTTGACCGCCGTGAACTCTACACCACGCTGGTATTTGAGGAGAGTAAGGTCAATGCCGAAGGGTGGGGTGTGGGTAACTCCTGGGGCGCCTATTTCAATAACGTCAACCTGGAACAGAGCACGATCGTGCATATCGGCATAAACAATACCGTAACGTTTGAGGGTGCTGCGGGATACAGTTTCATCTTTGGACGTCTTAAGCGTTTCCGCCTTACTCCGCAGATAGGTTTCTCGGGCGTGTGGTATGACCATGTGGATACCGCAGTGAGCGGTTGGAAGGGCTATCTGCGCGGCGCTCTGAACTTCAAATGCGGTATAACCGAGCAATACGCAGTCTCAAGTACGCTCCTCTATGACAAGACCGGAATAGGTTTCCGCGTTGGCGTTCTCTTCTATGTGAATTAAATTACGTAACTTCGCGGTCTGAAAACTTAATGTTTTGAGATGAATAAGACAGTTACTTTCGGCGAGGTTATGCTTCGTCTTGCTACTCCGGGCTACGAGCGCTTCGGACAGGGCAACATGTTGAGTGCAACATACGGTGGCGGTGAGGCCAATGTGGCCGTATCACTTGCCAATTACGGTCTCCCCGTATCATTTGTTACAAGAGTTCCCGATAATGATATAGCTGCCGCCTGCCTGCGTGAACTGCGCGGATTCGGCGTTGACGTTAGCGACGTTGTTCTGGGCGGCGACCGTCTGGGCATCTATTTCCTTGAGACAGGTGCCGTGAGCCGCGGCAGTAAGGTCATCTACGACCGTGCTGGCTCATCGATCGCAAAGATCGAACCCGGTATGATTGACTGGGACAAGGTGCTTGAGGGCGCAGGCTGGTTCCACTGGACCGGTATCACTCCCGCCATTTCTGAGGGTGCTGCAAAGGTTTGCCTTGAGGCAGTAAAGAAGTGCAATGAGAAGGGCATCACCGTATCATGTGACCTGAATTACCGCAAGAACCTCTGGAAGTGGGGCAAGAAGGCCAGCGAGGTAATGCCTGACCTGGTAGCCTGCACCGATATCGTTCTGGGCAACGAGGAAGACGCACAGATGGCTCTCGGCATCAAGCCCGAGGGTGTTGACGTAACCGGCGGTAAGGTTGATGCCGATGCATATCTGTCAGTTTCAAAGCAGATCATGGCCCGATTCCCGCGCTGCAAGAAGGTTATCACCACACTGCGCGGTTCAATCAACGCCAACCACAACATGTGGAAGGGCGTTCTTTACGACGGCAAGACCCTTTACAAATCAAGAGAATACGATATCACACATATAGTAGACCGTGTAGGCGGCGGTGACTCATTCATGGGCGGTCTGATCTACGGACTGCGCGTTTATGAGGATGACCAGAAGGCACTTGACTTTGCAGTTGCTGCATCATGCCTCAAGCATACCATCTACGGTGACTACAACCGTGTGACAGTAAGTGAAGTAGAAAAACTTATGGGCGGCGATGCATCAGGCCGCGTTGCCCGTTAAAACATAGAGTTATGAGCAGATTCAAGAGATTGCAGGTGCTTAACACCTTTGTCAGCACCGGTATTGTTCCGCTGTTCTACAACAAGGATGCAGAACTTGTAAAGAATGTGGTAAAGGCATGCTATAAGGGCGGCGCCCGCGTGTTTGAGTTCACCAACCGCGGTGACTATGCGCATGAGGTGTTTGCCGAGGTCAACAAATGGTGCGCCACAGAGTGCCCTGAGATGATTATGGGTGTGGGCTCGGTAAGCGATCCCGCCACTGCAGCACTTTATATCCAGTTGGGTGCAGGCTTCATCGTATCACCCAGTCTCAATCCCGATATGGCCAAGATCTGCAACCGCCGTAAGATTGCATGGATTCCCGGCTGCGGTACTCTGACTGAGATCAATACCGCCGAGGAGCTTGGCTGTGAGATTGTCAAGATATTCCCGGGTACCGAGGTTGGCGGTCCTTCATTCGTGAAGGCTATCAAGGGTCCCTGCCCCTGGACAGAGATCATGCCTTCAGGTGGTGTTTCACCTGAGCCTGCAAGCCTTGAGGCATGGTTCAAGGCTGGCGTTGCCTGCGTTGGTCTGGGCTCTCAGCTTACTCCCAAGGATGTAATTGCAAACGGAGACTTCAATTTCATTGAAACCAAAATCCGTGAGTGCATTGAATTTGTGAAGAATTTGAAGAAATAGTACCAAACGGAACCGTCCCCAATGGTACTGTTTTAGCGAAGTTCGAGTCCGAATACAGTCTCCAGTTCTGCGAGTGCAGGATTGGAGGCTTTCATTTTTGCGTAACGCTCCTCGCGGGTAAGCAGGTGCTCCACGTTACGTGACTGATCCACAACAATCTCCATGGTGATGGCGGGATTGCTGAACCGCTCTCTGACGAAACTGATGATGCGGTCCTCGGCCTGACGTATCTCCTCGGCCATCATGGGGTTGCCTGCCATTACTGCGAACTGCGTGTCGCTCTTTATGGAGGGGTGGCAGTTGATCATACGGTTCTTGAGCGGTGTGTCCTGACGGGGCAGGCTGGCGGCAAAGTCGTTCCAGCAGTTCTGCAGGGCATCGGCCGACAGGGGCTTGGCGGGATGCTGCTCCTGGTCTATTACCTGTACTGTCTGGCGGCCGTGGGGCTGGTCGGGACGTCCTGCAGGCTTGTTTCCGTAGATGGATGTGAATATGTTGCCTCCCTTAAGTGTGGGCATGGCTTTCTTGCGCGCCGGTTGAGGAGTTATCTCGGGAACTGGCTGCGCTACAACCGGCTTGGCGGTGGCCTTAGGCTCTGCCGCTGCCGGAGCTGCCTGCCGGGCAGCTATGTTTTTGAAAATGGGGTGTAGTCTCTTGGGCTTACGCCCACTACTGTCGTCGTCTTCATCGGCCTGGGCAGCCTGTATGAGTGTGAGTTCCACCAGCAGACGCTTGTTCTTGCTGATGCGGTAGTTCAGGTCACAGTCATTGCAGATCTTCAGGGCACGATACAGGAACTTCTGGGAGCACTTGGCGGCCTGGGCCTTGTAACGCTCACGCATCTCGTCGCTTACCTCCAGAAGGGGCAGGGTGCAGGCGTCACGGCTTACCAGCAGGTTGCGCAGGTGAAGCATGAGTCCGCTTATCAGGTGGCTGCCGTCAAATCCCTTGGCAAGGATGTCGTTGAGCAGCACCATCGTATCGGGGATACGTTTTTCAAGGAACATATCCGTGAGGCGGAAGTAGTAGTCATAGTCAATCACATTCAGATTCTCGATGGTCTTCTGATATGTGACCTGTCCGCCTGTAAAACTTACCACCTGGTCAAAGATGGAGAGTGCGTCACGCATTCCGCCGTCGGACTTCTCGGCAATTATTGCAAGAGCCTCTTTCTCGGCTGTAACGCCCTCCTTCTGGGCAACAGACTGAAGGTGGCCGATGATATCCTGGTTGGTTATACGGCTGAAATCGTAAATCTGGCAGCGTGACAGTATGGTGGGGATGATCTTATGCTTCTCGGTAGTGGCCAGTATGAATATGGCGTACTTGGGCGGCTCCTCCAGAGTCTTGAGGAAGGCGTTGAAGGCGGCCTGTGACAGCATGTGGACCTCATCGATTATATAGACCTTGTACTTGCCGTTCATGGGCGGGATGCGCACCTGCTCGGTCAGGTTACGGATGTCATCGACCGAGTTGTTGCTGGCGGCGTCAAGCTCGAACACGTTGTATGAGCGGAGTTCCTCGTTGAAACTCTTGCATGACTCGCACTGTCCGCATGCCTCGCCGTCGGGACCGCGGTGCTCACAGTTGATTGTCTTGGCGAAAATACGGGCACAAGTGGTCTTACCTACGCCTCTGGGTCCGCAGAACAGATAGGTGTTGGCCAGCTTGCCGGAACTGATGGCGTTCTTGAGAGTAGTGGTGAGAGCCTTCTGGCCGACCACGCTGTCAAACGTCACAGGACGGTACTTTCTTGCTGATACTATATAATCTTCCATAGCTGAAATAACTGATTTCAAAGATACTCTTTTTTTCGTGCATTTCCTAAATGGAAACTCCGAATTTTTGAACTACTTTTGCATCATTGAAAGCGTAATATGGACAACGGATTCCTGCCTCAACTCAAAGTGTTTCTGGGCAAGTACAAATATTGGATTGTACTCGCGCTGTTCCTGCTTGTCATACTTGTGGCGAGCGACAACAGCCTGGTAAAACGCATGGTCCAGAAACGTGAAATCCGATCCCTGCAGGAGCAGTTGCGTGAAAGCGCCGAGCAGAAACGCCAGAACGAACTGATGCTGAACGACCTCAACAACGACAGCCTGGTCATAGACCGAATAGCCCGTGAAAGGTACAACATGCACCGTGAGGATGAGGATCTTTTCATTGAGGAATAGTTTATGGAAAACAGGGAAAACCGACTTATCGAGGCATTCACCACAGCAGGAGGATTGCTGCTCATTGTAGGAGCGGCCGTTTACATCACGGGGTGGGAGTATTCACCGTATTTCTATCTGGCAGGTTCGCTGATGTTTGCCAGCGGACAGTTCGCCGACCGTTACACCGGTGATGATCCTATCGTGAAACGCCTTCGTTTCCAGCAGATTACGGGTGCTGTATTCCTGCTTATTACTGCAGCCCTCATGTTCTCGGCTCCTCTCCATGAACGTCTTCTGGCCGATATGGGCATGGGCGGAAAGATGCGTTCTTTCCTTCTGGAGATAACCCGCAGGAACAACTGGATCGTGACGCTTACGATAGGTGCCGTATTTGAACTCTATTCGGCTTTCAGATTGGATCATATCTCCAAAAATCAGGAGTGATAATTTGTTCCCTTTTGATTAAGAATCGTATCACATTGAAATAGAATCTAAATAGATTCTAAAACATTTAACAACTTTTAGCCGGATACGGGCCGCATTTCATTAAAGAATAATAAATCGGGATTTCGTTTTTTCTTGTGTTGTAATTTTGCATCCCGTAAAAGGATATAAGATGCTCAGACAACGCTTGAATATGATGATGACTTTGGCAGGCTTGATGCTTGCTTTTGCGTCATGCACAAGCCACTACAGGATTGACGGTGTCGTTGAGACACTGGGATATGAAGGCCGTGAGCTCTCACTCATTGAATTCCTTCCTTATCGTACCACAAAGTATGATTCCTGCACGGTCAATCACGGCCGTTTCCAGATGAGCGGCAAGGCCGATACCACACGTCTTGTATTCCTTTGCAAGGACAACCGTCCCATAATTCCCGTTTACATTGAGAAGGGTGTGGCCAAGGTTTCTCTGCTTCCTACAGAGATGACTGTATCAGGTACACGTCAGAATGACCTGTTCTACAGTTTCCTCAAGCAGAAGATAGCTTATGACAACCTCTACGAGGACCTGTCACAGAAGCGTGCCCAGATGTCCCGTCACGGTTTTGATTCACGCCGTATGGAGGTCATACAGGATTCGCTCCGCCTTGTTGTTGACGAGTGTGAGGATATGATCTGTTCCTTTATGGCCGATAACTACGACGAACCGGCCGCAGTGGGAGTGTTCATGATGTTGAGCGCAGGCCCTTCAAATGAAGTTCCCTCATTGATCAGACGTATTCTGGATGCTGCTCCCGAAGATTTCCTGAGCCAGTCTTACGTACACGGCTACATAGGCCGTATGGGTTACGCCCGCAACGAATAACCCTTGTCAAGGGCCTCCTGAATAATTTCACTTACTTTCTGTGCAGTCTCATTCATGGCCTGAGTCTGCTCCTGTTCTGTAGTTCCTACATCGGCACGGGGCATGATGGGCTCGTGGATGGTCATGTGAACCGGATGCCAGGTTACGTTCCATGCGTGGCGTGACATCACGTCATAGTTGCCGTCGATGGTAACGGGCAGGATGGGGAGCTGCAGCTCCTGTGAGATAAGGAATGCGCCGCGTTTGAATCGGCCCATCTTGCCGTCGGGGGTGCGGGTTCCCTCGGGGAATATGATTACGGACATTCCGTCCTTGAGAACTGACTCGGCCTTACGGATGCTCTCCCTTGAACTTACCCTTGAACTGCGGTCTATCAGGATGTGACGGGCCATGTAGCATGCCCAGCCTACGAACGGGATCTTGCCCAGTTCCTTTTTCATCATCCATTTGAATTTGACACCCAGGAATCCGTACATCAGGAATGCGTCCCAGTAACTCTGGTGGTTGGCGGCAATCACGTATGACTGGCCCTTCTTGATGTTCTCAAGTCCGTGTACGTGGATGGGAATAAAGAAAACGCGGTAGAAAAGGCGTCCCCAGATCATGCCTGGCCAGTATCCCCAGAAACGGTGGTCAAATATTGAACCTATCATTGTGGCGAGCGCTACGATGATGGTTATCACAATCATGATGGGCAGCGCAATGCAGATCTGGTAGATAAGGTATAGTGCTCTGATCATAGTCTGTTGAATTCTACGGGTTTACCTTTTATTTCTGTGTCGAATTTTCCTTCATTATAGACGGTGCGGCCGTTCACCCAGGTGGTGCAAACCTTCCAGTGGAACTGCTCGCCTTCAAACGGTGTCCAGCCGCATTTGTTAGGCAGGTCGGCATTGGATACCTTGTAGCCCTGTTCGCTGCGTGACACCAGCGTCAGGTCTGCCTTGTAGCCCTGGCGTATGTATCCGCGCTCCTTTATGCTGAATATCTGTGCGGGGTTGTGGCACATGAGTCTTACCACATCGGTCATCTGCATTACGCCGGCCGATGCCAACTCAAGCATTGAAATGAGCGAGTAGGGCAGCACAGGCATGCCTGATGCGGCGCTCTTGCATCCACCCTGTTTTTCGGAGAGCAGGTGCGGGGCGTGGTCGGTGCCAATCACGTCAATGCGGCCGTCGGTCAGGGCCAGACGCAGAGCCTGACGGTCAGCGGCTGTCTTGATGGCGGGATTGCACTTGATGAGTGTGCCCTTGTGGTCGTAATCTGCATCGGTGAACCACAGATGTGCGGGGCATGCCTCGGCTGTGAACTGCTTGCTCTGCAACGGATGGTTGTTGAACAGGTTCAGTTCATGAGCGGTTGTAAGGTGCATTATGTGCAGGTGAACGTTTGTTCCTGCAGCCACCTCAAGCGCCTTTGAGGTCGATGCGTAGCACGCCTCCTCACTGCGGATAAGGGGGTGGTATTTTACGGGAGGCTCACTGCCGTACTGGCTGGTGTAGCGCTCCATGTTTGCGTTGATGATTGATGTCTCCTCACAGTGAACTGCTACGGGGACTGTGGCGGCCTGGAACAGAGCCTTGAGTGATGCGGCATCGTCCAGCAGCATTCCGCCTGTGCTGGAGCCCATAAAGAGTTTGACTCCGCAGACCTTTGCGGGATCAATCTTCTCAATCTGGTCCAGGTTAGTGTGGGTGGCGCCCAGGTAGAAACTGTGGTTTACCAGGCAGGTCTCAGAGGCGTGTCTGAACTTGTCATTCAGGGCCTCCAGAGTGACGGTC
This sequence comes from Bacteroidaceae bacterium, assembly GCA_017557635.1. GTDB lineage: Bacteria > Bacteroidota > Bacteroidia > Bacteroidales > Bacteroidaceae > Colenecus. The sequence goes on along the minus strand of JAFYYH010000022.1, from coordinate 291,456 downwards.
TGGGGTACGCAGTTGGGCATGTCGAACACCGTGGTCACACCGCCCATGGCGGCTGCAAGACTCTCGGTGTACATATCGGCCTTATGTGTCAGACCGGGGTCACGGAAATGTACGTGGTCGTCTATCACGCCGGGCAGGAGCCACTTTCCTGCGGCGTCGATTATGTTATCGGCCTTGGGGGCATCGGACATAAAGATACCGGCTATGGTGTCGTTCTCAATCAGGACCGATGCGCGCTGCACCTGGCCCTCATTAACCACCATAGCGTCTTTGATCAGTGTCCTGCCCATGTTGCGTCAGGCTGTTTTCTTTTGGGGATATTTGCGGAACCAGCTGGAGATCTTGAGGCGGATTACGCCGAACAGGGCCTCGCTGAATATGCCTCCGCTCATCTTTGATGTTCCAAGCTCGCGGTTCACGAATATTACGGGCACCTCCTTGATCTTGAAGCCGCACTTGTAGGCGGTGAACTTCATCTCAATCTGGAAGGCGTAGCCCTTGAAGTGAATCTTGTCCAGTTCAATGGTCTCAAGCACCTCGCGGCGGTAGCATTTGAATCCGGCGGTGGTGTCGTGTACGGGCAGACCGGTAACGAAATGAACGTACTTGGATGCGAAATATGACATCAGCACGCGTCCCATGGGCCAGTTGACCACGTTCACACCGCTTACATATCGTGAGCCGATGGCCACGTCATAACCCTCGTTGCGGCATGCGTTGAGCAGGCGGGGCAGGTCAGAAGGTGCGTGAGAGAAATCGGCATCCATCTCAAAGATGTAATCGTAACCGTGCTCAATGCTCCACTTGAAACCGGCTATGTAGGCAGTTCCCAGACCCAGTTTTCCGGAGCGCTCCACAATGAAGAGACGGTCCTTGAAATCGGTCTCCATCAGCCCTTTGACTATGGCTGCGGTGCCGTCGGGCGAACCATCGTCAATTATCAGGATGTTGAAATTGTCCTCAAGCGCCATGACGGCTCTGATAATGTTCTCTATGTTCTCCTTCTCGTTATATGTGGGAATGATTACGATGCTGTCACTAGTTTTCATCAGGTCAAATGTAATATGTCTGTCCGCTAATTTTAATAGTATGCAAACTTACTGAAAATCGGCGGCATTACCCAATCCCTGGCATCCTTTTTTTTGAGTATTTTGGGTCAGAAATGATATATAACGAGAATGGGGTTATCAGCATCGTTCACGCTGTCCAGACGCTCCAGTCCGTTGACCTTGCCTTTGAACTCTCTGAGGTTGTCACCGAGGCTGGTCTTATCGGTAAGATATCCGTATATGGTACGTGAGTCAATGACTCCGTTAAACCTGTAACGGTTCAGGATGTCGGGCAGGAACGGACCTCTCAGAACCTTGCCTGATTTCTTGTCATTGAAGTATATCTGCTCAAACTTGTTGCCATAGAAGCAGAAAAAGAACAGGTCGTCAGTCTCGACAACACCGTGAGTCCAGCCAACCTTGTCCTCATTGGCCTGGATATAGCGGAGGGCTTCCATTGCCTCCATGGATGCCAGGTCGTCATTGTATCCGTCCTTTCCGTAATCAACGGTGTACTTGACCTTTACATCTCCGGTCTTGCGGTCAATGGAGAATATGTAGTCAGTAAAGTTGTAGTGGAGTGTATATGAGTCCGATGAAGGGCTGAGCGTCAATCCCTCAGAGATGTATGTATGGCCTTCGCCTATGGGATAAAGCTCCTTGTCAACGGGGATGTAGCGGCGAATGCTGTCGGTGTTGTTGCGGTCCATTATCATCAGTTCCGCACCCCAGTAATCCTCATATCCCGGTTTGAAATTGACAGTCTTGCCTGTATAGAAAATGTAAAAGTCATCGGTCACCTCAAAAGTGTGGGCCGACATTTTGAAATCTGTTGATGACAGGAATTCTCCTTCATAGCTGTACTTGAGCAGAGATTCTGTGTTGTCGATGAGCAGTATGGTGCGGTTCTTGGGATCTATGCTCATCAGGGTGGGAGCAAAGTACTCGCCGCGTCCGCGTCCTCTGTTGCCTACGCGTCCTTTGAATTCACCGTTCCTGTCAAACTTAAGGATGCTTTTGCCCATGTAATCAAAGACAAAGAACATGCCGTCATCATATTTGACAGTCTGGATCTGGTTTATAAGTGATTCATCGGTAGTCTGCAGGGGGATGATGGCTATGCTTTTGACAAGTTCCGATAAGCGGACGGTGTCCTGCCCGAGCGACATTTTCAGCACTTTGGAGCCCTGGGTTGTCAGGGGTTCGGTGTCATCGGACTGGATGGTGGTTGCCTTGGGAGCACATGATACTGCAAGCAGGGAGAGAAGTGCGGTTGTGAGAAGGATGTTTTTATTCATTGTTATTGGAATTAAAGGTCTGTAATTATCTGAATTCAAGAATGTCGCCCGGCTGGCAATCCAATGCCTTGCATATGGCATCGAGCGTAGAGAATCGTATGGCCTTGGCCTTTCCGGTCTTGAGTATGGAGAGGTTGGCCTGCGTTATGCCTATCTTATCGGCCAGTTCGCCCGATGACATCTTGCGTTTGGCCATCATTACGTCAACGTTTACTATTATGCTCATAGTCGGGGTGTTTTAGATTGTCAGGTCCTGTTCCTCTTTCAGGTCTTTGCCCATAAGTATTATCTGCGAGATTATCATCAGCCCAAGTCCGGTCAGGATCAACATTATGTTTGCGTCATTCTTGTACACTACGTAATACTGGGCCAGATGAATGTGGTTGATGCAGTACATGCTGTAGACATAAGAGGCGATGAACTGGAACAGATACAGTCCTACCAGCAATTTGCCGGCGATATCAAGGAACCGTGAGACTTGACTTGCAAATATTACTCCTTCCCTGATTCTTTTTACTGTTTTGAATATGAGAACAATGATATATAATGCCACTATAAAGGTGACAAATGGCAATGCAAATGAAAGAATGGCGAAGAAAGTCGATGCCTGGCGAGAAGGGGTTGTAATCCTGACAGACTGCATCTGCATCTTATATATCTGATTGTTCGTGATTGAGAACAAAGCCTTGTCTTTGCTGGACAGGATTCTATCCTTGGGCATTACATTTACGTCAAAATTATATGTCTTGACACTTGAATAGTAGTGGTGTCCGCCATCATGGCTGACGGTATCAAAAACATCATAGAACTCACCGGGAGTATCCATGAACTCCAGCTTTTCATCACCATAAGAAACGTATGAGGATGGAAGAGTTACATGGAAAAAACTGAAAACCATAAACAGGATCAGTACTGTCACAAACAGGGAGCAGTAAAGTTTTAGTTTTTTGTTCATAATTGGAATTGAATTTATTGTTAAACGATAATTATTTTCGGTGCAAAGATAAGTGTGTTTTTTAATCCACCAAAGAAAAACGTAAAAAATTTATTGAAAAACGATAAAATTGTAGTGAGGTGGTGTGGATGATAAAAAATGATACCAAACGGAACCGTCCCCTTTGGTATCGTTTTTTGCACTATCTTTGCAGGTGCTATGACATTGGCGGATCTTAGTGGCCTTTATGGCGGGTTGGCGCAGACCAAGGCGCTGCTTAAGGAACTTGCGGGAAAACGCACCGGAAACGTTTTTCTGCAGGGGCTTCGTGCGTCTTCGGCTCCGCTTTTGTTCTGTGGAGTGGCTCAGAACGGGGGTAAGCCTTGCATCCTTATAATACTTAATGACCAGGAGGAGGCTGCATATTTCTATCACGACATGGTGCAGACCATGGGTGATCAGAACGTGCTCTATTTCCCGTCGGCATTCCGCCGCGCCGCCAAGTACGGACAGAAGGACGATGCCAGCGAGATACTGCGCACCGAAGTGCTGAGCCGCCTTACCACCGTTGAGCCCGGGGCCGATACGCTCGTAATAGTGACATCGGCCGATGCGCTTGCCGAAAAGGTGGTATCCAAATCCAGCCTGGAGGACAAGTCCATACGCATCAGCGTAGGCGAGACACTGGACCGCGAGGAACTGCAGAGCCTGCTGCTGGAACTGGGGTTCAACCGCGTGGATTACGTCTATGAGCCGGGGCAGTTTGCCCTGCGCGGCAGCATACTGGATGTGTTCTCGTTCTCATCGGAGTACCCGTTCCGCCTGGATTTCTTTGGCGATGACATAGACAGCATCCGTCAGTTCTCGGTCGATACACAGCTCTCAACAGAGAAGAAAGACAGCGTGGTTGTTGTGCCCGATATGGATAAGGTGGAGGGCGCACAGGTGTCGCTGATGGATTTCCTGCCGGCCGATACCGTGCTGGCTGTCAAGGATTTGCTGCTTACGGCTGACCGCATGACCACAGTAAGCCGTGAAGTGGCCGACCAGGAGAGTATGGCTGCCCGAATGCGTCAGGTCAACGCCGCCGCAACCGAAAACGCGGAGCCTGTTGAGATGCCGCATCTGCTTACGGCTGAGGATTTCCTGCGCAAGACAACCGATTTCCGCGTGGTGGAGTTCGGCAACAAACCCACCGGTGTGGCATCGGCCACAATCACATTTGATACAACGCCGCAGCCGCTGTTCCACAAGAACTTTGACCTGGTGTCACAGAGCCTGACCGATTATATAGTAAAGGGTTACAGGATTTATATCCTGACCGATAACCACAAGCAGGGCGAGCGTCTGCACGACATTTTTACCGAGCGCGGCGAGAACATTCAGTTTGAGACCATCGGCAAGACACTGCATGAGGGATTTGCCGACGGCATCCTTAAATGCTGCTTCTTTACTGATCATCAGATATTTGACCGCTACCACAAGTATAACCTGCGCAGCGAGCGTGCCCGCAACGGAAAGGTGGCGCTTACGCTCAAGGAGTTGCAGGAGTTCCAGATTGGTGATTACGTGGTTCATATGGACCACGGAGTAGGTAAGTTCGGCGGACTGGTGCGTGTGCCCGAGGCCGGCGGATATCAGGAGAAGATAAAGATCATCTATAAGAATGACGATGTGGTGTTTGTATCCATCCACGCCCTGCACAAGGTTTCCAAGTATAAGGGCAAGGAGGGTGAGGAGCCGCATATAAATAAACTTGGTACGGGCGCCTGGGAGAACCTCAAGGAGCGTACCAAGGGCAAGATCAAGGACATTGCGCGTGACCTTATCAAACTGTACGCCAAGCGACTGGAGGAGAAAGGCTTTGCCTATAGCCCTGACAGTTATCTGCAGAATGAGTTGGAGGCCAGCTTCATGTATGAGGATACGCCTGATCAGCTCAAGGCCACACTTGACGTAAAGGCCGATATGGAGAGCAGCCGCCCCATGGACCGTCTGGTTTGCGGCGATGTGGGATTCGGCAAGACCGAGGTTGCCATACGTGCCGCCTTCAAGGCCGTGGCCGATAACAAGCAGGTGGCAGTACTTGTACCTACCACCATTCTGGCTTTCCAGCACTATCAGACCTTTGCCGAGCGTCTGAAAGAGTTCCCGTGCAGGGTAGAGTACCTGTCACGTGCACGCAGTGCAGCCAAGGTTACCGCCATACTGGAGGATTTGAAAAACGGTAAGATAGACATCATTATCGGTACTCATAAGTTGATAGGCAAGCAGGTCAAGTTCAAGGACTTAGGTCTGCTCATTATCGATGAGGAGCAGAAGTTCGGCGTATCGGTAAAGGAGAAACTCAAGCAGCTGCGCGCCAACGTGGATGTGCTCACCATGACCGCCACACCCATACCGCGTACCCTGCAGTTCTCACTCATGGGTGCCCGTGACCTCTCTGTCATCCAGACTCCGCCGCCAAACCGTTACCCCATACAGACCGAGGTGCATGTTTACAGCCCTGATATCATCCGTGAGGCCGTCAACTTTGAGATGAGCCGAAACGGACAGTTGTTCATCGTGAGCAACCGCATATCGTCTCTGCCAGACCTGGCCGATACGGTTATGCGTGAGGTGCCCGATGCCCGCGTTGCCATCGGCCATGGACAGATGGATCCTGATGAACTTGAGAAGATCCTGACCGGATTCATCAACTATGATTACGATGTTCTGGTGGCTACCTCTATCATTGAGAACGGAATTGACATACCGAATGCAAATACCATAATCGTGAACCAGGCCCAGAACTTTGGCCTGAGTGATCTGCACCAGATGCGCGGACGCGTGGGCCGTTCAAACAGGAAAGCCTTCTGCTACCTGCTTGCACCGCCTTTGGCTGCGCTTTCTGATGAGTCACGCCGCCGTCTGCAGGCCATTGAGAGCTTCAGCGACCTGGGCAGCGGCATACAGCTGGCTCTGCAGGATCTGGATATCCGTGGTGCCGGTAACCTGCTGGGTGCCGAGCAGAGCGGATTCATTGCAGACCTTGGCTACGAGACCTATCAGAAGATCCTCAAGGAGGCCGTTCGCGAACTTAAGAACGACGAGTTCCAGGATCTGTTCAAGGAGCAGGCAAAAGAGCAGGGGAGTACTCCTACCGATGCTTCGATGTTTGTGGATGAATGTACCGTTGAGACGGATCTGGATATGTTCTTCCCGGATCAGTTCGTACCTGACGGCAGTGAGCGCATCCTGCTTTACCGCGAGCTTGACAGCATGGAGCGCGAGGCCGATATCCAGCGCTTCCGCGAGCGTCTGCAGGACCGTTTCGGTCAGATTCCCAAGCCTGCTGAGGAACTTATCCGTCTTGTCACTTTACGCCGCATGGGCCGCGAACTGGGCATCGAACGCATATTCCTTAAAGGCGGCCGCATGAGCCTGTTCTTTGTAAGCAACCCCGACAGCCCTTACTACGAGAGCGAGGCGTTCGGTATGATTCTGGCATATGCCGCGCAGAACCCCCTGAAATGCAGACTGCGCGAGGCCGGAACCAAGCGCAGTCTGGTGGTATCGGACGTACCTGATGTGGAGAGCGCCATCAGTATCCTGGGCGCTATCAGCGTCAGAATATGATAATGGGTATAAAAATCCCATTAACGAAACTGTAGGTATCGAATTTGATGGCCAGGCCAAGGTTTACAGAGTATGCCTTATGGCCGGTACCCCAGTCTTCATACGCTCCGTATAACTTGAATCTTATACTGGTGTCAGTAATGTCATCGGGAGTTATGCTGTGTCTGATCATAAAGTCTGCGTTTACGCCGGCCTGGACGGCCATGCAGTTAAGATTACTCATGAGATAAGAGTAGTTCTGGCTGCTTGGGTCAATCATATCGGATTGCTGTTGAAGTCTGGAATATGATATTCCGGCAAATGGGATGAATCTGAGGTACTGATTGACATCCAGTAAATGACCCACGTTAAAGTACAAACGAAGGTTTGTGACCGATTTATTTGTCACCCAGTCGTAAGCGTATCCGACATCATGGTAAAAATCATCGACTTTGAGTTCAGTAAAGTTAGCTGACATGCCAAAGTCAAGGTACCATTTTCTCTTTGTGATGTAATCAATGCCGACATTGAAGCCGTACATGTTATTTAACTGATCGCCGGCTTTTCCCATAAGGATTTCATGTTCTGCTCCGATATAGACGCCATACCTGTATGCAGGAACGTCAGCCATTGAGAGGTCAGGAGTCTTTCTTTTGGTGCTTTCAAGCTGGTTACGGACAGATGCTCCGTATTTGTTGATTACAGCGGTGTCTTTGAACTGATTACTCTCCTGCTGGAATTTTGCTATGTCTTTTTGGGCTCTGTTCATGTAATCCTCAACGGTCTTGTTGTATGTCAAGGTCGTCTCGCCTAAGGAACGGGACTGGGCGTATCTGGAATAGAGTTCCCAGGTGTCAAATACAGCCTGTCTGGCTTTAAGATCCCAATCATCGGTCCTGGCAGGGTCATAATAGGATTTGTCCTTGTTCAGTGAAGCGTCCACCTGATAATAGACAAACTTATAATTCTGGATTCTGACTCTCTTTTTGGAGGCATTAAACTGGAATACCGAAGGGGCGAAGTCGCTCACCAGAGGCGACAACTCTGCCTCGTGGTAATCGGCCCATGTAAGAGGACCTTCATTCCAGTTCTTTAGATTCTCGTGTTTCTTAGCTGACAGCTGAAGTTGACATGCTGCAAACAGGAGCAGGCTGATAGTGAATGCTTTCCTGCGTTTGATTATTGGACACATAGGCTAAATTATTGGTTAAAAGTTTTTTAGGAATATCATATCTATACAGAAACTGATACCTACGTTGGCTGACCAGATTTCCCTGCCGCCTATCTTAGTGTATGATACATAAGGCTTGAGACGGAGGAAGAACTCGTCTGCATTGGTGAGTTGACGGATGTCACGCATTACTACGTAGTCCAGGTTCAGGCCGGCATCGAGGTTGAATCCCTTCTCCTTATGGTTCTTTTCGTAATCGTCCGGGAAGTCGGGATCTTTCTGCATGAGAGTGGCGGTGCCGATATTTGTGAACGGCACCAGACGGAGATACTGTCCGGAATATACCCTGTATCCCAGATTCAGGGCATTTATTGCCAGGGTGGCTTCATCGGCCCTCCATACATAATCGTTGTCGCTGAAATATGCGGGTTGGCTGATATCGGTGGAGCTGGATTTGATGGTGATTCCGAATTCAAGTCTATTGTGGCCAGCTATGAATTCAAAGTTGAAACCGTTTATGGGACTCAGGTCGTTGCGGGCTTCTTTGAGCGGATCCATGCGCCAATAACCCAACTGGAAGCCATAGTGCCATCGATAATCCAACGGGGGGAGTGTGGGCTCGGTTCGCGGAAGCATGTTGAGCTCTCTCTGAATGTTCCGTTCAAAGAGGGCCAGGGCTGCGGTATCTCTCTGATAATCTGTCTGCAGCTCAAACTCGCGGAAACGCTGCTGTGCTTCATTCCAGGCGTGATCTTTTGCCTGCTGACGGCTTACATAATCGTAACTGCGGTTGTATTCTTTCTGTAACATCCTGGCATGCAGTTCAACAAGGTCAAAAAGGACGTTGTTGCTCAGAAGGTCCCATTCGGTCACCTTGTCAGGATCATACCACGAAGATGTGGGATACATGTATGCGGTGAAATCAGTGTACTGGAACCTGGTGTTTCCTGTCCACTTGACCTTTAATTCATCTTCTATGTCCAGGCTTATGTATGACGGCTTCAGTGTGTCGGTCTGAATATGACGTACCTGGAAATCATTCCATGTTACATTCTGCCCGTTCCACATTCTGGGGTTTATGATTCTGGGCAGGCCTGCGTGTGAATATGTCGTACTGAAGGCTATCAGAACTAGCAGCAGGCATCTTACTATATCGGAGTTATATCGTTTCATTGTTTTCATAGTATGGAACCGGGTTTAGTTTTGAATCCGAACACGTATGCCAGACCGGCATTCAGTAACCAGACATCTCCGATTATCCGGTTCTTCTCATAAGTGCCGTAGAGTTTGAGCCTGAGGACATTGAAACCGATGCTTGCCGGAGTGATCTTCCTTGACAATGTCCAGTCTGTGTCCAGTCCGACTGTCCAGCAGGGTGCTGACGCGATGGTGCTTTTGAGCCGTTCCTCCTTCTTTTCCGGGTCTTTGGAGTTCTGGCGATAATCATAGAAGCCGATACCCGCTACGGGGTACAGGGCGATAGAGTTATTTGAATACAACCGATATCCCACCTTCAGGGAGGCTCCGAACTTTTCTGTCTTGCGTCCCTGGACCCAGTCATAATCATGCTGGGTATCATTGAAGAGTCCGGATACGAGAGTCCTGCTCCATAGGAAATCAATGGTTCCGTCAACCTTGACCTTGTTGAAATATCCATCCATACCCATTGAAAATCCGTTGAACGGCTGGAAGATATCGGCCCCTTTTCCTAGTATGGTGTTGTTGGTATAGTCAATATGTTCGGAGAAACCGTTTTTGAAATCGGCATCGAGCATTTCGGGAGAGAACTCTTTCCTGGGGTTGTTTTCCAGTTGCTCCTTTACCTCTTTCTCATATTCCGTTACCACGTCGGTGTATTTGCCGTATCCGCTTTCCAGTTCAAATGCATCCATGCACGCATTGACGTATCTGTTGAACAGTCTGTCGGCATCCTCGTCGTAGAACGGGCCGTCATTGGTCAGTCTGACTGCGAGTTCCGCAATGTCAAACAGCACGTTGAAGTATCTGAGTTCTCCATCGGTGGCTGTTTGGGGATTGTACAGACTCTTATTGGGGTTGACCGCTATGGTATGTTCTTCCCATGCGTATGTGGTGTTCTTTATTTTGAGTTCACGGGGAGTCCGCCTGAGCATCATGCGGATGTTGTTTCGTGATGTGCTTTCCAGTCCTTCCACAGGGGTGAAGTCATCCCATGTAAGGTCACGTGTTTCCTGCCAGATGACTGCAGGCTTTTGGGAACCGTCCTGGCTTTTTAGTGGTGAAATCATTTCGGGGACAGCTTCCTGACCGAAAGCATGGCATGGAAGAAGTAATGTTGCAAACTGGAGTAGGAGCAACCTAGGGGTTGTCCTGCGTTTTATTATCGGACTCATAAGGTTCTTGAATGTACATTGCAAAGATATCGTTTTATGTCTTATATTCGCGTTTGCAATCATAAAAAAAGGACCATTAATCATTTCAACTATAAGAATTATGAGTAAGTATTCAGGAACACAGACAGAGAAGAATCTGGAGGCCGCTTTTGCCGGCGAGTCAATGGCACGTAACAAGTACACCTATTTTGCTTCAAAGGCCAAGAAAGAGGGTTTTGAGCAGATAGCAGCCATTTTTGAAGAGACCGCAAACAACGAGAAAGAGCACGCAAAACTCTGGTTCAAGGAGCTGGAGGGCATTGGCGATACCGCCCAGAACCTGGCTGCCGCCGCTGACGGCGAGAATTACGAGTGGACCGATATGTACGAGGGCTTTGCCAAGACTGCCGAGCAGGAGGGATTCCCCGTACTGGCTGCACGTTTCCGCATGGTCGGCGCCATCGAGAAGACTCACGAGGAGCGTTACCGCGCCCTGCTCAAGAACGTCGAGACCGCCAAGGTATTCGAGAAGTCAGAGGTTAAGGTTTGGGAATGCCGCAACTGCGGTCACATCGTAGTCGGCACCAAGGCTCCGCAGATCTGCCCCGTCTGCCAGCATCCGCAATCCTACTTCGAGGTTCACAAGGAGAACTATTGATCCTTTTGTGCACTCCGCCAAAGTGTCCCGCACCCGCCCGCGTCAGAGCGTATTCTGAGCCCGGTGAGTGCGGGACACTAGTTCATTTGGAGGGTGTGTCCCACACCGAGCGGCACTAGGAGCTTCTCTGGGCCGATGAGCGTGGGACACTTTGGCGAAACGGCGATTAATGGTACCGTTTTAACTATAGCGGGAAGGGAGTATAGAAGAGGTAGAGACCGATGATGTTTGCATGATGAATATTAATTTTCCAGTTGCCGGAGTGTTCCTGACGCTGTTTTTCTCCTTTGGGGGTGTTTGCGCAAGCGGTCAGGAAATGCGTCAGTCCGATACGGTCCGATGGGAACAGGGCGGGCTGAGGTTGTCGGATATGAGACCGGTCAGCGTCGAAAAAGGCGCTACCTACAGATTGTATCCTGTTCCAGACACGATCAGCGTTCCGGATTATTCTCCCGATAAAACAGACACAGCCAATACACAAAGAGTCGTCGGGAACTATAGTGATTACATTCGTCTTTTGACTGAAGAGGAGCTTGATCCAGTGATAGAGTTTTTCCCCAGTGTGGGATATGAGCTGATTTTCCGGAAGGAAGGTAACCTCAAGTACACCGAGAAGGTATCCTACACTTACTTTCTCAAGAGCCAAGCCAAGTATGACATAAACCGGTGTGACAACTGGAGCCTGCGCTACAACCAGGTTCAGTTTGACATATATGAGGCCTACAGGCGCCAAAAGGAGGCACTGATGAGTTCCGGCCAGGTAAGACTGGCCAAATCCCTTTACTTCAGGGATCAGAAAGAGGCCGCCCTGCGCACCTTCAGAATGGAGAGCGGTTATGGGCGTGACACTGCAGTGATAAAACAGTATGAGCTGCGATATGCAGCCATGCTGGATACGCTTTCTCCAAATCCGGAGTATGTGGTCCGTACCGATCATGACAATCATGGCCTTTCTTTCAGCGCGGGGGTGTTCTACGAGCATTTCATAGATGGGGTACCCGGTGAACTCATTACCACGCCCGGCTTTTTTGTAGGACTGGGCTACAGTTACAGGAAAATCTGTCTTCAGCTTGAAATGGGCGGGTTGGATGTAGGACATGTGTCTCAGCGTAACTTCTGGCATGACCCGGAACTGGACTATGACTGGAGAATGGACGGAAGGACCAGGTCTGGGCGTGTATCGGCCAATTTGGGATACAAGGTGATAGACAGACCTTATCTGACCCTGACGCCGTTTGTCGGGGTGGGCTCGATGTCTGTAAGTCAGAAGACGAATAAGTACGATCCCGTTCTTAAGGACGGGTATCAGTACAGTGATCTGAATGGTTTCCGTACTCAGGCGGGGCTCAAGGTTGACTGGAAGGTAGTCCGGAATCTGCGGCCGTCATCGACCCGTCATATCAGCGAATCGGATCGTGACATATCATATGAAGAGCAGAAGGTCAGTCTCAGACTGTATGGTGCCAGGACACAGTTCGCGGACATCGGCCCGGCATATTCGGTCTTTATAGGTGTTGCTTATCAGTTTGATCGATGGAATATCTTCAAGTTATGAGAAAGGTGGTTGTAAGATTGATTGCGCTGATAACGGTGTTGTCGGCCAGCGTGTCCGTATCAGGACAGGATTTTGAGGAACTCAGATTAAAGAAATGGAGTGCCGATGACCCCATAACCTGGGATGATTTGAGCGTACGTCATCTTCCCGACGGCTTGCAGGAGTATGCCAGGATTGTGACAGAAGAAGATTATCACTACGAATCAATACCATTTATGAACACGACTGTGAGTTGTCGGATCGTGGACGAGTCGTTGAACAGAGTCCTGTCATGGTATGATCCGGATCATTGTGATGAATGGACGTTGCGTTACCTTCAGGTGATGTTTAACATAGAACAGTATGAAGGCCGGATCTTGGGCCTGAAGAATCTGTGTATTGATATAGACGGTCCAGTGGAAGTGGGATATGATATAAATCCGCGTTCATGTCTTATAGATGATGATCTGTTTTTCTGTGATTCCATTACCGCCGATAGATTCATGAAGGAGAGTAATTATGGACGTGATACTGCTGTCATTCTGGAATATGAGCAGAGGTACAACAATTCACTAATGGACTCCCTGGCTGTGGTTTTGGAAGAAAAACTGGATGAGTTGGCCGGTCAGTACGAGGCTGCATGCCATTATTTTGAGTTAGATCGCTCCATTGGCTACAGTAATGAGTCTTACCTTGAGCCCGTGGGACAGGGAATAGGTGCCCTGCACGGTGTTTCGGCGGGTTGGACCGTCTACTTGGGCCGATTGATGAGCGCTCTGCAATTCTCCTGGATGGGTAATTGTGCAGCCGATAACCGGAACATAGTTTTTGATTTGGGCTGTCTGCTCTATGACGGTTATAAAGTATCGGTAACTCCGTTTGTGGGAGTAGGTCAGTCATTACTCAAACGACACCCCGATTACAGCGGACGGACCGGAGCTGTAAGGTATGAAGCAGGATTTATGGTGGATTGGAATAATGTCAATCAGTATAGCATCATGCATGTTGGCGGTGTCAAGCTCAAGACCAGACTCAAGGTGTTCGGAGCCATGTCGGACTACAAGCCTTTCAGGGAATCCTACTCCGTGAATATCGGACTCCAGTTTACCTACAGCATGTTTGGATACGGATCGCTGATTCTGAGATGATAAAAGGGACGATTCTTGTTGGCAACAAAATGGTACCAAAAAGAACCGTCCCTAATGGTATCAGAAGTGGGGAATGGGAACGCGGGCCGGTTGGGTCGATGAGGGTAATCCGAAGGCGGTGAATTCTATCACGCTTAGGGGCTGCGGCTTGGGCCAATCGGTTACGGTGAGACGTATGAACCGGCACTCTACGGGTGCGAACTCCTCAAAGATGGTGTTCTTCTGAACTGTGTTGTCAGTACGGTCAAGCGCTGTCTTCCAGTTCTCGCCGTCCATTGAGACCTCAATCTTGTACTTGTAAATCTCCTGTGCGCCTGCACCACGGCCAAAACCGCGGCGTCCGCCACCACCGAACATGATCCTGACGCCATCCACATCAAACAGCTGAACCTCATCAAAACGGGTTGCAGGTGACAGTTCAATCGTAATGGAGGGTGTCTCATCGGAGGGCTCCGGCTCCCAAACTGTGCCGCTGGAGTTGTCTACGGCGTATGATGCATATCGGCCCGGCTGCTGTGAAGAGAAGGTTGAGAGCGCATTCATGGCGTTCATCTTGTTGATGGTAACCGGGAGAGACTGCCTTGTGCCGGTTGCTCCGGGCGCGGGCTGAGGAGTATCGGTAATGGTTACTGACCACTGGCCCTTCTTGTCAACATTTATACGGTCCATGCCGATGCGACGGCCGCCGGGAGGATTTGACAGCACGATTGTGTAGAACTGCCACAAACCGCCGTCCGGACCCTCTACAACGCTGCCGTGAGCAGTTCCGGTAACAAGTCCGTCAGTCTTGCGCAGCAGCGGATTATTGCCCGCATACTTGTATGGTCCCAATATGTTCTTGGCTGTGTAGTAGCCCTCGGCGTAGGTTTTCCACTGGGTTCCTGATGCTGAATACTGCAGATAATAGGTGCCTTTATACTTGAACAGCCAGGGTCCCTCAATCCAGGCTACGCCGGTGTACTCATTCATCTCACCGTAACGCTCCCAGGTGTGGCTGCTGTCAAACCCGAACAGATGCGTGGGCTTGTCGGCAAAACGGTTCGGCTGATCGGGATCGAGCGGCACAATGAAAATTCCGCTGATTCCGCGTCCCGAGTAGAGCAGATAGGGCTTGTCATTGTCTATGAAAATGTGCATGTCAAACGCGCCGTTCCAGCCGCCCTCGACATCGGGAGTATTCTCCCAATCACCCAGCACCTCGTACGGACCGAGCGGATTATCAGCAACATAGAGTGGGCAGTCATTGCCTGACATATAGAACTTGCCGCGGTATTTGACTACATCGGGCGCAACGGGAACGTTACGTACGGGCGTGAACGACCAGTCAAGCATATTGTCCGATGTCCATGCACCGCCGCCGGTACAGAACATGTAATATGTATCTCCTTCGCGGAAAACAGAAACATCACCCGATGCGTTTCCGCCCTGGCCGATTACCATGGGGAGCGGGTTGCAATACCGTTGGCTCCAGCCGCAAACTGAGAGCAATGATGCTAGTGCCACTAAGATTATCCTTTTCATACTCATAAGCATTTGGTTGTACTTGCGAATATAGCACAAATCTCTGCATTCGCCAAAGTGTCCCGCGCTCATCGGCCCTGGATGACAAAGGGGACGGTTCCGTTTGGCACGCTAAAAAACAATCCCATCTGCGCTACAGTATGCTCAGATGGGATTTTTGCTTTAAGTGAACGAGCCAAACGGAACCGTCCCCTTTGTCACTTGTACATGAAGCGGCGGATGCTGCCCTTGGGAGTCTTGGCGAAGGGTTCGAAACGGAGCTCGAAGCCGTTGACCGTTGAGTATGAGGGGAGCTTGGAATTGAGCAGGCTGATGTTCTGCTTCATGATGGCGTCCAGGGCGTCGGCGTTGAGTCCGGCCTTGTCAAGTGCATCCAGGTTGGGAACGATCAGTGCTATGATTTTGGTGTCGCGCTGCAGAACGATTGACTCGGCTACGTAGGGGAGCTCGTTCAGGATTACCTCAATCTCCTCGGGGTATATGTTCTGTCCGTTGCCGGCCAGGATCATGTTCTTGCTGCGGCCCAGCAGGAATACGTTGCGGTCCTTGTCGATGGTACCCATGTCGCCGGTGTGGAACCAGCCGTCAACGAGTACCTGTGCGGTTGCCTCGGGGTTCTTGTAGTAGCCCTTGAATACCTGGTCACCCTTAACCAGAAGCTCACCTGCAATGTTCTCGGGATCGGGAGATACAATCTTGCACTCCATGATCTCGGGCAGATACTCACCGCATGACTTGGGAATGTACTTACCCAACTTTCCGTAAGATACGATAGGAGCGAGCTCTGTCAGACCGTAACCGGTAATGAACGGCAGCTGCAGCTTGTAAACCAGCAGTGACTCAACCTCCGACGGGATTGCGGCACCGCCTGTTGCGAATACCTCGATGTTACCGCCCATGGCAGCCAGAAGCTTGTCATGCAGCATCTTGCAGAAATCGGGGTTGTGCTTGTAGTCTGAGAGTTTGGCCTTGCCTTCGGGGCTCTTGATATCGTCGCCCAGCACATACTCGGCAAACTTTACAAAGATCAAAGGAACACCGTAGAATATACGCGGCTTTACCTCCTGCATTGCAGCCTGTACGTTTGAAGGAATTGGCGGAATACCAAGTACGGTTACGTGCATACCCATGGTCATAGGTATTACGACGTCGCAGGTGAGACCGAAGCTGTGTGCATGAGGCAGCAGGCTCAGGTAGTTCTCACGCGGATGGAAGGGGAATCCCGGACGTATAACCTGTACGTTGGCGGTATAGTTGCGGTAGGTCAGCATGACACCCTTGGGGTTGCCTGTCGAGCCTGATGTGTAAAGGATGGCGCAGACGTCATCGATGTCAGGATCGCAAACATTGAAGTCTGCGGGCTGCATTCCGTTGGGGAACTGAGCGGCGAGCAGTGCATCGGCCTGGGCATAGAGATGGTCAACGCCGTTGCGGCTTGCCAAAACCTTGCCTGTGCCGGCATCGATAACGCAGAGAACCTGCGGCATCTCGTCAAAGTTCATCTCATCGAAGGCACGCTTCTCAGTGTAGAGAATCTTGCTGTCCGAGTGGTTCACCAGGCGCTGTGTATCGGCCGGGGTGAATGCATTATAAAGATGTACTGCTACGTAACCTTTGCTGACGGCTGCCATAAAGACCGATGCGCCCAGTGCGCAGCTCTTGGTGTTGATGGCAATCTTGTCACCGGATTTCAGGCCGGCTTTTTTCCAAATAAGGTCTAAAGTATATACGCGCTCTGCGAGTTCGCGGTAGGTGATGGTCGATTTGCGGAAATCACTGAGGGCGGGACGGTCCCAGCACTCTCTTGTAGCGTTCTCAAAGAGTTTGATGAAATTGTCTATTGTCAACATTGAAAATAAGGATTTGGTTTGATGCCGCTAAGGTAAAACAATCATGCAACCTTGGGGGTGATATTTATCAATTTGTGGCCAATTTCGCCCCATTGTTGGCGAAATGACATGAAAGAGAGCCGTCCGGGGCCTCATAAATGAAGTAGGCCTCAATCTCCGGGTGGCGGTTGCAGAGTGCCTGGGCGCTGTCCAGACCCATAACCATCATGGATGTGGCCAGTGCATCGGCGGTTGCGCAGTCATCGGCCAGCACCGTAACGGAGAGCAGGCTGTGACTTACCGGCATGCAGGTGTGCGGGTCAATGGTGTGGGCGTATTTGCGTCCGTCCTTGACATAGAAGTTGCGGTAGTTGCCCGATGTCGCCATCGCCATATCGGTAACCGCAATGACGGTCTGTAGTTCGTTGTTTACAGAAAGCGAATCGTCAACCGGCTTGCTTATGCCGATGTTCCATTTGTTGCCCTTGGGATTATGGCCGCTAACCACAATCTCGCCGCCAATCTCGACCATATAGTCGTTTATGCCCTTGGAACGAAGCGTCTGGGCCACCATGTCGCTGCCGAATCCCTTGGCAATGGCGCTGCAGTCAAGCATGATTCGCTCATCATCCTTGGTAATCAGGCCGTCCTGCTCATGAATCTTGCCGTATCCCGTAATCTCCAGCAGGCTGTCAATAGTGGCCTGGCGTATGTTCTCGGCGTGTTTGAATCCGAATCCCCAGGCGTTCACGGCCGGAGCTACGGTAATGTCAAAAGCACCGTGTGTCAGGTCCGATATCTCCATGGCGCGGCGATAAACCTTGAGGAACATGGTATCGGCCACCTGTATGCTTGCGCTGCGGTTTACGGCCGATATGGTTGACTGCTCGTTGAACATGGACAGTGCACTGTCCACAAGCGCCATGGTGTGCTCAATCTCGGGCTTGAGATCAGCGTTATAGAGATAGGTGATGTTGTAGCGTGTGCCGAATACCAGGCCCTGCGCCGTGCGGAACTCGGGTTTGGCGGGCTTGCTCTGAGACAGGATGATGATTGTGCCTATTATCAGAAACGCCAGGAAAGGGTAGTGCCACTTTTTCATATCACGCTGTAAGATGTTCTATCAGTATTTTTACTCCTATTCCTATAAGAATTATGCCGCCGATGATCTCGACCGGGAAGTTGATTCGCTTGCCTGCATAGGCTCCAATCATGAATCCGGCCACCGAAAACAGGAATGAGCCGATGCCGATGATGATTATAGGAAGCAGTATGCTCGCGAACGTCTCGTAACCCGAGCATCCGAACGACAGACCCACTGCCAGGGCGTCGATGCTGGTGGCAACTGCCATGGTCAGCGTGGTGGAGAACTTTGTGGGGTCAAACGACTTCTCCTCTTCATCGGACTTGAGCCCTCCCAGAATCATGCGTCCGCCCAGGAATGCCAGAAGGCCGAATGCAATCCAGTGGTCCCAACGCTCCAGGGCACTGCTGAACGAACTTATTCCCAGCCAGCCTATCATGGGCATCAGGGCCTGGAACAGACCGAACATAAAGGCGGTAATCAGCATTGTCTTCAATACCAGACGACGCTGTATGAGACCGCTGGTAATGGACACTGTAAAGCAGTCCATTGCAAGTGCCACGGACAGTAGTATCAGATCTAATAGTGTCATTGTATTACTTGATTTCTTTCTCGATCTTGTAATCGTTGCGGTTCTGAGAACTGCGGCTGACCAACTCGGCAAGGAATCCTACCAGGAACATCAGAGTACCCATGATCATACCGGTCAGGGCGATGTAGAAGTAGGGGTTGTCGGTGATAAGACGTGCGGGAACGCTGTGTGCCAGACAAATCAGCTTGTTTACGCCTATCACGATTATTGCGATGAAGCAGAGCACGAACATTACTGAACCCCAAAGTCCGAAGAAATGCATGGGCTGCTTGCCGAAGCGGTTCAGGAACCAGAGTGACATAAGGTCCAGATAACCGTTTACAAAGCGGTCCAGACCGAACTTGGTCTTGCCGTACTTGCGTGCCTGGTGGTGAACCACCTTCTCGCCGATCTTGCCGAAGCCGGCGTTCTTGGCCAGGAAGGGGATGTAGCGGTGCATCTCACCGTAAACCTCAATGTTCTTGACAACCTCCTTGCGGTAAGCCTTGAGGCCGCAGTTCATATCATGTAGCTTGAGGCCAGTAACCTTGCGGGCTGTCCAGTTGTATATCTTGGAGGGTATGTTCTTGCTCAGCTTTCCGTCATAGCGCTTTTTCTTCCAGCCCGATACCAGGTCAAAGCCGTCCTCGCGGATCATGCGTACCATCTCGGGAACCTCCTCGGGGCTGTCCTGAAGGTCTGCGTCCATGGTAACTACGATATCACCCTGAGCCATGTCGAATCCGCAGAACAGGGCGGGGGACTTGCCGTAGTTGCGGCGGAACTTGATGCCCTTTACGATTTCGGGGTTATCGGCCCTGAGTCCTTCAATAATCTTCCATGAATCATCGGTGCTGCCGTCATCTACAAAGATCACCTCATAACTGAAGTTGTTCTGCTTCATTACGCGGCCTATCCATGCGAACAGTTCCGGAATTGACTCCGCCTCATTCAGGAGCGGTACTATGATTGAAAGGTCCATATTATTGCTGAATTTTAATCCTTTTTGCTGTTAAAAGTCCTATTATCAGTGAGATAATGTTACCCCACATAAGTGATGACTGAATCAGTTGCTTGGTCATGGCCGATGCGGGCAGCGAGCAGAACCATGCTATTGTCTGCTGCATCAGCTCCATTGTCTTGTTGTACTGCTCTATCTGTGCGGGATCGGTCATCAGGGCTGTAGCCTCCTGTGACGACTGCATCATAAGGTCCATGCGTGCCGTCAGACCGGCAGCCAGTGCGCCGTGGTCAAGAAAACGCAGATAGAGGTACGCTACCATGCATGAGAGCACTGTAGCGAACAAGAATGTCAGGATGGAGATGATCCACGATACGGGGAACGGGAAGTAGGGCACCTTGGTCGAGTCGCGGAAACGGCGTATCAGGAAGAATGCCACTACGGGAATACCTATGAACAGGGGTACTGCAAGCAGCGACACAGCCGGATACTTGACTGTCAGCAGTGTTGCAAGGTATGCCAGAATAATATAAGCACCCAGATAGGTTCCGAGTGACATTGATGTCTGCAGGATGTTTATCCTGATTATTTTCGGTTCGTTCTGTTCCTCCATACAGAAATGCAAATTTAGCGAATTATTTTGGATATTACTCTTACTTGCGCTATCTTTGCATCGGGTAAGTCCTACACGGCCAGCTCCCTTCCAACCCTCCAGGGCTTGACGGCAGCAAAGGTACGTCGGTTGTAGCGGCGCGATGCAGTCAGCTTACCCATCTCATACGAAAAATGGTCGCCCTGTGGCGGCCATTTTTTGTTAGAGATTGGTTACCAACAAAGAGAAGTTTACATCTCCATCCGCAAGACTCCTACAGGTGTCGGCGTAGAGGGAGGCTATGTTGTCGGGAGTTTGGGGGTTGGGAGTTTGCTTGGTGAGATTGCCTATCAATACTCCTGCGAAGAGGGCTGCGGCTACCCACCAGGCCGATACGCGACGCATGGCATAGCGCTTTTTACGGCGGCTCGTGATGGCCTCCATGGGCGGAAGGTCAAGAGTGCTGTTCTCCATGTCGCGGCTTTCCCTGAGCAGGCTTAACAGTTCCTTACTCTCATTCTCAAGGTCTTTCAGCTGATCCTTTTCCATTGTTATATCATTTATAAATTATACTTACTCATTGATTCCTTCACGCTCTTGAGTGCTGTCAGCAGGCGTGTCTTCACCGTTCCCTCGGGCAACATGGTGATGCGTGCAATCTCCGGTACGGTCAGTTCCTCATCATATCTGAGCAGGAACAGGGGCTTCTGGTTTTCGGGCAGGGCGTCTATGGCCTTTTTGAGCATCTGACGGCGCTGTTTTTGCTCCAGCGTGTCGGCATCGGCCCCGATATCGGTCGTGGTGGCCAAGATGTGCTCCTGATAGGCCTGTACTATCTCTCTGTGCCGATACTCGTTCTTGCACATGTTGTAGGCGATTGAGAACATCCAGGTGGTGAAAGAGGCATCGGCCCTGAATGTGTCCCGATGCTCCCAGATGCGTGTGAACAGGTCCTGGACCATATCACGCGCCAACTGGACATCGTAGCCCATCATGCGCATGAAGAAACCTTGGGCACGGCGGCCGTGCTCAAGGTATAGGGTTCGGAACTGCTCAGCGGTCAATTTCATCGTGATACAGTTTACGCTTTTCATCAGAAATACCTTCGGTCTTAAGAACTATGCGTTTCATGAGACCGTAGAGTTCCGTGTATTTATCTTTCTGTCCGCTCTCCTTATAGTAGTCCATGAGGGATTTGAAGCATGGTATATAGTTGAGATTCAACTGGTAGGCCGTAGCTTCATATGTCTCAGGAGTGAACTGCTCATAGAGGTAATCAAGCAGGTACCTTCTTTCATAGTTATCCTGCTTTACAACAAGATTGTCATACCTTTTGTCACTGTATTTGTAAACCAGTCCCTCTGAGTAGAGTTTATCCTGGAATGAGGGCAGATTGGGTATTACAGTTGAGAAATAGCATGGACGTTTGCTCTCACGGATAATGTGCATTACAGCATTGTCCATCCATTTGTCATAATCCTGATAGTCTGGCTCCGGAATTGAGCTAATACCAAGTTCCTTGCTGACAGCATTTCTGTATTCAGGTGTAGCCAGGAGTGACATACATATAACTGTTTTGTCAGCAAACAGGTCCTTCCCGTATTTGACCAGTAATTTGGAGAAGGTTGGAGTATCGCCATTCACGAAAATAATACCATTCTGCTGCATTCCAATCATCTCATTGTATGCATAGTTGAGCAGGTTATAGGAGTATTCACCGGTGTTGTACCATTTTTTCAACACCTTGGCCATAAGTTCGTTTTCACCTTTCCTAAGCAGATAAACAACATAGTCAGTGTACATCTCTTCATTGTCGGGACGCATTTCTATGGCTTTTAGCATGTTGTCCTCACATTCAAACCCGCTTACAAACATGTCGCAGAAGTAATCAATCGTGTATCGGGCGTATGAGTTGGGACGTTCTTTAGCCAGTCTTACGGCAATATCCTTAAGTGGGGAGTAATCACCATCAATATAGTCGTGATTGTTGTTATTCTTACTATTGGTATCATAGGCCTCAAACATTATTTTGTACCTTGTGGCTTTGAACCAATATATCCACGCGTCATCATTGTTGGGGTTCTTCTTAACCTCGGCTTCCCAGAGTTTTGCCTGCCTGGCGTACCAGTCGGTGGGGTGTTCGGTCTTGACGAATGTGACAATCTTTTCGGGTTTGTCGGCCGATACGGCTTTTGCGTTCTGTGCATCGGCCGTAGCAAACACGGTCATCAGTATGATCGGAATAAGAAATCGTTTCATTTTCTGTTTTAATGAGAGTTCAACAAATCGTTTTTTGAAGCGCTTCATTACTGCATACACGCAACTTCGCAAAACGATTGGTCCATTGGGGACGGTTCTCTTTGGCTCTTTTGGGTGCCAAAGAGAACCGTCCCCATTGTCACCAAATAGGGCCAAAGAGAACCGTCCCCAATGGTATCATCCGAGGGCGACGTCGAGGACCATCATTAGGGCGAAGCCGAGGGCAAAGCCGATGGTGCCGATGTTGGAGTGCTCGCCTTCGGAGGCTTCGGGGATGAGTTCCTCGACTACGACGTAGAGCATGGCTCCGGCTGCGAATGTGAGCATGAACGGCATGATGGGGGTAAAGAACGATGCTAGGAAAATGACCAGAATGGCTCCGATGGGCTCAACGATTCCGCTAAGGGCGCCAATCCAGAATGATTTGAGGCGGCTGTTGCCGGCGGCGCGCAGGGGCATTGAGATGATTGCTCCCTCGGGTACGTTCTGAATTGCGATACCGAGTGCAAGGGCCAGCGCGGCAGAACCCGTCATGTTGACTACGCTGCTCATGGCTCCGGCCAGACCTACGCCTACTGCCATGCCTTCAGGGAAGTTGTGAATGGTTACGGCCAGTGCCAGCATTGCGGTTCTTGAGAGGCGGCTTCTGGGACCTTCGGCCTTACCCGTAGCGTGCAGGTGCGGAGTTACGTAGTCAATCAGCAGCAGGAAGGCAAAACCTGCCAGCAGACCTATTGTAGAGGGCTTTATGCCGCCCATCTGCATACCCGGAACAATCAGTGACCAGAACGATGCGGCCACCATTACGCCCGATGCAAAACCAAGCAGAATCTTCTGCAGCAAAGCGGGCATCTCTTTCCGCATAAAGAATACGAACGCTGAACCCAGCGCAGTTCCCAGAAACGGAATCAACAGAATCATCAATGTATTTCTCATAACCTATATGTCATTGAAATTATTCGTTTTGCAACTTCATCGGGATGATCCACAAGGAACTGGCCGTGGTTCATCTTGGGGAAGACCTCTACGTGGGTATCGGGGTGGAGTTTGAGGAGATGCTCTACTTGTGGTTTTGCAACGAACGCCTCCTTTGTACCGTACCAGAAATGAATGTCATTGCCCGATATGCTCTCCAACTTGTTGGTGTAGACTGATTTATAACCGTCACGTACGGCCTTGCCCTTGCCATAAGGCCAAACCTTCTTGCACTCGTCAAGCAGCACATCATAGTAGTGTGAGTGGAAGACAAAGCGCCAGAATCCGGTCCAGTGGTAGCAGGTCCAGACGTTGAAACTCTGGTAGTAGCGTATGGGGTCAACGCTCCAGCGGGGCAGGGGGAGCAGCGGGGCTGCGTCCATTATTGCGTGTCCGATGCCTATCTCGTTACGTTCCAATACGCGGGAGAGTATCTTGCCGCCCAGTGACAGACCGTATGCTGTATCAAGTTTGCCGCCCAGGTTCTCCTGTACATATTTAATAATCTGCACGGCCAGGTCATCGACCGATGTAAACTCAGATGTCTGACCCAGCAGGAAGCCGTCATTATCAACTGTTGTGATGCTGAACTTATTCTTTAGCAGTTCAATGAGCGGGAGGAAAATCTCATGTGAGACTCCAAGTCCCGGAATCAGCAGCAGCGTGGGTTTATCGGCCCCTCCGTATGTGTAGAACAGCATTTCTCTATTTTTTTTTGCGAATTTACTAAAAAAAAGAGTGCAACTGAATTGCAAATAATGTACCTTCGTTAAAACAATTTTTAGCCATGGGAGGGCTTACAAAATGAGGAAACATTGGATTGACAATCTGCGCTGGGCTACAGTGCTGCTGGTTTTATTCTATCACGTAATCTATTTCTACAACAACAAGGGTGTGTTTGGCGGTATCGGCGGCTTTGGTGAGTTCCCCGAAGTTCAGCAGTATCAGGATGTTGTAATGTATATGCTCTATCCCTGGTTCATGCCGCTGCTGTTCCTGCTTGCAGGTATGAGCACCCGATATTCACTGCAGCGTAAAACCGGTAAGGAGTGGTTCCGCTCGCGTACTCTTAAACTGCTTGTGCCCAGTACTATAGGTTTGTTTGTGTTCCACTGGATGGTGGGCTATTTCAATACGGTTACTGCTGCCGAGGTTATATTCAAGGATATGCCGTCAGTGGCCAAATACTTGTTATTTGCTATATCCGGAACGGGTCCGCTGTGGTTTGCCCAGGACCTGTGGCTGTTCTCACTCATATTTTTGTTAGTGCGTAAACTTGACGGAAAGGACAAGCTTTGGACGCTTTGCGGAAAGAGTGGAATAGTCGTAATCTTATTGCTTGGATTACTCTACTGGGCTGCAGAGCATACATTGATCATGAACCCGCGTGAGGATTCGGCCGATGGACTGCTCAATCTGTACAAGCCTGTATTCTACTTTGTGGTATTCCTGATGGGTTACTTTGTATTCTCACATGACGAGGTGCAGGAGAAGGTTAAGGAAGCTTGGATTCCGCTGATGGCCTGTGCGGTTGTTGCCGGCGTCATCCTGATAATAACCACATGGGGAGAGAACAATACCTCACCGCAGTATCTGTGCAGCCCCATGAACTGCCTCTACGGATGGCTTATGTGCCTTGCGTTGATGGGACTGTTCAATGCCCGCTACGACTGCACCAACTCATTCTCACAGTATATGACCCGCAGCAGTTACGGCCTCTATATTGTTCACTATCTGGTTGTTGCAGCCTTTGGCTATCAGATGAAAGTTCATACTGACCTGCCGCCTGTCGCAATGTACATCATCCTTACCATTGCGGTATTTGTCCTGTCTCCTGCAATTTATGAGGTGCTGCACAGGGTTCCGTTCATCCGCTGGTGCGTATTCGGTGAGAAAAAGCGCTGAATTCTTGCCGATAAAAAAACTATTGGTTATTTATTTGAATACCGGATATGAAACTTTTACGTGAATTATTGGGCTACGTGCTCGGAGGAGTGTTATTTGTGGGGCTGATGCCCGCGGTGATGTGGCTTGCTACGGGTATGCCGGCTTTGGAGCACATAGGTGCTTTACGCGCGTCTATTACTGGTGTTCTGATGATTGGCGGTCTGTCGCTGAGTATATGGACAATCATTTACATGAAGCGTCAGGGCAAGGGTAATCCCATGGACGCATTCGGGCATGAGGTTGCTCCGCGCACACAGCATCTTATGGTGGCTGGACCGTACAGGATCAACCGTAACCCAATGCTCACGGGTACACTCACTTATCTGGCCGGTGCTGCCGTATGGCTTTGGAGTTGGCAGGCAGTAGCTGTATGGGTAGCTTTCTTCTGCATCATGTTCGTGCAGGTGCTGAGTGAAGAGAAACGCTTGCGCCGCGATTTTGGCAGTGAGTATGAGGAGTATTGCAAACATTCACGCAGATTTTAATATGTACAAGACAACAGGACTTAAAAACAGCCGCATTGAGGTGGCCGATGCCCTGCGAGGGCTTGCTGTAGCCGGTATTATTCTGTTTCACTCGGTAGAACATTTCAATACATTTGCCAGAGAGATAAAATACACCCTTCCTTGTGACGGGACAGTGTTCAGCGTACTTCAGGCATTGCTTTCAGGCAAGATGTACGGAATCTTTGCGGTTCTGTTCGGACTCAGTTTCTTTATCATGCGTGACAACCAGGAGCAGAAGGGAAAGGACTTTTCACTCCGTTTTGCCTGGCGAATGGTGCTGCTGGCTCTTTTTGGCTTGCTGAACGTCTGCTTCTATGATGGCGACATCCTGATCACATACGCAATTCTGGGCCTGCTTCTCATCCCCGCCGGATACCTGAGTAACAAGTGGTTATGGGTCATAACCATCTTCTTGCTTATCCAACCGCTTGAGATCTACTCGCATCTGGTAGGCTGGCATCCTGATTCACGATGGGTGGATATGGGTTATTTCCAATTAACACAGGCTCACGACACGTTCTGGCACTCGGCCGCCACGAACATACGGATAGGCATAAAAGTTAGCCTTGGATGGTTCTGGTTCCACGGACGCATCACTCAGACTTTGGGACTGTTCTATCTTGGATTGCTCATCGGCCGCACACGCCTGTTCTACAATGAAGGTGATAATCTCAAGAAGTGGCGCGTGATTTTGTGCGTATCGGCCCTGCTGGTTATAGTTGGTGCATTTGTAAAGTTTGGCAAGTTTGATGACCTGCTGCATCCCATGTGGAATCTGGCTATCCTGATGCTCATTATGTCAGCTGGAGTACTGCTCTGGTATCGTTTCAAAGGAATCAGGAACGTTTTTGGCAAGCTGGGATTCTTTGGCCGCATGAGTCTGACCAACTACCTGCTGCAGTCCATTTTGGGCAGCCTGCTGTTCTATGAGTGGGGATTCAGCCTCTACAACACACTGGGAACCACATGGTCGGCACTTGTAGGACTGGGTATGATTGCATTCCAGTACAGCATCCTCAAGCTGTGGTCCAAGAACCACGAGCGCGGACCTCTGGAGGGACTGTGGCGTTGCCTGACTTGGATTTAAAATGTTTATTTATGATTATAAGATTAGAAGAGAAAAAGGACTGGCGTGAGGTGGAGAACCTTACGCGTGAGGCATTCTGGAACGTTTATAAGCCCGGATGCCTGGAGCATTTTGTGCTCAACCGTTATAGGAGCAATCCGGATTTCATTCCTGAACTGGACTATGTGATGGAGGAGGACGGTAAGATTATAGGTCATGTGATGTTTTCAAAGGCAGAGATTGTGCTTGACGATGGCACAAAGTTTCCGTCATGGACATTCGGGCCGATAAGCATCCACCCGGATTACAAGCGCAAGGGTTATGGCCTGAAACTGCTCCAATACGCATTGGGTAAAGCCCGCGATATGGGCATCGGCCTTCTTTGCATGGAGGGTAATATTGAGTTTTACAAGCATGCCGGTTTTGATTTGGCCAGCAAGCTCAAGATACATTATCACGCTGAACCAAGGGATGCGGAGGTTCCTTATTTCCTTGCTCAGGAACTCATTCCGGGCTATTGGAGTGGGCGAGAGGGAACATATTGCCCGCCTGACGGTTATTTTGTGGCCGATGTTGATCCTGCAGGATTTGAGGCTTATGAGGCTACGTTCCCGGCTAAGAAAAAGGCTTTCCAGCCCGGACAACTGCCTCAATTCTGCCAGAGCTGTGGTATGCCGCTTACACGTGAGGAGGATTGCGGTACAAACGCTGACGGCAGCATTAACTATGACTATTGCAAGTACTGTTATACTGATGGCCACTTCCTGCAGGAAATGACTATGGATCAGATGATTGAGCATTGCGCACAATTTGTTGACGAAGTCAATAAAAACATGCCCAAACCCATGACGCGTGATGAGTATAAACAAATGATGTACGGATTCTTTCCAATGCTTAAGAGATGGAAAAAATGATTGCAATTTGTGGCTTGGATTGTTCCAAGTGCGATGCCTACATAGCAACACAGACTGATAACCAGGAACTGCGTATAAAGACCGCCAAACTGTGGGCAGAACTTAACAATGCGCCTATACTTCCGGAGCATATCAACTGCGACGGTTGCCGCGCATGTGGCCGTAAGACATTCTTCTGTGACCAGTTGTGTCAGGTACGTCAGTGTGCTATAAAGCGTGGAGTAACCACCTGTGCGGATTGCCCCGAATTGGATAAATGTCCAATCGTAGGTGCAATCCATACTCATAATCCCGCCGCGCTTGAAAACCTAAAGAGTTTGAGGCATAACAAGTGAGAGGCTTTATCGTCTATCACGTGTTTAACTAGTTAAGATCAATGAGTAAGATTATAGTTTATGCCAGCCGATACGGCTCTACCAAGCGTTACGCCGATAAACTGTCGGAACTGACCGGAGTTGAGGCTGTTGACTACAGCAAGGTTAAGGATATTTCGGCCTACGACAAAGTGATTTACATGGGCTCAATCTTGGCCGGAACAGTTACGGGTCTAAAGAAAACCGTAAGCAAGATGAAAGCCGGACAGGAACTGGTGATTGTTACTGTGGGAATGCTTGACCCCAAGGATCCCGAGACCGTTACCGGCTTGCGCAGCAATATCAAACAGCAGATTCCGGCGGATTTTTATGATGAGAGCAGGATATTTCATCTGCAAGGCTGCATTGACTATCCCAATCTCAATCTGTCACACCGTATGCTCATGTCAATGATGCACTCCATGGCCTCCAAGAAGCCTGAGAGTGAACTTGACGCTGTGAGCCGCACCGTGCTTGCTACATACGGCCAGAGAATTGACAACGTGGATTTATCGGCCCTTGATGTAATTGTTCCGTCGGTATGAAGATCCTGATCATAAACGGCAGCCCCAAGAAGAGGGGACTAATATCGCAGATGCTTGATATTATGCGTGTTGAGGCAGAAAACCGTGGCGATAGTGTTGATGTCGTGTACACCAATGACTTGAGCGTAAAGCCCTGCATAGGCTGTATGGTGTGCCGAACCAAGAACAAATGCGTGCTGGGTGAGGATGATTCACAGCGCATGATTGCAAAACTCCAGGAGGCCGATGCCATAATCATGGGCGCACCCTGTTACTGGGGCAACATACCCGGACAGATGAAACTGCTGTTTGACCGCATGGTCTATGGAATGATGCGCGATACACCACGTTTCCCGGAGCCTCTGCTTAAGGGAAAGAAGTGCATCTTGCTGAGTACCTGCACAACGCCGTATCCCTGGAACGTATGGTTCAACCAATCACACGGAGCAATCCGCGCCATGCGTGAGATATGCCATTACGCCGGTTTCAAGATTGTAGCGACAATAGAGCGCGGCGGAACAGCCTGGCATCCTGAGCTTTCAGAAAAGGATAAACGCAAGTGCCGCAAGGCAATACAGAAATTATAGAAAATGGTTCTGACAAGTGAGATAATACGTTCCGTAATGGGTGAGGCCGATGCGCAGGCGGTTTACCGTGAGGTGTGCAAAAGCGGTGATTTTGTGGGCTTTACGCGGCAGTTTGCGTTTGATGCGGATTACCGTGTGGCCAGAAATGCTCTGTGGAGTCTAACCAAGGCAACCGATAAGGAGATTGCTCAGTTGCAGCCCATGATGGATGAGCTGATTGACCTGGCATTGAAGACCGAGAGTTCATCGGTCCGCAGGTTATCGCTCAATGTGGTTGATATGCTGGAGATGAAGGAGGAGGATCTGCGTTCGGACCTTTATGATTTTTGTCTGGAGCATGCGGTTGATGTTGAGGAACTTCCTGGCATTCAGGCTATTTGCATGAAGATTGCATTCCGCATTAGTACCTTCTATCCTGAACTGATGGCTGAGCTTAAGCGCATTCTTGAGGGTATGGAGATTGAGTACTACAAACCAGCCGTGAAGAGTATTAGAAGTAGGATTTTGAGTGGAAAGTATCAATGATGGAGACAGAAAGACTGATTCTGCGCCCGTGGCGTGAGAGTGATGCTGAGGCGCTTTTCAAATATGCCAGTGATCCTGATGTGGGACCGCGCGCAGGCTGGCCGCCGCATAAGAGTGTTGAGGAGAGCCTGCAGATTATCAAAACCGTATTCAACACGCCTACGATGTGGGCTGTTGAGCTTAAGGAGACCGCTGAAGCAATTGGTTGCGTGGGCTATCTGCCTGCATCTGTTTCAAATCTCCAGATACCTGATGACCAGTGTGAAGTAGGTTACTGGATCGGCAAGCCTTACTGGGGCAGGGGTATCTGCACAGAGGCTCTGCGTCTGGTAATTGACTACTGCTTCAATGTAAAGCATTACACTGTTCTGTGGGGAGATTTTTTCCCGTCCAATCCCGCATCGGGCCGCGTAATGACCAAGTGCGGCTTCATTGATACAGGCAGAGAAATAATTTGTCCGAACCTGGAAATAGGCTCGGACAAACCAGTAAAAGTCTTGAAGTTTACTCGCCCGTGAATCGGCCCATAAAGAATATGGCGTCCGAATTCTTCTCGCTGATCAGGTAGATGAACGGGTGATTGGCTGTGAATTTGGGAGTTGAGTCGCTTCTCTTGCCACCGATTACCGTTACAGCTGCAGCTTCGGTGCCCTCCTCATCAAGTTTTATCTTGGCTACCTGTTTGAACAGGAAGATATAGGTCCAAACAACGCTTAATTCTGAGAAATCGGCCGCTCTGTTGAATGCATCGGTCATTCCCAGACCTTTCATAATATCTGACAGATCAATGTCTGTATCAGTTTCAATGCGAGGCATAGACAAATCAATCAACGTCTTTTCCATATTACGGTTGAGCTCTTTCCAGGCTTGGGCCGATGGCAAAGCAGGCAGATCGCCGTTGAAGGCTTTTGGCAACAGAACGGTCATGTAGTAGGAACCGTTGCCGTACGGTAAGCGGATGGCCTGATAATCATTGTTTTGAGAGTATTCAAACTCAGCCTGCAGATTCATCATTGGAACCATAACGGTCTTTCTTCCGGGAGTAGAGAATGATGCTTCCTTGGTCTTGGCCTTGTCGAATTTTGTGGTCCACTCGCCCTTGAAGTATAATGCGTTAAGCATGTAATAGTCAGCGCGTTCGTCAAACTCATCCTCGGTGAGGACGGTGTCTATCATATGCTCGGTATGGTCACTTGCCCACTGGTTGATCACATCCATCGTCTCCCCGTCGGCGAAATTGCGTGTCTCGGGCTGGGCGTCGTAGAAATCATTGGCTTTCTTCTGGAATTCGGGCTTTATCTCAAATCCCTGGTTCAGGTAGATGTTGTTGGCAATCAGCACCTTAGTCAGAGAGTCCAGCGCGGGTGCGGCTTGGAGCATCTTGTAGCAGAACGCGTTGATGCTATCGGCCCCTGTCTGGCCGAATCCCAGCACGTTGTTTATCTGAGCCTGAGTGTTTCCGGCGGCACCGTTGTTGAGCATGCCAAGTGCATATGTGATGCTCAAAGGAGATACCATGAAACTCTTTGTCTTAATGTCCGATTCCCAAGCGGTAGTGTCTGAAATCTGGTTGAACAGGTTGAATGCAAAAGTGTTGCTTTGCTGAACCATTTGCAGCTCAGATTTTGTCAGCACAAGGTCAGCAGGAGGATAAACGGGATCGATTGTCGGGGTCGGTTCCTCTATTTCATTATCAAGATTGCAGCTTACTAAAAGCGCTGTTAATAAAGCAAATGTGATGTTCCTTTTGTTCATAGTGCAAACAATTTGACTGATGAGTATCAGCAAATGTATGATTATTATTCAAAAAGAACAATGCTAACCTAAATTTTCCTTCTGAGTAAGAATCTCAATTTGGCAAGGGGACCGGGCTTGACGGTGTCGATGTGGCGGCGGATCTTGTCCTCGGCAATGTACTTGAAGGGTATCATGATGCCGGAATCCAGCACGTCACCGAACTCGTCGTTCAGGCCGGTGCCAAAGTACTGCATCTTGGGCGACAGATTCATGTAGGAGTTTACCAGCGGCGGGATGCTCACGCCAAAACTTGAGACATATGCCTTGAGGTTGCGGTAATCATCCTTGTAAGTCTTGCCTGTGAGTTTCTTTATGTACTTGCCTGGCCTCTTAACGCGGACAGGCTTGCGCAGTCTGACGCGACGCAGGTTTGCCGCGCCGAACCACTTGCTCAGGAACACCTGGATCATCTCACGCGCCTGAGTAGGGTACTGGCTGTAGATGGTCATTTTGCCGAAGAAATACTTCATGCTGCTCTTGTACATGACCATGAGAGCGCCCAGTCCGTCAAACAGATTGTCCAGCGCAAAGATGCTCTTGGCGCCGCCCTTGGAACTCTGATAATCAAGCGTTACGAATGACCGGCCCAACTCAATTGTATGCTGTAACTCGTTGTTTATAAACTTCTTGGAGAACTGGAACATATGTGACGATGTGAGCAGCGGCTGTCCGAACCGGTCATACACAATGTTGTTGCAGAGGGCGTATCGGTAACCGCCTATGATACGCTCGGCCTCAGGATCCCAAAGCACCAGCTGTTTGTAACCGTATGCAGGGTCTGTGTCAAAGCGGTCCAGGTCAAGCTCCTGACCGGTGCCACCGCCGCCGGCGCGGAAAGCCTCCTCACGCAGACGGCCAATCTCACGCAGCACATCGGGCGCATTGGTGTTGTCAACTACGTAAATCTCGTTGCCGCCATGGTTGGTGGTACGCAGAAAATACTCTTTCTTGAGCTGTGACTTAAGGACGTCAACACTAACGGGGTCGATGATCTTTTTCATAATTCGTAAACGGTTTTGCGGATATCCTGTGCCCAGTCATTAAGGGACTTGGATGAATCAAATGTTTTATATTCAATTGGTTGGCCGATGACCACGCGGTAGGTGCTGCCCTGAGCGCGGTACATCTCATCGGGCAAAAAGAGCATGCCCAGCGGAAAACGCAAGTGGAAGAATTTCTCCATACGGCCGATGCGATAGAACCTGCGTGAATTCTCGCCGATAAAGTGCATGGGAACTATGTCACGATGGGTTTCTATGCTCTTTTGAAGGAATGTCTTAGCCCATTTCTGGTCCTGTATCACACCGTCAATTTTTCTTGAAACCTTGCCTGCGGGACACACCAGCATGTTCACATCACTGCTGAACGCCTGGTCAATGTTGGACTTGAGCGAGCGGCTCTGAATTCCAACCTTGCTTATGGGAACTATCATGGGAGCAAGGCCCTTGATTGCGGCCAGGAAATCATTACCTAACAGTTTTACATCCCTGCCGTTGGAACCAATCAGGTCAAGCAGTGCCAGGCCGTCAATGCCGCCCAGCGGATGGTTTGAGACGAAAGTGTAGGGGCCGCCCTCTGGGATTGAGCCCTCAACTTCAATCCTGATATTCAGGTACTTGAGCGCCTCGTGGCAGAACTCCACGCCGGTGTATCCCTTGCGGAAGAATCCGTTCAGGAAGTCCTGGTGAATAAGCTTTTTGATAAAACGTGTGAGCAGTCGCGGTGCTTTTGGGAATCGGCTCCGGATTATCTGTTCGATATCTATTTCGTAAGGATTGGCCATAAGTAACGATATTACGACATGCTAAATTACTGCATGCGGAATAATCGGCCCAGTTAAGCAAAAAATGCGGAAAAATCCGCTTTGACGATGCAAAACGGTAGAAAGATTTTCTTTGAAATACGTTTTTAGGCGGGGTTGGCAGAATTGGAGGCGGACACCTTCTTTGCGTACTGGCGCATGTTCATGCCGGTCTCGTTCTTGAAGGCGCGGTGAAAGGCCTGGCGGGAGTTGAAGCCGCACATCTGGCCGATGGATTCCATTTTGTAGGATTGGGCGCTGTTCTCACCCAGCAGCCTGATGGCCTCCTTGATTCGGTAACTGTTCAGGAAGGTGCTGAAGTTGACTCCCAGGCCGGAGTTAATGGCCTTGGAGAGGGTGGAGCGGTTGGTGCCCAGCAGTTTGGCTACCTTGTCGAGCGTGAGGGTGCTGTCCGTGAAGAGGCGCTCATCGGCCATCTTGGATTTGAGGGCCATGATGAGTTTGACATCGGCATCATTGTTGTTGTAGGCGATGGGCTGCGTGTGGAACAGGTATTTGCGCAGGGCCCGGTCGCGCCTGATAAAGAGCACGATGAATACCGCCAGCGTGATTGCCAGCACCGCGATGATGATTGATTCGATGATGATTACTGCGCTCATGCGGGCAAAGGTACAAAAAGGAAGCGTTCCTTTTGCGGTGTAAGTAAAAATGAGTTGATTTGCATATTATTAACCGATTAATAAGATGAGTAAAACTAGAAAAGCTTTGGTGAACGACGAGTGGATAGTTGTCGTTCTGGGATTTATCGTGCTGGCTCTGTCAGTGTTGTTTCCTAATACAATGAACAGTCTTAAGATTCCGGGAATCCTGGCCAGTCAGAGTGCCGGTGCTTTGGGCAGTCTGGAAGGTTGGCTGGGCGCGGTCTATATATTCGTGTTTGTGCTGGCTCTGCTTTATCTGGCGCAGGCGCTGACGGGAAAACCGTTCAAGGGATTATTCTTTTCATTCCTTGTAATTTGCTTGCTGACAGTGGTTTCGCTGGCGCTGGCTACAATTCCGTTCTGCAAGAAGTACGGTCTTGAGGCAGTTCTGTTTGCGGTTATTCTGGGCCTGATTATCAGCAATTTCTTCAAGGTCCCGGATTGGCTCAAACCCGCTATTCAGAGTGAGTTTTATATCAAGATAGGTATTGTCTGCCTGGGTGCCACCGTGCTTTATCAGGAGGTGCTCAAGTCCGGCGCATACGGTCTGGCTCAGGCTCTGATCGTGGTGCTGTGCGTATGGTACTTTGGTTTCTGGATCTCACGCAAGGTGTTCAAGGTGGATGACGAGATGGCTACGATGCTGGCAAGTTCTGTAAGTATCTGCGGTGTATCGGCCGCCATTGCAACCTGCGGTACCATCAAGGGTGACCAGAAGAAACTGTCATACGTGATTTCACTGGTAATGGTTGTGGCTATTCCCATGCTTTACATCATGCCGCTGCTTTGCAACTGGCTGCTTCCGCTGTTCTTCCCCGGAAATGAGCTTGCACAGGCACAGGTGGCCGGCGCTTGGATTGGCGGTACTATCGATACCACCGCTGCCGTGGCTGCATCGGGCGGAATTCTGGGCGATGAGGCAGGGCAGACCGCTGTCATCGTGAAGGCTTCACAGAACGTGCTCATTGGCGTGGCTGCGTTCTTTATCTCACTTTACTGGTCGCTTCGCGGCACCAAGGGCGTTGAGAAGACCTCAGGCAAGGTTATCTGGGAGCGTTTCCCCAAGTTCGTTGTGGGTATGGTGATTGCTTCTATCGTGTTCAGCATATTCTTTGCCGGAAAGAGTGCCGATGGCATTGCTTACAAGAGCCTGGCCAAGAACTTCCAGAACATCTTCTTCTCAATCGCATTCGTGTGCATCGGCCTTGAGACCAATTTCAAGCAGATTTTCGCCAAGGAGAACAACCAGTCTCTCAAGGCGTTCCTCTCGGCCCAGGGCTTCAACATCATCTTTACGCTTCTTGTTGCCGCCATCCTCTTCGGCGTCATCAAGAATTGATGACAAAGGGGACGGTTCCGTTTGGCACGCACAAAAAGGATCCCATCTGCGCTACACTATGCTCAGGTGGGATTTTTGCTTTTTTCAAACGTGCCAAACGGAACCGTCCCCTTTGTCACTAATTGTAGATTTTTAATCATAGAAAGGCCCCTGCAGATATCCTGCGGGGGCTTTTTTGTTTTAATTTTGCAGGCGTATGAAGAAAGCACGCATCATATCATCGCTGTTATTGGTAATCTTCCTGCAGGCACTTTTGCTTGCAAGCGTGCATCATCATACCGTCATTGTTCCGGAGCAGGAGAGTGATTCCCAATGCGTTATAGATGTTGACCATGAGGGACTGCACTGCTTGGTCTGCGAGTTTCTGACAACCCTGAATCTTTTTGCTTCTGAGCAGGAGCCGGCATTCGAGCCGTGCTTTACCGAGACTGAGTTTGCCGAAGTAGTTCCGGACATCAGTTTTAAGTTTTCCGATCTTAAATCCACCCGTGCACCGCCATTCGTATTCATTTGATATATAGAGTTCAACTCCTTTATTATTAATTGAATACATTATTGAAATGAAAAAACATATTCTCATTGCGGTCGTATTGTCCGCAATCGTTTGCACATCTACAATAGCCCAGGACAGCACAGACATCTTCTACAAACACCTCCGCCTGGACGAGGTGACAGTGACCGGCCTTACCGGAACCAGCCTTTTGAGCCAGACCCCGTCGGCCATAAGCGTGGCCGATGCACGCACGCTGCGTGAAAGCTCATCGAACAATATCATAGACGCCATCACCGCACTGCCCGGCGTGAACCAGGTGACCACCGGAAGCGGCATTTCCAAGCCTGTGATCCGCGGAATGGGTTACAACCGCGTAATCCTGATGGCCGACGGAATCCGTCAGGAGGGCCAGCAGTGGGGCGACGAGCACGGAATTGAGGTCGATGCCGCCACCGTGGGTAGCGCCGAGGTTCTGAAAGGCCCCGCCAGCATCATGTACGGATCGGATGCCCTGGCCGGCGTGATACTGCTCAATCCCAATCCCTTCCCGGAGCCTGGCCAGTTAACCGGAGGCTTGAGCAGCGAGTATCAGACCAACAACGGCCTGGCTGCATATTCGGTCTATCAGGCCGGTAATAAGAAAGGTACGGTATGGGACCTGCGTTTCTCCGACAAATACGCGCATGCCATCCGGAACGCCGCCGACGGCCTTATTCCCGGCACACAGTTCCGTGAGCGTGCTGCAAGCGGCAAACTGGGACTGAATCGCGACTGGGGATTCTCACGCCTCACACTTGGCTATTATCATCTGACCCCGGGCATGACCGAGGGCTATGAGGAGGGCTCCAACGAGCTGGAAGGCCCCACAGGATACGCCGTAGAACTGCCTTTCCAGCAGGTGCACCACTACAAGGCCGTGCTTGACAACAGCGTTATCATCGGCCCCGGCAGTCTGAAAGCGCTTGTGGGAATGCAGCAGAACCGCCGCCAGGAGTTTGAAGAGGAGGCCGATGAGGCTGAACTGGATTTCAAACTCAACACCGTGAACTATGAGCTGCGTTATCTGACCGATGAACTGCCCGGCGGCTGGAAGGTTTCGACCGGAGTGGGGGGCATGTACCAGCAGAGCGACAACCTTGGAGAGGAGGTGCTCATACCAGCTTATAACCTCTTTGACCTGGGCGTTTATGCAACAACCTCAATGTCGATTGAAGAGTTCACCTTCTCGGGCGGACTCAGGGTCGATACCCGTCACCTTGAGAGTCAGTTCCTGGAGGGTAAGTTCGATGCTTTCACCCGTGATTATACCGGTCTGACGGGCAGCCTGGGCGTTGTCTGCACGCCGCTGCCAATCATCAATGTCAAGGCTAACATCGCCCGCGGATTCCGCGCACCCAACCTGAGCGAACTGGCATCGAACGGCGTTCATGAGGGCACCGTACGCTATGAGCGCGGCAACAGTGACCTTAAGCCCGAATTCAGCCTGCAGGGTGACCTGGGCGTGGATCTGAACCTTGAGCATGTGGCTCTGACGGCATCGGCCTTTATGAATAATGTGGAGAATTACATCTATTCGGCTCGCACGGGCGCGGTTGTCGATCAGCATGACGAGTATCTGTTCAAGGCAACTAATGCGCTGCTTTACGGCGCAGAGGTATCGGCCGATTTCCATCCCGTGCATGCCCTGCACCTGGGTGCAGACTATGCGTACGTGCGCGGAACCTTCCAATCAACTGACATGCCGCTCATTCCGGCTCCCAAACTGGGATTTGACGTGAAGTGGGAGATTACCCACAGCGGCCGGACTTTCAATAACTGCTATCTCTCTTTTGGCGTTGACCACCGTTTCAGACAGGATCACTTCCTGGAGGGCACTGAGACCGCTACACCGGCTTACACGCTGTTAGGGGCATCGGCCCATACCGATATCCTTCAGAACGGGAAGCGCGTGGCAAGTCTGAGCCTGGTGGGCGAGAATCTCACCGACAGGGTATATGTGGACCATCTTAACCGACTCAAATACGTGGGTCTGCGTAACCCCGGACGCAATATTACTCTGAAACTGGAGATCCCTCTGATATTTTAAAATCGACTGAAGAATGGCACAAAAGGGATTCTCCCAAATGTGCCATTTTTGTTTTTTTAAGATAAATATCGTATGCGATATAAATTATTGTCGTACATTTGTATCGCGAACGATATTTTGTAATCAGTCGCGATGGTGCTGTTATTAAGCGTTTTGCTCCTACAACAACTCCCCATCAGATGGAGAAGGACATTCAGGCATTACTTTAATGAAAGAAGAGTTCAAACTGGACAATCAGCTCTGTTTCAGGCTGTACACCGCCTCACGTCTCATGACGCAGGCCTATCATCCGCTCCTTTCGGAACACGGACTAACATACCCGCAGTATCTCGTGCTGCTTGTACTTTGGGAGGCCGATGCACAGCCCGTAAATGACATAGCACGCAAACTCTATCTGGAGACCAACACCGTGACGCCGCTGCTGCAGCGCATGGAGAAGGAGGGCATACTTACCCGTCAGCGCGGCGAGAAGGATGCCCGCCAGATGATAGTTTCACTCACAAAGAAGGGTAGGGATTTGCAGAAAAAACTGGCCGATGTGCCATTCAAGGTGGGGGGTGCAGTTCTCTGCGACAGCGTAACACCGGAAACTGCTCCCACATTGTACAAGATGCTCAATGATATTATATCCAAATTGAAAAATGAATAGATCCAAACAGATTATTCGCACCAGCGTAATTGGCATCGTAACCAACGTCCTGCTGGCCGGATTCAAGGCCCTGGTAGGTCTGCTGTCACACTCGGTTGCCATCGTACTTGATGCAGTCAACAATCTGAGCGACGCGCTCTCAAGTGTAATCACAATTGTCGGTACCAAACTGTCGGTACGTCCTGCCGATAAGGAGCACCCGTTCGGATATGGCCGCGTGGAGTACTTCACGGCCATAATCATATCGGCCATTGTCCTTACCACAGGTATCACATCGCTGGTGGAATCTGTCAAGAAGATCATCAATCCCACACAGCCGGGCTACACCACAATCACGCTGATTGTAATCATCGCAGCCATCGTGACCAAACTGGTGCTGGGCTGGTATGTGCGCAAGCAGGGTCAGAAACTGGAGAGCGATGCGCTGATTGCCTCCGGGTCCGATGCACTGTTCGACGCTGTCATCACACTTGCTACGCTGATATCGGCCGGTATCATGCTTATCTGGAACGTCTCTCTGGACGGTTATCTGGGCGTGCTTATATCGGCCGTAATCATCAAGGCAGGTATTGAGATGCTGGCATCGCCGATTAATCAGTTACTGGGTGCGAGCGTATCGGCCGAACTTACCCGTCAGATCAAGAGCGAGATTCTGGAGATGGAGGGCGTGCAGGGCGTTTATGACATCATCGTGCACGGTTACGGTCCCAATGTGTCCATCGGTTCACTGCATGTCAGCGTGCCCGACACCATGGATGCGTACCAGATTCACGGACTGACCAGAAAGATATCTGAAAAGATGATGGTCAATCACGGAATCGTCATGACTGTAGGTATTTACGCCATCGCAACCGGAGACAACTGCCATGCCCAGCTTCAGAAAGAGGTCACTCAGGCCATTGCGCAGCAGGAGCACGTAATCCAGGTACACGGCTTCTATTTCTACGAGTCCGATAACCGAGTATCAATCGATGTCGTTCCCGATATGACTGTCACCGACGACGAAGCATTCATCAACCTCCTGACAGACAAGCTCAAACCCATCCTGAAAGACACCCCCATCACCATAGTCATCGACCACAACTACACCGAGTGACAAAGGGGACGGTTCCGTTTGGCACGCACAAAAAGAATCCCATCTGCGCTACAGTATGCTCAGACGGGATTTTTGCTTTCTGCAGACGTGCCAAACGGAACCGTCCCCTTTGTCACGCGTAGGAGTGCATGCCTCCTAAGATTAGGTTTACTCCGAAGTAGGTGATCAGGACGGTGAGGAACGCGATTACGGCGTATGCGTGGAAGAATCGCGGACGTGCAAATCTGGATACTGTGCTGCTGTGGAGCATGGCAGCATAGACCAGCATGGTGATGAGCGCCCATGTCTCCTTGGGATCCCAGCCCCAGTAGTTTCCCCATGAAATGTTGGCCCAGACGGCGCCGATGAAAGTACCCGTGGTGAGCATGAATACCGCAGGGTAGAGTATGCTCAGGCTCATGTCTCGAAGCATCGAGCGGGTCTCGTCATTGCGTTTTATCAATCCTACCACACCTATCAGAGCCACAAGTCCGAACAGCGTGTACGATACCATCATGCAGAGCACATGAACGCTCAGGAACGGTGAACGCAGCACCGGCATAAGGTTGGCCTCGGGGTCGGAGAATGAGAGTGATGCCACCAGGATTGAGAATCCTGCCAGTACAAAGCCAAGCGGCTGGATAATGGGCAGACGCTTGCGCAGCAGTGCCATTGCAACAGTCACAAGCCATGCCATAAGCATCATAACCGAGTATGTGCCAACAAACGGGCCATGTCCGGAGCGGTACCAGTTTCGGCCGATGACAAAGGTCAGGTAGCCAAAGAGCAGGATATTCATAACCATCAGAACTGTTCTTACCGGCTTGGAAAATCCTTCGCTGCGGGCCTTCAGTGCCGTACGGAAGCCGGAGTTTTTCTGAAAAAAGAACCCTATCATGGAGATCAGTAGCATGATGTATCCCGTGTAGGTCACGGAAACGCCCCAAGGGTCATGGCTCACTGAGAATACGCTGCCGTTCAGATCGGCGTCATAACTGGTCTGATAGAAGCGGTAACCTCCGTACTTGAGTATGTTGTTCATGGAGATTGTGTACTCCGTGTTATTATCGGACACAACCACCTTGCTGATATAGTCTGACGGGTCATTTGTACCGGGATAGTACTCAATGCTGAAATCCTTGAGCGTAAGTTTGAACGGCAGTTTCTGACGGAAACCCTCGGCCGATGACCAATAGGCCGATGTCTCACCGCGGCGCAGGTACATGCTGCCGCTCTTACCTGTGAGCAGGGTAATCAATGCGCCGGCCAGTATCAGCACGAACGCTATGTGCAGGAAGAATGTGGCAGGTTTCCTGATTGTGCCGCGCCTGATCATGAGCCATACTCCCGATATTGCGGTGACTGCCCAGAGTGCAATGAACACGGGGCTGTGATAGAAATGCCTGAATGCTGTTTCTGTACCGTACAGCTTCTCAAAAATGGTAGCGGCTGCCATCATAAGGATGACGGCGGCCGCTGAACCAATGCTGGCGTATTTGAGTATCTTGTTTGTTTTCACGCAGTAAAATTAGATTGAATTGATGAATTCTACAACGGCATCACGTTCTTCTTTTGACAGGTTGTAGAACTTTTCGATGCACTAGTAAGCATCGCTTTCACCTCTCACAACTGGAGCACTGGAAAAGCTGACATTTAGTTGCGACCAAAATCACTCCAGCCGGGTTGGAGTTTGCCGTTGTGGGTGTCTTGGATTAGCTTTTGGAGGGTCTTTTGCGCGTACTCGGGACGGTTGGTGTGTTGGTAGTGCTGGATGCGGTCAACCTTGATGCGGCGGTAGTTTTCAGGGAATGAGAGCCAATTGGTCCAGGTTTGCTTATCGGCTTTGATGGCATTGATTACCCAATCTTCATAGATAAACTTTGAGGGGTCCAGATCGGGGGCTACGGCAAGGCCGGCGGGCGTCATTTCGCCTTGTTCTACAAGCCGGCGGCATCGTACCAGATTATGCTCGCACCAGTTGCTGCGCTTGCGGCGCGGGGTGAAATGCTGGATCGGTTTGCCGTCATCGATTCGTTTCATGGTGCTGTCAATCCAGCCAAAGCAGAGTGCCACCTCAACTGCATCCACGTAACGCACTACGCCGGGGCAATCGGCCTCCGCACGGTTAATGCGTAGCCAGAAATCATCCACCTTGTCATGGTTTTCCAGATACCACTGGTAGAGTTCGGCGCGTGTATGTATGTCCAGCAGGTTGGTTACAATCATTTATTTCGCGGGGACGAGGGCTTGGGCGACGGCTGACTCTACGTCTTCCATTTAAAGCCAAAGGGGACGGTCAATCCTTGTTGGGGTGGAGCTTCATGTCAAGCTTTACGCTAACCTTCATGGATTTGATGGATGATTTGCGAAGGTCGGCCTCGGCTGTACGCTTGCCGCTGGTAAATTGGAAGCAGAGACGCTTGCCTTGCAGGAAGCGCTTGGTTACTATACATGTGGTTTTTGACTCATCGCCCAATCCGGCGTAGTTGTCTATCCTGCAAGGGAATTCAACGGTAGTGCCTGCGGGCTTGTCAAGCAGTTCCAGGTAAGAATCCAGGTTGTCAAGAACCTCCTGTCGGGTGCTGCCCATAGGCAGACAAACCTCATCCATATGTGAAATGGACATGTCTGTAATATCGTCACGAACCAGGCTTAGGAGTTCAGTCTTGTTGCCTACACCCATCCAATAACCGGTGTTGCCGTTCTTCTCCTTGTACTTGAAGATGGTGTACTGGTCATGGCTGTCATCCTCACTCTCGATAATCTCCATACGCATGTCGGTAGGAATGTCCTGTGCAATTACATAAGTAGCCATCATCATAGCTGCTACTACCGTAAATAATGATTTTCTCATAATGTGATAATTAGTCCTTTTTGCAAATATAGTGAAATGACACATTAAGGAAAGTCCCCTTTTGTACTATTTTTATACATTTGGGGACGTAAAAGGACATATTATGAGAAAGTATTCAGTTTTTTTTATAGCATTCTGCTTAACGCTTGCAGCCTGCAAACAGTCTGAAGGCACGGTTAAGGAGCAGGATTCAAGTGATTTTGTAGCCATTACGGATGTGGTTCCCGATGTTATCC
The DNA here is from genome assembly GCA_017557635.1 of Bacteroidaceae bacterium. GTDB lineage: Bacteria > Bacteroidota > Bacteroidia > Bacteroidales > Bacteroidaceae > Colenecus. The sequence continues at coordinate 248,510 of JAFYYH010000022.1, read as the reverse complement.
TTGAAATACGTTACTACGGCACATACAACTTTGTGGGCACCCGCATAGACGGATACCTGGCGCCTACCGCTTTGCTTACACGCCAGGCCGCCGATAGCCTCAAGGCTGTCAGTGATGACGTAATCAGCCTCGGTTACAGACTCAAGATTTATGATGCCTACCGCCCGCAGTGTGCAGTAGATCATTTTGTCCGATGGGCGGCCGATGTGGCTGACACCACCATGCGACGCTACTTCTATCCAGATGTGGATAAAAGCCGCCTGTTTGAACTTGACTACATCATGGCCAAGTCCGGCCATACACGCGGATCAACAGTTGATTTGACTCTGTTTGACATGACAACCGAGAAAGAGGTTGACATGGGCGGTACATTTGACTGGTTCGGAACAGAGAGCCATCCTGATTACCGCGGCATTACTGATGTTCAGTTTGCCAACCGTATGATACTGCGCGATGCCATGCTGCGTCACGGTTTCAAACCGTTGGATTCAGAGTGGTGGCACTTCACCCTGAAAGATGAACCCTATCCGGATACATACTTTACCTTCCCGGTAGAATAATGCAATTGTCTTTTCATCAGTTGACGCTCTCTGACCGGGAGACGATTCAGGCTGTGACGCTAAATTCGGGGCGTCGCAACTGCAATTATACCTTTGCAAACCTTTTAGGCTGGCAGTTTTTGTATAAAACCGAGGTGTGTGTGCTACAGGATACTGTAGTGTTGCGTTACATTTATGAGGGGGAACATGCCTATTCTGTATGTACGGCCGATAATCTGACCGAAGAACTGATCAAAGCATTACTGGCAGACAGTGGCGGGAAACTGATTATCTATGCCCTCGAGGATTCTCAGGTATCGGCCTTCTCATCATTCAAATATGAAGTTGAGTCCTTGCCTTACCTGTTTGATTACATATACCGCCGCACGGATCTGGCCATGCTGCAAGGCGGACATCTGCAGGCCAAGCGCAATCACGTAAACCGTTTCAGGGCCGATAACCCCGACTTTGAATACCGTCCGCTCACACCGGAACTGTTTGATGAATGCCGCAGGCTCACAGAGATATGGCAGGGGGAAAAAGGTTCCAGTGAAACCATAGATGTTGAGAGGCAGGTCATGGAGACCATCTTCAGCAATTGGGAATCACTGGGTATGATAGGCGGCAGCATATTTGTAAACGGCCGTATGGTTGCATTCAGTTATGGCGCTGCTGTTACAAATGATACTTTTGATATTTGTGTAGAAAAGGCCGACCGCAACATTGAGGGCGCATTTGCCACCATCAACCAACAGTTTGCCAGCCATCTGCCAGAGCAATACATCTATGTGAACCGTGAGGATGATATGGGGTTACCAGGCCTTAGAAAATCCAAGTTGTCATATCACCCTGAAATACTGTTGAGTTTTAATGTGGTACGCATTTCAATGCCGTACACATTGCACAGAATGACTCCGGCCGATGCACCTCTCACCGTAGACTGGATGGTGCGTCAGTACGGCTTTGACCGCGCAGAGGTTGAAACCTGGGTGCGTGACCTGCACTTTAACTGGCCGCTTAGTGTCAAGGCCATAGATAATGATGGTAAGGTTATCGGCCTACTGAATATGAGTGATTACCGCATAGAAGAGGAGACAGAGCAGATTCTTAAAGATGCGCCGGAACTTCTGGCCAGCCTGAACGCCCAGCGTTACACCGCCGTATTCTCATTCATAGTAGCTCCAGACTATTGCGGCACACGCCTGAACTACGATATGCTCATGTCAATCATGCCGGAACTCAAGTCCCGTTATGACTATATATTCATACCGGTCATGCATCGGCTCAAAACCCACACATACTGGCAGCGTTGGGGAGCCACCGAGTTCTATCGGGACTCAGAATGTGTCTGTTACAAATTGTTACCATCCGCCGGGGCGTCCGCTGAAACCTCCACCGGGTCCGGGTCTGAAACCACCTCCGCCGGGTCCAGGGCCGAATCCATCACCGCCGGAATAGGATGACAGTGTAACATCCGTGCCACCGCTAATGGAGCCGCCTGTATTAAGCAGTCCTTCAAACATTTCCGTACCGTCCTGAACTGTAACACCGGACTTCAATACCGGCTGGGAACTGCCGGATACTACAAGGGTTGTTCCGCCGCTTGCTGGAGTCTTGAAGGCAAATTCATCATTGCCAACAGCCATTGAATACCATGTGCTCTTGCTCCAGGATGCCTGATAGCAACTCTGCGTAAGACTTGAACCTGATTCAAGACCGCCAATGGCAATAATAGTACCACCTGTCACATAAAGTTTGCATCCGCCTTCAGTATTGGCATCGATACCAACCTCCGGAGCCGATGTTCCAATTGCATAAACCATGCCGCCCTTGATGTAGAAGTTACCGTTGGCGTCAAGGCCGTCATTCCTGACAGCATGACCGCACAGATATCCGCCTTCAACTGTGAATGTACCCGAAGAATTGATAGCGTCATCGGCCGCGGAGTAACTGTAAACCACGCCATCAGTCACTATGATATTGCCCTTGGATTCAATGCCCTCATGTGCTGTGCAGTTGACCGTTACAGTTCCGCCGTTAAAGAACAGATTGCCGTCGAACTTTATGCCTTTGGCCGATACACTGTTACCGGATGAAGATTGCCCCCAACGGTTGCCTCCAGATGAATTTCCGTAGTTTGTTCCCGTTGTTGCAACTCTAACCGTACCGCCGTTAAAACAGCCGGTCATGTCACCGCTTATGCCTTTTCCTCCTTTTCCTGAATTGATAACACTCAGTGTGCCTGCGTTCATCAGGAACAGATAGTCCGCCTTAATGCCCGCAGTGCCTTTGTATTCAGCATCTTCATCATCATATGCTGCTGAGCCTGAGATGTTTATCATCGTTTCTCCGCCATTGATGCATACAACTGAATCGGACGTGATACCTTTCTTCATGTCGGCCGATACACTCACGCTGACAGTTCCGTTCGATATTATCACCGCTTCCTTGCCGCGAATTCCGTGGCCGGTGCTGGAGGTCACATTTATGACCGGTGATTCCATGAAATGCACATAATTGTCACTGGTTATTCCTGCCTTGCCCTGTGCTGTCACTGTGAGTGTTCCGTCACCGCTGAATACCAGTTGTCCCTCGCTGAACAGAACTGCTTTCTCATCCTCATCAGCAGGAGTGGAGGAGTAGGTTGTGGCATCTTTCAGACTGTTAGAACCTTTCACAACCACAAAGCACTTTTTCTTGCTCTGATTGTTTATGGCAGCTCCTTTTGTGCTGGTCAAATCAAGACCATCCAGAACCAATGCCTGTTTTCTGGAACTGTATAGTTTTATTGAACCGTCCTCAGCAGTGCCCTTGAGCTCATACATCACCTTCTCATCGGTGGTGTTGTTCACGGTCACATGGCAGCCAGTGGCAGAAATGGTGTTGTTGTCATCGCCGGTTATCTGTACGCGGTCATCGGCAAAAACAATCTGTATTGTTCGGTCAAATACTGTTTGTGATATGCTGTCGTCGGCAAATCGGGCCAGATTATATTGTGGCGCTACGGTTGTGGTATCAGTAACACTGCCTGTGTTGCTTGGAAATTCTATAACAGTTGAGAGGCTATCCGGTGAACAACCCAAACTTAAGATCAGTATGAATCCCAGTGCATAAAGTCCCTTTCTCATATGTCAGCATTTATCTATAAATCTGACATAAAGAAAGTGCAAAGGTTTAAAGCAACAATTCCATTGAGGTGTATTGGGGTTCCATGCCAAGAGCCTGGTAGAATGAGGCGGCACCGGGGTTGCACTCCCAGACGTGGAGCGTGATGTTGTGGCAGCCTTTCTCGCGGGCAAACGCTTTGACATACTCGAACAGTTTGCTTCCGATGTGTTTGCCGCGGGCGTTTTCATCCACGCAGATGTCATCAATGTAAAGGGTGCTGACCGGCATCAGGCTGCCGCTCTCCTGATGCTGGAGGGCACAGAAAGCATATCCCAGAACCTTTCCGTCTTCCTCATAAACGAATACGGGAGTATCAGGGTTGGAGAATATCTCAAGGAGTTCAGCATCAGTGTATTTCTTACCCTCGGCACGGAACAGGTCCGGACGGCCATCATGGTGTACTTTCAGTACCTGTCTGAGCAGACTGTTTACTGCCTCCAAGTCATCTTTTACCGCTCTGCGTATTTTCATATTTGTCAGATTTCAAAGTCCAGGCAGGAGCGCTGGATGGTGTAGGGGCGGACTTTGGTATCGGCCACGGCTACGTGTGCGGGGTGTTTGGCGTAGGCTTTGAGCGCCTCCTCGCTCTCAAGGGTGCTGTCCAGCATGACATCGGCGTTTGATGAAGCCAGGCGGCCGTCAATCTGTACTTTTACGTCAATCAGTCCGGGAACCTTGCCTACAAGGCCCTCCAGGCCCTCTTTTATACCTGCCTTTACGGCCTTTTTCTGATCATCGGATAACTCCGGATTCAATGTCCAAAGAATGATATGCTTAACCATATTTGTTTTTTAATTTCCCCGCAAAGGTAATCAAATTCTTATCTTTGCAGCCGATTTCAAACCAACGCATGAAATACGGGTCACTTACACGCCTTCTGACTGTTCTTGCATTGCCCATTTTCATTGACACTCTGCTTGTCATGACATTGGGTGCGGCCGATACTTACAGTCTCTCAATGGTAGTTGTGACCTATTTCATCAATTTCCTGGGAAACGATGAACTGGCCACGCGCACATACGGACAGACCATAACCACATTTGTATTCCTGTTCTCACTGGCTGCGGCACAGGGTGGGGCCATTGTTATTGGGCATCTTACAGGTATGAAAAAGTATAACGCCGCGTTTGCCCTGGGCCGACGTGTACTGCGCATTTCGGTTGCCGTCACTTTTGTGCTGTCATTCACCACGGCCTGTTTTGGTCATACCATATTCTCCATGCTGACCGATAACGAGAATATAATACGCATGGGAACCATAGTGCTCTGGATTGATATCATGGTAGAGGTGGGCCGAGCGCTCTTTGCGTCACTTTTGGGGATGGCGGATAAGGTTGACCGATGCGATATCTGGGAGGGGTTCCCTTTTTACCCACTGGCTGCTTACCTTGCAAATCTCTTGATCGCAACCGTTTATGATTCTGCCTACGAATGTTTGTGGGGCATCGGCAGGATGTGTCTGGCAAACAAGTTCATCGCCCATACGGGACTCATGGATAAAGCGGATGTTAAGCGAGTCGGGCCTGTAAGCCTCAAGGAATGACGGCTCAAAGCAGGCCAGAGCCAGCTGGACATATCTGCGATTGGTGGTGTGTCCGTTGAAATCCAGATCGATAAGGTTTACCGAATGCTGCAGTGTGTTTATCGGCCCATTCTGAAATTTTATGACAGCGCGTTTCTTGTGTGGTCCGGTTGCGAGCTCAGGGATGAGTTCTGCATCGGGAATAAGGCCTTCACATGACAGCAGTTTCCTTTCGGACATGGAAATGACTGACCAGCAGCTGTTGCCGCGTGCCGCCAGAACGCCGGAATGCACTTCTTTCATGGTAAATTCCATCCAGATGCGGAGTGATGACATCTCGCTTACCCATACCTGGACCTCAATGTCCTCGGTCCACATGGTGGGTGGCGCGGGCATTTTTTTGCCAAAGTGTCACACAACATCCCCGCTCACAGCGCTCGTGGAGCCGCTCACTGTGTTACACACCCTCATTTCGGGGCTATGTCCCACACTCACCGCAGCGAGAATACGCTCTAACGCGGGTAGGTGTGGGACACTTTGGCGAAAAACCTTACCTTTGCAGCATACTGAAATATTGTACTAACATGAAAGTACTGATGATAAACGGCAGCCCCCGTCAAAAGGGCAATACGAACGTGGCGCTTACGGAGATTGCGCGTACTCTTGAGTCCGATGGCATTGAAAGTGAGATTGTCTGGATTGGAAACAAACCGGTAAGAGGCTGTATCGCCTGTGGCAAATGCCGGGAGTTGTCTGGTGCCTGCGCATTCAACGATGATATATGCAATGTCATCGGCACCAAGTTCAGTGAGGCCGATGCCCTCATCGTGGGATCACCGGTCTATTACGGACAGCCCAACGGCGCTCTGCTGGCTGTCTTGCAGAGAGCATTCTATTCAAACAGCATCGCCATCGCCGGCAAGCCCGCGGCCGTGGTTGCCGTGTGTCGCAGGGGAGGGGCATCGGCCGTATTCGAGACCCTGAATATGCCGTTCCAGATGCTCAATATGCCTGTGGTAACATCGCAGTACTGGAATATAGTTTATGGCCGCGAACCCGGTCAGGCCGCTCAGGATCAGGAGGGGCTGCAGACCATGCGTGCCTTGGCGCACAACATGGCCTGGCTGCTTAAGGCCACCGGCGGCAAACCTGCGCCCGGACGCGGCGATGAACCCTGGACTCCCATGCACTTTGTCAGATAAAACGCCGCAAAGGGGTCGTTTCCCTTTGCGTCATTTTTAGAGAGATTTTAACCACTTCTCGACTTTGGCTTTGCCGGAGCGGACCTCGTGGCCGTAGATGCTGAATCCCTGAGTTACTTTGGCCTTGGGGAATTGTTTCTTTACATCGCTTGCACATGATGCCAGGCCGCTGCCCTCGTGGGTGGAGAACGGGATTACGGTCTTTCCGTCCAGATTGATGTCCTTGAACAGTGTGAACATAACCTGAGGGTAGGTGCCCCACCATACCGGACCGCCTATGAATACCGTATCGTATGCAGTCAGGTCAGGAGCCTTGCCCTCGTACGGGGGGAGTTCGCCATCGGCCGCCTCCTTCTTGGCCAGTTCTATCAGCGGAGTGTATGCCATGCCGTCATACTTGTGGGTTACTATCTCAAACTGGTCGGCGCCGATTATATCGGTTATGTAATCGGCCACGATCTTTGTGTTGCCAACCTCTACGTTTCCAACGCTGTAGTTATCGCCGGCGTGTGAAAAGAATATTACAATTGACTTACTCATTTTAAGTTGTCTTTAAAGAATGATTCAATCTTGTCATAGGGGATTACTCCGGCTACGTCATCGTAAAGGTCCACGTGCGATGCGCCCGGAATAATCATGAGCTCCTTGTTTCCCTCTACGGCCGATACACCCTCCACATGCCTTCCGGTCATGCGCTCAAAGGCGTACTCCGAGAAATAGCGTGAGTGGGCCTTCTCACCGTGGATAAGCAGCACCGGATTCTCAATCTCCTGAGCCCATGCCAGCAGAGGCTGGTTCATGAAACTCTGGCAGCCAATTACGTTCCAGCCATCGTTGGAGTTGCCGCTGCGCTTGTGGTAACCGCGCGGAGTCTTGTAGTATGCGTGGTAATCCTTTACAAACCAGGGCGCATCGTCGGGCAGGGGATCAATAACGCCGCCTGCGCGCTTGTAAGTGCCTGACTTGTAATCCTCTGTGCGCTGTGCCGCAATGGCCTTGCGCTTTTCCATACGCTGAGCCGGGGTATCCTCGCTGGCAAAATAGCCCTCCACGTTCACCTTGCTCATATCATACATGGTGGATGCCACGGTAGCCTTGATGCGCGGATCAAGTGCTGCCGCATTCACGCCCATACCTCCAAATCCGCATATGCCGATTATTCCGATGCGCTCGGCATCAACGTTATCCTGAACGGACAGGAAATCAACCGCTGCCAGGAAATCCTCGGTGTTGATATCGGGCGATGCCATACGGCGGGGCTCGCCGCCGCTCTCACCGGTAAAAGAGGGGTCAAAGGCAATAGTCAGGAATCCGCGCTCGGCCATGTGCTGTGCGTACAGACCGCTTGACTGCTCCTTAACGGCGCCGAACGGGCCGGTCACGGCAATCGCTGCCAGCTTGCCCTTGGCATTCTTGGGTGTGTACATATCGGCCGCCAGCTCAATGCCGTAGCGGTTGCGGAAAGTAACCTTCCTGTGGTCAACCTTATCACTCTTGGGGAACGTCTTGTCCCATTCCTGTGTCAATTGTAGTGTTGTCATATTATTGTCTGTTTTTGTTTGTCCGTTTCTTGTGCAGCCCGTGAGCATCCAGCCCATCAGTGCTGCTGCTAAAATTATCTTTTTCATACCTTCTTGCCTAATTCAAAAGCCTCATCAAGCTTGGGGTTGCCCTCAATCTCGCGGGCGTCGTTGACATCGCCGCAGAAAAGCGTTCCGGCCAGACGGCTCTTGGGGAAGCACTCTATCCAGCCCATCAGGCCCGATTCGGCCCGCTTGGGAGTCTGCTCCTCATTCTCGGCTGCGGTTGTAAGCAGATAGACGTCGCGGAACTGATAGTCCAGCGGATACATTGCGTTCATGCGGTCTATCAGAGTCTTCATCTGGCCGCTCATCTCATAATAGTAGATAGGGGTGGCCCAGCAGATGACATCGGCCTTGAGAACCTTGGCCATGATGTCGTTAACATCGTCCTTGATCACGCATCGGCCCAACTTCTGGCAGCCGAAACAACCTTTGCAGAACTGTATGTTCTTGCCCACCAGAGAGATCTTCTCTGCATTGTTTCCGGCGGACTTGGCGCCATCAATAAATCTGTCGGCCAGCATATCGCTGTTGGAGCCGGTGCGCAGGCTTGTGGAGATTACTATTACCTTTTTCATTCTGTCAGTTTTTATTACCGATGCAAAGGTAACGGACAAGAAAGAGAGTAATTTACCGATTTTTGCCCGATATCTACCAATTTCGCAGATTATTGCGTATTTTGCACAAATTTTCTACCTTTACGGGCGTTATGAAGAATATTCTGCAGGTATCAGATCCTAATGTTTACGGCCGATACGTGAACGCTCCCGTATTGCATCCGTTGGTAAGTATCGTACATTATGACGAGGTGTCGCCCATACACTCCAGCCTGAACCGGTACGGCGTTTACGGCCTCTTTATCCAGCGCAGTTTCCCCAAGAACCTTACCTACGGCATGAAGATGTTCGATGCCCCTGACGGTTCCATCATAGCCGTGGAGCCGGGTCAGATAGGCGGGCGTGAGGATAACGGCGAGGAGCTTTACCTGAGCGGGTGGGCATTGCTGTTCTCGCCACAACTCATTCACGGCACGGACCTGGAGCCCAGGATGAAGGATTACCGTTTCTTCTCATATTTTGCCACCGAGACGCTGGTGATGGAGACATCGGAGTGGGGCAGGATAACCCAGTTACTCACTCAGTTAAGACATGAGTTACAGGAGAATACGGATTCACCTGCGCTGCGTACAGTAATACTAGGATACATCCGCCTTATTCTGGAATACTGCAACCGTATATACCTGCGTCAGCTTTCCAAGGAGGACAAGAGCTCATCGGACCTGCTTAAAAGGTTCAACAGCTTGTTACGTGATTACTACTTTCAGCAGCGTCAATTGGATATGGGAGTGCCATCGGTACAGTACTGTGCCGACCAGCTGGCGTATTCGGCCCGATACCTGGGCGATGTGGTGCATAAGGCCACCGGCGGCACGGCCATCGGCTACATACATTCATTCGTAATTGAGCAGGGCAAGAACCTTCTGATGAACGGCCATAACATCAACGAGACGGCCCACCTGCTGGGGTTTGACTACCCCCAGCATTTTACACGGCTGTTCAAGATAATTACCGGCATCACACCCCGCCAATTCACAAAGTGACGCAAAGGGAAACGACCCCTTTGCGTTTAAAAAAATCAAGTCGGCTTATCTGAGGCCGACTTGACTTTTTGTTATTTACCTGGATCAGGATGATTATTTGAAATCTACATCTGCCCAGGGGATCCACTTCTGTACCTCTTTGTCAATCAGAGTTTCGTCAACATACTGGATGATGGTGTTGGCGTCCTCCTTGCCGAGCAGGAACTTGTCGATGAAGGCCTCAACCTCGGGATACTGGCTCTTGGGGAGCTGGCAGTGACCGTGCTTGCCTTGAACTGAGAATCCCATGCGGTCCTCGATACCGAACTTCTTCCATACCTCGCGGGCAGCTACGCATGAAACGTAACCGGCCTCATCGGCCAACCACTCATAGTCGGTGTTACCCAGTACCAGAAGGGCACGCGGGCAAACCAGTGCGCAAAGCTCGTGGTGATCCATGGGGAGTTTTGATACGTTCTCATCCTTCCAGTCCCACATTGACTCCTTGAACCAGTGGGGATCAGTGTTACCAAGGGTCTCAACGTGACCCAGAGTCTCTGATACGCGCCATGCTGCAGCACCGCCGCCACCCGGCTCCTGAGCGATTGTCAGAGCGATACGCTCATCAAAAGCACCTGACCAGAGGGCCATCTTACCTGCGTATGAGCAACCGGTTACGCCGATGTGCTTCATATCGATCTTGCTGGCTGCGCCTACAATCTCCAGACCGTCGATGATACGGCTTACGCCCCAAGGCCACATGGCATAGGCACCGTTCTCAACCAGTTCGGGATAGATCTTGTTGATGGGCTCGCTTCCGCGTTTCTGCTGATGTGCCATTACCTGGCTCATGTTGAAGTTCATGGTGGCGATGTTACGCTCGGGGAAGAAATTACGCGGCAGACTGATACCTGACATACCGATCATGAGAGGGAACGGACCGTCACCCTCGGGATATGTGATCTTTGAAGTGATGGTAAGAGAGTCACCGTTACGGTAAACAACAACTGTCAGAGTGTTGTCTATCAGGGTAGCCTTGATATCCTTCTTGTCAACCATAGGCTTCTCACCAACCTCATAGTGATAGAGTTCATGGATAATCTCAGCACGGCGCTTCTCCCAATCCTTGAATTTCTTGACCTGCTTCTTGCCGTCTGAGAACTCAAATGGGTTGGGCAGAGTCTCTAAGGTTTTAGCCTCATCCACTGAAGGATAAGCCGGCTCGGCATACTTGGCTCCCGTGAATTCCTGGTCATAAACCAGAGGAATTGATTTCTGTGCCATTGCAGGAACAACTGCCAGGACAAAGGCAGCAGTTACGAATGATCTGATACTCTTCATAATTGTATAGTAATTTGGGTTAATTGCTTCGCAAAGTTAATCAATTCTGGGAGGTGCCAAAGAGAACCGTCCCCTCTGGCACCAAATAGGGCCAAAGAGAACCGTCCCCTCTGGCACCTTTTCACTCCTGGAAGGAGTAGCCGAAGCCGGCGCGGGTGGTCAGGTGGTCGGCGTAGGGTTCTATCTTCTTGCGGATGCGGGTGATGTTGACATCGACGGTGCGGGCGTTAACGACCACGTCATCGGGCCAGATGGCCTGGAGCAGATCCTCACGAGAATAAACCATGCCGCGATTCATCATGAACATCTTGAGAAGTTCGTATTCGGTCTTTGTGAATGCAACGGGCTCTCCGTCAACAGATACGGTCTTGGCGTCTGTATCTATGTAAATACCCTTGAAACGGATACCTGTGCGCGTTGCACGCAGACGTGATTCAACTACGTTGATTATATAGTCTCCGTTCTTCTCAAACTCATTTATCAGGTCTGAGAATACGGTACCGTTGTCATAGCTGTAGACATGCTGGTCAAGGTTGCTTATGTTCCACTGTTTCAGGCGGTTGCGGCAACCGTTAATGCTGTTCTCAATCTCCTCGGAAGCGGTCAGGTCATAGTCCTCACGACGTCCGGCCAGCAGCTCGTTCATACGAGTCAGAGCCTGGTCAACCAGAGTGAACATCTGCTCAACGCCGGCCTGCTGCTCATCGTTGAACACAATCTGGTTGTCACGCTTGCGGCGCATTATGCGGGCCAGACCGAAGCAGCTGTCGCCGATTGACTCCAACTCACCGATCTGACGCAGCATGGCGCGGATCTTCTCCTTGGTGTCGTCTGAAAGGTGTGCGTCACCTACATCGCCCAGGTATTTGCCGATCTCCTGTTCCATGCGGTCGCTCACGTCCTCGGTCTTCTCGATGCGCTCAAACAGCTTCTTGAACTCATCCTCATCGGTAATGGAGTAGAGGTCCTTGGTCATGTGGAACATGTGCTGCATCTTCTCGCCAAAGATCACAATCTCCTTCTGGGCCTGCAGAACAGATATTTCCGGGGTCTTCATGATACCGCCGCGAATGAACTGCAGACGGAACTCGTCCTCCTCATCGGTCTTACGGGGCTTGATGATATAACATACAAGTTTCTCCAGTTGAGGAATGAAACCAATTAGCACGGATGTATTTATCACGTTGAATGCCGTGTGGAACGTTGCCAGGGCGAATGTGAGTCTTGCCGGGTCAATGGCATCGGCCGTAACGTCAATTCCGACAAAGCGGCAGACCATGCGTACAAACGGGAAGAACAGTATCAGAACCCAGATCACACCGAATACGTTGAACAGCAGGTGGGCCATAGCAGCGCGGCGGGCCTGTGTGTTGGCCGACATGGCAGCCAGGTTTGCAGTCAGTGTGGTGCCGATGTTCTCACCCATAACCAGCGCGATACCCTGGAAGATTGAGATTGCGCCGGTAGAGCAGAGCACCATTGTGATGGCCATAAGTGCGGCCGATGACTGCGCGATGCACGTCAGAATGGCGCCGATGAGCAGGAACAGCAGGATTGTCCAGTAACTGCCGGAATCAAATGACGCGAAGAAATCCACCACTGCGGGGTTGCTGGCCAGATCCATCTCGCGGCCGGTCTGGTTGAGCATGCCCAGCGCAAAGAGCAGGAAGCTGATACCGAACAGGAAATCTCCCACATAGCGGTGCTTGCCAATCTGAATTAAGATGATACCTATTAAAAAAGCGGGCCAGACCAAGTTCGCAATGTTGAACGAGAATCCGGCCGACATGATCCAGGCGCTGAGTGTGGTACCGATGTTGGCACCCATGATGACGGATATTGCCTGGCTGAGTGTGAGCAGTGCCGCGTTGACGAATGACACCGTCATTACGGTGGTTGCGGCTGATGATTGAACTGCTACTGTTACAAGTGCTCCTGTTGCCACTCCAGAGAAACGGTTTGTGGTCATTGCGCCCAACAGGTGACGCAATTGCGGGCCTGCCATCTTCTGCAACGCCTCGCTCATGACCTTCATACCGTAAATGAGCAGGGCGATAGAGCCCAATAGTTTCAATACAACTAACATCTTTTACTTTCGTTTTCAGCACAAATATATGATTAATCCTTCATCTTTGAAAGAGCTGAAAACGATTGTAACATTATCTTAATATCGGCCCGATACTGTTATTCTGCCGGCATTGTCCAAAAATTTGACACTTTTGGGCCAAAAACGGGGTCTTTTCACTTTTTTCTTGAATGAGCGGGGCCGATGGCTTACTTTTGAGCCTGAAAAATCAATCAGTCCCTGTTATGCTTAGACATTTTCTGATGATTGCCAACCGCAATCTGCTCAAATATAAGGTTCAGAACATTATCAGCGTTGCATCACTCGCAGTGGGTATAACCACTTTGGTCGTGGTGCAGTGCGTTCTGTTCATGTTGCGCAAGCCGGGCATATACTCCCAGCCTTATGCGGACCGATGCTACTCGGTCGCCGTGGTCAACCCCGCTTATTACGTTGTAAATTATAACAGCTGTGAGGTGATAAGGGACGATATTGACAACCTCCTGCGCGGATCGGGGCCGATGAGCAGTGTCGAGGCGCTTTATCCGACCAACTACGGCACTGAGAGTTCATGGGTGTCGTTCACAATGGAAGACGGCACTGTCAGGAACAAAGCCATGGATCTGCAGCCTATCTACAACGAATATCCCGTCTTCCATGGGTTTACATCTGCTGTAACCGGTCAGCCCGTATCGGCTCTGGGCCGTAATGAGATTATCATGAGCGAATCCATGGCCCGCAGGATATTCGGCGACGTAAATCACATAGGATCAACAGTTTCATTCAACGTATACGGCCGTGACATGGATTTCATGCTGGCCGATGTCTATCAAGACCTCTCCTGGACCGAGTCTCTGCCGGCCGATATCCAGTTCTCTGTCTGGGAACCCGGCCAGTACAGGGTGACAGACCAGTACGTTCTTTATTATGAGCTGCTGTTGCGTAATGGATTTACGGTGGAGCAGTTCAAGGAGGAGGCCGACAGCCGCCTCAAACCAATGGGTCTGGTGACAAAAGTGTCACGGTTGGAGGATTCTCCCGTGAAGACCAATAACATCTCCATGATTACCCGCAGTCTGGTATGGCTTATCGGCTCCATGATTCTTCTGGTGGCGCTTATCAGTTTCATCCGCATGCAGATTCAGCTGTTGCGCATGCGCAGACGTGAGTTCTCACTCAGGCTTATCAATGGCGCATCGGGCCGTAATCTGTTTCTCATGCTGCTGACCGAAAACGCCATCATAGTGCTTGTGAGCGCCATTTTCTCCTGGATTCTCATACAATGGCTCAAGTCTTACGGACAGAACCGCCTCTTTTTCCTGCTTGACGGACTTAACTGGAAATGGAGTGGGGCGTACACGTACTTATCGGGCATCGGCCTTGCTGTTATTGTCATCTGTGCCGCCATGATTGCAGTTTCGCTGCGTCGTGTAATCCGCAGCAACGGCAATCTGCAGGACAGTCTGCGCAGTTCTGACAGCCTGTTCCATAAGGCCATGCTGGTGCTTCAGACCACCATTTGCATGCTGTTTATAAGCGGTACGATATCGGTCCTGATGTTTGTAGGCGCCATGCGGCAGAAGATGCATGTGCCTGATAATGACAGTTTTTACAAGCATTGCGTGATGGTGAGGGGCGTCATGGTTGACAATAAATGGGAACTCGGGCATGAGCTAGAGGAGTGCCGATACGCAACCAGGGTGATTCCTTTCAGCGAGGAGTTCTCCTATGGCCGGTCGGATGATAATGACACCATCAGGAAGATTATTGAAGGCGCACAGATTGCATTATTGCGCAATTACGTCACTCCCGATACCGGTTTCTTTGATTTCTTCGGCACCAGGATCAACTGGCTGCTGCCTGTTCCCGATGACAGCTACATCCTTGTCAGTGAAAAACTGTTTTCAATGCTTCAGGAGGCCGGTTATGGCGCCGGATGCATGCTCCGTACGTTTGACGGCCGAATGCTGCCCGTTGTGGGAACCTATCCGCCGCTTCCTTACTCCAGCCTGAAATCAGAGATTGTAAGCATGGCGGTGATAACCCATGACCGCAACCGCGCTTATGATCAGTTTATTATGGAGCCTGTGAAAGGGCAGTATCAGGAGCTTCTTTCCGAGGCAAGGTATCTGTACAGCAAAGCAAATCCTGAAATGGTTGACGTTGAAGTGTATAACATGCGTGACCTTCTGGGGTCATCGGTCAACATCTTTGACGCTATGCGTGGCGGTGCACTTATCCTGTCTGCTATCTGCTTGGTAATCTGTATAATGAGTATATATAGCACGCTACTTCTGAGCATCCGTTCCCGCCGAAAGGAAGTTGCAATCCGCAAGGTCAACGGTGCCCGCAGGGCCGATGTGCTGCTGCTTTTCGGACGCCTTTACATGGTCATTGCGCTCATCAGTTTCCTGATCAGCGCTCCGCTTGGCGTACTGATAAATAAGGCTGTCATAATGATGGGCGACGGATATCTGGAGCCGGCTTCCATTCCCGCTTGGATTCCCGTGGGCGGGGCTTGCCTGTTCACGATGCTCTTCATTACGCTCACTGTCTTTGGCAATATCCGCCGCATCATGCGCCTCAATCCTACTGATTACATTGCCAAGGAGTGATGCCATTGGTGCCACCGGGGACGGTTCTCTTTGGCCCTTTTTGGTGCCAAAGAGAACCGTCCCCAATGGCCTTTTTTTTATCTTTGTGCCCGATTTCAAATTGACACATGAGAAACGGGTTCCTGACACGCCTGCTTACAGTTCTTGCATTGCCCATTTTCATTGACACTCTGCTTGTCATGACATTGGGTGCGGCCGATACTTTCATGTTGAGCCGATACTCGGACGAGAGCGTCGCAGCCGTGGGACTGGTCAACCAGCTGATCAATATCGTATTCATCATATTCCAGGTCATATCGATGGCCACATCCATCCTCTGCTCGCAGTATGTCGGGGCGGGGCAGCGCGACCGCGTGCTGCAGGTGATGGGCATATCGGTCCTGTTCAATTTCCTTATCGGTCTGGGTTTCAGTGCGTTCCTGTATGGTCGGGCATCGGCCCTGTTGGAAATGATGGGGGCGCGCGAGGAGCTGTTTGCGCAGGGATTCCCGTATATGCGGATTGTGGGCGCGTTCGCTTTCTTTCAGGCTGTATCGCTGTCGGCTGCAGCTGCTTTAAGAAGTGTTGACAAGGCGCATTATCCCATGTTCGTATCGGGACTGGTCAATGTCATAAACATTCTGGGCAACTATGCACTTATATTCGGTAAGTTCGGACTGCCGGCCATGGGCGTGCGGGGTGCGGCTATCTCGACGGTGATTTGCCGTGCGTTGTCATCGGCCCTGCTGCTGTACCTGCTTTACCGCAAGTATATAGGCCGTCTGCCCAGGGGGCTGTTCCGGCCGTTCCCGTGGAAGGAGGCGGGCAAACTGTTCAAGGTGGGCATTCCGTCGGCCGGCGAGCAGATGTCGTACAGCCTTTCGATGGTGGTCGTGACCTATTTCATCAATTTTCTGGGCAACGACGAGCTGGCCACGCGCACTTACGGACAGACCATAACCACATTTGTGTTCCTGTTCTCGCTGGCCGCGGCGCAGGGTGGGGCCATTGTGATTGGGCACCTGACGGGCATGAAAAAGTACAATGCCGCGTTTGCTTTGGGCCGACGGGTACTGCGAATCTCGGTTGCCGTCACGTTTGTACTGTCATTCACTACGGCTTGTTTGGGTCATGCCATCTTCTCTATGTTGACTGATAATGAGCATATTATACGCATGGGAACCATCGTGCTCTGGATTGATATCCTGGTCGAGGTGGGCCGCGCCATCAACTTCTTCGGCGTGAATTCGCTCCGCGCATCGGGTGACATATATTACCCCGTGACGATAGGCATGATCGTGTGCTGGACGGTTGCCGTGGGTGGCAGCTGGGTGCTGGGCATCGGCCTACATGGAGGACTTATTGCCCTGTGGTGTGCCCTGATTCTGGATGAGAATATCCGCGGGCTTATCTTTATCCGCCGATGGAAATCGCGTCGGTGGACTACCAAATCACTTGTTTGAGCGAATCCGCTCGTAGTAGTCGTGGCGCTTGGGGTTCTCGGGAAACCAGCCGCGCAATACCCGTTTTTCCTGGCAGATGATCTCGTGAATGCCCCAGAAACAGGAGAATGCGGCTGCGCCGAGGATTGTCGATACCACAAGATTGCTGATGAATAATGACAATGCGGAGAATATAACGCCGGCCAGAGCCATGACCCACCAGCTCTTTTTGCCCCAGTAATACTCCAGTTTAATGACTATCGGATGGCATATCCCGATGATCAGGAACACGGCTGCTCCTACGATTATTCCGTTCAGGCTCATATGGCTTGGTATGTTTTGGAAGGTTTGGTAATAGAAAAGTCTATCAAATTTGGCGCGAAGTTAATCAAAAACATGATTACCTTTGTCAGAGATGTTGAATTTCAGGAAAAGAGTAGAGGTGTGGCAACTGCTGCCGGTCAAGGGAATCGTCAATGCCCGTGACCTGGGCGGTTATGCCATCGGGGCCGATGCGCACGTGCGTAAAGGCATGCTCATCAGGAGCGCTCACCTGGCCTATGCGACCAGGGCCGATCTGGCGTATCTTGAGGATCTGAAACTTGCAAAAGTGGTTGATTTCAGGACCGAGCATGAGAAGCAAGGTGTTGAGGATAAGCCCATTAACGGTGCCGAGTATATCTCGCTGCCCCTCGATGCCAGCGGTTCCGAAGCCGCAAAAGCCAGCGACGACGAGCGTCACATATTTGCCCGCCACAAGCGGTTTGACATGAAAAAAGTCATTATGAAGGCCGCCTTCAACGACCGCGCCAAAATCATCGCCCGAAACCTTTATCCCACCATTCTCACATTCCCCGCCTGCATGCGCCAGATGGCAGCATTCCTCAGGCTTGTGGTCGATGCCGGTGATGTGCCCATCCTGTTCCACTGCACCCAGGGCAAGGACCGCACCGGTATTGCATCGGCCTTACTTCTGGCCGCCCTTGGGGCCGATAGGGACACCATCGTTCACGATTTTGACGTCACCAACCAGATCTACGCCCGCGATGTCCGCAAGTTCACCCGCCGCGTCCGCTTGTTCGGCGGCCATGACGAGGAAGTTGCCGTCGTGAAATCGTTCATCGGCGCCAACAAGGAAAACTTCATCAAAGCGCTGGATTCAATCGAGCAGCAATACGGCTCCCTCAAGGCCTACCTCCTAGGCCCCATGTCCCTCACCGAGCAAGATCTCCAAACCCTCCGCTCCCGCTACCTCGCGTGACAAGGCCATTGGGGACGGTTCTCTTTGGCCACTTTTGGTGACACTGGGGACGGTTCTCTTTGGCCCTTTTTGGTGCCAAAGAGAACCGTCCCCAATGGCTCTATCACCACTTCTCCCAGTGGATGTTCTCGGGCTTCCACTTGTCCTTGGGCTCCGGATCCTCGGCGGGAACGCCAACGGGGATGATGCAGAGCGGCTTGACGTTTTCGGGGAGTTCAAGTGCTTCCGATACGGGTTCGATTCGGTCGTTTGCAGGATATCCGGCGGTCCAGACAGCTCCAAGGCCGATGGCTTTGGCTGCCAGGAGGATGTTTTCGGCTGCGGCGGAGCAGTCCTCGAACCAGAACATGCTGGAAATGTCACCGCAAACAACAATCACGGCGCCAGCCTTTGTGTACATATCGGCCCCACGGGGATTATTACCGAAAGTGCTGGCTATCTTTTCTTTATCGGTCATAACCACGAACCTCCAAGGCTGAATGTTGATGGCCGATGGTGCCGCCATTCCGGCTTTGAGGATGGTCTCCAACTGCTCACGGCTGACGGGATCGCCGGTAAAACTGCGGATACTGGTTCGGGTCATAATGACGTCAAGGGCTGTCGGCTCCTGAGGCTGGCTTTTGCAGCCGGCAAGCAAAGCAACCGCCATGAGAACGGTCAGGAAACGGAATCTTTTCATATTTATGAGGTTTTAATTAATAATCAGCAATAGCAAAAGTAGCGTTTTTTTCAATTTTATGTAAGTTTGCAGTAAGACAAAACTAAAACGCAAAAATATGGATCTGATCAAGAGATTTTTAGGCTACACAGCCGTTGATACACAGTCCGATGAGAACTCCCAGACCGTTCCCAGCACCGCCAAGCAGATGAATCTGGCGCGCCAGCTCAAGGCCGAACTGGAGGGCATGGGGCTCGAGGAGGTCTTCATGGACGACATGGGATACGTTTACGCATCGCTTCCCGCCAACACCGACAAGAAGATTCCCACCATCGGTTTCATCTCACACATGGACACCAGCCCCTCAATGAGCGGTAAGGATGTCAAGCCCAGAATTGTAAAGAATTATGACGGTGGCGACATCATCCTGAACAAGGAGCAGAACATCGTCCTTTCACCGAGCCTCTTCCCCGAACTGCTCGCACACAAGGGCGAGGATCTGATCGTGACTGATGGCACCACCCTTTTAGGGGCCGATGACAAAGCAGGCATCGCTGAGATAATCACCGCCGTAGAGTACCTGCAGCAGCATCCCGAGATTAAGCACGGCAAGGTACGCGTAGGATTCAATCCCGACGAGGAGATCGGCATGGGTGCCGCCCACTTTGACGTAAAGCGCTTCGGCTGCGAGTTCGGCTACACCGTCGATGGCGGTGAGGTTGGTGAGATGGAGTACGAAAATTTCAACGCCGCAAAGGCTGTGTTCAAGATACAGGGACTTGAGGTTCATCCGGGTTATGCCAAGGGTAAAATGGTGAATGCTTCACTTCTTGCAGCAGAATTAATCCAGATGTTCCCGGCTTCTGAGACTCCGGGCACCACCGAGGGTTACGAAGGCTTCTATCACCTGGTTGGTCTGTCCGGTGAGGTTGATCATGCATCGGCCGTATTCATTATCCGCGATCATGACCGCACAAAGTTTGAGGCCCGCAAGGAATTTGCCAAGAGCGTGGCCGATAAGATGAACGCAAAATATGGCGCAGGAACCGTTGTCGCTGAGGTATCGGACCAGTATTACAACATGAAGGAGCAGATTGACAAGGTTCCGTTCGTGGTTGACATTGCCTGCGATGCAATGAAACTGGCCGGCGTCAATCCCGTCAAGGTTCCCATCCGAGGCGGCACAGACGGCGCTCAGCTCTCATTCAAGGGTCTGCCTTGTCCCAACCTCTTTGCCGGCGGCATGAACTTCCACGGCCGCTACGAGTGGGTGCCCGTCCAGAGCATGGAGAAAGCCATGATGACGGTTGTCCGCATCATCGAGCTCGTCGCACAGCGAAGCTGGTGACAAAGGAGCCATTGGGGACGGTTCTCTTTGGCCCTTTTTGGTGCCAAAGAGAACCGTCCCCTTTGGCATCCCTTGGCATCCCTGAATTTTTACTATCTTTGCCAATACAAATCTAATAACCTAATAATTCTAATACAATGGCTAGATTACCACGAGAAGCCAGCCAATCTGGCATTTATCACGTGATGCTGCGCGGCGTAAACCGCCAGGACATTTTCGAGAGTGACAAAGATTATCTCAAGTTCCTGTATTTGATGGAGCGTGAAGCGTTTCCCAAGGATGAAGAGGGTAGGCCGATGCCCCCGAATCTGATTTTTTATGCTTATTGTCTGATGCCCAATCACGTGCATCTGCTTGTGAGGGAACGGAGTAATGGGATATCGGACCCAATTAAAAGTATATCAATTTCTTACGCTCACTATTTCAACGTAAAATATGATCGTTCTGGGCACCTGTTTCAGGATCGGTTCAGGAGTGAAACGGTGAATGATATGGAGTATTTTACAACTCTGATCCGATACATTCATCAGAATCCTGTAGCGAGCGCTTTAGTGAGTGAAGTGAAAGATTATCAATGGAGTAGCTGGTGCGAATTTGATAACCGCTTAAGGTGTTATGTGCCAGTTTGCAATACAAAATCGGTATTTGAAAAGTTTTCTTTTGATGTGCTGGAGGAGATGGTGAATGATCCGCTTCCAAAAACTCAACGTATTCTGGATATCGACCGAAAAACCAATGGCAGTCTGGATGATGATGAGGTTCGTGAGTTCATTCAACTGGCATGTCACATTGAAACGATTTCCGATCTGCAACAGATGCCACGTAATAGGCGAAATGAGGTGCTCAAACTGATTCTGGAATACGGCGCCACTATACGTCAGACCTCAAGAGTGACAGGAGTAAGTCGCGGAGTAATAAGCAAGTTGAAAGAATGATGCCATTGGGGACGGTTCTCTTTGGCACCAAAAAGTGCCAAAGAGAACCGTCCCCAATGGACCTGTTAGAGCTGTTTGAGGGCGCGGGCCAGCTGGTCTGGGCAGGAGGTGCCGCAGCCGTGGCAGTCGATGCCGTCCAGGCGGGCGATGACATCGGCCACCTTCATTCCGGCGCAAAGTGAGCCGATGCCCTGCGTGTTGCCGTGACAGCCTTTGACGTACTGGACCGAGCGGATCGTGTCGCCTTTGGTCTCGATGTTTATGAGTTCCGAGCAAACCTCGGGGCAGGTCATGAACGTTGTTTTGCGGACGCCGTTTACGGTATCGTCCTTTATGAGAGTTACGTCAAACATATGGCTAATTATTTCATTTTGCAGACTTTACGCATGATTCCATCCCACCAGCGAGCGGGCAGAATCGTATGGAAAAACACTATCAGACCGGAACCTGCACCCAGGCGGTAACGCACTTTCGGGCAGCGGGAATTCGCGGCGCGGGTAATGGCCTTAGCCACTCTTTGGGGGTTGCTCAACAGTCTTGAAGTGTATCCGAACTTAAGCAGACGCGCCATTCTCATGCCCGCATCCTCGTATGCCGTGTCTTTTGATGAGGCCGATAGGTTATCGGCCGCAATGATACCCCAATCGGTTTTTATGCCGCCGGGTTCGATGAGTATGACATTGATTCCAAAGGGTTTAACTTCGATGCGCAGAGCGTCGCTAAGTGCCTCGACAGAGTATTTGGAGACGTTGTACCAGCCTCCGAACGGGATGACGGCCTTGCCTGCAACCGATGAGGTGTTGATGATTCGGCCCGATTTCTGAGCACGCATATGCGGCAGAACCAGTTGCGTGAGTCGTGCCAGTCCGAATACGTTCACCTCGAGCTGGCGTTTGGCCTCTGCGATCGTAACGTTCTCAATAGCACCCATATAGCCGTAGCCGGCGTTGTTTACGAGCACGTCGATTCGGCCATCGGCCTCGATGATTGTCTTAATTCCATCAGCCATTGACTGCTCATCGGTCACATCCATTTTAATAGGTATGACGCCTTTGTCGCGGAGTGCGTCCATGAGTTCGACTCGACGGGCTGCACCGTATACCTTGTGGCCCTGACCGGCCAGGATCAGCGCTGCATCATAACCGATTCCGCTGCTGGCACCGGTTATCAGTATTACCTTCTTTTGTTTTGTCATACTGCAAATATAGCAAAAAGATGCCATTGGGGACGGTTCTCTTTGGCCCTATTTGGTGCCAAAGAGAACCGTCCCCAGTGTCACCAAAAAGTGCCAAAGAGAACCGTCCCCAATGGATCACTCGTCGAAGTCGAGGTCGTTGAGGAAGTCCTGCATGTCGCGGCGGTCCTTCTTGGTGGGACGGCCCAGGCCGGCGTCGCGCTTGACGAAGCCGGCTATGCGGTTCATTTCCAGGAGATCGTATTGGTCTTGGGGGGTGATGTTCTGCATCATGTCGGGGACCAGTTTGGCGCCGACGCGGTTTTCGATGCATTGCAGAACGCGGAAGGAGTAGGTTACGGGCGGCTTGCGGACCTGGACGATATCGCCCTCGTGCACCATTTTGGATGGTTTGACCTGAATGTCGTTAACGGTGATGCGGCCCTTCTTGCAGGCTTCGGAGGCAATGGTGCGTGTTTTAAAGATTCTAACAGACCAGAGCCACTTGTCAATACGAGCCTCAGCCATAAGCCAACTACCAACTACCTAATTACTTATTATTAAACTTGCACATAGTATCATCAACCCCAGCCAGGCAAAAGTTCTTAACCGCCTCGACTGCCACAGGAATCCGCTCATCCAGAACCTTGCGCTCCTCCTCATTAAAAGGATCCAGCACAAACTTGATCTGAGCGCCCATGGGAAAATCATTTCCGATACCAAAACGCAAACGTGCAAACTGCTCGGAGCAAAGAACCTGAATGATGTTGCCCAGACCGTTGTGTCCGCCGCCGCTGCCCTGCTTCTTAAGACGGATCTTTCCAAGGGGTAGGGCGAGGTCATCGGCCACAACCAATAAATTCTCGGGCTGGATGTTCTCCTTGTTCATCCAGTAGCGGACGGCGTTTCCGCTCAGGTTCATGAAGGTAGTAGGCTTTAAGAGCACAAGCTCGCGGTTCTTGATGCGCATAGAAGCGACAAAACCGTAACGCTTGTCCTCAAAAACAGCATTGGACGCCTTTGCGAGGGCGTCCAATACCATAAATCCTATGTTGTGGCGGGTATCTTGGTATTCGTCGCCCGGATTACCCAGCCCCACAATCAGATATTTCATACAAATTACTCAGCGGCGGGAGCCTCAGCAGCAGCGGCGGGAGCCTCAGCAGCAGGTGCCTCCTCAGCGTTGTCAGCAGCGGCAGCAGCTGAACGAGTTGACATAACTGTGCAGATCACAGCGTCCTTAGGACTTACAAAGTCAATGCCGTCAACCTTGAGGTCGCCAACCTTGAATGACTTACCGATACCCAGCGGGGTAACGTCGATCTCAACCTTCTCAGGAATTGCAGTGTAGAGAGCCTTAGCCTTAACGCGGCGCAGGATCTGCTCCAGCTTACCACCAGCCTTAACACCGGCTGCAAGACCGTTCAGCTTAACGGGAACTGCCATAACGATAGGCTTCTGAGGATCAACCTGATAGAAGTCAATGTGCAGGATGTTGTCCTTTACGGGGTGGAACTGGATCTCACGCATAACTGCCAGAACGGTGTTGCCGTCGATGGTCAGGTTAACTGAGAAAATATCGGGTGAATATACAAGCTTGCGAACCTCCTCAAAAGTTACGCTGAAAGCCTTTGCTACGGGAAGACCCTTAGCGTCGCGCTCTACACCGTAGAGGTTGCAAGGAATAAAATTCTGCTTACGGAGTGCCTTAGCACCTTTCTTACCGAACTCGTTGCGGGCTGTGCCCTTTACGTCAATTGATTTCATTTTAAACGTGTTACTCTAAATTGTTATTACTCAATTCACCATCACACAAAACACTACCTTTTACGGCATGCTTCCTGTAAAAGCGGCGCAAAGGTAGTGCAATTATTTTATAAAAACAAATCTTCAGAACTCAATCTTGAAGTCCGATGCCCCATCACCGGCATTTTCGTCCGATGCCTCCACCGCGGGCTCATCGGCCCCGACAGAAACCCCGCCGGAAACCCCCGGTGAAGCCTTCTCGGCCTCATGAATGAATTTGATAGTCTTGGTCAATCCGTCAATGAAATTCCCGAAATCCTCGCGATACAGGAAAATCTTATGCTTCTCAAAACTAACCTGCTGGTCATCGCCCTCACCGCTGACGATTTTCTTGCTTTCCGTGATGGACAGATACATCTCGTCCTTGCGGGTCTTGCGCACATCCATGTAGTAGATGCGCTTGCCTGCCTTGATTGCGTGCGAGAATATCACATCCTTCTCAATCTCGTCGGCCGTCTTCTTCCTGAATTCCTCCATAAAAACTAAATTTCCACAAATATGGTGAAATGATTCTATCTATCCAAGAAATAGCGCACGTAATTGGGGTTTGTGAGCAAAAAATTTGTACTTTTGCAGGCCGCTTAACGGTTCGAACACAAATGATAAACAGAGTTCTCATCAGACTGAAAGTAGTTCAGGTAATCTACGCGTACTACCAGAACGGCGGGCAGAAGACTGCCGATGCCGACCGTGAGCTCGCCCAGAGCATTGACAGCGCGTATTCTCTTTACAAAACCCTCTTGTTTATTCCGGTAGCGTGGGCACGCCAGATCCGCAAATCCGTCGCCAAACTGCAGCGCATGAACGAGCACGTATCACGCCGCGAGTTGTTGTTGGCCGATAACCTCCTCCTCGCGCAGATGGAGAGCAACCCCGAACTGGACGCCTACGTACAGAGCAACGATTTCGAGTGGCTCTTTGAGTCCGACTGGATGCAGAACACCTGCGCCGCCATACTCGAGTCCGATGCAATGGAGGAGTACATCCTGGCCGAAAAGTTTGATTTTGAGGCCGATAAGGAACTCGTCCGCAAGCTCTACAAGCAGTTCATCGAGGAGAGCGAGGACCTTGACACCCTCCTTGAAGAGCAGAACATCTACTGGAACGGCGACAAGGAACTCATAGATTCGTTCGTACTCAAGACCATCAAGGCCTTTGAGGACGGAAAGATAGGCGAGCAGCCCCTCAAGACCGAGTTCAAGGACGATGAGGACCGCCAGTTCGCAATCGATCTGCTGCACCGCGGCCTTGAAATGGCAGCCGAGCGCGAGCAGGTTGTATCGGCCAACTGCCGCCGCTGGGATCCCAGCCGTCTGGCCTTCCTGGACGTCATCATCATTCAGGTTGCGATGGCCGAGATGATAGGCTTCCCGCAGATCCCGCTCAAGGTCACCATCAACGAGTACGTTGAACTGGCCAAGCTGCTCAGCACCCCCGCCAGCGGCAGTTTCGTGAACGGAATGCTTGACACCATCGTCAAGGACATGACCGCCCAGGGACGTATCAATAAGGAATTATAAACAAAAAACAAATAAACTATTATGGCTAACATGCTTTTACTCAACCCCTTCCAGATGTCATATCAGGAAGTCAGCGTACACACAGTGAACTTCATCCAGGACGTAAACCTTGACGCTCCCGCATCATCAGCTGCTGAGGGCGGCCAGGCTCAGGGCGGTGCATTCGGCCCCATGGGCGGTTTCATCTGGATCATCGTTATACTTGCACTGATGATGATCGTTATGCGTCCCCGTCAGGACAAGGAGGGTGAGAAATTCCGCAACGCACTGCAGAAAGAGCAGGACGTAGTAACCAGCACCGGTATCTTCGGTAAGGTTAAGGACATTGACGAGGTTTCAGTAACCCTTGAGATTGCTCAGGGCATGAAGATCAAGGTTGACAAGCGTTATGTCAACCCCATTCCCACACCTCAGCCCGCCAAGCCCGAGAAGCCTTCACGTCGCAAGAAGGATCCCAGCAAGGACGAAAAGGCATAAAAATTCTGTCGCATGCGGGAGCAAGGTAGGCCAAAATCCCGATTTGCAGAAACATTTAAGAAAATCGGAGAAGCCCTTCTGAAACTCTTCAGAGGGGATTTCTCCGTTTTTTTGCTTTTCCTGGGCATCACATTGTTCTTCTGGTGGTCACAGACCATGAACCAGAATTACGACACCCAGATGAAACTCCCTGTAATTGTGTCCGATGTCCCCGAAAACGTGCGTATCACCCGCCAGCCCGCCCGCCAGCTGACCGTCTCGCTCAGCGGCAAAGGCTCGTCGCTCAAGAAATCGGGCAGGCGAGGCAGCCGCAACGTGCTGCGCGTGAGCAACTCCGCCTTCGTGATGTCACACGGACACGCATCGCTCTCCACCGCACGTCTGCGTGACTCGATCGCAGCCATGCTCCCGCCGTCCGTATCGGTCCACTCGATATCACCAGATTCGCTTGTGTATCAGTACGCTATGCAGCGCAGCCTGACGCTCCCCGTGGAGTTTGACGGCACCACCGAGAGTCAGGACCAGTTCTTTCTGGAACGCATCGAATTCATCCCTGACAGCATTCAGGTAAAGGTTTTGGAGTCCGATACCACCGCACACCGCGTGCTTGCCGAAGCCGGACAGATCCTTTTGACGGCCGATACGATCACAAAGATCGTGACCCTCAAACGCGAGCCGGGAGTCATCTACAGCCAGGATGAGGTAACCATGACGGTCCTGTCACAGCAGTACACTGAGAAGAGCCTGGAAGTTCCCATTACCGGCGTCAATTTCCCTGAATTCGTGTCACTTAAGTCGTTCCCCGCGAGGGCCGTCGTGACCGTTTGGGTAAAGATGTCAGAGTATGACCGTGTCACTGCGGCCGATTTCCAGGTCGTGGTCGATTACAACGATATCATCGGCAGCGATGCCTCCAAGGCCCGTCTGCGCATCTATACACAACCCGCCAACGTGCGAAACGTCCGCCTTCAGACGCGCACCGTTGACTATCTCATGGAACGCACCGTCTATTGATATGAAGGTAATCGGAATGACAGGCGGAATAGGGTGCGGCAAGAGTTACGTATCGGCCAAAATGCAGTTGCGCGGCATTCCCGTGTATGATTCCGATTCGCGTGCCAAACTGCTCACTGCAACCGATCCTGCAATCAAGGATGCGCTGACCGAACTGGTAGGTCCCACGCTCTATTGCCCTTGTGGCTGCGGCGTTCTTCAGAAGGAGGTTTTGGCCAAGTTTATCTTCGGGAATGCGGAAAATATGTCTAAGGTGAATGCAATCATCCATCCCCGTGTACGTGAGGATTTCAAGCGATGGTGCATCGGCCATGAAAGTAAGGAATTTTGCATACTTGAATCGGCCATACTCTTTGAGTCCGGATTTGATAGGGAGGTTGATTATACGGTCTGCGTGGATGCTCCGCTGCCGTTGCGCATAAAGCGTTGCGTAAAGCGCGATAATACCAACGAGCAGTCTGTTGTGGTCCGAATCAACAGCCAGATGGATCAGGAGGAGAAGTGCCGGCTGGCTGACTTTGTGATAGTGAATGACGACGTGCAGGATCTGGCTCCCCAGATTGATGCGCTCATAGACAATGTAAGAAAACTTTAAAACATTAATTAATATTATGCTGAACGAAATTCTGACTATTTCAGGCAAACCGAGCCTGTATAAGCTGCTCACCCGCGGACGCGGTGCGCTGATTGTAGAGAACATTGACGAGACCAAGAAACGTATGCCTATCCAGGGCACCGACAAGGTCGTATCACTTGGTGACATTTCAATCTTCACCGATGAGAAGGAGATGCCTCTGCGCGAGGTATTCCTGGCAATCGAGGCCAAGTATGACAAGAAGGAGATCACCTTTGACTGGCGCAAGGCTTCAAACGACCAGCTCCTCAAGTTCTTCGGCGAGATCATTCCCGACTTTGACCGCGACCGCGTATATCCCAGCCACATCAAGAAAATCGCCGGCTGGTACGACCTCCTGGTAAAGTACAACGAGAACGACTTCAGCGAGCCCAAGCAGGAAGAGCCTGCTGAGTGAGCAAATCGATCCATTGGGGACGGTTCTCTTTGGCCACTTTTGGTGCCAAAGAGAACCGTCCCCTTTGTCATCTAATAGGGCCAAAGAGAACCGTCCCCAATGGCCCTTTTCTGCTCATATAAAATAATATTTTATATGGCGGATTTCTTGGTGGTTTGATAATTATGCAATATCTTTGCAGGCGCAACTCCTTGTAAACTAAAAGGACAATAAATGGAAAAGGTAACAGTATTGACATCGGACCAGCTGTATAACAGTTTTCTGGATCCTAAGTTTATTCCCGCAGGTCAGAACAAGTACTATTTACGCAACACTCAGGTTTGCGCCCCCAAGAACGGTTGGCGCCACTTGACCAGCAATGAGATTGAGACTCTGGTTAAGAATGACAACACAGCAATGAGCTGGGACAACATTCTTGTGACCGATGAGTTCGACCCCATGATGATCAAGAACAACAAGTTCTACGGATTCGTACGCATCGGCCGAGTAACATCAAACGGACTTCAGTACCACGATCTGCGCCTCTCGATCGGTATCACAAACAGCTCCATCCACTCGTGCGACATCGGCGACGACTGCGCCATCCACAACGTGCACTACCTGTCACATTATATAATAGGTGACCGATGCATGCTCTTCAACATCCAGGAAATGTCCTGCACCGACCACGCAAAGTTCGGCAACGGCATTGTCAAGGAGGGTGAGGACGAGGACGTCCGCATCTGGCTGGAGCTCATGAACGAGACCGGCTGCCGCAAGGTGCTCCCGTTTGACGGAATGATTGCGGCCGATGCCTACATGTGGGGTAAGTTTATTGACGATAAACGCCTGCAGGACCGCCTCAAGGCCATCACGCAGAACTCGTTTGACAGCCGCCGCGGATTCTACGGAACCATCGGCTACGGCAACGTCATCAAGAACTGCTGGATCATCAAGGACGTAAAGATCGGCAACTGCTGCTACATCAAGGGTGCCAGCAAGCTCAAGAACATAACCATCAACTCATCGGAGGTTGATCCCACCCAGATAGGTGAGAACGTCGTTCTGGTGAACGGAATCATCGGCTACGGATGCCGCATATTCTACTCCGTAATCGCTGTCCGCTTTGTGCTGGGCAGCCACTCAAACCTGAAATATGGTGCCCGCCTCATGAACTCATTCATGGGCGACAACTCCACAATATCATGCTGTGAGGTGCTCCACAACCTGATTTTCCCGGCTCACGAGCAGCATCACAACAACTCGTTCCTGATTGCCAGCGTAGTTAAGGGACAGTCAAACCTGGCTGCCGGCGCGACCATCGGCTCAAACCACAATTCTCGTACAAATGATAACGAGATTGAGGCAGGACGCGGATTCTGGCCGGGTCTTTGCGTGAGCGTAAAGCACTCATGCAAATTTGCCAGCTTCACGATGCTGGCCAAGGGCGCTTATCCCGCCGAGATGATCAACCCGTTCCCGTTCGCACTCATCAGCAACGACGAGGTTCACGGCGAGCTGCACGTAATGCCCGCATTCTCATGGCTTTACAACATGTTCGCAATGGCCCGCAACAACTGGAAGTACGCCACACGCGACACCCGCGTATTCAAGGTGCAGAACATTGAGTTCGATGCCTACGCACCCGATACGATGGAGGAGGCCATCGCCGCCCGCAAACTGCTCGACAAGTGGACCGCAAAGGCCTGGCTGCGCAAAGAGGGCAAGGATGTTGCCTCTGTGTCCGATGACGAACTCCTGGAAATCGGCCGTAAACTCTTGAACGGAGATCCCGATAAGATCAAGGACCTGGAGGTTCTGGGCGAGGATATGGAGAAGTCAAAGCGCAAGGTTGTCATTCTGCATCCTTACAAGGCCTATCACGCTTACGGCGACATGCTGGTTTACTACGCTGTCAAGAACATCGTGGCTTATCTGGAGGCCAATGAGGACGCTACATTCCAGAGTATCAGCCAGATGTTTGACGGTGACCGTGCCCGCGTTTGGTTCAACCTGGGCGGTCAGCTCATGTCAATGGAGGATGTTGACCAGCTGCGTTCCGATATCAAGGACGGCACGCTCAACACCTGGAAGGAGATTCACCACCGCTACAACGAGATTTGGAAGAAATACCCCATAGACAAGCTGCGTCACGCTTATATGTCGCTCAAGCATATGCTTGGTGTCGAGACACTTACCGTCGAGGACTGGAACAACGCCCTCAACAAGGGTATTGACCTGCAGCAGTACATCTATGACCAGGTTTATGAGACCCGCAAGAAGGACTATCAGAACAAGTTCCGTCAGGCAACCTTCCTGAGCGAGGAGGAGATGATAGCCGCTTGGGGCAAACTTGATGAGAACAGCTTCATCCTGAACCAGCGCAAGGAGCTCAAGGAGTTCACCGAGCGCGTCCAGAATGTCCGCAAACGCTTAATCCAGAAATGATACCATTGGGGACGGTTCTCTTTGGCACCAAAAGAGGCCAAAGAGAACCGTCCCCAATGGACCTGTTTGAAACAACCTTAAAACAAATTATATGAATCTGACAGACAAAAAGTATTCTCAGTACGCACTCGTACAGGAGATGATGGACACTGTTGAGACAGTAAAGAAGTTTGATCCCGCATGCACAAAGCAGATTGCCGAGAAGGTAAAGAAGGCCGGTAAGGCATATTTCACCGGTGAGGGTTCAAGCCGAATTTTCCCCGCAAAGAACGCACTGCGCAAGACCAAGCGTTGGGGCATCGACCTTAACGCCCAGACCGACGGTTCATGGCAGTCACGTGAATATGACCTGAGCAAGTTCGCCGTATTCTTGGCTTCAAATTCAGGCCGCACCAAGGAGGTTACACTTCTGGCCAAGAAGCTGAAAGAGGAGGGTAACGCACTGCGTTTCGGCCTCACAGCCAATGAGGACACCATCCTTTCTACATTCTGTGCCGAGACTCACGTCCTCAACTGCGGATGGGAGCAGGCCGTAGCCGCAACCAAGAGCGTTGTTGAGCAGGCACTCTACTACGAGTCAGTTCTGTGGAACATGTCTGGCAAGGACGTAAAAGCCGGTCTGGCTGCACTTCCCGCCCAGATTGAGAAGGCTCTGACACTGCAGGTTCCCGCCGAGATCGTTGACTGGGTAAAGAAGGCCGAGACCATCTACTTTGCCGGTTACAACGACGGTGTTGCCGAGGAGCTCACCCTCAAGACCAACGAGATTACCCGCCGCAAGAGCGATTTCCTGGAGGGCACATACGCACTGCACGGAATCGAGGAGGTAATGAAGGAGGGCGACATCATCTTCTGGGTTGATCCCATCGCCGATGAGTACGAGAAGATCCAGGAGTGCCTCATCAAGGGCGCCGGCGTCAAGGTCGTAGCAATTGCCGATCACGACACCCCGTTCCCCACAATCAAGACTCCCGCCGCCGGCGATTTCAACCCCTACGTATATCTGTGCGCAGGTTGGAACGTCCTGGTAGAGATTGGTATCGCTACCGGCATGGATCTTGATCACCCCAACCGCGCCCGCAAGGTAGGTAACGAGATAAAAATCTGATATTCAGAATATATTTATTAAAGTTTGATTCGTGGAAAGGCCGGCATTAGTCGGCCTTTCTGTACATTTGCAGCATGAAATACAATATCGCCGACAATGTAACCGCATTCAGCACCGAGCGTGATGAGCAGCTCCCGTTCTACGTGGTCCAGCCCCATCAGGTCCACGGCACTGTAATTAAAGAAGTTACGGATCCGATGACCACACGCGAGCAATTGGAAGGGGTCGATGCACTCATCACCAACGTCCCCGGCGTGGCCATATCTGTACGTACGGCCGATTGCATTCCGGTGCTCCTGTATGACCCTGTGAACAAGGCCATTGCAGCGGTCCATGACGGATGGCGCGGCACAGTCCAGCGCCTCAGCCAGAAGGTTGTTGCCGAAATGTCGCGCCGATACGGAACCAATCCAGCCGATCTCAAAGCGGTCATCGGCCCGGGTATCGGCCCCGAAAGCTTTCAGGTAGGACTGGAGGTAGTTGATGCGTTTGCTGCCGCCGGATTCCCAATGGACCAGATCCTGAAAGACTGCGGTCCCAAATCTCCCACAGAGGAAAACCCCATGGAAGGCGGCCTCCATATAGATTTGTGGCGTGCAAATGAGTGGCTGTTAGAGGAGGCTGGCGTTTCAGATATTCAAGTGGCAGGCATCTGCACGTACATAAAAAACGACCGCTACTTCTCCGCTCGCAGGGAGGGGACAAAGTGCGGTCGTATAATTAACTGCATCAAACTGACATAGCCAGGCTAATGCGCTGGCGCTCAAGGTCAACGCTCAGGACTTTTACCATGACCTGCTGCTGGAGGGAGACTACTTGGGTGGGATCTTTGATGAACTTGCCGGGGGATAGTTGGGAGATGTGGATGAGACCTTTTACGTGGACTCCTATATCTACGAAAGCTCCAAAGTTGGTTATGTTGCTGATGATTCCGGGCAGTTCCATTCCGGCCTTTACATCCTCAATGGAATGAACCTCGTTTGAGAACTCGAACTTGCGCAGCGGACCGCGCGGATCGCGTCCGGGCTTTTCGAGCTCGGCCATAATGTCGGTCAGAGTGGGGAGACCAACGTCACCGCTCACATATTTGTTGATGTCGATTTTAGCACGGAGTTCCGCCGATTTCATCAGATCCTCAACTGAGCACTTCAAATCCGCCGCCATTTTCTCCACAATAGCATAACTCTCAGGATGCACGGCCGAATTATCCAACGGCTGCTTGCCGCCGGGAACGCGCAAAAATCCCGCCGACTGCTCAAACGCCTTAGCACCCATGCGCGGTACCTTCATAAGCTCCTTGCGCGACTTGAACGGCCCGTTTTCGGTCCGATAATCGACAATATTCTGCGCCAGCTGAGGCCCCAGACCGCTGATATATGTAAGAAGGTGCGTGCTCGCGGTATTCACATTCACGCCCACGCGGTTCACGCAACTGATCACCGTCTGATCCAGCGAGTGCTTAAGCTCCGTCTGATTCACATCCTTCTGGTACTGACCAACGCCGATTGACGACGGATCAATCTTAACAAGCTCAGCCAGAGGATCCATCAATCGCCTTCCAATCGAAACCGCACCGCGAACCGTAACGTCATAATCCGGGAACTCGTCGCGCGCCGTCTTTGAGGCCGAATAAATCGAAGCGCCGTCCTCATTAACGCTGAAAATCTGAACGCCGGCAGGCAGTCTCAAATGCTCCACAAACTCCTTGGTCTCGCGTCCCGCAGTACCGTTGCCGATAGCGATAGCCTCAATCTTATACTGCTCCACCAGAGTCTGTATTTTGGCAGCCGCCTGACGCGCCTCATTGTGGGGCGGGTGGGGGTAAATTGCCTCGTTATGCAGCAGCGTGCCCTGAGCATCCAGGCAGACCACCTTACAGCCCGTCCTGAAACCCGGATCTATGCCCATAACGGCCTTCTGACCCAATGGAGAGGCCATCAGCAGCTGTTCAAGGTTGCGTGCGAATATCCTTATAGCTTCGGCGTCGGCCGATTCCTTCGACGATGCCGCAAACTCGTTTTCGACCGATGGCTGCAGCAGCCTGTAATACGAATCCTGCACCGCCTCATCCACCAGTTGTGACACCTCGGATTTGCCGCGCACGAACTTGTGTGACAGGGCCTCGGACGCCTTGTCATCATCTATCTCAATGGATACGCGCAAGAACCCTTCGGCCTCACCGCGACGCATTGCAAGCAACCTGTGTGAAGCGCAGTGTTTCAAAGATTCATTAAAGTCAAACCAGTCGCGGTACTTCTGTGCATCGGCCTCCTTGCTTTTTACCACCTTGCTGTAGATTCGGGCCTCGCGGCGGTAACCGTTTCGGACCATGTTGCGGGCGCCCTCGTCAAGCGAAACCTGCTCGGCTATGATGTCCATCGCTCCCTGCAGGGCCTCGTCAACTGATGCAACACCCTTTTTCTTATCCACATACTTGCCGGCCTCCTTATCAAGCGGAACATAAGGATTCTGCTTCATCACGAACTCCGCCAGCGGCTCCAGACCCTTCTCGCGGGCGGCATCGGCCCTTGTCTTACGGTGCGGCTTGTAGGGGGCATAGATGTCCTCCAGTTCGGTTGAATCCCAGCAGTGTTCTATTCGGCCCTTAAGCTCCGGAGTCAGTTTATCCAGCCCCTCAATTGTGCCCAGGATAGTCTCCTTACGCTTGGCCAGAGTCTCCAGGCGCTCCAAAGCATTGCTCACTTCGGTCACCTGAACCTCGTCCATTCCGCCCGTGGATTCCTTGCGGTATCGGCTTATAAAAGGTATTGTCGCGCCGTTCTCAAGCAGCTTCAGAGTGTTCTCCACCTGGTGCTCCTTGAGGCCGGTCTCGCGTACTATAATCTGTATATATTCGGTGTTCATAACTATTCCGTTGGTTTTGTAAAGATACAATTGATTTTTCATATCTTTGCTTACGGAGTCTCAAAATGGGACCCTGCTGGAGAGAAGATACCTTGGAAGACACTCTTCGGGATTGAACAATTAAAACCATTAATATTATGGCTAAGAAAGAGATTGAGGGCGTGTCAGGCCTTCAGAATGCAGGTCTTAGCGAAAAGCTGAAGGCGCTGCAGGCAGCAACTGACAAGATTGAGAAGAGCTTTGGTAAGGGCTCCATCATGAAACTGGGTGACGAGAGCGTTGAGAACGTCGAGGTCATCCCCACCGGTTCCATCGGCCTTAACGCCGCACTTGGTGTGGGCGGTTATCCGCGCGGCCGAATAATCGAGATTTACGGTCCCGAATCATCAGGTAAGACCACTCTGGCCATTCACGCCATTGCCGAGGCCCAGAAAGCCGGCGGCATTGCTGCGTTCATTGATGCCGAGCATGCTTTCGACCGATTCTACGCCGCTAAACTTGGGGTCGATATCGACAACCTGTGGATTTCACAGCCCGATAACGGCGAGCAGGCACTGGAGATTGCCGAGCAGCTGATCCGTTCGAGTGCCATCGACATTATCGTAATCGATAGCGTTGCAGCACTTACTCCCAAGGCCGAAATCGAGGGCGATATGGGTGACAACAAGGTAGGTCTGCAGGCTCGTCTGATGAGCCAGGCTCTGCGCAAGCTGACATCGACCATCAACAAGACCAATACTACCTGCATCTTTATCAACCAGTTGCGTGAAAAGATCGGCATCATGTTCGGTAATCCCGAGACAACCACCGGCGGTAACGCGCTCAAGTTCTACGCATCGGTCCGTCTGGATATCCGCCGCGTAACCCAGCTCAAGGACGGTGACAGCGTTGTCGGCAACCAGGTTCGCGTAAAGGTCGTTAAGAACAAGGTGGCTCCTCCTTTCCGTAAGGCCGAGTTTGACATCATGTTCGGCGAGGGTATCAGCAAGTCAGGTGAGATTGTTGACCTTGGCGTTGAGTACGGCATCCTCAAGAAGAGCGGCTCATGGTTCAGTTACGGTGACACCCGCCTGGCACAGGGCCGCGATGCCACCAAGCAGCTCATGATGGACAATCCTGAACTGGCCGAGGAGCTGGAGCAGAAGATCATGGCTGCCATCCTGGGCAACCCGCAGGCTCCGGAACCCGACGCAGACTCCGAAATGATGAACGATTAATTGGGGACTAACTCATTTTTCTAAAGCGATCCTTCTCGGGTCGCTTTTTTTGCGCCCTGCAGCTGCACCTTAGGGATGAAATCGCTTGCACCTACGTTATATTTCCCTAAGGTGCAGGGGTGGCCCGCGAGAAAGCGTATTTCCTACTGATGTTAGGGATGAAAATGGCTCCACCTGCGTTCTTGCTCCCTAAGGTGCAGGGGCAGCCCGCGGGATAGCGTATTTTCGGCTCACCTTAGGGACGGAAATGGGGCTACGTGCACTACAGATCCCTAAGGGCAGGGGGGGGACCCCGCGGGGAAACGTATTTTTTTTGCGGAGGTATCGGGTATCGGACTAAAGAACTATATTTGCGGATGATAAGTGTCTAACACCATTGTTTGCGAATAAACCTAAACCATAATTACAATGAAAGATCTTTTCCATGTTTGCATGACCGCGCACAAGGAGGTCATGACGAGAAATTCTGATGACGCTCGCGATTTCACAAATCTTATGGCTTTGGCTGCGTTCAGAAATGACACCAGCATTCTTGCGGACTCCGTGATGTCTAACCACGTCCACTTTATCGTACTGTCCGAGTCGCCGCATAAATTTGCGCTCTCACTCAGGTATTCGGTGACCAAACATTTCAACTACGTTTACGGAAGAACCGGCAGGCTCTTTGATAAAAGAGTGTTTATCAAGAAGTTGGAGGGGACGAAGCATATTCAGATGGCCATAAACTATTGCCTCCGGAATGGCCTGCACCACGGGCAGAGTGAGACCGCTTTCGCGTACCCGTTCAGCACCTGCAACTACATTTTCTCCCGCGCCAGAGGAATTCAGGACTCGAACCTGTCATTTAATCGGGCCGAGATTCAATCGTACCTGCCCAAAAACGCTTACTTCCCGGATAATTTTGGCATTGATAGTCAGGGCGTTATATCGAGAAAGACATTTCAGGAAATCAGAATTACCGAGTCCTGGTTCGGAACGCCCACCAATTACATTTATAACATGAACCGCCGCACGACCGAAGATTGGATAAAGGAGCAGGAGAAGGACGATGTAACGGCCGATCCTATCACGTTGAAAATCATAGAGAAAGGCGTGCAGTTTGACTCGGAGGCCGATATGCTTAAGAATGAGATGGGTGGCCGGGCTTCGGTGGTGAACATGAATGACATGGAGGTTTGCTCCGTGGTCGACAACGATATTCTTGGCCGATACAAGAGCAAGAGCGTCTACCAATTGAATGATAAGCGCCGATGCCAAATCGCTCTGGAACTCATTCACGATTGTCACATCAATGCGATTCAGGCAGCACGCTGCGTCGCGCTCCCCGTCTCCTTCTTGCCCGAAGAGTACCGTCCCAAGAAGTTCCGCTCATACTAGAGGGCAAGGGAACGCATTTTTCCTGCTGACCTTAGGGAGAGAAATGGCTGCACCAGCGTTCTGGCTCCCTAAGGTCAGGGGGGGACGCAGGTGATAGCGTATTTTCTGCTCACTTTAGGGATGAAAATGGTCCTACGTGCGCTACACTTCCCTAAGGTCAGGGGGTGACGCAGGTTCTGGCGTATTTCCTGCTCACCTTAGGGATGAAATCGTTCGCACCTGCGTTGTGACTCCCTAAGGTGCAGGGGTAGCCCGCGAGAAAACGTATTTACTGCGTACCTTGGGGAGGAAATGTTGCCTAGACGCGTTATGGCTCCCTAAGGTCGGTGGGTGGCGGGGAAACTCTGCCAAAACGGCAGAAATGTCATGCCGCGGGGTGCAAATGCGGCTCGAGCAATGCATAAAACCATTCTGGCACTGCTTTTGTACCATTGTCAGTGTCACATTTTTTGAGTTCAAACAAATAAAAACATACAACTATGGGAAAAATTATTGGAATTGACCTTGGAACCACAAACTCGTGCGTTTCAGTATTTGAAGGTAACGAGCCTGTCGTAATCGCCAACAGCGAGGGCAAGCGCACAACTCCTTCAATCGTAGCATTCGTTGACGGTGGTGAGCGTAAGGTGGGTGACCCCGCCAAGCGTCAGGCTATCACCAATCCTCAGCGTACCGTGTTCTCAATCAAGCGTTTCATGGGTGAGAACTGGGATCAGGTTCAGAAAGAGATTGCCCGCGTACCTTACAAGGTAGTCAAGGGTGACAACAACATGCCGCGTGTGGACATCGACGGTCGTCTGTACACCGCTCAGGAGATATCGGCCATGATTCTTCAGAAGATGAAGAAGACCGCCGAGGATTATCTGGGCCAGGAGGTGACTGAGGCCGTAATCACCGTTCCGGCATACTTCAGCGACTCACAGCGTCAGGCCACCAAGGAGGCTGGTCAGATTGCCGGTCTGGATGTAAAGCGTATCGTGAACGAGCCTACCGCCGCTGCTCTGGCATACGGCGTTGACAAGGCCAACAAGGATATGAAGATTGCAGTGTTCGACCTTGGCGGTGGTACATTCGATATCTCAATCCTGGAGTTCGGCGGCGGCGTATTCGAGGTTCTCGCCACCAACGGTGACACACACCTGGGCGGTGATGACTTTGACCAGGTAATCATCAACTGGCTGGTCGAGGAGTTCAAGAAGGACGAGGGTGCCGATCTGACCGCCGATCCCATGGCACTGCAGCGTCTTAAGGAGGCTGCCGAGAAGGCCAAGATCGAGCTCTCATCATCAACCAGCACCGAGATCAACCTGCCGTACATCATGCCGGTAGCAGGTGTACCGCGTCACCTTGTAAAAACTCTTACACGTGCCAAGTTCGAGCAGCTTGCCAACGGTCTGATCCAGGCATGTCTGGAGCCCTGCCGCAAGGCTATGTCCGACGCCGGTCTGAGCAACTCAGATATCGACGAGGTAATCCTGGTAGGTGGTTCAAGCCGTATCCCCGCTGTCCAGAAGCTTGTTGAGGACTTCTTCGGCAAGGTTCCTTCAAAGGGCGTTAACCCCGATGAGGTAGTTGCAGTAGGTGCTTCAATCCAGGGTGCCATCCTGAACAAGGAGGGCGGCGTAGGTGACATCGTACTTCTGGACGTAACCCCGCTGACCATGGGTATCGAGACCCTGGGCGGCGTAATGACCAAGCTGATCGACGCCAACACCACCATCCCGTGCAAGAAGAGCGAAGTATTCTCAACCGCGGCCGATAACCAGACCGCCGTTACCATACACGTGCTGCAGGGCGAGCGCCCCATGGCATCACAGAACAAGTCCATCGGCCAGTTCAACCTGGAGGGAATCGCACCCGCACGCCGCGGTGTTCCTCAGATCGAGGTAACATTCGATATCGACGCCAACGGTATCCTGAAGGTATCGGCCAAGGATAAGGCCACAGGCAAGGAGCAGGCCATCCGCATCGAGGCCAGCTCAGGTCTGAGCAAGGAGGAAATCGAGCGCATGAAGGCCGAGGCCGAAGCCAACGCCGATGCCGACAAGAAGGA
Source organism: Bacteroidaceae bacterium (assembly GCA_017557635.1). GTDB lineage: Bacteria > Bacteroidota > Bacteroidia > Bacteroidales > Bacteroidaceae > Colenecus. The sequence continues at coordinate 209,204 of JAFYYH010000022.1, read as the reverse complement.
GCGCGAGAAGGTCGACAAGCTCAACCAGGCCGACTCAATGATCTTCCAGACCGAGCAGCAGCTCCAGGAGCTCGGCGACAAGATTCCCGCTGACAAGAAGGCTCCTATTGAATCAGCTTTGAGCGCCCTGAAGGATGCCCACAAGGCCCAGGACATAGCAGCCATCGACAAAGCAATGGCCGAGCTCAACACCGCCTTCCAGGCCGCCAGCGCCCAGATGTACCAGCAGAGCGGCGCACAGCCCGGCGCAGGCGCAGGCGCCCAGAGCGGACCCCAGGACGCCGGTCAGAGCAGCTCATCCAGCAACACCGGCGACAACGTCCAGGACGCTGACTTCGAGGAGGTTAAGTAATTAGCTCAACTCGCAAACAATCAACCGCGTGGCTCATTCCGGGTCACGCGGTTTTTTTTGTGCTTTTTTGCCAAAGTGTCCCGCGCTCATCGGCCCAAGAATACGTTCTCTCGCGGGTTGCTGTGGGACATGTGCTCATTTGGAGGGTGTGTAACACAGGGAGGCGGGGCAGGAGGGCGCAGGGAAGGGGTGCGTGTGGGACACTTTGGCGGAGGGAGCGGGGAGGGAGCAAAAAAATACGCACAAACGCTTGCAAAACTCCCCCGCAACCCCCATCTTTGCGAACGCAAGGGCCGATGCCCGACCATGACACACAAAACCTAATAACCTAAAAACCGATGTAATGGAAAACCTCTTTTACCACATGTTTGCGAACGGCGATGATGCCCGTAATTTCATCATCTCAACAACTGATTTTTTCGCTGCTTTCAACAGGATCGGAGTTTGCGCTGCGAACTCATCGGCCCGGGTGGTCTCGTTTTCGATCGAGGACACGCACCCGCATGTGCTGCTGTACGGCACAGAGCACGACTGCGTCCAGTTCAAAAACGCTTACCTGCTGTCCACTTTGCGGTATATCGCGGCCAATCGTGGGAGCCTGTATGACGTGATCCTCAATTATGAGCTATATCCCGTAAAATCAGAGGATTACCTCAAGAATGTGGCGGTTTATACCATCCTCCAGGCCACAAAAGACGGCAAGAAAGTGATGCCGTATGACTACATTTGGGGCAGCGGTTCGCTCTATTTCAGACCCGAAAAATGGATACCCATATGGATGGTCGATGCCGATGGGCGGGCACACGAACCGGTTCCGATAGGCACTCTCACGTCGCGCGAGAAGGAGGCGATGCTGCATTCGCGCAAGCCCGTTCCTGATGACTGGCTGGTGTGCAACGGCTTTCTGCTGCCGCAGAATTATGTTGATATTGAGCTGTTTGAGTCCATTTATCAGACCCACAACTGTTATCGCGTATTCCTGGCCAACAGTAAGAAAAAGGATGACACCGTGATGACCAAAATGTCCAAGGTCCGAGGCATGATGATCGAGGATATCGAGGCCCGCAAGATCAGTCAGGCGGTGTGCTATTCATTTTTCCGAAAACACGACGCGCGCTGGCTCGACACCAATCAGCGGCTGACCCTGGCCAAGGAACTCCGCGCACAATACTATCTTTCGTTCCGTCAGCTCTCCACGCTCTGCCGCCTCCCCGAGACCGAAATCCGCAAGTACGTCCGGTAACCGCCTCCGCGCGTATCGGCCCATTCCCGCCAAAGTGTCCCGCGCTCGCGGAGAATTGCTATCTTTGCGCAAACAAAAGATTATCATGAATAAGGAAATCTATTTTGCGGCGGGTTGCTTTTGGGGGGCCGAGAAGTACCTCAAGCTCGTTCGGGGCGTGATCAGCACCGAGGTGGGCTTTGCTAATGGAAATACGCAGAACCCCACTTACAAGGAGGTTTACACCGATACAACCGGCTATGCCGAGTGCGTTCACGTAACTTATGACCCGCAGGTTATTGCTATTGATAAGCTGACACGGATATATTTCAAGGCGATCGATCCCACCAGCCTGAACAAGCAGGGCGAGGATGAGGGAACACGCTATCGCACAGGTGTTTATTATGCGGCCGATACTGACGCGGCAACGGTTGAACTCTTGCAGAAAGTGTTTGACGAGCAGCAGCAGGCACTCGCTCCCGGCCAGAAACTCGCAGTAGAGTTACTCCCGCTGAAGAACTTCTACCGCGCCGAGGAGTACCACCAGGACTACCTGGACAAGAACCCCACCGGTTACTGTCACCTAACTCCGGCGCTCTTCCGCCTGGCTGCCGAATCGAACTGAGCATCGGCCCCGCGCGAATCGGCCCCGCGCGAATCGGCCGCGCGAATCGGCCCATTTCCGCCAAAGTGTCCCACACGCACCCAATCGAGAATACGTTCTCTCGCGGGTTGTTGTGGGACACTTGCTCATCTTGAGGGGGTGTAACACGCGCACCGGCCTCACAGCGCGCAGAACGCACATCATTGTGGGACACTTTGGCAAAAAAATCCTTACAACCCAGAGAGCCCGCAGAGAGAACCGCACAGCGCGGCTTTTTTGTGGGGATTAATTTTGGTAGTAAATATTAATTGCACTATTTTTACACCAATTTAGCAAAAATAAAATAACGCGTATGAGAAAAATCTACTCTTTGATTGTTTTGAGCCTGTTTGGTTTGCAGGCATTCTCCCAATCCGGTCTTCCGGCTTACTGTCTGGAGAACGAGACTGTTCACCGCTATCTGACTGAGGTGCAGTATGATCCCGCGAATTACAATTATTCGCTCATCAGGAACTACTGCTACGACATGCCTTGGGACTGGCAGGGTGAAGGAAACGGTGTACGTCTTGACAAGCCGGCTCCCGTGGGCCTCAAGCTGACAAACGCTCTTGGAACTGACGCTCTGCTTTACGTCAGCGAGAACGAGGAATTCACCGATTCAGTTGTCGTTGCCGTAGCAGCCGGTGTTGATTCGGTCAACGTATGGAACCTTATCCCCGGCAGAACCTACAACTGGAAGCTGGAGTATGACAACGCAGGAGTAAAGACAGTTGCCGAGTCAGGCCGATTCCAGACCACCGGAACATTGCGTATGCTCAATATCGACGGCATCTACAATGTTCGTGACATGGGCGGTTGGGAAGGACTTGGCGGTCATAAGATCAGATACGGAGCCATCATTCGCGGTTCACGTCTTAACGTCAACAACTCATCAACCAAGATCATCACCCCCGCAGGTATCGCCGAGCTCCGTCGCATCGGCGTAACTGCAGAGCTTGACATGCGTAACAAGAGCAACGCAGCCAACGCAACTTCATCATTCCTTGGCTCTGACATTCCAATCTACAACGTAGAGAACGCATACAACAGCCGTATCGCCACATTCGGTGACGCTCCCCAGAGTATCGAGGGAATGCAGCAGCTCATCAAGTGGCTCAAGGAGGGCAGGACCGTTTACATGCACTGCTCAGTAGGTGCTGACCGTACCGGAACCGTCGCATTCCTTGTAGGTGCCCTTTGCGGTATGAGTGAGGACGCCCTGTGCAAGGAGTTCGAGCTCACATCATTCTCAGGCGACTGGATTGAGAACGAGCGTGATCCGGGCAACCCCGAGCGTCTGATCCGTCAGAGAGACTACACCGGCCGTCTTGACCCCAACGACAACAACAACAGCTACAAGTTCGCCAGCATGATTGATAAGGTAAAGTCATTCCCCGGCGAGACCATGCAGCAGAAAGTTTACTACCACCTGAGCACCGGCGCAAAACCCAATAACGGCGGAACACTCGCCAGATCAATCCCCGCATCAGATCTGGATTGGCTCATCAAGTACCTGGTAGACTACACCTGCGTAAAGGACATCACCACCATCGACTACGACCTCATCCTCGAGATGGAGTACGGCCAGTCAGTCAACCTGAACGCTCAGGTAACACCCGCAAACGCCACAGAGACCACTCTGACATATGTATCGGCCGATACCAATATCGTTAAGGTTAGCGCTGACGGAACAGTTACCGCAGTAGGTCGCGGCGACACCAAGGTTTCTGTAATGGCGGGCAACTTTGTAAAGGTAGTTCCCATAAGCATACCTCTTAAGGAGGCTACGCTGCCCACATCAGTTAAGTTCTTAGAGGAAACATACAACGTAAAGGCCGAGACCAGCAAGATCAAGGACGGTTCATTCGAGTACATGACCCTGACCAACTGGAAGAACGCAGCCGGCACAGCCCTCTCAAAGGACAACTTCGAGCTCAAGGCCTATCCGCAGGCAGCCGACGGCGTTTATCTGGAGTCAAAAGCCGATGGCGACGCCACATCCGAGGCCTCAATACGCGGCGAGTGGGTAATCACCAAGAACAAGACCTACGTATTCGGCTACCGCGTAAAGAACTCAACCGATAAGGTAACTACTGAGAATGAGAACCTCAAGGTCTTCATGATCAAGAACACCCTGGGCGACAACGACGCATCGGCCGTAGTTCTGGGCAAGCCCTCATATGACGGCAACTGGAAGGAAGTACAGTACGTATTCACCGCACAGGCCAACCGTCTGCGCATCCTGTTCACACACCTGAGCCAGGACGGCAACAACACCTGCTTCGACAACTTCTATCTGGCAGAGCTTGACGTTCCTTCAGGCTACAACGCAGTAGAGCCCATAATCGAACCCGCCAAACCCGCCGATGACCGCATCTTCAACCTGTCAGGCCAGGAGGTAGTGAACCCGGGCAAGGGCGTTTACATCCGCAACGGAAAGAAATACATAATCAAATAATAAATAACCTTTTACTTACTAACTATGAAACAGATTAGATTCTATTCAATGATGTTCCTGTCACTTATGATGGGTGCAGTGCTCGTATCATGCGGTTCAACCGGTGCTACAAAGAAAGAGAAGCAGACCATTATCCTTCAGGAGGGCGACAAGGCCACTCTCGAGGTTGATGAGGATTTCACCACAATCACATTGCCCGAGGCTCAGACCGCCGAGGATATGGATTTCTACCAGACCGACGTAATGGGCTACCTCTCAAAGTCAAACGCTCCTATCTCAACCGACGGCAAGCAGTGGGAGTCTTACAGCATTTACTACTACCTGCATAACTCATCAGACTGGCTGCATCAGGGTAACTTCTCACATCCTGAGGAGATCCAGATGTCAAGAGTAAAGAGCATCCGCATCGCTAACAGACGTAAGCGTCTGAGAGAGTTCGTTGACCTGATGCCTTATCTGAGAGACTCAAAGGAGAAGAGAAGCGACCAGAGCTTCCAGGATGAGGTTTCATTCGGCAGCAACTACTACATCTTCATTGACATCACCCTCAAGGACAGATAATATGAAGAGGCTCTGCATTCTGTTGGCTCTTCCCCTGCTAGTCGGGGGAATGAGCGCACAGACACCAGTAGCATATTCCGTTGAGAATGACAACACCCACGGATTCCTGAATGACTTCAGTTATGAAGGAATGGACTGGGAGGCGTCATACATCATGGACTATTACAACAGGCCCCATGACGGCCGATTGGACGCACCCAAACCGGTCAGACTCACATGGAATCATGCCGACGGTGCCGATGCCCAGCGTGTGGAGGTAAGCCAGTCAAGCACTTACGCAGACTCACTCGTCTTTACCGTCCACAAGGACAGCGCCGGTTATAACCTCTATAACCTCATACCCGGTGTTGAGTACTACTACAGGGTAGTATCGGTCAAGGCCGATGTAGAGACCACAGTAAGCACCGGACTGCTTGCTCCAGAGGGCATGCTGCGCTGGATCTATGCCGAAGGTACCTGGAACGTTCGTGACATGGGCGGTTGGACCGGCCTGGGCGGACATCCCATCAAGTACGGTCAGATATTCCGCGGCGGTCAGCTGACCAACCCCAAGAGCCCGTATAACGTGCTCCTGACCGATGCCGGAATCGAGGCCATGCGTAATGCCGGAATTCGTGCCGAACTTGACCTGCGCAGCAGCAGTCAGGCACATTATTCCACCACATGCATAGCCAAGAAGGATGCCAACAATAAGTTGGACGCTGATTTCATCAACATCGAGACCACCAGTTCCCGTATGTGGAAGTTTGATGCCGATGGCTCCAACATACGTGCCGTTCAGTGGATTATCAATGAACTCAAGGCCGGCAAGCCAGTGTTCTACCACTGCCAGAACGGTGCTGACCGTACCGGAACAGTCGGTTTCCTGATTGGTGCCCTGCTTGGAATGAGTGACAGTGACCTTGCCAAGGATTATGAGCTCACCACCTTCTGTCAGGTAGCAGCAGTGGAGTTTGATCCCACCGAGGTAGGATTTGCACGTCTGCGCAACCACGAGGGCAAGAAAGGCTCCGTTGACGCCAGCAGCAACCCCAAAGATTACATGTTCGCTCCCATATTTGAGGATAACCTGGACAAAAAGGCAGGCTCATCAACCCAGGAGAAGATCTACAACTTCTTCAAGAACGGAGTAGGCGGCTCAAAGATCTCAGAGGCCGACCTTGACTGGTTCATCAAGTACATGGTTGATTACGTGATGGTTAAGGACATCACCACCTTAGATTATGACCTGATCCTCAACATGGAGTACGGCCAGTCACTCAACCTCAACGCCCAGGTATCACCTGCCAACGCCACAGAGCAGACGCTCACATACGTTTCGGCCGATACCAACGTCGTTAAGGTAAGCGCTGACGGAACCGTAACCGCAGTAGGCCGCGGTGACACCAAGGTACTGATAAAGGCCGGCAACTTTGTAAAGACAGTGCCTATCAGCATACCTCTCATGGAGTCCACGCTGCCCGCATCAGTCAACTACGATAACCAGACTTTCTCAGTTACCGGAGAGAACAAGATCAAAGACGGCTCATTCGAGTACATGACCCTGGCCAACTGGAAGAACGCCACCGGAACATCACTCTCAAAGCAGTACTTTGACCTGAAGCCGTACGCCTCCGATGGCGTATATCTTGAGTCAAAGGCCGACGGTGACGCCACATCCGAGGCTTCAATTCGCGGCGAGTGGACAATCACCAGAGGCAAGACCTACGTGTTCGGCTACCGGGTAAAGAACTCAACCGATAAGGTAACTACAGAGAATGAGAACCTCAAGGTCTTCATGATCAAGAACACCCTGGGCGACAACGATGCATCGGCCGTAGTTCTGGGAAAGCCCTCATATGACGGCAACTGGAAGGAGGTTCAGTACGTGTTCACCGCACAGGCCAACCGTCTGCGCATCCTGTTCACACACCTGAGCCAGGACGGCAACAACACCTGCTTTGATAACTTCTATCTTGCAGAGCTTGAAGTACCGTCAGGCTACAGCGTAGTAGAGACTATAAAAACCACACCGGCTTACGCCAAGTCATATGATATAAACGGCCGCGAGGTTGAGAGCAACACCCGCGGCCTTAAGATAATCGGCGGTAAGAAAGTGCTTATTTCTGAGTAAGCATGAACGACAGCTGGCCCTGGGCGCAAACCTCATCGCCAACATAAGCCGTCGAATTTACTTGTATGAACTGTCCGCGACACCTGCCAAGGGTTGAGCGGACAGTTACTTTATCACCAGGGTGAACCTGCTTCTTGAAGCGAACCTTGTCCATACCGGCATAGAGAGCCAGATGGTCAGTCAGTTGCTCGCTAAAGAGCAGAACGCTGCCCTGGGCCATAATCTCACAAAGAATCACTCCGGGAACAATGGGATTGCCGGGAAAATGACCTTGAGTGTAGTAGGGGGCCTGCGGTACGTTGTACTCAGACTCCACGCCTTCTGCAGTTGTCTCAGAATGGTCCACAAGAAGCATAGGATCCCTGTGGGGCATTATCTGCGCCAACTCTTCCTTGTTCATCTCCATATCAGTCCTTGTAACGCTTAAGAGTTACTGCTGCATTGTGACCGCCAAAACCAAGAGAGCAGGAGAGAGCATACTCAGCCTGCACCTTACGTGCAGTATTGGGAATGTAATCCAGATCACACTCAGGATCCGGCTCCTTATAGCCGATTGTAGGAGGCAGAACGCCGCTCTCCAGAGCGATTGCCGAAGCAATAAGTTCTACAGCACCTGTAGCACCCAGCATATGACCGTGCATAGACTTGGTTGAGCTTATCATCACCTTACGTGCCTGCTCCTCACCAAGAGCAATCTTGATGGCCTTGGTCTCGCAGGCATCGTTCATATGGGTACCTGTACCGTGGGCGTTGATATAGAGAAGGTTATCATTTGTATAACCGGCCTCAGAGAGTGACTGACTCAGAGCTGCAGCGGTTGTGGTACCGTCGGGACGGGGAGCGGTGTAGTGATATGCATCGCAGGTGTTTCCGTAACCTACAACCTCGGCTATGATGTGGGCTCCGCGCTTAACGGCGTGCTCATACTCCTCAAGAATCATGATGCCGGCACCCTCGGCCATAACGAAACCGCCGCGACGTGCGTCGAACGGCAGGCAGGCCTCAGCAGGGTTCTGTGCAGTTGTAAGTGCCTTCATGTTTGCAAAACCGCCAATAGCCAGCTCGTTAACAGCGGCCTCGGTACCACCGGTTATGATGGCATCGGCCAGACCGAACTTTATGGCTCGGAATGCCTCACCGACAGCATGTGTGCTGGTGGCGCAGGCAGAAACTACGGGCAAACAGGGACCCTGGGCGTTAAACTTGATGGCAATGTTGCCGGCACCCAGATTACCTATCATCATGGGGATGAACAGAGGTGAAACACGCTTGGCGCCCTCCTCCTTCATCAGTATAGACTGGTCAATGAAAGTCTGCATACCGCCAATGCCTGAGCCAACGTAGCAACCCAGACGGCCCGGTTCAATATTCTGACCGGCCACAAGTCCGCTCTGCTCCATAGCCTGAATTGCAGCGCATATGCCAAACTGGCTGAAACGGTCACTGCGGCGAACACTGCCAGCGTCCATACCCATCTCGGTAGGCTTGAAATCCTTTACCTGACCGGCTACATGAACGGTCAGCTCACCATAACGGTCCAGCCCTTCGATCTCAGAAATACCCAGACGGCCGTTCTCCAGACTCTCCTTGAACTCACTTATGTTCTTACCGATGGATGTAACCACACCCATACCGGTAATTACTACTCTTTTTGTTTCCATATCGCAAAATTACTGTTTACTCCTTATTTGTACATGAAACGGCGGATGCTTCCTTTGGGAGTCTTCACAAATGGCTCAAATTTGAGTTCAAAACCGTCCACATGAGAGTAGGCGGGAATCTCCTGATTGAGTTTTGCAATGTTTCCGGCCATAACGGCGTTAAGCGCATCGTTGTCCATTCCGCTAGCACCCACCTGATCCAGATTAGGCACAATCAAAGCCGTCAGATGACCCTTGCGGTCCACAATGATAGACTCCTGAACGTAAGATAGGGTATTCAGAACCACTTCAATCTCCTCAGGGAAAATGTTCTGACCGTTGGCCGATAACAACATGTTCTTGCATCGGCCGGCCAGGAATACGGTAGTATCCTTATCAATGGTTCCCATATCACCTGTGCGGAACCAGCCGTCCTTATCCAGAACCTCAGCCGTAGCCTCAGGGTTCTTGTAGTAGCCTGTGAACACGCAGTCACCTCTTATTATAAGTTCACCCGGAATATGCTCGGGGTCCGATGATTCTATGCGGCACTCAATACCCTCAGCCACTATTTCACCAACAGACTTCATCTTGTACTTGCCCTTCTCGCCGATGGCGATGGTGGGGCAGGCCTCGGTCATGCCGTAACCCGTTACGAACGGGATCTGCAGTTTCTGGGCCATCAGGTCCTCAAGGTCAAACGCCATTGCAGCACCGCCGGTAACCAGCAGCTCAATGTTCTCACCGAATGCTGACATAAATATGGTACGCAGTGCAATGCAGTAGTCCAGGTTATTCTTATAATCAGCCAGTTTCTGCTTGCCTGACTTGCTGCTTATGAACTCGCCGATGGTGTTGTCCAGCATCTTGACCAGGATAAGCGGAACGGCAAAGAATACGTTGGGCTTGACCTCGTTCAGCGCGGGCTTCAGATAGGCCGGGATAGGGGGCATGCCAAGAACTGTAAGGTGCATGCCTATGCAAAGCGGCTCAACTGCGTCATACAGCAGGCCAAAGATGTGAGCAAACGGCAGTACGCTAAGGTAGGTCTGACCCTCACGGTAGGGGAAGTGGCGTGGAATCAGGTAAACGTTTACGCTGAAGTTGCGTACAGTCAGCATAACGCCCTTGGGATTACCCGTAGAGCCCGATGTGTAGTTCAATCCGCACAGCTCATCGGCAGGACGGTCTTCATAACCGGCAAAGTCTGCCAGCCTGAAGCCGCCTGGGTGAGCATCTTTCATTATGCTTTCACGGTTGTTGTATATCTGTGCAAACTCTCCGCGACTGGCCAGGAGTTCACCTGTGTGGACATCGATGGCGCCCTTTAGATTGGGCATCTGCTCAAAGTCCATCTTGTCCATCAGGCGCTTCTCGGTGTAAAGCAGCACGCTGTCGGAGTGGTTAACCAGACTCATTGTGTCAGTGGGAGTATATCCGTCAAACAACTGGACACCTACATAGCCACCGGTCATGATACCCATAAAGGTCTTGGCCCAGCCGGCGCAACTCTTTGCGTTCAGGGCAATCTTGTCACCTTTGTTTATACCTGCGGCCTTCCACATCAACTGGTCAGCCTCAATCTGTGCAGCCAACTGACCGTAGGTTGCAACCGGATGCTTGTAGTCATTCAGCGCAGCGTCGTTCCAGTGCTTGCGGACGGTCTGCTCGAATTTCTTGATAAAAGTAATGTCGTACATAAAAAAACTATTGAATTAAACGTTACGCCCCGACCAGGCAGCCTGGCCTCAAGCGCAACACAAAAATAGCCCTCCGAGGTCTCCCGAAGGGCTATTTCAATAGCATTTGTGGCTAATTAAAGCCTCGGTGTGGCGAACAATTAGGGACGGTTCTGTTTTGCTCGCTTTATGTGAGCAAAACAGAACCGTCCCTAATTGTTCACTTGTTCAGTGCATCAGCGCTGGCAATGTACTTGGCCAGATCCTCCTCACTTACGTGGAAGTCCTGGAGCTCGCCAGAGATGTACTGGTCGTAGGCTGACATATCTACAAAGCCGTGACCGGAGAGGTTAAACAGGATGGTCTTCTGCTCACCGGTTTCCTTGCACTTGAGTGCCTCACGAACGGTAGCGGCAATAGCGTGGCAAGACTCAGGAGCGGGGATGATACCCTCAGTCTGGGCAAACAGAACACCAGCCTTGAATGACTCGTTCTGCTCAATGTCAACAGCCTCCATAAAGCCGTCCTTCATCAACTGACTCAGAACAACACCTGCACCGTGATAACGAAGACCGCCGGCATGGATGGTAGCGGGCTTGAAAGTGTGGCCCAGAGTGTACATAGGCAGCAGCGGAGTCAGACCTGACTCATCACCAAAGTCATACTCAAACTTACCGCGTGTCAGCTTGGGGCATGAAGCCGGCTCAGCAGCAATGTAACGGGTCTTCTTACCCTCCTTGATAGTGTGACGCATGAACGGCAGAGCCAGACCGCAGAAGTTTGAACCGCCACCAAAGCAGGCAATCACGATATCAGGATACTCACCAGTAAGAGCCATCTGCTTCTCAGCCTCAAGGCCGATGACAGTCTGGTGCATGCATACGTGGTTCAGAACAGAACCCAGAGCGTACTTGCAGTTCTTGGTGGTAACAGCCAGCTCGATAGCCTCAGAGATGGCGCAACCCAGTGAACCCTGATCGTTAGGATTGGCAGTCAGGATATCCTTACCCGCACGTGTTGACATAGAGGGTGAAGGAGTGATGGCAGCACCGAAAGTCTGCATGATTGAACGGCGGTAAGGCTTCTGGTTGTAACTGGCCTTAACCATATAAACGGCGCACTCAATGCCGAACTTCTTGGTAGCATATGACAAAGCACCGCCCCACTGACCTGCACCGGTCTCGGTGGTCAGGTTGGTAATACCCTGCTTCTTGGCATAGTAGGCCTGAGCAAGGGCAGAGTTCAGCTTGTGTGAACCTGCGGGCGATACGCTCTCATTCTTGAAATATATGTGTGCAGGAGTACCCAGAGCCTCCTCAAGTTCGTAAGCACGAACCAGCGGAGTGCAGCGGTATGATGCATACTGCTGACGGATCTCCTCAGGGATCTCAATCCACTCATCCTTCTGGTTAAGCTCCTGATTGGCGCACTCCTCAACAAAGATGGGGTACAGATCCTCAGGCTTCAAAGGCTGACGTGTTCCAGGGTGCAGGAAAGGCAGAGGTTTGTTGGGCATAATGGCCTGGATGTTGAACCAGGCAGTCGGAATTTCACTCTCAGCAAGCAAATACTTTTTCTGTCTCATAGTAAGTAATTTAATTATTAAGGTTAATATTCATGATCTATTGAGTAACTCAGTTTCCTAACTTGGTGATATTGGCGTCAATCCAATCCCAGCGCTTCTGGAATGCGGTCTTGACGGCATTCACGGCCTGCTGGAAAGTCAGATCCCAGTCACCGTTCTGCTGGTAGTTCTTATATGAACTGTTCACGTCAATATATCCGCCCTGCGGCCATATCTGACGGTTGTATGATTCCGACAGCCGTATGGAATCCGCCATCATGTCAACGTACTTGGGGAACTCATTCTTCCAGGTGTTCTTGTACTGATTCCAACGCTCTACCAGAAGTGACCTGAATTCAGGATCATACTTGGCCAGGTCAGCAAAGTAGTACTTGTTGTTTCCCTTGGCATCCATCTTAAGGAGCTCCCACTGTCTGAGTCTGGAGTTCTCATTGCTGCTCCAGCCGCCCCAGCCGTTGCTGTAATCATTGTACAGCGTAAAGGTGTGGTAGTCAAAGTCCCAGACAGGGCCATAGCACAACAGACCGCATGAATCCTTGTACATATAAGCGCTGTGAGGTCCGTGCTTGGGCCATGTGTTGTAAGAGTCATGATTCATGGTAAGCTCCTGAACAAGAACGTAATCGACGGCTCTGTCATAATCCAGATACTGCTTGACCTTTGAATTGTTGGAGTTTGTCTTCAATCCGTAAATGGCATCCTCCATGTTCTTGACATAGTTCTTCAGATAAGTGAACGTGGGTGAACTTGAAGTCAAAGGAACACCGTTTTCATCCTCCTCAGGATCCTTAAGGATGTAAGGCAGGTCATAACGGCCGCTTGCACCGGTACTGCGGAATCCCACGCTGGGGCTCTTGTCAGCTCTGTCACTTGATGTGTAATCCAGGAAGTCATCAATCAGTATCAGCATACCGCCGTTCGCAGGATCGTTCAAGTCGGGATTGGCAATGTCAACGCGGTGGTTGTCAATTCTTATATGCTCGCAAAGGTAGTAGTTACCCATATGCTTGCCGTTCCAAACCAACTCCACAAAACGTCCGCTCACGGTATAAGGCATCTCAGTCTGACGTGCTATCCACAGCGAGATATCATTACGCAGCAGAGTGCGGTCCTTATAGTTGGCCAGCAGGCACCAGCGTTTCTGCTTGTGCATGCCCAATATCTTGGATTTCTCATCCAGTTTAATGGCATACGGCTTCTTGTTACTCTCAGTCCAGGTACCGTTACCGCGACCCTTAAGACTCAGCGAGCCCTCATAATCAACCGTACCGTCCGGAAGTTCAATGCGCATTGTACCGCCCGGAACCCATGTGTCACGTCTGGTAACTGCGTTTGTGGTAATCTTAACAACAGGCAGACCTGTATTGTAAACCCTTACATTGAAATCAATATGTGCGTCATAGCACCATACCGATATGGTGAAACGCTCCCTTGCATCCAGAAGGTTGTAAGTCTTAAGAGCCAGCACGCTGTCACCAATGGTAGTCTTGTCACCGTTATGACTGAACAGGAACCTCTGGGCCGAGAAATCCGTCTGAGTGGGGAAGCAGTAATAATAGGTGTTAGAAGCCTGATCATACTTCATCACAGTGTTGCTTCCGGTCTTGACGGCCGATATCTTAAGGTTGACAAGTCTTACAAGAGCCGGACCCGCAGTCAGCAATGTGTCAGGAGCAGCATACTGTACATACAGAGAATCCTTTGTGATGCTCTTGTCCAGAATGTTTGCCATAACCGTCCAAGTGCTGTCCTTAGGCTGGAAGAACACGCTGTCAACGCTGTACTTGCTGTCAACAGGATTGCCCAGTGAGTCAGTCAGAACAACTGTACTGTCATTGAACATAAGGTCCCAAGGAGCAGTACGCAGATGCAGCGTCAACTGACCGCCGGTAATAAATGCGGCAATAGAGTCACGGTTTGCAATCTTAAGGTCATAGTAAGTGGGAGCCTTGCGCGGAATCATATTGAGCACAGTCTCATCAGAGTAGATGACCGTATCAGCATCCGCAACCATGATAGAGATTATGTCACCCGTCTTCATTCCGTAAGTCATGTTCATTACAACGTTCCAGATGCTGTCCTTGCCCAGTTTGTAAGATTTTATCTCAGCAAACTTATACTTTGCACCTGCAGTGTCACTAACCTGAACGGTAACGCCCTCCCTTGACAGAAGTCCAACAGGAATGGTACGAATACGGAATACAGCCGAGTCACCCTCATTGAACGTAAGAGTGTCTGGTGTAATGGTCTCCACGTGTTTGAATTCCTTTTGCGGAATTATGGGATCAGGAAAATGAATCTCCGGTTTTTCGTCCTGACAGGACCAGAGAGCGCCTGCCGTAAGTGCTGCTATCAACAGCTGTCTAATTGGTGTCAGTAATGATTTCTTCATAGCGGCCCCAAATTTACAACTTTTAAGGCATACCCCACACCTTATTTAGTTAAATATGCGTCCGTGCATAAAAAACCGCCCTGAGATAGCATATGAACGCACAGAAATGTTTACATTTGTAAAAATTTTCCATACATTTCATTCTAACTCGGTGAAGATGAAGCGTTTTTTCAAAAACATAACCGACTGGTATTTTAGTAAAAAGGCCGCACCTTATTGGTTCATCCTGTTCCTGGATTCATTCCTTGTGCTCTTGGCGGCATACATAGCACTATTCCTGACGCGTCAGTACGCATTCACCAACAACGCCCTGCTGTTATCCAACACCTGGGGCATCCTGATAAACGTATTCATCTACGCCGTATTCTTCAAGATATTCCACACTTACCATGGCATAATACGTTACTCGTCCTTCCATGACTTAGCCAACATTACATCATCCACGCTAAGCGCCTCAATAGTAGCTTACGGAGTATCCAAGCTGCTGCGCTACTTAGGAGTAACCGCTGTGGCTCTGCCCAACTTCTACGGCGAGTTCATAATGTTTGTCATGGTAACCTTAGGCATGTTCATAATGCGAGTAATCGTAAAGTTCATGTTCGAGATATCCAGGACCGATACCCGCACCACCAACATATTCATATACGGTGTACTTGAAGGAGGCGTCAGCCTGGCCAAGAGTCTGTTCAACCAGGACGTCAACAAATACACCCTTAAAGGCTTTGTAAGCCCCAACGGAGACTTTGTAGGTCAGCGTCTGCTTGGAGTACGCGTTTACCCCGAGAACCTGAACCTGATCTCCATAATGGAGGAGAACGATATCCACGCCATAATGGTCAGCCCGCTCCAGACCGACCACTTCCGCGAGCGCCAGGAACTAATAACCGCCCTGACCGACGCCGGCATCAAGATAATGGTCATGAACCAGAGTGAGGAGTGGGATGGTAAGTCTCCTCTGAGCCACGAGCGAATGCGCGACATTGAGATTGAGGATCTTCTGCCGCGTGACAAGATAGAGGTGGATATGGATGCCATAGGTCAGAACCTGCGCAAAAAGCGAATCCTGATTACCGGTGCCGCCGGCTCAATAGGTAGCGAGATGGTACGTCAGATTGCCAAGTACAATCCCGCCGAGATGGTACTGATTGACCAGGCTGAGACTCCTATGCATGATGTACGTCTGTACATGGCTGAGCATCATCCTAAGATTAAGTGCTATACCATTGTGGGTAGCATTACCAATAAGAAGTTCATGGAGACAATTTTTGAGAGCCACAAGCCTGATTATGTACTCCATGCTGCTGCTTATAAGCATGTTCCTATGATGGAGGATAATCCGGCTATGGCGGTTCAGAATAACATTGCTGGTACGCGAGTAATAGCCGATCTTGCAGTTAAATACAGGACTTCTAAGTTTGTGATGATTTCTACAGATAAGGCTGTGAATCCGACTAATGTTATGGGTTGCTCTAAGCGTATCTGTGAGATATATTGCCAGTCATTGAACCAGGCCATTGTGGATGGCAAGGTGGATGGTATTACGCAGTTTGTAACAACACGTTTTGGAAACGTGCTGGGTTCAAACGGTAGTGTTATTCCTATCTTCCGTGAACAGATTAAGAATGGTGGTCCTATAACGGTTACAGACCCTGAGATGGTGCGCTACTTTATGCTTATCCCGGAGGCTTGTAAGTTAGTTCTTGAGGCCGGTACAATGGGCAAGGGCGGTGAGATTTACGTATTTGATATGGGTAAACCGGTCAAGATTGTAAACCTTGCTAAACGTATGATTAAGTTGAGCGGTGCCAAGAATATTGATATAGTATTTACTGGTCTGCGTGATGGTGAGAAACTGTATGAAGAGGTCCTTGCATCAGCTGAGAATACCTTGCCTACAGACCATCCCAAGATTATGATAGCAAAGGTGCGTGAGTATGACTATGAGGCCGCTGTGGAGAATGAGGAGCGTCTGCTTAAGCAGTCATACACGTTCGATGATATGGAGATTGTGCGAATAATGAAGGAGATTGTTCCTGAGTTTAAGAGCAATAACTCTAAATACGAAGTATTGGATTCCAAGAAATGATGAAGCGTTCAATTATTATAACCGGCGGAGCAGGCTTTATAGGTAGCCATGTGGTCCGCCTTTTTGTTAATAAATACCCGGATTATAAAGTAATAAATCTTGACAAACTGACTTATGCCGGCAATCTTGATAACCTTAAGGATATTCAGGATAAGCCAAACTATAAGTTTGTCAAAATGGATATCTGTGATTTTGATGGCGTGCTCAAACTAATGCAGGATGAGAAGGTGGATGGAATAATTCATCTTGCCGCAGAATCTCACGTAGACCGCTCAATTAAGGATCCATTTACCTTTGCCCAGACTAACGTAATGGGCACTTTGAGCCTGCTTCAGGCTGCTAAGTGCTATTGGGATGGTAATTGGGAAGGCAAACGCTTCTATCATATTTCCACTGATGAGGTTTACGGTGCTCTTGAGATGACAAATCCTGAGGGAATCAAGCCTCCGTTTACCACTAAGGCATCCAGTGGAGAGCATCATCTGGCATATGGCTCAAAATTCTTTACTGAGGATTTAAAGTATCAGCCCCACAGCCCGTACAGTGCGTCAAAAGCATCATCAGATCATTTTGTACGTGCATTCCATGATACATACGGAATGCCTACAATTGTGACCAACTGCTCAAATAACTACGGCCCCTATCAGTTCCCCGAGAAACTGATTCCGCTGTTCATTAACAATATCCGTCACCGCAAACCACTGCCCGTTTACGGCAAGGGTGAGAATGTCCGTGACTGGCTGTTTGTTGAGGATCACGCCCGTGCAATTGATATAATTTTCCATAAAGGCAAGATTGCTGAGACTTACAATATTGGCGGTTTTAACGAGTGGAAAAATATTGACATTATAAAGGTCTTGATTAATACCGTTGACCGTCTGCTTGGACGCCCCGAGGGAGCCGATATGGACCTGATAACATACGTGACTGACCGCGCCGGACATGATCTGCGTTACGCAATTGACTCAACCAAGTTGCAGCGTGAATTGGGGTGGGAGCCAAGCCTGCAGTTTGAGGAGGGTATAGAGCGTACCGTACGCTGGTATCTGGACCACCAGGAGTGGGTGGACAATGTAACCAGTGGCGAGTATCAGAAGTATTACGACTCCATGTACAAGAACCGCTGATGGATGATTGCCGATGGTATGCCCTGCGTGCGTTCCGTAACCGGACGCAACCCCTGATGCAGACTGTTCAGGAGGCTGGCCATCGCGTCTTTTATGCAAGCTGTCTGTCAAATATTTTTTTTGTCAAATGTCCCATTGAGTGGCTCAAGGAATTCAAGCATAGCCACTTGGAGGATTTTCTGATTTACGCAGATACCACAAAAAAAGAACCCGCACCTATACGTGACCAGGATATGGAAAACTTTATTCTGATTACATCTGTTCAATACGAGCATCCAGCAATTGAAGTGCTTGAACCTGATGTCAAATACACTTTGGGTGAAAAGGTGCGTGTAACCGAGGGTGTCTATAAAGGCGCTATAGGCACAGTAAAGCGTATCCGCAAAGACCGCAAACTGTTGGTATCAATACCGGGAGTAGCGGTTGTGGCCATAAGTCATATCCCAATGAATTATCTGGAAAAAGTCTGAAAATATTATGAAAGGAATTGTTTTGGCCGGAGGCTCCGGCACCAGATTGTATCCCATAACCAAGGGCGTGAGCAAGCAGATGCTGCCCATTTATGACAAGCCCATGGTTTATTATCCCATCAGCGTCCTTATGCTGGCCGGGATTCGTGACATACTGATTATTTCCACCCCGTATGACCTGCCGGGATTCAAGCGCCTGCTGGGTGACGGATCAGATTACGGCGTACACTTTGAGTATGCTGAGCAGCCCAGTCCCGACGGTCTGGCACAGGCCTTCATCATAGGCCGCGAATTCATAGGTGATGACTGCGCTTGCCTGGTTCTGGGCGATAACATATTCTACGGCAACGGTTTGACCAAACTGCTCAAGGAGGCTGTCCGCACCGCCCAGGAGGATAATAAGGCAACCGTTTTTGGTTACTGGGTAAGTGACCCCGAGCGTTACGGCGTGGCCGAATTTGACAAGGACGGCAACTGCCTGAGCATTGAGGAGAAGCCTGCCAAACCCAAGAGCAACTACGCCGTGGTGGGACTCTATTTTTACCCCAACAAGGTTGTTGACGTGGCTGCGCATATCAAGCCTAGCGCCCGTGGCGAGTTGGAGATTACAACCGTAAACCAGGAGTTCCTAAAGGACGGTGAACTCAAGGTGCAGACTCTGAGCCGCGGTTTTGCCTGGCTGGATACCGGCACGCATGACTCACTGAGCGAGGCCAGCACATTTGTCGAGGTGATAGAGAAACGTACCGGACTCAAGGTGGCCTGCCTGGAGGGAATAGCATACAGCCGCGGTTGGATTACCGAGGAACGTATGCGTGAACTTGCCCAGCCCATGCTCAAGAACCAGTACGGTCAGTACCTGCTCAAGGTCATTGACGACCAGAAGAATATGCTATAATCTGACGGTTCAGTTCAAACAGTTCATCCATGAACTCGTCGTAAGTACGGCGGTTCTGCATCTCTTTTACAAGCGCTGAGTGGGCGCGGCCAAAACTTTGAAGCATGGTTATGCAACGGCGGCGCGTCTGCTCGGCCATATCTATTCTTAGGCGGCAGTCTATGTACAGACGGTCAAAATCCGTATTGGGTGTGATGCCGTTCAGTGATGCTGCGTTCAGATAGGCGCGGTAGTTGTTCTCCAGGCCCGTGCGCTCATTTTGAATGAGTGATTTGAAATCATCAGACTTGAGTACCGATACCATGGCTTGGACACATTCATCAACCAGTTTATCACCATGCGTAAGCATGCCCTGAACGGTCTTGCGCTGGTGGCGTTTGCCGTACTGCTCGGCCAGGTAACCGCTCGTGCGGCCAATCTGCTTGGCTATGCCCGGCTCATACAGGGTACCCCAGTCAAGTTTGTTGTAGGCTATGGCAAGCGAGTCCAGGTTGCGGCCAATGCCTCTCAGTTCTGTGCCGTTCTGTTTCCAGCGGGTCTCACTGCTTACTGAGCGTAGTGCCCGGACATAGCTGTTAAGGATATTGATGCAGACATCGGACTTATCGGCCAGGCGGGACATCTGGGCGGTGGCATCGGCCAGGCCGTTTAGTTCCCGGATGCGGTTGTCTGTTCCCTGCAATGAGGCGGCGTACATCAGGCCGCGGTCCAGGCGGACCTGATCAAGTGTGCGCAGAACGCTTCCGGGACCGGTTATGGCCGAGTCTGACACCACGGCCAGCGAGTTTACGCGTTTGAGTTGTGCCTTGGTCATGGATGAGCAACCTGACATGTAAACTAAGATGAACAGCATGGTACACCATAAGGCTATGGCCTTGAGTACCTTTACGCACTCTTTGATGACTGTCTCGGTGATGTCAAGTGTGCGGGGAATGCGGTTCATCTTGGTGACGAGAGCGCGTATCTTCTTGGCTTGCAGATTGATACTGCCGGCACTGTCGGTGAATTTCTCGACAAGGCCGCTCTCAACATCTACTATGGCGCTGCGTTCCGCTTCACGGAGTGTTACGCACGCCTTTTCCATTATCACTCTGTCCTCTGGGGACAACTCCGGGCTCATTCGGCCCGCATCGGCTTTGGAGAGAGCATTAGCTATCTCATCCAAGCGCAAACAGGTTTCTTTTTTCATATTACTGGCAAAAAGGATGTGCAAATATAACAATTGGATAACAAATATTTCTTTTGTTAATAAATGTTTGCAAATGCCGCACGGTTGTGGTATATTTGTGATTTAAAACGATTCTATAGAATCGTATTAAAAACCACAGTCTGCGCAACCCTCCTGGATAGGAGCGGAACGTATCGGCTTACCGTCAGACAGAGCCGAGCAAGACTGGACTTTCACCCGCCCTGCGGCTTTGCTTGCTGGTGGCGGGGGAGAGGTGGGTTTGTCTGTGTTTTCTAGAGCCTAAGAATATCAAAATGAACATATTAGTTACAGGAGCAAACGGACAGTTGGGTAACGAGCTTAGGATTGTAGCTCGGGGCTCTGCTCATAAATACGTTTTTTCTGATGTAGTTGAGGTGGAGGGGCAGAAGACTTTGCACCTTGACATCACTGACATTGAGGCTGTGCGTGCGCTGGTAAAGGCTGAGGGGATTGATGTGATTGTGAATTGCGCCGCATACACCAATGTTGATAAGGCAGAAAGCGATTCTGAACTTGCCGAACTGCTGAACGCCAAGGCCCCTGAGAACCTGGCCATTGTGATGAAGGAGGCTGGGGGGCTGCTGGTGCATATCTCTACTGACTATGTTTTTGGTAAGGAGCCATACAATACTCCCTGCCGTGAAGATATGGTTGGCACACCTACGGGTGTTTACGGGTTGACCAAATTGCATGGTGAGCAGAACATTCTGGCATCAGGCTGCAGGTATGTGATTATCCGTACTGCGTGGTTGTACAGCGAGTTCGGTAAGAACTTTGTTAAGACCATGCTGAACCTGACCGCAACCAAGCCGGAGCTTAAGGTTGTGTTTGATCAGGTTGGCACTCCCACATATGCGTATGATCTGGCAGAGGCAATAGTTAGGATTATTGAGAAGCCGGTTGAAGGTATCTACCATTACAGCAACGAGGGTGTTTGCTCATGGTACGATTTTACAAAGATGATAGCGGAGTACAGCGGGCAGACGCAGTGCAACATACAGCCGTGCCATAGCGATGAGTTCCCAAGCCCGGTCAAGCGCCCGTCATTCTCGGTGCTGGATAAGACAAAAATCAAAGAGACATTCGGTCTACAGATACCCTACTGGACCGATTCATTGCGCAAGTGCATTAAAAACTTATTATGATAAACGTAATCAAAACAGATATTGAGGGAGTTGTAATCATCGAGCCCCGCGTGTTCGGTGATGAGCGTGGATACTTTATGGAGACCTGGTCCCAGCGCGACTTCGATGCCCAGGTAAGACCTATACAGTTTGTCCAGGACAACGAGAGCAAAAGCCGCTACGGCGTGCTGCGCGGCCTCCATTTCCAAAAGGGAGAGCACTCCCAGAGCAAGCTGGTAAGGGTTATCAAGGGCCGCGTGCTGGATGTGGCTGTGGATATCCGCAAAGGCTCACCCACTTTTGGCAAGCACGTCAAGGTGGAACTTACGGCCGATAACCACCGCCAGATATTCATCCCCCGCGGCTTTGCCCACGGCTTTGTGGTACTGAGTGACGAGGCCCTCTTCCAGTACAAATGCGACAACCTGTACGCCCCCGAGAGCGAGGGTGCTATAGCCTGGAATGATCCAACCCTGGGCATTGACTGGCAGATCCCGGCATCGGATGTAATCCTGTCAGAGAAAGATAAGCATCATCCGTTGCTCGCTGACTGCAAAGACCTGTTTGACTATAACCAAGATTACTACAAATAACCTAAACCATTTTAAACTTTAATGACTATAAAAAAGAAAGAACAAAACGGCGGTAATGAAACCGCACAGACTCGTGAGCAGAAGATTTTAGAGGCTTCCAGAAAGTCTTCCAGAACGTTTTCGTCGGCTAAGGCATTCTTAATGTCGGCCGGAATCATAACGGAAGACGGTGAGTTATCTCCTATTTACAAGTAACATCTAAAGTATGGATGAACAAGATTTCCTGAACAGAATAGCGCAGAGCATGAATGAGACCCAAGAGGAATCATTGCGTTCTTTGGGACGCCCGTCATCATGTGCAACGCGAAAGCAAGCCATAAAGCAGGTTGAAATGCTTGAGGCTGCACACAGCGGTCTTGTTCAGGAAGATATAAAAACTGATGAAAGAGGCAGAATAATACTTACCGAGCGAATGAAGAACTCTCTGAACAAAGCACAAAAGAGTTTGGAAGAGGGCCGATGCCTCAATCAGGAGATGTTCCGAAAGCGTTTTGCCAAATGGCTGTAAATTGTAAAGTTCAAAATCAAAATTAAAAACAATGAAAACCACAGACCAAATTTTAAAAATCAAGGCAACTGTCCTGTATATATTGGGGCAGATGCCGCAGGGGATGGATTATATCCATCTGTTCAAGATCCTGTACTTTGCTCAGCAAAAGCATCTTGTAACTTATGGAATGCCCCTGATGGAAGACACATTCTGCGCCCGCAAGCACGGCCCGGTGCCCACATTGACTTATAAGGTGCTCAAGGCATCAGAGAGTGGGCAGAGTTTTGACCAGCAGGAGATGCAGGATTACCTTAAAGCAGTGAAAGTGGAACTCCGCGACGGTCATCAGATCGTGCTGGCTGCCCAGGAACCCGATATGGACGAACTGTCCAAGTCCGATGTCCGCGTAATTGACGAATGCATAGCCCGTCTGCGCGACATGGAGCCATTCGACCTCTCAGACCTGTCGCACGACAAAGCCTGGCTAAAAGCCAAACGCACAGCCGACCGCACCGGCGAGGATGCCAAGATTCCTATGTATGATATTGCCGATGCCGGCGGCGCAACCAAAGAGATGCTTGGGGTTATCCGCGAGCGTCAGTGGATAGAGCGACACATCAATTAGTATTCCACTTGAAAATCTGCTACCATGAACATAAAAGAACTTCAAGAGGAATACCGCACAGTAACTCCAGACAAACTGGAAGTAGGTGCATTAATAGAAACAGTATTAGGCGAGGATGACGGACTGATATTCAAAAACGGGCGCCATTCAAAACCAAAGAAATTAATAGTAATAGGTGTAGACAAAGAAACAGGAACCTGCTACGGATCAGTTCTGGTCAACACCAACATGAACCCTAAAGCGAATTATTCAGAACCATATCTGGCTGCCCAGTATCTGTTAAAACAAGAAAACTATGAGAACTTTCTCAAATATGACAGTTTTGTAGATTGCGGCGAGGTGTTCTCATTCTCCATTGACAAATTGTTAAGTGGCGAATATTTTGGCACTCTGAATGAGCAAGACAAACAAGGTATATTTGAGATACTTGAAACTACCGATACTCTTTCAACAAAGCTTAAGAAACGGTTTGGGATAAAACGAAGATGATATGGACGGCTTGAGCCTATACATAGGTCAAATATCGAGGCTGGATGATGCTGAAACTATGAGCATTGAGAATGCACGTGCAATGACTTTGGTTGCAGTAAGAGAGGAGTACGCAAATCTATTTGGTTTTTAGCAAATAATTAAGAGCAAAAGAATTGCTATTTAAGAGCAAAATATAGATTTTATTGCTGATAAACAGAGACTTAAGAAGCAAAATTAAAAGCATAATATGACTGAGGATATAGAATCAACGTACAACAAATTAATGGACAGTTACAATTACGTAAGCGTTGATAATTGTGAAGATGTAATTATTGATGGTTATTATCATCAATTATCTGCTCCAGGATATAATGAAATGGGGAGCGCGGATATTATTGCTCAGACAATTTAAAAGATGTTATTATGGCTAGTTGGATAGAGTTGTTTAACGAAACAAATAATTCTGCTAATCCTATTGAGTTCCTGAACTCAAAGAGATACCGATATTTACAGGAGATCTCTAGGATTACTGGTAGAAATGTGATAACATATTACTCTTCATGGTTGACTAAACCAGGTGTGGCAAACCAAGGTATAGCAGATGTTGACAAGAATGCTTTTATGCAGGCTATTTATAAAATGGATAAAAGCAAAGGGTTGGATTTAATACTTCATACTCCAGGTGGAGACATCGCTGCCGCAGAAAGTATTGTAGATTATCTTCATTTGATTTTTGGTGATAACATCCGTGCTATTATACCCCAGATGGCAATGTCTGCAGGAACAATGATAGCGATATCTTGCCCCACTATCATAATGGGTAAGGAGTCGAGTCTGGGTCCTGTAGATCCACAATACAATGGATTGTCTTGCCAAGAAGCAGTTGATGAATTTAATCAAGCTGTGCAAGAGGTTACAAGTAATCCTAGATCATTAGGATTGTGGCAGGTTAGGATATCCAAATATACTCCTACGTTTCTTGTCTCCTGTAATAACGCTCTAGAATGGTCTAAATCATACACAGAGAAGTGGTTGACTCATAATTACAAACCGGATGAAGTTGACACAAAGAAGATGTTGAATTTCTTTGTAGAGCATAGTGAGAGTAAATCACATGCTCGACATTTTTCGATAGATCAGTGTAAAGAGATAGGACTGAACGTTATTAATCTAGAGGAGAATAGTGCTCTTCAAGACGCTGTATTGAGTCTTCATCATCTATATATGATATATTTTGATAAAAGCAATGCGTTTAAGGCTGTAGAGAATCAGATAGGTGCACGCTATATGCGTGTTCATAATTGATTTCTGATGTTGAATTGATAAATAAATGACATATGATTGAGATACCAACAAAAGGAAAGGTTGACGCTATTAAAAAGGCGATATTAGCTGGAAATCCACATATAGATTTTTTTATTGCAGATTATTTTGATTCGTTTTTTGAAGGTTTTCTTTCATATAAGATAGACTATATGACTCTGCCTCAGAATGAATCATTTGCAGATGTCGTAGTACAGGGAATCGACGATATCTCATTATTGAAGAAGGATTTTATTTCTTTTTTGAAGGTAATTATCAAGAGCAAAGAGTATTGTAAACCAGATTTGTTTATAGATTTTTTTGAACGATTGTTGCAATTTTATAGCGATAATGGAATCAATTTGTATACGGGAGATTCAATTAATTCATATGCGGTAGATAATTATCGTTTCTTTAATCAGGATTTGTTCCTTAATTTTGTTTCAACCTTAGTAGAGTACAAACGATTTGATGTTTTATCTGGTGTTATATCTGCTAGATTAATAGTTGCATCATCTGGATATTACAGAGAGGCAGAATCAGTAAATTATATTCGTTTTAGGGAGTATAATTACACGCTCAATGAATTTGTAAATAAAACGTATCCTAACAAACGCATAAGCGTTACTGCTGACTATATTAATAAGTATGCTTCAGACAATAGCTTTGAAAATCTAATAAAAGCAGATATATTACTATATTACCTATCAATAATATATCCTGGAGATAATTTTTTGGATAGAATATGGTATCCGGAACTATCTTTCTTTAATCATCAAACGCAGATTCTTCCCAAACTAATTTCAAAAAGGTATTTTGATTCATGTAAGTGTCTCTTTGGAGTTAATACTGTTGAGGAATATAAGAAGTTATTATTAAAGTTGACGGATTCAATTCAGCAAATGAATAATGGCGTACATGGAGTTCCAGCCATTAAAATAGGCTTAATGTATGATTCCGTAGCATCAGTTGATTGATAAGTATGTCAAACACTCTTTACTGGTCGGTATATAAGAACCTTGAGAAAGAGGTTTTAGAATTAGCGCAGTGGGTATACATTGATGACAGTCAATTGTCAACTTATTCTGTGAAGATTGCTGATCTTCTTATGAGAAGTGCAGTTGAGATAGAATCATTATCAAAGGCACTTTATTATAAAAATGGAGGCACGAAACCGGATGATAATAATCTCTATTTCGATAAGGATTGTCTGAGATTACTTCAGGATAAGTTCAATATTGGCTCTAAAGTTGTTCAAGTATCTGATGTTTTCCAGTATTGTTCCAAAAATGAAAACATCATCTTGCATCCTTTGTATAATTCCTGGATAATGGGTAAATGTGACTGGAAGAAGGCTTATCAGGCAATTAAACATAATCGTTACAATTATCTTAATAAAGGTAATATTAAGCATTTAATAAGAGCTCTAGCATCCTTGTTCATACTAAATTTGTATTATGCTGATAGAAATTATTCACTTGGTACAGATAGTAGAGCGATTTCTTTAGATAATAGGTTTGGCTCAGATTTATTCTCAGTTAAGATTCAAACCGATAAGATAAATATTACAGATTCATCCATTATCGAAAAACAACCAGATTTTGATGAATGTATTTATCTCGTTCAACCTATAACGGAGAGCGTTGTTAATGTACGCTCTATACTGTCTCAATTACAAAATGAGGTCACTATAGAAACAGGGAGGTTGTTTACCAACAAGTTAAACCGTTTTGTATTAGATGGTACGATAAAATCATTCAGAGAGTTTTCAAAAATACCCAAGAATAAACAACAGATAGTTCGTGAAGAAGCATACAGAGAGGCATATCCAGCTGTATATGCTAAATACACAGATAAATTGAGGGATGTTTACCAGCGTGTTGAATATGAAGCTGTATTGAATTTGAACCAGTACTAATCAAATAAATATAAGTTATAATTTTATGTTACAACGTTCCTTAAACATCATAAGTTCGATATCACTTTTGGCTGTTATTTTTCTTATTAATCAGGGTTGGGGAATAGAAGATATTATCAACAGAATAGGTATCGAAGTTATGTGGACAATTCCTAAGTGGATCTCGTATTTGATATACATTGCTATTACAATTCTATATGCCTTAATACTCTCTTTTATGTTTAATAAACTGCGTCCAGGTCAAATAGTCAACCAGAATATTGATGAGTTAGATGTAGATAATAGTAGTTTGCTTGCCATGATTTTGGCATATGTTTTTGTGGGGCTAAGCATATCAAATATTTGGACTCTTTTAGTCATACTTTTATTCTTGCTCGTGTTTAATCTCTGTGGTAGTTCATACATTTACAATCCAATTTTCTATTTATTTGGATATAGGTACTACTATGTGAGATCATCAAAAACCAGATTCTTGGTAATGTCGAAAATAAAATACCCACTAGGGGCTCAAGCCGATTTTTCAAATTGTAGATGTTTAAATGATTATACATACATTGATATGAATAAAAAGTAGACTATTATGGATTTTTTATTTGCAAAAACAAAAGGAAGGACGGGAACATTTCGCAAAGTTCTTTCAGATGAAACCTTGTTTAATGATATCCCAGACTTCACAGAATCGCGTATTTATAACGATGAGATTAAACTATATGATAATGAATGGTTTGTCGTTGAGAATTTTAGTAATAAAGTGTATGCACCTCAACTCATAAGAGAACGTTTTAATCCTGCTCTTTGGTCTCAGATAGGAAGAATGGATTATGATCAGATAGATTTTCTTGTTTCTATACAAAACGAAGGCAGTATCTTCATTTTCCAGAATATCACCTCTAGTCTGATTTATAGACGCCAAAGATGGCTGAGTTTTGATGAACAGCCTACAGTTCTAGAAAAGGATCATTTATTGGTTATTCGTAAAAATGCAGATGCCTATTATTTCCGTAATGAGGATAGATTATATTTTAAGCGTCTTTCTGCTATTACCGGTATTTTTCAGGGTATCAACGAACTGTACAATGAAGCAACAGATGATGAAGTTGAAGCTGCGTTGAGTCTTGATATCTTGAATGTAGATTCTAATTATACAAAAGAGGATGTAAAAACTGCAAATAGGCGTAGAATACGGGAGGCTATGGACATGTATAATAGTTATACCACTGATCAGAAAAGACAATTGCCTTTATATTTGCAGAAATATTGTCCAATGTTAACTTTTAATGCAACCACATCCAAATTTGAAATTACAGATGAGAAATCTTTAACACAACTGCTAAATGGTTTATGTCAAAGGTATTATACGACAGAGATTAGTAATGAAAAAAGAGTGGCATTATCTGTAGAGGAGGTTTGAACTAATTCTCAATTGATACTTATTTATAAGATGCAATACGTAACACATTTTTATTCCTCTAAGTGACACTATGAATCGGATAGACTGTTATTGCCCCATTTGCAAGCACAAGACACATCACGAAATAATAGGAGAAGGAAAGAATCATTCCCCTAATGATGATTATTATTATTTGGAGACATATCGAGTTGTAAAATGTTGCGGATGTGATAATGTTTCCTTTGATATGGAGATTCTTGATGAAAGTAATGTGGAGTATAACGAACAAGGTTACGAAGAATTAGTTGCTGTTCACAAGTCATTTCCAATAACAGAAAATAGTATTGAGCCATTACGTTCATGGGAAATGCCAACTTTGATTGCTAAAGCATATAGAGAATCTGTTGAGGCACTGAACAATGGCAGTTTGTTATTAGCTTCTATAGGTTTTAGAGCCACTATTGAAGCCTTATGCATAGAGAAAGGTTTTAACACGGGTAATTTGATTACAAAAATTAATAAGCTACGTGATAAGGGAATAATAACCGCTATCGACTGCAAACGTTTACATGAGGCACGATTTATGGGGAATGAATCAGCTCACCAGATACAAGAGCCAGATCGTGAACATGTTCTAATAGTTCTCGAGATTGTAAATAACATACTCAATAATCTATACGTGATAGAAAAGAAGTTTAATGAGGTTATAGAATATCGCTTTAAGGATTATGAGGAATTCCAGAAAATGATAGAAACAGGGGTCTCAGAATGCAAAAAGGGAACAGAAGGAACAGTTTATTATTTTCTTCCAGATGGACGTAAATATAGAAAAGAAGATCTAGATAAATATGAAGCAGAGATGCAAACGCGCATTTCAGATGGAAGGTTTACATGTCTATCGATTCTTCCTAAGAAAGAAAACAGTAAGTATCGTCAGGGCTATAAGGTGGAATAATAGTTGCTTAAGCCGTTGCGATGCTGTAAAACGAGTGAACAATAAAACTATTAAACTAGGGTAGAATTTTACAAATCTCGATTAATTGGTGCCAAACAATATATTTGAGCAAATAGAGGAGTTGTATTCCCGATGGAGTATATTGGACAAGGTAGGGAAGGAAATGCAGTTGGAGCGGTCGTGGCAGCAGTTGACTTCTGCATACAATTATCTTGTTCTGGTATTTCAAAGTAAAGGATACCTTACTCCTAATGAAATCAATAACGCAAAGCAGATAAGTCAGATGCTGATGGCTGTCCAGAATCAAAAGATAAAGGTTGACCAAGAGTTGACAAATGAGATGAATAAACATATTGCAAAGATGATATCAAAGCAGTAGCTGCAACCTGATACTTAGTACCAAGCGATAAGATAGAAAACGGTACCAAACGGAACCGTCCCTAATGGTACTACACGGTACCAAACAGAACCGTCCCCAATGGTACCGCGGGGCAGCTGATGGCTAAAGTCTGCGCCTATCTTAGCAAACCGGATCCACAGATTGAGGTGTGGCCCAATTTGATATTGAATCGTAGCACAGAGAGCACTGCAAGTGGCAAATTGTCAGTTATCTTGTAATACAGACAGACGTACGGAGTAAATAATTATAAAGGCCCGATAAGCGGTCCCGATAAGCGAGCAAACGGTAGCGTCGCCAGCCGCAGCGA
This sequence comes from Bacteroidaceae bacterium, assembly GCA_017557635.1. GTDB lineage: Bacteria > Bacteroidota > Bacteroidia > Bacteroidales > Bacteroidaceae > Colenecus. The sequence continues at coordinate 179,193 of JAFYYH010000022.1, read as the reverse complement.
GGCCGGAGGCCGAATAAAAAGGAAATAGACAAAAGGTAACAACCATGTTATACAAGTTTGACATCCTATTTAAAAAGGAGCTAAAGTCCGGAGGAGTAAAGGTAGTAACCTACACCAATCTCCTTGAGAACACAGAGGCATTTGGTAAAGGTGAAGGATTCGCCAATGCCCAGGGTGAACTCTCCATGGTGCTGGAAGGGCCGGAGGCAGGGTTTAGCATCAACTCGCTCATGCGCAAGTACCGCTCGCAGTTGGTGGGGCATATGAATGCCGAGATGTTTGGCAAGGACTTTCCTCTGCGGTTTGTGTTCGGCAGGCCCGATGACTTGACGTCTGTCAGGACCGAGTTGCGCGATGAGGACGGCTACACATATTCGTCCGATGTACACACCGTAGCCGTAGCAGGCAGCAAGACGCTGGACCTTAAGGACATCAACTCATTTGTGGTGCTGATAGCAAAGGAAGGCGCGCCCCAGATAACTGATGACTCCGGAGTAACGGTCAGCCTATTGCCAGGTCAAGCAGCATTCTGCTCAGAATCATTAAAGAGCGTGACTATTAAAGCTGATAAGAGTTCACTCATATCTGTACGCTCAGCAATTTAATAAAAACAATTTCAGCAGAAACCCCTCTGTTTCATGCTTTTGGTAGCAGGTCTGCTGGAGCAAACATAAATAACTAATAACGATAAAAGTATGAGACTGATTATTGAACCAGACTACGACAAAATGTCAAAGTGGGCTGCAAACTATGTAGCCAAGTGTATCAATGATGCAAAACCCACAACTGAGAAGCCTTTCAAACTGGGTTGCCCCACCGGAAGTTCCCCGCTGGGTATGTACAAGGAACTTATTGCCCTGAACAAGGCCGGTAAGGTATCATTCCGGAACGTCATCACATTCAACATGGACGAGTATGTAAACCTGCCCGAGGAGCATCCCGAGAGCTACCACTCATTCATGTGGAAGAACTTCTTCAGCCACATAGATATCAAGAAGGAGAACGTGCATATCCTTAACGGTAACGCCAAAGATCTCAAGGCCGAGTGTGAGAATTATGAGAAAGCCATTCTGGCAGCAGGCGGAATAGATCTCTTTATGGGAGGCATAGGTCCCGATGGCCACATAGCTTTCAACGAGCCTGGTTCAAGCCTTCAGAGCCGCACCCGAGTGAAGACCCTTACAACCGATACCATCATCGCCAACTGCCGTTTCTTTGACAACGACGTGAACAAAGTGCCCAAGACTGCCCTGACCGTAGGCGTAGGTACCGTTATGGATGCCAAGCAGGTAATGATTATGGTTAACGGCCACAACAAGGCCCGCGCTCTGCAACACGGAGTAGAGGAGGGAGTTTGCCAGATGTGGACCATCAGCGCCCTGCAGCTCCATCCGCATGCCATTATCGTGGCCGATGAGGCAGCCTGCGGTGAGCTTAAGGTTGATACCTACAAGTACTTCAAGGATATAGAGAAGGAAAATCTTATTTAATATAGTAGATGAAAACAGTAATGCTAGTCTTCGGAACCCGCCCCGAGGCCATAAAGATGGCCCCGCTGGTAAAGGAGTTCCAGAAGCATCCGGATGAGTTTAAGACAATTGTATGTGTAACCGGTCAGCACCGTGAGATGCTGGACCAGGTGCTCCGTATATTTGAGATCACGCCGGATTTTGACCTGAACATAATGAAGCAGGGACAGGACCTGTATGATGTCACCGCTCGTGTGCTCACCGGAATGCGCGATGTGTTCAAGGAGTGCAAGCCTGATGTAGTCCTGGTGCATGGCGATACCACCACCAGCACCGCAGCAGCATTAGCTGCATTCTACCAGCAGATTCCTGTTGGACACGTGGAGGCCGGTCTGCGTACTCACAACATCTACAGCCCTTGGCCGGAGGAGATGAACCGCCAGATAACAGGCCGCATAGCCACATATAACTTTTCGCCCACACCGCTCTCAGAGCAGAACCTCAAGGATGAGAAAGCGCAGGGTCAGATATTCGTGACCGGCAACACCGTAATAGATGCCCTCCACATGGTAGTGGATAAGCTCAAGAACAATAAGGTATTGGCCGATGAACAAGTACAAGTCCTTAAAGAAGCCGGATATGATGTGACCCGCCTTAAAGACAGCAAGAAACTGGTGCTCATAACCGGTCACCGCCGAGAGAACTTTGGCGACGGATTCATCAGCATGGTAACAGCCATGAAGGATCTAAGCGAGAAGTATCCCGATGTGGACTTTGTATATCCCATGCACCTTAACCCGAATGTGCGTAAGCCCATTCACGAGGTGTTTGGTGAGGATTTAACCCGCCCGAACTTCTTCTTCATTGAGCCGCTGCAATATCTGGAGTTCGTCTATCTGATGGAGAAGAGCACTGTGGTGCTCACCGACTCCGGTGGCATTCAGGAAGAAGCCCCTGGCCTGGGCAAGCCCGTTCTTGTGATGCGTGACACCACCGAGCGTCCCGAAGCACTGAAGAGCGGTACAGTGCATCTGGTGGGTACCAATCATGACCTCATTGTGAATGAGGTAAGCACCCTCCTTGATGACCCTGTCGCATACGAGAAGATGAGTAAGGCCGTGAATCCTTATGGTGACGGCAAGGCCTGCAACCGTATTGTACGTGCGCTCAATGGTGAATCCGTTGATAGATATGAAATAAAGTGAATTAATAGTAAAACAACAATAAGTTTATGTTATACTCAGAATTACAGTTCCCAAAGGACACTTTGTTCTTGGTGACCGGTGGAGCTGGTTTCATTGGTTCCAACATTTGTGAGGCAATAGTAAAGATGGGTTATCGTGCACGTTGTCTCGATGACCTGAGTACTGGTAAACAGGCTAACGTTGACTTGCTTGCTTGGAATCCTAATTACGAGTTCATCAAAGGTGATATCAAAGACCTTGATACCTGTATGAAGGCTTGCGAAGGAGTGGATTACGTTATGAACGAAGCTGCATGGGGTAGTGTGCCCCGTAGCATTGAGATGCCTTTGTTCTATTGTGCCAACAACATTCAGGGCACATTGAATATGATGGAGGCTGCACGCCAAAAAGGCGTTAAGACCTTTGTGTTTGCTTCGAGTTCTTCTGTTTATGGTGATGAAGCGCACTTGCCTAAGCAGGAAGGTGTAGAAGGTAATCTTCTATCTCCTTATGCACTTACCAAGCGTTGCGATGAAGAGTGGGCCAAACAATACACCAAGCATTATGGGTTAAAAACCATAGGCCTGCGTTATTTCAATGTTTTTGGCCGTCGTCAAGATCCAAATGGTGCTTATGCAGCTGTAATACCCAAGTTCATCAAGATGCTTATTAACGATGAGCAGCCTACTATCAATGGAGACGGCAAACAGAGTCGTGACTTTACTTACATTGAGAATGTGATTGAAGCCAACCTCAAAGCTTGTTTGGCTCCCGATGAGGCCAGCGGTGAGGCTTTCAATGTTGCATACGGTGGCCGTGAGTATCTGATTGATATTTATTATGACTTAACCAAGGCATTAGGTAAGAACATAGAACCGCACTTTGGTCCTGATCGCCCAGGTGATATTAAGCATAGCAATGCAGACATCAGTAAGGCAAAGCGTATGTTGGGTTACGACCCTCAGTACGATTTTACTCGTGGACTTGCAGAAGCTATTGATTGGTATAAGGCTAACCTTTAATAGATAATAAATAAAACAGAATATGAAAGAAACTAAGATTTGTGTAATCGGACTTGGTTACGTTGGACTGCCGTTGGCACGTCTGTTTTCCACAAAGTATCCCACAGTGGGTTTTGATATGAACCAGAAGCGTTGTGACGCGCTTATGGCTGGTCATGATGCAACACTGGAAGTGGCAGATGATATTCTCCAAGATGCCATCAAGAATCATAGATTCATTTGCACCAGTGATATTGAGAAGATCACGGATTGCAACTTTTACATTGTCGCCGTTCCTACTCCTGTGGATTCAGATAAAAATCCTGACCTCACACCTTTGGTTGGTGCTAGCACCACAGTAGGAAAGGTAATCAGCAAGGGTGATGTAGTGGTTTACGAATCCACTGTTTATCCGGGAGTTACCGAAGATGAGTGCATTCCTGTTGTGGAAAAAGTATCTGGTTTGAAGATGAACGTGGATTTCTATGGTGGCTATAGCCCTGAGCGTATCAACCCCGGTGATAAACAGCATACCGTAGAACACATTAAGAAAGTGACTTCTGGTTCTACTCCTGAGATTGGAAAATATATCAACGAAGTGTATAGCAGTGTTATTACCGCCGGAACTCACCTTGCGCCCACCATCAAGGTTGCAGAGGCCGCCAAGGTTATTGAGAATAGCCAGCGAGATATTAATATCGCTTTCGTAAACGAACTCTCTAAAATTTTCAACAAGATGGGCATTGACACCATTGATGTATTGGAAGCAGCTGAAACCAAGTGGAACTTCCTTCCTTTCCGCCCTGGTCTGGTAGGTGGTCACTGCATTGGTGTTGACCCGTACTATCTGGCTCAGTGTGCACAGCGTCACGGCTACAACCCTGAGATTATTCTAGCCGGTCGTCGTATGAACGACGGTATGGGTGAGTATGTGGCTACAGAGACCATCAAACTGATGCTTAAGAAAGGCATTCAGGTGCTGAACTCCAACATTATCATCCTTGGTTTCACCTTCAAGGAGAACTGCCCGGATGTGCGTAATACCAAGGTGATAGACATTTACAAGGCACTGAAGGAGTACAACCTGAACATTACCGTTTATGATCCTTGGGCCAACCCTGCCATTGTGGAGCATGAGTATGGTATCAAGGTAGTGAACGAACTGCCTACGGAAAAGTTTGATGCTGCTATTGCCGCTGTGGCTCACAAGAAGTTTGATGGGCTGGATGTTCTGGCATTGTTGAAGGAGAAGCACGTTATTTTTGACGTGAAGTGTACGCTTGACCGCACCATTATTGACGGCAGGCTGTAAAAAGGATTTCTGGCAGCACAGGTGGAATGAAAGTTTGCAGTTCGATACTGCCTGCCAGAACTAAATTTAATAAATGATTTTATGAAAGGAATAGTTCTTGCCGGTGGTTCCGGCACAAGATTGTACCCTATCACTAAGGGTGTGAGCAAGCAATTGCTACCGATTTATGACAAACCGATGGTTTATTATCCTATTTCTGCACTTATGCTGGCAGGAATACGCGATATTCTCATTATCTCTACTCCTTATGATTTGCCTGGTTTCAAGCGTCTATTAGGTGATGGAAGCGACTATGGTGTTCACTTTGAGTACGCTGAGCAGCCTTCTCCTGATGGCCTTGCACAGGCATTCATCATTGGAGAGAAATTCATTGGTAATGACTCTGCCTGCTTGGTTCTTGGGGATAATATCTTCTATGGCTCTGGCTTTACCGACTTGCTCCGTAAGGCGGTGAAGGATGCTGAGGAGAATAAGAAGGCTACCGTTTTTGGCTACTGGGTAAGTGATCCAGAGCGTTATGGCGTTGCTGAATTTGACAAACAAGGCAATTGCCTTAGTATTGAAGAGAAGCCAAAAGAGCCCAAGAGCAACTATGCAGTGGTGGGTCTTTACTTCTATCCCAATAAGGTGGTGGATGTGGCCAAGCATATTAAGCCAAGTGCAAGAGGAGAGTTAGAAATAACAACTGTAAATCAGGAGTTCTTGAGAGACGGTGAACTGAAAGTCCAGGTTTTTGGGCGCGGTTTTGCTTGGTTAGATACTGGCACACATGACTCATTGGCTGAGGCATCAACCTTTGTTGAAGTGATTGAAAAACGTCAAGGCTTGAAGGTTGCCTGTCTGGAGGGTATTGCTTACCGCAATGACTGGATAAGTGAAGAGCGTATGCGCGAAATAGCCAAACCTATGCTCAAAAACCAATATGGTCAATATCTACTTAAAGTGATTGATGAAATGAAAGAAGAAGTTACTTCATTAACTCTCACTCACCCTAACATGTAACTAATAATATCAATGAATAAAAAAATTGCAATTATTGGCGCCTCTTATCTTCAATTGCCACTAGTCCGCAAAGCGAAAGAGATGGGACTCGAAGTTATTTGTTTTGCCTGGGAGGAAGGGGCTGTGTGTAAACCATTAGTAGACCATTTCTTTCCAATCTCCACTGTTGACAAAGAAAAGATACTCGAAGTATGCATTAACCAGCAGATTAGTGGGATTTGTACAATCGCCTCCGACACGGCTGCTCCTACTGTAGCCTATGTTGCGAATAAGATGGGATTGGTGGGAAATTCTTACGAGAGTGCTATCAAAGCTAACAATAAATATTTGATGCGCAACACTTTCTTAGAGGCTGGCGTGCCTTGCCCCCAATTTAGAATGGTCAAATCTGTCAATGAGGCTCATTCAACGGATTGGTCTTACCCCCTTATAGTAAAGCCAACCGACCGTTCTGGCTCTCTTGGTGTTACTAAGGTACTAACGTCAGATGAATTGACGCCAGCAATAGAAAAGGCTTTAAGTGTCTCTTTTATGAAAGAAGCCATGGTAGAGGAGTTTATAGAGGGACGAGAAATAAGTGTTGAATTCATTTCATATAAAGGGATACATTACCCACTTCAGATAACAGATAAGGTGACTACGGAGGCTCCTCATTTTGTAGAGCTTGAACACCATCAGCCTTCATCCCTAACTCCAGAAATGTTTGAGAAGATTTACAGTATCACGAAAAAAGCCCTCACAGCTCTTGGTATTACCAATGGAGCATCACACTCGGAATACAAAATTACAAAAGAGGGAAGAATTGCTGTGATGGAGATAGGGGCGCGAATGGGAGGCGACTTTATTGGTAGTGACCTTGTTCGTCTTTCTACGGGTTATGATTTCTTGAAGGGCGTAATTGATATCGCACTTGATAGTTTTGAAGAACCTCAATTAACGTTACAAAAGCATTCTGGTGTTTTTTTCCTTTGTAAAGAAACCGAAAGACTAAAAAAAATCATAGATAATTATAGTCTGTATCCGGAAATTGTTGAAGCGGAAATTACCGACCCTGTGTTGCGTAGTATTGAGTGTAGTGCTGACAGAAGTGGATATTTTATTTATCAATCTAATAATAAATTAAATTTCTAAGTTATGATATTAATTGTGGGTGCCACGGGTTATGTTGGCAGATATCTTTCTGTGTACTTGAAAGAAAATGGTTATGACATCCTGGCTCTGGGACGTTCTGCTAAAGTACAGCAATTCTTCAATGAAAACGAAATACCATTCCAGTATTTCGATATGAATGATGAAGCTTCTTATAAGAAGTTACCAACAAACAATATTGATGCTGTAGTTTGTTTGTCCGCATGTTTAGCTGAACACGAAACCCCTGTTGAAAAGTTCTTTGAGATTAATACTCTTGGAGTATATAAACTTTTGGAGTTTTGCCGCATTAATGGCATTAAGAAATTTATCCTTTCATCCTCTCACAAGGTATATAATGATATTAACAAGGAAGTGATATCAGAAAAGGATGGCATTTCATTTAAAGGAGACCACAGCCCTTATATTATCTCAAAGATTGCTGCAGAGAACTTTGTAGAGTACTATCATAAGGACTTTGGAATTGAAGGGATAATATTGAGATTTACAGGCGTTCACGGATATGGAGAAATTCTTGGGCATCTTAATACCGATGGCAGCTACAAAAAGAGTACGTTTGAAATATTTTTCGAAAGGATACTTGAGGGTAAAAAGATAGAAGTATGGGGTGATCAGAGTATAAAGCGAGATCACATCTATATTAAGGATGTGCTCACCGCAGTAGAGGCGGCTATTAATGTTAAGAATATATCAGGTATATACACAGTTGCTTCAGGAGTTGGCTATTCCCAATATGATGAAGCAAAAGCATTAAATATTGTTTTTGGTGGTGGTAGGTCTGATATTGAATTACACCCCGAGAAACCAGGTTTAACCCGAGGCTATATATATGATATTACTGCTGCCAAAAAGGCCTTAAATTGGGCTCCTAAGTATACCGATATGATTGAACTATATACAGATTATAAAAAAGAGTGGGAATCGAAGAAATATCACAATTACCACTATATTCTCCCTGAACAGGCACCTAAAACATTGTAATGGAAAGCCATCAATACATAGCGACTGCAAATAGAGCATGTTCCTTGTTGTATTCTTACATCAGAGAGCACGCCGATAGACTATGGCTATTGCCTGTTAATGTCTGTCCTGATGTTCCACTAACGTTTTGTCTTGCAAAGGTTGCCTTTAAGTTCATTGATATAGATTCGGACACATTATGCATAGACTTAAATGAGGTCGAGAAGATTCTCCATCAATCCACTTCTGGGAGAATAGGATTGCTATTCGTAAGGACATACGGAGTTTTAAAAGACACAAGTAAAGATTTTAAACGTCTTAAATCAGTTTGCAGAGACACATTAATTATTGATGATAGATGCTTATGTATACCGGAAAGGACACCCTCGTTTTGGGGCGCAGATATGGTTCTTTACAGTACAGGGCACTGTAAACAGATAGATTTAGGCGGTGGAGGATTAGCATTCTATTCAAAAATGGAATCGTATAAGATAGATCCATTGTTGGAATACAACGGGACTGATGAGGAAATAATCTATAAAAAAGCATTTAAGCAAGGTAGACAGTTGGAGAGTATACCCAATGGATGGTTAAGAATGGGTAGTTACGATTCGCCTAACGTTTTTTTTTCAAAGATAGAAGAAGCTATCCCAGAAAGATTAGCATATAGAGAACAGATTAATAGGATATATGTTAACAATCTGCCATCCTCTATTCAATTGAGCCAGGAGTTTCAAAATTGGAGATTTAATATTGTAGTAGAACGCACAATTAAAGAGTCCATCCTAAGTAATTTATTTAAATACGGTCTTTTTGCAAGTACTCACTACCATAGTGCCAATAGACTGTTCGACAATGTTACGTATACTAATTCTGATGAATTGTATTCTGGTGTTATTAATTTATTTAATGATAAGTATTACACAGAGGAACAGGCTATGGATACATGCAAAATAATCAATATAACACTCGGGAAATAATTTTTATTTAAACACAACAAATTATGAACATTAGTTTTAATCGTTCGTTTCTAACGGGTAAAGAAGCCCATTATATATATGAGGCTGTATATGCACATAAATTGTGCGGTAATGGAGATTTTACAAAGAAATGCCAGCAGTTTTTTGAAGAGAAATATGGTTTCAAGAAAGCCGTAATGACCACTTCAGGAACTGATGCGTTGGAAATGGCTGCCATCCTATGCGATGTAAAGCCGGGTGATGAAGTTATAGTGCCTTCTTATACCTTTGTTTCTTCCGCTTTGGCTTTTGTGCGCCAGGGCGCAAGAATCATTTTTGCTGATAGCTGTGAGAATAATCCCAATATTGACCCAGATAAGATTGAGGCTCTGATTACGGACAAAACGAAGGTGATAGTTCCTGTTCACTATGCAGGTGTTGCTTGTGATATGGACAAGATTATGGAGATTGCTAACCGCCACAACATTCTTGTGGTTGAAGATGCTGCACAGGCTATTGATTCATATTACAAGGGAAAGCCTCTTGGTGGCATTGGACATTTAGGATGCTTCTCATTCCACGAGACCAAGAATGTTACAGCAGGTGGTGAAGGTGGTTTGCTTGTTGTTAATGACGAGCGTTTCATCCGTCGTGCAGAAATCATTTGGGAGAAGGGTACCAACCGTGCGGAGTTCTTCCGTGGTATGGTGAACAAGTATGGCTGGGTGGACACGGGGTCCAGTTTCTTGCCTTCTGAAATTAATTCTGCTTTCCTATGGGCTCAGTTGGAGTGTCTTGACACCATACAGACTCGCCGCAAAGCCATTTGGAATATGTATTTTGAAGGGCTGAAAGAGTTGGCCGCAAAGGGGTGTTTCATTTTACCTGACATTCCAGAATATGCTACCAATAATGGCCATATGTTCTATATTGTTTGTCGTAGCCTTGTGGAACGCACAAGGCTGATTGGGCTTCTAAAAGAAAACGAAATCTATGCAGCCTTCCACTATCTGAGTCTGCATCTGAGCGATTACTACCGCGAGCACCATGTTGGTGAAATCCCGAATTTGCCAAATTGCGACCGTTTTGCAGACTGCTTGGTTCGCCTCCCGATGTACTTTGAACTGAAAGAAGAAGAGGTGTTGAAAGTGATTGAATGTATTAAGTCTTACTATCAGATCTTGTAAGGATGTCGTTTGGACAAAAGACTGCAAACGGGTTTGCATGGAATCTGATTGAAACAGTGGTCAACTATGGGTCGCTTTTTATAATCGGGATTATTCTTGCTCGCCTGTTATCGCCTACTGAGTTTGGTGTAATTGGCATTTTGACTATTTTTCTGTCGGTGTTTGACAGCATAGTTGATTGCGGATTCTCCAATGCACTGATAAGGAAGCAAAAGGTAGAAGATATAGACTATGACACCATTTTCATCTTCAATATAGGTGTCAGCCTCATTCTTTATTTTCTATTTTTCATCGGATCACCACTTATCAGTAATTTCTTTAATGATGAATCCCTTACAGGGTATGCCCGGGTATTGGGATTGGTCATTATTATTAACGCGTTCTCGGTTGTTCAGCGAACTATACTGACAAAAGCCATAAATTTCAAGCGCCAGGCATTAGTCTCAATCATTGCGACGCTGGTGGGTGGTGGCGTAGGTATTACGATGGCATATTTAGACTATGGCGTTTGGAGCTTGGTGGGGCAGTCTCTTATTAAACAAACATCAACGACTATCCTTTTCTGGGCGTTTGGTCGCTGGAGACCCTATCTGAGATTTTCTATTAGTTCATTCAAGGAGATGTTTCTGTTTGGCTGGAAAGTTTTAGCATCTGGTTTAATATCCACAATTTGGGCGCAGATATATACATTTGTCATTGGTAAGGTCTATTCAAAAGAGACATTAGGTCTATATTCAAGAGGCCAGCAGTTTGTTAATATATTTACCATAAACCTTACAGCTATGATTAGAAAGGTTACATACCCTGCGCTTTGTTCCGTACAGGAGGATGAGCTAGAGTTGGTAAATATTTTTCGTCGTGTTATGAAATTGATAGCGCTTTTGTCTTGGAGCGGGCTTCTTGTCTTGGCGGGTACAGCAAAACCTATGGTGTTAACTCTGCTTGGTGAGAAATGGGTAGGTTGTGTTCCCTATTTGCAGTTGTTATGTTTCGTTGGTTTTACGTATTCGGTAAACGTAATGAATTTGAATATGCTTCAAGTTAAAGGTAGGTCTGATTTTTTTCTTTATGTTGAGATTATCTCAAAAATAATTGGCGTCATTCCTCTGCTACTTGGTATTTTAGTTGGAATAAAAGAGATGCTATATGGATCAATTGTGGCAGGTCTTATTATGTATTTGATAGGTGCATTCTATTGCAGTAGAGTAATACACTATCCTGTATGTCTTCAGCTCAGAGATATGATACACCAGTTAATTGTTCCAGTAGCTCTTGCGGTTGTAATTTACCCGTGCATTTACATCGGCTTAAGTAATATTGTCACACTACTGATTCAGTTATTATTAGCATCCCTTCTTCTTGTTTTCTTATCAAAGAAGCTATGCCCAGAAGAGTATGATGCAATGATGAAGGTCGTTAAAAGATTTAAAGAGAGATAATGAAAAGATACGTTTTCTTTACAAATAGTATTAGAAACATGGGGGGCGCTCAAATGTACCTGAGAAACAAAATGCTGTTTCTTAAGGAACATGGTTGGTATCCTTCTGTGTATTTTTTTAATGAAGGAAGTATACTTATTCCTGAGCTAAAGGAATATGAAGATAATAGAATTCCAGAATTGGCTTACCCAATAACAGCGGTAGGGCATTATCAAAGAGAGAGGGTAATCAATAGGATTATTAACGATCTTCGTGGTTTTGACGAATGCGTTTTTGAATCTCATATTTATCCTCAGTGTTACTGGGTTGAAGAAATAGCAAAACGATTGAAAGGGAGAAATCTGTTATATATATTACATGAAAGTTTTCCAAAGTATAATAGTAAAGAAGAGGCTTTTTTAAAGTTCAAGTATGAAAGAGGGGAGTTTATGAATAGAACTCAATCGATAGAATCGCTTATTGGAAAGCATTGGGTTAAGAAAACTCAATTTATCATGCCTTCATATAGTAATGTTACTTCCCCAGTAGATTATACAATTGATTATGATAGGAGCATTAAAACAATTCTGAGTATTGGGCGTTTAGACAAGCCCTATATAATGCCAATGCTAAAGGAAGTCGTTACGTTTACAGAGAGAACAAAACAAAGAGTTAACTTGTTCTTTGTGGGAGGTGCTGCGGAAGATTCCTTCGTTAATTCTATAAAGGAGTACTTAAAGGATAAGTCATTCGTTATCCCTTATTATTTTGGTTATATGTTTCCTGTACCTGAGAAGTTGATTAAATCGTGTAATGTCGCAATAGCATCTGCGGGCTCTGTTTTGGTTCCAGCGGAACAAGGCGTACCTACAATTTCTATAGATACCCAAGATTATAAGGCTATTGGTATATATGGAGAAACCACGGATAATATCTATTTTAGGTCAGAAGAAAAATCTGTTAATACTTCTGATCTTCTATATGAGGTATTAATTGAGAATAAGTATAGTAATATTGTTGCAAAACCTTCTAAATCAACCCTAGAATCTGAAAAAATTATGAATGAGCATTTGGGTATTATTGAATCACTCAAAGCACCTAGGGAGTATTATGACGTTTTTTCAGTTTTTAATACGAAAGAGGTATTGAAGCAAAAGATGTTTATGATGTTTTATAAACTGATGGGGGAGTCTGGGGTGCAAAAGTTGGTAAAGGTAAGAAATTTTTTTAAAGAAATTAATAATTGATTATGATAAAGACCGCCGTTATAATGGCCGCCGGTATGGGAACCCGGTTTGGCCATTATACAGACTTAATTCCCAAAGGCTTTATTCCATATAAGGAAAAGTCTATGGTCATCCGTAGTATTGAAACACTCATTGACTGCGGAATAGAGAAGATAATCATTGGTACAGGCTATCATAAGGAATACTATGAGGCTTTGACGGATAAGTATCCCCAAGTACAATGTGTGTTCAGCCCTCGCTTTGCAGAGACTAACAGTATGTACACTCTGTGGAACTGCCGGGAAGCGATAGGGGAGAATAGTTTTATACTCCTTGAATCAGATTTAGTCTTTGAGAAATTGGCTATAACATCTCTTCTGAAGTGTCCTTACGACTCCGCTATGCTGATTACACCTGTGACCAAGTTCCAGGATCAGTACTACGTGCAGATGAATGAGAAGTGTGAACTAATTAACTGTTCAGTCAATAAAGATGAAATTAACCCGTCAGGGGAGCTGGTGGGAATCCATAAGATAAGTAATGTTTTCTACAAGATTCTCTGCTCGGAATATGAGAAGATTGTGGATGAAAAACCCAAATTGGGCTATGAGTTCCAGTTGCTAGACGTGTCACAGCGTATCATCCCTATGAACGTCCTTAAAGTGGACAGTTTGCAGTGGTATGAGATAGATGACACACAGGATTTGAAATTTGCAGAAGATAACATCAAATTAGTATAATCGTAATAATTCCATACAAATGGCAAAAAAAGTTTACCTTGGCATGATTGCAGATATCATGCATCCTGGATTGATTAACATTATTAACGAAGGCGCCAAATATGGCGACGTGATAATAGGATTGTTCACAGATAAGGCTATTGCAACGCACAAGCGTCTGCCTTACTTGACCTACGAGCAGCGTGAGACTGTTGTTCGCTCTATTCACGGAGTAGCAGACGTTGTGCCTCAGGATGATTGGAGTTACGTGCCCAATCTGGTGAAGTATAAACCTGACTATATCATCCACGGAGATGATTGGCTGGAAGGCCCTGACAAGTATATCCGTGATGAGGTATTCAAAGTGATGGAGACAATGGGTGGTAAAGTGATTGAGATTCCTTACACCAAAGGTATTACCTCCAGTGGTTTGGCAGAAGAGCTGGAGTCTCTGGGAACCACTCCACAGGCTCGTTTGAAGAGCCTACGTCGCCTGATTACAGCTAAACCCATAGTTCGTATCATGGAGAGCCATTGCGGTTTGACTGGCCTTATCATTGAGCACACCAAGGTTGAAGTGGGCAATGAAGTTCGAGAGTTTGATGGTATGTGGGCAAGTTCACTTACTGACTCTACCAGCAAGGGCAAACCCGACATTGAGGCAGTTGACCTTACGACTCGTCTTCACGACTTGAATGACTCATTAGAAGTGACCACCAAACCTGTTATCTATGATGGTGATACTGGCGGCAAGACAGAGCATTTTGTGTTCACCGTCCGTACACTGGAGCGTCTTGGCGTTTCTGCCGTTATCATTGAGGATAAGGTTGGCTTGAAGCAGAACAGTCTGTTTGGAACAGATGCTGTTCAGACTCAGGATTCCATAGAAGGTTTCTGTTCCAAGATTCAGGCTGGTAAGGAGGCACAGGTTACGCGTGACTTTATGATTATTGCCCGTTGTGAGTCTCTGATTGCAGGCAAGCCCGTTGAGGATGCTCTTGAACGTTGTCATGCTTACGTAGCTGCTGGTGCTGACGGTATTATGATCCACTCTAAGAATAAGGATGGTCAGGACATCAAGGAGTTCTGCCAGCGTTTCCGTGAGGTAGATAACCATACGCCTATTGTGGCTGTTCCTACTACATACGGTCAGTTCACAGAAGCAGAACTTGCAGAATGGGGCATTAACATTGTCATTTACGCTAACCATATGTTACGTAGCGCATATCCTGCTATGGTGAAGTGTGCAGAGCGTATTCTCGAGACCACCCGTTGTCAGGAGGCTTCCGAAGAGTATTGCATGCCTATCAAGCAGATTTTGAACCTCATTCCTGGCACCAAGAAAAAATAAGAAAGGAGCATAACTATGATTAGACCTGAGTTTTTTATTGAGGCATTAAGAGAGAAGGGTATTGACTGTTTTGCCGGTGTACCGGACAGTCTGCTGAAGAATATCTGTGCATACATCACAGACCATTTTGATGCAGCACACAACATCATTGCAGCCAATGAGGGTGCAGCCGTAGGTCTTGCTGCCGGTCATTATCTGGCAACTGGACAGCCAGCGTGTGTGTATATGCAGAATAGTGGTGAGGGTAACATCATCAATCCGCTGGCATCACTCACAGATCAGGAAGTTTATAACATTCCTGTACTCCTTCTAATTGGATGGCGAGGTCGCCCTGGTGTTCACGATGAACCCCAGCATGTCAAGCAGGGTAAGGTGACAACTGGATTGCTGAATGTGATGGGAGTGAACTATGAGGTACTTTCCAAAGAGGAAGATAAGGCTGCCAAACAGATTGATAAAGCGGCTAAGACTCTTGCCAATAAAGAGGTCTTTGCTCTGGTGATTGAGAAGGACACCTTTGAGGATTACAAGCTTCAGAACGTTGAGGTGAATGACCTCACGATGTCGCGTGAAGAGGCTATTCAGACTGTTGCAGCTGCTCTTGGTGAGAAGGATTGCATTGTAAGTACCACAGGCATGATTAGCCGTGAGCTCTTCGAGTACCGTGCAGCTATGAACCAAGGTCACGAACGCGATTTCTTGACCGTTGGCTCTATGGGGCATGCTTCTCAGATTGCACTGGGTATTGCAATGGCAAAAACAGACCGCAAGGTATGGTGCTTTGACGGTGATGGTGCTGCCATTATGCACATGGGTAGTATGGCTATTGTGGCTAACAAGGCTCCGAAGAACTATGTTCACGTAGTGTTTAACAACGGTGCTCACGACTCTGTTGGTGGTCAGCCTACGGTAGGTTTGAAGATTGACCTGCCAGCTGTGGCAAAGGCTGTTGGTTATCCCAATGCCTTTTCTGTTGAAACCAAAGAAGACCTTTTGGATTGTCTGAAGGCTATCCGAATGGTAGAGGGCCCTACACTTCTTGAAGTTAAGGTGAAGAAGGGTAATCGTAAGGATTTGGGACGCCCGACAACTACACCTATTCAGAACAAGAAAGCCCTAATGGCATTCTTGCAGAAATAATTCTTGATATTTGTGTAATTCGTGTTTAGATAATAATATGGAATTGAAAGATATAATAATTAAGCGCAATGTATTGTTGAACCCCGGTCCTGCTACCACTACTGATAGTGTGAAGCTGGCACAGGTAGTTCCTGACATTTGCCCGCGCGAGAAAGAGTTTGCAGGATTAATGAAAGGCCTGCGTAGTGATTTGTGCAAGGTGGCTCATGCCCCAGAACCGGAATATACCTCGGTATTGTTCTGCGGTTCAGGCACCATCAATATTGACATCTGCCTTAACTCCTTATTGCCCGAAGGCAAGAAGATACTTGTGGTTAACAATGGTGCTTACAGTACCCGTGCCGTTGAGGTATGTCAGCATTATGGTATGCCTCATGTTGATCTCAAATCATCAGTGTTTGAGCGTCCAGATTTGAATGAGGTTGAAAAAACACTAAAAGAGAATCCTGATATTGCTGTCGTTTATACTACCCATCATGAAACGGGTACAGGTGTGCTGAATCCTATTCGTGAAATCGGAGCCTTGGCACATCAGTATGGAGCCATCTTCATTTGCGACACCACATCCTCATTGGGAATGATTCCTTTTGATATTGTTAAGGATAATGTGGACTTCTGTATGGCATCAGCACAGAAAGGCATTATGGCGATGTCTGGCCTGAGCTTTATTATTGGCCGCAGAGACATCATTGAGGCATCCAAGAATTATCCTACGCGCTCTTACTATTGTAATCTGTATTTGCAGTATGAGTATTTTGAGAAAACAGGTGAGATGCACTTTACGCCTCCTGTGCAGACGATCTATGCTACCATACAGGCGTTGAAGGAGTACTTTGAAGTAGGTGAGGAGGCTAAGTTTGCCCGCCATCGTGCTGTTTTCAATGCAATCAAAGAGGGTGTGGCAAGTATTGGCTTGAAGGAAGCTATCAAGGATGAGATTCAGTCTGGTCTTGTGGTGTCGGTACTTTATCCGGATATACCTAACTGGAGTTTTGAGAAGGTACATGATTACTGTTATGAGCGTGGGTTTACTATCTACCCTGGCAAGATTAGTACAACTAATACCTTCCGTCTATGCGCATTAGGTACAATCACACCTGATGACATTAACGCGTTTATTCCTGTCTTGATGGAGGCAATCGATAATTTGTAAGGGACAATGAAAGTATATATTATGCCAACTAGTAACGTCATGACCACGGCATACTATTATTCTTTGATTCAAAGGATATTTGAGGCTGCAGGTTTTGATGTAGTGATGTGTGAAGGAGGTAGCCTGAAAGGTTATCGTATTAATAAAAAAAATGATGTCGTTGTTGTAGGCAATGCATATCCGGCAGTAAAACTCTGGCTGAAGGGGTATAAAAGAATATGTACTTGGTATCAAGGAGTAGTTCCTGAAGAGAGAAAGATGCAAGGATGCTCCTCTTTATATGTTTATCTTCATTCACTTGTAGAGAGGAAGAGTCTTCGTGTGACAAGTTTCTTTTTTATTATTTCGGAGTCAATTAAAGCTCATTTTGAAAAGAAGTACGGTACAAGCATTGAAACTTCACGTAGTGCTGTCATACCATGCTTTAATGAAACAGATACTTTCGATAATTGTTTTGTGCCTGGTGTTAAGAAACCTTTCTCGTTTGTATATTCCGGGGGAATGGGCGTCTGGCAATGCTTTGATAAGACACTCGATGTTTTTAAAGAGATAAAAAGGAAGATTCCCGTTGCGACTGTAAGTATCTTCACATTTCAAGTTGATAAAGCTAAAGAAATTGTAGAGGCAAATGGTTTAAGAGGAGTGGAAGTTAAATATGTACCCAAGGAAGAAATGAACCAAGCTTTATCAGACAAAATGTTTGGTTTCGTTCTACGCGAAGACAATACTGTCAATAGGGTGGCTACGCCTACAAAATTCTCAAATTACATTGCAAACGGAGTTGTCCCGATTTTTTCCGATTGTGTTGAGGGATTTGCAACGGCTTCAAGGGCAATGAAATATTCAATCCCTGTAAGTAAGTACGATGTGAATGGAATAGTTGATGAGATAATACCGAAGGCTAAACGTATTGTCGAAACGTATAGTGCTGTTGATCATAAAAAAGAATGCGATAATTTATTCGCGTCGTATTATTCTGAAGGAGAGTATATTAAAAATGTTTCAGCGAAAATCCGAACATTGTTTAATGCAAATGAGAGATAAGATTGTCGGGTTTATCCTCGCGTTATATCCTGTCATCTGTATCTATAAGATGCCAGGTATTGACCTCCCTCTTGGTATGGTCGTTATGTATTTAATTGTTATGCCCTTGGTTATTTCCGGGCTACAAAAAAGGTACATGGGCGGATCGCTAACAAAGAATTATGTAGTATTCACCGTTTATGCAATTCTTATAACTGTATTGCTAAGAGGTATCAATAATGATGTCATCGGTTTGATTCTTAACTCAATATGTATTTTTATTTTACTCAGAGGTGGCCGCTATATTAAACCATTCCTTACAGCATATGTGTATTTAGCTGTCGCTTTTTCTGTTTTTTTGATGGTGCAGTACGTGGGTTTACTTGCTTTTTCCAAACCAATTGAAGGAATTTTATCTTTTCTTCCCACAATGATTGGTGATGAGGTGTCTTCATTGCGCACCTATGACTATATGACAGTTGCAAGAATTGCATCCGTATTTACAGAGCCTAGTCATTATTCACTTTATTCGATTCCACCACTGGCTTTATTGCTTTGGAATTACGTGAGTGTGAAACACCGAGTGTGGTATATAGGCATTATTACTGTGGCTATTCTATTAAGTACATCTGGGAATGGAGTAATCCTGATGCTGATACTTTATGCATTATTCTTTCTTAATAGACTGCATGGCAAACACGCCATATTAGCAGTGGCAATAGCATTGGCGTTGATACCGGTTGCGTTCAAGGTGTCGGAGAAAGTGGAAAGCCTCCAATATACTTTAGAAGCATTGTCTGGTGACATGGGTTCTGATAATTCGAAAACTTATTATAGAGTGAGCCGTGGCTTTATGGTCTATGGTGATTTGCCTCCTTTTGCACAGGTGATGGGAGTGGGCTATCGCAATTCAGAGAACTTCTTGCAATCTCATGCGCAGAATATTTTACAAAAATACAGGGAGGGAGATGTAACGTTCGACTATTATAACAGCATAGCCGCCATTCTGATTTATTTTGGGTTTATTGGTTTTATATTGATGACAATTTTCATTTCCTCGGTATGGCGTTCTACGAAACAATATGGAGAGAAGGCACTACTCGTTATTATGATTATCTCTTGTGCGTCCTCGTCGGTTTTTAATACTGATACGTGGTTTATGTATATACTGTTGATGACGGCTATGAGTAATAGCTATCTTATTAATCAAGAAAATTATGAAAAGAGAGAATACAAGCAAAATACGAAAGCTTACATTAAATGAGGTTCAGCAAGAATCTTTCGAGATATTGAAGGCCTTTCATAACTATTGCGTAGAGAACAATCTTCGCTATCAGTTAGCTTATGGGACCTGCTTAGGTGCTATTAGACATAAAGGCTTTATCCCTTGGGATGATGATGTGGATGTAATGATGCCTCGTCCTGATTTTGATAGATTGAACGAACTCATTAGTACGCAATCGATTCAAAACTATGAGTTGCTGTCGTTAAGAACGAGTAGCATTTATTCTTCTCCTCTGGCGAAAATACACAATCCGTCCACGTTGGCGGAACAACAGTACTATCAACTTGATGTCCCACAATTCGGTGTTTACATAGACATTTTTGTTGTTGATGGAATACCAGATCAAGTCGTTGACCAACAGCTATTATTTAAAAAGGCATTTTCCGCTAGAAGAAAATGGGAACTCTCAATAAAGAGGTTCGGATATGAAAAAAACTATTTGAAGCGTTTTTTAAAAGTTCTCTTAGCTCTACCGTTTAGATTAATTGGCTATAGATACTGGGTTGAGCAGTACGAAAGGATATCGAAGACTTATATTTTTAATGAACAGGATTATGCAGGCGTGGTGCTTTTTGGTGAAGGACAGCGAAAAGAGATCTTCAAACGTTCAGTTTTTGAGGAGTCCGTTTTAAAGCAGTTTAGAGATAAAGAGTTTTATGTCCCCGCATCGTATGACACTTACCTAAGTCAAATGTATGGTGATTATATGCAACTTCCCCCTGAGGAACAGCGAATATCAAAGCATGGTACTCATTTTTATGATTGCCCTATCCAATAGTTTAACATGTTGTATTTGTAAGAGGTGGTTCTCAATATAATAACTAATGAATATAATAGGAGGGAAACTCATTATATACATAGGTACTCTTCAAAGCGGAGGAGCAGAGCGTGTAGTGTCTGAAATTTCTTCGATGTACGCAGATTATTTCAAAGAAGTGGTAATATTGACCTATTATGATGCGCCCGTTTTCTATCAGATTGACTCTAGAGTAAAGATTGAGTGTTTGGAGAAACTCACTGGAACCACAAGCAAGTTAAGTAATGCACGTTGGTTGAGGAAATATGTTAAGAAGGAGAAACCTGATGTATTCTTGTCTTTCTTAATGCCATTTAATATGATGGCTATAGCTTCCCTCGCATTTACTGGGACTAAAGTTGTGGTTTGTGAAAGACAAGACCCCAGTGACGTAAAAACACTATTACTTCGTTTAGTTCGAAACTTCCTTTATCACTTCTGTTTCCGTATTGAGGTACAGACACAGAAGGGTAAAAATTATTTTTCAAAAAAAATTCAGAAAAGGATTGTCGTAATCCCTAATCCCAATCACATAACACCAGAGGAACGAGAGCGCACATTGGCTACTCCTAAAGAGAATCGTGTTACTATTGTAGGTCGTTTGATACCTTTAAAGAATCATAAAATGTTGATAAATGCATTTTCCAAAGTACACAAATATCATCCAGAGTACCGACTTGATATATATGGGGATGGGGAAATGCAAGGTGCAATATCAACCCAGATTAATGAATTGGGATTAAATGATTCGATTATTCTTCGTGGAAGGACTGGCAATGTTCCTTCTGTTTTAGCATCAGCACGTATTTTTGTTCTTTGCAGCAATGTTGAAGGAATGCCCAATGCTCTTATGGAGGCTGTTGCTTTGGGGGTCCCAAGTATCGCAACGGATGTTTCTGGGGTGAGGGACATTATTAATGATGGAGAAGATGGATTCATTATACCTGTTGGTGATGAGGCGGCTCTGGAAAAGAAACTTCTTCAGTTAATGGATTCAGAAGATTTGCAAAGAAAGTTTGCGGTATCAAGTGCTGTTGTCGTTGAAAAATTTGATAAAAAGAAAATATTTGGACAATGGCTTGATTTGGTTACTTTCTAGTAATAATAAATCACGATGAATAGGGAAAGATTTATAATTATCCGTGCTACTACAATACCAATGTCACTCAGATTTTTTTGCGATGGTATGCTAAAGAAGCTGAGCGAGAAGTATGAGGTTATTGCATTATCTTCTCCAGGGGAAGACTTAAGGCTTGTGGCGGATAGAGAAGACGTGAAAACAGTCGCGGTTCCCATGGAAAGGCGAATCTCTTTTTTTAAGGACATCAAATCCCTGGTAAAGCTTATTAGTGTTTTTAAGAAGGAGGGACCAACAATGGTTCACTCTATGACTCCAAAAGCAGGATTGCTCTGTATGGTTGCCGGAAAGTTAACAGGAGTACCAGTCAGAGTACATACCTTTACAGGCTTAGTATGGCCAACTGAATCCGGTCTTAAAAGGCGTATATTGATGTTTACAGATAGATTGACTTGTGCCTGTGCGACACATATAATTCCTGAGGGTGAAGGTGTAAAAAATGATCTCATAGCTGGTAAAATAACAAAGAAGCCTCTAAAGGTGCTGGGCTTCGGAAATGTAAAAGGAATAGACTTGACACAATACGTAATAACGGATGAGTTGAAAGCTAAAAGTGAAAAGTTGCGTTCCGAGAAGTTTACCTTTCTGTTTGTTGGACGTATTGTTAGGGACAAAGGTATTAACGAACTGGTTGAGGCTTTTAATAAATTATCTCAAACAGTGAACGCTAGGCTTTTGTTAATAGGTCCATATGAAGACACGATAGATCCAATTTCAGAACATAGCCGTGAGTTAATAGAGAAGAACCCTACAATAGAGTCATTGGGCGCTAAATATGGTGAAGAACTATTGTCTTATTATGCAGCTTCGGATTGTTTTGTGTTCCCAAGTTACAGAGAAGGGTTCCCAAACACCGTAATTGAGGCAGGAGCTATGAATTTGCCAAGCATTGTAACAGATATTAATGGCAGTAGAGAAATAATTGTAGACGGAGAAAATGGCGTAATAGTGCCATCCCAAAATACAGATGCCTTATTTGATGCAATGTTGAACATGGTTAATAATAGAGAAGAAAGAGAGCGTATGGGCGGTAATGCCAGGAAAATGGTAGCAGACAGGTATGAGCAGAGCTTTGTCAGAAAGTGTTTGTATGACTTCTATGATGAGATTCTCCAGAACATATCTTAGATGCAATAGGATAAACTGATAGGTTGCATGAAAATAGATTTATATAGTATAGCACATACTCTGAAAGACAAACTACCATTTATCTGGGATGCTATTGAAAAGGTGAATGAATGGCTCTTTGTACTCAGGTTTGGAAAGAAGGTGAAGAATATTGTTGTCACTTGTGTGCCGGAAGGTTATGGATTAGTTGCTCTGAAAGATGTTGAGACGGCTCGAATGGTAAAGTTCTTCGAACACCAACCAGCTGATGCGTATACATTCTTCAAACCACACGGATTTGATGAGAGAAGCATTAAAAGGCTTCAGAAGAATAAATCATATTTGGCATTTTTACTTATTGATAAGGCCAATGGTCAGATTGCAGGTTATTGTTTCAATAGGTGTTTCTTCCAAGGAAAAGGATTCCGTGGTAGGATGGTGGATATAGATTACCGAGGAAAAGGCTTGGGAACGGCCATGAATAAGATTCTTAACGAAGTTGGTTTCGGAATAGGTCTAAGACTCTTCGAATCAGTTTCTAAGGACAATGTGGCCTCATACCGTTCAGCTTTGTCTGCAAGCAACGTGAAGGTTGTGCAGGAATTACCGCATAATGAACTATATTTGGAAATCCTCCCTGAATAAATGAATCAGTATATAAACCAGAAAGCATTTCTCGCTTTGATACGAGAAGGGCTGTGGGGAGTCGGGAATCCAGATATTCGGATTGATGTAGCCACGGACTGGCAGGAGGTTTATAGGCTTGCTACAGAACAATCAGTCCTTGGCCTCGTACTTGCAGGTTTAGAGCATGTGGATGTAAAACCACCAAAAGAGTTGCTGTTGCAATGGATAGGTGAGGTGCAACAGATTGAGCAACGAAATAAGGCCATGAATGGCTTCGTTGCAGATCTGATAGACAACCTCCGAAAGGAAGATGTCTATTCCCTTTTAGTGAAGGGGCAAGGTGTGGCTCAATGTTATGAAAAGCCTTTATGGAGATGTGCAGGAGATATAGACCTACTTTTAAGTGATGAAAACTATACGAAAGCCAAAAGCGCTCTAATCCCTATTGCAAGCGAGGTGGCAAATGAAGATAAGGCAACAATGCATCTGGCACTGGTGATAAATGGGTTTGATGTGGAGTTGCATGGGAAGATGCCGTTTTCATTATCAAAACGGGTAGATGGCGTGATTGATTTGGTGTTGGAGGATTTGTTCTTCCGTGGAAATGTAAGATCATGGGATTGCAATGGCACACAGGTATTCTTACCTTCTACGGATGATGATGTGATATTGATATTTATGCATTATCTGCAGCATTTCTTTATAGAGGGAGTGGGTTTAAGACAGATTTGCGATTGGTGTAGATTACTCTATACCTATAAGGATACATTGGATTACGGACTTTTGGAATCACGGGTTCGGAAGATGGGGCTGATGAGCGAATGGAAGGCGTTTGCAGCACTTGCAGTGGACACTCTCGGAATGCCACAAGATACAATGCCATTTTATGATAGAGGTTTTGCTTTGAAAGGAGAGAAGGTTTTGAAGCGTGTATTTAAGGTGGGTAATTTTGGCCATAATAAGGATTTGACATATAGGTCAAGATATTCTGGCTTGACATACAAGTTTGTTGCGGCATGGAGAAGACTGAAGGATTTTGCATCATTGATTCCAGTGTTTCCTATGGATGCGCCAAAATTTTATTTGACGTATATGCTTGGTAAGGTAAAATGAATATAATAAAAAGTTAAACTAATATATTATGTCTGAAAGAAAAAGAATCTATCTATGCCTTGCTCACATGTCTGATGAAGGTTTAGAGCAGAAATACATCAAGGAGGCGTTTGATACCAATTGGGTTGTGCCTTTGGGACCCAACGTTAATGGCTTTGAAAAAGACCTGGAAGCGTTTGTCGGTGAAAACAAATGTGTGGTTGCGTTAAGTGCTGGTACTGCTGCAGTGCATCTGGGATTGCTGGCGGCTGGTGTGAAAGCGGGTGATGAGGTGATTGTGCAGAGTTTTACGTTTTGTGCGTCAAGTCACCCGATAACGTATCTGGGCGCTACACCAGTGTTCGTGGATTCGGAGAAGGATTCGTGGAATATGGATCCAGAACTGATGGAGGAGGCTATCAAGGACCGCATAGCCAAGACGGGCAAGAAGCCTGCGGCAATTGTGCCGGTGGCTCTGTATGGTATGCCTTACCAGATTGACCGCATTATGGAGATTGCCAACAAGTATGGTATCCCTGTAGTGGAGGATGCTGCTGAGGGTTTCGGTAGCCGCTGGAATGGTCAGGTGTTGGGTACGTTTGGTAAGTATGGTGTGCTGTCGTTCAATGGTAACAAGATGATAACCACCAGTGGTGGTGGCGCCCTGATTACTGCCAATGAGGATGAATGGCGTGAGATTATGATGTATGCTACCCAGTATCGCGAGAGCTATCCGTACTACCAGCACGAGAAGATAGGTTATAACTACCGTATGAGTAACATCTGTGCGGGCATCGGCCGCGGGCAGATGACGGTGGTGAATGACCATATTGCGCACCATAAGCACGTGCAGGCTCTGTATGAGGAGCTGCTGAAGGATGTGAAGGGCATCAAAGTACACGGCAATCCTGACAGTCGCTATGACTCTAACTTCTGGCTCTGTACCATCACGCTGGATGAGAACCTGAAGATTAAGGGTCAGGAGAATGCGTACAAGACCATCGTGACGGGTGCCGTGGGTGGTGCAGCCGGTGTGATTCATGCTGCAACAAGTGCACATACCGACTGTGAGCCCAACGCCAATGTGGAGGCTCTGCGTGTGCTGATGGATCAGGCTCAGATTGAGGCCCGTCCGTTGTGGAAACCCATGCACAAGCAGCCGGTATATAAGAATGCTCCTGCTTATGTGAATGGCGTGAGCGAAGCGTTGTTTAAGGTGGGTATGTGTCTGCCTGCCGGGCCGTATGTATCGGACGATGATGTTAGGTATATAGTGGATACTATCAAGCAAGCTTTTGTATGATTCTAAAATGGCTATTTGACAGGATAGTGGCGTTTTTAGGACTGGCTGTGTTATGGCCAGTTCTTGTTATTGTGGCTATACTGGTTAAGGTTAAGATGCCTGGAGGACCTGCGTTCTTTGTACAGAAGCGTGTTGGCCTTAATGGGAAGCTGTTTAAGTGCCATAAGTTCCGCACTATGACGGTGAAGCATAATGGCAGCACGGTTTCTGTAGCTGGAGATAGCCGTATCACTCCTCTTGGGGCTAAACTGAGGCACTGGAAGCTTGATGAGTTGCCCGGGCTTTGGGATGTGATGATTGGTAATATGAGTTTTGTCGGGCCTCGGCCGGATGTTCCTGGGTATGCGGATAAGCTTGTTGGGGATGATAGGGATGTGCTTAAGTTGCGCCCGGGGATTACTGGGCCGGCAACGTTGAAGTATCGTCTGGAAGATGAGATGATTTCTGAGTATGTTGCTGCCCGCCAAGCAGCCGGAGATACTCGGGGGATGCAGGAGATTGCGGTGGAGTATAATGATACTGTTATTTATCCGGATAAGGTTAGACTTAATTGCTATTATTATCGGCATTACTCTTTTGTTGGGGATATTCAGATGATATTTTGTACGGTGCTGGGGCGGAATATGCAGTACGCTGGGGAAACTATTTAGCTTCACGGGTAAGAGTGAATAATGAAGAGTGAAAAGTTGAAATCAATCCTAAAAGGTGTTTGGGCTTTTTGCTCGTATGTGTTTGTGCCGCAGAGACGCCCGAAGGAAGATAGTGCGGCAGGATAGACAGACGAGGCGACCGCCCCTGGCGGGCGGCTGGTCTGTGCGGGGAGCGGAAGGCTCTGTGGCGCGAAAGCGACACTGTGGCTGCAGCGGGGATGATGCTAAATGGTACTTTACCTATGACGCAAGACGAGCGTTGACTGGCATAGTATTATGAGATAATGGCCTTCATGGCGGTGAACCATAGAAGGCCATTAAATTATTATATGGAGGAGAGAAATAACTGGAATTGGATTTGGTACCGGCAGATGTTGATGGGTAGGGGTGAAAATGAAAGAGGAGAGAGTGAAGTTGTTTGAGAAATTAGTAGCTTTGTGTGGGGAGTATAAGCATGATAATCTGTGGAAGTGAACAATATGGCTGAAAGAATTATTCAACAATACGGGGAGAAGTCCATCTATATAGAGAAGCAAAATGGTGACATCTATATGGGGGAGTATGTAGAAGAAGCCGTCTCTGCTTTTAGAGATGGCTCTTTTGAATTGTATGAGTATGCCCCCAAAATCAAGCCTTCCATCCCTAGATCAGAAGTTGGCAAAATAAAGGAATGGGTTGAAAGTGAAGCTTCCTCTGAGAAAACTTCCAGGCTGGCTCTGCTTTATGGAAAAGCAGGTATAGGAAAATCTGTGGTAATGCACGACCTGTTGGTAGAACTTCAGGCGAATCCCGAATACCAACTGCTTGGACTGAAGTCTGATCAGGTGGAGTTTGTTGATACAGATGATTTGGGGAAGAAACTTCATCTAGCAAAGCCAATAGAGGTGGTCATAGGAGAACTAGCACAGCAGTATAAACGCGTGGTACTTCTGATAGACCAGATAGATGCTTTGTCACTTTCCTTGTCCTCCAATCGTACTCCTTTGCGTTCATTGCTCAAATTGATAAGCAGAGTTATAATTATTCCACATGTCAGAGTGGTGATTTCTTGTAGGCCTTATGACCTGGAATACGATCCTTTGCTTGACCAGTTACAGGTAAAACATAAATGGGAACTGAAAGAACTCCCAAAGGAAAAGGTCGAAGAGATACTAATAGAAAATCACAGAGACGAACGCCTCAGTGACCGACTGCTGTGGTTTTTAGGGAATCCCCTACATTTATATTTGTATTTGAAGGTTGACTATCGACAAGAACAGATGACTGATCCTCTGTCGACAGACCTGCTTTATCATCAATTGTGGAGTAAGTATATCACGGATGACAGCGAACGCAAAGTAGACAAGGATAGATTACTGGCACTGTTGGATACTTTGGTAACGGCGATGTATGAGCGTCAAGAACTGTCAGTACACATCAGGGCTTTTGAGACGGAGTACATTGCAGAACTTAGATACCTGTTTACATGCGGATGGCTACTGTTGACGAAAAGCAACCAAATACAGTTCTTCCACCAGACTTTGTTTGATTATGTCTATGCAAGGCGGTTTACTGAGAAAGGAAATAATCTATTAGATAATCTGAAAGGACAGCATCAAGGGCTTTTCTCCAGAGCTGCCGTGAAGAGTATTTTGACATTCCTTCGAGAAAAGGATGCCAAGCAATACATTAACACCGTTGAACAACTTCTTTTTGCGAAGAATGAGGATGAGAAAGACACTTATCGTTATCACCTGAAATCCCTTGCACTAAGCAATATGGCTTATTTTGAAATGCCTCTGAAAGAGGAGATTGGCCTGATAGAAAGAAGAGTGTATGACGAAAAGTCCTATATGGATGTGATCTTCGAGACCGTTCATACAGCGAGTTGGTTTCATGCGGTTTGGGACACCATTAAGAAAAAGGGTGGTTGGAAGGCACAGCCAACCACGTATAAAGAGAAGGTGATGCTAATGTGCCAACGGACACTTTGGCCAGACGCCAGGGTCGTATTGGATGAAGTAGAACGTTCATTAGACTACAAAAATGAAGAAGACTGCCAGTATATCGGAAAACTGCTTCAAACTTTTGAACTGAACGAGAATGGCGATAAACTTATTGGTTTCTATAATAAGTTAGTGAAGAACAGATGTCCTCTGGAATACATTCATTTGCTCAGAAACATCCTTAAGACAAATCCAGACTTTGTATGTGAGGAGTTTAAGGAGAATGTCAGATTACAATTGGCTATGAAAGAAAAGCCAGGGCTTCATACACTAAACTATAACCATGAAGAGGAGTTGCTATTTGAAGAACTACTCAAACGGAATCGAGAAACAGGCATTCAACTGCTAGTAGATATACTGACACTGGTTTATGAAGCCACAAAGTATGAAATAGAAGGAGCAGATATTTATAATTCGTATGAATTCTTCAGTTTCCAAAGGACAAGAGGAGGACACTTCGTGTCAAATTTCTCGGAAGATGCTGTGAATATTATCTTAGACGACATGCTTCAGGATGTGAACAGCGAGCGGACAAAGCACTATCTGAAAGTCTTCAGCCAGAGCAAACACGAGGGTTTTGTGTATATTGCTCTTCAGGTCTATACTGCACATCCTGAATTGTTCAATGAAGATGCGTATGTTATTCTTAAGAACAGGCGTGTTTTGTCGAATGCTCCCTCTTGGGTAGAGTATCAGGCGATAGAGGCATTGAAAAAAAATTATCTACTATGGACTGATGAACAGAAAAAGAATATCATAGAGGTTGCGAATAACCTTGAAGACAGAGGCGAGAGAAAACTGTATGGGAAGGAGAATATGGAGATGAGGCTACAGTGGGGGCATCCGATTCTGGATATTGATTTGCATAAAGGTAAGGCTTTGTATGTTTTGCCAGATGATGACCTGCGCAGACTTTCGTGGGAAGCATACTATGAGAAGGAAAGGATTAAAAGGAAGTTTAAGAAACAGCGTCTGGAGAATGACCTACCTTCTAAATCTTCTATGCATTCAGGATGGACATCGCTGACTAAGGAGCAAGGGCTTAAGATGAATTGCAAAACCTGGCTCAAGTCGATGTTAAAATATACTACCAATCCCTTTGCTTGGGATAAGCCATCGTTGACAGGTCAGTGCCAGTTGTTCAGAATTGTAGTGCAAGAGAATCCCGACAAGTATTTGGGGCTGATAGATGATGCTATTGCATGTGACAAAATACAAATAGCATATCCCGTAGCCGGAATGCAGGGACTAATAGATGCCGGGAGAATAAATGAAGCAGAGCATGTGCTAAATGGAATTCTTGATGCTATTGGGCACAATCTTAATACCGATATAAGAGGATTCAGTATCCACTCCTTATTGTTTGCCGTAGGTGACTGGGTGAAGAGCGGGAATGTGACAGATGACTTGTTCCATTTTTTGTGTGATGCCCTGAAGTATTCTGCGGAGCCAAAGGAAGACAGATACAAAGAGGACAAAGATGTATATAATGTGGGTATTAACCAGGCTAGAGGAAATGCCGGATATATGTTGGTGGAGTGTGCCAAGGACAAACGTTATGGGAAAGCAATACTAGATACCATAGAGAGTGTGGCAGATACAGCATCGGTATATACCAGGGCTGCTATTCTGCTGAACATGGCTGCACTGAACTTCGTGGACAAGAACAGAAATGTGGATCTGTTTAAGAAGTTGATGCATGACTACGATGCCAGACTTATGTCGATGCCTGTGCATAACTATAATCCGTTGGTTTATTTTGTGAATTATGCCGTGAAAGAATTGATGGATTTCTTCCAGCACGCGGCAGAATGCCCAGAATGCTATAAGGAACAAGTAATCATTTTATGGCTTGCTTGGATGCGTAATAAGCAAGATAAGCGGTTGAAAGCACTGTTGGATTCGATGTGTGACAGCAGTGAGGAAGCAAGAATATCGCTACTACAATTCCTTTACAGGCTGGACGAGAATGTAAACGATGAGGCTGTCGTTTATATCCTTCGGTTTATGGAACCACAGTTTAATACACCAGAAATGGGCAGTGCATTTGACCAGCTTTTCCATAATCTCGACAAATGGCCTGATGTGATGCAGATACAGATAACCGAAGCATACGTATACGCGCCTGTGAGCAAGCATCAAATCAGAGCCTTTGTAGATTATCTGGCAGGTTATGCCATCAAAGATCCTGTACAGACACTAAAATGGCTGGAGATAATACTAGAAGAGAATACGCCCGAAGACTACTTCATCTGGAATAAGATAGTTGATGTGATTATCCAGTCATATAATGGAATCAAGTCGTTCAATGACAGCGGCTATCAGGATACATTGGAACATGCAATGGATCTGATTGACTCCACGATGAAGAATCCGAATAACAAATACTTGATATCCAACTTCATGAACAAGCTCGACAATGAATAAGGAGTTTCAAGAGGGGAGGCTGCGGCATTTTTTGATGGATTCTTCGCTTAAGTCTGGTTTATATTTGATAGACACTGACTTGAGTGATGAGGATATTGAAGCGGTAATGAGGCAAACGGGGAATAGTCTGTATGAGAAAATCCTTGTTCCCGCTGTCGGAGGCTCGACTTTTGAAATGTTTGTTGCCGGACTCAGTTACAAATGCAATAATCCAGTAATAGACGAGCAAAGAGAACAATGGTTGAGAGCTATAGTGAATGGTCGTGAGCGTGACGTGCTGTTGTTCAACCTGGTTATCCGAATAATGAGGTGTTTATGCACTAAGGAAAGGACTGTTCTCCATTTGCAAAGTGAAAAAGATTTAACCTCGTTCAGCCATAATGAATTGTCAACTCTTCAGACGTCTCTTGCATACCATAAGGTAACGACTGTTATTATCAACAAGGAGCAAAATGGAAAAGTGACAGATTGTGACGTAATAATTAATAGATTATCAATAAAAGAAAATTTAGCATACAAAACAATGGATAGTTTGAGTAAGGTACATATCTCGTATAAACACGACCCAGGTCATGATGAGGCTGTAGAGTCAATCAAGAGGGGACTAAAGAATAACAGTATAGCCTTTTCGATAGATGCTGATGGTATAAAATACCGTGATAATATCGTGGAATATGAAAAGGAGATAGGGGAGTCTGAGAGGGTCATTATTTTTGTAATTAATGACTATCTGAAGTCATTAGACTGTATGTTTGAGATGGTTCAGATGTTCAAGATGGGAAATGTGAAGGAGCGTCTCTTTCCTGTAGTAGATTTAGAAGGTATTCCAAGAAATGGCGACGGATTGAAGATGGTGAAAGATTATTGGATAAATGAAAAGAATCGGAAACTGGAACAAATGAAGTCTGAGGGCAATTCTGATTTCATGCAGGACGAAACACGGAAGATCAATGATATACTAAAATACATAGATGAATTTTGGGACTTTCTTGTTCATATTAATACGGGCAATTATGAGAAGATGATAGAGAATGATGCGGCTCTCTTGATGGAAGAACTAAAGAAAACGCTACCTAAATTCGAGGCTTCATTCAGTAGTAAGTTTGTACCGTCTGGAAGTGCTGAGCCTACACCGAGCAGGACTATCATACAGAATGGTGCTAACTCAATATATGTTGAAAACCATAATGGTCCAATTGTCTTTGAATCAGTTATGCCTAAAAGGAATAGATTCAGTACGGAAATAAGGTATGCGTTTGACAAACCATATATTAAAGTGTTTTTCTATGATGATTCTGATGTTACTGTGGCTAAAGATGATGTAAGTGCACTAAAAAGTGTTATGAGGGTGAATGTTACGGAAAGTCAAAGTGCAGCACACCCAGGGAATACACTGACTGTTTACCCGAAACCGATGGTGTCTGTGGAAGAGTGTGAGACGGATGTTAAGGCTACTTTAAAGAAACTATTTGAATCTAGATAAAAATGCTTAATCCAGACTTTTGGGATTCCTTTGGGAAAGCACGCGATAAGGCCCGTAAGAATCACTACAAGTGTTTGTATCCAGGTTGTTCAAAGACAACCTGTGATTGCCATCTTGTCCAACAACATCCATTTGTCGCTTCAATAGCTGAGGATGGAATGGTTTATCAAATTAAGGATAATGAGATTGATCCACGGTCTGGAGATTTCAGTGATTTAAAAGAAAATCTATTGCCTGTTAAGCAAGCATTAATCATGCCTCTGTTTTGTTCCGATCATGACAATTCCATATTCAAGGATATAGAATATGGGGATATTGATTTTGAATCAGCAAATACATTCTTATTGTTCAGCTATCGCGGCCTTGCCGGACAGCGTTTTCTTGAAGAGAAAAGGCAATTGTTCTATCAGAATAGCGGATTCGAAGGATGGGCCTTTGACATACAGCGTGAATATTCTAAGCATGTAATTGAGCGTTTTGACTGCACACTCAATCAGATGCTACAAGATATACAAAATAAGTCATATGGCGAATATGAATTTTGCGCTATAGATTTCCCGCTTTTGGTTTTTTGCGGTTCGGATGCAGTGGTTGATGAAGACGAGATGGCATATTCCTATGAAGGCGGAAATAGAGAGATTCGACCACTTAACGCATTGTTCATTACACTGCTACCGATGGCAGAAAGCAATAAGCTTAAAGTGATTATTGGTTATCATAAAGGCTATGTCGGTGCTAAACAGAAGGCATTTTATCAGCATGTGTTGAAACATCGAGATGCTAAAACCACAATGGACTTGATATGCCGTATGAAGAACTGGTGTTGTAGCCCCTCATTAATAAAGAATAATGATTTCCTTACTCAATATGAGGTTGTCCGGAATGAAATTATTTGGAATGGAGGATGCTGATATGGCCGTTCTGTGTACGGGGGCGGAGTGTAACGAGTAATATCGAATCGACATTTGGTCTTATTGTGAATGCAGGTGATAATAGTGCTAGATATAGTATCTATTGAACGCTATAATCAACTTTGTTATCTGTTTAAAACAGGGGAATAAGTTTTATTGTAACACATTGATAATATATGATAAATACGGCTATTTTTGCAAAGAAAGTTTTTTAGACATAATCTAATTAAAAGCGAGTTAAGTATTAGCGATATTATTAAGAGCATTATGAGTAAGACAATTTATTTCCTAGGCGCTGGTGCTAGCGCTGGAAAACGGAATGATCAGGGGCTTATTTTGGAAGGACTGCCTATTGTATCGGAAATACCAGATAGATTTGATTTTTTTCGTGAATACATTTCTAATGTTAATATACCGGATGGCGATATAAATTTCTGGGATCGATTTTTAACTAACTCAGACAATGTTGAGAGAAATAAGGAGGATATGCTGAATGATATTGATTTCCTTATTCAAGGTATTCAAAGCCATGCTACAATTGATACATATGCTCGTAAGTTATATTTGACAGGTAATGAAAAAGGTTTTGAAACACTTAAAGATGTTTTATGTACTTTCTTCATATGGGAACAGATTGTAAATAATCCGGATAACCGTTACGATACGTTCCTGGCTAATATCCTTGATATGCCATACCTGAATATACCACGTGATATTAGTATACTGTCATGGAATTATGATTCACAAATAGAAATGGCATTCCGTTCATATCGGGAGAGACCAGGATTAATCGTATATGAGAAGAATAGGGAGAGTAAATGGCCTGAACTATCAGATACAGGAAGAATAATTAAATTGAATGGTTCTGCCACTTTTGTAGATTCTCCCATTGTTACAAGTATATTGGCGGATAAACGACTGCCTGTTGAATTGCAACTGATCATTATCTATAGTCATATTAAGAGTAGCTTGAGCGGTTTAGGCATTCATTTTAAAACGCATCTTTCTTTTGCGTGGGAAGATTCTCCAAACCAGGAGAATATGCTAAATACCATTAAAGCAACTACTGAAGATACTGAATATGTTGTTGTAGTAGGCTATTCTTTCCCATTCTTTAATAGACAAACTGACAGACTTATATTTGGGGGCATGCAACGACTGAGAAAGATTTATGTTCAGGATATGAATGCGGATGCTGTAATCCAATCTATGAAAGCTGTGCTGCCTGCGGATCTACATGTGGATATTGAACCTATTACCAAATGCGATCAGTTCTATTTGCCTGGTGAACTGTGATATTTTTATGATGGGTACTAATCGGACTTTTTGACTATCGTACATGATAGGAAGATAATAGCAGGCTGCATCCGCAGCCTGCTATCTTTTTTGTTAATGCTTCTTGTCCTTTGGCGGACAAGGATCATTACCGTAACTGTTGGGATTCTGAATCTGGCCATCTTGGCGATGAGGTATTAACTCAAGGCCTTCTCTTTTGGCAAGGTCGCGGCTCCACTGCATGGCATCGGCTTTCTTTTCAAAGTGCTTTGATGCTCTGTCTGCGTGCGGACGCTTTGCATCCCAACCTCCTCTGTCTGGATTAGAAACAACGTGTATCTCTTTTCTCATAGGCAAATGGTTTAAGTTATTTTACATGCGGTGGCATTCCGGTTCCGCTACGGAGCACTTGAGGCGTTGCAGACCGTAGTCCAGATTCAAAGGCCGCTGGGCACTCTTACCAACTCTGTGTCAACGTAGAAGTTCTCAGTCTTTTGGTTGCATCGACGGCAAAGAGGTGTGATGTATAGTTCGTTGCCGCCAAACACCTTTTGGACGTGAGCTCCAACAAGATCATAAGTTGTTCCGCAGTGACCACATTTACATACGCTGTAAATGTATTTGTGGCTTTTCCAATAATCAAGCCATGTAGACACACCAGTTGAGGGACTTGGCCATCTAGACGTGCCGTTTGCGTTTCTTACGTATTCCATAATTGCGCTTGCTTTTGTGTTTTTCTTCTGCTGAGGTCTCGAAGCTTCACCTGGTCCATTTCTGGGCTGGGGCCATTACCGGATTTGTTTGATGTTCTGTTATTCATTGCCTTTTTATAAATATGCTGTTGTTTAATTGTTTAGTTTAGGCTAGTCCATGGGTGTTTTGTTTCCTTGTTTGGACTGGGTCTAATTTGCGATGAGCAAAAAGTGTGCCAAAAACACTGTATTTAGCATTCTGTTGAAAACTTGTTGTGTTATGGTATAATTGTCGGGGTGCCATTGGGGACAGTTCTTTTGGGCACCGTTTTGTTTGAGTTAGCGTGGAATAAAGATAAGCGGTTATAATTGTTTATGATTATATGGGAGGCGACTGTGATTCTGGTTGCCTCCTTTTTTGTTGGTAATCATGGTGAAGTTTTAATCATTTTAGTTATTTCATTGTTCGGTTTTTGAAATGCTATATATTTGTGGATGCAATTATGGCTATATATGGCATTATTGAGTGACATAACTAGTCATAAACCAAGATATAGTTTAAAAAGGATGGATGATAATAACGAGATTGTTGAATTGAAAGAATTCTTTCAGTTGACGTTGAATGTACAGGATAGTCATGTGCCGGTGGCTGAGTTAATAGAATATCTAAAGAATACGGATCGGCTGTTTAGAGGTATTAATCAGACCCTAAACGAAAAGTATGCAGTTGGCTATAACACTATTGAACTTGATGTTGTTCCTTTTGAAGAAGGCAGTTTCAAGATACCTATTTGGGTAAAGAAAGTTGTGAATAATCCTTATGTGGTTGGAGTCGTTGTTACGTTAATTGGTAATTATGTTACAAGTTTGTTGAATAATGAGCAGAAAACTCATGAGATAGAAGCCAATAATGATATAGTACAGGTCGAGAATAAAAAACTATTGGAAAACAAGACAACAGCGGGAGCACTGAGCACTATTGCCAGTTTAGTTATTCATAATGATAGCATTAGAGATATTTCAGTCACATATGAAAAGAAGAACGGTGAAAGAGAAAACTTAAGTATATCAAAAACGGTTCTATCAAAGGTGGCTGAATATAGGTTAGAAGAAGAAACGGAAAGCCTCATTCAGACTAATCTTACAATGGAGATAGTTTCTCCCGTTTTCTCAGATGAGCCATCAAACTGGAAAGTAAGGATCAATGATAAAAGCTATACAGCTAGAATGACAGATGCAAATTTCTTAGAGACTATGAATGTTGAAGGAATAGCATTTGGAAAAGGGGATACTATAGTGGCCGACTTTGAGACGGTAGTTACAGATGTCGCAACAGGAGGAAAACCAAAGTATAACATAACAAAGGTGATATCATATCCAGAATATACGAAGATTTCAATGAGTCCCGAAAAACAGAGTGAACTCTTTCATGATGATGAATAGTTTACAATTGTGGAAAGTACCGCCGGATGCAGCTTAGTATACGCTCTATAAAAAGTAAATCTGATGTTAAGTATTAATTCCGGTGATATTAAAAATGCAGACGAAAACTAAAATATACTATTTCTTAATTATGTTACTAATGAATTTTTCGAATGCAGGCTCATACCATGATTTGATATATATATAGTTTGGCAGGGATCGTATTTCAGTATCCTCATTGATTACGATATCATATAAATCTTTGTTCATTACATTTCCTTTCTTAAGATTATTGGATACGATGGTGAGGTTGTCATGAATAACATCAATATTTAAAGGCTCTTTTAGCAACATGGAACATTTCAAAGAAGATACATAAAACCTAAAGGCCGTGGTGAAATGGCGTGCATTAGCGGAATCATCCCCCCAAGTCAATAAAACTCCATGTCTTGTTTTATTTGATAATTCTTCTATGGATTTCTTTTGTTCTGCAAATTCATCCTTCAAGGCCTCTAGTTCTTGGATTTTCTGTTTCATTTCAATAGCATTGTATATTTGCCAACCAAGTACTATTGTTATAAGAATGGAGAGTAAAGCTACTATAACACCGACGAAAGAGTCTAGATTAACGACAGAAAAGCCTCCAGTGTTGCAAGACCACAATACTATTAACACAATTGATAATGTGCATCCTGCATATCCACATAGTTTACTGAACATATTATTACTAATAATTTTTTTACAAATATAATGTTTTGTTTTTATTAGATGTTGCAAAATTGAACTGTTCTCATTGGCGACTATTTGTTCTTGGTTATCTTGAGAATGGACAAGGGAGATTTGATCTTGCCATTGAGAGTATATGATTCAAGGCTAATGCCAGGCAGGCTACTTTGTAATGTTAGTTGTTGAAAATAGATTTTTTAAGAGTTTGTTGTATGTTATTTTGGAAAAAAATCAATTTGTAGGTTGATTTATTTGATTCTTTTGCTACTTTTGCAATAAAATAAACCTGGCGGTTGATATATGGAATTTGATTTATTGTATCCTGAAAATGGACGATATATAATGGATGCTCCTTGCATTGTGGCTGCCGTTTATTTTAGTAAGGATGAATTATGTGGTATTGGCGTGGCTCCTGATGCTTTTGAAGTGAATGACGTTTTTGTAGATGACAATGAATTTTTAAAAGCGTTCAAATTGTGGAAGTCACCATATTATTTGAGCAATTTTTTTGATAAGAATCGTACTTTATTAGAAGATGATTATTGGCATGGCATTACAGAACAAGACTTTTTAAAGGATGTAGGAAGGTCTCTCAATAAAAACAGAGATGAATTGATTGAAAAAATGGAAGAAAATGATTTCCCCTCATTGGTGGAACCATTAGATGACATTGATGCAGATAGAAGACTCTACGATAGTATACGGGTGAAGATTAAACAAGGAACAATAGGGGGGCACTATCCATTTCGGTTTTATGCAGTAGAAATAGAGGAGAACAAGTGCTATGTTATTACTGGCGCAACAATTAAGGTTCACAAAGATATGGGTAAGGCGGATAATACTAGACTGGAACTGGAAAAGCTTAGACTTGTTTATGAAGAACTTGCTTCTCACGATGTGAAAGATAAAGAGTCTTTTATTAATTATTGGAAACGACAGAACACTTAATACAATAACATACTGACAAATGGCAAATAATAGAAAGAGAACAGTCACTTCATGGATAGAGGACGCAAGGCGAGAAAGAGAGGTTGAAGAAGATCTCCTTGAGTGCAGGCTAATTGTCCTCAGGATTGTCCGCTATATGAAAGATCACCATCTTTCTCAGAAGGAAATGGCGGAAAAGATGAATGTCAGCCCGCAGTACATAAATAAATTTCTCCATGGTCAAGACCTTGATATGAAGGTTTCGACTGTTATTCGTTATGGAAGATTATTAGGAATCAAGCTTCTTGAGGTTCCCAGTCAGAATCAAATAGAAACTATGTGGTCTCCATACAACACTATACAGGTTAAAATAGATTCTGTTCAATCTATTTGTTTTGATTACA
Organism: Bacteroidaceae bacterium; assembly: GCA_017557635.1. GTDB lineage: Bacteria > Bacteroidota > Bacteroidia > Bacteroidales > Bacteroidaceae > Colenecus. The sequence goes on along the minus strand of JAFYYH010000022.1, from coordinate 140,690 downwards.
TTGGCCATCCAGACGAAGTCCTTAGAATTAACCCCTTATTATATAAAGGAGTTAATAGGTCTAGTCGTCCAGTTTCATAATGTATTTCAGGAAAGAAATGAAGGATATTAAGTATAATTTAAGAGGGGTCTCTATTGAGCAATTTGCGACACCATTTGAACCTTTGTCTGATGAGATTGAGGTAAAAATCGGTATTCCCATAAAGACCAATTATCAAAAACACGCTATAGCTGTTGGTGCAAATGTCCAGTTCTTGGAGAAAGGTAAAGTTTTTATGGTTGCCGAAGTTTTTTGTCATTATTTAGTGGAATCAGACTGCTGGAAACAACTGTCCGAAGTTGATTCTAAAGATGTAGTTTTGCCGAAAGAGTTTATCAATAATTTGGCTGGGATAGCAGTAAGTACTGTTCGAGGCGTGCTGTGTGCAAAGACTGAAAATACGCCGTTCTCGAAATATTATCTTCCTTTAATAAAGGTTGATATTAATCAAGGTGAAGATCTAAAGATAGCAAAGCCAGAATAACGAAGGGTTACCTTAAAATAATGATATTATAATATCTTGTTCTTTAATCGTTCAAGGTGAGAACAAGTTTAATAAGACTTGTCCGTAAAAGAATAGCAGGCTGCATCAGCGGCCGGCTATTTTTTTTCATAGGCATTTTTCGTTATAGGTGTGGTAAAGCAGGTAAAGGATTTTTAATGGAATTATTGAAGTAGGCGTGATTAGAACATAATTACTCATATTCATGTTAACTACTTGTATTAATTGTTTTTTATTGTATATTTGTAGCCAACGTTAGTGGGATACGGAAGCAACTATACGTTTGTTACAATCTGTTTTATAAAAAGGGTTTATTGTGATCAATTGATCAAATAAACCTTTTTTGCATATATGTTGAGTAATGAATTAATAGTTTTTCCTATCCCAAATTGATTATAGCGCATAAAGGATACCACTTCTATGATGTGACCCCAAAAAGTTGGACACCAACAAAGGGGTAAGAAATGTCAAAGCATCATTCGTTTGAGGAGAAGCTAAAATACATGAAGCTTCTTGATGAGGGCTATCCATCGAGACAGCTCTCCAGAGAGATGAAAATCGTCAGGTCACGCCTTTATATCTGGCGTAAGCGTTACATCTATTATGGAGAAGAAGGCCTAAGGCGAAAAGTGGCACATCATGTAACTGAGTCAGAAATAGCGTCAATTAAAGCTGACTTGATGGGAAAAGTTTTACCTTTGAAGGACATCTGCATAAAACACGATGTCTCTGAAGCAGCAATCTATAGCTGGTGTAATACAGAAGGTAAACAGAAACGTCCAATGGCTAAGCGTAATAATAAGGCTGCACTTACTGAGTTAGAAGAACTCCGAGCCCGTAATGAGTATCTGGAGGCCGAGAACGCGCTACTAAAAAAAGTGAAAGCCTTAGTCGAAGCAAGGGATGCCCGTCGAAAAGGGACTGGGCAGAAGCCATCCTCGAACTAAGGCACAATCATCGTCTTGAATTACTGCTCAAGATACGCAGGATGGCCAAATCGACCTTCTATTATCATGTGTCTCAGTTATCCGTACCGGACAAATATGATGTCATAAAAGAACGGATTTACTCCATCTATGAGCATCATAAAGGCCGATACGGATACAGAAGAGTCGCACTTCAGTTAAGGAATGAAGGCTTCCCCATAAACCATAAAACTGTCCAGAGATTAATGGCCGATATGGGGTTGAAAGCCAAAATCAAACGTGTCAAGTATCGGTCGTACAAAGGAGAGATAGGTAGAGTGGCACCAAATGTGATTGCTCGTGATTTTAAGACTACAGGCATTAACCAGAAATGGGCGACTGACATCACTGAATACAAGATAAATGATGAAAAAGGATATCTCTCACCCATATTGGATATGAACAACGGTGAGATTGTGGCATACGCAAGATCACGTCATCCGGATCTCAATCTTGTTATGAAAATGGTTGATGATGCTATTGCCCGTGAAAACCCGCCTAAGGGACTTATAATCCATTCAGATCAGGGGTGGCATTATCAGCATAAGATGTATCAGAACAAGCTGAAAACAAACGGATTAATCCAAAGCATGTCACGCAAAGGCAATTGCCTGGATAACTCCTTGATGGAGAACTTTTTGGGACTTATGAAGTCCGAGTTGCTATATTTGCAGCGTTGGAATACTATAGATGACTTTGAAGCAGCACTGGATGAGTATATCAAGTATTACAACAATGACAGAATTAAACTGAGATTAGACGGAAAGAGCCCGGTATTGTGCCAGTTTTACCGCCTAGTTGGGACATTTTTATTCTCTAACTTGAGAGTGGGATTTCTCGTGTATCGGCCCATATGATTATTGATCAATAGTTTATCGTTGAGCTAAACCTTCTGTTTGGTATTGTTTGTCGTTTATCGGCCCTTATTCCGGTTTGTTGGATGCTTTTGATGAGCATTGTTTTGAGATGAATAGATCTGTCAGGAAGAAACTGGATGATTCTTTTGAATTGAAAAAGAGTTCGCGCCCTGTTAATGGCATGAATTATTATTCTGTTTTTAAGAATGACAGGCTGGTGTTTATGATGGACGGTGATAGGGCATCGGTCTTTAAGTCTGATGAGGTTGAGGTGATATCGGCCCCTGAGGATGCTGAGGAGAGAGTATATCTAGTTGGGAAGTGGGTGTTCTCTGGGAGTTGTTGTCTGACTTTGGGTTTGAGGCGGTTGCTGCCTTCGCGGGCGGTACCAGTAGGGACGGTTCTGTTTGGTACTGTTTTTTTATCGGTCCCTTTGAAATAAGAAATAGCAGGCTGCTGACACAGCCTGCTATCTTTTTTCAGTTAATGCTTCTTGTCCTTGGGTGGACAGCTATTTCCATGTTGTTGAAAACGGGGTGATATCTTGGCGTTCAACTAAAATCTTATTATCAAAGGGGTGGTTATATTTGCAATAGAACTAATTGGGGATGAAGCGTATCTATCTTGATTGGGGAGTGATAAGCAACTTGAAGAAGCCGGAGTATGCTGAAGTTAGAGATTTTCTTTTGACTCATAAAGATAGTCTCTTCTTTGTCTATTCTCCGGCCCATTTTGAAGATGCCATGCGAAGTGAAGGGGATGAAAGGTTACTACAAGATATCAAGATGCTAGAATCTTTGGTTGATAATCACTATATTGCATATATCCAGAATGAAACTTCTCCTTTTTTGTTGACTCCGACAGAGTATTATAGTGAGAACAAGGGGAGAAAAAATGATGTAATCCCGGATTATTCAGATGTTTTGTCATCTATCAGTAAGGATATTCCTGTATTCGGTGGCCTTCTTGAGACACTATTAAATATGCCTTTCCCAATCCCGGAAGCTGCTCGTTCTTATGATCTTTTTAATAAGATTCTGCCAGGTATTCCGGAAACGCCGACGCTAAATGATGTGCTTCATTCAAGCGCAATCTTTATGAATAATATGATGTTCAATAAGGAATACTACAAAGATTATCGCTCATCAATCTGGTCTGCCGGATTAAAGTTAGAACCTAATGCTGGAAAGTGGGAAGCGAAAGATGTAGTTCCAAATATTACTGCTTACTTGAAGGCGCTTGGTGTTGATAAGACATTTGAAGAGTTTGTATTAATGGGATTGGGGAATAAGGATAAGGATGACAAATACCAATTCTTTATAGCGGCTTATAATATATTGGATCTTATTGGTTATAAGGCTGACAAGTTGCCAAAAGCAGGTAACGCAATGAATAGTGTGAACACAGATGCTCAACATGCTTATTACGCTGCTTTCTGTGATTACTTTATCGCCCAAGATACCCATCTTGCTGATAAGACACAGGCTCTCTATAGCGAGTTTAAGATTTCTACTAAGGTAATAACACCATCGGAAGCTATTCACGAGCTAACAGAGGTTCGGTATGATGATCTTGGACTGCTTATGCAGGAACAATTGAAAGAAGATAACATAGTGGAGCGTGAAGACGGAGCGGTTGCTTATAAACTGTCATATCCTTTCCTGGGGCTTTTTACACATTGCGTTGTGTATGAGCAGCAAGATGGTACGCTGTTGGAGTTTAAACTTGTCTTCAAAAACTATTCGAACTTTATTTTTTATGAAGAAGCTGGAAGGATGATAGATGCCGTATCCGATTATTTTGGTAGACCTTCAAGAGAAGAGTATGAGTCCGTACGTGAAAAAATAGTCTTCGGAGATGTAAATGCTGCAATTAATTGGGTGGGAGATGGAATTACATCCGTATTGAAAGCAGATTCCGAACGTAATCGGCCAGAATTGTTTATCAAGATTAATGGATGAAATAATTAATCACTTATGATACCTAAATGTTGTAGTTATTGTAGTTAATTACTATATTTGCAACACATAAATAACACAATTATGGCAGTACACATGAAATCTATACCTACATTACGTGGTCAGGTTGGATCACGTTTTATAGCGATGTCTGAGGAAAATTTCCGCAGGCGCGGCTCTGTTGACTTCTCTAAAGAAGCGGCAAATTCTAGGGCAATACTTGAAAAGAAATCTAATAAAAACTAAGCATTATGTTAGGCATAGAATCTAAAAGAGAACCAATTAAGGAACCGATTGCATCAAAGATTAGAGATGCAGTCCGCAGGATTACCATGGATTGCCTCAATGATGAGGACAAGCGTATTATTAATGAATCTAATGAGATGAAAAACAAATATCATGCTATCTGGAAATTCTGATTTTGAGAATAATCTTTTAATTGAACATGCGAGTGATGCAACGGTGTTTAAAGAGTTCCGTTGCGGGATTAAGAAAATGGATGATTTCATCCATGAGGGTTTGGATTTGTCTGTAAAGAACAATTTCTGCAAGTTATATAAAGTTTCAAGAGATGAAGAAATTGTGGCTCTGTTTGCCTTGTCATTTGATTCATTAATATTGGACTATGAAGATAAGACAGAGTTGAAACAGACCGAGAGTGTTGGTGTTGATTCACGATACGAAGAGGTGTTCTGGAGTAAACGTCATTATCCCGCGCTGGAAATAGCATATCTGGCTGTGAGGAAAGATTTAAGGGGCAGTGATATAGGTTCATTCTTGATAAATTCTATAGCAGAAATGGCTGCAAAGCAAAAACTGGCCGGATGTCAGTTTTTAACTGTGGAGGCCTTGAGTAAGGCAAAAGAAAAGGAACAGGATTACAGCGCTACTGCGTTTTATTATAAAAACCATTTTGAATCTTGTGAGTTGCCTAATGTGTCGAAAGATACATTGCGGATGTATAGGCCTTTGTATTTGAATTGAGGGGACATTGGGTGTGTATAGCGCTCTAAAGATACCGGCTGTAGCGCTAGAAGTGGTATCCTTTATGCGCTATAATCAGCAAATCGTCAAGGGGTTATTGACGATTTTTAATAGGTTCGGGAGAGCCACATGCTCAGGAATCGGTCGGAAAGGCTGTAAATTTTTGTTCGGCCTTGGTCATCGTAGGTGAGGAGTTGCTTGTCCAGGAGGGTGCTGATGGCGTACTGGACGGAGCTGGGGGATTTTAGGGGGTGCTTTTTTACGAAGGCTACGGATGTGACGCCGGTGGCTTTGCCTTCTTTGGCTATGGCTACCAGCGTTTCTTTTTGCTGGTAGTTTAGTTGGTTCATGATGGAGGCGAATGCTCGGCCCTTTTCGTCAAGGATTTCAGTCAGCGTCTGGTTGATATCGGCCTCATTGACAACCTTATCGGCATCGGCACTGGCGAATGTGTTGTGGAGGAGGTTGTGGACGTAATAGGTGTGGCCCTCAAAGAGGTCGTAGGCAAGGGCGGCGGCATGGGCCGTTATGGTTCTGCCGGCGTTTTGGGTGAAGCGCTCTACCAGGCCGGTTTCAACGTTTACTATGGCGGTGCGCTCGGCTTCGCGGAGGGTTACGCACGCCTGTTCCATTATCACTCTGTCCGCTGGGGACAATTCTGGGGCCATTCTGGCCTGATCGGCTTGGGAGAGGGCACTGGCGATTTCGTCCAAGCGCAAACAAGGTTCTTTTTTCATATCGGTGCAAAGTTAGCAAAAAAACGATACCATTGGGGACGGTTCTGTTTGGTATCGTTTTGAAAACAGTACCAAACGGAACCGTCCCTTTTGGTACTATTTTGCTATCTTTGTGAGTATGAAAGAGGAGCAGATTTTAATTAGGATTACGGGACAGGATCGGCCGGGACTTACGGCGGCTGTCATGGGGATTTTGGCTAAGTATGATGCTACGGTCTTAGATATTGGCCAGGCGGATATTCATAACACGTTGTCGCTGGGCATTTTAATGCGCATGGACGAGATGAAATCGGGCCTGGCTATGAAGGAGCTTTTGTTTAAGGCTACTGAGCTGGGCGTGAATATTGGTTTCTCTCCCATTAGCGATGATGAGTATGAGGACTGGGTTGGGCATCAGGGCAAGAACAGGTATATTTTGACGGTGCTTGGCAGGCAGTTGGAGGCTCGGCAGATTCAGGCGGCTACTCAGATCCTTGCTGATCAGGGACTTAATATTGATAGTATTCTGCGTCTGACAGGGCGTAAGAGCATAAAGAAACTGGATAAACAGACTCGTGCTTGCATCGAGTTCTCGCTGCGAGGCGAGCCGGTGAACAGGCGCGAGATGCATTCCAAGCTGATGAAGATGTCTCAGCAGATGGAGATGGACTTCTCTTTTCAGAAGGATGATATGTTCCGCAGGATGAGGCGTTTGATCTGCTTCGATATGGATTCTACACTGATTCAGACTGAGTGCATTGACGAACTGGCTGAGCGCAATGGCGTTGGGGCGGAGGTTCGCGCTATTACTGAGAGCGCTATGCGTGGGGAGATTGACTTTAAGGAGAGCTTTACTCGGCGTGTGGCTTTGCTTAAGGGACTGGATGTTAGTGTTATGCGAGATATTGCGGAGCACTTGCCTGTTACTGAGGGCGTGGATAGGTTGATGTCTGTTTTAAAGACTTGCGGATATAAGATTGCGATACTTTCTGGTGGATTTACCTTCTTTGGGGAGTATCTGCAGCGGAAGTATGGCATTGATTATGTTTATGCTAATGAGCTGGAGATAGGTGAGGATGGTAAACTTACTGGACGCTATGTTGGCGAGATTGTGGATGGGCATAGGAAGGCGGAGTTGCTTCATTTGATTGCTCAGGTGGAGAAGGTTAACCTGGCTCAGACTATTGCTGTTGGTGATGGCGCGAACGACCTCCCAATGATCACAGAGGCCGGCCTTGGCATAGCCTTCCACGCAAAGCCGCGTGTTCAGGCTACGGCGGAGCAGAGTATTAACACCATCGGCCTGGACGGAGTCCTCTACTTCCTTGGCTTCAAGGACTCATATTTAGGGGAACAAGGCAAACTGTAGTACCATTGGGGACGGTTCTGTTTGGTACTGTTTTGAAAACGATACCAAACAGAACCGTCCCCAATGGTATCGCTTTGATTGAGATGAAGGATTATCCGGATAGAATGACTGTAGAGGAGGTTAGGATGTTTCAAGCGGAAGTGCTTAACATCGTTAGCCAGATTCCTCGCGGAAAGGTGACTACTTATGGAAATGTAGCTGCTTTGGCTGGGTGGCCTAGTCATTCCAGAATGGTGGGTAGAACGCTGAGATATACTCCTGGTGCGGAGAAACTGCCCTGTCATCGGGTGGTAAACAAAGAGGGGCGCACGGCGCCGGGATGGAGTGAGCATCGGCCGTTATTAGAAGCGGAAGGAGTGGTGTTTAAAAATAATGGGCACGTGGATATGCAGCGGCACCTTTGGCGGCCGGAAATTTGATTATATTTGTGTTTATGGACTAATTAAACTTGTGAGATATGTTTGAACTTATTGCATTGCCATACGGGGCTTCAGATCTGGAGCCTGTTATTAGTGAGAGGACTCTTGGTTTCCATCATGGGAAGCATTTGCAGGCTTATGTGGATAATCTGAATAAACTTTTGCCTGGCAGCGGGCTGGAGGGCTTAAAGCTGGAGGATATTGTTTGTAAGGCTCAGGGCGGCATTTTTAATAATGCTGGACAGATATTGAATCATAATCTTTACTTTACGCAGTTTTGTAAGGGTGGCTTTCCGCTTAAGGATGGTGCTCTGAAGGCTCAGATTGTAAAGCAGTGGGGCTCTTTTGAGGCTTTTCAGACTGAGTTTGTTGCCAAGGGTGTTGGACTGTTTGGTAGTGGCTGGGTGTGGCTGTCTGCTAAAAAAGACGGGGAGCTGGTTATAACTCAGGAGCCGGGTGCTTCTAATCCTGTTACACAGGGGCTCAAGCCGTTGCTTACTTTTGATGTATGGGAACATGCATACTATCTGGATTTCCAGAATCGCCGTGCTGCTCAGTTGGAGGCTCTCTGGCAGATTATTGACTGGAGCGTGATTGAAAAGCGTTACAAATGATACCATTGGGGTCAGACCCCTTTTGTATCATTTTTGCTCTGCAATTATGTTGAGGGTGGATTCCAGCTCACGGGCTATGTCGCTGATGAGAGTAGAATGTGATTCCCTGTGGAGTATGTGAAAAATGTATGGGTTTTCTTCTCCAAAAACCAACGTTTCATCTACCCACATATCGGACGAAAGTGTAACATTCCTTTGGAAAAGACGGGAAAACAGGTTGTTTCTGTATTGAGCCGGCAATAGATCTTTGCTTGGTCTGATGTTGGGTATGGGCGTGTTGCAATCGCAGAAATAGAAGAGTATTGTATCGGGCTCTTTGTCAATACAATCAACCATCCATTTTGCTATTTTTCTGAATGTGTCAATGGTTACAGGGCCATTGGTGGGATTTCCTTCAATAGAAATCTCAATTATGTCAAATGGGATGTGCCTTGACTGAATTATGGTATCGGTAACGCTTTCATAGCAAGAAGAAAGGGAGACTTTTAATTTGTCCCCCTTTGCTGTTATAATATCAATTTGTTTGTTCATTTTGGATCATGGATTAGTGGTTTGCAATTCATTTAAGAAGTCGGTATGCCGTTGCTCCTTTCTGGATTGCATCTTCTTAAGAATCTTCAAAACTTTGTCCGAAGGATTCTTGATGTTGATTATTTCTGTTCTTCCTGACATAGTATAGATTGTTTTGTTGATGCAAATATAACTATTTGTTTTGGTCTATTGATTTGTTGGTAAGAAAACTTTTGTATTCGCCAGCCTCGTAGACGCGCATTTTTGCGTCTAGTTCTTTGAAAGTCATAATACTATTAACTGTGATTTCGATTGAATTGTTCCACTAAATAATCATAGAAGGCATCTATGTCGCTTACGTTGTGCTCTTCTCCATTTTCGGTCCAATATATGGCTTGGTTTTGTGGCGATTGATCCATCCACCATTCCAATTCATCATCGATTCCTAGTTTGTTGAAGTCCAGATTGAAAAGGAGACAGAAAGCATATCTTACGGCTGTCCACCAGGGGGAGATGTAAAATGGTACGTGTTGCGCTTGTTCATCGTCCCAGATGAGTTCAAACGCATCATTTACTTTGTCTTCTTTTTCCTGGGCATTCTTAATGATTGCCATTAATTCTTTGAATTGTTCACGTGTAGGTGTCATAATATAATTATTGATGTTGTTTTGCAAAAGTGGGATTAGTCAATGGCGTCTCCAAATCTTTGCAAACCTTGCAGAGATTTGGAGAGAGGCTGATGGCCTCCGTACTTTTGTGCAAATAAAGATTTGGAGTTATGATACTGAAAGAGTTGATTAATCAGGTGCAATGGCAAGATGTGGCGGTGGCCTTGGTGTCTGACTATCCTTGGTTTAGAAAGAGGCTGGAGAGTTTCGAGATTGTTTTTGAAACATTGTTTCTTATGGACCCTGTAGATTCTGAGTGTAGTATTAAGATTGAATTGACGCCTGATATTTTGGAGCCTAAACGTGTTTATCCCGAAGTAATTGGAATTAAGGAGGGTGATAATGAAAGATGGGCTCTGTCATTTTGTCCCTGGAATGAGTGGTTGGGAATGGTTGTTTGCCAAGAAACGCTTGATTCCTTTTCTGCCAGTCAGGTTGTGGCTAATTGCCTCTTTGATATGACTTTCTATGGCTTCACCGAAGAAATGATAAATCAAGAGAAGCAGAAACTGGAGGATTCAATTAAAGAATCAAAGGAACATCCGGAGACGTTACATGAATTTGAGCCCGACCAAATGCGTATAGAACTCTCTATGAAGGATTATTTGCTTTGTTTGGGCCGATGGCTTAAATGGGGTACATTGGCTAAAGATTATTATGGAGAGAATGCCTCCTGGTTTAAGGCACATTTTCTTAATAAAAATGCCCCGGAGAATTTTGATGAACTTGAACGTCAGACACTTAAAGCGGCTCTAAAAGAGGTTATCTGGGAAATAGAGGATACTATAAAAAACTTGTAGTTATTATGATTGCTTTTTAGTGGCCGATGCGATATCGGCCGTCCGGGTGGCGGATTATGATGTGTTTTTTTGCTTTACGGACGCCTATGGTGTTGATGAACTTGCGCTTTATCCTGGATATGTTGGAGTAGAAAACGATTTTGGACTGGCCGCAAAGGTTTTCTATTGTGCTGAGCATGAGTTTTTTATCGTCAAAGACCGATTCATGGGCGTATAGGCGGTACAGTTCTTGCCAATGGAGTGATAGGGCATCGGCCCGGATGCCTTCGGGGTGATTTATAAATAGTTGGTATAGAGTTCGTTCCATTGGATTGAGATATACTATTCTGTTGTTGCCGGGCAGATGGAGCTGGCCTGGACGGGGGCCGAGGATGATTAGATCTTTGTTGTTCATACGGACTATTTTTTATGGGGCAAAGGTGTTGACGGGAATCGGCAATTCAAAGTGATTACAAGCTTGTAATTGTTTGGATGTGTTGCTTGTTTTTTATATGGAAAAAGGGCGTCTGGGCTTGGTGGTTGATGGATTTTTGCGTACCTTTATGGTATGATGATTGATGGATTTTTTGAGGCTCAGTTGATGTGGCGGCTTCTTTTCCCGGCGGACAGGAGAGAGCTGAGAGAACCATCGGCCGATTATGGCGGCATGCTGGACGGTATGGAGGCGGCCCAGCTGATGGCGCTTATGGTTATGGTTCAGGAGCGGCTTAAGCGTCTTGGGGTCGGTGTGGAACGGCTGGCTGAGCCTGTTGAATTGTTTATTGATAAGAACTATAATATTAGAATGTGTGGGGCCGATGGGCAGATTCTTAATTTGCGGCCATTGGTTAAGACATTGTTTATCTTGTTCTTAAAGCATCCGGAGGGCATTTTGCTTAAACAACGTGATGCTTTTAGGGCGGAACTTGAGGAGATTTACGGGATGATATCTCCCAATACAGACCGCGATGATGTCAAGGCCAGAGTTGCGCGCTTGGTTGATCTTGAGGATAATTCTTTCAGTGAGAAGGCATCGGTTCTGAATGCCAGGCTTAAAGAGCTGCTTCCTGATGAGATTGCGGGCGAATATCAGATTAGTGGATATAACGGCTGCCCGCGTAAGATTCGGCTTAATCCACTACTTGTGCACTGGGAATGATACCAGTAGGGACGGTTCCGTTTGGTATCGTTTTTGAAAACAGTACCAAACGGAACCGTCCCCAATGGTACTTTTTTCTATCTTTGCGATATGATTCCGTTTTTGAGCTTGAAAGAGGTTACGGGGCTGCACGCGGCTGAGATCGAGGCGGCGGTTAGGCGTGTGGTTGAGAGTGGGTGGTATTTGCAGGGCTCTGAGAATGAGCGCTTTGAGTCTGATTATGCCCGCTACATCGGGTCACGCTACTGCGTTGGCTGCGCCAATGGGCTGGATGCTCTGATCTGGATTTTCCGGGCTTACATTGAGCTGGGCGTGATGGCACCTGGCGATGAGGTTATTGTTCCGGCTAATACTTATATTGCTACTATTCTGGCTATTACGGAGAATGGGTTGGTTCCGGTTTTGATTGAACCTAAGGCCGATACGCTTGAAATCGATGATACACTTATAGAGGCTGCAATTACTCCGCGAACCCGTGCTATTTGCATCGTTCATCTTTATGGCCGATGCGCTTACACTGACAAGATTGGTGCTCTGTGCCGCAAATACGGGCTCAAACTGATTGAGGACAATGCCCAGGCACACGGTTGTTTTACAGCTGATGGTCGCAGAACTGGCTCTATCGGCGATGCTGCTGGCCACAGTTTCTACCCGGGTAAGAACCTGGGCGCGCTGGGTGATGGCGGTGCTGTCACTACCAATGACCCTGAGCTGGCTGCAGCAGTGAGGACTCTGGCCAATTATGGTTCATCGGCCAAATACGTATTCAAATATACTGGAAGGAATAGCCGTCTGGATGAGATTCAGGCTGCGGTGCTGGATGTGAAACTGAAATTTCTTGATGAGGACAACGCACATCGTAAGCAGGTGGCAGCGATGTATTATGAGGGGATAAATAATCCTCTGATTACGCTTCCAAAGCGCTGGGATGATGCTCAAAACGTGTATCATCTGTTCCCGATTCTTTGTTCTAAAAGGAATGAACTGCAAGCATATCTAAAAGAGAATGGGGTAGAGACCCTAATCCATTATCCCATACCCCCGCACAAGCAAGAGTGCTACGCATCGGCCCCCTGGAACATCGGCCTGCAACTACCTGTAACAGAGCAAATTGCCGCCCAGGAACTCAGCCTGCCCATCGGTCCCGCAATCAAGCCTGAAGACGTGTCCTGCATCATTGATCTAATCAACAGATTTTGAATGTATTGGATTGAGATTATCGGTACGTTTGCGTTTGCCATCAGCGGTATTCGGCTGGCGGCGGCTAAGCAATTTGACCTGTTCGGACTGTTCATCGTTGGATTTGTTACTGCGGTTGGAGGCGGAACGATCAGAGATGTCATGCTGGGCGTAAGGCCGTTCTGGTTCGATGATCTTATGTCGCTGCTGATTGTTGCCGGAGCGCTTGTCCTGTACTATTTCTTCCATAAACTGGTGGACCGAATAGCGGGCACGATATTCCTTTTCGATACCATCGGACTTGCAATTTTTACGCTTCTGGGTATGACTAAGGCCCTGGATATGGGGTGTTCGGCTGTTATTGCGATTGTGATAGGTATGATTACTGGCGCCGGCGGCGGTGTTTTGCGCGATATTTTCATCAACGAGGAGCCGCTCATTTTCCGCAAAGAAATATATGCTCTGGCCTGCGTTGCGGGCGGAATAGTCTACTTCCTGTTAGAGTACTTCAATCTTAGTCCGGCCGTCTATCGGACCGGATGTATTGCCGGAGTAATAATCATCAGACTCCTGGCCACCAAATACCACTGGCAACTTCCCAAAGTGAAGATGTAGTACCAGTAGGGACGGTTCTGTTTGGTACCGTTTTTCAGTAAGGAACTGATAACCAATAGAAAGCAGCGGCGCTAAATGAAAGGTCGCTGCTTTTAGTATCTAAAAACGGTACCAAACGGAACCGTCCCTACTGGCATTTTCTTATCTTTGCGAAAAATGTTTGCAATTATACCATGTCAAGAAAATCTAGATTGGCCAGCGAATCTGGCGTTTACCATGTTATGCTGCGCGGGGTTAACCGGCAGGATATCTTTGAGTGTGAGAATGATTATCTCAAGTATTTAAGTCTTTTGGAACGCGCGGTTTTTCCGGTGGATGAGATTACGGGAAAGTCGCTACCATCGACATTGGTGCTTTATGCTTATTGCCTGATGCCTAATCATGTGCATCTGCTTGTTCGGGAGCAGAGTGGTGGGATATCGGATGCAATTAAAAGTATTTCAGTTGCTTATGCTTATTACTTTAACAAGAAGTATGAGCATTTGGGGCATCTGTTTCAGGATCGGTTCCGGAGTGAGGTGGTGAATGATTGGGAGTATTTTTTGACTCTGATGCGGTACATTCATCAGAACCCGGTGGCTGGCGGGCTGGTGCGTGATGTCAGGCATTATCGGTGGAGCAGTTGGCGGGAGTATGATCCGGGGATGGTTTGTGATGTTCCTATGTGTGCCACGAAGTCGGTTTACACAAAGATTTCGTTTGAGGCGCTTGAGGAGCTGGTTGATGAGCCGTTGGCCAAGGCGCAACGATTTCTGGATTTCAATAGTGATACGAGCGTCCGGTTGCATGATGACGAGATACGGGAGTTCCTGCATGAAGCGTGCGGGATAGCGTCTATCTCAGAGATTCAGCATTATCCAAAGGAACGGCGGAATGAGGTGCTCAAACTTCTGCAGGAATTCGGCGCAGGCGAAAGACAAATCACCAGAGTAACCGGCATCAGCCGCGGCGTCCTTACCCGGCTAAAGTAGTGCCATTGGGGACGGTTCTGTTTGGTATCGCGGTACCAAACAGAACCGTCCCCAATGGTATCGCTGTTGAAAAACAGTACCAAACAGAACCGTCCCCAATGGTATTTTTTTGTATCTTCGCGTTTAATATGGAAGGGGCAAAGTTATATCCATTATTATTTGAGCCGAACCTGCATGAGATAGTGTGGGGCGGGGATAGGCTGTGCCGATGGAAGGGACTGGCTGAGCAGGAGCATATTGGCGAGAGCTGGGAGGTTAGCGCTGTGGAGAGTTCGCCTACGGTTGTCGCTAATGGGGCTTTTAAGGGCAAGACTCTTCCGGAGGTGGTGGCGATGGCCCCTGAGGGCATTCTGGGCAAGGCTGTGGCCAAGCGTTATGGCGAAAAAATGCCGCTACTGGTTAAGTTTATTGATGCTCAGAAAGACCTTTCCATTCAGGTGCATCCGGACGATGCTATGGCTATGCGTGAGCATGGCAAGAATGGCAAAACCGAGATGTGGTATATTCTGGATGCTGAGCCCGGGGCTTGCATCTATTCCGGATTTAAGAAATCACTTACTCCCGATGAGTATAAGCGGATGGTTCAGGACGGGACTATTGTGGAGGCCCTGGCTAAGCATGAGGTTCATGCGGGCGATGTGTTCTACATTCCGGCTGGCCGCGTGCATGCTATTTGCGGCGGAATCATGCTGGCTGAGATTCAGCAGTCAAGTGACGTAACTTACAGAATATTTGATTATAACCGTCCCGGTTTGGATGGGAAACCTCGTCAGTTGCATACTGAACTGGCTGCTCGGGCTTTGAATTATCGGGTTGAGAGCAGGTATCGGACGGCATATTCAGTAAAGGCGAATCACGCAAACAGGGTGGTGGAGACGGCGTTCTTCAGTGCTCGCGTGACAGATATTGCCCAGCGTTTCCATAGAGACCTTAAGAAGTATGACAGCTTCATCATAACTATGTGTCTTAAAGGTGATTGCAGAATCAAGATTAGAGAGACTGGTGATGGAATTGTGCTTCGCGAGGGTTATAGTTGCCTGATTCCAGCTGCAATAGCGAATTATGATATTGAGCCGATGAACGGTTCTACGCGTGTCCTGGATGCGTTTATTGACAATCAGAAGCGTGGAATTGTACGTCGTTGGCTTTGGCAAACTTTCAGAAAAACAGAAAAATAGATATGGCAAATCACGTTGTTATTATGGCTGGTGGTATTGGAAGCCGTTTTTGGCCTCTTAGTACTCCGGAGTTTCCTAAGCAGTTTATTGATATTTTGGGTTGTGGTCGGTCGCTGATTCAGTTGACCGTGGACCGATTCAAGGGTATTTGCCCTGAGAGCAACTTCTGGGTGGTTACCAACCAGGCTTACGTGGATATTGTTAAGGAGCAGATTCCTGGAATACCTGCAGAGCACATTCTGGCTGAGCCTGCTGCTCGTAATACGGCTCCTTGCATTGCATGGGCTTGTTGGAGCATTAAGCGTGAGGATCCTGAGGCTAATGTTGTTGTTACTCCTAGCGATGCTGTGGTTATGAATCCCGAGGAGTTTAGACGCGTTATATCGGGCGCATTGGAGTTTACATCGGGCCATGATTTCATCGTTACCATCGGCATTAAACCAAATAGGCCGGAAACGGGCTATGGATACGTTAAGGCTGTACCTGTTAAGGATGCTAAGATGGAGATTCAGGCAGTTGAGGCTTTCAAGGAGAAACCGGACCTGGAGACTGCAAAGAAGTATTTGGCCGATGGCAACTACCTGTGGAATGCCGGAATATTTGTTTGGAACATTAAGACGATCACGGAATCTATCAGGGCTTACAAGGCTGACCTTGCTGCGCAAATGGATGAGATGGTTCCGGATTTGAAAACAGTACCAAACGGAACCGTCCCCAATGGTATCGTTTTGCAGATTTTCCCGCAGTGTGAGAAGATTTCTATTGACTATGCTGTAATGGAGCCGGCGGCAGCTGATGGTAAGGTGTTTACTTATCCGGCGGACTTTGGATGGAGTGATTTGGGCAATTGGCAATCACTTCATGAGAAACTGGTTAAGGATGAGCATAATAACGCTGTGGTTGGCAACGTAAAGTTCTATGAGAGTGATAATTGCGTAGTTCATACTGAGGGACTTAAGAAGGTTGTTCTTCAGGGACTTGACGGTTATATTGTCTCAGAGAAGGGTGGACAACTGTTGGTTTGCAAGCGTTCTGAGGAGCAGCGCATCAAAGAGTTTGGAGCTTAAAAACGATACCAAACGGAACCGTCCCCAATGGTACCGCGATACCAAACGGAACCGTCCCCAATGGTACCGCTGCGCAATAATCGGGGCTTGGGCGCGTTATTATATATATTATTAGTAATTTTGCGGCAAATTAATTAATGCACTATATGAAGAAAGTTTTGGCAGTTTTGTTTGCGATGTTGCCTATGGTGGCGTTTGCACAGAGCGCTTCGATGATGGCAATGGCTCAGGCCGAGTTGCAGAAAAGAGGACTTAATGAGACTGAGGTCCGTACCCGACTTATGGAGGAGGGTATTGACGTGGATAACATTCCTCCTACAGAATATGCTAATTATCAGGGCCGTGTGATGGAGATCCTGAACAGGATGCAGGCTGAGAAGGCTGCGGCCGATACAAACCCCGCTGCTGCCGCAACCGGTGGCGTTGAGGTAGTGACCAGCGCAATTGATATACCTCAGTCAACCAATGGTGAGGCTGCTGCAGAGGCTGCTCTTGAGACTGCTCTCCAAGAAAATAATGTTTCACCAACCGAAGGAAACGATATCTACGGCCACTCGCTCTTTACCGGCAAGTCATTAGAGGTGTTCCGTACAACCGATGGCGCTCAGGCCCCTGATACATACGTGTTGGGTGAGGGCGATGAGGTTCACATCTCAATATTCGGTTCATCACAGACCGAGATACACCAGCGCATTGCTGCCGACGGTTCAATTCAGCCCGCAGGTTCTAGCAAGATATTCCTTAAGGGTATGACCATTGCTCAGGCTCGCAAGGCCATTCAGAGCAAACTGGCAAGTCACTACTCGTTCCGCGAGGATCAGATTGCGGTTACAATCACCACCGCCCGTACCATTCAGGTGAGCATTTACGGTGAGGTTGGCGTTCAGGGCGGCTTTACTCTGTCGGCTCTGAACTCTGTTTTCAACGCCATTGCTGCTGCGGGCGGTCCGCTGGAGATGGGATCTGTTCGTGAGATTCAGCTGTCACGCGGCGGTAAGAACAGCCGTCTTGACTTGTACACCTACATGACCAAGCCCGATTCAAAGATACAGTATGACCTGCAGAACGGTGATGTTCTGTATATTCCTGTTGCTCAGAACATTGTACGCATCAGCGGTGCCGTTAACCGCCCCATGCGCTATGAGATGGTAAAGGGTGAGGGACTTAAGGAACTGATTGAGTATGCCGGCGGTCTGGTTTACAACGCTTATATGGATTATGTTCAGGTGGAGCGTTATGAGAACGGCGAGCGCAAGTATCTGGAGTTCAACCTGGCCGATGTCATGAGCGGCAAGCAGAAGGTTGACCTGCGCAACGGTGATGCCGTTATGATTCACCAGTCAACTGTGCCGATGGAGAATTACGTTGCCATTAACGGTGATGTTTACTACGGCGGTAATTATGACCTGGAGGGCAACAGCAGCCTGCAGGGACTGATTGAGAAGGCAAAACCCAGATATACCGCAAAGACAGACTTCGTATTCGTAGAGCGCACCAAGTCCGATGAAACCGTTGAGATTCTGACGGTTCCGTTCCCGGGCATTGACGGCAATCCTGATTTTGAGCTTCAGGCACGTGACGTTGTTAAGGTGCTTGCTCAGTCTGCATACCGTGACGTTGAGACAATCAGCGTGAACGGCCAGGTTCGTGAGCCGTTCAGCCGCACATTCGGTCTTAATGACCGCATGACAGTGGGGCAGGCAATCGAGTACGCCGGCGGTCTGAAACCGAGCGTTTATCCCGTTGCTTACATATTCCGCAAGGATCTGGAGAACCCAGCCAAGATGGAGTACATCACTGTTTCTCTTGACAATGACCTTGACAAGGAGTTGCAGCCGGGTGACCAGTTGAACGTTTATGACAACTCTACATACGCCAACGTGGGTGAACTCAGAGTTAACGGTGCGGTTAAGAACCCCGTGAACATCACTTATGACGAGTCAGTTACCATCCACGACCTGCTCACAATGGCTGGAGGTTTTGAGGTTGGAGCTGCTTTTGACCGTGTTGAGGTGTTCCGCCTGAACGTATCTGAGAAGACTTCGTCATTCGACCTTATAACCCTTGAGGTTGATGAGGATTATAATCCTAAGACTGATTTCCAGCTCCAGCCGTTTGATCAGATTGTTGTCCGCATGACTCCTGACTTTACCACAGGCCGTACAGTTGAGATTAACGGCCGAGTTAAATACCCGGGCGTTTATATGCTGGATGACAACAAGACACAGCTCTGGGAGGTTATCCAGATGGCAGGCGGTCTTTTGGATGATGCCGATCCGTATGCACGTCTGTTCCGTACATATAACGGTCGTGGCAACATAGGCGTGAACCTGGATAAGGCAAAGAGCAACAAGGGTAAGGTAAGTTCTGACATTATTCTGATGGAGGGTGATGTAGTCAACATTGTTCGTCAGGAGAACATCATTACAATCCGCGAGATTGGTACACGTATGGGACAGTATGTTCCTGAGGAGTTCTCTGCTGCCAATAAGATTATGGTGTATGACGGCAAGCACAGCGCTGCGTGGTACATACGTCATTATGCCGGTGGTTTCCAGAAGGTTGCAAACAAGAACAGTGTGACTGTGACCATGCCTAACTATCAGACTGAGGGTACAAAACGCGGTTTCCTGGGTATCCGCAACTATCCTGAGGTTGAGCCGGGTAGTGTGATTTCAGTTAGCATTGACCGCGAGAAGCGTGAGAAACTGGAGACTCCTAAGGAGAAGGTTAACTGGGGTCAGACATTCAACCAGTCTGTATCTACTCTGACATCGGTTATTTCACTTATCATTCTGATAGACAGACTTAAGTAATATGCAGGAAGATATGAATAACGCTCCTCTCATGGATGATGAGGAGGGCATAGACATAATGGCGCTGGTTAAGCAGCTTTGGGATGGCCGCAAGACCATCATTATCTGGACCTGTGCGTTTATTGTGCTTGGTTTTGTGGCTGCGCTGACTATGAAGCGTACCTACTCGGTTAGCACTGTAATGGTGCCTCAGGTGGGTGGTTCCAAGTCAAGTTCATCTCTGAGCAGTCTGGCCTCACTGGCAGGCATAGATTTAGGTTCATCGGCCGGTGGTGCCGAGCTTTCACCGCTTATCTATCCGCAGATTGTAAACAGTGTTCCTTTCCGTAAGGAGCTGATGTACACTCCGGTACACTACGCAAAGGTTGACACCGCAGTGAGCATGTTCACATATGCAACCGAGATTGCAAAGCCTACCGTAATGGGTACAATCAAGAAGTACACCATCGGCCTTCCTGGCGTAATCCTGGGCGCTATCCGTAAGGAGAAACCCGATATCGTGCTGCCTTCTGACGGGGCCGATGACAATCCCAAGCCGCTGGTCCTGACCAAGGATGAGGTCAAGGTCCTGAAGGCTATAAGCGAGAGTGTTTCGCTTGCCGTCGATAAGAAGGAGGGTTACATCACTCTGAATGTTGTGGGTTCTGAGCCGATTCAGACCGCAGAACTGGCTATGAAGGCTCAGCAGTTGCTGCAGGAGGAGATTACACGTTTCCGTATTGAGAAGTCTGAGAGTGAACTTGAGTATATTCAGGCCCGCTATGATGAAATCAAGAAGGAGACTGAGTCATATCAGGAGCAGTTAGCTAAGATTACTGATAAGACTCAGAACATCACTACAACTAAGGACCGTATTGAGCATGACCGTATTCAGTCTAAGTACAATACGTCAAATGCTATCTACAGCGAACTTGCCAAGCAGTTGGAGCAGGCCAAGCTCCAAGTAAAGCGCGATACTCCTGTGCTGACAGTGATCCAGCCCGTCACAGTTCCCGACAGACCGTCAAACAGCCGCGCCAAGACATTAATCGTCTGGACATTCTTCGGAGGCATCCTAGGCTGCGGAATCGTCCTTGCCAAGAACTACTGGCCCAAACTGAAAGAGCAGTTCGCTTAGCGAGCTGAGGCGGTACCATTGGGGACGGTTCTGTTTGGTACCGTTTTGCTAAATAAGAAACAGCGGCTTAATTGTAAGTCGCTGTTCTTTTTGTAGCTAGTTATAAAACGGTACCAAACAGAACCGTCCCCAATGGTACCGCCGCTGGTGCTGCTTAGAGCATGTTCTCCTTGGAGAGGGGGCTCCAGGGACCATCCTGAGCCATGAAGATGATGCTAAGGTCATAGACCTCAAAGGTGTGCCACTGGCCCTTGGGGATGTTCACGCCAAAGACGCCTGTATCGCCACCCATGTGGATGCGCTGCATCTCAACGCCCTTGTTGTTGTAGAATACGGTATCCATCTTACCGCGCATAAGCATAACGGTCTCGCTTGACAGATTGTGCTTGTGGATGGTGGTGTGGGTGCCGGGCAGCATTACGTTGAGCATACGCTGTGACTGGTCATCCTCACTGTTGCGCAAATCGTAATTCATGCGCAGACGGGGTGACTCCTGAGCCAGCATCTGTACCTTATCAAGCAGTGAGTCATCAAGTACTACCTGACGCTCCATGAACTTGCGGTCGATGCCCTTGAACACGCGGAACATGGCCTTGCGTACGTCCTCAATGCCGCCGCACTCGCCGTCTACCTCCTGGTACTTGCCGGCGTTCTTGTAATATGTGATAAGGGGCTCGGTCTGCTTGTGATATGTTGCTATGCGGTTCTTTATGGTCTCCTCATTGGCGTCATCGGCACGACCCTCAATCTCGGCGCGGTGCTGGATGCGCTGCTTGATGGTCTCATCCTTAATCATTATTGAGATTACGGCATTTACCTTCTCACCGCGGCGGGCAAGCATCTCATCCAGGTCAACAGCCTGGCCAAGGGTGCGGGGGAATCCGTCGAGCAGGAATCCTGCTACGTTCTTGTTGTTGTTGAAGGTGCTCTCAATCATGCCCTCAACTACGCTGTCGGGTACCAGATTGCCGGCATCGATCAGTTCCTTGGCCTGTTTGCCAAGTTCTGTACCTGCTGCGATCTCATTACGCAGCATCTCACCTGTGCTTATGTGTTTCAGGTTGTATTTCTCTGATATGGCACCTGCCTGTGTGCCTTTACCTGCGCCCGGAGGGCCGAATAGGATGTAGTATTTCATATTGTGTATGGCTATTGTTTTTCAAAAAACTGCACAAAGTTAACTTATTGTGACAATTGGGCTTTTCATGTTGTTATAAAAATATATAAATTTGTAAGAACCTAATTACGCTTTTTATGAGAAGAACTGTTTTTGCCGCCTTGCTGGCATCGGCCGTAATCGGGATGATTATGTCCGGCTGTGACCTGTTGGACAAGGAGGTCCTGATTGATGAGGGCGTTAAGACTGTGGTGAATGATTCGACCACAATTCCTGTTATGAGCAGTGTTCCGGATTCGGCCGAACTGGTAATTAATTCGGGGTCCGATTGGCACGCGGATGTGGCCAAGGGCGGCGACTGGTGCACTCTTTCAAAGCATGACGGCTCAAAGGGCTGCGATACCATCTATATCCATGTGGAGGAGAATTCGGGGACTCAGGCGCGTCAGACATCGATCGTGGTGGAATCGGCCACGATGATAATGGTGTTTAAGGTGCAGCAGATTGCGGGCGAGTTGTGGCATGACATGACTTACTGGAAACGTACTGTGACTCAGCGTCTTGGACTGCACGGGATGCCGGAGCAGATGACTATTACGGATAACAGGCGCTCTACGGAATCTTCAATCTATAAGTTTGACCAGCGCGGTAACCTGTTGGAGCATAAGAATGTTGACAAGGTTGCCAACCGATACGATACTACGCGTACGTACACTTATGATGAGGCTGACCACAGGCTCACCTGTACGGTTAAGGCCGATGCTACCGGTACGGTAGTACGCAAGTGGCGCTATGAGTATGGGAACGCGGGCAAGTTCGTGGCTGCATCGGCCAAGGGTTGGATGGATCCTGATCCGCTCAGTGAGTCGCTGGAGGGTATGATTGTGCCGGACCTGTCGGCTTCATGCCTGACTTTGATTGACGGGGCCGATGAGACGCACATTGACACCCGTTATGTCTTTGACGGTGACAGCAGGCTGTTGATTGTTGAGGAAAAATGGGTTCAGGACGGCTCCGGCGATAAGATTACGCTCAAGTGTGATACGTCAAGGGTGTCTTATCAGTACTTCAATAACTGCCGGATGATGCTGCCTTACACCAGCCGCGGGTATGTGACCAATTGCGGCTATTACGCCAACGGCATGCTCAAGATGCTGCGTACGGCGGTTGATGCTTATGATTTTGTGGATAATTCGCAAAGGATGCTTGTTGCTTCTTACTCATTTGTAGGGACCGACGAGCCGCATGAGATTGATTTTTATGAGTGCGATTATAATGCCAACCATGACCTGATTGAGAAACGGACGCGCTACAGCGGCGCTACCGGCGTGACGGTTGAGAAATATCCGCAGTACCAGTATGACGCTCAGCACAACTGGGCGGCACGCGTGGAGGAACTTATGCGGCCGGGTTATACTGAACCGCTTCAGAATGCAACAAAACGAGAAATAGTATATTTTAGAAACAATTGATTTTATGACACAAGGTAATGTACGTCCGGCCGATATGGAGCGCATCACGACTCCGGCGCTGGCCAAGAAATTCATTGACGAACAGATTAAGGAGCTTAGGGCTCAGATTGGTGACAAGAAGGTGCTGCTGGCGCTGTCCGGCGGTGTTGACTCATCGGTTGTAGCAGCCCTGCTGATTAAGGCTGTGGGCAAGCAGCTTGTTTCAGTACACGTTAATCACGGTTTGCTGCGCAAGGGCGAGCCCGAGCAGGTAGTCCGCGTGTTCCGCGACGAACTGAACGCCAATCTGGTTTATGTTGACGCTACAGACCGCTTCCTTGACAAGCTGGCGGGTGTGGCCGATCCCGAGCAGAAGCGCAAGATCATAGGCGCAGAGTTTATCCGCGTGTTTGAGGAGGAGGCCCGCAAGCAGGAGGGTATTTCTTTCCTGGCTCAGGGTACCATTTATCCCGATATTGTTGAGTCCGGTCCCGTAAAGTCACATCATAATGTTGGCGGTCTGCCTGATGACCTGCAGTTTGAGTTGGTTGAGCCCATCAAGCTGCTGTTTAAGGACGAGGTTCGCGTGGTTGGTAAGGAGCTGGGGCTGCCCGATAATATGGTTTACCGTCAGCCGTTCCCGGGTCCGGGTCTGGGTGTTCGCTGCACCGGCGCCATTACACGTGACCGTCTGGAGGCTCTGCGTGAGAGCGATGCTATCCTGCGTGAGGAGTTTGCGGCTAATGGCCTGGAGGGCAAGGTTTGGCAGTACTTTACAATTGTACCTGATTACAAGTCAACCGGCGTAAAGGACAACAAGCGCTCATGGGATTGGCCCGTTATCATTCGCGCCGTCAACACCCGTGATGCAATGACCGCCACCATCGAGGAGATTCCCTACAAGCTGTTACATCATATTACACAGAGAATAATTACCGAGGTTCCGGGAGTTAACAGAGTATTGTATGATTTGACTCCGAAACCAACAGGAACCATAGAATGGGAATAAATAAAAAATCTCGAGCGTGCGCTCGAGATTTTTTTATTTGATCAGGATTTTCTTATTGTCTATTATTATGATCCTGTCGTTCAGACGGTAGGCGGGGGCGGGGGCATCGGCCTTGACGGGGGTGATGCCTGTGGGATCATAAGTGTATGATTGGAAGAGGATTCTTCCGTCGCAATACTGATCCAAAACAACCTTGAGCTGTGTCTTGGTCACTGGGATGCGCTGCCCGTTTACAATGGCGTAATCAGCCAGAATGACTTTGTAATGGACGTCTGTATAGGTTGACCTCCATCCATGATTATTATAATTTATACCGGAACCGTCTTCAACCTGATAATATATTTCCCAAGGGCCCTCGCCGCATGCGGGGGCAGGACCGATAGTGGTATCATGCTTGGCAATATAGAACTGGAAATCATATGTTCCCGGAGCCCAATCAAATGTCAGGTAGTACTGGTTGCTTTGAGCATCATAATTCATGGGCGTATTTTCACCGTTCAAGAGAAGTGAAACGCCGTAGTTTTTGAAATCAGGATCCTCAAAATTCCATGCAATGACCTGAATGTAACCCATTTCAGGAGAGTGATAGAAGGTAATCCTACAATTGTAACCTACGCTGAACGCGGCGGGAGAAGTAATGTACTTGCCGTATGAGATGACGTCTTCGTGCAATTTGGTGAGCGGGGTGTTGTCCTCAAGATAGGGGGCGATTGTGGAACCGTCGGGATATATAATATAGAAGGCGTAATTGCCGGGGGTGAGAACTACATTTTGGGGACAATAAGTGGTTGTTCCTTCCCATGCAGGTGCCATATTGAAGGTCATGTCATAATCGTTATCGGGGTCTGTGCTGTATATCCTGATTTTGGAAGGAGCCGGCTGCATTTTGACTCTGCTTCCGTCCGATGGGCGCACCACGACGGCTGTCATGTGTTCGGGGAACAGGTTTTCGGTCATAAGGAACCAGCCGTCACAATAGCCGCCCCAACCGTAGTTGAAGTGGAATTCGGACCCGTTATAACCGTCCACGTTGAAGGAGTGGCCGGCTGCGCTGTTGTTGCCGTTCAGGATCACGGGCACGCCGCTGATTATGGCCTGCTGGATGGCGCTCTGGATGCTGTTGCCCTCATAAAGGTCATAATCATAGCCGAATACGTTGTCCAGGGCACCGCGCTGGGTGTAGATGGATGTCATCGTGCCGTCCAGGTCAAAGTATGCGTGCTGGGCCAGGGCGATGGCAAACAGGAACTTGGAGAGTTCGGCGGTATCGGCATTGATTTTGTCAAAATCAGGGGTGTAGTTGTATGTGTAGTTATAGAAGGTGCCGTCCATATTCTTCTCATAATCAAAGAAGTAGGGTGACTGGAGGTCGCTGTAGGCCTGGTTGCGGCCGCTCAGCTTGAGGGTGTCGCAGTGGCGGAAGAAGTTGAGTACCTGAGCGGTGGCTATGGTGGAGCAACCTACCAGGGTGTGTGTGCCGTTCACTGTGGGGAAGGCCTGGTTGTAGGGCTCGCCCTGGTTCCAGTTAACTGTGATGTAGGGGCCGTAGGTGGTTGAAGTGTTTTGGGGTGCGCGTCTGGCGGTATTTTGAACCGGTGTGTTGGCGTAATTGTCAATGACGGCTTTGAAGGCCGGCGGCAGGTTGTCCATGTCAAGGATGCCTTCGCCGTGTGCCACCTGGATGTCTCCGTGATAGATTTTCCATCCGTCCTCAAGCACAACCCGCACATTTCCTTCATGATAGATCTCCTGCGCGGGACTATTGACTGTTACAAACAAACAAAAAATGAGCGCTGCGGCTCTTAATGCAATCTTTTTCATCAGCACGTTAGTTTAATCGGAGAGCAAAGGTAGTGTTTTTGAAAAAATGACACAAAGGGGACTGTCCCTATTGTGTCATTTTTATACTCACAAGTGGGTATTGATTTGTTTGGGGGGATGGTGTAATTTTGCAGGCAAAATTAGAGATGGTATGACACTTAGGGAACTTAAAGTAGGAAAGAGCGCAGTTGTTACTGCGGTTGGTGGTGAGGGTGCTTTGAGGCAGCATTTCCTTGATATGGGACTGCTGCCGGGCGTTGAGGTTAAGTTACTTAAGTTTGCGCCGATGGGCGATCCGATGGAGTTGCTGGTGCGCGGATATACGCTTTCGCTGCGTCTTGAAGAGGCTGCTCAGATAAAAATCAAGGCGGTTGAGGCCAGCGACGGACAGGCATCGGCCCCTGATGTTGATTTTGGCTACAATCTGACTCTGCACGAGCATAACTCTCATCCTGGTTTGGGTGAGGCCGGCAAATACCATGATCCTGCACATGAGAATGCGGTTCCCAAGGGTACGGTGCTGAAGTTTGCGCTGGCCGGACAGCAGAACTGCGGTAAGACTACCTTATTTAATCAGCTGACAGGTTCAAACCAGCACGTTGGAAACTTCCCGGGCGTGACGGTTGACCGCAAGGACGGCCAGATAAAGGGCCATCCTGAGACTTTGGTTACTGACCTGCCGGGCATTTACTCGCTGTCACCTTACACGCAGGAGGAGACGGTTTCGCGCCGCTTTATCCTGGAGGAGAAACCCAACTGCATCATCAATATCGTCGATGCCACGAACATTGAGCGCAACCTCTACCTGACCGTTCAGCTGATGGAGCTGGGCGTGCCTATGGTGCTGGCTCTCAATATGATGGATGAGCTTACGGGTAACGGTGGTTCGGTCCGCGTGAACGAGATGGAGCGTATTCTGGGCATTCCCGTGATCCCGATTTCTGCTTCTAAGGGTGAAGGTATTCAGGAACTTGTAGAGCACGCAATCCACGTGGCAGAGTTCCAGGAGGTGCCCGCCCGCACCGATTTCTGCACCAAGGATGATCACGGCGGCGCAGTTCACCGCTGCCTGCACAGCATAATGCATCTGGTTGAGGATCACACCGAGCGCGCCGGAATTCCTGGCCGATTCGCAGCCGGCAAACTGGTAGAGGGTGATCATACCGTTCTGGAGGCACTGCAACTGTCACAGAACGAGAAAGAAATGATGGAACACATAATCCTCCAGATGGAGGAGGAGAGAGGCATGGACCGCTCAGCCGCCATTGCCGATATGCGTTTCTCATTCATTGAGCGCCTGTGCGCGCAGACCGTAATCAAGCCTCAAAAGAGCAAGGAATATATCCGCAGCCGCAGGATTGACCGCGTTCTGACCGGCCGCTGGACCGCAATACCCATATTCCTGGTTGTAATGTGCTTGGTAATCTGGCTTTCAATTGATGTACTTGGTGCACCGCTCCAGGATTGGCTGGATCAGGGAATTCAGTGGCTTGCAGGCATTTGCGTAGCCGGTCTTGAAAAGGCCGATGTAAGCCCCGCAATCATCTCGCTGATAGAAGACGGCATATTTGGCGGCGTTGGAAGCGTACTGAGCTTTGTGCCAATAATCATCATCCTGTTCTTCTTCCTGAGTCTGATCGAGGACAGCGGATATATGGCCCGAATCGCTTTCGTGACAGATAAGCTGCTGCGTAAACTGGGTCTTTCGGGACGTTCAATCGTACCGCTGCTCATCGGCTTTGGTTGCTCTGTACCAGCTGTGATGGCCACAAGGACGTTGCCATCGGCCCGTGACCGTAAGATGACGATTCTGCTTACTCCGTTCATGAGTTGCAGCGCCAAAATCCCTATTTACGGATTCTTTACTGCAGCTTTCTTCCCGGGAAAGGGCGGCGTGATTCTGGCAGGATTGTACCTTCTGTCCATTCTGGTGGGCATAATAGTAGCGCTGGTAACCAAACTGTTCCGCAAAAACTACGTGGCCGCTCCGTTCGTAATGGAACTGCCCAACTACCGTATGCCGGGACTTAAAAACGTGAGTCACTTGCTCTGGGACAAGACGAAGGACTTCTGCCAGAGGGCCTTTACCGTGATATTCGTGGCCACAATCGTAATCTGGCTGCTGCAAACCTTCGATTTCCGCTTCAACATGGTTGAGAACGGCGAAGGCTCAATGATGGCCTGGGTTGCCGGTATCCTGGAACCGCTCTTCCGTCCGCTCGGCTTGGGTGATTGGCGCATCGTCACCTCATTTGTAAGCGGTTTCCTGGCTAAGGAAAGCGTAGTAGCTACAATGGAAGTTCTTGGTGTAACTGAAACGCTTACCGTAATCACTGCAGTGCCCATGCTGATATTCAGCCTTCTCTATACGCCCTGCGTTGCCGCAATCAGCAGCGTCCGCCGCGAATTAGGTGACAAGTGGGCAATCTACGTAGTTATATTCCAGTGCGTAATTGCCTGGTTTGTAGCCTGGTTGGGATATTTAATCGCTCAAGCAGTATTACTATGAACGCCTCAACAATAATCGCAATAATCGCCGTAACCGGTCTGGTCATAGTCGCGGTCATCGGCGCCATAAACAACCGCAAGAAAGGAAACTCCTGCTGCGGCTGCCCAATGAAAGACTCCTGCTGCAGAAATACTGCAAACACGCACTGAGTACTTTTTGGGGGTATTGGCAGGCAAAACCATGGCCGCCCGTGGCCTTGTGAACGGGAGGGGCCCGTGCCTAAGAAGATGCTCTGGAAGGTAGGAGTAAAACTCATGCCTTTCAGAGCGTCTTATTAGGGATGGGAGGGATAGCGCCAAAGGCGCGTAGTTTTGACGTCAATACCCCCAAAAAGTTCGGCCTATAAAAAATTTACGTATATTTGTGCAGTAAATCAACCTAATTACTGCATATTTATGAAAAAGACCCTTTTCCTTGCAGCGCTTTGTGCTGTATCTTTTTCCCTTTTCACGGCCTGTGACAAGCCTTCCAGAGATTTTGATGACGAACGGTATTCTGAAGGCGGTCAGGATGACGATGAAAGTGAGGGTGAAGGAGGTGGAACTCCCTCTAATCCGAACGGCAATCAAAACACTCAGCAGAACTATCCCGACTGCTTTGTCTACTACTATCCCGGCTCGAAGTTCATCTACAAACGCACTGTAGGCAGTGATCTGAAACAGAAAGTGGTTTGGACCGTGACCGATTACAACGCACAGACCAAGACCGCGACAATTCAGACCCAGTACCCCGACGAGGATCCCGGAGAGATTCAGATCCGTAACAACAACGGAATGATTGAGTTCACCAAGTACGGCGAATTCAAGCCCGTGGTAAGCAGCACCGGCGATGTGAACTACCTGTTTAATTATAAGCCCAGTATCCCATCGGGCATCTACGGCAGCCTGTCCGATAAGGTTTCGGTAAGCAGCGTTTCAATTCCCGGTGGGACATCGGTCGGAATGAGTGTGGGGGCATCGTACCAACCCTATACCGGATTCCACGATTCATATACGTGGGACTGGGATATCAGCGAGACATGGTGCACTGAATGCGGTTTCCTGCGTGAAAGCACTTACTGGTGCAACGGCAAGGAGTACCCCATTTCAAGTTCGCGTTCAAGCATGGAACTTATTGCGTATGATATTCCGTTGCCCGATGGCACTCACAAGGGTTATATTCCGTCCGGTTGCGAAACTTACGATGTCACAGACACTTACTGTACATATACTCATTTTACCGCTTCTACCCAGCGCTACGACAATATGTTCTTCTACTGGAACGATAAGAAGAACAAGAACGTGATGCGTTATACTATGAACATTCTTTGGTATGAGGACGGTTGGAAATACGCTCAGATGATAGCCAAGAGCGAGTATCATACTGAATTCGGCGGATGGTTCACGGGTAAAGAATCATGGGGAACAGCCATTGGCGGTCCTAAAAATGGCGTAATGTTTGATTGCCGAGGTTCTTACGGCACTCCTATAAAGAGCAATTATTATCTTAACGAAGGAACTTATATATACTTTGTCCTTGTAGAGAATATGGTTCAGGTTGCTACTCCCACCAATGACACCGAATTCGTTGCAATACAAATAACTTACGATGATTGGGCATCACCGTACAGTATAAGAATCAGACTTAACGAAGACGGAACGGCCGACCCATGGGATACCTCAGCTCCGCGTAGAGCCCCCGGCTCACTCAAGGTCCTCAAGCCCGATCCCTCAATGATTACCGGTCCGATACATGAACTTAAGTAAAAAAGAAAGCGCGAATATTTTCGCGCTTTCCTTTTATTGCATGAATGCCTCTACATCATCAGGATGGTAGGGGATTATATCCTTTCCTAATACTCTGCAACCGGTTTCGGTGATGAGGATGTCATCCTCCAGGCGGATGCCTCCGAAGTCGCGGTACTGCTCTATTTTGTCGTAGTTGAGGAAATCAAGATGCATTTTCTCGGATTTCCATTTGTCGATGAGGGCGGGGATGAAGTAGATTCCGGGCTCATCGGTCATTACGAAGCCGGGCTGGAGGCGACGGCCGCAGCGCAGGCAGTTGGTGCCAAACTGGGTGCTGGGGCGGACTTCATCGTCAAAGCCGACGTAAATCTGGCCGAGTCCTTCCATATCGTGAACGTCCATTCCCATCATGTGGCCAAGGCCGTGCTGGAGGAACATTGCGTGTGCTCCGGCTGCTACTGCGTCGTCTGTGTTGCCCTTCATGAGGCCAAGATCCTTGAGTCGGTCAGTCATGAGGCGGCAAACGTCAAGATGCATGTCCATCCATTTCATGGCGGGTTTTGCCTTCTCAATCACAAGGTCGTGGCAGGCCTCAACGATTGAGTAAATCTCGCGCTGCTTTGTGGTGAATTTGCCGCTGATGGGCATTGTGCGGGTGTTGTCGCTGCAGTAGTTGTTGACGGTCTCGGCTCCGGCATCGACCAATAATAGGCGTCCGGGCTCCAGTTTCTTGAGTGAAGGGTCGCCGTGGAATATCTCGCCGTGCATTGAAACGATGCTGCTGAATGATACCTTTGCGCCCTGTGACATTGCGATTCCCTCCATCAGGCCGCCGATAGACTTCTCGGTCACGCCCGGTTTGCAGGCCTTCATGGCGCCGCAGTGCATCTGGTAACCTATGGCCATTGCACGCTCAATCTCCTCAATCTCGGCGGCTGACTTAATGGAACGCATGCTGACAACTGCCTTTATGAGTTCGACCGATGCACTCTCGCGGGTCTTCAGCGGGTGAATGCCCAGCATATCGGACAGCAGGATCATGTGGTCGTGGCGGTAGGGCGGGAGGAAATGGATTTTGCGGCCGGCTTTACGGGCATCGGCCACCATTTCAGAGAGCTTTCCAAATGGTGCGGAGTTTGCGATTCCGCATTCGGCTGCAAGGTCAGCAACGGAGGGTACAAAACCGGTCCAGATGATGTCCTCGATGTCGATGTCGTCGCCCAGGAGCCACTCCTGACCGTTATCGGCGTCAATTACAAGCGCCAGCGTGTCGCGGTCCTGACCGGTGTAGTACAGGAACGAACTGTCCTGGCGGAAGGTGTAGCCGTTAGCGGGGTAGTTACAGGGGGCGTTATTGTTGCCCAGCAGGATTATCAGGCCGCTGCCGACTTTCTCTCTCAGTTCAGCTCTGCGGCTCGAGTATGTTTTAGCGTCAAAAAGCATATTGAATAGAATTAGTAATTTGTTTCAAAGATAGTAAAAGTTCCAAAATGATGCCAAAGAGAACCGTCCCCTTTGTCACCAAAAAGGGCCAAAGAGAACCGTCCCCTTTGGCTCTTTTTTTAACTTTGCTGTGAATTCGGAATCTTATATGTAGAAACCATAAAAGATGAACTTATGAAAAAGATTGGTTTGTTTATGGCTTTGATGGTTCTGGCGGTGAACGGGTTTGCCGCACAGACTTGGAAGAACGAGACTCTTAAGTATGCTCTCTATATCGGTCCGATAAAAGCGGGTGAGGCCAGTTTCGTGACCCGTAACACGACTTTTGAGGGCCAGAAGGTGGTGCGCATGGATCTGATTGCCCGCACTACCAGCGCCGCTGAGAAACTGTTCAGCATGAACGATACGCTCACGACATATCTGGACGCCGATAACGTGCGCCCGGTATATTTCCGCAAATCATGCAACGAGGGCGGCGATATCTACACAGAGACAGCACGTTACACATATACGGCCGATGGCGTCTGCAAGGCGCAGATGCGCAAGAACTACATGGACGGCCGCGTCAAGGAGAAGACCGAGACCAGCCGGACCGCGGTGTACGATATGGTGAGCGTGATGGGTTACGCCCGCGCCATGAATACATCGGGCCTTAAGGAGGGCAAGCATATTGACTTCAGATTGGTCGATGCCGCCGAGATTCTGGACGAGTGCCTGATCTATGAGGGTCGCGAGACAGTCAAGCTCTCAGGCAAGAAGTACAATTGTTTGGTATTCAAGCTTGTGGAGCCTTATTGGGAGAAGGGAAAGAATAAATTCCGCGACATCCTGACGATTTATATTACTGATGACAATGCTCACAAGATCGTGCAGATGGACATTAAGTTTAAGGTGGGTTCGGCAAAGGCTAAGTTAATTGAGAATTGAGAATTGAGAATTGGGAATTGAGATTTTAACCTTTAGGGTTAAACCTTATATAAGTAGAAAGAATCAAATTATAAACCTTAAATACTACTTTGCAATGAGAAAACTTATGATCGCCGCTATGATGCTTGCGGCAGTGAGCCTTTCAGTAAATGCGGCCAAGAAGGATAAGACCCAGCCGGCAGAGCCTGTTCTGGGCATCAAATCAGGTGTTATAACAATGGCTAACAATATGGGCCAGTTCCAGGGCGGTGCCGGTGGTTTCGGCGGTGGCTTTGGCGGCGGTCAGATGGGCGGTCAGATGGGCGGCTTTGGCGGCGGCATGGGCGGCGGCCAGCGTCCTCAGGGTGCTCCTCAGGGCGGTCAGCGCGGTCAGGGTGGCCAGCGTGGTGAGCGTCAGATGAACTTTGACCCCAGCACAATGGTTACAAAGATTTACTTTGATGACTACGGCAAGAAGACCGTAACCGTTACCGAGCGCGGTGAGGCCGGTACAACCCGTTCACTTGCCATCGGCGAGGACAACTACCAGATCAACGACGCTGAGAAGTCTGCTACCAAGATGCCGTCATTCGGCGGACGTCGTGGCGGTCAGGGCGGCGGTGGCCGTGGCATGGGCATGGGTATGATGGGCGGCATGGGCATGGGTGCCCAGACCACTCCTATGTTCGACTGGGAAAACCTGGATGCTAAGACAATCAAGAAGAATAAGATCAAGGAGTTAGGCGAGGAGGAAGTTGCAGGCGTTATGTGCAAGATGTACTCCGTAACCCAGAGCAATCAGGGCTATCAGACCCAGATGACTCTTTGGATCTACAAGAACCTGACCATGAAGTCAGAGACCATCACCGATTATGGCACAATGGGCCAGACCGTTGAGAAACTCGAGGAGACCGAGGTTGATCCTTCACTGTTCGAACTCCCTGCTGACTATAAGGTAGAGGAGATGCAGATGGGTAACTTTGGCGGTGGCGCTGGCATGGGCGGCTTCGGCGGCGGCATGGGCGGCGGTGACTTCGGTGGCGGCGGCTTCGGCGGCGGTGGCTTCGGCGGTGGTGCCGGTGGCTTCGGCGGTGGCGGCTTTGGCGGCGGCTTCTAAGGAATTGAGAATTAAGAATTGAGAATTGAGAATAGAAAATGACACAGTGGGGACAATCCCTATTGTGTCATTTTTTTTACCTTTGTGCGAAAGTCAATATTACGTTTAATGAAAAGAGTATCCTTTGCGTTGCTGTGCGCATTTGCAGCAACTATGGCAGTTAATGCCCAACCTTACAAAAACAGTGATTTACCCGCTCAGGAGCGTGCCAAAGACCTTGTGGGCCGATTAACGCTCGAGCAGAAAGCAGCATTGATGCAGAACGGTTCGCCCGCAATTCCGGAGTTCGGAATCAAGGCGTATGACTGGTGGAACGAGGCTCTGCACGGAGTAGGCCGCGCCGGACTGGCAACGGTATTCCCTCAGGCCATCGGTATGGCAGCATCGTTCGATGACGCCCTGCTGCTGGACGTATTTACCGCAGTGAGCGATGAGGCCCGCGCCAAGTCTGCCGAATTCGGTGAGAACGGCGGTCTGCGCCGCTATCAGGGTCTGACATTCTGGACCCCGAACGTCAACATATTCCGCGATCCGCGCTGGGGACGCGGCCAGGAGACCTACGGCGAGGATCCGTACCTGACATCCAGGATGGGCGTATCGGTGGTAAACGGACTTCAGGGTCCGGCCGATGCCAAGTACGACAAGCTGCACGCCTGCGCCAAGCACTTTGCGGTGCACAGCGGTCCGGAGTGGAACCGTCACGTCTATAACGCTGAGAATATTGAAGCACGTGATTTAAGAGAGACCTATCTGCCCGCTTTCAAGGCACTTGTACAGGAGGCTGATGTTAAGGAGGTTATGTGCGCCTACAACCGCTATGAGGACGAGCCTTGCTGCGGAAGCAGCCGCCTGCTGCAGCAGATTCTGCGCAACGAGTGGGGCTACAAGGGTATAGTTGTATCGGACTGCTGGGCCATCAACGACTTCTTTACCGAGGGCCATCACAACACTGAGCCCGATGCCAAGCACGCCACTTCAAAGGCCGTTCTGACCGGAACTGACCTGGAGTGCGGTAGTTCATATGCAAACCTGCCTCAGGCTGTTGCTGACGGCCTGATCAAGGAATCAGACATAGATTTGTCACTTACACGTCTGCTCACAGCCCGTTTTGAGCTGGGTGAGATGGATGATCCCGTTCTGGTGGAGTGGACCAAAATCCCGTACAGCACCGTTGACAGCAAGGAGCACAGGGCACTGGCTCTGAAGATGGCTCAGGAGAGCATGGTTCTGCTCAAGAACAACGGCCTGCTGCCTCTTAACAAGGGTCAGAAGGTGGTTGTAATGGGTCCCAACGCCAACGATTCAGTAATGCAGTGGGGTAACTACAACGGCACACCTTCACGCACAATAACCCTTCTGGAGGCACTCCAGAATACCGGGGCCGATGTCAAATTCATGCGCGGATGTGACTACGCATCAAACTCAATGGCTCTGGTAAGTCTGTTCAGCCAGTGCAAGGCCAGCGGTCAGCAGGGTTTTGATGCTCAGTACTGGAACAACGCACGCGGTGAGGGTGAGCCCGACGTTCTGCGTCACAATGCAACTCCTCTGCGTTTCTCAACCGGCGGTGCAACAGTATTTGCTCCCAACGTAAACCTGGAGGACTTTGCAGCGGTTTATACATCGGTCTTCCATGCCGAAGAGGACGGTCAGGTGGCATTCTTTATGCAGAATCAGGGCCAGGCTTCAATAAGCGTTGACGGACGCCGCGTGGCTATGGGCCGTAACGGCACCGAGGCCCGTAAGGTCTACACTCTGGATGCTAAGGCAGGTCAGGATTACGAGATTACAATCAACTACTCATGCCGCCGTGGTGAGGCATCGCTCTCATTTGACCTTGGATATGAGGTTGAGGTTAGCGTAGACAAGACGGTTGCCGAGTGTCAGGGTGCTGACGTTGTGATATTTGCCGGCGGCATTTCACCTTCACTGGAGGGTGAGGAGATGCCTGTAAGCATTGAGGGTTTCCGTGGCGGTGACCGCACAAAGATTGAGCTTCCTACCGCTCAGACTGAGCTGGTTAAGGCTCTGAAGGCTGCCGGACTTAAGGTTGTGTTTGTGAACTTCTCAGGTTCAGCAATGGGTCTGGCTGAGGTTGAGCCGGCATGCGACGCTATCCTGCAGGCCTGGTATCCGGGCGAGGAGGGCGGTAACGCCATCAAGTCCGTGCTTTACGGTGAGTACAATCCCGGCGGACGTCTGCCCGTTACTTTCTACAAGTCAACAGACCAGCTGCCTGACTTTGAGGATTACTCAATGAAGGGCCGCACATACCGTTATATGACAGAGAAGCCGCTCTATCCGTTCGGTTACGGTCTGAGTTACAGCAAGTTCACTTACAAGGGTATCAAGATTAAGAAGTCCGGTGAGAACTACGTTGTTTCACTCAAGGTCAAGAACAACGGCAAGATGGCCGGTGATGAGGTCGTTCAGGTTTACGTGCGTCGCCCGGGTGACACCGAGGGTCCGTCACACGCCCTGCGTGCCTTCAAGCGTGTGAACATCGGCGCAGGCAAGACACAAAAAGTTGAGATCGAACTCACCCCGGAACAGTTCGAGTGGTTCGATCCCAACATCAATCTTATGAATGTCCTGCCTGGTCAGTACGAAGTGCTGGTTGGTTCCAACTCAGACCTCTCTACACTTACCAAATTAGAGGTTACTTTATAATCTCCAGTTGTCTCAACAGAGCCTCAGGCTCTGGGTCGTGGCCGCGGAAGTCACGATACAATTTCGCGGCTTCTACACTTCCTCCTTGCTCTAATAAATGTCTGAACTTGCTGGCGGTTTCCTTATCGAAGATTCCCTTCTCTTCGAAGAGGCTGAAACCGTCGGCTGCAAGGACTTCGGCCCATTTGTATGAGTAGTAGCCTGCTGCGTAGCCGCCTGCGAAGATGTGGCTGAATGAGGTGGAGATTATGCACTCGGGTACTGAGGGGAGTACATCGGTTGAGAGCAGAGCGTTCTTCTCAAACTTGATGATTTCGCCGTCGATGGGTGCGGTGAGGGTGTGGTAGTTCATATCCAGGATGCCGAACTGCAGCTGACGCATGTGATAGTAGGCCGACAGGTAGTTCTTGGAGGCCTTGATCTTGTTGATGAGCGAGTCGGGCAGGGCGTCGCCGGTCTGGTAGTGCTTGGCGAAGGTGGTCAGATACTCCTTCTCATATGCCCAGTTCTCCATTATCTGTGAGGGCAGTTCCACAAAGTCGTGATCCACGCTGGTGCCGGTCATTGAGGGGTAGCGGCCCTTTGCCAGGATGCCGTGCAGTGAGTGGCCGAACTCGTGGAGCATGGTGGTGAACTCATCGTGTGTTATCAGTGAGGGGGTATCGGCCGTGGGTTTGGTGAAGTTGGTTACCAGGCTGATGAAGGGACGCTCCTCGACGCCGTTCTCTATCTTGAGCTCGCGGAACGATGTCATCCAGGCGCCGCTGCGCTTGGTGGCGCGGGGGAAGAAATCTGCGTAGAAGAGTGCCAGGAAGGAGCCGTCTGCGTCACGTACCTCATAGACCTTTACGTCGGGGTGATAAACGGGTACGTCGGCGGGCTGGAAGGTGATGCCGTACAGACGGTTGGCAAGACTGAAGATGGCGTCGATACAGTCCTCAAGACGGAAGTAGGGCTTGAGTTCCTCATCAGTCAGGTTGTACTTGGCTACGCGCTGTTTCTCAGCGTAGTAACTGAAGTCCCAGGGGCGGATCTGATCTCCGTCAAAACCAATGGATTTTGCGTATTTGTTGAGTTCTGCAACCTCCTCCTTAGCCTTGGGCAGGGCGGGGGCACGCAGCTTCTCGATGAAGTTCCAAACGGCGTCACCGTTCTTGACCATGCGCAGTTCAGTCTTGTAGTCTGCGTAGTCCTTGTAACCCAGCAGAGCGGCCTCCTGATAGCGCAGATCTACGATCTGGCGGATGGTCTCGGTGTTGTCCCACTCATCGCCGTATGCGCGGCGGTTGTAGGCGCGGTACATCTTTTCACGCAGGTCGCGGCGGTCACTGAACTTGATGAATCCGCCGTAACTGGGTGCGGAGAGGTCAAACAACCAGCCTTCTACCTCCTTGTCCCTGGCTGCCTGTGCGGCCATATCACGGATATATCCGGGAAGTCCTGCAAGGTCGGCCTCATCGGTCAGTACCATCTGGAAATTGTTGGTTGATGAGAGCTGGTTCTTCTGATACTGGAGGGAGAGCAGGGAGAGGCGCTCGCTGATCTCGCTGTATTTCTTCTTGTCCTCGTCGTTCAGGTTGGCTCCGCTGCGCTCGAATGACTTGTAGGTGTCTTCAAGCAGTTTCATCTGATCGGGTTCCAGACCCAGGCTTTCGCGCTGATTATAAACTGTTTTGATGCGCTCAAAGAGTTTGTCGTTCAGGCTTATGTACATGGAGTACTCGGTCTGCAGGGGCGATACCTTCTCGGCTATCTCCTGGAGCTCGTCGGTGGCATCGGCCTCCAAAAGGTTATAGAAGATGGCGCCTACCTTGTTTACCAGGCTGCCGGAGTATTCAAGGGCCTCGATGGTGTTCTGGAAGGTGGGGGCGTCGGGGTTGGCTACGATGGCGTCAATCTCCTGCTTGCCCTGGCGGAAGGCCTCCTGGAAGGCGGGCATGTAGTCACTGGTCTGGATCTTGTCAAACTGAGGGGCACCGTAGGGAAGCGGTGATTCTGTAAGTAACGGGTTCTGATGCATGTTACAAGCGGTTAAGAGTGTAGCACAGAGGATACACCTGATGATTCTGTGGTTCATACTTTTTTGTTTATAATGGGTGCGAAGTTACAAAATAATGCTACCTTTACCGAATTAAAGGTATAATTATGCTTATGAGAATTAAAGTCCTCTTTTGTGTTTGCATGCTCCCGATGTTTGCATGGGGGCAGAACAGGGTTCACCGCGCGGCTTGGTTCGTGGACGGGGCTAAAGTTCAGTCCGAAAACCGTTCCCACACATCCCTGGAATCAATGGAGCCGGGATCGAGTGTTATATATGCCACAAACGGCGTGAAACTGATTCTGACACAATTGCGCTTGAATAAGACGTCGGGCTCCATCATGGATGAAGACCGTCGTGAGAGGGGTATCAACTCGGTTCTGTTTGCCGACGGCGCCAGCATAGTTACGGTTGAGAACTGCACGATATCATCACATACCGCTATGGCCGACGGCGTTACCGCCTACGGTGAGGGTACTCTCATTAAGATGATTGGCGGAACAATTGTGACCAACTGGAACGCATCAGTGGGTGTAAACGCCCAGCACAAGGGTGAGTTTGACATGCGCACGGTCAATGTCAAGTGCGTTGACAACCATAGTTTCGGCATATATGCATCGGACTCCGGCATGGTAAATGTTACAGGTGGTGAGATTTCAACCGGCGGACAGGCTGCTCCCTCGTTCTATGCTTCGACAGGTGTCATCAAGGCCAGCCAAAGCAAGGCGTATTCGGCCAAATGGACCGTGGGTAACGTTGATGACGGCCTGCTGGAACTGACCGGTTGCGAACTCAGGTCAGGTGGCGTGAGCGGATTCATGATTTACGGAGCTGACGGCAAGCAGAGGACTCACAGGTCAACCGGCACACTGGTTCTGAACAAGAACAATATCACTGTCGATGAGGGACCGGCCATATTCGTTACCAACGCATGTGCCGATATCACTCTGATCAACAACAAGATATCCTATCGCGGCGATGAGATTATCTCCATCAGGGCCGATGAGTGGGGCACCAAGGGGCTCAATCAGGGTGATGCTACCATCAATGTGGAGAAGCAGACTCTGAAGGGTGACATCTACGTTGACAGCATTAGTTCACTGAACCTTACGCTGGGTAAGGGTGCCAAGCTGAACGGAGAGATTACCGGTAACCCGGTGGATACGCGTTCGGTGAAGGTGATGGTTAATAAGGGATCAACCTGGACAGCCAAGGGTGACGTTTACATAAGTTCGATTCTGTTTGAGCAGCCTCTGGAGAAGGGCCTGAAGCAGTTGAAGGGCAAGCATGTGATCTATTACGATGCCTCAAACCTGATAAACAGTTACCTGGAGGGTAAGGAGTACAAGACCGGAGGCGGCTGGTTGCGTCCTATGAAATGATAAGTATGAAAATGTTCCTGTACACGCTTTTGGCGCTGATGATGGCGCTGCCTGTGGCGGCCGAGGATTCGGAGATTGCGTTCGACAAGCTTCCTGAGAAGGCTCAGAAGGTTGTTCAGAAGGCGTTTCCCGATGTCAAGGTCAAGAAGGTGGAGATGGAACGCCGGGCCAGCCTGATCCAGTATGAGGTCAAGATGACGGGAGGCGCCAAGCTGCAGTTCTCAAAGGACGGCACTCTGACTGAGTGTGAGTGCACCAAGGGTTCTGTGCCGGCTGTCCTGATTCCGGCCAAGATCAAGGATTTTCTGGCCCAGGAGTTTCCCGGCAGGGAGATACGTCGTTTTGAACACGACAGCAAACTGTATGAACTGTTGCTTGACAACGGCGACGAACTGAGTTTTAACAGTTCATATCGGCTTATAGACATAGACCGGGCAGTAGAACAGAAATGAGTATGATATTTATGAGAAGGATTAAGTGGGGTGTGCTGGTGGCATCGGCCCTTTTGATGATGAACTCGTGTATTTTCAACGCTGAGGTTGAGCACAAGATCAACAGGACGGTTCTGGTCTATATCGGGGCCGATAACAACCTGTCAAACACGGCAAACTCCAATATCTACTCCATGAACAGCTGCATCAGCAGCGGCATGGACAATTATAACCTGCTTGTATTCGTGGACCGCAGGGATGTGGCTCCGGCACTGCTTCACGTGCATAATTTCAAGATTGACACTGTTGCAAAGTTCCCTGAGAGGGATTCATCGGACCCCGTGCTCCTGCGCGAGGTGATTGACAACGTGCTGGAGAACTGGAAGGCCGAGCATTACGGACTGGTGATGTGGAGCCACGGTACGGGCTGGCTGCCTACTGACAAACTGCATTTTGTGGCTCCTAACATGAAATATGCGCCCAGGCGTGCTTTCTCGTGGGAGGACCATAAGGGTCAGACGCCTCCGTATTCATGCATGGAACTGGACGGGCTGGTTGAGGCGATTCCGGACAACGTGTTTGATTTCATTGTGTTCGATGCCTGCTACATGGGTAACGTCGAGGTGGCGTACGCGCTGCGCAACAAGGCTCAGGAGATTGTGTCATCATGCTATGAGATAGTTAGTTACGGTTTCCCGTATCATATAGTTACGCGTGATTTGCTGAACGGTAACGTGCTCAAGTCATGCAATGAGTTCTACAACTATTACAACTCCATGAGCGGTTGGGAGAAGATGGCGGGCATTTCGCTGGTCAATACCGAGGGGCTGGACAGTCTGGCGCGTTGTTTCCGTAAGATTATAAGCGGGTACGAGGGCAGGATAGACAGTATCGACACAAGCAATATCCAATGCTTTGACCGTTTTGACCATCATGTGTTCTTTGACCTTGAGGATCTGCTGGTTAAGATGGGTACCGATAGGGAACTGATGAACGAGTTCCGCCTGCAGCTGGACAAGTGCGTTCCGTTCAAGATTTCCACTCCTTCAATCTTCCCGGGTGACAGGGAGGAGATTCCGGTCAACTCTTACTGCGGAATGAGCATTTACATACCGCTGGCCGCGTATGAGGCATCGGGCCTTAATGCCGAATACCGCAAGACGGAGTGGAGTGATTACACTGGCTACTAATTAATTACATTCATATGAGAAAGAATCTTCTGATTGTCGCCATTTTTGCTTTGGCTGTTTGCGGTTGCAAGGGTGGTGACGCAACATTGTCGCGTGATGTCAAAGGGTACGATGACCCTCTGATGCAGAATGAGAAAAAGATTACGGCCATCATCAAGAAGATGACGCTCGAGGAGAAGGTCGCAATGCTTCACGGAAAGCATATGTTCACTTCCGAGGGTGTGCCCGCCCAGGGTATTGCCGATATGGTTTATGCCGATGGTCCTTTTGGTATCCGTGAGGAGATGGAGCCCCATTCATGGAACTCTCTGCATCTGACTACTGACTCTGCTACTTTCTTCCCCACAGGATCGGCCCTGGCTGCTACCTGGAACAGTGATATGGCTTATATATACGGCGTGGGAATGGCCCGTGAGGCCCGTCTGCGCGGTAAGGACATGATTCTGGGTCCTGCCATCAACATTCAGCGTATTCCTACCGGCGGACGTACATACGAGTATCTCAGTGAGGATCCTCTGCTGAGTTCAAAGTTATCGGTCGCTTATACAAAAGGTGTTCAGGATAACGGCGTGGCTGTCTGCGTGAAGCATTTTGCGCTGAACAACCAGGAGACCAACCGCGGCAGCGTGAACGTTATCGTTAGCCCGCGTGCCATGCGTGAGATCTATCTGCCGCCGTTTGAGGCTGCAATCGTTGAGGGTAACGCATTCGGTGTGATGTCGGCCTACAATAAGATTAACGGCTTCTGGTGCGCCGAGAATTATGAGCTGCTGAACTCTATCCTGCGTAAGGACTGGGGTTTCAAGGGTATGGTTATCTCTGACTGGGGCGGCACTCACAGCACTGTGGGTTCTGTCGTGGCCGGTCTGAACGTTGAGATGCCTAACTCTCAGTATCTGGGTCAGGCTCTGCTGGATTCTGTTGCTGCAGGCGCTGTATCTGAGGCTGTTATCGATGAGCGCGTTCGTGAGATTCTGCGTGTTCGTCTTGCCATTGAGCCGGTTCCCGAGGATAAGGCCAACATTGAGATGACCGCTAAGCCCGAGCAGGCTCAGATTGCCTATCAGGTTGCCCTGCAGTCTATCGTTCTGCTTAAGAATGAGGGTGATCTGCTGCCTATTGACTTTGATAAGGTTAAGACCATTGCCGTTATCGGTGACAATGCCGATAAGATCATGGCTACCGGCGGCGTTGGTGCAGGCGTGAAGGCTCTGTATGAGGTTACTCCTCTGGCCGGTCTGAAGAATAGGATAGGTGATAAGGCCAAGATCGTTTATGCTCAGGGTTATACTTCACAGCAGGCACGTGGCGGATTCGGCGGATTTGGAGGCGGTTTTGGCGGATTTGGGCGTCGTGGCGGAGGTGCTGCTCAGGCTCCCGCTGCTCAGTCTAAGCCCGATGATACTGCAAAGAAGCTGCAGGATGAGGCTGTAAAGGCTGCCAAGGGTGCTGACCTGGTGCTGTTCATCGGTGGTGACAACCGTTCACATGAGACCGAGGGCAGTGACCGTCGCAGCATGATGCTCCCGTATGATCAGGAGAACGTTCTGGAGGCTGTAGCTGCTGTTAATCCTAATGTTGTGTTCATTGCAGTTGCAGGTGCTCCGGTTGATCTGAACCGCGTTCAGGCTTGCAGCCCCGCAATCATACAGTCATGGTTCAACGGTACCGAGGGCGGTAATGCTCTGGCCGACATTCTTATCGGCCAATATTCTCCCAGCGGCC
This sequence comes from Bacteroidaceae bacterium, assembly GCA_017557635.1. GTDB lineage: Bacteria > Bacteroidota > Bacteroidia > Bacteroidales > Bacteroidaceae > Colenecus. Next base: position 97,672 of record JAFYYH010000022.1, on the reverse strand, counting down.
GTCTGCCGTTCTCATATCCCTTCAAGCTTGAGGACAGCCCCGCTTATGCAATGGGTAATTTCCCGCAGACCGATGCTCCCGTCAACCAGGATGTATTCGTATCACTGGTTCAGGAGGACAGCAAGGCCGAGGAGATGCTCAAGGGCGCTACAGGCCGCGGTACAGCATTGTATTCAGAGGACCTGCTGGTAGGTTACCGTTGGTTTGACACCAAGGAAAAGCCGGTTATGTATCCGTTCGGATATGGTCTGGGTTACTCTGAGGTTATATATTCAGCTTTCCAGCCGGTTTTGCCTTTGGGCGGCAAAGACATTAAGTTCACAGTAACTCTGACCAATGTAGGCAAGTATGACCAGTATGAGGTGCCTCAGGTTTACATCCGTCACGTGGATTCATCGGTTGAGTGGCCTTACAAGGAGCTCAAGGCATTTGACAAGGTGCTGGTCAAGGCCGGTGAGAGCGTACCTGTAACCCTCACAATTCCGTTTGAGTCACTCAAATACTGGAATGAGGATAAGCACGATTGGGTAATGGATCTGGGCAAAATGGAAGCCCTCCTTGCCCGCGATGCCGGAAACATCGTCTCCAAGATCGAAGTGAATCTCCAGTGACAAAGGGGACGGTTCCGTTTGGCACGCACAAAAAGAACCCCATCTGCGCTACAGTATGCTCAGGTGGGGTTTTTGTTTTATTCAGACGTGCCAAACGGAACCGTCCCCTTTGTCACCTCCAGGTGAAGCGGATTCGGGCCAGCTCGCGGTTGTCGCTGAGGGACTGGATGCTGTGGAGTGAGGTGTCGCCTTCCATTTGCGTGTGCACCTTGATCTTCTCACCAAAGAGACCTTCTTTTCGGAAGTTGATTTCCAGGCGTGCGGGCTGATGGCCGATGCGATACTCGGGCTGTAGACTTTCACTTGCCCAGAGTGGGTATATTGCGTTGTTAACGTGATTGTTACGGTCTATGTCATCGTAACGTACCAGGAACTGCTCAGTGTAATCATCGCGCTCGGCTACCGGCAGTTTCGGGAATCGGCCGTCAATAATAACCTTCTCTTGAATGGGCTCGTATTCGGGCAGCCATTCCTTAAGATGTACGGGGCGGCGTGACTCGAAATCAATCACTATCCACTGGCTGCAGGCACGTATAATACGCTGTCCGTCAGCACTCCACACCTCAAACTCACGCTCTGTATAAAGGGCCGAAAAGTCCGATGGCCAACTCTTGAGCGTAATCTCCTCCTGCAGATGCGGCATGCGGTCTATCTCCACATTCATGGCAATGAGCACCCAAGCCTTGCCGACAGTACGCAGATAATCGTAGCCGATGCCTATCTCGTTGGCGCTGTCATCGGCAATATCCTGAAACAAATTAAGCAAAGTGAGCAATCTCAGAGTGTCATTACGATCGCACTCAAAGCTCTTTACCGTATATGTGTGGACTTGTTTTTTGATCATCTTTGAGTTTTTTCGCAAATTTAGCAAAACGGTACCAAACAGAACCGTCCCCAATGGTATCATTCCAGTTCGCAGCCGGGGAAATCACCGGGTTTGAGTTTGAACTGGGGTGTGCAGAAGTAGACTAAGTCTGCACGGGTCAGCACGGTTTCATCGGCATCCATGAGTTCGGCCTCGATGAAGGCTACGTTGCGCATCATTTTGGTGATTTTGGCGCGGACGGTGATTTCGTCCAGCAGGGTGCTGACGGGCTTGAGGTACTGCATGTCCATCTTTGAGGTGACGCCGTTGGTCTGCAGTTTGCGGCAGACTACCCAGCCGGCGGTCTCATCGATCAGGAGGGCCTGAATACCTCCGTGGAGCGTGTTTTGCCAGCTTTCGTAATCATGTGTAGGCTTGAACTTGGTTACTATGTAATCACCATCCTCGTAGAACGACAGGTGCAGGCCGATGGGGTTGTTAGGGCTGCAGACAAAGCAGTTGTAACCTTCGGTACCTACCCAGGGGTTCTTGATTTTGCGTAGACTCATTTCTTATCTGTTTTATTGTTCTTATTCTGTTTGTCCTGATAGAGGAAGCGGCGGATCTTGTGCGTGGCGGTCTTGCTGAAGGGCTCTTTCATGACCTCGACGTCCTTGATCTTGAGGAACTGGCTCACTTTTGAGTTGACGAATTCCATTACCTCTTTCTTGCGTTTCTCAAGGTTCTCCAGGAACTTCTCCTGACCCTCAAGGTTCCAGTCGATGGCGCCGTCGTTGAACTGTACAAGGGCTACCAGCTGGCCTGAGCGGCTTATTACGAGTGATTCGTTCACGTCCGATATGTTGTTAATGACGCTCTCAATCTCCTCGGGGTAGATGTTTTCGCCCGATGCGCCGATGATGACGCTGCCGGAGCGGCCCAGGATGGAGTATCGGCCTTTCTTGTCGACGGTGGCGATATCTCCGGTGCGCATCCAGCCGTCCTCGGTGAAGACTGCCTTAGTGCGCTGATAATCTTTGTAGTAGCCAAGCATTACGTTGGGGCCTTTGACCTGGAGTTCGCCCTGACCGGTTTCGGGGTTGACATCGGCCAGACGTACATTTACCTCGTATGATGCGGTTCCGGTGGTGCCCAGATGGGTGCGTTTGGGGCCGGCGTCGCATATCAAAGGAGCGGTCTCGGTTAGGCCGTAGCCGATGGCGTAGGGGAACTTTATGTTGCGCAGGAACTGCTCGACCTCTTTGTCAAGCTTGGAGCCGCCGACGCCGAAGAAGCGTACGCGGCCGCCGAACTGCTGCTTTACCTTCTTGCCTACAAGGAAGTAGAGCACGCGCGGGAAATGCTTCTTGAGATAGCGCAGATACTTGCTGGAGGCTATTGTGGGGAAGATTTTGCCGCGTATGATCTTTTCAATTATGAGCGGAACGGACAGTATGGTTGTGGGGCGGATGCGTAATATGGCATCGGCCAGAATTGTCGGTGTAGGGGGCTTCTGAATGTAATATACGGGGCAGCCGGTGCTGAAGGGGTAGAGCATGCCGATGCTCATCTCATAGGTGTGCGCCAGCGGCAGGATGGACAGGAAGACGTCCTTGCGGCGATGTACCTTATGGGCGTGCCAGGCTGTGAGTATGTTGTGGCAGAAGTTGCGGTGGCTCAGCATGACGCCTTTGGCGTTGCCGGTGGTGCCCGATGTGTAGATGATGGCGGCTATGTCCATGGGCTCGGGTACCTTTCCGCGGCCGTCGCATGTGTATCGGTCGTCTTCGGCCTTAATGAAGTCCAGCGTGCTTATGTCTATGACTAAGTGTAACTTAGCGAGCGTTTCCTGACTGATTTTGGGCAGTTGCCTGTGGCTTACGAATATGGCCTTGGTGTCGGAGTGGGTGAGTATGTTCTCAACCTCGTTGGGTGAGAGCTCGGGCAGCATGGGGACTGCGATTCGGCCACTGGCGGTGATTGAGAAGAAGGCCAGGGCCCAGTTGGGCATGTTCTCGGACAGGATGGCGACTTTGTCATCGGCATTGATTCCGAAGGTGGAGAGTACGCCTGAAAGCTGGAGGCATTTGTCACGGAACTGTCCGAAGGTATAGCCGCAGCCGCCGTCTACGTAGTTGGAGACCATGCGGCTGTTGTTGACTGAAGCCGAGTAGTCGAGTACGTCGGCAAGAGTGCTGAATCTGTGTCTCATTTATCTGGTAAGGTATTTTTCGGGGTGACGTCCTTTCAAATTCATCTTCTCGTAGATCTCCTGGATGCGGCGGGTATCGGCGTTGGCATCGTCAGTAAGCTCTACCTTTTGGTCTACTGCGACTTTCTTGGTGCCCCAGTCAAAGTAGCACAGGTATACGGGTATGTTTGCGGCTTTTGCAATGAAGTGATAGCCGGTTTTCCATCTTGAGATTGGCTTGCGGGTGCCCTCGGGGGCTATTGCCAGGTGCATCAGGTCGGTCTTTTCCATCTCTTTGATGACGGAGCGGACTACTGATCCGGGATGCTTGCGGTCTACGGGGATGCCGCCGATGGCGCGGAGAATCCAGCCCAGAGGCGGGAAGAAGAGGCTTTTCTTGACCATGCAGAAGGTCTTGCCGCCTATTGAAACGTAGAACAGGTAAGCCACTACAAAGTCCAGCATCGATGTATGGGGAACGCCCAGAAGTATGCACTTGGGTTCAGGGGGCAAAAACGGGCTCGTTTCCCAACCCCATACTCTCAAAATCCATCCGCAGAATTTACGCCACATATAGTCTTGTTTGATTTTGGGCGCAAAAGTAGTTTATATATATACAATAAACATTCTACTAATCTATAATTGTGGTTAATTAATACTCATTTGTGGCGAAACGCTGGACATTAGTTTTTGGGAGACAACGCTCCGAGGCTACTACGTACCCCTCCGGACCCTAAACGTCGAACTCCTCCTTATAGCCCCCTACGGGGTCTAACGTTCGTCAAACATGCGCCGTTCTTAACGGGATTCTCCTGGGCACTCCGCTTACGCCTCTCCACGATGCTCCCAAAAACTAATGTCCAGCTTGTGCAAATGGGGACAAAAGCACTATCTTTGTGTCCAGTTTTAAAACTGATATAATGACTAAATCATACGAGGAGATTAATGAGAAGATCCGCAAGGGTAAGGCGGTGGTTCTGACGGCCGAGGAGGTGTCAGAGATGGCCAAGACTATGTCCCCCAAGGAGATTCTTGAGAAGGTTGATGTGGTTACTACCGCTACTTTCGGCGCTATGTGCTCGAGCGGTGCGTTCCTGAACTTCGGTCACGCAAATCCGCCCATCCGCATGGAGAAGATTGAGATTAACGGCGTGCCTGTAAGCGGCGGTCTGGCTGCTGTGGATACATTTGTGGGTGCTACGGACTGCAATCCGCAGAATCCTACTTACGGCGGTGCACACATTATCCAGGAGCTGATTGACGGCAAGGAACTGACTTTGGAGGCCTGGGGTAAGGGTACTGACTGCTATCCGCGCAAGCACATAAAGACCCAGATCAGCCTTAAGACCATCAACGAGGCCATTCTGATGAATCCCCGTAACGCATATCAGAACTATAATGTGGCTGTGAACTCCACAGACCGCACTCTTTATACTTACATGGGCACTCTGCTGCCTCATATGAAGAACGCGTCATACAGCTCGGCAGGTGAGCTCTCACCGCTGCTGAATGACCCCGAATGTCGCACCATCGGCCTTGGAACCCGTATCTTCCTTTGCGGAACCCAGGGTTACGTAGTCTGGAACGGCACTCAGTTCAACTGCAGCAAGCCTTTGAATGAGTATGGTGTGCCGATGGGCAATGCGCGTACATTGGCCCTGATGGGTGAGATGCGCGAGATGTCAAGCGAGTTCCTGCGCGGCGCATATTTTGAGAAATACGGCGTTACGATGTACGTTGGTGTGGGTGTGCCCATTCCTCTGCTGGATGAGGACCTGGCTCACCGCGTAAGTATCCGTAACAGCCAGATTGACACCTTTATTGAGGATTACGGCTGCAAGGGTGACCTGATAGGTAAGGTCAACTACGAGCAGTTGCGTTCAGGCGAGATTGAGTTCATGGGCAAGAAGATCCATACGGCTCCGCTCTCAAGCCTCAACAAGGCACGTAAGATTGCTGCAATCCTGAAGGATTGGATTGAGAAGGGACAGTTTGAACTGACGGCTCCGGTAAGGCCGATGCCCACCGGAACGTCGCTTCAGGGACTTAGGGATTTGAACTTGTAAATCAGCTAATTATGACAAAGAAAGTAGTTATATCATTCCCTGATGGCGAGGCCAGCCGCCCGCTTATCTATGAGCTGATTAAGAAGTACGATATAATGGTCAGCATCATTAAGGCTGACATTGACGGCGGACGTCGCGGAAAGCTGGTTCTGGAACTGGATTCGGACTCCGACCATATTGCTCAGGCTATTGATTTCATGCAGAAAAGCGGTGTGGATGTAAGCCCGCTGGAGAAGAAGATCAGTTTTGACGATTCAAAGTGCGTGAGTTGCGGCGCATGTACATCGGCCTGTCCCTCTGGTGCCCTTTCAATAGGTGCTCCCGACTGGAAGTTACGCTTCCAGCCCGACAAGTGCGTTGTGTGCAAACTGTGCATAACTGCTTGTCCTTTAAAGCTTTTCAAGATAGAGTTCGCCGATTAGCCTTTGTGCTATGGAGTACAGGGAACGCAGTTACCGTAGCCGTTTCTCAGATGATGAGAGACGCTGGTTCTGTGTCAAATTCCTTGAGTCGGATTTATGGATAGGGGTCGACCGCGGTTCCTATTCTGCGTCTATGGAGGCCGATGCATACGCCATGCTGGTGGAACTGCGCCGCTCGATGGATGCATACCTGCTTATGGATCCCGCATACAAGGCCGCTCTGATGCCCTACGATGCGGGTCTGGAGGCTCCTGAGATACTTAAAGAGATGTCACGCGTTAGCCACAAGACCGGAATAGGGCCGATGAGCGCGGTGGCCGGGGCGGTTGCCCTAAAGGTTGCGGAGTTCCTGGGAACCAACGAGGTGATAGTGGAGAATGGGGGAGACATATACGCCAAAGCGGGCTCTGACATGGATATAGCAGTGTTTGCGGGACAGTCTCCGCTATCCGAGAAGATAGGTCTGCACATACCTGCAGCCAGTTTTCCGCTGGGCATCTGCACATCGAGCGGTACGGTTGGTCCGTCACTCAGTCTGGGCCGCGCGGATGCCGTGATGATTGTGTGCAGGGACGTTTTGCTGGCCGACAGTTACGCTACGGCAATGGCTAACCGCATCAAGACCACAGATGATTTACAGCCCGTGATTGACCGCATACAGGAGATTCCCGAGATTCTTGGCGCAATAGCAGTCAAGGATGACCGCATGGCCATTACAGGCCGGTTTGAACTTAGATTATTCAGATAAAAACAGACAGATATGAAAAGGATTAGTTTGCTTGTACTGACATTTATGATTGTGTTTCCGGCCATCGGCCAGGAGATTAACCGCACCAGAAGCTGCCGTCCGCTGCTTTCTGAGATTGACCTGTCCAAGCATGCCGCGCGCCGTGCATCGGCCTTAACGGGTACTTACAGGGCTACGGGAAACAATCCCTACATAGGTGACCGCCATCAGTTGGTGGTCTTGGCTGAGTTTAAGGACCAGGCGTTCAAGGGAGACAGCGCCCAGACTATGTCCCAGTGGGGCAGGATATTGAATACCAGATACTTAAGCGAGGACTCTTTCTATGGTTCCGTGCACGACTATTTCTATGATCAGAGTTACGGGCAGTTTGACCTGAGCTTTGACCTGTATTACGCTGTGGTGGACAGCATGGTTAAGTATCGCAGTACAATTACAAGTGATGAGAATTCAAAATATCTGGTCCGTGACGTTCTGAATGTCATTGGCGGCAAGGTTTCTGATTGGGCTCCTTATGACTGGGACGGCGACGGTTATGTTGACCAGCTGCTCATTATCTATGCGGGCAAAGGCCAGTCAGACGGCGGCGGCAGCAACACCATATGGCCGCATCAGTGGTGGCTCAGCGAATATAATTCGGGCTCTGCCATAACCGTGAGCAGCGGTGGTAAGGATTATCTTATTGATTCTCACTGCTGCGTTCAGGAGTTGGACGGCAGGGGCACTTACGGCTCTTTCGGAACTCTGTGTCACGAGTTCAGCCACTGCTTGGGCCTTCCTGATTTTTATGAAGGATCCACCAAATATGTGGGCTCATGGGACCTTATGGACAACGGTTTATACAACGGAAACGGCTTCCGTCCATGCGGTTATTCAGCATTCGAGCGTGCTTTCATGGGATGGCTGACACCCGTTGAACTCAATAGGTCACAGACAGTTATGGGTCTGCCTTCACTCATTACCCAACCCGTAGCGTACATTATCCGCAATGAAGGTAAGGCCGATGAGTATTACATGGTTGAGAACAGGCAGAAGGCCGGATGGGATGAGAAACTTCCGGGCAGCGGCATTGTGGTATTCCATGTTGATTATGACGAGACTGTGTTCAAATACGGTCAGCCCAATACCTCAAACGGTCAGCATTACCTGATTATCCCGGCAAACAACAAACCGACTGTATCCGGTACAAACCAGAGCGGCTGGGCGTATCCCAACAACGGCAACAACAGCCTGACCAACACCTCAACCCCTGCAGCCGAACTCTTCAACCTGAACAAGGACAGCACGCTGCTCATGAACAAACCGATGACTGAGATGGCTGTAATAAAGGGTATGGCCCAGTTCAAGTTCCAGAACACCTTTACCGGCATCGCTCCCGTCAATGAATCCCCGTCAAATGACGGCGGATGGTTCACCATCGACGGCCGCCAGTTACTGGAAGCACCTTCAGGAAAGGGCTTGTACATCCACGAGGGCAGGGTGATTCTGATAAGATAAATGATTATCTTTGTAACGTATAGCAATCAATTCAACCAAATATAATTATGAGAAAAGTATTAATGGTCCTTGGCGCGGTGGCGCTTGGTTTTGTTTCAGCATTTGCTGCTGACAATAAGGGAATTTCATTTGATGAGTTATCGGCCGACAGGTTCACGCTCATTGAGAACGGTAAGCCGGTTCAGATTCTGGCCGATGAGGCCGACAAGAGCGGTGTTCAGATTGCTCTGAAGGCTCTGCAGAAGGATTTTAAGGCCGTAGCAGGGCAGGAGGCTCAGATTGTTTATGAGCCGGGTCAGGGTAAACCCGTGATTGTGGGTACTATTGACAGCAAGTATATCTCACAGATTATCAAGGCCAAGAAGATTGACAAGAAGGAACTTCAGGGCAAGCGTGAGAAGTATATCATGACTGTTGTAAGCAATCCGTTGAAGGGCATCGATGAGGCTTTGGTGATTGCCGGTAGCGATATGCGCGGTGCCATTTACGGTATTTACGAGTTGTCCGAGCAGATTGGCGTATCTCCCTGGTACTATTGGGCCGATGTTCCAATCGAGCACAAGGATAATGTATCTCTTGTCAAGGGTACATATACCGCAGGTGAGCCTGCAGTTACCTACCGCGGCATTTTCCTGAATGATGAGGATCCGTGTCTGACAACATGGGTAAGGAATACATTCGGAACACAGCGCGGCGGACATGAGTTCTATGCATGCTGCTTTGAACTGATCCTGCGTCTGCGCGGTAACTTCATGTGGCCCGCAATGTGGGGCTGGGCTTTCTATGCCGATGATCCCGAGAACTCAAAGACTGCCAATGAGATGGGTGTGATCATGGGTACAAGCCACCATGAGCCGATGGCCCGTAACCATCAGGAATGGGCTCGCAATCCCAGGGCTTACGGCGGTCAGTGGGACTACAATGTGAACAAGGATGAGCTGAAGCGTTTCTTCCGTGAGGGTATTGAGCGCGCCAAAGATACCGAAGATCTGATTACCATCGGTATGCGCGGTGACGGTGACGCCGAGCTTCGCGGAAGCGATGAGGACAACATGAAGATGCTGGAGGGCCTGTTCGCCGACCAGCGCCAGATAATCAAGGAGGTTACCGGCAAGCCCGCCGAGAAGCGTCCGCAGGTTTGGGCACTCTACAAGGAGGTTCAAACCTATTACAACAAGGGCCTGCGCGTGCCTGACGATGTAATCATCCTTCTGTCCGATGACAACTGGGGCGACATACGCCGTCTTCCCAATGCCGAGGAGCGTAAGCGCAAGGGCGGCTGGGGTATGTACTACCACGTTGACTATGTGGGTGCTCCACGTAACTCAAAGTGGCTGAACATCACTCCGATACAGCACCTCTGGGAGCAGATGCAGCTTACATATGATTACGGTGTAGATAAGATCTGGGTGCTCAACGTAGGTGACCTTAAGCCTATGGAATATCCTATAACCCTGTTCCTGGATATGGCATGGAACCCCACATCATTCACTGTTGACAACCTGCTGGATCACACTTATGACTTCTGCCTTGAGTTCTTTGGTGAGGAGGAGGCTAAGGAGGCTGCACGTATTCTGAACCTGTGCTGCAAGTATAACGGCCGCATAAGTGCCGAGATGCTTGACGCTCGTCAGTACTACACTCTTGAGACCGGTGAGTTTGAGCAGGTTTGCGACGATTACGCACGTCTGGAGGCTGAGGCACTGCGTCAGTATCTGCGTCTGAAACCCGAGTATCGCGATGCATATCAGCAGATTATCCTGTTCCCCGTACAGGCAATGGGCAACATCTACGACATGTACTACAGCCAGGCTATGAACCAGAAACTGGCACGCAACAACGATCCCGCTGCAAACTACTGGGCTGAGCGTTGCGAGCGTGATTTCCAGCGTGACGCCGAGCTCTGCGCATATTATAACAAGGAGATGGCCGGCGGCAAGTGGAACGGCATGATGATCCAGAAGCACATCGGCTACACATCATGGAACGATAATTTCCGTGCCGATACACAGCCGAGAGTTTCACGCGTTGAGGTAGGGGACAAGGTTGGCGGATATGTATTCACTGAGAAGAACGGCGTTGTTGCTATGGAGGCAGAGCACTTCTACGCTCAGACCGCTGTTAACGCAGGTTCTGCAAAGTGGACTACAATTCCTTACATGGGCCGTACACTCTCAGGTGTGGCTTTGATGCCTTACAGCCAGCCTACAGACGGCGCTACAATGACTTACAAGTTCAACCTGACCGAGGATGTCGAGAATCTGTCTGCAGTTGTCGCTGTGAACGCCACACTGACATTCTACCGTCTGGAGGGTCACCGCTACATGGTAAGCCTGGACGGCGGTCCTGAGGTTGAGGTTGTGTTCAACGAGCGTCTGAACGAGGATCAGCGTAACATCTACTCAGTATACTATCCCACAGTTGCAACACGCGTAAAGGATGACCGCGTAGAGCTGGGCAAGGCTGCCAAGGGTGAGCATACAATCACATTCCGACCCATTGAGCCGGGTACGGTATTTGAGAAGGTGGTGATTGATGCGGGCGGCTACATAAAGAGTTACCTGTTCATGCCGGAATCTCCATATGTGAGAGAATAATAATGAAGAAAGGCGGGATTTGATTCCCGCCTTTCTTTTTTCGGATACTCAGAAGGTTAGATTGACTGACGCTCCGAATGAAGTATTGTTTTGCTTGTCTAGAAAGACCGTGGGTTCAAACTCAAACTGAAGGAGTTTGGCTGCCTTTTTGAATGGCAGTTCTTTGTTGTATTCATCGGCTATATTCTCCAGAGTACGTTTTGCTTTGCCTTTCTGGAGTCGGCCCCACGTGTAGAAGGTTATTGTGGGTACGGCCAATGCGCCTGATATTATGTAGAGTTTCCTCGACAGTTCAGGATCATCGGAACTGTAGTGGGTTACGGCAATCAGCGTGAGGATTGCGGTGGGTATTCCGCACATTACGCCGATGCTTTCCTTGTTGTCGCCCTTGATGAACTTGCGGTTGGCAACCTCATATCTCTGGAACTGAATGGAATCCAGGAGTTGCTTGAGGTCATCTTCACGGATGGCATTGCCTGCGCCTCGGCCCTCAACGAATGTGAGGCTGCCGCTGAATCTTTCAATCTCGGTGCTGTCATTGATGGTTGCAAATCCGCCCCAACCGCCACGGGCACCGCCACCGCCTTGGAAACCTCCGCCGCCGCGTTGGCCGCCTCCGCCCTGGAAGCCACCTCCGCCACCGCGCATTCCGCCTCCGCCGCCCATACTGCCGCCGAAGCCGCCGCCACCTCCAAAGCCGCCGCCACCGCCGCCAGGCTGTGCCACAGCAGTGATTGAGAGCATTGCGACAATTATCAGTGAGAGGAATTTCTTGATGCGCATAACGGTTGTAAATCAAAGGATCATTTCTTTGACCGGAAAAAGCGCAAAAGGTTTAATCACTTCCAATTCTTATCGAGGAATGCTATGCGGTCGTGGAACCACTTTTTGATAACAGTGATCTCTTCATCGTAACTGGCTACCGAGTAGGCCGAGAACATACCGGCTGCGTTTCCGCCGCCGAAACCGCCTCCAAAGCCGCCTCCGCCGGGGAATCCTCCGCCAAAGCCGCCACCGAATCCGCCTCCGAATCCACCGCCGCGCTGGCCGTTCTGCTGATTGTTGGATTTGGGAACCAGCAGGTCAGGATATTTGGCGTACTGACGGGCCTGAGCCTCCTTGAGGACGGCTGCATGCTCATCGATGAACTTGTCGATATTTGCGTCGCTCAGGTAACCCTTGCGCAGTTCCTGCCAGCGGGCCTTGACCTTTGCCACGAATGCGGGATCCTCCATGAGGCGTTTCCACATTGCGGGGGTGGGGTTGGTCTCACTGCCGTTATATACCCAGGCCTCCAGGTTGTTGGCGTTTGCAAAGTTGCAGTTGCCGTATGCCAGATTGTAGTCCCAGACGGTTCCTGCGTGGAGTTTGCCGCCTGTGCCGTCAGCGTTCTGCTTCTCCTTATAGAAGTAGGTGCTGCGCTTCAGACCGTCGGCGTTGAGGCTCAGTTCGGTATGGATAAGGTAATCCACGAATGACTCTACGTCGATGTATTTGGCGTAACCCTCCTTGGGATCAGCGAAATTATCGCTCTGAATGACCTTCTCGGTGGTTTTGATGTAATCGCTGATGTATTTTTCCTGCTCGGGTGTGAGCTTATCGGACTTGGGGTAGAAGTAACTCCAGGTTACTGTGGCCCGGCCTCCTCCGAAACCGCCCATGCCGCCTCCAAAGCCGCCCATACCGCCGCCGAAGCCTCCGAATCCGCCGTTTGAGATAAGGCCGGGAACTTCGGACTGGAAGGATTTCTCACCTTCATCAGGCGGATCGATGCGTACGATGTAGCCGCCGGTCAGGTCTAGGCCTTCAATATCGGTCTTTTTGAGTTTGGAGATGTTGATGCGGTTCTCAGCGCGTTTGATTTTTTCGCAGAGTATATAGACGCCGATGTACTTGCCGTTCATGACGACCTCGCAGTAGCGTGTGCGGGGTGCCCAGTGGCCCATGTTGTTCCACATGTCGAAGGCAAAGACGTCACGCATCATGGAGATGTCGTTGTAGGGGGCCAGCAGCACCCAGTCGTTATCGGCCGGCATGCCTAGGAGTTCTACGTTGTTTGCCTTGCCCTCGGGGGTTACGGTCTCGAACGTAAAACGCTTCTGGTCAAAGAATAACGATGAATTTCCGCGAAGCTTGATCTTGATGTTCCCGTCATATCCGTTGGCGGGATCAGTCACTTTATTGCGCTTTTTGCCGTTGTCGATGACTTTCATCGTGGCACCTGTCTTTTCACGGTTGGTAAGTGTCTTGTTCTCGGTCTGGATGATTACGATAGGCAGGTCTGAAGAAGTAAAATCCACATCATTACGACTACTAGTAGGATCATACTCCGTTCCCATCATAAAACCGCCGCCGAATCCGCCGCCAAAGCCGCCACCGCCAGGAAATCCCGGCATCTGACCGCCCTCCTCCTGAGGATCAAAAGGAAATCTACCCCCAAAACCACCCGGAAAACCACCTCCGAATCCGCCACCTGGGAACTGCGCAAAACAACTTGAAGATAATAGTACAAGTAATGGAAATATTTTTCTTGCTTTCATAACGCTGTTTTTTTCAATTTAAATAGCGTTAGAATAGCAGAAAGTTAAATGGTTGTACAAAAGTTCCCAGGTGAGCGTAAGCCACTTGGGGACGGTTGACTTCGTCGAGCTAAACCTTCTCTTTGGCATTATTTCCCTGCCAATAGAGATCCGTCCCCAAGTGTCATAAAATAGTGCCAAAGAGAACCGTCCCCAATGGCTTAAGTGTCATAAAATAGTGCCAAAGAGAACCGTCCCCAATGGCTTACTTCTCGAAGAGGTTGAGGTCGATGCAGTTTCCCATCTGCACGTATCCCTCGGCATTGGGGTGGAGGTAGTCGTTCTCGAAGAGGTACTTGGGATTGAGCTGTGCGGGATCTTCGGGGTTACCCATGGCGGCATCAAAGTCGATGACTCCGTCAAAGTAACCGCTTGTACGGATCCACTGGTTGAGCTGCTGACGGCCTGCCTCGTGGTTCTCGCTATAGTAGTTGTTACCCTTGAACTGCATTACAGGAGCACCGTAAACTTTGATTCCGCGCTCGTGAGCCTCGGCAATGATCTGCTTGTAAACCTCCTCAATCTGAGTTGCCTTTGCTGTGGCATCACCGCGTCCGCCAAGGTCATTCACACCCTCAAAGAGGATGATGTACTTGACGCCCTCCTGCTGGAAGAGGTCACGCGGATAACGGCTCTTACCGGTCGGTCCAAGGCCGCCCTGGAGTACGCAGTTGCCACCCAGACCCATGTTAAGGACTGATACGCGGCTGGTTTTCTTATTGGCAAGCAGACGGCGTGACAGGTTATCGGTCCAGCGGTTCTGCTCGTTGGTGGTTGATCCGCGGCCATCGGTGATGGAGTTGCCCAGAACGACGATTGCGCGGGCTTTCTTCTCGGCCTTGATCTCAATGGCGTTGATGATGTACCAGTGAGCGGTCTTGACTGCGTTTGTAAAGTCTGAACCCTGACCTTCAATGAGATATGAGTCGGTACGTGAACCGGGGTGACCGGTTACGCTGGTTGATGAAGCCTCGCCCAGATGCATTGTGATGGCCACATTCTGACGGTTTGCCATGGGGAACTTGACGGGATCTGATGTTACAAGCTGACCCGGCTGGATTGTTACTGACTTGCTGCCGTTGAATGTGAGTGATACCTCTGTTCCGGCTACGATGTCGCTGCTGGCGCCTGCTGTGGCTGCATGTGCAATCTCTGCAGCGTTGATGGTTACAGGACCCTGGCTGAATTCATTTGAGAACTTTACTCTGACCTCCTTACCGCTGATGGATGTCTGGACTATCTGACGGATTGAGTTGTTCTGCAGACCGGGGGCAGGGGGGCAGTTATGCGGTTCTACAACCTGCTCGGCTGTTGCCCATGTTGCTACCCAATGCTTGCCTGCGTTGGCGGGTGTCAAAACGAATGCCGTCATGACGGCGGTCAGAATGAAGGATTTAAGTTTCATAATTGGTTATTTTAGTGTTTACGTAGTCTTCTTTCGATGCGGTAAAGATACTAAATATACCTGACGCTTGTTATAAACCGGGCGTGTTTGTCATATACATTAAGATTTGTTCCATTGATACACTTAAGGTTTGGAACATATACTAATTAATGATACCTTTGGAACAATTACTAAACTACAGTCTGTTTATATAAATGCGTAAGCCAATAATTGCTCTTCTTGCAGGATTGTTCTTTCTTCCTGTCAATGCACAAAGGACGTACCGCTACTCGATGGGACAGTTGTCAAACAACCGCTTCCAGGCTATCTGTGAGGATAATTCGGGTTTTATTTGGATTGGTACGGAGAACGGTCTGAACCGCTATGACGGTTACAATTTCCAGAAATTCTTTCATGACAACAATGATTCGCTGTCATTGATGAGTAACTACATCCGCAGTCTTTACACTGATGAGGATGGAACATTATGGATAGGTACCAACCATGGCATACAGTATCTGAAACCCAGTGAAAAGAGTTTCCATACGGTTTTGTTTCCTGGAGACAGGCTGCCATACATCCAGCAGATTACCAAGCTGAGCGACGGCAGGATATGGATTGCGGCCCCCGGAGACGGTCTCTACTGGGTAGATCCGCAGAATCCGGTTCAGATGAACGGTATTGTCAGCCTGAACAACTACGCGCCGGCACAGGGAATATTCAGGGGTTTTGTCGAGGACAGGGAAGGTACCATCTGGATTGGAACCGCTACAGGTATACTGTTGTATGATCCTCATAATGACAAGATTACGGAATTCAGTACGGATGTCATTACAGGTGATATCACTGGCGTGAACATGAATGAAGACGGTGACATTTTCATAAGCAATCACAGTCATCTGTACATGTGGAGCACTTCAAGAAGACGCCTGACACGTATAACACCCGAGGAGGGTATCTGGGAGATAACCCATTCATTCATTGACCGTGAGGGTCTAAAGGTATCGCTGCGAGGAAAGGGCCTTCTGTATCTGAATGATGACGGAAAACTTGAGCAGTATGACATTAAACCGTCCGACCGAAGCCTTGAAAGACTGGATGTGAGTGCAATGTACCTGGACCGTGCAGGTAACAGATGGATCGGCTGTTTCCTGTCGGACCTGATTCTGGTGACTAAGGACCGCAACGAGTTTGACTATTGGAAGTTCTCCAATTATGAGGAAGATATTTCCGGTACTGTGACAGCTATGGTTGTTGATTCCGATAACCGTCTGTGGATAGGCTATAACAATAACAGCGTTACCTGCATGTCAAGTACGGGTCAGGTTCTGAGGATAGGATGGAACACACCTTTCATCAGTTGCCTGTTCCGTGACAGCCGTAACAGGATATGGGCAGGATGTCCTAACATGGGTCTTGGAATACTGAATACTCAAAACTGTCGTCTGGATATGGTTATTTCCAATGAGTATTCAAACGTTTCATCCATTGCCGAGGACAGTAAAGGACGTATCTACTATTCAGAACTTGGTACCGGTTTCAGCCGTCTGAACCCCGTGGACATGAAGACCGAGGTGTACGGTGATTTCGCAAAGAGCAGCCGTAAGGGCCGTTCACTGAACAATGACTGGATCCACATTATGATGGTGGACAGTTGGAACAGGCTCTGGATAGGTCATGACAACGGTGCAGACTGCTTTGACATTGACCGCAGCGAGTTCATCGACAACGACAAACTGGTTGAGGCAATGGGAACATCGGGCTGTACATGCATCCTTGAGGAGAGGGAGGGCATTATCTGGTTCGGCACCACCAAAGGCGTGATTGTTTACAACATGACCAATGGTGTGGCAACCACTCTGAATACCGCCCGCGGCCTATCCAGCAACGATGTGCGCAGCATGGTTAAGGATAGCGAAGGCTACATTTGGGTATCGACCCCGGGCGGCATAAACCGCATTAACCCCGATGATTTTGAGATAAGCCGATTCTATACCGAGGAGAAGGCGTTTAATGGCGTATCGGCCTTCTCTGTCATGGACGACAGGGCGTATTTTGCAAGCAATACGGGTATTACCGCATTCTATCCCTATAGGATTTTCACTGAATCATCTGTCAACAAGGTGGTTCTGACGGGATTCTACCTGAACGGTGAATTGATAACATCCGGTGCATTATCCGGCGGCAAACCAATTTCTGAGAAGCCGCTGGCGGTATCGGACCAGTTCAGACTGGCTTACCGTGACAACTCTTTCACGCTGGAGTTCAGTTCGTTGAACTACGGTGACGAGCAGAGTCTTATCTACGAATACTCCATGACCCCCGGCGGAGGCGAGTGGGTTAGCAACCCGGCCGGTCAGAACCGTTTCAGTTTCTCGCAGCTGGGTTACGGCCGATACACACTCTCTGTTAGGGCCCGCCTGAACGATATCGTCTCATTGCCAAGGACTTACATAATCAAGATTGAAGCGCCTTGGTATGCTTCATCGATCGCGATGGTGGTGTATATCCTGCTGATGCTGGCGTTCCTGATGGTTATCTTCAGAATGCGCCGCAGAACCCGTCAGAGGGAGATGGATGAGGCTAAGTTCCAGTCATTCATCAATGTGGCCCATGAGATCTGCGCTCCTATGACGATGGTGATTTCGCCGCTCGAGGATATGCTGCAGAACAGTTCAATCCCGGCCGATGTGCAGAGCAACCTGCGTCAGATGCACAAGAGTTCGACCAGAATCCTGTCGCTGATTAACCAGCTGCTGGATATGCGTAAGTTCGATGAGGGTCAGATGCAGCTGCATTTTGCCGAGACTGACCTGATTAACTTCCTGATGGGACCGTTCGAACTCTACACTCAGACGGCCGAGAAGCGCAATATCGACTTCACATTCAACCATTCAATGGCTGAGCAGACTGTCTGGATTGACCGTGACAGCATTGACAAGGTTATGATGAACCTGCTCTCAAACGCTTTCAAGTACACCAATGACGGCGGAAAGATCGAGATGAGCGTTGAGGTAGGGACCGATGACAGCGAGAAGGGACCTCTTCATAACTATGTGGAGATTTCAATCTCAGATACGGGTATCGGCCTGGACAAGGATGACATTGAGCGCATTTTCCAGCGTTTCTACAGGGCTGACAACAAGTTGACATCGGTTACCATGGGTATGGGTATCGGCCTGAATTACAGCCAGATGCTTGTTCGCATGCACCACGGTACCATCAAGGCCGATAACCGCAAGGACGGTCAGTCGGGAAGCGTGTTCTCATTCCGTCTGCCGCTTGGCAACAGCCATATCGCGCCTGAGGATATTGTGGATACTGATCAGATTGCACGTCCTCAGCTGGAGCGTAACCGCGCAAGCCTGGATTATGACGTGCCCGAGGATAGGAACCATATCAAGAGCAACGTCAAGGTGCTGCTGGTGGATGATGATGATTCTATGCTGGATTATCTGTCTGACAGCCTTAAGCATAACTACCGCATTATTACCGCGCGCAACGGTAAGGAGGGTCTCAAGTACGCCGTATCGCAGATGCCAGACCTTATCATTACCGATGTTGTGATGCCGGAAATGGATGGTATTCAGTTGGTTAAGGCTCTTAAGGGCAACTCGCTGGTCAGTCACATTCCGGTTATCATGCTTTCGGGTAAGAACAAACTGCAGGACCGTATGCTGGGTCTGGATACCGGTGCCGACAGTTACCTGCCCAAGCCGTTCTATATGAGTGAGCTTAAGTCACTTATGTCTAATCTTATCAGCAACCGTCTGATTGTTAAGGGTAAGTACTCGGGCCAGCAGGAGCAGTCATCCAACGTGGCTGAGATACAGTTCGAGTCAAGCGATGAGCAGTTCATGAAGCGTGTCATGGAGATTGTGAACGCCAATATCTCGAACAGCGACTTCAACATCACCCAGATGGTCGATGAGGTAGGTATGAGCCGCACGCAGCTGCACCGCAAGCTCAAGGAACTGACAGGCTTCTCAGCCGCCCGTTTCATGCAGAACATCCGTATGCAGCAGGCTATGAAGCTCCTCAAGGAGAAGCGCGTAAACGTATCGCAAATAGCCTACAGCGTAGGTTTCGCCTCCCAAACTCACTTCTCCACCACCTTCAAGCAATACTACGGCGTCAGCCCCACCGAGTACATCCGCCAGTTGGAGGCAGACGAATCGGGCAAATAATCCATTGGGGACGGTTCTCTTTGGCTACTTTTGGTGACACTGGGGACACATCACAAAAGGATAATTAATAACTGAAATATGAAAAAAATAGGACCACACGTATCAGCTTCAGGAGGTGTATTCAACGCTCCCATCAATGCAATGTCAGTAGGCGCATCGGCTTTTGCCCTGTTCACAAAGAACCAGCGCCAGTGGTTTAGCACACCTCTGCAACAAACTGAAATAGAGAAATTTAAGGTTGAGGTATTAAAGTCTGGAATTGAGTCCAAATATATCCTTCCCCACGACAGCTACCTGATCAATTTAGGCAGTCCTGATGCCGAGGGACTGGAGAAATCACGTGCCTCATTCCTTGACGAAATGCAGCGTTGTGAGCAGCTTGGTCTGACCATGCTCAACTTCCATCCCGGCAGCCATCTCAAGCAGATTACTCCCGAGGAATGCTTGGATCGGATTGCAGAGAGCATAAATATTACGCTTGAAAAGACCAAAGGTGTGACTGCAGTCATTGAGAATACTGCAGGACAAGGCTCAAACATGGGTTTTGCATTCTGGCATATCAAGCGCATAATAGACGGTGTGGCCGATAAATCCCGCGTGGGAGTGTGCATAGACACATGTCATACATTTACGGCTGGTTATGACCTCAAAAACGCCTATGAGAGCGTCTGGGAAGAGTTTGACAATGAAATTGGTTACAATTACCTGCGTGCCATTCATTTGAACGACAGCAAGAAAGAACTTGGTTCACGCGTAGATCGCCACGACTCAATAGGCCAAGGCTTCCTAGGTCTTGATTTCTTCAAGAAAATAATGAAGGACCCCAATCTTGACGACATCCCCCTCATCCTGGAAACCCCAGACGAAACCCTCTGGGCCCAAGAAATAGAATTATTACACTCCCTCGAGTGATACTGCTCCACGGTGAGCGGGTGACAATGGGGACGGTTCTCTTTGGCAAGTGCTTTTGTATGCGATTATAGCTAACTTATCCACTTGCCAAAGAGAACCGTCCCCATTGTTACCCTAAATCTACAACAGTAATTCCATGTCCGCCGAACTGTATATGCTCGTCGTGATAATCCTTGACGGCGGGAACGGTGTGGAGGTATTGACGGATCAGGTTGCGGAGGATTCCGTTTCCTGTGCCGTGGAGGATGCGGACGCGGCTCATTCCTATGAGCGTGGCGTCGTCGATGAAGTGCATTACGGCCTGGATGGCCTCGTCACCGCGCATTCCGCGGACATCGATATCGGGCTTGAACGCCAGTTTGCGGTTGTAGATGTCATCGTGGGTCTGCTTGCTGACATATGTGGCGGTGCGTACCTCCTGAACCTTTACGGGCTCGGCGGGCTCCAGACGGTTGGCTTTTACTATGCTGGTTATCTGGCCGAAAGCGACCGTGATATCATTCTTGTTGACCGATATAACCTCACCGACCTGTGTCTGACCGTTCAAGCGTACGGTGTCACCGACCTTGAATGTGCGCTTGAGAGTGGACGCAGGGATATTCAGAGGCTTATCGGCAGGGGTAGAGGGGGCCGATTCACGACCGCGCTCCTTAATCTTGTCGAGTTTGCGCTGCTGGCGGCGTTCCTGGCTCTGGCGGATGCGCTCCATCTTGCGCTGTATCTTGAGTTCGTCCTCAGAGTTGGCCTGGCGGTCATCGATAGTCTCCTTGAAATCAGTGAGTTCCTGACGTGCCAGACGGGTGAGTTCCTTATCGGCCTGGGCCTCCTTGATGGTGCGTATGGTGTTCTCAATCATGGCGTTGGAGTCCTGGATAAGCTGATCTGCCTTCTCGCGGGCCTCACGTATGATTGATTTGCGCTCTTTCTGCAGTGATTCAAGCTCCTGACGGTGCTGTTCTATCTGCTGATCAAGCTGTTTTTCAAGTTGATGCACGTTCTGGCGCTTGTTTTCCCAGTAACGCTTGTCACGCACGATGTCCTGGAGGTATTTGTCGGCATTGACGTAATCGCGGCCTACAATCTGCGTGGCGTCCTCAATGACATCCTCAGGCAGACCTATCTTGCGGGCAATCTCAACGGCGAATGAGCTGCCGGGATTGCCAATCTGCAGAATATAAAGGGGTTGCATCAGGTGGCGGTCATAGAGCATGGCACCGTTGCGGATACCCTCATTGCCATCGGCGTAATGCTTGAGGTTCTGATAGTGTGTGGTTATGATGCCGAATACGCGGTTACGGTTGAATCGCATCAGCACGGATTCTGCAATGGCGCCGCCGATATTGGGCTCGGTACCGCTTCCGAACTCGTCAATTAGTATCAGGCTGCGGTTATCGGCATACTTCATCATGTTCTTCATGTTGAGCAGGTGGCTGGAGTAGGTTGACAGGTCATCGTCAATGCTCTGCTCGTCGCCTATGTCAATGAAGATGCTCTTGAATATGCCTGCGTGGCTGTTGGGGCGCATGGGTACGGGAATTCCGCACTGCAGCATGTACTGCAGCAGGCCTACGGTCTTGAGGCAGACTGACTTACCGCCGGCATTGGGGCCCGATATGAGCAGTATGCTGTTCTTGGAATCCAGGTCGATGTCAAGCGGAACGACTGTCTTGTCGTGCTTGGCAAGTGACTGTTTGAGCAGCGGATGCACGGCCTGTACCCAGTCAACCACGGTCTTGTGCTCCATAATGGGCTTGCAACCGTCAAAATCAATTGCCAGACGTGCCTTGGCGCGGATAAAGTCTATCTGTGCCATGAAGGCGTATGATTCAAGGATTGAGGGTATGTCGGGGCGTATGCTGTCTGTGAATGCAATCAGGATGCGGGTGACTTCGCGGCGTTCATCGGCCTCAAGTTCGCGAATGCGGTTGTTTGCCTCGACAACCTCCTCGGGTTCGATGAATACGGTTTTGCCCGATGCCGACTCGTCATGTACGATACCGCGGATCTTACGCTTCAGACCGGGTGCTACGGGCAATACCAATCGGCCGTCACGCATGGTTGGAGCGGCATCCTTGTCAACCAGACCGTCACTCTGAGCCTGCTTGAGGATGTTTCCCAGGATACGTGATATGCTGAATGACGTATTGGTCAGGTCCATGCGGATGCGGTACAGCTCGGGGCTTGCGTTGTCCTTGAGCTTGCCGAATTTGGTGAGTATGCGGGCGATTCCCTGAGTGATTGAGGGGAATACGGCTACGCTCTGGGCCAGTTCGGTAAGGTTGGGGTAGAGTCCCTGATTCTCTTCCTTGGAGAGGAACTCGACAATGCCGCTGATGGTCTCAAGAGAGCGCCACAGGCCTAAAAGCTCGGCCTCATCAAGCATTGTACCTACCACTTTGATGCGAGCCAGGGCCTCGCGCAGGTCATGGTAGTTCTGATCGGGGAATGATTTGCCCTCGGTTAGTATCCTGACGAACTCCATTGTCTGGTCGAGGGCTTTCTCAATGGGTGCAAAATCGGTCTGGAACTGCATCTCGTCAACCATCTGCACTCCAAGCGGGCAAATGCAGCGGTCAGCAAGCATCTGCCTTATCTCATCGAAACCGGTCTTATGTTCAAAGTTGTCAGGGTATATCATCTTACTTTATAAGAATCTGAATGTTGCTTGCACCGGTACGGTTGGTGAGCCAGTGCTTGATAAGGTCCATGTCCGGTTCAGCCTCCAGGTCATCGCGGAACGAGATGATGCAGATGTAGGTTGTATCGGTTGCTGCGCCGTTTATATCGTATGAAATATGGCGCTGCATGGACATATCGCTGATATCGGGTACAAATACGCCCAGTTCACGTGACATGCTGCTCACTGCCAGCGTATCGGCCATACCGATTGAAGCCAGACGCTCTTGCAGGTATGAAATCTGGCGGTTTTTCTCGTTGAGCATCTCGGTGTAGTTGCTCTGGAGCGCCGTGATGGCAATTCCGCCGTCCTCCTGACTGGACTGACGTACCACCAGATCGGCGTTTGGCAGATGGTAAACGCTTGACATCTGGCCGCGGATATTGTTGATCACGTTATCTGAGAGCGGTTCACCAAACAGACGTACCTCAATGACTGACTGTTTCTTACGGCCGGGATTGAATTGGCAGTTTGACTCTACCACAAACGTGTTGTCATAATTGAAAGCCTCATCGACAAACTTCTTGTAATTGGCCTCAAATGATGACCTCTGAATAATTGAAACGGCTATCAGCACGCTGGGCAGAGTAACCAGAACGATAACCATTATCATCAGGTTCTTGAGTTTCTTGAGCTGATGCTCCTCAATCTCACCGATCATCTTGAATTTCATGACTCTGGTTACCAGGAAGGATGCCAGGGCAATGAAAATGGTGTTGATAGTGAACAGATAGAGGGCTCCAAGCATGAAACGGAACTGCAGTGTGGCAAGTCCGTAACCCACGGTGCAGAGTGGGGGCATGAGAGCGGTTGCAATGGCAACACCCGGAATGACCGTACCTGTACGCTCCTTACGGGTCTGCGCAACCATGCCGGCCAGACCGCCAAACAACGCAATCAGTAGATCATATGTGGTAGGTTGTGTACGGGCCAGAAGCTCGCTCTGTGTAGTAGTGATAAGCGGCAGTGTAAAGAACAGGGCCGATGTGGCCAAGCTTACCACAATCATTATCACAAAGTTACGGAATGATTCCTTCAACAGCTTGAAATCATAAACACCCATGGAATAACCCATGCCGATGATAGGACCCATCAACGGGGATATAAGCATGGCGCCGATGATTACGGCGGTTGAGTTGGTGTTAAGACCAAGCGAAGCAATGAATATGGCGAATATCAGCACCCAAAGATTAGTGCCGCGAATCATGATTCCCTTCTGGATATTGGAGTTAACCTCCTCCTGAGAAGCCGCATCAGCACCCAGAGCAAATCTCTCCAAAACCTTATGCTTAATAAAGTCCAGTACCTTATTCTTGTCCATATCTATAAATAATGGTATATTTTTGTGCAAAAGAAATCAAAAAAGTTGGATACTGCTTGCTGAATCCAAAAAAAATATCCACCTTTGCACCGCTCAAACGGAGAGAAATCCGTGACGGGTTTGGAAGGATGGCAGAGTGGTCGAATGCGGCGGTCTTGAAAACCGTTGACCTTCACGGGTCCGGGGGTTCGAATCCCTCTTCTTCCGCGAAAAAAGAAAGGCGCCAATCGGCGCCTTTTCTCTTTCTTTTTAATTGAATCAGAACTGATAGTATTTCTTTCCGTCCCTGATAATCAAACCTTTTGTAGCTCCGGGAATACCTGATACGGAGTAGGTCTGGTCAGTTGATGACTCAGAATCTTTTATAGAACGTACAGAGGTGATATAATCACCCATTGTGCCGTAATAAGTCATTGTCTGTACATGATACTTGAAGTTTACAGCATCATATACCACAATAATCACATTACCGGAATGAGCCGGAATCTTACATCTGCTGAATGTGACATAAGACTGACCGCGGTTAACCCATCCGTTCACTGCCCCGTTCCAGTCAAACTCATATCGGTTTCCACCCATCATTACTGTCAGCTCGTCATCGGAACTCCAACGTTTATCTATGAAAAACGCATAGTAGTTATCGCCATAACCAAGAACCTTGGCCAGTTTGGATGAAGCCATTATATCATCGTGACTCGTTACGGTTTCATAATATGTTCTGCTTCTTGAAGAGAACACCCAGGGACCGTTGCTATAGGAGGTACTTGTTCTCTGTACGGACTTTTTTGTGGTATAGCGCATCTTGACGCTTATATCGTTATAGAAACCGCCAATGTCCTCAATGGATCCCAGATAGCAGAAATTCAGATTACCTGCATCACCTACATATTCAGGATCAAGCGCCTCAACGCTATAGATACCTGATGCTATTTTGAAGCAATCGCAGCCAGCCAGAGCAAAATCAGAATTCTGATTCATGTTATATTTTTTGAGCAGACCGTCCCAGTCAAAGAACATGAATACGCTATTTCCGGACTCTGCTATTTTGAGGTCCGGCAGTTCTACACCTGTAATGGTGATATAATAGTCACTGTCTGCCTGAAAATAGTAAGTCTGCCCGTACTCCAGATAAAAAGAGGATTCTTCGGGCTGATGATAGCCTTTGTATTCGTCCTTATCGGGAATCAGGTAAAGTCCTTGGCTCTCAAGAGTAACTTGGGCCGATATTCTGGTACAAAG
Source organism: Bacteroidaceae bacterium (assembly GCA_017557635.1). Lineage (GTDB taxonomy): Bacteria > Bacteroidota > Bacteroidia > Bacteroidales > Bacteroidaceae > Colenecus. Next base: position 72,439 of record JAFYYH010000022.1, on the reverse strand, counting down.
AAGTGCCAGAAGCAACAATGAATATTTTCTCATAATCAGAAATAGGATTAAATGTTTATGCACAAAGATAATGAAATTTATTTAATACAAATAAAATAGGCCGAGTATATAGCTCGGCCTATTTTGAATAAGGATGCAATATTTTACTTGCTGATGTTGATCTTGTAGACCTTGGTCTGCTTGCTGGTGGTACCGGGGAAGAGGTACTCGGCTGTGATGACTGCGGTGCCTTCATCACCCTTGATCTGCTCTACCCAGAACTGCATTGTTGACCAGAGGCACTCTACAGAAACCTTTGACTTCTGACCGGGTTCCAGCTTGTAGTCCATCTCATAATGAGTGTTGTCGGTGTAACCGTTGTTGTCATTTGAGTGAACGGGCTCAGCAGGAAGCTCGATGGCCTTACCGCCGATGGTTACGTTAAGAGTGGGAGGTACGGGGCGCTTGAGTGATGTGGTCTTGGTGCTGAATCCGCAACCGTAGAATACACCCAGAGCACCGTCAATGGCTGCATCGAATACCAGATAGATGGCGTGCTTGCCCTGAACATCATCAACGAACTCAGATACGTCGATGGTGTACTTCTCGATCTTGTCAACGGGTGATGATGACGGGATCTTGATCTTACCGATCTCCTTACCGTTCCAAACATCGTTCTTCCAAGGACCGTCCATCATAACCTTGATGTTGATACCGCCCTCACCGGCAGTTCTCTTGAACCAGAGGTTGAATGAAGAGTGCTGCTTTGAAGTTGTGCCGTCAAATGCCTCGATACCCTTGCTGTCCTTCTTAAGACCGCCCAGACCGAAGTATTTGTAACCGATGATATCACCTGCGTTAACATTGCAAACCTGCTCGTTGTTCCAGATATCCCAGTTGTCCTGCAGTGAGTTGGGGTTCTGACGACCATCCTTGTTCATGAATACGCAAGCGTAACCGGCTGAATAGTAAGCATAAGGAGGCAGACCGTAGATGTTGAAGCCCTCGGAAGTAACCTCGGCGCCGGTGTACTCGTCACCGTTTGAAGCCTTGGCTGTCCAAACCTCATCGGGAGCATAGGGATCATAACCTGTGATGACTACCTTACCGCCCTCTGAAACGGGTTTCTCATCCCATGTGATCTTTACAGGAGCAACCATAGCCTGACGGGCGTTACCGTTGCCTCTGGGAGGACGATGATAGAATATGTACCACTGGCCGTTGATCTGCTCGATACTGCCGTGGGTGTTGTGAGCAAAGTTTGCTGTCATGAGCTTGGTGCCGTCCTCGTTGAGGATAGGACCACGTGAGTCAACAGCTACACCGCCGCTCTTCCAGGGACCCAGAGGAGAATCGCCGTAGCAGTAACGCAGAGCTGAGTTGGTTGAACCCAGACCGTAGTCAGGACCTGAGTAACCTGAGAATATCATGACATACTTGTTTCCGACCTGACGGATTGAAGATGCCTCGAAGAAGTTGAAGTCACCGGGATTCTGACCCTCGGCAAGAGCAGTGTAAACCGTTCCCTGACGGTCACGTACACGGCCGTAGCTTGAACTTGCGGGGAGCAGGGGATCAACGGGAGTTGTGCCGGGACGTACAGAGTACATGGTCTCCTGGTCCAACTGTGCACCTGTTGAGTGCTGGAAGCCCCAGAATCCGTATGCGCGGAAGCCCTTTGCATAGTCGGGATCATCCTTATCGGTAATCTTCTCAATGAATACAGAGGGGTCGAAGCCGATGCAGCTGCCTGCGATGGCTGCCTGGTTCTCATCGAGGTTCAGGGGAGTGAAGGGGCCGTCGGGGCGGTCACCCTTGCAGACCATTGCCTCACGACGGGGACCACGGCTGTGGGGATAGAGATAATAAACCTTCTTGTCCTTACCCTTGGCATCCTTCTCGATAACCTCAACAAGATCAGGAGCGTACATAACGTCCCAACGGCCGTTGGCTGCCTGGAATGTGAATACCGGGCCGTCATCACGCCATTCGTTCAGGTTCTCAACGGGAGCTGACCAGATACGGATATCGGGACCGCAATAGCGGTTTGCGCTTACATCATGTGAGCCGATGATATATGCACGGTAATGTCCGGGACGGTCGGGATCCTCGAATACCTTGGGCTCGCCGTCGGGTACATGCTCCCAAAGGGGCAGATAGGGGTTACCGCGACCACCGTAGTTATGAACAAAACGCTGTGAGGCTTTTACCTGGCCCTCCTGGACCTTCTTCGCAGCGGAAACGTTCTGTGTGGACAGAACCAAAGCACATGCCAAGAGCAGCATGATACTTTTGAAAAGTCTATTGGCTGTCATATTAGATAATTGGTTATTTGGTTATTTAATTTTCCTTTCTATTAGATTACAAAAATAGGAAAAAGTTAAACGTAGCCGGGGCATTATTTCACATAATGTTGGGAGTATCCCATTTATGTGTCTCAGTGCAGTTGATTGTTGCTGTCTCGGTGCCTATCTGGATGCGGAACTCACCCTCCTCAAGAACCCACTTGCCGTCGGCTCCCACAAAGGCCAGTTCACTGGCGTCGATGCTCAACTGTACGCTTTTTTTCTCACCGGGAGCGAGTTCGATCTTGGTGAAGTCACGCAGGCGGCGGACATCGGGCGAAACACTAGCTACAAGGTCACTGCTGAAGAGCAGAACGCTCTCCTTACCGGCTACAGAACCTGTGTTCTGAACATCAACAGTGAAGGTCAGCTTGTCATTTGAAGTGAACTGAGCCTTGTCAACCTTGAGATTTGAGTATTTGAATGTTGTATAACTCTTTCCATAGCCGAAGGGCCACTGTACGGATACCACTGCGTCGTAGTCGTAGGCACCCTGCATCTTGTCGACCTCCTGGCAAGGCTTGTAGTCATATGTGATGAGTGAATGTACCTCCTTGGGGTAGGTGAACGGCAGACGGCCACTGAAATTGGCATCACCGGCCATCAGGTTGGCAAGTGCGTCACCGCCGTAGTTGCCGGGCAGCATGATGTCTGTAATGGCGTTTGCCAGAGGCTCGATATCGGCTATTATGCGTGCACGTCCTTCGTTGAGTATCAGCACGATAGGCTTGCCTGTTGAAGCAAGTGCCTTGACCAGGTCACGCTGGTTCTTTGACAGCGTCAGGTCCGATATGTTACCGGGAGTCTCGCAGTATGAGTTCTCGCCGATGCACGCTACGATGACATCGGCCTTACGGGCTGCGGCAACGGCTTTCTCGATCTCGGGCTTGGCCTCGGCCTCGAAAGTGGCACCGCGGGTATAGCGTACACCCTGCTCAAGGATTACGTTATCGGCTCCGAACTTGTTTACGAATGCTTCATAGATGGTGTTGTAGCCGGCTGCGCAGACATCGGCAATATCTCCCTGCCATGAGTAGCTCCAGCCGCCGTCAAGGCAGCGCATGCTGTTGGCGTTGGGGCCGGTGAGCAGTATCCTGGCGCCCTTTTTGAGGGGCAGTGTGCCGTCGTTCTTGAGCAGTATCATGCTCTCCTCGGCTGCGTGCAGGGCAACGTCAGCGTGCTTGGCGCTGGCAAACTCCGTGTATTCCTTGGGATCTGTATAAGGTGTACCGAAGAGTCCCAGACGGAATTTCATGCGCAGTATGCGGCGTACGGCGTCATCGATACGGCTCATGGGTACTGAACCCTCCTCGACAAGTTCCTTGAGGATATCGCAGAACTGCAGGCTGTAGGGGTCCATGGACATGTCTATGCCGGCGTTGATGGCCATCTTGATGGCTTCCTTCTTATCCTTGGCGACCTTGTCGCGGTTGTAGAGGTTGTCGATATCGGCCCAGTCGGTCAGGATCATTCCGTCCCAGCCAAGCTGCTCCTTGAGCCATACGGTAAGGAGTTCGTGGTTGGCGTGTGTCATGACACCGTTAACCATTCCGGAGTTGACCATGATGTTCAGGGCACCGGCGCGGATACCGGCCAGATAGGGTGCAAAGTACTTCTCACGCAGTTCCAGCGGGCTGATTACGGCAGGTGTGCGGTCCTTGCCCGATACGGGTACGCCGTAGCCGATATAATGCTTCAGAGATACTGAGATGTGCCGGTTGTCAACGTGGTTAGGGTCATTTCCCTGGAATCCGATAACGGCGGCCTGGGCCATGGCGGCGTTCACGTAGGCATCCTCACCGAAATTCTCCCAGCAGCGTGACCAGAGTTGGTTGCGGCTCAGGTCAAGTGTGGGGCAGAAGGTCCAGGGGACATTGCTGGCGCGGGTTTCATACGCGGTGATGCGGGCTGCCTCCTGAGTGGCCTCACGGTTGAATGTGGCGCCCATGTTGATATTCTGGGGGAACAGGGTACCGCCGCTGGTATAGGTGGTGCCGTGGTTCTGGTCAAGTCCGATGAGGCAGGGTATTCCCATGACATCCAGTGACTTATCCTGAACTCTCTTTACGATTGCGTACCATTCATCGGGGGTGGGAGGAATGCTCTGGGGGTTGTTGAGCAGTGATCCTACCTTGTATTTGCCTATTACCTCCTCAAGTTTGTCTTCATCTATGATAAACTTGCCTGTGCGGTCGTTATGACCAATAACAGGGAGGTTCAGCTGAAGCATCTGGCCTATCTTCTCGTCAAGGGTCATTTTCTTGAGAGTACGCTCTACGTTATCCTCAATCTGTGGGTCGTAGGCGTAACTGAGAGTAGATTTCGGGGTGTTGTTGCATGCTGTCAACAGGAGCATGGACAAGGTAAAGGACAAAAGGGCAGTTTTTCTCATATATGCATTGTTTGTTGGTTATTCTATAAGGTCCCAGAGCAGCGGGAAATCCTGCTCGGCAATGCCTTTGGAGGCCAGAATGCGGCGGTCTTTGTTGAATTCGGCCTCAAACTCATCGGGGCCCATCATGCTGCGGCTCTGACGGTACAGGGAGACGGCGCGCTGTATGTTTCCCTCAACAAAGTATGCGTGACCGGCATTGAGGCAGTCGTTGGCAGTGGGTTTGCCTTTAAGCAGTTTATCGTAATACTCTATGGATTTGTCAGTTCTGCCAGCTAGGAAGGCGCACCAGCCGATGGCCCGCCATGCCTTGGGATAGTCCGGCTTGAGGTAATCCACCTTGAAGAAACGCGTCAGGGCATCGTCATAACGCTTAAGGTCAACCAGGCAGTCACCTATCTGTATCTGCAGCGAGAGGTTGTCGGCGCTTCGTTTCTCGGCCTGAAGCAGCATCTCAAGTGCCTGCTCGGGCTGTCCCAATATGCGCAGACACTGGGCCGAGTGGCGCAGAGTCCAGTTGTTGTCGGCCTGGATAAGGTCGGCGCGGTGGTAGGCCTCGAGAGCCTCCTTATATGACTGTGTGCGCTGCAGGGCGTATCCCATCTGCTGATAGAAACGGTAATCGGTGGAATAGGGGTGTGCGGTGGATTCCATCAGGCGGAATGCCTGCACGGCCTCGTCATAATAGTTCTTTCCAAGCAACCAGGCGGCTATGGCCTGCTCCGATTCGTCAGTTTGGAGAAGCGGTGATACCGGACTGTCAGTCAACAGGTTAAGATTGCCGTCAAAGGGGTTGTGGAACTCGTGACGGCGGCTGAAAAGGTTGAAGAAACGGTACAGGTCATGGGCATACTGACGGGCCGAGAAGGTCTCGGTGACATTCTGGGGTGATGCGCTGGTGGCTTTCTCATCCATGGCCTCAAGGGCCTCTTCATTTATCTGTCCCGTAAGCAGGTCACGCTGCTCACGCGGTATCTGTGAGAAGGTGAGTGCTATGGAATACTTGTCAGAATTGCAGAATATGCCGCTGGCGAGCATTGATTTGCCGATTGTAGAGGCCAGGGCATCGTCTCCAAGGGCCTTGCGGACATCGGGCTGGTCCATGCTGAATATGCGGAACCAGTTGTGTATCTCGCGGAAGAAGGGGTAGTTCTTGAGGTTGGAGAAGGTGCTCATATAGACATCGGCCCCCTCCATCTGGAGTTCGGACATCTGCATGAGTTTGTCCTTGATCTCAGGTTTCTCTATCCACTCGTTCCAGTCGGGGCTTACGTCGTCACGTTCAAGTTCCTCACGCATCAGATCGCCCAATTTGGGGTTACGCAGCATTGTGGGGATGAATTCCTCACGCATGCGGCGGTCAATCTCCTTGGTCTCACGGCACAGCAGCAGTGACATCTGCACCTTGAGCATACGCTCGGTGATGCCGGGTACGTCCTGCAGCAGGCTGATGCGGTTGGTGACCTCGGGGAAGTAGGGTATAAGGTCCTTGTAACGTCCTAAAGCGACTGCCAGTCCGGTAAGGGCGCGGACCGATACGGCCGTACTCAGGTTCTCGGCAGCCTGGCACAGGAAGATGCATTTCAGGGGGTCGAAACGCTCCATCAGGGAGAGTGTCACAGCACTTATCGCAAGGGCTGAATCATCCTCCATAACAAGCGGAGAATCAATGAGTTCAAGCAGTGATGCTGAATCTTCTACAGTCCATTCTCCGTTGGTCCAGATGAGGTCGAAAAGGAGTCCCAGGTTGCGCTCGTGTGATTCTACATCTCCAAGCTCTACAAAGGATTCCAGAGCCAGGCGCAGGCCTTCAATGTTCTCGGTCCTGGACAGACGTGAACGAAGGTGCTGGTAGTAGAGAAGCATGGATTCGGGTTGCAGACGTGCCTGAAGCACATCGTCGTTGAGCAGAAGGGCACGGCGTACCAGCTGACGGTAAACCTCGTTGCGGTGCTCATCGGGCGAACCCTGGCTGTAATACTGCAGCATGTACCTGTAGGAACGGTCTATGTCCTCAAAACGGGACGATGCGGACCAATCGGCCACACCTGACATCTGGGCCTGGATCTGCTCCAACGCCTCCTTTAGATGTGCATTCAGCAGGAGTTCCCTGATATGCTGCGCACGCTTCTTTATATCTTCCTCAACACCCATAATAAAAGAAACCGCAGGAACGGATGCCCTGCGGTTTCAAATATACGAAAAATATTCGGATTAGCCCTTGATAGCAGCGATACCCGGGAGGATTTTTCCCTCGATAGCCTCCAGAAGAGCACCACCACCGGTTGATACGTATGATACCTTATCGGCAAAACCGAACTGCTTAACAGCGCTTACAGAGTCACCGCCACCTACGAGTGAGAAAGCACCGTTCTTGGCAGTTGCGTTGGCAACAGCGGTAGCGATAGCCTTTGTACCGGCCTGGAAGTTGCTGAACTCGAATACACCGGCAGGACCGTTCCAAAGGATGGTCTTTGATGACTCGATTACACCAGCCATCAGAGCAGCTGACTTAGGACCTATATCCATACCTTCCCAACCGTCGGGTACGTTGTTGTTGTCAACAACCTGAGTGTTGGCGTTGTTGTCGAAGTTATCGGCTGCAAGGCAGTCAACGGGCAGAACGATCTTAACGCCCAGCTCCTCGGCCTTCTTGAGAACTGCCAGAGCAACGTCAACCTGATCAGGCTCGCAGAGTGAGTTACCAACCTTACCGCCCTTGGCCAGAACGAAGGTGTAAGCCATACCGCCGATGATAACCAGGTTATCAACCTTCTGCAGCAGGTTCTCGATGATGGTGATCTTAGAAGAAACCTTAGAACCACCGATGATAGCGGTTACAGGCTTAACTGAGTTGTTCAGAACCTTCTCAACAGCTACAACCTCCTTCTCCATGAGGTAGCCGAACATCTTGTGGTCAGCGTCGAAGAAGTCAGCCATAACAGCTGTGGTAGCGTGCTTGCGGTGAGCGGTACCGAATGCGTCGTTTACATAAACGTCAGCGTATGAAGCAAGAGTCTTGGCGAACTCCTTCTGAGCGGCCTTGAGTTCCTTCTTGGCTGCATCGTATGCGGGATCCTCCTTCTCAATGCCACGGGGTTTGCCTTCCTCCTCAGCGTAGAAACGAACGTTCTCAAGCAGCAGAGCCTCACCGTCTTTAAGAGCGGCAACCTGCTCCTGTGCCTTTGCGCAGTCCTCAGCGAACTTTACGTCAACACCAAGGCACTCTGATACATGCTTCAGAATGTACTTGAGTGAGTACTTGGGATCCGGGTTCTTCTTGGGACGACCCATGTGTGAAGCGATGATAAGACGACCGCCATCGGCGATGATCTTCTTCAGGGTGGGCATAGCAGCGACGATACGGGTATCATCGGTGATGTTGAAGTTCTCATCAACGGGAACGTTGAAGTCAACGCGCACGAAAGTCTTTTTTCCTGCAAAGTTGAATTTGTCAATTGTCATAATATCAGTTATTAAATGGTTAATGTTACTTTTCTCTGTTCTGAAAAAACTTGGAGTGGGGCGGCAGATCCAGTGTCAGCCATACGTTACCGCCGATGATTGAATCGTGGCCGATGGTGATGCGGCCCAGAACCGAGGTGTTGGAGTATATGACCACATTGTCCTCGATGATGGGGTGACGCGGGATGTTGATGGGATTGCCGTTCTCGTCGAACTTGAAGCTCTTGGCACCAAGCGTAACTCCCTGATAGAGTTGAACATGATTGCCGATTATTGCAGTTTCGCCGATAACCACGCCGGTTCCGTGGTCTATGCTGAAATACTCGCCGATCTGTGCTCCCGGATGAATGTCGATTCCGGTGAGTGAATGGGCAAGTTCAGTGATGATACGGGGCAGGATAGGCACACCCAGCTTGAGAAGGCTGTGAGCCATGCGGTAGTGTATCATGGCTACCAGTGAAGGATAGCACAGGATTACCTCCTCGTGGCTTACGGCAGCGGGGTCACCGTCAAAGATGGCCTTGACATCGGTTCCGAGCAGACGGCGAAGTTCCGGTATGCTCTCAATGAACTGCTGTGCAATGTCCTCGGCGCTACATGGAAGGGGCTCATGAAAGATGCGGCCTATGTAATCAATCTGATGTGACAGGATTGTGTAGAGGCGGCTGAGTGATGTTGACAGGTCCACTGCACCGAAATAGTTGCCGAATACGACGTGACGGAAGAGCTTTACGGCCTCTTTGATCTCGGCACGGTCTATGGAGCGTTCCTCAACCTTGGGAATGTTCTTATCGGCTTTCTGCAAGGACTTTTTTACGTCTCTGATGCTTTCAAATATGTCTTTCTGTTCCATGTGCTGCGAAATTGAGCGCAAAATTACAAAATATTATTTATTAATACCGCTACAGATGTCATTAAGACAGCAATTTGCGCATTTTGGTGCGCGGGCGGTACAGACATATCGGCCGTGAAGTATCAGCCAGTGATGGGCATCGGACAAGAGGTTCTGTTCAAAGTACTTAACCAGCTCTTTTTCAACGCTTAACGGAGTGGTGCAGCGCTTGGGTACGAGGCCGATGCGGTGGCTTACACGGAAGACGTGGGTGTCCACAGGCATTGCCTGACCTCCAAAGGCTACTGCAAGCATTACGTTGGCGGTCTTGCGTCCTACACCGGGCAGGGTTACCATATCCTCCATTGTATCAGGTATTTTGCCGTCAAAACGGTCGCATACCATGCGGGCCATCTGAGCCAGATGCTCGGATTTGGCGTTGGGATATGATACGCTCTTTACGTAGGGAAATATCTGCTCAGGAGTGGCTGCGGCCATGTCCTGGACGGTGGGGAATGCCTCAAACAGGGCCGGGGTGACCATGTTGACACGCTTGTCAGTGCACTGCGCTGACAGCATGACGGCTACAAGCAGTTCGTAGGGAGATGAAAAATGCAGCTCGGTGGCGGCGTGGGGATACTCCTTGGCCAGCCTCTGGCTGCATAAATCATATAGTTCCCTCTTTTTCATAGGGAAGTGTTATCAGTTGGCTGCCTCAAACTCCTTGAGGAAGCGGACGTCGTTCTCTGAGAACATGCGCAGGTCCTTGACCTGGTATTTGAGGTTGGTGATACGCTCTATACCCATACCGAGAGCGAAACCAGTGTATTCCTTGCTGTTTATGCCGTTCAGTTCCAGCACGTTGGGATGTACCATACCGCACCCCAGGATCTCTACCCAACCGGTACCCTTGCAGAAGGGGCAACCCTTGCCGCCGCAGATGTTGCAGCTGATATCCATCTCAGCTGAAGGCTCTGTGAAGGGGAAGTAACTGGGGCGCAGACGGATCTTGGTGTCGGGACCGAACATCTGCTGTGCAAAGTAGAGCAGTACCTGCTTGAGGTCTGTGAAACTTACGTTCTTGTCAACGTAGAGGGCCTCAACCTGGTGGAAGAAACAGTGTGCGCGATAACTTATGGCCTCGTTACGGTAAACACGACCCGGGCAGATGATGCGGATAGGGGGCTCTGAAACCTCCATTACGCGGCTCTGAACGGATGATGTGTGGGTACGCAGGATGATGTCGGGATGTGCCTCTACAAAGAAAGTGTCCTGCATGTCGCGTGCGGGGTGATCCTCGGCGAAGTTCATGGCTGAGAATACGTGCCAGTCATCTTCGACTTCGGGACCGTCGGCCAGAACGAAACCAAGACGTGAGAATATTTCGATAATCTCATTCTTGACAATGTTCAGAGGGTGGCGGGTACCGAGTTCTACGGGATAGGCGGTACGGGTAAGGTCAGGCTTCTCATCAACGGCTTTCTTGGCCTCAAATGCCTCCTTAAGGCTGTTGATCTTATCCTGTGCAAGGTTCTTGAGCTCGTTGAGCTTCTGTCCGATCTCACGTTTCTGTTCATTGGGGACGTTACGGAAATCGGCCATAAGGTCATTGATGGCGCCTTTCTTGCTTAAATACTTGAGTCTCAGGGCCTCCAGCTCCTCGGCTGACTGAACCTTGAGATTGTTTATCTCGGCGATTAACTGTTCAATCTTCTCTAACATCGCGGTTACTGTTTTTCGGAGTGCAAAATTAGCAAAAAATGAGTGGAACACCAACTAGAATGAGTATTTTTGCAGCATGACAATAAGAGACAATTGTTCACTCGCGGACAGGAATACTTTCTGTATGGATGTCAGGGCTGACAGCCTGATTGACTGGGCCAGTACCGATGAGCTGAAAAACGCCCTGCACGATATTGAGAAGCCCGTTCTGATGATAGGAGGAGGCAGCAATCTGCTGTTCATGGGGGATTTCAAGGGCACCGTCCTGCACTCAACCATTTCATCCATAGAGATAATAGGAAGCACCGATGACCACGTTCATGTGAAGGTGGGTGCAGGTGTGGTATGGGATGATTTCGTTGCCTGGTGCACCGTAAACGGTTTCTGGGGCGTTGAGAACCTGTCAGCCATTCCCGGTGAGGTGGGAGCAAGCGCGGTCCAGAACATCGGCGCATACGGCGTTGAGGCAAAGGACGTTATAGATACCGTTCAGACCATATGCCTGGCCGATGGCAGCGAACGTGATTTCAGCAACGCAGAGTGCAACTACGCATACCGTCAGAGCATTTTCAAGAACGAACTGAAAGGCCAGTATGCCGTTGCATACGTGATATATACGCTCTCCAAGGTCCCGCAGCCTAAATTAGGTTACGGTGCGCTGGAGCAGGAGGTGGTGCGTCTGGGCGGTCCCACGCTGGCTAACATCAGACAGGCCGTGATTGCCATTCGCGAGAGCAAACTGCCTGACCCCAAGGTACTTGGCAATGCCGGAAGTTTCTTTGTGAATCCCGTCATATCAGAGCAGGAGTTCAGTATAATAAGGAGCAACTATCCTGATGTACCTTCATATACCGCACCGGGAGGCGTGAAGGTTCCTGCCGGCTGGCTGATTGAGAAAACGGGCTGGAAAGGCCGCTCACTGGGTCCTGCAGCCGTTTATGAGAAGCAGGCACTGGTGCTCGTGAACAAGGGTGGGGCCACCGGGGCCGATGTCAAACGCCTGGCTGACACCATCATAGCAGATGTAAAACAGAAATTCGGAATCACCCTCTCGACCGAGGTGAATTACATATGAAACTGACATTCCTTGGAACCGGAACATCAATAGGCGTGCCTGAGATGCGCTGCCACTGCCAGACATGCATGTCAACTGACCCGCATGACAAGCGTCTGCGCACATCGGCCCTGATTGAAACAGACACCACGAAAATCATTATTGACTGCGGTCCGGACTTCCGTCAGCAGGCTTTAACTGCTGGCATAGAACAACTTGATGCTGTGATAGTTACGCATGAGCATTATGACCATATCGGAGGCCTTGATGACCTGCGTCCTTACTGCACCACGACCACCATTCCCATCTATGCCGAGAAGAATGTAATTGACCATATAGTTCAGAGCATGCCGTACTGTTTCGGCAAAACCGTCAATCCGCGTGTGCCTCATATGGAACTGCGTGAGATACGTCCTGCTGAGAAATTCACGGTGGGTGACCTGGAGATACTGCCCATACGCGTCATGCACGGCAGCCTGCCCATCCTGGGCTTCAGAATAGGAAATCTGACTTACATAACAGATATGAAATCCATTGACGAAGAGTCTTATGAGATGATAAAAGGGACTGAGACTCTGATTGTTAACGCTCTGCATACCAAGGAACATCCAACGCACCAGAACGTGCGTCAGGCTGTGCTGTTTGCCGAGAAAACAGGGGCTAAAGAGACGTATTTCGTCCATATGAGCCATCGTGCAGGCATGCATGCTATCATGAACGTAAAGTTCCCCGAGCATGTTCAGTTTGCTTATGACGGACTTGTGCTTGAAAATTTGTAATAATTGAAAAATTATTACCTTTGTACCGATAATAAGAGGTTAAACTAAACTATTGCACCAAACGGGTGCATCGAAATTTTTCACAACTGTGGATACAATTTATCAGATTCTCAAGATGTTAGGCTGTCTTGCGTTGTTCCTTTTCGGAATGAACCTCATGAGCAGCAGCCTTCAGAGATTTGCAGGTAAGGGCCTGCGTTCCTTTATTGAAAAGATGACTTCGAACACCGGTAAATGCCTTTTTACCGGTTTTTTAGTGACCGTACTCGTACAGTCATCGACCGCAACGACACTTATGCTGGTAAGCTTTGTGAACGCCGGTCTTATGACATTGCGCAGTGCAATCGGAGTTATCATGGGTGCAAACATCGGTACAACGGTAACTGCATGGCTGTTTGCCGTATCGATGGACGGATCATTCAGCCTTGGTGCGATTGCCATTCCGCTGATATTCGTTGGATTTGTGCTCTCATCATTCTTCAAGAAACAGAAAACCAAGGATTTCGGCTCATTCCTGATTGGATTTGCATTCCTGTTCCTGGGTCTGAGCATGCTTAAGGATACATCTTATCCGCTGCTTTCAAGCGAGGGCGTACGCAACTTCCTGGCTCCTATAACCGATATGGGTCTGAGCACAGTGCTGTTCATTATAATAGGTGCTGTAATGACCTTCTGCCTGCAGTCATCGGCCGCCGCAACAAGTATTACGATGCTGTTGCTGGCCTGCGGTGTGATTACCTTCCCAAATGCGGTAGCGTTCATCCTGGGTGAGAACATCGGTACCACAATCACTTCAAACCTGGCTGCAACATCCACAAACATCAGTTCAAAGCGTACGGCCCGCGCACACCTGGTATTCAACCTGTTCGGTTCAATCCTGGTTATTGCACTGTTCCAGCCTTACATGCGTCTGAACGCCTATATCGTTGAGGCTCTGGGATTCCCCAATCCTCTGACTTGTGATTTCACGCTGCTGTCACAGACCGGTCTTACCGGTGAGGCCCTGCAGGCTCAGACAAGCCTTGCAAGCAGTCTGCCGTACAGCGTTGCCATAGTTCACTCTCTGTTCAACATCATCACAACCCTTATCCTGGTATGGTTCATACCGCAGTTGGAGAAGCTGGTTATGAAGATGGTTCCCAACAAGGAGGAGGAGAAAGAGGTATTCCATCTGGTTTATATCGGCAAGGGTAACGCCAACCTGGCTGAGTTGTCCATTACCGAGGCCCGCAAGGAGATCAACCACTTTGGTGAGATATGCGCAAAGGGATTCGGATATGTCCGTCAGGCCATTCAGGAGTCTGAGACCGACAAATTCGATGAGTTCCGCGACAAACTGGTCAAGTATGAGGAGATTACAGACCGCATTGAGTTTGAGATTGCCACATACCTTAACCAGGTGAGCCAGAATGAGATATCGGACCAGGCACGCATGCAGGTCAAGGCCTATTTCAAGATCATCGGCGAGATGGAGTCGCTGGGTGATTCAGGTGAGGCCATTTCACGTCTGCTGCAGCGTAAGCGCGATCATAACAAGGTGTTCAACGACCTTATGCGCAAGCGTATAGGTGAGATGCTTGACACCATGCAGAACGCCTATGACGTGATGAACGCCAACCTGGCCGAAGCCAACGTAACTGACATTTCAAACGCTTACAGCGCCGAGGATGCCATCAACGACATGCGTGATGCGCTGCGTGAGGAGCACCTCAAGAACATGGAGGTCAAATCCTACGACTACACCGCCGGCGTTTACTACTTCGATCTGATTCAGGAACTTGAAACGATGGGAGACTTCATGATCAACATCTCCCAAGCCCTGGTCGGCTTGAACGCGTGACAAAGGGGACGGTTCCGTTTGGCACGCCCATTTAATACAAAAATCCCATCTGAGCATACTGTAGCGCAGATGGGATTGTTTTTTAGCGTGCCAAACGGAACCGTCCCCTTTGTCACGCTTTGACGTCAACTTTCAGTTGAAGCTCATCGAGCTGGGACTGGTCGAGAGGACCGGGAGCATCGAGCATTACGTCGCGACCTGAGTTGTTCTTGGGGAATGCTATGCAGTCGCGGATGCTGTCCAGACCGGCAAAGATGCTGACAAAGCGGTCAAGACCGAATGCCAGACCACCGTGAGGAGGTGCACCGAACTTGAAGGCGTTCATCAGGAAGCCGAACTTGGCCTGAGCCTGCTCGGGTGTGAAACCCAGAATCTTGAATATGGTAGCCTGAAGTTTGCTGTCGTGGATACGGATAGAACCGCCACCGACCTCAATGCCGTTGATTACCATATCGTATGCATTGGCGCGAACGCTTGCAGGATCAGTATCCAGCAGAGGTACATCCTCGGGCTTGGGGCTTGTGAACGGATGGTGCATAGCCATCAGGCGGTTCTCCTCATCTGACCATTCGTACATGGGGAAGTCGATGACCCAGAGGCACTTGAACTTGTTCTTGTCGCGAAGACCAAGCTCATCGGCCACCTTAAGACGCAGTTCTGAGAGCTGCTTGCGGGTCTTCATGGCGTCATCACCGCTCAGAATCAGAATCAGATCACCGGCCTCAGCGTTCATGGCAGCCTTAAGCTGCTGCAGAACCTCCTGGCTATAGAACTTGTCGACCGATGACTTAACGCTGCCGTCCTCCTCAACGCGGGCATAAACCATACCCTTGGCGCCTATCTGAGGACGCTTTACATACTCTGTAAGAGCGTCAATCTGCTTGCGTGTGTATGTGGCAGCACCCTTAGCGCAGATACCGCCGATGTAAGCGGCACCGTCAAATACGCCGAATCCGTAACCCTTCAGGACATCCATCAGTTCAACAAAGTGCATGTCAAAGCGAAGGTCGGGTTTGTCTGAGCCGTAGTATTTCATAGCGTCCTGCCAGGTCATACGCTGGAAGGGCTCTGTAAAGTCTATGTTAAGGATGCTCTTGAACAGATGCTTGGCCATTGCCTCAAAGATCTGGAGGATATCCTCCTGCTCCACGAATGACATCTCGCAGTCAATCTGAGTGAACTCAGGCTGACGGTCAGCGCGAAGGTCCTCGTCACGGAAGCACTTGGCAATCTGGAAGTAACGGTCAAAACCAGATACCATAAGCAGCTGCTTGAGGATCTGGGGGCTCTGAGGCAGAGCGTAGAACTGACCGGGGTTCATGCGTGAAGGAACCACGAAGTCACGTGCACCCTCAGGAGTGGAGTTGATAAGGATAGGGGTCTCAACCTCCATGAAGTTCAAATCATCCAGGAACTTACGGATCTCCATAACCATCTTGTGGCGCAGTTCCAGGTTCTTGCGGACACACTGGCGGCGCAGGTCAAGATAGCGGTATTTCATACGCAGGTCATCACCGCCGTCGGTCTCATCCTCGATTGTGAAGGGAGGCGTATCTGCCGCATTGATGACATTCAGGGTATTTACCAGGATCTCGATGTCACCTGTGGGAATCTTGGAGTTCTTGCTTGAACGCTCGCTTACCTTACCGGTAATCTGGATCACGTATTCGCGTCCCAGACGGCTGGCCTGCTCGCAGAGAGCGGCGTCGGTAGCATCATCAAACACAAGCTGGGTAATGCCGTAGCGGTCACGCAGGTCAACAAAGACCATACCACCCATTTTTCTAACTCTCTGAACCCATCCTGCCAATGTTACGGTCGTGCCTGCATCGGCCAGACGGAGTTCTCCACATGTTTTTGATCTGAACATAAGTCAATTCCTTAAAAAGACCTGCAAATTTACCTTTTTTGTTTGATAACTGTATATTATTCCCGTTTGAATTGTTCTTTACGGCACTCTGATTACAGCATATGTAAAAATTGCTTAACTTCGCCTCAACTAAACTATATTATTAAAGGTATTAACCTAATTAAATTGCTTTATGAAAAAGAAACTTGCCCGTTTTTCTTATGTGCTCGCAACCGTTCTGTTTGTGTTTACAGGTTGTAGCCTTCTGGAAGATGACTATGATGAAGATCTGCTTATCGGATCATGGACTACAAGCAGCTGGAGTTACGTTTTCAACGATGACTATACCGGTTCACGCTCCCAGGCTGGCAGGACTCAGACCTTTACATGGAGTCTGGACGGCGATGAGCTGGAACTCAAGTTCGATAAATATGAAGAAGGACAGTCTCAGATTGTAACATTCACCGTATTCATCATCCAGGAACTCAACGAGACCAAGATGGAAGTTTACGACCAGGAAGACAAGTCTAAGACAATCATCGTCTTCACTAAGAAGAAATAAATGAAACCAAAAGTCAAAAAAGCCCTCAAGATTACCGGAATCTCACTGGGATCACTCATCGGACTGGTCCTCATATTGATTCTGGTAGCATGCTGGTTGGTATTTTCATCATCCAGCCTGACCAAAATTGCGGAGAAAGCCATCGACAAGTATTCTCCCGCCCGCGCCAAGATTGATGACGTGGATCTGACTCTTGTGGGTAGTTATCCCTTCCTGGGATTCCGTCTGAATGGCCTTGTAGTGTATGATGACATGGAGACATCTCCGTACGATACACTCGCCGCTGTTGACGAATTCACGGTGACCGTTGATTTCAAGACCCTCTACAAGGAGAAAAAGATCATCCTGACCAACCTCTTCATAAACGGTGTGGCCGCCAACCTCTATACTGCGGCCGACGGAGCATCGAACCTGGATGTGTTCGGCACATCCGAGGAGGAAGAGACACCCAAGGATGATGACAGCGGCATGGACATCTATGCCGACCTCCAGAAGATATCGGTCAAGAACGTCAACGCCTCCTACAAGGATCTCTCGTCGGGTATCGACGCCGGCATCAACCGTCTTGACATAGAGTTGAAGGGACTGCTCAACTACGACAGCCTGGATGCCAAGGCCGGCGTTAAACTGGCATCGGTTGGTGCAGCCATCAAGACTGACTCGATGGACGTTGCCGCATACCTCAAGGACATAGACCTTGACGCCGTGCTCGCCAAGTACAATGACGATGTCGCTGCAGACCTTACTCTCAACCTCAAGGAGACACAGGCCGCCATGGATGATATCCAGGCCAACCTGAACAACCTTAAACTGGTTGTGAGCAATGTAAGCACCTCATTAGGCAGTGAAGGCCTGGGTGACCTCATGGCCGGATTCCGCATCACCGCATCAGACCTCTCATACTCATCGGAGGGCATGATGACCGAGACCGGAAACATTCTGATGAAGGCCGATAAGGCCGTCCTTGCAGGCGACAGCGCCAATGTACAGGGATTCACCTTTGATTCACGCGACATCTCACTCACACTCGAGGATTCAATCGGAACCATCACCAAGGCCGAGATAGCAAAGGTGCTGTTAGGCCTGGAAGGTGCCCTGAAACTTGACCTGAGCGATGTCAACACCAGTCTTGCCATAGACGTGGAAGGAACAAAGTACAATCAGGGCGGTGAGGATCCCATGAATGTCATCACCGATGAACTCTCACTCAAGGCCGATGCCACCATCAAGGGTCAGGACATTGCGCTCCTTACCGAGTTCAACACCCCGTCCATCAGCATTGAGATGGACAGTGACCTGCTTGTTCCCGGATGGTCATTCGGATTCACCCTGCCCGTTGAAACCAACAGGGACATAACCCGTTTCAACGTCAAGGAGGGCTCAAACATCCGCATAGACGGCCAGCAGATTGCATTCAACGCCAACGGTACACTGGGCGGCCAGCAGACAGTTGCAGGACGTGCCAGAATCCGTACCCCGCGTGACCTTGACATAGACCGACTCATCTCCATGATTCCTGAGGCTTATGCCGATGCTCTTGAGGGCATTGACGTTCACGGAACCGTAGGACTGGATGTCAACGTCAAGGGTGCCCTGGCAGACAACGGCCCCGTTCTGGATAATGCATCGGCCAAGATCTCACTCAGGAATTTTGACGCCTGCATGAATGACTCGCTCAAGGCTGCATCGGGCAAACTGCAGCTTGAGGCAGTCTATCCCAGCCGCGTAGCCGTTGATAAGAAACGTCAGACAGCCGATGTCAATATCACCGCAACTGACCTTGACGTCTCAATGATTGATTCCACCACCATCAACGCATCACTTGAAAAACTCAATCTGAGCGCATCGGTGGCCGGTCTGGATGAAGACGTAGACAAGATGAATGCTCAGGTAAGCATCAACGTAGGCAGTCTTGAGGCCGATATGGACACCATATTCGGAACCCTTAAGAACACCGCCATAGCTCTCAACATGGCACCTGCCGACGGTACTATCGCCATGAAGGCCGATATCGGATTCGATGAACTTGCAGCCAGCATGGGCAGCACCCTCTCAGCAATGCTGGGTGCCACCAAACTGCAGGCTATGGCACAGTATGACTCCACCAAGACTGAGATACTTAACCAGTGGAATCCTCAGGTTAAGATGACTCTTAAGGACGGTGAGGTTGATATGTTAGCCTCTCCAATCCTCCTCAAGACTCTTGACTTTGACTTCTCGCTTGGCCGATTCAACATCAACGACTGCCGTGCCGAGATTGACGATTCAGATATCCAGTTGTGGGGTGACATCTATAACATAGGTGAATTCATGGACGGCAAGGGTCTGCTTACCGGTGAACTCTCACTGGAGTCTGACCACATGAACCTGAACAGGCTCATGGCACTTACCGGCGATGAAGAGGAACAGGAAGCTGCCGAGGAGGTGGTTCAGGATATTGAAGAGGGCCAGGATACCATCAGCACCGGTCCTATCATGATTCCTAAGGGCATTGATCTTACACTCTACACCAACCTGAGTGAGGTTGAGTTCAATGAGCACACCTTCAACAACGTAGGCGGTGACATCTCAATCAAGGACGGTGTCATGGTATTGCAGGAGTTAGGTTTCTCATCAAAGGCTGCCGAGATGCAGTTGACTGCCATCTATAAGACGCCTAATGTCGAGGACCGCTTCATGGAACTTGACTTCCACCTGCTGGACATCGAGATTGATGAACTCATCGACATCATTCCTGCCGTTGACTCCATCATGCCTATGTTGAAAGCATTCTCAGGCAAGGCACAGTTCCACTTTGCCGCCCAGACCTATCTGGAGCCTGATTACGTAACCTACGGACCTCTGTATCCGCAGATGTTCACGCTTATCAGCAATGCTGTGATTGAGGGTGCCAACCTCCAGGTTCTTGACTGTGAGATGTTTGACGAGATCAAGCGCAAGCTGCTCATGAGCAAGGATGCCAAGCCCATTATCGACAGCCTGGATGTTGAATTGCAGGTACTTGACGGCAAGGTTGACGTTTATCCAACCCGCATCAAGATGGACCGCTATGAGGCTATCCTGAGCGGCCGTCACAACATTGATGCCGGATTGAGCTGCAACTACAACATATCACTTGTAAAGTGTCCTCTGCCCATCCGTCTGGGTGTGACCATCAGCGGTCCTCTGAACGATATAGCAGAGTTCCCGGTACGTCATGTCAAGGTAGGACGTGCTCAGTATGACAAGCTGTACAGTCCTGAGAAGGGTAAGGCCGAGGAGGCTATCATGCGTCGAAAGAACGCAATCATGGAAGCCGGCCGGGCCAATGTACGACCGCGGTCATCGGCCAAACACGTAAGACCTGAAGATTGATAGAAAAATCATTAATTAACCGCTCTGAACTATGTTTGGAGCGGTTTTTTTATTGAAAAGTATTATATTTGCCGATACTAGTTTACTTAATAGTCATTTTCCTATGAAACGAATTACTTGTTTGTTTGCCTGTTTAATTTTTCTAAGTGCGTCATTATCGGCTCAATCCGTCAAGAATCAGTTAAGACAGATTGATAGACACGGTGACAGTTATTATTGGGTTGACAATAATGTCAAACTGACTGATGATGAGTGTCATTCCATTCTTGACATGGAGTTATATTCAACCTATAAAAGTGCACAAAAACAATTCAATAAGGGTAAGGGTTGGCTTACTTTGGGACTGGTGTGTGCTGGATCGGCGGTCGCTACTCTCGTTATTGCCTCCCAAGATAATATGAGGTATGAAGACAGAGTTTTATATGCAAACATGGCAACTATCTTAGAATTAGGTGCAGATGTAGGTATCTGTCTGGGATGCGTGTTCCGAGGTATTGGCAAGGGGCGCATGGAATGGGTCAAGGATACCTATAACGAAGGTAAGAGCACAGCGTCCAGAGTTGGTCTGTCACCTTCACTGATGCTGACAGCACAGAGAGACATCGGGCTTGGCGCTACATTGTCTTTCTCATTCTGATGTAATTATATACACCGCTCTGAGATGATCAGGGCGGTTTCTTTTTGCCTTTCCATTTTATCTTTTTTAGCAATTTTTCCTTGCTGGAATCACTCAGAAAGCGGAAATTTGCATCCGTAATTTTTCAGGGTGAGGTGAAATTCCTCGACCGGCGGTACAGTCCGCGAGCCGAAAGGTTGAACCGTTGAAACTACGGTACCGACAGTAAAGTCTGGATGGAAGAAGAATTTATGAAAAACAAAACAGTCCTGTCAGGCGTTATCGCGCCTGCAAAACTTGTTTGTGCCAAGGGCATGAACAAGACATCCGAGTTCAGATTTTCGGCTAAGGCCGGCAGTATGTCATTCAGACTCTTCAGGTTTGCGTGTCTTTTCCTGTTGTTGTTTGCATGGGCGGAGGCATCGGCCCAGAACACTACCGCATCTATCAGCGGTTCTGTGAAAGATTCCAACGGTGAGCCTCTCCAGGCAGCAGCCGTGGTGGTTACCAACAATGAGACGGGCGCTTTCTATGGCGCTGTAGCCAATAAGTTCGGCGTATTCTCTCTGTCGGGACTTAAGCCCGGCAAGTATCTTGTTACGGTGTCATTCCTGGGTTATCAGGATGTGGCATATGACAACATAGTGCTCTCTATGGGTAAGGATTACAATTTCAATGTGATACTTAAGGAGGAGACGCTTAATATCCCCACCGTGACCATACGCGGTGAGAGCACGCATTTCAATGAGACCCGTACCGGCCAGACATACAACCTGAACCGTGAGAGCATGGCGATGCTGCCGTCAGTTAACCGCAGCATGCTAGATTACACCCGTTTGTCGCCCTACAGCGGCATTGAGAACACCATGGCGGGTAGGGACGGCCGCGGAACCACACTCACAATAGATGGCGCCGTGCTGAACAACAGCTTTGGTCTTTCGGCCGATCTGCCCGGCGGCGGAACGCCTATTTCTATCGATGCAGTCGATGAGATGCAGGTGGCAATTGCGCCTTACGATGTACGTCAGAGCAACTTTACCGGCGGTGGAATCAATGTAATCACCAAGTCCGGTACAAACACTTTCAAGGGCACTGCCTACACCTATTTCCATAATGAGAAGATGCGCGGCAACCGTATTGACGGCGTGGATCTGGGCGACAGGGTTAGCAACAGTCATACTACGGTGGGATTCACTCTGGGTGGTCCGATACTTAAGGATAAGCTGTTCTATTTTGTTAATGCTGAGTATGTTACCACACCCGGTCCGATAACCGAGTATAAGCTTTCACAGGACGGCGTGGGTGACGATGCCGCTAAGATAAGCCGCGTTACGGCAGCCGATATGGACCAGTTTGCCGCCGCACTCAAGGCATACGGTTATGATGCAGGCGGATATGACCTCACCAACGGTGACCAGACCAATACCAAGGTTCTGGCACGTCTGGACTGGAACATCAACAACAACCACAACCTGATGCTGCGTTACAACTGGACCGGCAACAAGCAGTGGAACACTCCCAATGCCAAGAGCACAGTAGGTGCCAAGGCTGCATCGGACCGCATATCAAAGAATTCGTATGCATTCCTTAATAACTGCTTCAGTATCAATGATAACGCATGGTCGGCAGTGGCTGAGCTCAACAGCCGTCTTAGCGGAAAGATGAGCAACAAACTGTCTGCAAGCGTTTCGGACGTAAGCAATCTGAGAGGCTCGGAATCGGCATGGTTCCCGCATATCGATATCCGCAAGGACGGTGACGCATTCATGAGCGGCGGCTACGAGGCATTCTCAAACGGTACCGGAAACTACGTGCGTACATACAGTTTCAGTGACCATATCCGTTGGACATTGGCTCACAGCACCATTACTGCAGGTTTCAGTTACCAGTATCAGAAGGGTGCCACCAACTACCGCATGTACGGAACAGGTTACTACCGATACAACTCACTGGATGATTTCATCAACCAGGCTGCTCCCGCTGCATTCGGAATGACTTACACATATGATGGAATCGATGACCCGGCGTCACGTACATCGTTCGGTCAGACCGCCGCATTCCTGCAGGCTGAGTCACATATAACAGACAATTTCACTGTTACTTACGGACTCAGAGCAGACCATATGCAGTATTATGAGCCGCTGCAGACCAATGAGTCATTCAAGGCTCTTGACTGGACAAACCACTTCTATGCTCCCGGTCAGGCTCCCTCAGGCTATCAGGCTCCCGTGATAGACAACGGCAAGTGGCCCAAGGCAAACGTGCAGCTGTCACCGAGAGTAGGATTCAACTGGGATGTGGACGATGCCCGTACGCTGACAGTACACGGCGGAGCAGGTCTGTTTACAGGCCGTATTCCTCTGGTTTTCTTTGCCACAATACCCAACAGCAGCGGTATGCTGCAGAATACTGTAATGTTCCCAACGGAAGGCGATGCCTTCCTGACAGGTCTGCAGGGCAATTTCCTCTATACAGAGGCTGATTTGCGTAATTATCTGGTCCAGCAGGGTCTGCCCATGACCGCCAATCCAAATCCGGTGCTCAAGGGTGCATCAATAACCGGTATTCAGGATAATTTCAAACTGCCGCAGGTGTTCAAGACATCCCTGGCAATTGACTATGAGCCCGATGACCTGGCATTCCCGCTGGCAGTATCGGTTGAGGGTATATACAACAAGGATATAAACGCCGTATATATTGAGAACTACAACCAGGTTCACGACGATGCTGCAGGACGTTTTGCCGGAGCTGATAACAGAGTGAATTACAACGGAATAGCATCTGTTCATTCAACAGTATCCAAGTCTGGCGGCGCCATGGTTATCAGCAATACCGACAAGGGTTACAGCTGGTCTCTGGGCGGAACTCTTAAGGCTGAGCCCATATACGGTCTCAAGACTGAGTTCTCATACATTCATCAGGTTTCAATGTCAGTACAGGATATGAAGGGCTCGGCCCTGAATTCAGCATGGAGCAACGATGTGAACGTGAACAGCCCCAACGAGCAGGTTCTGCGCCCATCGGCCTATGTAATTCCTGATAAGCTGACTGCTATGGCCACATACCGTCTGGGATATGCCAAGAACAAGTTCATGAGCACTGAGATTGGTCTGTTCTATACCGGATACACAGCAGGAACATACAGTTACACCTATACCAATGACATGAACGGTGACGGTATAACCAATGACCTGATCTGGATTCCCGCCAACAAGGAGGATATTCAGTTCGTTGACAACGGTACAATCACCGCAGCCGCTCAGCAGCAGGCTTTCTGGGACTTTGTAAACCAGGACAAGTACCTGAGCAGCCACAAGGGTGAGTATGCCGATGCAAACGCAGCCCGTATGCCCTGGCTGAACCGCTTTGACCTGCACCTGGCCCAGAACTTCAATGTAGGCGCCCTGAGAGGTTCCAAGCGCAGCAACGAGACACTTCAGTTATCACTCGATATCATGAACGTTGGCAACCTTCTGAACAGCAGCTGGGGTGTAATGCAGACACCTTCGGCCTGCAACAACGCAAAGGTTCTGGAGTACAAGGGTACAGATACCGAGGGCCGTCCTCAGTTCACGATGGTAAAAAACAACGAAGGCCTTGTTTCCAAGACCTTCGATATGGATAAGTCAAATTCCAACTGCTGGTACCTCCAGCTGGGCGTAAAGCTGATATTTGATTAAATACAAAGCAGAGCTATTGAAACCGCAGCAAGTACCATTCCGAGTATTTGGTGCGGTTTCATCTTTTCCTGGAATGCCCACATGCCTACCAGTGCTCCTATGGCTACTATTCCGATGTTATGGAGCGGGAAGAGCAGGGAGGAGTCAATGGTCTTCATGGCCAGCATAAGAGTGTAGGTGCAGAAATAGTTGATAAGGCCCAATGCCGCGCCTCCCAGGATGTTCTTGAACTGGATAGGGGTACGCTTGCCGCTCTCGTCCTTGGTAAAGAATGAGTAGGAGCAAATGACCATGGCCACAAAGAATACCGATGCGGTAACCAGCGACAACTCGCTGTTGATGGCCTGCTGTGAGAGTCCGGCGGCTGTATCGGCCACAGTTACCTTATGCTGAAGCACCTTGAGGAACGAGTTGCTGGCGCCGAATACAAGGAATACGGAAAGCGGTGCCAGGATGTCCATTAGGGTTATTTTGTGTCCGCTTTCCTGCTTTCCGGTCCATACGGTAAGGGTCATGGCAACCAGAACCAGGCATATAAGCAGCCATTTGGGCTTGTCACTGCCCTGAATCATCAGATAAGATACGATGATGGGTATTACCATCGATGCACGACTGCATACTGTGGAGATGGCTACACCTACGCGACGGGTGGATTCAGAGAGCAGAACCATGCCGGCCATGAAAATGAATCCCAGTATGATTACGGGCGCCAGCCAACTGGCTTTGAGGGGGTTGACAACAACCTCACCGTGAAGTGAGAACAGCAGACCCATCACAAAGGCTGTCAGGTAATTGAAGAATATTGCCTGATGTGAATCGATGTTCTTGCGATGAAATATCTTGAACGCAACAGAGAACATTGCGGCGCATACAGTCGCAATGATCAGAAACAGAATTCCGGTTAAAGTCATTTTTTATCAGTTAATTAGTCCACGGTTACGGAGCATTGCCTCGGGTTGGGGATCGCTGCCGCGGAACTGGCGGTAGAGCTTCATGAGGTCATCGCTGCCGCCTTTCTCAAGTATGTTTTTGCGGTAACGCATGCCGGTCTCCTTGTTGAGCAGGCCCTCTTCCTTGAAGCACTGGAATGCATCGCAGTCCAGAACCTCGGCCCAGAGGTAGCTGTAGTAGCCGGCGCAATAGTCGTTGTTGAATATGTGGTTGAAGAATGTGCCGCGGTAACGGTATTCTATCTGCGGTATCATACCCAGTTTGGCCGATATCTCATCCTCGAACTTCTGGTCATCGAAGTTACTGTAGTCGGTGAGCATGTGGTACTCCATGTCGAGCAGGGCGGCTCCTACAAGCTCTACGGTCTCGAATCCGGTGTTGAAGTGGCCGGCGTTCTGCATCTTCTCAATCAGGTTGTCGGGGATAGGCTCACCGGTCTTGTAGTGGAATGCGTACTGCTTGAGGATGGCAGGTTCGATTGCCCAGTGCTCCATGATCTGTGAGCACATCTCAACAAAGTCATTGGGTGTGGCTGTGCCGGCTACGGTCATGTAGTGGCACTGTGTGAGCATGCCGTGCAGGGCGTGTCCGAACTCGTGGAATACGGTGCGGGCATCGTCAATGGAGAGCAGACAGGGCAGGGTATCGGTAGGAACTGAGAAGTTGCATACGTTTACGATTGTGGGACGCTGGCTGTTTCCTGCAAAGTTATACTCGTTGGTGAAGTTTGTCATCCATGCGCCCTGACGCTTGGTGGGGCGTACAAAGCAGTCGGTGTAGAAGTATGCCAGGTGGCTGCCGTCGGCATCCAGGCACTCCCAGGTCTCGACTGTGGGATGGTAAACGGGCAGGTTGTCAACCTTCTGGAACTTGATGCCGAAGAGGGTCTCGGCTACCATGAATGAGCCCTTGCGTACGTTGTCGAGGCTGAAGTAGGGGGTTAACTGTGACTCGTCCAGGTCATATTTCTGCTTGCGCAGTTTCTCGGCGTAGTACCACCAGTCCCATGCCTCCAGCTTGAACTTACCGCCCTCGGCGTCAATGATCTTCTGCATCTCGTCACGCTCGCGCTTGGCCTGCGGGAGTGCGTATTTCCATATCTCCATGAGCAGGTCATAGGCTGCCTGGGGTGTCTTGGCCATGCGGTCCTCCAGCTGCATGTCGGCAAATGTCTCATAACCAAGCAGATTGGCAAGTTCCAGACGCAGGGCGAGCATCTCCTTTACTATCTCCTTGTTGTCAAACTCGTTATTGTTGTTGCCGCGGCTGTAGTATGCCTTATACATCTGCTTGCGCAGGTCGCGGTCCTTACATGTCTGCAGGAAAGGTATCCAGCAGGGTTTCTGTACGTTGAATGCCCATCCCTGCAGGCCTTTCTCCCTGGCACGTGCGGCCGCAGCCTCCAACTGGTCCTGGCTGAGTCCCTCAAGGCGCTTGATATCAGTTACGTTAAGCACGTAGGCGTTGCTCTCGTCAAGGTTGTTCTTGGCAAACTTGATGCGGAGTTCACCCATGCGGTTCTGGATCTCAACGAAACGGGCTTTTGCCTTGTCATCGAGCAGGGCGCCGCCCTTTACGAAACGGCGGTAGTATTTCTCAAGCACTTTCTGCTGCTCAATGGTGAGGCCAATCTCATTCTGAGTATCGTATAATGTCTTGATTCTCTTAAAGATAACATCATTCATGTAAAGATATGAATTGGACTCGGTCTCCATGGGGATGACCTTCTCCTCAGTCTCTTTCATGATGTCGTCGGCATCGGTCTCCATAAGGTTGTAGAAGACGCTGCTTACCCTTGAAAGCAGGTCGTCACACAACTCAAGCGGCTCTATGGTGTTCTCAAACGTGGGTGCATCGGCACAGGCGGCAATCTTGTCGATATTGGCCTTGAACTGACGGAATCCCTCCTCAAAGGCGGGCATATAGTCTGTTGTCTGAATCTTGTCAAACTCTACTGCACCGTAAGGTAACTTACTCTCCTCAAAGAATGGGTTTACTCTGTTTTCACTGCACGACATACACAAAACCGCTGCTACCGCAGCCACAATTACTGATTTGTTCATATTGTTTCTTTTGGTCTTACAAAAATAATACTTTTCGCCACATAAGTGGGTCTTTATTGTTACTTTTGCAAAGTACTGGTTTGCAACATTCATGTCTATTCTCACTCGTAAATATCCTTTCCAAAGGGATGGCAACTGGATTAAAGATTGCCTCATATACTGCGTTATAGTATTTCTGATTCTATATCTGCTTCAGCCGTTCGGACTGAGTATGTACCCGTGCAACAAACTGTTGGTGTCACTGCTGTTCGGGGGCGTAACGTTCGTATGCTGTATGGTTTACGGATATCTGGTGGCCATGCCTGTAAAGAAACGCGTGCAGACTTGGCGCATATGGCATGAGACTGTCAATATTTTCCTGATGGTGCTGTTCATAGGCCTTTGCAACTTCCTGCTGTTTACCTTCATGTTCCATTATCCGTTGAGGCTTGATCTGTGCATCACGTTCGTGTATTGGACATTCATTATAGGCTTTTTCATATCAGTACTGTCCACGTTCATGTCATACCAGCGCTATCTGAGAGGGCAGTTGAACGCTCTATTGGACAAGACAACCGATAAGCAGACCGGAATACAGGTTACCATTCACGATACCCGTGTGCGCGGAAATGACGTGACCCTGCCCATCAATGACCTGCTGTACATTGAGGCTCAGAAGAACAATGTGGTGGTGGGGTATATAAAGGATGGCAAACTGCACAAGGATGAGATCCAGACTTCACTTTCCGCTGTTTTGAATGACCTTAGTGAATTCGATAATATCTTCCAGTGCCACCGCTCATTCGTGGTGAATCTGAACAGCATCACCAAGGCTTACGGAAACTCCAACGGCTATACCATGGAACTGGGCGGAGGGCTTGCCACAGTGCCCGTATCACGCTCTTTTGTGGGTAAACTCAAGTCGTTCATAGCTTAGCATTTCGTCATTCGGGGCTCTCCGTTCGTCAGGGCTCTTAGTTATTCGTCCGCATTTCTAGCTGTCTGTCAGCGGAATTTGGCGGGCAATTTTCCTATTATCATTTTTGCGGCATGGAAAAACGATTGCTGCATTTGATTCTGGTGCTCATGAGCGTGTTCAGCGCAACGGCACAGACACAGATTAAGGGAAAGGTTTCCGATGAGTACGAGCCGCTTCCCGGTGTTAATGTCTATATAGTAGGAACCATAGACGGTGCCATGACCGATATCGACGGTATGTTCTCATTTACCACCGATGAGGCAGGTGAGGTCACCCTGTGCGCCTCTTTCCTTGGTTATGACGAGTATAAGGTTACGGCCGATGCCTCAGAACTTGCGTATGTTGAGATAACGCTGCGCGAGAAACCGCTTTCAATTGATGAGGTGTGCATATCGGCCAGTTCGTTCAGGATAGGCAAACTGGATCAGTTCAAGTCGCTGGATGCGCTGGACGTGGTCATGTCGGCCAATTCATGCGGCGATCTGGTTGCTGCACTGCAGATGCTGCCTGGTACTCAGAAGGTGTCAGAGAACGGCAAACTGTACGTTAGAGGAGGCGAGAGCAATGAGTGTCAGACCTTTATAAACGGAATGCACGTGCTGGTGCCCTACAGCACGAATGTTGAGGGACAGACCAACAGAGGGCGTTTCTCGCCGTTCCTGTTCAAGGGAATGAGTTTCTCGCTTGGCGGATACAGCGGTGAGTACGGTCAGGCGCTCTCATCGGTCCTGCCCATGGAGACTACCGATGCCGCTACGGCCGATAAACTGGGCGTAAGTGCATCGCTGGTGGACTGGAACCTGGGCGGAACCAAGGCATTTGACAGGAGCAGTCTATCATTCAATGCCGATTATACAGGTCTGGAACTCTACGACAAACTGTTTCCGGACCGCGGTGACTGGACACGTCCTTACGGGAAACTCTCCGGAGAGGCCCAGTACAAGGCTGAAATATCGTCCGTAACCACTCTGAAAAGCTATGCAGGCTATGATCTGACCAATGTAGGCCTTATTACCGGCGGCAGGAACCTGCAGATGAATGAGCATAACATGTTTGCCAATGTCACACTCAATACTTCTTTGAAATCAGGTTATTCGCTGTTTGCCGGTGTGGCAGAGTCATGTGTCCTGAATGACATTGACGGCGCTCTGGTTCAGGGTGACAGATATCATAACATCCGCAATGAGGTTCATCTTAAGGGTGGGGTACGCAGGAGTTTTACATCGGCCTTCAAGTTGTCGGCCGGAATGGAGGACTACATCAGAAACAGTGTAAAGCGTTACAACAGTGATGGTTATGACTTGGATTACAACACTGCCGCAGCATATCTTGATGCTCAGGTAAGACTCTTTCCGCGTGTGTTCCTGACAGCATCTCTCAGGGATGAGTACGTGAGTTACAGCGGGGAGTGGATGCTCATGCCAAGGGCAGCTCTGACCTGTTTCCCGGGTGATCATTTCCAGGCATCGGTAATGCTGGGCCGATACAGTCAATGTGCTGATGATGACTACATTGCAAGAAGCGGTGAAGGCCTGCGTCAGACTACTGCCGACCATGCAATAATGAGTTTTCAGTACAGCAACGGACAGAGACTGATCAAGGTTGAGCCGTACTATAAGCGTTACCATAATCTGCCCCTGCTGGAGGGTGGCGTATATACCTCAAACGGCTACGGAAAAAGCAGCGGACTGGACATCTTTGCCGAGGACTGCTCACTGTTGAGCAACCTTACCTTAAGTGCTTCATATTCATACAATAACTCAGAGCGTCTTTACCTTGATTATGATGCTCCCGGAACCCCGGAATATGCCTCAAAGCACAACTTGAGAATGTCAGTGAAATACGCATTCGGAAAGTTCGTGGTGGGTATGGCTGAATCATATGCCAGCGGGCGCTGCTATAAGGCCGGTAAAACGCCGTATTACAGCAGTATTGACGCCAATGTGACCTATCTGGCTCATCCCAAGGTAATCATCTATGGATCAGTGAATAACATTACCGGACGCAGGAATGTTTACCGCATTGATCCGGACGGTTCACAGGTTACTTCAAGCCGCGACAGTTTCATCTACTTTGGAATATTCATCTCACTTAAAAACAATAAAGCTTATGACATCTCTAATTTCTAAAAAAAGCGTGTTAGCCATTGTATTTATGGCAGTTATCAGTGTGTGCAGTGCCCAGAACCAGATGATGGCCCTGATAGGCAAGTCCATGGCCAAGATTCAGGAACCTACGGCCGAGTCGGTAACCAACTGTGTGGCAGAACTTAAACGCATCGATGCGATGTATCCCGACAGCCTTGCGCCAAAGTATTACACAGCGCTTCAGAGCCTCAATTTTGCGGTTACGAATCCCCATGACGAGCAGACCGAGACCCTTATGGCCGAGGCAGACCAGGCCATAAAGAAGATGGATGAACTTGCCGGGGCCGATGAGTCCGACGTATGCACGATGAAAGGATTTTTCTACATGGTCCGCATAGTACAGGATCCTGCAAAGAACGGCCCCAAGTATTACCTGGAGGTGATGCGTGACTTTGAGAAGGCGCTTAAACTGAATCCGGACAATGCTCTTGCAAAGCAGTTGCAGCAGAAATTCAACGAGGGAATGAGTCAAAGATAAGGGTACTTTTGACTACGTCAAAAAAAACCTCTACCTTTGCGCCTTGAAATGATTTGTTATTTGTTATTGAAATGAAAACATTAAAGATTTTTGCCGCAGCAGCCATGGTTATGGCTATGGTGGCTTGCACAGAAAACAAAACACAGAAAGAAATGACAGACCGTGAACCCGCAAACATTATGGTAGTGGTTGACCTCCAGAAGGATTTCATTGACGGAAATCTTCCTGCAACCGACGGTACCCGCGTTGTTGAGCCTATCAAGTCCAAGCTCACCGCATTTGACAGAGTCTATTTCACTCTTGACTGGCATCCATGGAATCACTGCTCATTCAAGGACAACGGCGGTATCTGGCCGCAGCACTGCGTACGCTATACCGTTGGTGCAGCACTTCCTGACGGCATTCTGGACAATCTGAACATTGACAATGTACGTTTCCTGCCCAAGGGCCAGGCTCAGGACAAGGAGGAGTACGGTCAGTTTGAGAACACCAAGGCCGATGATCAGGACCTTTTTGTAAAGGGTGACAAGGTTGTAGTATGCGGTATCGCTGCCGAGTACTGCGTTCTGGAGACACTCAAGAATCTGGTTCGTCTGAGCAAGGAGGTAGGTTTTGAACTCTCAGTTTATCTGGAGGGCGTAGCATCAATCGAGAGCAACGATCCTCTGGTTACCTACATGAACGAGAACAATATAAAGATTTATAAATAAGGATTTTATGGAGAGCACTATTGTAAGAAGTGTGCTGGAGAATGACCTCTACAAATTCTCCATGTCATACTACTACCAACGGACAACTCCGGAGGGTATAGGCACATTCAGTTTCAATGACCGCAACGGCATGAAGTTCACGCCGGAGTTTGTCAATCTCTTGCGTCAGGAGTTCAAGAAACTGGAGTCTCTGGCCCTTACCGATGAAGAGTTCAACTGGTGCCTCTCCAATATCTATTTCATACCTCAGTGCTATTTCGAGTGGCTCAAAGGATTCCGATTCAACGCCGATATCATTGACATTTCGCTTGATGAGGAGGGCCACTTGCACATTGAGGCCAAGGACCTTATCTACAAGGTTACACTGTATGAAATACCCATTCTGAGTACCGTATCGGAGGTATATTACAAGATCTACGAGAAAACGGAACCCGACTGGGCATACATAGACAGCCAGCTTGAGAAGAAGGTGGCCATATCAAACGAGAACAAGCTCAAGTTTGCCAACTTTGGTATGCGTCGCCGCTACTCACGCGAGGTTGAGGATCATGTAACCGAGTATCTGACACGTAACGCCAAGTATTTCATCGGCTCATCAACAGTCTATTTTGCCATGAAATACCAGTCAATTCGTCCGGACCTGAAGCCTATCGGCACCATGGCTCATGAACTTATGATGGCTACAGCTGCATTCATGGGTCCCAAGGAGGCAAATTACTATGTGATGCGTCACTGGGCTGAGATCTACGGCGGAAACATGGGTACAATGCTGCCTGACTGCTTTACAACCCGCGTATTCCTGCGTAACTTCTCACTGGATATGGCCAAACTGTACGACGGCGTGCGTCACGACAGCGGTGATCCGTTCGAGTTCGGTGACAAAATCATTGCCAAGTACGAGTCTTACCACATAGACCCCATGACAAAGTCAATCGTATTCAGCGATGCACTTGACTTTGACCGCGCTCTGGCCATCCAGAAGTACTTTGAGGGTAGGATAAAGGTATCATTCGGCATCGGCACCAACCTGACCAACGATGTAGGTACCGTTGATCCGCTCAACATCGTGATGAAGCTCAAAACCTTCCAGGTCAACCCCCGTCAGCACGTATACCGCTGCGTAAAACTGTCTGACACCCCGGGCAAGGAGCTTGGTGATCCCGATGAAGTACATTCATACAAAGTAATACTGGGACTGATTTGAGTAATTCTCAATTCTCACTTCTCAATTCTCAATTATTTTTTGTATCTTTGCATCGCACTTTACGATAGAAGGTGATGAACATCAGGGAAATAATTGATGCCCTTGAGAGATTCGCGCCTCTGCCACTGCAGGATGATTACGATAATTCAGGCTTGCAGGTTGGAACTACAGAGACCGAAGTTTCAGGGGTTTTATTGTGTCTGGACGTGACCCGTCAGGTTGTTGACGAGGCCATCAACAACGGATGCAACCTGATCATTTCACACCATCCGCTGCTTTTCCGTCCCATAAAGAAACTGACCGATGACAACATCGGCAGCATCGTGATGAGTGCCGTAAGAGTGGGAATAACCATCTACGCCAGCCATACCAACCTTGACAATGCCTCAAAGGGCGTCAATATGCGTATAGCAAACATCCTGGGCCTGACCGATGTCAAGCCGCTTGATGAGCATGCCGATGGTAACGGCGCCGGTATTATCGGCCGTTTTAAAGATTCCATGACTGAGGAGAAACTGCTGGCACGCATTAAGGATAAGTTCGGCGTGGCATGCATCCGTCATAACGGTGAACTTGGCCGCAAGATACGCAAGATGGCTGTATGCGGCGGTTCAGGCGCGTTCCTGACAGAAAAAGCAGTGGAGCAGGGGGCCGATGCCTTCATGACCGGTGAGATAGGTTATCACCGTTTCTTTGGCTATGACGGCGTAATCAAGCTGATTGAGACCGGTCACTTTGAGAGTGAGCAGTTTACGGTTGACCTGATTGCCGATATACTTAAGGAATCATTCCCCGAACTGAGAGTGCTTAAGACTGCAAACAAGACGAATCCGATAAATTATTACATATAACTATGGCAACAAAAGACATTAAGAAAGACCCGTCAGAGTACTCTGTAGAAGAGAAACTCCAGTCTCTGTTCCAGCTTCAGTCAATGCTGACCGAGATTGACAAGATCAAGACACTTCGTGGTGAACTTCCTCTTGAGGTTCAGGACCTTGAGGATGAGATTGCCGGTCTGACCACTCGTATCGAGAAGGCCAGCTCAGACGTTGTTGAAATGAGCAAGGGCGTTACCGAGAACAAGAACACCATTGAGGTTTCAAAGGCTCAGATCGCTAAGTATCAGGAGCAGCAGGATCATGTAAGCAACAACCGTGAGTTCGATTCACTCAACAAGGAGATTGAGTTCAAGAACCTTGAGGTTGAGCTTGCTGAGAAGCGTATCCGTGAGTTCACACAGGCCATCAACGCCAAGAAGGAGGAGATTGAGAGCAACAAGGCCCTGGTTGATGAGAAGAAGCAGGATCTTGAGGTTAAGAAGTCTGAGCTCCAGGAGATCATTGAGGAGAACCGTCAGGAGGAGGAGAGACTGCGCGAGAAGTGCAAGAACCTTGAACTGAACATCGAGCCCCGTCTGCTCCAGTCATTCAAGCGTATCCGCAACAACACACGCAACGGTCTTGGTATCGTATATGTACAGCGTGAGTCATGCGGCGGTTGCTTCAACAAGATTCCGCCCCAGCGTCAGCTTGATATCCGCATGCGCAAGAAAATCATCGTTTGCGAGTATTGCGGTCGCATCATGATCGATCCCGAGCTGGCCGGAGTAAAGGAAGAGGTTAAGAAGGTAGAGGCTCCCAAGAGAAGAACCCGCAAGGCTGCTGCAGAGGAAGAGTGACAAAAGAGCCATTGGGGACGGTTCTCTTTGGCTCTATTTTATGACATTTGGGGACGGATCTTTATCGGCATGGAAAATAGTGCCAAAGAGAACCGTCCCCATTGGCTCTTTCAGAGTTCTGCGTATTGGGGAATGTCTTGGAGAAATGTGTATTTACCTGCGTTGTAGTCCATGCGGACACAGTAATGTTTGAGGCCGTTGCTGACTATCAGATAGTCTACGTGGAGGACTAGGTTGTAGCGGGCTATTTGATCGAAGACTTTCTGGGTGATTGTGACTGTAGGTCGCTTGTATTCCACTATAACTTTGGGCTGACCAGTCTTGTCGTAGACTACGGAATCGCAGCGGCGGGACATGGAGTTGAGCGATATGGCTTGCTCGTTAGCTATGTGAGATATTGGATAGTCCTTATAATTTACAAGATACGATATGAAGGCCTGGCGGACGTGTTCCTCGGGGGTGAGGGGTGTCCAGAGCTTGCGAACGGGGTCCCAAACTGCGGTTTTTCCTCCCTGTTCGGATATTTTTGGCTCAAATGGTGGCAAATTCAAATTGTCTGTCATATCTTTGTAAAACACAGCGAAGTTAATAATTAGGATTTGAAATGGCAACAGCGGGAACTGCGTATCGTCAGGTACTGAAAGAACTGGAAAAAGGTAAATACAAGCCCGTATATTACCTTATGGGTGAAGAAGCGTTCTTCATTGATTCCATAGCCGATTACATCAGGGAGCATGCTCTTCCTGAGGAGGCCAGGGATTTCAACCAGTTGGTGCTGTACGGTAATGAGACCTCGATGAATGAGGTTGTACAGCGTGCCAGAGCATATCCTATGGGCTCCGACCGCCAGGTAATCATTGTAAAGGAGGCGCAGCATCTGATGAAGAAGGATTCCGAGTCAGGCGGCAGTGCATCGGACATACTCAGCGCATACCTGCAGCAGCCTCAGCCCAGCACAGTGCTGGTATTCTGCCACAAAAACGGCTCTCTTGACAAGCGTAAGAAGATTGTAGCCGTAATAGAGAAGGCCGGATTGCTGTTTGAATCCAAGAAGGTTAGGGATGAGGACCTGCCTCAGTTTGTCGAGGAGTTCCTGAATGAGCATGGTCTCAAGATGTCATCCAAGAGCATATCCATGATGAGCGAGTCTGTAGGTGCAGACCTCTGCCGCATGAACGGAGAGCTTGAAAAACTGATTACAGCACTGCCTGAGGGCGAAAAGGAGATCACTCCGGAGTTCATCGAGGAGCATGTGGGAATAAGCAAGGACTACAATATCTATGAATTCCGCGACGCTATCATCAATAAGAACATCCTCAAGGCAAACAAGATAGCCGCATATTACGAGAATAACCCCAAAACATACCCCATACAACTGGTTACAGCGGCCATATTCCCGTATTTCTCCAATCTGATGCTTGCATTTTACGCTCCTGACAAGACAGACAGCGGCATAGCAGAGCAGTTGGATCTTAAGAGCACCTGGGGAGTGAGGGACTACACAACCGGAATGCGTAACTACACCGCCACACAGACCATGCAGATCATAAATGCAATACGCAGATATGACGGCAAGTCAAAAGGTGTGGATGCTACAGGCAATACAGGGGAGGGCTTACTGAAGGAGCTGCTTTATATCATTCTTCACTGAGAATCCAAAATTTCAATTTTTCGGACTGTAGTGCAGATTTCTTCCAAATTTTGAAATCTCGCAAAACATGAATACAAAAGGTCATCCCAAAGATGGCCTTTAATTTTTATTAACCATTACAATTGTAACAAATGGGTCGATATTTCCATTTGTAATAGGTGTTATTTGCACCGCGAACAGCTTTGGTCCAACAGGATGTAATCGGTATTCGGATAGGGGCAATATCCACGCATAACAGTTATGCAAAACACTATACAAGTTTGATATTTTACCATAACTTACTGAAAATGAGATATGTTATATATTGATTCTTGAATTTATTGAGCAGAGCTTGAGAGCGGATTATACAAAACGGTCAAAATGCGCGTTCTACGTATATGTGGCTGATTATATGTTGTGAATTTTCAGTACTTTACGCGAATTATCCAAAGTAAATTCCAAGTAAAATCCCGAGCATTCCTATGGATATATGCGAAATACAAAGTGAAGGTTGACAGATGTTTCCCATTTACAAATGTTGCATACAAATGTTTGATAATAATTTACTATTGCAAATGCCAAAAATGATTGATACATTTGTAACGACAACAAAAAATGACACATTTCTTATGAGAGAGAGACTTGAAGAATTGATGCAACTGTTGAATCTGAATCCCACTCAGTTTGCAAATGCCATCGGAGTACAGCGTGCGACGCTTCAACATATACTAAGTGGCAGGAATGAGCCAAGTCTGAAGATTATCATGGCTATTCACTCCAGTTTTCCGGATGTTGAACTGGAATGGCTCCTGAACGGAAAAGGATCTGCTATACCTCAACTGCAGCAGAATGAACCCGAGAAGGATGATTATCCCCTTTTGCCTGGCATGGAGAGTCTGTTTTTTAAGGATGATGTACGGAATTCTCCCGAAAATTCAATTCTCAGAGGGGAAGATAACCCGCCGAAACAACGTAAAAGACGTAATAATAAGGACGTTGAGCCGGTCTCAGAGGGGGATATTTCATATAAGGATAAGAGGATAAAAGAGGTTGTAGTGTTCTTTGCAGACGGCACTTATCAGAAATTTTCATCGGATTTAAAAAAATAATACGGTTTTTTTGATTTTTTTAAATTTGATATTTATATTTGCTGATACAAGGACAAACACATTACAGCTATGAGAAAATATCTATTTGTTTTAGCTATCTCAGCATTTGTGCTGGCTGGATGCCGCAGCAGCAAGGAGGCATCGAAAACGAACCAGAAGGAAGTCTGGCAGACTCTGTTGGTTAAGCAGCTTGACGCAAAGGTCGAGGACCAGATCATTACAGTAAATTACAACAATGGTACCACCTTGTGTTATAAGATTCTGGACAACTTCGGTAATGTTACCCTGACATGGGACAGAACAAATGGCCGCAAGAACTTTGATGACGGTCCCAGCGCATATAAGGGTGATATCAGCATTCCGTCTTTCATTACTACAGGTGAGGACAATGACTTTACCTTCCGAGTAATGGAAATAGACCAGAATGCATTCTACGGTTGCTCCGAAGTAACCTCAATAGACCTTCCATACAGCGTCCTTCGTATCCTGAATGATGCCTTCAGAGGTTGCTCAGGCCTGCAGAAATTCACTGTAAATGAGAACAATCAGTCTTACAAGGATGTTGACGGCATTCTTTTCAGTAAGGACAACAGGATGCTTATCAAGTATCCGGCCAAGAAGGAGACTGCTGAATTCGTTATCTCAGAGGATGTATCTGTAATATGCACTGAGGCATTCATGGACAACGCTTTCCTTAAGAAAATCACCATCGGAAACTTTGTAACCGCTATCAGTGACAATTCATTCAAGAACTGCACATCACTTGAGGAGGTTGAGTTGGGTGGCAATACCAGAATTCTGGGTGTTGATGCCTTCAAGAACTGCCCCAAACTGATGCTTGTGAACTCTCACGGCATGTGGCCGCCTCACTGCAGCCCCACAGTATTTGATGATGAGGTTAAGGCAAGTGCAAAACTGTACATCCCCAGAGGTCAGATGATGAGATACAGAAGAACCCTGGAGTGGAGAGACTTCAAGAACGTTCAGGAATACTAATTAAGAATAACCTATAACTAACCAGGGTGCAATCTTTCGGGGTTGCACCTTTTTTATTACCTTCGCGCCGTAAATAAGTGCTATATAATGAAGAAATTCCAGTTGGATCTGATTGTGGCCGATAACCGCATGGCAGGTCCCTCCGCAACGCTTCTGACCCTGCAGTATCCGGGTGAACTTCCGGACATGGTGGCAGGACAGTTTGCCGAGTTGCAGGTACCGTCGGCCAAGGTTTTGCTGCGCAGACCTATTTCAATTCATTCCATTGACCGTAAGAACAATCTCATAGAGTTCCTGATCCAGATAGTAGGTGAAGGAACCCAGTCACTTGCAGATATAAAGGCAGGAGAGAAAGTAAACGTCCTGCTGCCGTTGGGAAACGGTTTCAGTTACCGCAGCACTCACGTTGCCAAGCCATTGCTTATTGGCGGCGGAGTAGGTGTAGCACCGCTTCTGTTCCTTGGACAGGAGTTTGCCGAGCACGGAATACGTCCCACTTTTCTCTTTGGAGGCCGTACAGAGGCTCTTATCCTGCGCAAGGAGGAGTTCCAGAAGTACGGTGACCTGTTCATGACAACCGAGGACGGATCGGCCGGCGAGAAAGGATTTGTGACCAATCACAGCCTTCTGCTTGACAGTGAGCACTTTGACAGGATATATGCCTGCGGTCCCACACCCATGCTTAAGGCTGTTGCGCATTGGGCTAAGGAGCATGAGATTGCCTGTGAGGTTTCTCTGGAGCATCGTATGGCCTGCGGTATAGGCGCCTGCCTGTGCTGCGTTGAGGATACGGCCGATCAGGGCAACGTGTGTGTATGTAAAGAGGGTCCCGTTTTTGAAATAGAAAGACTGAAATGGTTCAATTAAGCACTAAGATAGGCTCACTTGAGCTCAAGAACCCGGTAATGACCGCATCAGGTACATTCGGGTACGGAACGGAATATGCTGATTTCATGGATATCAGCCGTCTGGGCGCCATTATTGTCAAGGGTACCACTCTTGCGCCGCGTCAGGGTAATCCATATCCGCGTATGGCTGAGACCCCTTCAGGCATGCTGAATGCTGTAGGATTGCAGAACAAGGGTGTGGACTACTTTGTGGACCATATCTATCCCGAGGTTCAGAAGATAGGCACAGCCATTATCGTAAACGTATCAGGCTCATGCATTGATGATTACGTTCAGACAGCCAGCATCATAAACACTCTTGATGGCATACCTGCCATAGAGCTGAACATATCATGTCCCAACGTAAAGCAGGGCGGAATGGCGTTCGGAGTCAATCCTGAAAGCGCCGCCCAGGTTGTAAGCGCCGTACGTAAGGCCTATGACAAGACTCTGATAGTAAAACTTTCACCTAATGTGACCGATATCACCGAGATAGCACGCGCCGTTGAGGGTGCAGGCGCTGACAGCGTATCACTCATAAACACCATGCTTGGAATGGCAATCGATGCCGAGAAGCGCCGTCCGATACTCTCAACCGTCACAGGCGGCATGAGCGGTCCTGCCGTAAAGCCCGTTGCACTGCGCATGGTTTGGCAGACTGCAAAAGCCGTGAAGATTCCCGTAATCGGACTTGGAGGTATCTGCAGCGCAACTGATGCAATTGAGTTCCTGCTTGCGGGTGCATCGGCCATACAGATAGGTACAGCCAACTTTATTGATCCTTCAATATCAGAGAAGGTGGTTGACGGAATAGCCGATTACCTGGAGCGTCACGGTTTCAACTCCGTACAGGATATTATCGGAGCACTGCAAGTTTGACAATCTTGGTCAGCAGGTATGTGACGCATATTGCCAGAAGGCAGTAGAGCGGGAAGTTGCAGTAAGAGAACTTTACGATCTCGTCCAGTACCGGACATTCAATGAAATAGAACAGGAAGCTGTTGAACCCGATAAAGTTCAGCAGCTTGTTGTTTATATTGACAATCCGTATCAGGAAGATGAACATGAACGGGGCTATTGCATTGAATACTATTGCGTTGTAGTGGAACAGGAATATTGATGCCATGCAGATAAGGCATATCGGAAAGGTGATAAGCGGATGCATCTTTTCAAACACATCCCTGCGGTAAGCCACCAGTGCGCCTAACGGGAGGGCTATGATGGTGTCGTACCACCATGAGCCGAATCCTGCTTTCCTGATTGTCAGCATGTAAGTAAATGAGATTGCAAACAACAGATTCACCCTGATCGAATTCGGAATTCTGGTCATGAAGAGGCCGAACATGATGACATATGCGGGAACAATCACCTTGAAGAACCAGTTCTCAACGTCAGGATGCATGGAGAATGTAATTATCTCCCTGAATATGTGTGTGGTAAGTTCCTGGCGGTTGAATATGAGGAGTGTTATGAGTTCGACTGCCCAGTAGACCAGAAGCGGCACAAAGAGCCGTTTCACCTTTGAAAGGAC
Source organism: Bacteroidaceae bacterium (assembly GCA_017557635.1). Lineage (GTDB taxonomy): Bacteria > Bacteroidota > Bacteroidia > Bacteroidales > Bacteroidaceae > Colenecus. The sequence goes on along the minus strand of JAFYYH010000022.1, from coordinate 31,625 downwards.
ATATTTCAGGTCTATTGAGCCCTGACGTTTGTCTAGGGCCAGAAACATTCCGTAACCGGACAGGAACAGGAATACCGCCACTCCCATGGCTGCCCACAGTTCCATATGAAGGCCGTCAAGCCAGTCCGGATAGAAGTATCCGGCATCGGTCTTGGGATAGCCGTTATATGCATGGCCGATGATGATCATCAGCATGGCAATACCCCGTAAGCTATAGGTGTCGTCATAACCTAAGAACGTGCGGAGTCTGGGTTTCATAAGGAGCGGGGTGTTACTTCAACAGGTCGGGACGCAGGCGTTTGGTACGCTCCATGGATTGCTGGAACTCCCAATCGTCAATCAGTGCCTGGTTGCCGGACAGCAGAACATCGGGCACACGCCAGCCTTTGTATTCGGCGGGACGGGTGTAGACGGGTGGGGCCAGCAGGTTGTCCTGAAAACAGTCTGACAGGGCCGATTGTTCATCGGACAATACACCTGGAATAAGGCGTACGATGCTGTCTGTCATAACTGCTGCAGCAAGCTCACCGCCGGTAAGTACGTAGTCGCCGATGCTTATCTCGCGGGTAATCAGATGCTCACGGATGCGGTAATCGATGCCTTTGTAGTGGCCGCACAGGATGATGACGTTGTTGAGCAGCGAGAGGCTGTTGGCGGTTTTCTGGTTGAACTGCTCGCCGTCCGGTGAAGTGTATATTACTTCATCGTAGTCGCGCTGGGACTTGAGGTCGGTTATGAGGCGGTCAATGGGTTCTATTTTCATTACAAGGCCTGCACAGCCGCCAAAGGGGTAGTCATCGGTCTTGTGGTGTTTATCGGTGGTGTAGTCCCTGATATCGTGCAGATGAATCTCGGCCAGGCCGGCTTTCTGGGCACGTGCCATCATTGAGCAGTTGAAGAAACCCTCAAGCATGTCAGGAAATACAGTTAATATATCAATACGCATATTTATGTAGCATTTACGGCTGCAAAATTACAAAATTATGCGTAAATTCGCGGTCTGAAAACGGTACTTTCATAGAACCCCTCAAAATGAGCGAAACCGAACGGATAATCGAGCTGCGTGAGTTGTTGCATAAATACAACAATCTGTACTATGTGCAGAACGCTCCCGTCATTTCCGATATCGAGTTCGATCAGCTTATGCATGAGCTCATTGACCTTGAGGAAAAACATCCCGAGCTCTATGATGCCAATTCACCTACACAGCGCGTAGGAAGCGATATCAGCAAGGGTTTTGAGCAGGCTGAGCACCGTTACCCCATGCTTTCCCTGGACAACACCTATAACGAGCAGGAGGTCCGTGACTTCTTCCAGCGTGTGAGCGGCCTTTTGAATGAGCCGTTTGAGATATGCTGCGAGCTCAAGTATGACGGCCTTTCTATCTCACTGATCTATGAGGAGGGCAAACTGGTTCAGGCCGTGACCCGCGGAGACGGCGTCAAAGGCGATATCGTGACCGATAACGTGCGCACTATCAAGTCTGTACCTTTGGTGCTCCAGAAGGGCAGCTATCCGCGTAATTTCGAGATCCGCGGTGAGGTTCTGATGCCATGGACATCATTCGAGAAGCTTAATGCCGAGCGTGAGCGTCAGGAGGAGCCTCTCTTTGCGAATCCCCGTAACGCTGCTTCAGGTACGCTGAAACTGCAGAATCCGCAGGAGGTGTCACGCCGCCAGCTGGATTCATATCTCTATTATCTGCTGGGCGAGGAACTGCCGTGTGACGGCCACTACGAGAACATGATGGAGGCCGCAAAATGGGGTTTCAAGGTATCGGACCACATGAAGAAATGCACCACTATCGAGGAGGTGCTTGACTATATAAACTACTGGGACACAGAGCGTAAGAACCTGCCGGTTGCAACCGATGGCATAGTGCTCAAGGTCAACTCACTGCGTCAGCAGCGTAACCTTGGATTCAAGGCCAAGTCACCGCGCTGGGCAATTGCTTACAAGTTCCAGGCAGAGCGTCAGCTGACACGTCTTAACAGCGTATCATACCAGGTAGGACGTACCGGTGCTGTCACTCCTGTGGCAAATCTGGATCCCGTTCAGCTGTCAGGAACCATCGTAAAGCGCGCCACACTGCATAACGCCGACATTATCAAGGGCTTGGACCTTCATGTGGGTGACATGGTATATGTGGAGAAGGGCGGTGAGATCATCCCCAAGATCACTGCAGTTGACCTGGATTCACGTTCGCTGCTTATGGGTGATCCCGTGAAGTTTGCCGATGTCTGCCCTGAATGCGGCACCAAACTGATACGCTACGAGGGTGAGGCTGCATATTACTGCCCGAACGCAATCAGCTGTCCGCCCCAGATCAAGGGACGCATAGAGCATTTTGTGAGCCGTAAGGCCATGAACATAGACGGTCTTGGAACCGAGACCATCGACCTGTTCTACCAGGCCGGCCTGATAAAGGATATCGCTGACCTTTACACACTTAAGGCCATGGATATCTGCCGTCTGGAGGGATTGGGAGAAAAATCGGCCGTAAGCATTGTACACGGTATCGAGGACTCCAAGAAGGTTCCGTTTGAGAGGGTGCTGTTTGCCATAGGAATCCGTTTTGTAGGTGAAACGGTTGCCAAGATACTGGCACGCGCTTTCAAGTCCATGGAGGCCCTGGAGAACGCTACGATGGAGCAACTGACTGCCGTAAACGAAATCGGCACTAAGATTGCTCAGAGCATAGTATCGTTCTTTGCCGATGAGCGCAGCCGTGCGCTGGTGAACCGACTCAAGGAGTTCGGTCTGCAGATGGAACTGGCTCAGGAGGAGCAGGAGGGAGGAAGTGACTTGCTCAAAGACAAGATCATCGTGATAAGCGGTGTGTTCAACTACCACTCACGCGATGAGTACAAGGCGCTCATTGAGCGTCACGGAGGCAAGAACTCCGGCAGCATATCGGCCAAGACATCTTTTGTGCTGGCCGGTGACAATATGGGACCCGCCAAACGCGAAAAGGCTCAGGAGCTGGGCGTAAGGCTTGTCTCGGAGAATGAGTTTTTGGAAATGATTAATGAAAAACCTTCAATAGTAACCAATGAATTACTCTTACCCTTTTAAGGGACTTGGCGTTGCGATGGTAACGCCTTTCAAAACAGACGGCCAGATAGACTTTGAGAGTCTTGCAAGGATCGTGGAAAACCTGATTGCAGGCGGTGTAGACCACCTGTGCGTACTTGGAACAACTGCTGAGACCCCGACGCTTTCTGCAAGCGAGCGCCTGGAGGTAGTCAAGTTTGTGATAAAGCAGGTCAAGGGCCGTATTCCCATGATGGTTGGATGCAGCAGCAACTGCACAGCAGCCGTTCTGGATCAGATCAAAGATTATCAGCTGGACGGCATCGATGCCATTCTGAGCGCCGTTCCTTTCTATAACAAGCCTTCACAGGAGGGTATCTACCGCCATTTTGCCGAGATTGCCAAGGCATCGGCCAAACCTATTGTACTCTATAACGTTCCCGGACGTACCGGCGTGAACATGACCGCCCAGACTACACTGCGCATTGCACGTGAGTTCAAGAACGTGATCGGTATCAAGGAGGCATCGGGCAATATGGAGCAGGTTAAGGAGATTATTGCAGGTGCTCCTGAGGGCTTCCGCGTAATAATCGGTGATGACAGTCTGGCTATGGAGGCTATCCGTAACGGTGCCGCCGGCGTCATCTCTGTTATCGGAAATGCCATTCCCAAGCGTTTCAGCGAGCTGGTTCACCTTACAATGCAGGGCAAATATGCTGAGGCTGAGCAGATTCAGAAGCAGTTGGCACCCCTGTACGGACTCCTGTTCAAGGAGGGCAGCCCCTGCGGCGTAAAGGCCCTGATGTCTGACCGCGGTCAGCTTGAAAACGTTATGCGTCTGCCGCTTGTTCCGGTTAGCGACGCTCTGACAAAGGAAATTCTTAACGGATTTGCAGGTATTGAGGGATGAAGAGACTGCCAGGTTTGTTCATTCTAATCCTTGTACTGTTTGTAGTATCCTGCAAAGAGAGCACCGTTGTGTCAGAACCTGAACCCGAGGCTGAATACTTTGCTCCTGAGCCCGTATATCGTTGGGGCATAAACATTGACAGCCTTGATATCGTTGACGGTGTTATCGGCCGTAACGAGCTGCTTTCCACCATACTTTACAGATACGGAGTATCGTCACAGACCATCTACTATCTGGAAAAGGCGTCACAGGAGACCTGGAGCGTACGCAAGATACAATCCGGAAAGCCTTACCACATTCTGCGTGACCGTGACTCAATAGCTACAGCAAGGTTCTTTGTCTATGATATAAACAAGACCGATTATGCAGTTTATTCACTCAGTGACAGCATTTACAGTTACACCGCGTCGATAGAGGTTGATACTGTGCTGAACTACATAAGCGGAAGTATCGAGTCATCACTCTGGAACGCCATGATAGAACAGGGGGCAGCCCCCGACCTGGCCGGTATGCTGGCCGATATCTACTCATGGACCATAGATTTCTTTGGAATCCAGAAGCGTGACTCGTTCTCAGTCTATTACCAGGAGATGTATGCAGACAGCGTGCGTGTGGCCACAGGCCATATCCTGGCAGCCAATTTCATCACTTTAGGGGCCGATCACTACGCATTCCGCTACACATATCACAATGAGCGCGGCGAGTACTTTGACGAGAAGGGAACCAGCCTTAGGCGTGCTTTCCTGAAGGCACCGCTGAGTTATACCCGCATTAGCTCCAAGTTCTCAGAGGCCCGTCTGCATCCCATCAAGAAGATTGTACGTGCCCATCATGGCGTAGATTACGCTGCACCGTCCGGTACACCGGTCTATTCTGTGGGTGACGGCGTTGTGACAGCCCGTGCATGGGATAACAAGGGCGGCGGCAACTATATCAAGATCAAGCACAACTCTACATATACTACCGAATACATGCATCTGCGCGGTTTTGCCAAGGGTATAAGCGTGGGTACTCATGTATCACAGGGTCAGTTGATAGGTTATGTAGGTATGACAGGCACCGCAACAGGTCCTCATCTGGATTACCGCGTATTCAAGAACGGCACCGCCATTGACCCGTTGCGCATGGACCTGCCGGCAGTTGATCCCATCAAGGAGGAGGATATGCCGGAGTATCTGAAGGCTGTAAGCGGTTATATGAAGATGGTTGGTCTCAGTGTATCTGACAGCTTGCAGATTGATACCATAAGAAACATGTAATCAAATGATTAAAAACGTAATCTTTGACTTTGGAAACGTACTGATTGACTGGAATCCGGCCTACCTTTTCCTGCCTTATTTTGGTGGTGATGAGGAGAAATGCAGGTTCTTTACCGATAATGTATGCAACCGTGAATGGTTCACCCGCATGGACCGCGGTGAAGACATGGATCAGTGCGTAGCCGAACTCCAGGAGACATATCCTCAGTATGCCGATGCCGTAGCCGCATTCCGTGACCGCTGGTTTGAGATGTGCAACGGTGAAATACCCGGTATGCTTGAGATAATCCAGGACCTTAAGAAGAAAGGAGTGGGGGTATACGGCCTTACAAACTGGCCCGCCGAGACCTTTGATGAGGCTCGCCGTCGTTTCAAAACCATAGCCAGCATTGACAACATAGTAGTCTCCAGCCACGTCAAACTAGCTAAACCCGAACCCGCCATATACGAGTTGCTACTTTCAAAGTATAATCTCAAACCTGAGGAGTGTGTTTTTATTGACGACCGTAAGGATAATGTCGATACAGCTATCCGCTTGGGAATGAGTGGGATAGTTTATACCGGGAGTGCCAAAGAACTGATTCCCCTGTTGGACAGGTTGTTTAGTTCTGGATTACTTTAGCGCCTTCTTCAATAATAACCGCCTCACAGGTTCCGCCGTTACCGGATCCAATGCTGTTGGCATTATATCCTCTATAGGTTATTACACTGTCTACACTGCTGCTTATGGTGATTGTACCGCATATGGAGTGATATCCGGTACCAATACCCGCACCATTATAGCCACCACGGGCAATTATAGCACCACCTGTTATGTTTATGTCTCCGCAATGGCTTGATACTTCACCAATATCATTGTACCACCAACAGTCACCAGTTCCTATTCCTGCGGAATTAAAACCGCCTATGGCAGTTATATTGCCGCCTTCAATCGTGATTTTGCCTGTTGTGCCGGTACGGCTGGCACCTATACCCGCACCTCCGTCGCCTCCCAAAGCAGTAATGGTTCCTCCTTTTATGATAATATCCCCGTTGTTTCCGCCAATACCTGCTCTGTCCCTGTCACTGGACATATCGGCCGTCAATTCCCCCGATCCTTCTATAATAAGGGTGGTTCCTTGACCTCCATTCATAAATCCGTGGGTATAGTCTGTACTTACCCTTACCAGATTCTTTGAATCAGGAGCCAGTACAATAGTGGCATTTCCGTTACAAACAAAACTATTGTAAATTGCCACATTATTTAAAGTAAGGGTTACACCATCTGCAATCCTTATACGTCGTCCCGTTGTACCTGTAATGGTTATGTCATCCTTAGCGGTCCAGTCAGATGTCAGAAGATTCAGATCATATGTCCAGTTGTTGAATAACCAGGTCTCTTTAATATTCTGACTCCTTTTGGGGGTAAAACTGATATGTCCGTTCATATCCAGGCAAAAACTATGAAGAGGGGCTGTCTGGAATTGTTCGAATAAGTCAATGTTTATGGAATCATTGTCAATTCGTAAAAGGCAGGGCTTACGTGTGCTGTCACCAATAAAAAAGCCGTAATCACGATTAATATTGCCTTTATGCCCAAAGTAGATAACGGTACTGAATGCATCATTGGATAGTTCCGGGAAGATTTTCCGTTCAGCATAAATCCTCAGGTCCAGATCCGGTATGTAAAGGCTGTCATATCCCGGAGCCTCCCTGTCTACATCATAACCGCTCACTACATATAGATCTGAAGCAGCGTAACTTGCTGTTCCTCTTTCTTTTATATCAAAATCGGAACATGAAGCCACAACTATGGTCAACAATAATAAAGTTGTTTGATAAAGGATTCTTTTCATAACCATCGGTTCTGTATTTTGCAAATATATCAATAATAATCTGCCATTTGTTTGGATTATATTGACTTTTGTCTACCTTTGCAGCACAAATAGCATAAAAATGACAATGCATCTTTCATTTTGGTGGTGGCAGAACTCAGGATACATAAAATCGTGAGGTAGAAGCCATATATCCATAAATGAAACATAATACAAAGGCTCTTCGGTACTCACGAAGGGCCTTTTTTCATGATTATAACTACAAAAAACAATGAATAATTATCAGATTGACAGCAACGGTTATTACGGAGAGTTCGGAGGTGCATACATCCCCGAGATACTCTACAAAACCGTCGAGACACTAAAAGAGAGCTATCTGCCCATTATTGAGAGCGAGGATTTCAAGAAAGAGTACCACGCACTGCTGCGTGACTATGTAGGCCGTCCCAGTCCTCTTTATTATGCATCACGCATGAGTGAGAAATACGGCTGTAAGCTCTATCTGAAGCGTGAGGACCTGAACCACACAGGCGCACACAAGATCAACAACTCAATAGGTCAGATTCTTCTGGCCAAGCGTATGGGTAAGACCCGCATCATTGCCGAGACCGGTGCAGGACAGCACGGCGTTGCCACAGCAACCGTATGCGCCCTTATGAATATGCCCTGCAGGGTTTACATGGGTGCTCTGGATGTGGAGCGCCAGGCAGTGAACGTGGAGCGTATGCGTATGTTGGGTGCCGAGGTAATGCCGGTTCACAGCGGTAACAAGACACTTAAGGACGCCACCAACGAGGCAATCCGTGACTGGTGCTGCAATCCCTCCGATACCTTCTATATCATCGGAAGCACAGTAGGCCCGCATCCTTATCCCGATATGGTTGCAAGACTGCAGAGTGTGATATCGGCCGAAATAAAGGAGCAGCTCATGGAGAAGGAGGGACGTGACTATCCCGACTATCTGATGGCTTGCGTAGGCGGTGGCAGCAACGCTGCGGGAACAATATATCATTACATTGATGATGAGAGAGTTAAGATAGTCCTTGGCGAGGCCGGCGGTATGGGTCTGGATACCCCGCAGACAGCCGCATCAATGGAGATCGGTACTCCCGGAATCCTGCACGGAAGCCGCATCATGGTGATGCAGACCCCTGACGGCCAGATCATCGAGCCTTATTCAATATCGGCCGGTCTGGATTACCCCGGTACAGGTCCCATCCACTGCAATCTCTACAAACAGGGCCGCGCACAGGTAATGGCTGTGAACGACAATGAGGCTCTCCAGGCCGCTTTTGAGCTGACTAGGCTGGAAGGTATCATCCCGGCTCTGGAAAGCAGCCACGCGCTGGCTATGCTGCCCAAAATGAAGTTTGGTAAGAACGATGTAGTGGTACTGACCGTCAGCGGACGCGGCGACAAGGACCTGAACACATACCTCAAACACAAAGACGAAATCAACTATGACGCAATTTAAATACCATACAATCAGTAAGAAGACCCCGGGTGACCTGCTCACTCCCGTGACTGCGTACCTGAACGTACGCGATCTCTACGCACAGAGCGTACTCATGGAGAGTTCTGATTACCATGGCGGTGAGAACTCCAAGTCATTCATTGCCATCAACCCGATTGCAACCGTAAGCATAGCACACGGCAAGGGTTACATGCTTCTGCCCGACGGAAAGACCGTAGAACATGTGATTGATGCCAATTACGACGCAGCAAAGCTCATCAATGAGTTTCTGGGCCATTTCAGCATAGAGGGCGAGGGCAGCAACTACTGCGGTCTGTACGGCTTTACCACATTCAACGCCGTACGTTACTTTGAGAACATAAAGATCAAGGATGAGACGCAGGCCGAGAACGATGCAGCCGATATGCAGTACACGCTTTTCAAGAGCATCGCGGTGTTTGATCACTTCTGTAACGAACTGACTCTGATTGAGTTGTTGGCCGATAACGAAGCCGGAAACCTGGACAAGTTTGAGCATGAACTGAGCGCTCCCACATACCACACATTCGCATTCCGCGCAGTAGGCGAGTGCACCAGCACCCTTACCGATGATGAGCACCGTGAGAACATACGCCGCGGAATTGCACACTGCAAGCGCGGTGACGTATTCCAGATTGTACTTTCAAGACGTTTCAAGCAGTCATACACCGGTGATGACTTCCAGCTGTACCGTGCCTTGCGGAGCATCAATCCCAGTCCGTACCTGTTCTACTTTGACTTCGGAGGTTTCCGCATATTCGGTTCAAGCCCCGAGACTCACTGCCGGATAGCAGGCCGTCAGGCATACATCGACCCGATTGCAGGTACCACCAAGCGTACCGGAAACGCCGAGCAGGACCGTGAGAACGCACTTTACCTGAAGAATGATCCTAAGGAGAACGCCGAGCACGTGATGCTGGTTGACCTGGCCCGCAACGACCTGAGCCGCAACTGCCACGGCGTTCACATAGATTTCTATAAGGATATGCAATATTATAGCCATGTAATTCACCTGGTAAGCCGGGTATCGGGAGAGTTGGACGATAATGCCGACCCTGTAAAGGCATTCATCGACACTTTCCCGGCCGGTACACTCAGCGGCGCCCCCAAGGTACGTGCCATGCAGCTTATCAGCGAGTATGAGCCGCACAACCGCGGTGCCTACGGCGGATGCATCGGCTTTATAGGCTTTAACGGTGATTTGAACCAGGCCATCACCATACGCACCTTTGTGAGCCGTAACGGCGAACTCTGGTTCCAGGCAGGCGGCGGCATAGTTGCCAAAAGCGACGTGGAGTATGAATTACAGGAGGTTAACAACAAGCTGGGCGCCCTGCGCAAGGCTATAATAATGGCAGAGAAACTATGATAAAGACCATAATAATAGATAATTACGACTCATTCACATACAACCTGAGCCACCTGCTCAAGGAACTCGGGGCCGATGTGACCGTAGTTCGTAACGACAAGTTCAAGATAGAGGATCTGGAGAAGTATGACAAGATCGTGCTCTCACCGGGTCCCGGCATACCTAGCGAGGCAGGACTTATGCCTCAGGTTATCAAGGCCTATGCAGGACGCAAGCCCATTCTGGGCATCTGTCTGGGTCATCAGGCTATCGGCGAGGCATTCGGCGCCAAGTTGCTCAACATAGGCAATGTGGTTCACGGAGTGGCTACACCGGCACATCTGACAGCTGATGATTACATCTTCAAGGGACTGCCCGCAGACCTTGAGGTAGGACGTTACCACTCATGGGTGGTCGATGACAAGGACCTTCCCGCATGTCTGGAGGTTACCGGCCGCAGCGATGACGGATACATCATGTCAATGCGCCATAAGGAGTATGACATTCGCGGCATTCAGTATCACCCCGAAAGCGTACTTACCCCCGATGGTAAGGCAATCATCAACAACTGGTTAAATCATTAAAAACAAATACATTATGAAAGAGTATCTTTTGAAACTGATTGAGGGTGCCACATTCACTCAGGAGGAGGCACACACCATCATGCTGAACATCATTGACGGAAAGTACAACGATCAGCAGATTGCAGCACTTCTGATGGCTATCCAGACCCGTGGCGTGACAGTTGACGAACTCCTTGGCCTGCGTCAGGGACTGCTGGAGACCGGCAAGCGCGTTGATTTTGATGATGAGAACACCCTGGACATTGTTGGTACAGGCGGTGACGGCAAGAACACCTTCAACATCAGCACATGCTCTGCTTTCGTAATTGCAGGTGCAGGCTACAAGGTTACCAAGCACGGAAACGGCGGCAGCAGCAGCGTTAGCGGTGCCAGCAACGTACTTCAGGAGCACGGCGTTAAGTTCACTGATGATGTAGACAAACTGCGCCGTTCACTTGACGAGTGCGGTGTATGCTACTTCCATGCACCTCTGTTCGCATACGGTATGAAGTCTGTCGGCCCGACACGTAAGGCTCTGGGAGTTCCCACATGCTTCAACCTGCTGGGACCGCTCGTAAATCCCTGCCATCCCAAGAACTCACTGCACGGAACCGCTACACAGGCTCAGTTGCGCCTTTACGTGAACATTCACCAGCGCATAGGTGACAACTTCGGCGTCATTACAAGCTACGACGGTTATGACGAGATCTCACTGACCAGCGGATTCAAGTTCGTGACCAACTTCTTTGAGAAGGTGTTCACTCCCAAGGATATGGGTCTGGACTACGTTTCACCGTCAGACATATTCGGCGGCAATACAACAGCCGATGCCAAGGCCATCTTTGACAATGTACTGGAGGGTAAGGCAACCGAGGCCCAGAAGAGCGTTATCATTGCCAACGCAGCCTGCGGTATAGGTATCATGGACCGCAACATCAGCGTTGAGGACAGCGTTGCAGCAGCGCGCGAGTCACTGGAGAGCGGACGCGCCCTTGCAACATTCCGTAAATTCGTAGAAATCAATCAGTAATGCAAGACATACTGCAGGAAATAGTGGCCTTCAAGAGGATTGAGGTGGAGCAGCAGAAACAGGTTGTTTCACCCCGAGACCTCTATGCCAGGGTGGAACGTCTTATGGCCGACGGCATCAATGCCCGCAGCATGAGCCGTTCACTGGCCGACAGCCCCTATGGAATCATTGCCGAATTCAAGCGCAAGAGCCCCTCAAAAGGTTGGATCCATCAGGATGTCAAGCCCATGGATGTGGTGCCCATGTATGCAGCCGGAGGTGCATCGGCCCTGAGCATTCTTACGGATAACAAGTACTTTGGCGGTACTCTGGACTTTATTCCGCAGGTTCGTGCATCGGTCGATATACCCATTCTGCGCAAGGAGTTCATCATTGACGAGTATCAGCTGTTTGAGGCCCGTAACGCAGGTGCCGATGCGGTCCTGCTCATTGCTGCAGACCTTAGCAAGGAGGAGTGCCGCACACTTACGCGTACGGCTCATGAGCTGAAACTTGAGGTACTGCTTGAGATGCACAGTGAGCAGGAACTTGATTATCTGGAGTGTGAGCCGGACATGGCTGGCATAAACAACCGCAATCTGGGCACTTTTCATACCGATGTGGCCAACTCTTTCCGCCTGGCGGAGAAAATGGCTACAGAGGCCGTTAAAGTAAGCGAGAGCGGCATAAGCAATCCTGATACGGTACGCAGTCTGCGCGAGGCAGGTTTCCGCGGATTCCTTATGGGTGAGTGTTTTATGAAGGAACAGGATCCGGGCATGGCCCTGAAAAGATTCATTGAAGCGATATGATAATCAAGGTTTGTGGAATGCGTGAGGGCCGTAATATCAGGGAGGTTGAGAAACTGCATCCCGATATGATGGGTTTCATGTTTTGGAGCGGAAGCAAGCGTTATGTGGCTGAGAAACCGGATTATCTGCCAAAACTGTACAGAGTAGGGGTGTTTGTCAATCCTACGCTTGACGATGTGGTATCAAAGGTCAAGGAATACGGCCTTAACCGCATACAGTTGCACGGCACGGAATCAGCCGAGTTCTGCCACAGTGTCTACAAGGCAACGGGACTGCTTGTGACAAAAGCCATCTCAATTGAAACTGAGAAGGATTTTGAGACCTGCAGCCAGTATGAGCAGGAGAAAGCCGTTGACATACTGCTGTTTGACACCAAGAGCAGCGGGTGGGGCGGCAGCGGCCAGGAGTTTGACTGGAGCCTACTGGACCGCTATACCGGTAACAAGCCGTTCATCCTGGCCGGAGGCATCGGCCCCGGAAGTGAGGAGCGCATCATGAGCATTCGCCACCCAAGGTTTCACGGCATTGACCTGAACAGCCGGTTCGAGTCTGAACCCGCACTTAAAGATATTTCAAAACTGAGTCTATTTATCAATAACATACGTAATTATGAACAGAATAAATAAATTGTTCGCCGATAAGAAAACCGGCATTCTGTCACTCTATTTCTGCGCCGGACACCCGTCACTGGACAGCACCGCGCAGATAATCCGCACCCTTGAGAAGAACGGCGTGGATATGATAGAGGTGGGCATTCCGTTCAGCGACCCCATGGCCGACGGTCCTGTAATCCAGGATGCCGCCACCAAGGCACTGCGTAACGGCATGACACTGAATCTGCTGTTTGAGCAGCTCTCAGACATCCGCAAGGACGTCAAGATGCCTCTCATACTGATGGGATACCTGAATCCGGTTTACCAGTATGGTTACGACGCATTCTTCAAAAAGTGCGCGGAGACAGGCATTGACGGCGTAATCATACCTGATCTGCCGTTCAACGACTACCTGAGTCAGGTAAAGCCCGTGGCCGATAAGTATGACGTGCGTATCATCATGCTCATTACTCCTGAGACCAGCGATGAGCGTACACGCTTTATCGATGAGAATACTGACGGATTCATCTATATGGTAAGTTCCGCCGCCACTACAGGAGCTCAGAAGGAGTTTGACCAGCGCAAGCAGGAGTATTTCAACCACGTGAACAACATGGGCCTGAAGCATCCGCGCATGATCGGATTCGGAATAAGCAACAAGCAGACTCTTGAAAGCGCTCAGGCAAACGCCGCAGGATGTATCATCGGCAGTAAGTTTGTTCAGCTTTTGGAGCAGTTTGGCAACGCAGAGGATGCATTTGGTGCTCTAAAGGAGGCTCTGCAGAAATAAAAACGTTATTTCTTGCAAAAATTAGGCCTCAAAGCATACGAGTGTAGAAATAAAGCAGTATCTTTGCACCGCTTTAAGAGATTAAAGCCTATCAAAAGGATGGTTCCGTAGCTTAACTGAATAGAGCATCTGACTACGGATCAGAAGGTTCCGAGTTTGAATCTCGGCGGAATCACCAAAAAAAACAGACATCGAAAGATGCCTGTTTTTGTTTTATCTGTTTGTTCTACGTTCAGGACTTGAACTCATAGCCCTTATAGATCCTGTAAAGGAAGAGGAACTCAATCAGATAGTATGCCATCTGAACGATACTCCAAAGGAAAGATGCTTCTTCACGTGATACTGTGATATACGCTACTATGGGGAGAGCAGCCAGTGCCAGAGTGATGTATTTCATGCCGCTCTTGTTCTCAGTGTTCTCGCTGAGCAGCAGATACATGACTGCAATAATGACAAAGCTCAGAAGTGAGAAAGCCTCAAATACAAATTCCACTCTGCTGTTGGGACACATTCCTATGAACTTCATGTTTACAGAACCTGCAAACATGGATCTTGAAGTAACTGCAGCGATTGATGCAATAACACCTATGACAATGGCTATGATTCTGATAATCATGGCTGCCTTGCCTAACTTGACGGCTGTTACAATAGTCTCATTGCTCTGATAACTGTTCTTGAGGGCATCCAGGAAACGGAACCACAACAGGAAAAACGGAAGGTATGCAACGAACTGAATCATTGTCATGAAAAACACATGCCATTTGATTCCGTCAATCCTGGGAGCCAGGGTTCCCAATGAAAACAGTGCCATTGCCATGATCAACAGCGGTACAAACAAATTCACAAATGCCAGATCTTTGGCACTTTTTCTTAATTCTTCCATTGATTCAATAATTGGTTAAGGTTTATAGGTTTACTTGTAAAGGAAACGGCGGATTGACATCTTGGGAGTCTTCTCAAACGGAACCGCCTGAATCTCGACCTTGGCCAGCTGACTGTAAACGGGGAGCTGACGGTTTGAAGCCAGACGGATGTTCTCAGGAATGCCGTCCTTGGCCTCATCATCCAGAAGAGCCTTGGCAATGGCCTGCTCATCAAGATATACCAGGGCAACCAGTTTGCCGCCGCGGTCAACTACAACTGACTCAACAACATAATCCTGGTTGTTTACCACAGCCTCAATCTCCTCAGGATAGATATTCTGACCTGAAGGACCTAAGATCATGTTCTTGGAGCGTCCGCGGATGAATATGTTGCCCTCAGCGTCCATGATACCCAGGTCACCGGTCTTGAGCCATCCGTCCTCGGTAAAGGCATTGGCTGTAGCCTCAGGGTTATTGTAGTAGCCGATGGTAATGTTCTCGCCACGGGCCTGAATCTCACCTACAGTGTGCTGGGGATCATCGGAATCAATACGTACCTCAGCCACATCCACGGGTTTGCCGCATGAACCGGGCACATACTTGGTCCAGTGCTCATAGGCCAGGAGAGGGCAGGCCTCGGTCATTCCGTAACCTACCAGATAGGGGAACTTGATCTTCTTGAAGATGCGCTCAACCTCGGGATTGAGTGCGGCTCCACCCATGATGAACTCCTCGCAATTTCCGCCGAAAGCAGTTACGAGTCCGTCCTTTATCTTCTTGTAAATGATGCTGTTAATGATCGGAATATGAAGTAAGAACTTGATTAATGGTTTGTCAATCATGGGCTTGATCTTGGACTTGTAGATCTTCTCCATTACCAGCGGAACGGTAATGAGCAGATAGGGCTTGACATCGGCAAACGCCTTCATCAGGGTTGCCGGAGTGGGAGCCTTTCCGAGCCAGTATATTGACGTACCGTTGCTGAGCGGATAGAGGAACTCAATTACAAGGCCGTACATGTGAGCCATGGGCAGCATTGAAACCATCTTGTCACCTGCAGGCACGTGGCGCTGGCTGAAGTCTACGTTTGCCGAGAAGTTGCGGTATGTGAGCATTACACCCTTGGGATCACCGGTAGAGCCTGATGTGTAGTTGATTGTAGAGAGGTCATCCCAGTTATCGGTGGGGAATACCACATCGTCCGGTCCGAATCCGTTAGGATACTTCTTGTCAAACAGCTCATCCAGATGGTCAAAGGCATACTGTATCTTCTCATCCTTGCAGAAGAGCAGCTGAAGGGTATTAACATCAAATACGGCGCGTACATCGGGCATCTTGGAGATATCCATCTTGGACCATTTTTCGACATCGGTAAAGAGGGCTATGCTTCCGGAGTGGTTTACCAGTCCCATTACGCTCTCGGGCTTGAAATCGGCCAGGATAGGCACGATTACGGTCTCGTAAGTATTTACAGCCAGATAGGAGAATCCCCAGCGGGCGCCGTTCTGGGCGCACAGCGCTATGCGTTCACCTTTCTTGATTCCGGCATATTCAAATACGATATGGAAACGTGCTATGGAACGCGCCATCTGGGCATATGTGAATGATTCACCGCCGATGTTGTTCAATGCGGGCTTGTCCCAATACTTGCGCGTTGCGGCTTGAAGCCTTTCGAGATAATGTGGATATTTCTCCATATTGTCAGTCAGTTATGTTTTGTTAGTTAGTATTCAAGGAACCATTCGTTAGGCATGAGTATTCCAAGTGTGAATCCGAACATCGATGCGTTGTTGCTGGACGTTGACAGGTCCACGAAAGCGTTCATGGATACTCTCTGGTATTGTGCCACGAAGTTGAGCTCACCCATAACCTGCGTGCCACGGAGAGGCTTGCCATATGCTGCCTTACCCTCTACGTTTATGATGGGACGTGTAGGCTGGAAGATATATATCTCAGAACGGAGATGGAATATGCTGTTGATGACCCAGATTGGCTTGAGGCCGGCGGCAAAGAATGAATTAGCCGTGAAATCCGGATCAAATACGAACTTGCTGTTTACTGTAGGACGGAAATGACCGGCCTGCATCACTGACGCATGATAGTTGGTTGAGAAGTTTCTGGATGAGTAATAGGCCTCAAACAGAGTTCCCAGGGTGAAATGCGGAGTGAAGTTCAGGTAGTGCTCAAGGTGTGCGGATATCTGCAGCCATGAGCGGTCAACTGAGTGTATCTCAGGAGTATAGATATTCTTGGGGCGGAACAGGTCATTCTCTGTGCCGATGAACGCACGTATTGTCTCTGAACGTCCGCTGATTGGATATTGGAGCGCGTTCAGGGTGTTGCCGGTAAACATGATGGAACCTCCGAATATGTTATGACGGCTGCAGTCATATCTGAAGTAACGGAAGTTGATGTCATTGTCCTGTGTGTAATAGTCCTTGTGATGGGCCGCTCCGATTGAGAATACGGTCTTGTAGTTGTTCAGGAACGGACGGGAGAGTTTGAACTTGCCGAAGAACTCAATGGCCTTGTTGACAGCCGGGTTGAATTTATCGGAATAGAAGATGAACGCACCGGAACGGAAATAGTTCATATTGTTATATCCCGCCTGGATGGAGAGTGACATGGGAATGTCAACGGCCATGTCTATTCGCGTAGTGAGTTGGGCGTTGTTGTAAGATCTTCCGAACTGTCCTTCGATCAGATATGACTCTGATACCTCACCGATATGGCTATATGAAACCGATGCGTACAACTGGCTGGACACGGATGTGGAAAGACCGCCTCCGAAACTGAAGGTGGGGTGATCATCCAGTTTGACATTGAGTTTCAGGTCAAACGAGGAATCCGCTTCAACGAAATCCGTTGTAGGTATGATCTCACTGATAGCGTCGTCGGACAGAAGCTTGAAATAGCCGTATTTGAAGTCGTCAAACGTGAAATCATTGTCGTTTGCGTTGAGTTCCTTCTTGATGTAACGCTGCTGTGCCTGATTCACACCGCTTACATGGATGTCACTGAACCTCAGTTCAGGAATGCGTTTCTTGAACTCGGCGCGGCGGCTCTGTACATCCGAAGAGTCCCTGCGGGCCGATGTCCTGGACTTGATGGAATCCATCAGGAGCATGGTGTTGCGGTATCCCAGGGCCGATACTTCATTGATGAGGTGGAAATCCAGAAGTCCTACACTGGTAAGGTCAAATTCCACCTTTACGCCAAGTTTGGGATCCAAGCTGTAATCACTCTTCTGGACGATCATGCTGGTTACCTGGCCCATTATGTCGAATTCATCGGGAATCTCTATCTCGGGTTCACCCGGAGCGACTGCCACCAAACTTCCGATGATGAAGTCAGGATGGAAATCGTTGACCATGACGTCTACGGGGAAATTGTCATAAATACCTCCGTCATAGGCGATTATGGAGTCTATCATAATGGGGCGGAACACGAACGGGAAGGACATTGAAGCACGTACCGCATCACCGAGCGTTCCTTTTGACAGCACGATTGAATTCTTATTGAATACGTCCGATGCGACTGCCCTGAAGGGGACGAACAGGTTGTCGAAGTTGTTGCCGCAGGCAGCCGATGCGCCTGAGAATATGTCCAGGAAGGCCAGATTCATCTGAAGGGGATCGACAAGACTGTTGATGGTAGGACGTATCACTGTCATGGAGTCCCTGATGGCCACCTGAGCCGATATGATTGAAGGAGTGGGAGGGTTCTGCTTGAAGTAGAACTGGTAATTCATGTCCTTGGCACCCATATACCAGTTCTTGAAGTCATCGGAACTGATAAGGGTCTGCATCTCATCCGGGGAATAACCCATGGCATAAAGGGATCCGATGACGGCACCCATGGATGTACCGGCTATGTAGTCAATTGGGATTCCGTTCTCCTCAAGGGCACGTATGACACCGATATGCGCCATGCCTTTGGCTCCGCCGCCGCTGAGCACAAGGCCCACCTTTTGTGCGTTCAGTGTTGTAGAGAACGACAAAAGTATGACAATCAATGATATATATGCCCTTTTAAACATATCTGCAATACGGTTATTGCAAATATATGTAAAAAAAAGGCACTGATGTACTCTCAGTGCCCTTTTTAATATAAAAAGTAACTTGTCAAATAAGATCGACGCTGCGGCGTATGAATGCTGCCAGGGCTTCACCCTTCAGCATACCGTTCTGTAACAGAGCCAGGTCTATAAGTTCATGGACGATCTTATTGCCAGCGGCATATTCAGTATAAATACTTGATATTGTGTTTTCTGCGTCTGTAATCTTAGAGTTGATCTCAGTCATCTCGTCCTTCTCGGCCTGAGGTACATCCTCGTCCTTCTTTCCTTCACGGGCCTTGCGGAGTTCAGCCTGACGGTCCTTAAGTGAATTCAGTTTGTCATCCTCAGGCTTGATCTTGGCGTCACATGCTGCACCGGCCTCCTCAAGCACCTTCTTGATCAGTTTGTGATCCTTATTCAGGATAAAGGTGTACATATCGGGCATATCGCCATAGAAGTTCATTCCCGGCTGTATGGCTGCCATGTCCTTCATACGGCGCATATATTCGCTGCAGGTTACCATGACGGGCAGTGAAGACTCACCGAGTGACTGTGCGTCGACATGGAAATCGGCCTTCTCGATCTTGGGCATCTGGCTGCTGAATACCTTTGTGAGCATACGCAGCTGGCCAGCAGGCAGATCCACGTTCTTTACGTCATCCTTTGCAATAAGATTGTCGATGGAGTCGCTGTCAACTCTCTGGAAACGGCTGTCATTGCCGAACTTCTGCTCGAGCATGCCGATTACGGGAACATCCAGCTGATTGTCCATGACCAGAACGCTGTAACCCTTGTTCTTTGCGGCCTCGATGTATCCGTACTGTTCCTCACGGTTGGTGGTGTACAGATATATCAGGTTCTTGTTCTTATCGGTCTGGTTGCCTTCAATGAGTTTCTTGTACTCATCAAAGGTAAAGTACTTGCCGTCAGTATCCTTGAAGAGGGCTACTTTCTCCATCTTGCTGTAGAAATCCTCTTCTGTGAGCATTCCGTAGTTGATGAAGAGCTTTACATCGTCCCATTTCTGCTCAAACTCCTTGCGGTCGTTCTTGAAGATGGCGCTCAGACGGTCGGCAACCTTCTTGGTGATGTAACCGGATATCTTCTTGACGTTTGAATCACTCTGCAGATATGAGCGGGATACGTTCAGAGGTATATCTGGTGAGTCAATCACGCCGTGAAGCAGGGTGAGGAAGTCGGGGACGATTCCCTCTACTGAATCAGTTACAAATACCTGATTGCAGTAAAGCTGTATGCGGTTCTTCTGGAGATCCAGGTTGGTCTTGATCTTTGGGAAGTAGAGGATACCGGTCAGATGGAACGGAAAATCCACGTTCAGATGTATCCAGAACAGGGGTTCGTCCTGCATGGGATAGAGTTCGCGGTAGAATCCCTTGTAATCCTCATCCTTGAGTTCGCTCGGGGTCTTGGTCCAGAGCGGCTCTACGTTGTTGATGATGTTGTCCTCGGCAGTCTCAACCTCCTTGCCGTCTTTCCACTCCTTCTTCTTGCCGCAGGCAATCTGCACGGGCAGGAAACGGCAGTATTTCTTGAGCAGTCCCTGAATGGTGGTCTCCTGCAGGTACTCCTTGCTGTCATCATCCAGATAGAGAATGATGTCGGTTCCGCGGTCGGCCTTGTCGGTATCGGCCAGTTCAAATTCAGGAGAACCGTCACAACTCCATTTTACAGCCTGAGCGCCCTCCTGATAGGATTTTGTTATGATCTCAACCTTCTTTGAAACCATGAAAGCGGAGTAGAATCCAAGTCCGAAATGGCCGATGATGGCATTTGCGTCGTTCTTGTATTTCTCAAGGAAATCATTGGCTCCTGAGAATGCTATCTGGTTGATATACTTGTCAATCTCGGCAGCAGTCATTCCTATGCCGCGGTCGCTTACGGTGATGGTGTCCTTGCCGACGGTTACATGAACCGTCAGATCGCCCATCTCGCCCTTGAAATCGCCCTTGGAGGCCAGTGTCCTGAGCTTCTGGGTTGCATCGACTGCATTTGATACTATCTCGCGGAGGAATATCTCGCGGTCACTGTACAGGAACTGTTTGATGACGGGGAAAATGTTCTCGGTGGTTACCCCAATTGTACCTTTCTGCATAACTTATATTGTTTTTATTTGTTCTTTCTGACCGGTATAATACAACAAAAATGCCAGACGGGTATCCGACTGACATTTTGGCTGAACAGGAGTCTTTCTGTGACTCTATGTCAAATTATTTTGCGCTTACAGTAACTGCAAGGTCCGTTTTCTCAGGAGTGGCGTCAACGGTCAGGAGAGATCCTTCAGGGCATTCTCCGTCAATCATTACCTCGGCCAGTTTATCCTCGACGTATGTCTGGATGGCGCGCTTGAGGGGACGTGCTCCGTATTCACGGCTATATCCCTTGTCGGCAAGAAATTCCTTGGCGGAATCGGTTACAGCCAGGGTGTAGCCCATATCTTCCAGGCGTTTTGTGAGTTGTGCGAGTTCTATACCCACAATGCTTCCGACAGACTGACGGTCCAACTGGTTGAAGGTGATGATCTCGTCGATGCGGTTGATGAACTCAGGCGCGAATGACTTGTTCAAAGCCTTGCGTATGATATCCTGACGGGCCATTTCGGTTCCTGCATCGGATGTGCCGAATCCTATTCCGCGGCCATACTCCTGAATCTGGCGTGAACCCAGGTTGGAGGTCATTATTATTATGGTATTGCGGAAATCCACCGTACGGCTCTCGCTGTCAGTCAGACGGCCTTCATCCATTACCTGAAGCAGAATGTTGAAGACATCCTGATGCGCCTTCTCAATCTCATCCAGAAGGATGATGGAGTAGGGCTTACGGCGTACTTTCTCGGTCAGCTGGCCGCCATCCTCATATCCTACGTATCCGGGAGGCGCTCCGACCAGACGTGACACGGCGAACTTCTCCATGAACTCACTCATGTCAACTCGTATGAGGGCGTCGCTAGTTCCGAACATCTGCTCGGCAAGTTCCTTTGCAAGCAGTGTCTTACCGACACCGGTAGGTCCGAGGAACAGGAATGACCCTATGGGTTTGTTAGGATTTTTCAGTCCGACACGGCTGCGGCGTATAGCTCTTGAAAGCAGGTCGATGGCCGAATCCTGAGCAATGACTTTTGACTTGAGGGCAGGGGCCAGGCCTTTCAGACGCTCGCCTTCTTCACGGGCAATCTTCTGAACGGGGATGCCGCTCATCATTGAAACGACAGTTGCAATGCTCTCCTCGTCGACGGTCTCACGATGGCTCTTGAGTGACTTCTCCCAATCCTTGCGCATCTGCTCGAGTTCACCCTCAAGAACCTTCTCCTGATCGCGGAAACGGGCGGCCAGTTCAAAGTCCTGACGGTTCACTGCATCATTCTTGCCTTCACGGGTAAAGTCTATCTGACGCTCCTTATCCTCAATCTCCTTGGGAACCGAAAGATTGGACAGATGTGTGCGTGAGCCGGCCTCATCCATAACATCGATGGCCTTGTCAGGGAATGAACGGTCGGTTATGTAACGCTGTGCAAGGGTGACGCATGCCTTGAGGGCATCGTCGGTATAGGTTACATTATGATGTTCCTCATAACGGTCCTTGATATTCTCCAGAATCTGGAGGGTCTCATCGGCCGTAGTGGGTTCAACCAGTATCTTCTGGAAACGGCGCTCCAGGGCTCCGTCCTTCTCGATCGACTTACGGTATTCATCAACGGTTGTGGCGCCGATGCACTGAACCTCGCCGCGTGACAGGGCGGGCTTGAGCATGTTGGCGGCATCCATGGAACCTGGTGCCGAACCTGCGCCGATAATTGTATGCACCTCGTCAATAAAGAGAATGATGTCAGGATTTTTCTTGAGTTCCTGAATTATTGAACGGAGTCTTTCCTCAAACTGTCCGCGGTATTTGGTACCGGCTACGACAGCCGCCATATCGAGAGCGAGGATGCGCTTGCCGAACAGCATGCGTGAAACCTTACGCTTAACGATACGCTGTGAAAGACCCTCAACGATGGCTGATTTACCGACGCCGGGTTCACCTATGAGGATAGGGTTGTTCTTCTTGCGGCGGGTAAGTATCTGCGCCAGACGCTCAATCTCCCTTTCACGTCCTACGACGGGATCCAGTTTGCCGTCCATGGCAGCCTGGGTCATATCGGTGCTGAAACTGTCCAGAACAGGGGTGTTACTGCCTGATTTTGCGGCTGTAGCAGTTCTTGAAGGCTTCTGTGCGCCCTTATCGGATGACATGGGTTCATCCTCATCGTCATCCTCGTCACTGTCCAGTCCCATACCCATCTGAATCTCGGTTGAAGTGCCGTTGAGCTGTGCCAGCAGACTGCGGTAATCAACATTGTACTGTGACAGTATGCCTGCAGTTGAACTTGACCTGTCGCGTGCTATGGCGAGCAGGAGATGCTCGGCCTCAACCTCCTCCTTTTTCTGAAGTCTGGCCTCCAGCATGCTGATCTTGAGCAGGCGGGTGACTGCTACTGACAGTGCGATCTTCTCAATGGGAACCTTGTCCGTAACGGTCTCCTGAGGCATCTGGACGGATTCAAGGCGCATACGCAGTTCGTTCAGGTCAACGCCCATCTCCGTCAGCAGGCGTACAGCCTTGTTCTCACCGTCCCTGAGCATGCCAAGCAGTATGTGATTGGCTGTTACCTCAGAGTGCATGAGACGCTCGGCTTCCTCTTTGGAGAGTGATATTATGGTATTCAGTTTATCTGACAGTCGATATTCCATTCTTTTCCTTTTAATTGGGCCACGGGGCCGATGTAATGCAAAGATAATCGGTTTTCGGGCCGTTAATACCTGTTTTTCCAATAAGATATCAACAAATCACATGCCATTCATCAACTTATGCCATAAAGTCCGAACGGGTAGTACTAAAACTTATTAACACCTTATTAAAAATACGCGCGTAAAGTTGCTTATAAAGTATTTTTGAAGTACTTTTGAGTGCTTTATGGCAATAGTCCGTAAAGGTATTGTAGAAGACATAAAAAACAAGACAAAATTGGAAAACCAGGACAGAATTATCAAGGTGAACATTGAGGAGGAGATGAAGTCCTCATACATTGACTATTCAATGTCAGTCATCGTGGCAAGAGCACTCCCGGATGCACGTGACGGCCTCAAGCCGGTACACCGCCGCATACTTTACAGCATGATGCGCGACGGCAACACATCCGACAAGGGCTATCGCAAATCGGCCCGTACCGTAGGTGATGTGCTCGGACATTTCCATCCTCATGGTGACTCTTCAGTATATGGTGCTCTTGTACGTCTGGCACAGGATTGGATAATGCGTTATCCGCTCGTTGACGGCCAGGGTAACTTCGGTTCGATTGACGGTGACAGCCCGGCTGCCATGCGTTACACCGAGGTACGTCTGCGCAAGATGGGTGAGGAGATGATGCAGGACATCAATAAGAACACCGTTGACTTTGTTCCCAACTATGACAACAAGGAGGAGGAGCCTACGGTTCTTCCGGCAACCATCCCCAATCTGCTTGTAAACGGTTCATCCGGTATCGCAGTAGGTATGGCCACCAATATGCCGCCTCACAACCTTACAGAGGTTCTGAACGGCTGCATGGCAATGGTTGACAACCCCGACATCACAGTGGACGAACTGATGCAGTACATCAAGGCTCCTGATTTCCCGACTGGTGCATACATTTACGGTATAAGCGGCGTTCGCGAGGCTTACGAGACCGGACGCGGCCGTGTTATCATGCGTGCCAAGACTGAGATCGAGGCCGGTGAGCAGCACGACAAGATCGTTGTAACCGAAATTCCTTACGGAGTAAACAAAGCCGAACTCATCAAGTTCATTGCAGAACTTGTTACAGATAAGAAGATTGAGGGTATCAGCAACGTAAATGACGAGTCAGACCGCGAGGGTATGCGTATAGTCATTGACGTTAAGCGCGACGCCAACGCCGGTGTGGTTCTGAACAAACTGTTCAAGATGACCGCCCTGCAGACATCATTCGGCGTAAACAACATCGCCCTTGTCAAGGGACGCCCCAAATGCCTCAATCTGCGTGACCTCATCAAGTGCTTCATCGAGCACCGCCACGAGGTTGTAATACGCCGCACCAAGTTCGACCTTGAGGAGGCTAAGAAGCGTGCTCACATACTGGAAGGTCTGATCATTGCTTCCGATAACATCGATGAGGTAATCCAGATCATCAAGAAGGCCAAGACCCCGAATGATGCCATCCAGAACCTTATGGACCGTTTCGGACTGGACGAGATCCAGGCCAAGGCCATCGTAGATATGCGTCTGCGCCAGCTCACAGGACTTATGCAGGATCAGTTGCATGAGGAGTACAATGAGGTTATGGCCCGTATTGAGGAACTCCAGAGCATTCTGGATGATCCCGAGAAGTGCAAGCAGGTCATCAAGGATGAGATGCAGGCCATCATTGACAAGTACGGTGACGAGCGCAAGACCGAGATCGTATATGCAAGCGAGGAGTTCAATCCCGAGGACTTCTATGCCGATGAGCCCATGATCATTACAATGTCACACCTGGGATACATCAAGCGCACCGCTCTCACAGAGTATCGTCTGCAGGGCAGGGGTGGAGTAGGATCCCGCGGCAGCGACAAGCGCGACGAGGACTTCATCGAGCACATATTCACAGCTACGACACACAATTACATACTCTTCTTCACACAAAAGGGACGTTGCTACTGGCTCAAGGTATATGACATTCCTGAGGGCGGTAAGACATCAAAGGGCCGTGCCATCCAGAACATGCTCAACATTGAGCCTGATGATGCCGTAAACGCTTACATAGCAATAAAGAACCTGGGTGATGTCGAGTTTACATCCAACCATTACCTTGTATTCTGCACACAGAACGGCGTAATCAAGAAGACAATCCTGCAGGATTACTCACGTCCTCGTCAGAACGGTATCAACGCCATCAATCTGAATGAGGGTGACAAGGTAATCAACGTTCTGCTCACAGACGGCAACAAGGAGATTATCATTGCCAACCGCAACGGACGTGCCATCCGCTTCAACGAGAGCACTGTACGTTCAATGGGTCGTACATCAACCGGCGTACGCGGCATGACCCTTGATGAAGACGGCGAGGATCAGGTAGTAGGCATGATTGCAGTCGACGAGCAGCCCGAGGAGACCATCATGGTGGTTTCAGAGCAGGGTTACGGCAAGCGCTCTGAGATTGAGGATTACCGCAAGACCAACCGTGGCGGTAAGGGTGTAAAGACCCTGAACATTACGGACAAGACCGGCAAACTCGTTTCAATTCAGGCAGTTACCGATGATAACGACTTGGTGATCATCAACAAATCAGGTATTACTCTGCGCGTAAGCGTTGCCGATTTCCGCGTAATGGGACGTGCCACACAGGGCGTAAGGCTCATCAACCTGGAGAAGCGCAACGACCAGATCGGTTCAATCTGCAAGGTTGACAGCGAACCCATTGACGAGACTCCGGTTGAGGGTGGGGAGGAAACCGCTCCTGAGACCGCTCCAGAGGCACCTGTAACCGAGTGACTTTAACCAGAAGAAATTTATAATATATTAATAATGTAAAACCTATTAAACTAATTCAAAATGAAGAAGCTTATTTTTGTTTTGATTGCAGCACTGGGAATGTCATGCACATCATACGCCCAGATGACTGAGAAAGAGCTCAAGAAGGCCACCAAAGCCGCTCAGAAAGAGGTAAAGGAGGCTAAGAACGAATTTGAAAGAGATGACGTTCAGGATAAGAGAGGTGCTAAGCGTCTCATCGACCAGGCTATGAAGAACGAACTCAACCAGAATTGGGATCAGACATGGCTTGTTGCCGCTGATATTTACCAGCACTTCTATTATCAGGAGAATACCAAGTCATATACCCAGGCTTATGATACCGTTGGTATGTACAAGTTGCTCACAGACTGGTATAAGTTCGCTATGAAGGCCGATTCAATCCAGCAGGTACCCAATGCAAAGGGTAAGACATCGGACGAGGCCAGAAAGAAACATGCAGGAGAGATCCACAGAACAATGAGCGATCTGATCCGCGGCGGTATTTTCTACTTCAATGACCACCAGGATTTCCAGAAGGCTTATGAGCTGTTCGATACATACTTCTCAGTTGCCAACCATCCGATGCTTCAGGAACTGACCTCAGGAGATACAATCTTCCAGAAGTATGTGCCCATCTACTCATATTATCCCGCTCTTGCAGCTTACAACCTTGAGAAATGGAACGACGTTCTGAAGTATGCCGAGGTTGCTACAGCTGACGAGGAGGTAGGTGAGACCGCTACTGAGATGATGTGCGACGCTTACGGAAACCTCCAGGATACCGTTGCATGGCTTGAGACTCTTAAGAAGGGCCTTGTAAAGTACCCGACAGAGCAGTACTACTATGGTAAGCTGCTTAACTACTACAACCTCAAGAACGATATGTCAGAGCTTGAGAACTTCGTTAAGGAGATGATCGAGATTGATCCTGACAAGGCTTACAACTATTACGTTCTGGGTTATGTAGCTCAGCAGAACAAGGATTATGACGCAGCCATCGCTCAGTATGAGACTGCAATTGAGAAGGATGAGAAACTCTCAGACGCATATTTCAACCTTGGTCTTTGCATCATGTTCCAGGCTTCTGACTACATGGATTCAAAGAGCAACCTTGACTACCGTTCAAAGGCTTACAAGGATGCCGTTAAGGAGCAGAAGAACTACTACAAGAAGGCTCTTCCGTATTTCCTCAAGTACAGAGAACTTGAAGCAACTGCTACTGACAAGTGGGCAATTCCTCTGCAGACAATCTACTATCAGCTTGATATGTCTAAGGAACTCAACGAGGTTGAGGCTCGCATGAAGGAGAAAGGAATGCTCTGATCAAGTTGAGAATTGAGAATTCAGAATTGAGAGACCTTCGGTTCGCCGAGGGTCTTTCTATTTGTAGTGTGGTGTGCTTCAATATTTGCTATTTAACATAATAGTTATTATGCAAATTTTGGCACAATCTTGACGAGGGGGCTTATAAAGCAATAGCCGGCTGCTTTCGCTGCCGGCTATTACTTCTATTCTCTCTGAGAATCCAATATTTGAATTAAATCTGTATCCTTGTCTTATTTCTTGGATTCTGCAATAATTTCAAGGGCTCTGTCAAGAACTGTCGTATCATCCAGTACAACGCATCCGCCGTTTGGTCCCGGCTCTATATGGAAACCTACTGCTGAACCTTTCTTGTAGTCTGTACCTCCGAAGAAGTTTCTTACTGTCTCTACGTCAAGATTCAGCTCGTCGGCAATTCTGTGAATACTGCCCTCCGGAAGTTGCGCTTTAATCTGGCGCAGCTCATTGAATGTGATTAATCTGGTCATAAGCATTAAAATTAGGTGTTATTCTAAATCAGTTTGTAAATATTCAATTCTCGTAAAACAAATATCATGCCAAGCCCTGCGTTATACAGGAACTTATCATAATTACCGTATATGTACCGAAAAGCACGCACATGAACACGAATACGTCGCTGCGCATGAATCCGGTCCTTGTATATAAAAGACTCGAATCATGTACGTTGCGGCGGCTGCGGTCCTTGCGTGAGATCATGTAATATATCCAATACATCAGACTGCCTATAATACTGCCTACAATGGCGCCTACGAGGATATCTCCTGCAAAGTGTACGCCCAGATAAGTTCTTATAAGCGAGTTGATTATAGCCCAAATTCCGACAGAAAGACTGAACCATCTGTCCCTTACGAGCCACATAAACAGAGATGCCAGGCCGAAAGAATTGGCCGCATGTCCTGAAAAGAACCCGTAAAGTCCTCCACGATAGCCATTTACGGTATCCACCATATTTAATATATAAGGATCACGTGTGGGTCTTAACCTATGGAAAAGCGGTTTGCAGACCGATGATGACAATTGGTCACACAATGCGACGGTGACTGCCACCATGATCAGTACAAGAAGCAACTTTTTGGGGTTTATATTTCTGATTAACAGTAAGATAGCAAACAAAGCAAGCGGAATCCACACTATGGCTGAGGTATATATATTGGCCACACCATCCCAGAAAAGGGATTCGCTGCCATTAATTGACAGCGTGGCCAATCTGTCTGTCTCTATGAGACCCTGTAACTCAGTCATTCATATTCCGATTAAATGATTTCCATAACGTTTACCGGTATCCAACCTGTATTGCCGTCCTCAAGCCTTATCTCAACCCACTCTTTCATGGAAGAATCCAGAATCTTAACCTTTCGTCCTTCATGAATGATGAACAGGTCTGTACCGGCGCTGGTGGGTGTACTCTTGACCGTAACACTCGGTGACATGATGATTGCGGTGTCACGCTCTTTGAGATTTCCCATCTGCGTTGTAGCGAAGATAAAAGATAAAATGGATAAAAGCAAGAAAAAGACACTAAAAGAAAAAGATATTTTTCTGATGCCTGATTTCTTTGAGAAGAGCAATATTCCGACAAGAATTACTGTCAAAGCAAACAGAATCACTGTCAGGACAGCCCATCCGTTAACGTCCAGGACTGCCAGAAGTTTCTTGAACCAGACAACTATAAACAATTGATTTACAGGATTTACCTTATCGACTGTCTTAGTGCGGGCCAACTCCAGGTTGAATCTTATATCCGGATCTGACGGATCAATCAGGTATGCACGCTCGTAGTTGAGTATCGCTTTGGCAATCTCGTCTCGTTTGAGCCAGCAGTTACCCAGATTCATATATAAGGTGGCATTAACGCCCTGATTCTCAATAACTGACTCATACATGCGGATAGCGGTCAGGTAATCACCTTGTATATATGCGCTGTCTGCATCGGACAATGTGGGAACGTATGAAATCTGGGCTGAATCAGCGACAAGACTTGTCATTCCCTCTTCCTCCTGTGCAAATGCCAGGACAGGAACAATCGCAATTAAGAGAGCTATTATCTTTTTCATACCTAATGCTATTTAATTGTGTTTTCAATCTGACCGATAACCTTGGCGGCCTCATCGTAAAGTCGGTCCATGCGTCCTGTGTCGTCTCCGGGAGCGAAACGGGCGAATTCACAGTCATCCAACAGGCCGATTACCTGCTTGACAGGTTCCTCAGGCACATTCCTGCGTTTGAGTTCGGCTTCAATGTTCTCTTTTGAGAGATCTGCGACAGGAATTGAGAGTTTGTCGCCGAAATAACCCAGAAGAGCACGCATCATCTCGTCATAGAACTGATCCTTGCGGTTCTCCTTCATCAGTTTGCGGGCCACCTTGAGTCGTTTCACTGCCACTGAATTTGCCTTTCCGGCACGTACCTTGGCCATATTGGCATTATCGGCGATGCGTTTTCTGGATATGGCAACTGACACTATCAGAATGACAAGCGGCAATGCCATGCAGAGCCAGAACAGCAGCGATCCGAAGAACTGGGAACTGTCAGACTTGAGTTTCAGAGGAGTAGCATGGAAACGTACATCCTGACCTACGAACTTGAGATCCTCCTTGTTTACGTAAGATACGGATCCCTGGGATTCGCCTCCACCCTGCCCTTTGGCTACGTTCAGTGTGTATTCATCGGTCTTAACGGTCTTGTATGAGCCGCTCTTGGGATCGAAATACTGGAACTCCAGAGCCGGTATCGTGTATTGTCCTGCATGACGCGGAATTACCAGATACTCATAGACTTTATTACCTGTCTGGCGACCGCCCTTGATGCTGTATTTGTTATCTATCTTAGGATCATAGATGTCAAAGTCCTGCGGGAACTTCATCTCGGGGGTCTTGACCAGTTTGAGGTTACCTGTACCTGACAGTATCACCCTGACGGTAACGGCATCATTCGCAGTAACATCCGTACTGCTTATGGACGAACTGATATTGAAGTCTCCCACACCGCCGTAGAATGCGCTGGTCTTGCCCTGAGGCAGCGGCTTGACATTGATTTTGATTGCACGTGAAGTAAGGTCCTTCTTGACCTCCACATATCTGGAGGAGTTGAAGAACATGTCAAAGATATCTCCGCTGTTGTTCTCTACGCGCTGGGCGATCACGCCCTCGAAAGGAATTGAGGGTATTTCAAGCTCGCCGGAATGCTGCGGGAAGAGCACGTACTGTGTCCAGACCATTGTCTGGTAGTTACGGCCGTTGTAATGCTCCAGATTGAACTCCTTGGGTGACGGAAGTTCCACCTCCTGAACATGACAGTTCTTTATGTCAGGCATGGCGTTGCTCATACGCTGCAGGTCAACTGACGGCAGCTTGTAGATCTTGTATGTCAGCAATAGGGCCTCCTGCTCATATACGGTGGTCTTGTCAACGGTTGCCAGCATGAAGAGGTCATCGGCCCCTACTGCCTGCGAACCCTGTGCTGACTGTTGTCCGCCTTGGGTCTGGGGTCTTCCCTGCCCTTGTGCGCCCTGCTGTACCTGATCGGGCGGCAGCACCTTGATGGTCAGTTTGTTGGATGTGACCTGCTTGCCGTTAGCCTTGATGGTGGCGCCGTCAAGTTCAACCTCACCCTCCTCGGATGCAACTGCAGTATAGGTGAATGTGATGGTCGTATTGTCGGTGCGCTGGCCATTGATGATGGTTGTGCTGGATGATGTGGAGGTTGCCGGGCCTGTGAGAATCTGGATGTTCTTCATGTCAGGCGCACGGAACTCCTTGGCGTCGCGTGTGTTGACCTTGTATGTGATTCTGAAACGTTCACCCACAACTACGGCCTGCGGGGCCTGAGCGGTAAATGAGACGTCCTGGGCAATTGCTCTTACTCCGGCCAGCATGATGAGTGCGGCCGCAAGTAACAGTCCTTTTGTCTTTCTGAGTATATTCATAATTACCAATCTTTATCCAACGGTTTCTTAGGCTGGACCTTCATAAGCTGTTCCTGAACGCGTTCCTGAACATCTTTTTCGTCCTGCATGGCAGCTTCCAGAATCTGCTCGGCATTCTCCTGCGACATATCCTGTTGCTGTTCCTGCTGCTCTTGTTCCTGTTGCTGCTGATCCTGCTGATCTTGCTGTTGTTGCTGTTGATCCTGCTGCTGTTGCTGCTGATCCTGCTGTTGTTGATCCTTAT
>JAFYYH010000021.1 GCA_017557635.1 Bacteroidaceae bacterium | reverse complement strand
TGGCTATGGCGATGGCTCTGGCGATGGCTATGGCGATGGCTATGGCTATGGCTCTGGCGTAACTTCATACAAGGGCCAGAAAGTCTATTACATTGACGGTGTTGCAACTCTCATAGACAGAGTACACAGCACATACGCACAAGGTCACATCCTGAACAAAGACCTAACACTTACGCCCTGCTATATTGCGAGGGTTGGCAACAGCTTTGCTCATGGAGAGTCCCTACCCAAGGCCCATGCAGACGCGCAGAAGAAAGAGCTGCAGAATATGCCTGTTGAAAAGCGTATAGCGCGCTTTATGGCTGAACATCCGGATAGGGAGAAGAAATATGATGCTCAGGATTTATTTGACTGGCATGGAGTTCTAACTGGCTCCTGCATGATGGGGCGGCAGCAGTTCTGCTGGGAACACGGTATTAACGTGGAGAAAGACAGCTTTACGGTACAGGAGTTTATCAATCTCACGCTGAACGCTTATGGCGGCGGTGTGATCAAACAGCTAAAGAAAAAGATATGATCTACAAAACATTCATCGGCCTTTTTATTTTGGCCACCCTGCTCTATTACATAGTATGCCTTCTTGAAGTGTTTAAGGTTATCAAGTGGACGTCAAAGAAGACAACTATCAAGTTTCCCGAGTTTTTAATCCCATTTTATTATTTCATAAAAAAGTAAGCTTATGTTTGAAATTTCAAAGAAACAGGTTATCGCTGCTATATGCAGTGTGTTCGCTATCGTTATTCTTTCCATGCTTGGCAAGATTGGTGAGGATGTAAAGAATGAAACTATTGTGGTAAACCAGTATCCTTTTACAGGAAGGATGGAATATTGGACTACGCCAGGATGGAGAGGCCAGTGGTTTGGCAAGACCACCATATACCACAAGACCGAACAGCTTTGGTTTGGAGCAACCAACGATGACAACAAGCCTATCGGAGCTCCCATTCCAGTTATATTCAACGACGCTTCTGATGGCCTGATTTATGGTTCCTTAAGGATCAAACTGCCGACAGACATTGAACACCTAAGCCGCATCCAGACGGATTATAACGGTATGGAAAGGCTAATGAACGACCTTGTAAGACCAACGGTCACTAAGGTTATATACGCCAGCGGCCCCCTGATGTCAGCATTTGAAAGCTACGCAGAGAAGAAGAACGACCTCATTGAGTATATAACCGACCAGCTCAACAATGGCGTATATAAGACCACTGTCAAGACCGAGGAGGTTCAGGATGCCATCACTGGCGAGCTGAAGAAAACGAAGGTGGCAACACTCATACCGGACGTTGATGCTCCTGGAGGATACAAACGCTCCGAGAGCTCACCCTTCAAATACTATGGCATAACTATCGGCGCCGAGTCCGGAGGTCAGGTGTCTGTAAACAAGATAGACTACTCTGACAAAGTAAAGCAACAGATAGCCCAGCAACAGGAAGCTAATATGCTTATACAAACTTCCAAGGCGAAAGCGGCAGCCGCTGTACAGGAAGCTATCCGCGCAGAAGAGGAAGGTAAAGCTAAGGCAGCTCAGGCTAAATGGGCACAAGAAACCATCAAGGCTACCGAAGTAACTAAAGCGGAACAGGAGAAAGAGGTTTCGCGTCTCGCCGCCGAGAAAGCCGAATTTGACAAGAAGAAGGTTATCGCACAAGGTGAAGCTGAGGCTGCCGCCAACAGAGCAAAGGTTGCAGCCGGCCTTACTCCCCAGGAAAGAGCAGAATGGGATTATAAGACTAAGGTTGGTGTAGCAGAGGCTATCTCTAAGGTTACTCTTCCCAAGATTGTATCTACCGGCTCCAACGGAAACAACAATACCGCTATGGATGCTATGGGGCTTAAGATGCTTGTAGATTTGTCAAATCAGTTAAGCAAGTGATATGAAAACTAAGGTTTTAGCGTGTTTAAGTGTGTTATCAGCCTTTCTCGTCTTGTCTTGCGGGCCTGTCCCGAGCAGTGTTGGCGAGGTCGAACTTAATGAAAGTAAAATAACGGAGGGAGAGTTTGTGCATGAGCATATTGACGGTGAGTGTATAAAGTTCTGCCGATTCAAGTACAACGGTCATTGGTATATTTACTTTAGGAACGGAAATATGTTACACTCACCCGATTGTGACTGCCAAGAGGAGAACAACAGCCCTCAGTTATTGAACAAGCCTTCATCATTGTTAATTGATTGGTGACATTGTTATATACTTGTTTGAAGGATAAACTATAACAGTCCTTTTTATGAATTTATGCCTTTGTCTGCTGTGAAGCACGCAAAGGCTCCCCTTGGTAGGATGGCTGAGTGACCGAAAGCACCACACCGCTAACGTGGCATACGTGAAAACGTATCGGGGGTTTGAATCCCTCTCCTACCGCTAATGATTGAGTGATGAAGACGCCCATAACATATTACGGAGGCAAACAGCAGCTGGCGGATGACATCATTAGTATGATGCCACCGCACAAGATATATTGTGAGCCGTTCTTTGGCGTTGGGGCTGTTTTCTTTGCTAAGAGGCCTTCTTTCCTTGAAGTTATCAATGACAAGAACGACCTGATAGTTACATTTTACAGGCAGTGTGTTGAGAACTTTGAACGGCTGCAGGAGAAAATACAGAACACGCTGCACTCCGAGTCAGAGTACAACAAGGCTAAGCGTATTTATAACAATCCCAAGCATCAGAGTAAGCTTAATGTGGCGTGGGCTGTATGGGTTGTAACCAATATGAGTATTATGGCCACACCAAGCGGCGGATGGAAAAGAGACAACGGTACCGGCGGCAGTCACGTGGGTGTTTCTATGGCTGCGCACAGAAATAACTTTACAGCAGCGGTCTATGACAGACTTAAGTACGTTCAAATATCTTGCAGGGATGCTATTGATGTGATTGAAGAAAGAGATACGCCTGATACTTTTTTTTACCTTGATCCTCCGTACATACACTGCGACCAAAAGCATTACAAGGGTTATCAGACAGAGGATTTTGAAAAGTTGCTGCACATGCTGTCTGGAATTAAGGGCAAGTTTATGCTCAGCAACTTTCCGTCTGATATTCTCTCACGATACATTGAGGACAATAGGTGGTTTGTCAGAGTGATAGATAGGAAATGCATGATTCCGGCTTTAATCAACAAGCCAAGGAGAAAGCAGGAGGTCCTAGTGTGTAACTATCGGCCGTACCCATCATTGTTTGACGAACAGGAGTAGCACTATGGAACTGCAGGAAATTAAGACAGAGCTGGAGGAGATTAAGAAACTGACGCTGCTGGGTGCCAAAAACGTGCTCAACGTGAACGATGTTGCGCTGCTGCTGGGCTTCAAGCCTAAGACCGTGCGTAACATGGTGGATGAGATTCCGCATTACAGGAACGGTCATGGGATATGGTTTAAGAGGGAGGATATTGAGGCGTGGCAGCTCAAGGTTAAACATAACGTGATAGCAATTAAGTAACAATATATGGCATCATCATATTTCAGTCACGATAGTAATGCAAGGAACAGCAAGAAATTGCTGCGGCTGCGCCAGGCACATGGAGCGGCCGGGTACGGTGTGTACTTCATGCTGCTGGAGAGATTGCGTGAGGAGGGTGGTTATACAAGTGACAGGGATTATGACATGATTGCGTACGATCTGCGCGAGGATAAGGCTCTTATAAAGTCTGTGGTGGAGGATTTTGGCTTGTTTGAGATTAGCGGTGACGGCAAGCAGTTCAGCTCAAAGGGTTTCATTGAGCGTATGGAGTTGCGTGAGATTAGGTCCCAAGCTGGCCGCAAGGGTGCGTCTGGTCGCTGGGGTTCTTTTTTTTCAGATGATGGCAAAAAAGAAAAGAAATCTAAAAGAGAAAGTAAAAATAACACCACAAAAAATGAAGAAAATATGAAAAATGGTGATGACAAAAACCCTGCTCAAAATGGCAAAGAATGGCAAAACGATAGCAAAAGTGATAATTTGCCTATGGCTTTAAATAAAATAAAAGTAAAGAGAAAAGAAATTAAAAATAAAGAAAAGAAAAGTTGTGTGGTGTTTACACTACACGACACAGACCTTGAAATTCCATTCAAGAGACAACCTGACGGCAAGCCGGAATGGACGCTGGAGGTTGCTACGTATATGGCGTTCCAGTTACACATGCAGCACGCAGTAGCTGAGACAGACCGCCTGATTGCATATAACCTGATGCACCACAAAGAGGCGGCCAGCTGGAGTGCCGAACAATGGTTTGCCGCTGCGCGTATGTGGCAATCCAAATGTAAGGACCAGCAGACTGATGCACGCTGGAATGATACGGCGTGGGTTGCTTTCATTGAGGCGCTGTATGTAAAGATGGCAGAACGTCAGGAATATAATTTGATGTATGAGCTGCTGGATGATTACTGCAAGCCCGGCAAGGCGGTTAACGAACAATATGAGCTGCCTACTACAAACAATCTGTATGAGTGGATAGAGCGTAACCTGGATATTATTATGGCCGATATCAAAGAGCTGCAGAAAGCAACAAGCACACGTTTTTTATTTTACCGCATTAAGGATAAATAATTATGGTTTACACAGAGGAAGAAAACGAGGCTTTGCCACAACTGCTTAAGGCTGCGGCTGCGGCCAGCGGTTTTTCGATATCGGCAATAAAGAGCGAATCACGTCAGGAGCCGCTGCCGTTTGTAAGGTTCATGTTGTATGCGCTCCTGCATGAGGAATACAAATGGACCAAGTCAAAGATAGGCCGTCTGTTCAGACGCAATCATGCTACGGTATATTTTGGCATCAAGCGGTACCATGCTATCATAGATCATAACTCACATGGTTATCAGGTGGAGAATATCATTAACGAGAATTTCAAGAGCTACATCATGCTGCCCAACAGAGAGAAGCGTATCAGAAACCACATGAACGCTATACGTAAGATAGCAAGTGACCTGCCCGAAGGTAAGAAGAACGCTATCAATAATAAACTGGATCGTATCAGCCTGGAGTTGAAGAAAGATAGGCCAGAGAAAAAGGCTAAAATGAGAAGATTGGTGGTACAATGATAAAGATGCAGCGCATATCGGACGAGGTGCCACGTACAGCTCCGCTGCTACGTGTGTATAAGAACTACTGCACGCTGAACGCTGCGGCCATGCGGTTGCTGGGCGTGGGCGGTGACCGCAGGCGCTATGCTGAGGTGACCGTATCGGATGAGGTAGGCTGTCAGGCGTGGATTTGCGGTACCGACAATGTTGCTGATTACCGGATCAAGACTAAGAGCACTCATACCGGCCGTATATGCTCGGCCAAGCTGAGTAACCGATTATGCGAGCTGCTGGGTGGATACGGCACGTATCAGATTAGTGCTACAAGAAAGTACTATGACGTGACCAGGGATAAGTTTTATTATGCAATTCAAAACAAATAGTGATATGGGAGAGGTGAAGATTTTTAAGGTTTATATCTCTGCTCCGATAGGTAGCGGAGTAAAGACAAACCCAGAAAAGTACAAAGAACGTTTTGACTTTTTTGAAAGTAAGGAGCGGTTTTATAGGGAACGCGGATTTGAGGTTTTAAACCCGATGAAGAACGGCGTTGAACCTATGGCCGAGGATGTGGTACACATGGATGCTGACTATCAGCTTATCCGTAAGTGTGATATTATTGTGATGCTGGAAGGATGGAACCGTAGCGCCGGCTGTTGGGCTGAGCTGCATTATGCGCTGTCTATCGGTAAGGAAGTTTATCTGGAAAACAACTATCCTCTTATCTGACTGATGAAAAAGAAAACTATATGCCAAAGAATTAGGGACTTTTTCAATCAGAAGGTCCTGCTGTGTGACCTGGACGGCACTCTGATAGAGACCAAATCCGGAAAGACCTTTCCAGTTGACGAGAATGACTGGAAGTTTAAGGAGTGGATAAAGGAGGCTATTCAAGAATACAACCCCAGATACATCTTCATCATATCCAACCAGGGAGGTATTGAGAAAGGTCTGGTAAACGAGGAGAAGTTCCGGGAAAAACTCAGTCTTATCATGAAGATAATCGAAGCCTGGGGCGACTTTATTGTAGATGGCACCTATTGCAAATCCAATGATCCGGATGATAAGTATCGCAAACCGAATACAGGTATGGTGGACTACTTTAGAGAGGACTGTTATAGAAACTATGACTTTAACCCTCGTCAGGCTTTGATGATAGGCGATGCGAGTGGGTTGGCAGGACAGTTCAGCGACTCTGATGCGCGTTGTTCGCATAACGCAGGCATCAGATACGTGGACGTGCAGCAATTTATTCATGCTATGGTACCGTGCAGTGTATGTATATCGGCCGGTGCCCCATGTTATGCCGGAGAGGATAAGCCGATGATGCTGCCATGCACCTTTAGTCCTCGGTACAATCTTAAGCAGGCCATAAAGGCAAATGAAAAAACTATATCGCATACGGAAACTAATAATAGCATTAGTAATAACGCTAAATATGAGCAAAACAGATAGCTTACATTACCAGCTTTGTATTGAGGGTGCCAAATGGCTACGCCGGCAGAAGTGGAACTTTGAACGCTGCCGGCAGAAGCCTTGCTACAACATGTGCAAATGTGGCGGTGCTTGCAAAAAGCATTTATGGGTTGCTGTTGAATTGGTAACATGGGGCTCAGAGCTTACTGATGTGTGGGGCCTTGGTGCATGGGATGAGTCATCAATCATTGAAGTTAAGACCTCGCACGCTGATTTCAAGGCAGAACAGAAGAAGTGGGCTCGGTCCGATGAGGCCCGAGACATGCAGCTCCAGACAGGAACATTCAGGTGGTATCTGTGCCCTGAAGGGATCATCAAAAAGGAGGAATTACCTGACAAGTGGGGTTTGCTTTACTGGGATGGCAAGAAAATTTACCCAGTTGTTTCTCCGGTTAAATTTGAGAATACAAGTCGTACGGACCTGCATCTGCTGACGAGCATCCTAAAGCGTGAGGAGTTTCCGCAGAAGATATACAACTATCGCGGCGCAAGAACAACTATTAAACCAAAATAACTATGACTATTGATATTGATTACAACAAATATACTCTGTTTGACATAGAGTATTATATGGACAAAAGCGAGACTGCAAAGACCGACAAGGCTTGGCATTCAGAACTGCAAACTGGTGTTTGTGTTGAGGGTTTTGCGCGTTACCTGAAAGATAACCTCAACAAAGAGGGTTTTAATCTTGACGAATTCATTAGAGATTCAGAACAGATACAGGAGTTAAGAGGCTGGCTTTGGGAAACCCATAGAAACAATATGGAAGATATGGAAACTTGCGAAAAAAGGCACTATCACGAATTTAAACCAGAACTTGATAAAATTATTGATGCCTATTGCAAAAAATATGGCTTTGTTATAAACATTGATTGAACAATTATATGCCTACAAAGATTCAATGGACACAGGAGGTATGGAACCCTGTTACAGGCTGTAATAAGGTCAGTGAAGCGTGTGAGAACTGCTATGCTGAGGTGATGAGTAGGCGTCTGAGCGGTATGCCTGGCAGCAAGGATAAGTATAGAAACGGCTTTAAGGTGACTTTGCATCCGGAAAGCTTGGTGGAACCATTAAAGTGGAAACAGCCACGAATGATATTTGTGTGTTCTATGGGAGATTTGTTTCATGACAAAGTTTCATCGGCCTTCATTGACCAGGTAATGGATGTTATTAAGCGGACGCCACAGCATACTTATCAGATATTGACTAAACGCTCAGAACGTTTGGCTACATACTTTGTGACTGAAAGCATATCGGTCCCTGATAATGTATGGCTGGGCGTGACTTGTGAAAGCAGCAAGCATTATAAGCGCGTATATGACTTGCAATGTATTACCGGCGCAAAGGTCAAGTTCTTGTCCTGCGAGCCATTGTTGGGTGATATGCCTGATTTGCCGTTAGACGGAATAAACTGGGTGATCACAGGTGGTGAGAGTGGGCCTAAAGCAAGACGCACGCCAGTTGAGCATTTTAGGAATTTGCGCGACCGATGTGTCAATGCTGGCGTACCATTCTTTTTTAAGCAGTGGGGCGCTTGGGGACCTGATGGGATAAAACGTAGCAAGTACGCCAATGGTGCGCTGCTGGATGGGCAGGAGTGGAAACAGATGCCTGAATTATAATGTTGCACTATATGAAAGAGCTATCGTTAAAACAACTTGAAGAAGCCGCGAAAGAAGCAGGGCTGGATTTGTACCCCAAAGAACTTGGAGAAGGTTTATATGCATTAGCCCCAGGCGTTATTTCCGGACGTAGAGGGTTGAAGGCTTTTGACGAGGTGATGAAAAAAAATTAAGGAAACAAACAAGGACAAAGTGAAATATGATGCAAGCATTTGAAATTAAGACTAATAAAAGTGACTATCCATATCTGGTAGTTGCAAGCACTATGACAAAAGCAATAAATATATATTGCATTTTAGCGGAGGAAACAGAAGTTCCAATAGAAAGTGTCAAGGTGTTGCCTTATCCTAATTATCAGATATTTGTGCCAAGTATGGTTGAGGAGCAAGTTAAGCAATCCGCAAAACCTTAACACATAGAGAGAACAAGTTAAAGAATCGGTGAATTATTAACGGATAGAGATACAAGAAATATGATTTACCAAATTGACATACCAATCTACAACACCAATGCTTTGATGTTGGTAGAGCCAACAAAAGAAGAGTTTGATGAACTCATATCAAATGAAACCAACAGGAACAAACTTACAGATGCAGAATTGCAAAACCTTTTTGAAGAAATGGATAACCCTTGTGTAGGGTTTACCAACAGGCTGATGAAAGGTGGGTACATTGTTCTTATAAAGGAAAAGGAAAAACTTGTGTATTACATACACGAATTATTCCATTTGGCGCACGATATTCTTTCCGATAGGGGTGTTACTCTTGATAGAGATGGTGAAGCCTATGCCTATTTGATAGGATGGCTTGCAGACCAATATAACAATGTAGTATTACATAATGAAGTAGCAAAGAAAGATGAATAAAGGATTAGTAAAAGGTGGCATTCCGCCTAAAAGAAAAGATGGCTATGATGGCTTTATGGATAAAGAGTGTATAGAAGTATGTAATGCGCTTAATAAGTTACCAGGTGTAGAGACGACAGAAAGTTGTTGTGGCCATTGCAAAAATCCATATAGAATATGGTTTAAGAGTGTTAACACTTATTCTTTGGGAGTCATAGCAAGGGCATTTGATAGAAGATACTCTGGAACAAACATAGTATTTTCTATAAAAGTAGAAACAAACGATGCAGGGGATTGTCCGATGTATAGTTTTATGATAGAATCTAAATCTGCGTATTCCAATGAATCGGAGATGAAAGAGGATATAAATGTGATACTTGGCAACTTAAATTATTGGCAAGATTCACGTTTTGATTCTCACTTTGGAAAGTAGTTAATATAATGGGGATACACTAACAAAAAAGATTGAGATATGAGCAAAGAAAAAGTAATTATACCAAGCACTAAACTCAAATGCGACAAGTGCGGAGAGTATTTTGACGATGGTGAAGGCGGTATGTGCATACCCTATGATACCGATGGTTCAGAGATTGAAGAATGTGCATTAGAAGAGGGGTGGATTGAGAAAGATGGCAAGCACTATTGCCCTAAATGTAAATGATATGACCAGAGCAGAAGAAATCGCCTATGAGTATGCTAAAGAACACGGCATTTTAGGCTATGATTATAATCAGATATACGATGCTGTCAAGTACGGTTATGAGCAAGCAATATCTGATATCACTATGCTTGCTTTGGGTGAAAAAATGAAACAGGGCGTGGATGTGAGCAAGGCAACTGAAGCTATCAAAGGTATTGATTTGAGCAGCATTGTAAACGCCATAAATAATAGTAAAAGGTGAGATATGAAGCAATTTGATATTTGGGAAGAAGGGTACAAGGCTACGGGTGAAAGTTCGCGTGCCCAATTGCTTGCACTTGCGGTAGAAGCTGAGACTTTTGTTGAGGCCGTTAAGAAGTGGTACAATGCGCTTGCCGCTGTGTCAGATGTGGAGTCTATGTATGGATTACTGGAGATAAAGGGCAATAAGGCTTTTCTTTGGGGGTGTGAGTTGTTTGACAATCCTGACGATGCAAGAAAAAGTTTTGGATAACGCACCTCAATTTAAGTGCCAACGATGCGGAGCGTGTTGCAAGCTGGTTGGCCTTAGTGTTATACCGGAGGTAAGGGAGCTGGCAAAGGAAAATACTGACGCTTGCCGTTACCTGACGCCTGATGACCTTTGCTCCATTTATGAAGAACGTCCAATATACTGCCAGGTGGATGGTTCGTATGAACAGCTTATAAAACAGACTGGCAAGACGCGAGAGGAATGGTACAAAGAGAACTATAAATCCTGTACCTATCTGCGTGGTTTATTGGGAATGGCAGAACCGCAAGGTAATGCCGGTGTGGGCTAAGATAGACAGCTGGTGTGGGCGTGGGCTTGTTTATTTGCGTAGATTGAATTGGTATGTCAATGGTTGTCATTGAAATAAACAGGGATAATGTGCTGGAGAGCGTCAGAGAGGAGGTCTCCAGGGTGGCTGCATCGGCTTATGATGGCGATGGGCAGTCGCTCTATGACGCTATCATGATATATAGCCGTGATGAGAGCGCTCTGCAGAAGCTGTTTGAGGATGCTCTGTCACATTTGATGGAGCGTACCAGAGATATTCTGAATAAGTACACCAAGACATCGGACACGGAGCGTGAGCTGGAGTATTACCTGCCGGATTTTAATGATTCGCTTACTGATATGGTGGAGGCTGATGTTATCCGGTTTATGGTGCAGCATATCACGGCGCAGTGGCTGATAGAGAAACAGTATAAGCGGGCCGAGGAGTTTGTGGCTCATGCTAACGCGGTGCTTGATGAGACTATTGAACATCTTAAGATCAGGAAACCTGTGAGTGACAGGATAGGACTATGACCATTACTATCATTATAGAGGAGCTGCTCAAGGATATTCGTGAGCGCAGCCACTTGGACGTTCAGGGTATGGAGCCTGACATGCAGTACCGCACGGAGGCAGGCAGCGATAAGAACGAGCAGCTTAAACGTGAGATTGTGATTGTGAGCTCGGCGCTGACGCGTATGCTGCAGCGCTACCTGAATGTTGATGACACAGCGCAGGCCGATAACACTCTTGACGGGCGCGTGGGCCAGCAACTGGTATGGGAACTTGACATGAGTGACCGCCGTGCCAGCAATAAGGCACAGCCGCTTGCTGACGCTTGCCATGACTATCTGGTGCATTACACGCTGGCACGCTACTACAAGTCTGTGAATGCCGGTGAGCTGAGTAATACACACAGCTTGCAGACGGCCGATGCAGCCGGGGAGATAGAAGGTCTGTTATTCAGCAAAACACCACCGAGATATGAGCCAGCAGACGGAGAATAAAGAACGCACTATCAAGATACGTAAACAGGGTATCTATGATGATATTGACTCACTGACATATAAGTATGCCGAGGTATCGAGCGTGCCCAGTCCGCAGCAGCGTGACGCTATGAGCAGTGACGTTAAGGAAAGCCTTGACGGTCATTTAATGGCACGTAACGTAGAGTTCCGCGAGGCACAGGTCCGTAAGATGCTCAGGCGTTTCATAAAGGCTGAGGAGGTGACGGTTATCGCTGATGATGACCTGCAGCAGAACGAATATATTGAGTATCACCTGATAGTTCCCACAATACTCAAAGATGAGCTGCTTAAATCTGTTGCAACCTATATTCATCGTTACATCGTATATGGCGCGTTGTATGACTGGTATGCGGCCGGTATGGGCAGCAAGCAGAGCGCGGTGTATGCTGCCGAGCTGGATCAGATAGAGGCAGAGATAAACAACGCCATGATACCAGATACAACTATCATTCCTCCGCTTAATCCGTGGGGCCGACCAAGAAATCTGCGATAATATATGTCAAGGCAAAAGAATGACGGTAAGGGCCGATTAGGTGGACGCACCAAGGGCACACCTAATAAGGTGACTGGCGAGGCTAAGAGCGCGCTGGCCGATATCGTTGGTGCCTATGTGAGCGGTGAGGGTCTGGGACCGACCAAAGCAAAGCTGTCAGAGGACCTGGCGGCCATGCAGCCTGCTGAGCGTGCCAAGGTAATGAAGGACCTTATTCCCTACGTGATACCTAAGCTGAGCGCTGTGGAGCTGAAAGATAAAGTGCCTGTCAAGA
Organism: Bacteroidaceae bacterium; assembly: GCA_017557635.1. GTDB lineage: Bacteria > Bacteroidota > Bacteroidia > Bacteroidales > Bacteroidaceae > Colenecus. The sequence continues at coordinate 526,979 of JAFYYH010000021.1, read as the reverse complement.
CATATAAAGAGGAACTGGAGGAGATGCGTGCCGAAACGCCTTGATTGATACTATTGTAGTTTAATGTAGTTTGCCGTAACCATTTGTGGTGTGGGCTAAAATAGACTGCTGTTAGGGGCGGTCTTTTTTTATTTTGGGTTGGTTTATAAACTCAAATTACATTACTATGCTTACAATGGCAATAGCGCCTGCTATAGTAGCGGCTATCATAAGTGGCGTGTCGAGTCTGGCCAGCACCGGCATCGCAGCAAAAAACTCCAAGGGGCAGGCTAATACGGCACGTGACGCTTATAACAGGGAGACCGAGGCTCAACGCCGTAAGATCGAGAACTGGTACAACATACGCAGTAACCAGGATTACACCAAACGTGCCGATGTTCAGGCTGCGCTCACCAAACAGCGTGAGCTGATTAACGAGCGTTACAACCAGTCACGCGCTACCAACGTGGTAGCTGGCGGCAGTGAGGCTGCGCTGGCGGCTGAGAAAGAGGCGGCCAACAAGGCTATGGGTGAGACCATTGCCAATATAGCAGCTGCCGGAGCCGCTAATCAGGATAAGCTGGACCAGATGTACCTGGGTATGGACAATGCCGCGTCTCAGAACATGGCAAATGCCGGTTATAATCAGAACATGCAGCAGGCACAGCAGACCGCACAGGCTGGCGCACAGGCTTCAGGTGCTGCCGTACAAATGGGCGGCGCTCTGGTGGATGCGCTCAAAGACAAGGAATGGTCTGATTTGTTCAAGAAAAAGAATTAACCTAACACTCACGCATTATGCCGTCAACAGGTTCACAGCAAACAATGGAACTCCAGAACGAGCTGGAGGAGCGCAGAAAGCGCGAGGAACAGGAAAGGCTGGCCGCTCAGGCGGCTGAATTGGCAGCTGCGCAAAAGCAGCAGGCTGCAGCACTCCAGGGACAGGTGCAGCCAGGCATATCGGCAGCTCAAATGGCTGCTGGCACACAGCCTGCCGCCACTACTCATGACACCGATAATGGTGAGGATGTAGAGGGTGTTGAGGTAAACCGCACCGTATCTACTGTCATGGAACAGGCAAACAGGGATATGGAACAGGCGGCCGAGGATGCTGCAAAAGCCAATGCAGCCGCTAACGCCAATTATCAGAACTTTCTTGGTAAAATAGTAGAGGGTTATCAGAACGAGCTGCGAGAGGCCAAGAAAGAGGCTGAGCTGCAGAGGCAGATTGACACCACTAAGAGTGTGTTTGCCGGCGTGACGGAGTTTGCCAGCGCGCTCACCAACCTTATAGGTACCAGCCGCGGTGCTGTCAACCAGCAGCCGCGTACCGTCACTCAAGACTGGATGCGTGAAGTCGACCAACACCGCTTACAGGAACGGGAACGTCTGGACCGTATGCGTGACAAACTGCGCCAGCAGGAAATGGCCGGTGAGAACGCAAGGCACCAGTTTACCAAGGAGCAGATTGTCGAGCAGCTGAACCTGAGAAAACTCAAGGGTGCCAATGCAATGGGTCTGGCACAACAGCGGAAAGCCGAGGATGATGAGGCGTATGAGCGCGGACGTAATACTGTCAGTGACGTACTGGCAGCTAAAAGGATTGAGGCACAGATGCGAGGCCAGGATGTTGAGATGGCTGCTATAAAGCAAAGATACAGTGCTGATGAGACCAGATTTAACATTGAACTCCTTAAGCAGGGTCTTGTTCCTGACGGCAACGGAGGTTTCAGTTACGATCCAGCGACGGCAGCCAAGAAAATGGGCGCACAGGCGCTTGAAATACCTGCTTATGGTGACCGTAACGCCGTGGTGATGTATGTTCACCCCAACAGCCTTAAAAACACTATCCTGTCTTATGCTCAGGATAAGCAGGTGAAAGAGGAACTGGCGGCCGCAGGATTTGATTTGGATGCTATAGTTAACCAGCTGAAAGGTGCTAAGGGTGACATGTTCACTGAAGGTAAGCTATCTGGTACCGACCTTCAAACTCAGATACAAACAGCGGCCATGTACTCCCCCACTCTTGTAGAGGCTTTGCGCAGAGTTTCCATTAACTCCTACAACATAGGTGAGCAGCAACAGCAGGGACCTCAGAAAAATGAGATAAAAACAGATAAAGACGGCTTTCCTGTTGCAGGCTAAGCCAAACACAATCATCATATATGGCAAAGGATTATGTTATTGAGTTGCCTGGCGGCAAGTCAAAGAGATATACAGAGGATGAGTTCTCATCCCCTAACGTGCAGAATTTCTTGCAGAGTGACCAACAGTATAAAGTGTATGAGTTACAGCCTCTGGCACCTGTAGAGAACGAGGATACTAAAGATGATATCTTTACACTCACACTGCCTAACGGCAACTCAAAGACCTATTCCAACGAAGATTATCATACTCCCAACGTGCAGCGCTTTGTTGAGGATAACAAAGATGTCAAGGTGGAGCGTATGCGTCCCTATGACTATTGGGGCGAACGCGCCAAGACACAACAAGCAGAACTGGATGAGTTTGACCGTACCAATGGAGACTTTATAGCGGAGTATGAGGCCAGACAATCAGAGCTTGATGATGACTCTTTGCCCGAAGAACGCAGGAAAAAGGCAAATGAATATGTTGCTGAAAACAAGCGGTATTATGATGAGCTTGTAAATCAGCTCCAAACAAAGCAAGAGGCTTATGAAAACAATCCTGCTGTAATATCAAAGCGTAACGACTACCGTAATCAGACCGTTGAGGACCTGAAAAAACAGAAGGCAGCCAATGAAGCTAAGTGGAATAAGTTGGCTAAACAGGATATTGCTGCTCAAAATAATCCTAATGACAAAAGCGCAAGGCGCAGACTATTTCTTAACAGACTGGCGCTCGCAGGTAATCCGGCCGCACTTGTATCGTCAGAGCAGCCAGGAACGATGAATGTGACAAGCCACCTGACAGGTAACGCTGAAGATGAGGCAAATTATAAAGCCGCCAACCAACTCATAGATGAGTCCATCAAGTTGTATGGCGCTACTAAGAAAAAGGATTTTCAGGGTATGCCATGGTATGAAAAAACCGCTAAGGCTGTGGCATCAATGGCAGAGGGAGGTGCTGACCGAGCAACTGAGCAAGAGTTCTGGGAAGAACTTGTTGACCCCGTAACAAGCAATCATGCCATATATAAACTGCACAACAAGGTTACTGGTCTGATAGGTTCATATAATGACATCCAGGAGGATGACATGGCTAAGGTTCTGGATGACAACCTTACAGACAGCGAGCAGGCTTTACTTGAGGCTTACCTGCGTAATAGTCAGGCCACCAATGACAACAAGGATATTCACTGGAGCTATAAATCCGGTGGTTCATTTGCTGACAGCATGAAGTTCATGGCTGAGATGATGGTGGGCAGCGGCGCTACCGGTTCTGCCGCCAATGGCGCGACAAAGGGTATGCTAAAATGGTTTGCCAAGCGTGCAGGTACAGCTTCTACCAAGTTGGGACGTGCCGCAATCAAAGGAACCGGCAAGTTTGCCGTTGGCGAGACACGTGCACTTGTGGGCGGTGCCATTCAGACTGCCGTTGGTCCATCTACCTATGCAGGTGTGATGGAGCGTATAGCAACGATAAATGATAAGGGCGAGTTGGACCGCACGGTAGAGGGCGCTTTGGACGGTATCTTTGACCGGTATATAGAAAACGCCTCTGAGTTTGGATTAGGTTTAGCCAATAAGGGTCTGCAGGCTGGTAAGCGACAGTTGGCGAAAGCAATAGGACGCAGACAATGGGGTAGTCTCTATTCCGGTTCCGTGGGTCGTGTAATGAAAGCGGCTGGCATACAGAGCGGAGTTGAGGAATGGGGAGAGGAATTGAACGGTGCATATATACGTGCCCTGGCTGGCTTGATGACCGGCAACAAGATTGGCAACACAAAGGAAATGGGTGAGTTCTGGAGTGGCGAGAACCAGCTGATCCTGCTCACTTCTTTTGCTCCTACCATCGGCGGCGGTGCTGCCTTGTCTGTTGCACAGAGAAAACATCTTCATAACCAGCAGCAATCAAAGAAGGAAAGTTTATACAATTATCTTATCAATACCAGCGGCTATACTGAGGATGCTGCCAAAGCGTTTGTTGACGCTGTGGGCGGTGATACGCCTTATGACCTTGCACATAACACGTCACCATATCTGCGTCAGTTCCTAAAGGACAACGAAAGCGATGCGACAGGTTATAAGATGATACTGGATTATATCAATACTACCGCTAAGGCGCTGGAGGCTGATTCACGTAATGCCATAGACCAGAAGGTTAACAGGGAGCATGAGCGTGAGGCGGTGACAGGCAGTATGCAAGGTCATAGCGGTTTCACCATGAAACGTGAGCTGCCTAACGGCAGTGCATACATGAACGGCGTAAGGCGCGTACAGATAGATGGCAAGACCGGTTATATAGTTAGTGGCGATGAGACTGAGTGGGGTGTCAACTATGAAGATGGCTCGGTAGGCTATTTGAGTGAGAAAGATATTCAAGATGCTGTTTCTAACGGCAATGGTGCTGATACCGGCTGGATGACTGAAGAGGATTTTCTGGACCTTCATGCCGTTGAGAATAAGAAGGCTGCCGAGGAGATGCGTATGGGTAGCGAGAAAGCCAAGCAGGCCGAGGACTTAAAAAGCGTACTTACTCCACAAGCTGAAATACCTTGGGACCAGGGCACAGCTATTGTCAATCAGATTCTGCCGGACGGTTATGTTATCCAGACTCCTGACGGACAAATTAACCAATATTCTATATCCCAGATTGCCGAGCACATGGGTAACCCCATAGACAGCAAAAGCGATGAAGAACTTGAAAATGATGAGGTGGTAAATATTGAACACCGTGAGGAACTGAAGGACAAAGTGGATGTCATAGCCAAGCGCGGCGATGCGGTGCCGCTGGAGCGCGACGGCAAGAAATATCATATCAATGCTGCTTTAGGGTGGGAGGAAAAAGAAGATGGGACACCGGTACTGCATGTATATGTCACTGATGAGGAAGGCAACAACGACAGCATGATGCTTGAAACTGAGGAGGTGGCAGCATATTTGGGAGTTAATGAGGCTGCGTGGGCTGCCAAAGGCGGCGATACCATGACCATGGAGCAGAATAAGCCTAAACCTGCATCATATACTGATGACAAAGGTGTGCTGCGTGACAAGAACGGTAAGGCTATTCCTATAGTAATGGATGAGAAAGGCCAGCCTATTTTTGATGAGGATGGCAATCCTACGGTCAATGAAGATGCGTTTATACAGGAGTCACCCGAGGCGTGGGCAGCATGGAACGATGAGCAGCGCCAAGATGGAGGTAGTAGTTCTATAGCCTTAATCGGGAAGTTGCACGCAAAGGCAGAGGCCGCACTTGTTGAAGCACAAAAAGCAATAGCCGCAGAGACCTCGCCCAGTAAACTGAAGGTTCTGGAAAAGCAAGCACAGGAGATAAAAGACCTTGATGCCCGTTACGATGCCATTCTTAACTCATATATGGCTCCGGAACAGAAGAAAAACGAGGCCGTGCTGCAGAGAGCGTCCGAATGGGAGAAGGCTACAGGTGTCAAGGTCATCATGCTCGAACGTCCGGAGGACGTCGCCAACACTGCGGCGCGCAAAAAGATAGAGGCGCAGATGGAAGCCGAGAAGCAAGGTAAGCCCGCGGAGAAGGTGAAAGGTTGGTATGACACCAAGACCAAGGAGGTGTATTTCTACCTGCCCAACATAGACGATGCGAAAGACCTGGACGAGACGTTTATCCACGAGGTTGTTTCCCACCGTGGTCTCAGGGAGCTGCTTGGGGCTCGTAACTACGCCGTCCTGTGTCGCAGGGTATGGGACGAGCTGATGACCGAGGAGCAGAGGGAGGAATACATTGGCTATGTATCGCACCTGAAAGGCAGCGAGGAAGACAGGCGACTGGCAGCTGCCGATGAATTCATAGCATACTTCGCTGAGCAGATGCGGATGAGCCCGACAGAGGAAGTCAGGACCACTTGGCAGCAATTTGTCAAGATGCTCCTTGACCTGCTGAACAGGATCACCGGCACGACGATCACCGAAGAAGACCTAAGCAGTCTGCTTGCCGACTCGCTGACACGCTACAAGCTGCTCAACAGACAGCAGACCAGGGAATCCAAGAGAGAGGAGAAACAGGAACCGAAACAGGAAAGCGCCCTGAGCAAGATACCGTCATTTACCGATAATGACGGGGAAACCGACTACAAATGGTCGGAAGCGCCGGATATACAGACCGCTTTGTTGGGAATGTCTGAGGCCGGACTGGATTCAGATTCCATCAAGGAGTTTGCAGCCAACCGTGTCGACGCATTGGCCGGTGAGGCCAAGAAGATTGCCGCCGACAAGAGGAAAGCCGCATCGCCAAAGCAGATGCAGAAGCTGAATGATGCGCTTAAGGAGAACGGGCGCGAGACATTATTCTGGCAAACAATACTGGATACCATCAACCTTGCAGAGGCCGCAGAAGAACAGGGTGCAAAAGCCGAGACCAAAACCGAGACATCAGCTGCCGAGAAAGCCAAGCAGGAACCCGCGCCTAAGAAGGAGCCGAAGAAGAAAGGCAAGAGGCTGAGCAAGAACGCTCCTACCGAATACCAGACTCTCCATAAGGCTGTTGAGGATATCATTGACGAGATGGACTTTGCCACTCAGGTGCGTTATGCGGTGTCACGGTACAAATTCTTATGGGATGACCTGTCAGGCAGCAAGGGTCTGGCCCATTCCGTCATTGCAACCAAGGGCGGAGCGTCACGACACGACAAGAACCAGTACTTCGCATGGATAGCAGGCAAGGACAAGGGCGGCAAGACACCTGAGCAGATTGCGGAGGCTATCATGGCCGATATGCCTGAGGCTATGACAGAAGGACACGACACCAGCGACGCTCTTGATATTGTGCTTGACGCAGTGACATCAGCAAAATCGCCGTCCGCACTTGTGCGCCAGGTGTATGCTGACATTGTTGAGAGGCAGGAAAAGGCAGAGCTTGAGGAGGCAGAACGCCAGGCAGATGCTATGGCGAAAGAAAAAGGTTTTGCCAATTTCCAGGATTATGTTACCTTTGAAGAACTACAGGAAACGGGAGAGGATCTTGTGCTTATTCCCGAATCAGAGATAGAAAACTATTACAACGCAATATATGGAACAGAAGCAGACGAACGAACCGGAGAAGGACAAGGAGTACTGGAAGGCTCATCCGGAGGAGTACTGGGAGAAGCATCCGGAGAGGAAACTACTCAGCGACAAAATGAAGGAAATATACCAGGCGGTAACGGACAAAATGAAGTTTACGGCCGAGGCAATTCATTGGGCCAGGGAGAAGCATCTGATAACGGCAGTTTGGGGATTCGGGCCGGAGGTTCAGAGACGCGCAGTGACAATGTACCTGTTAGAACTGGCACATCAGGAACTGCACAAAACGGAGTAATCCAGGGTCTTGACGGTTACACCGAGCAGGAGATAAAGGAGATTGTAGGTGAATACATGGAAGACACTTTGGGCGAGTCTATGCCCGATGACTTCCGTGTTACCGACATACGTATTATAGGCTCCAGGAGCAGCGGCACAGCCCGTGAGGACAGTGACCTGGATATACTTGTTGAATATGAAGGAAGCGTCCGTGAGGATGACCTGTTCAACGCCCTGAACGGTGAAGATGGACTGGAGATAGACGGCATCAAGGTTGATATTAACCCCATCACTCCCGGAAAGTCCGGTACTATCCAAGAGTTCCTGGAAAGGAATAAAGACTACAAGAAGGAGGAACCGCAGCCTATCGGGAGAGGATTCTTTGGTAATATCTACGACCAGTTTAAAGGTAAGGTTAAGGAAGCGTTTGATTTTCTTGTTTCACACAAGAGCGGCGACCTGCTTGGTGTATTCCATGACAATGAACTGGGTGACATAGATTTGGTTTGGGGTAGTAAGGAGTCAAATGCCGGACTGGAGCATATCATTGACAAACACGTAGGTAAAGGGAGAGACTTTGAAACGGTTGAGGATGCCCAGAAAGCTATACAGGAGATAATTGCCAATGGCAAGAAGATAAAAGACAATCTTGACAAGATAATCTATGAACTGAACGGTAAGCGTGTAGTCGCAGCAAAATATGTGCGTAACGCCAAAGGTGAGATAATTAATGAAAACAAGAATTGGGTGGTTACATCTTATGATAATAACACACCCAAATCTCAAAAGAAACAATCCGCTTCCACCCTCGTTACCCCTGAAAGCGATAAAGGGAGCAGGGCTGTCGCTCCCGACGTTTCTGAGAGCAAAGATACACAAAGTTCTGAATCACCAAACGAAAACGGAGAAAATAATGAACTTACCGACGCTCAGGTCAAGGCGCTGGCTTTTGTTACCGGCAAGAGCGAGGAAGAGATAAGGGCGCAGCAGGGCGGTCTGCCCTATGATGCCAGCGGTGAAAAGACACTGCATCATCCCGCAACGCTGCGTGCCGCCTATGAGTCCGGCAATGCGGCGGACATCGCCAAGGCCGAGAAGGCTGTGGGCGACTATATCATGTCAAGCGACAGCATAGAGAAGCTTGACATCACGGCAAAGGAGTTTGCAACAAGGAAGAAACAGGCGGAGAAAGGTTCCGCCGAATACCGGATGGATGACTTCTGTGAGAAGAAATGCCGTGAACGCATCAAGGAGATAAAGCGCGAAGCTGCCGAAGTCAAGGAGCCGACCGAAAGGATTGATGATGTAGGTGAGAAGATAGGAGGCGCACGCAAGGATCTGGCGCAGAAGATGTCGGACAAGATAGACCTTGATGCGGACAATTTCCCGAAGATGTTCCCCAAGTTCGACCTGAAGAAGATGGTTGAGCAGGGGCTTGACCCGAAACTGGCGGTACCCGTGCAGTTCCTCCGTCAGGCCGCATACGAGGAATACAAGCGCTACACCAAGCGTTACGGGAAAAAGTACGCCCTGAAAGCTGCGCAGTTCTATGCCGCATACGCCAAGAGGCTGCTTGAAACCGGCAATGCCGATGTTGATTTCAAGGACAGCGGGTTTGCCTTCACCGAATACGGACAGGCTTACATCAAGAATAACATCGCCCTGTTTGAGAAGATATATGAAACCTTAGGTGACGATATGTTCGGACTGGACCTCAAGGATTATTATATCATCCCGCTCACTGCCGGCTCAAGGGCAAACTCAAAATATTACCGTCGAGGCGAAAACGGTGAGATGGAGCAGGTTGACGCATATTATGCCACATCGCACGTCGGAGGCGGGACATCATACTATGAAGAGGGCAGGCTTGGTGACGCTATCGACGAGGTTGTGGGCCGACTGACAGAAAGTGTGGACTACAAGAAATCCCACCCCTATAAGTTGGTGCACTATTATCGGCCGGGAGTCAAGAACAGTGACTACGTAGGTGTCAAGCTGGGCGGCAAGGTTGTTCCGCTGACCGACACCATGAGCTCTGCCGAGGTGCAAAGATATATGCGCGACCATGAGGCGGAACTGCAGGAGAAGGCGCGTATGCTGGACGAACAGCGCAAGCAGAAGGGGGAGAAGTCAGGTGGCGAAGGCAGATGGAAACCGGAGCTTACACTTGGCGGCAAGCGTACAAGAGTGGGTAAGGATTTCAGAGGCGGACGTAACGTGTCACCCGAAGAGTTCCGCAGCACGTTCGGATTCCGCGGTGTGGAGTTCGGCAACTATGTGACACAGCAGGAACGACAGAGGTTTCTCAACGAGAGCTATGACGCTCTGATGGACCTGGCCGACATGCTTGGTGTATCACCGAGGGCGTTGGGATTAGGCGGACAGTTGGGGTTCGCCATCGGAGCACGTGGCGGCGGAGGACAGGCTGCAGCGCACTATGAGCCTGGAAAGAATGTCATAAACCTGACAAAGACACAGGGAGCCGGCAGTCTGGCGCATGAGTGGTGGCACGCCCTGGACTATTTCCTCAACAGGGACAGCGAAGGCAGAAGAAAAAAGAGCGCGACCGCCAACAGGCGTCAAGAGGATTTCAACACCGAGGCGGCCAGCACAGAAACCATCAATGCTTTCCTCAGACTCATGCGGGCGATAGAGGATTCGGAATATATGGAACGCTCCAAGCAGCTGGAGGAGAAAGTACACCCGAACAGAATAGGTGAAGGTTATTATGACAAACCTACCGAGCTGGCAGCACGCGCTTTCCAGGATTACGTGCAGCGCAGGCTAACCAACAGCGGGCAGATAAACGACTTCCTGTCAAGTTTCACTCCGGATGAGAAATGGAACGGTGAGCCTGATACGTATCCGTATCCGCAGGGCGAGGAGGCGACACGTCTGGGTAGTGTGTTTGACAGCATGTTCGCCACCATGCAGGAGCGCGAGGAGGACGGCAATGTGGTGTTGTTCCGGATGGCTGGAGAACAGGCGGAGCAGGCCCGACTTGACAAGGAGTATGTGGAGGCTGTCAAGAGCGGTGACATAGACAAGGCTCTTGATATGCTCAGGGAAAAAGCTCTGACAACTGAAGGCATTACCGGTTATGTGGCGCCTAATGCGTACAGCGGTTCTCATAGGGATGTCGCCAAACTCATAAAGACCGGTAAGAGTGATGCTGTGCAAAAAGCTGCTGCCGACATGGCTCGTTTTGTTCCTAATAATGCTGTTTTGGTTCCCATACCATCACATGAAGGCAAGGTTACTGATGAGACGGACACCAAGATTCTGGCTGATGCCGTGGCTGAGATTACAGGCTCGCCTGTTGTAGTAGCACTGGAAGGCAATCCGAGAGAAAGCCGATACCAGGCAAAGCAGCAGGGTAAAGAAGGTCTTAAGGCAGACGAACTGGGATTCAGGCAGATTGCCGAGATACCGGAAGGTAAGATTCCTGTGTTTATTGACAACGTGGTGGATTCGGGTGAGACTGCCAAGGCTGCATCGGAAGCGATCAAGGGCGGGTTTACTATGGCATACGCTAAAGGCGTGAGGTCCAACCCGACAAGCGATCTTAAGAATATGACTGTGACTTACGATGACAACGGCAATCTTATTCCGCTCAGCCAGAGGTTTGACGCTGACAATACTGATGTCCGTTTCCGTGAGGCCAACGCCAACCAGGCTATCTTCGTCAGCAACGCCCAGAAGGCCGTAGAGAACATCAAGCAGGAGAAGGCTACACCTGAGCAGTGGCTGGCCATGATCCGGAGCAAGGGTGGTCTGAAAGCGGGTGAAGACAAGTGGATGGGCCTGTCTCAGTGGCTGAATGACAAGAAGGCCGAGGGTGTCAAGACACTCACCAAGCCGGAGGTTCTGGACTTCATTGACAGCAACAAGATTGAGATTGAGGAAGAGCGTTATGCGGAGGAAGGCGCTTTCAGAAATACCGCAAGATTCAAGGAGTTCAACGATGAATACCGAAACCTTGTAGCCGATTCCGAAGAGAAATGGGAGGAGGCTGATAGGGATTACGCGGAATTCATGGATGACATGCGGGGGAAATATGGCGAGGATTGGGATTCAGCGATGACCGACAGCGAGAGCCACGTTGAAGAGCAGCTTCTCGAAGCACGCGAGATGTGGCAGGAGAATCCCGCAGAGGCGGCCTTCAACTATATGGTTGAGGAGTACGGCGATGATTTCGGTACCGCATTTATGTATGATGAAGATGGGCTGGATATTGCTGACCCGGATGCAGCCGCATACTATCTGGAAGGTGATGGTATAATCAATGATGTTCGTCTTGGATATACCACAGAAGGGCTTGAGAACAAGCGAGAGATAGCGCTGACCGTTCCGACCATAGAACCCTGGGATGAAAGCGATAAGACTCACTTCGGTGATGCTGGTGGCGGCACAGCTATTGGTTGGATAAGGTTCGGAGAGACCTGGACAAGAGAAGATGCAGGAATCACCCATCCCGTTACGGGAAAGGAAGTATCGGCAAAACGCGATGCTAAAACCCTTGTTATAGATGAGATTCAGAGCAAACGTCATCAGGAAGGCAGAGAAAAGGGTTACAGAAATCCAATATCTGCAGAACAGAAAGATTTGTACAATGAACTCAAGAGCAATCACTATGAAGCCATAAATCGCCTCTCTGCCTTTGTTGCCCTGCTAAATTCAAAGTATGGTTCAGAAGCAAAGTTTGTCAAACCGGAAGATTTGTTTGAGCCGGGAAACAAAGGTCATGAGCGTTGGCTTGCAAGCTTCTCGAAAGAAGACCGCAGTCGTTATAACACCCTGGACGAGGAAGTGAGGAAAGCATCTGTCGCAGTCAACAATATGGAAGAAGAGTTAGGAGGCGGCGATTTTGACACCCGCGTTCCAGACGCTCCATTCGATAAGAACTGGCCGGAGCTCTGCATGAAGCGTATGCTTAGACTTGCAGCCGAGGAGGGTTATGGCAAGATGGCCTGGACATCCGGAGAGATACAGGCCGACAGGTACGACCTTGGCCGACAGGTAAGGAGCATATTTGCCGGGTTCGACCAGGATGGCAATAGGGGTTTGCTCATACATCTTCTTGATGGGCCTACAATAGATATAATCCATGATGACAAAGGCAATATCATTAAGCATAATAGTGTTATTGACGGTCTTGATGCAGCCAAGAATATCAGCGACCTTGTAGGCAAGGAGATTGCAGCTGATGCCTTGACCATTACAGGAAAGGGTACAGCAAACGGAAGAGAGTATAAGGATGATGCTTTGCGTGTTGGTATATCCGGTATGCAGGGCTTCTATGACAAGATGCTTCCCGCCTTCATGACCAAGTACGGCAAGCAGTGGGGTGTCAAACCTGAGCTCCAGGAGTTCCCGGATATCCATGGCAAATGGTGGACTATTGACATCACTCCCGAAATGAAGGCCGATGTCATGGAAGGTCAGGTGATGTTCCGTATCGGTAACAACGAGAGAACCCACGAGCTGAATGACAAGCAGAAGAATCCGGGTGAAGACCATATCATTGCAGAGCCGGACGTATTTGAACGTAAGACTCTGGACGAGGCTTACCAGGATGCCTATATGCGTGGCGACACCGAGCTGGCAGAAAGCATGGTCCGTGACGCATTTAAAGCCGCTTATCCCAATACAAAGGTTGTTGACAAAAAAGGAGAACCGCTGGTAGTGGAACATGCTACAAATGATGACTTTACAGAGTTTGACATTGACTATTTGGGTAAGAGTAGCAAAGACAAGGGATTGTTTGGTGCAGGCTTCTATTTTGGAACTCATGCCCCTCGCTGGCTGGGTGAAACAAAGAATATTATGAAAGTATTCCTTGGCATGAATAAGCCGTTTGAAATAGATGATTCTGTTAAAGAGGAGAATAAAACTATATACCATTATCTTGTTGACAAGTTTGACATTCCTGCGTTGCGTGCGCTGGTTCTTACTCAATACAAAAAGAGTATTAACCTTGGAGAATACATTGATATCATTAAGGCTGTTGACGCGGAAATAGAGAGAGGGGAGCATGATGAAAAATTGGCGGCTGACGAGGAAATACAGAACAGTTACCGGCCTCAGGACAAAATGCCTGTTTATAGGTATCAACTTATAAGCAAACGTGCTGGCGATTTTGGCTCTCTTCCTAACTCAATTCAGTATATAATTGCCGAAGCAATAGGTTCAGAAGAATTTTCGGCAGCTCTGAAAGAGGGCGGATATGACGGTGTTATTGCCGACAGGAGCGAAAATTACAAGGAATACGTTGCTTTCTATCCTTCGCAGATAAAATCTGCCGAAACGTTCACCTTCGATGACCAGGGCAACTTGATTCCCCTATCCCAGCGTTTCAATGAGCAAGACGATGACATCCGTTTCCGTCTCAGCAAGAACAACCGCAAGACTGTTGAGTCATGGCTGAACAAGCGTACCGACATTGATGCCGCCGAGCGTGAGTCAACACTGGCTTACATAGATAACCTGGCTGATGCCAAGACCCAGCTCGCTACCGGCTGGTGGTTCGCAAAGGGTACAATCAGACTCCCGGAGGATATGCCGAAGGTAGAGCAGGCTGTGGCCGTATCGACAATAGCCAAGGTTGACCCGTTGAAGTATTCATCACCTATGGAGCTTATCAACGCTCATGCTGACATCCAGGTGAAGGAGAAGCCTATCAACCCTGACGAGGTGAGCACACTGCATAAGCATCGTGAGCTGCCTGATGGTATCGTTATCTATGACGTAGATGACAGCGAGGAGAGCCGCAAGAATATGCGTGCTATCATTGATACCCACTTCGGCAAGGAGTCTTCTCCCTGGTGCTTGTTACAGGGTGATGGTGAAGGTAATCTGACAAGCCAGAGCCGCGAGTATTGGGATTACTACAATTCCTATCCGAAGCAGGTTGCTTTCAAGGACGGTAAGCTTCTGGCGTTTTCCGCCAACAGGGGCGATAGACTATGGTGGGATAAACAAGACCGCAGCTATTACGGTATTCCAGTTACCGGCAAGATTCCAGGTGACGAGCAGGGCAGGATGGCAGATATGGAATATAACTCCGAGACAGGCAAGCTAATGTCTGTTGGCAGACCATATATAGGCAACCGCAACAACGGTGAGTTTATGGAATGGTTTGACGTTGAAGGTCCTTTAATCGAGCGTAGCCACTTCAAGGATGGCAGGCGAGTAGGTAAATTTGAAACATGGTATCCGGACGGAACGAGAAAGGAATTTTTCCAATACGATGAAGACGGAAGGTTGCACGGACCGATGGAAAGATGGTATGAAAACGGACAGCAGCAAACAAAAGGCCAATTTTACCATAGTATGATCACGGGAGAATACAAGGAATGGTATCCTAACGGCCAGCTGGCCCATAAGTCCATACACGGTGAACCGGACGAGTATAACTTCATACACAGAATAGCTCCGGAGGAAGAATGGCATCCGAATGGAACAAAGAAAAAATATATGCCGTTCGATAAGGATGGCAAGATTAACGGGAGGGTAGAGTTTTGGAATGCGTCAGGCGACCTTATTGATAGCGTCGAATATAAGGATGGTCGTAAAGACGGAGAGGAAATTTTTTACCAACATGGGCAACCGGTCAAGTTGACATACTGGAGAAACGGAAGTTGGGTTGGGGAAAAGTATCTCGCTCTTACAAAGGAAGAGGATGGTATCCGTTTCCGCGAGACCCCCAGCCTCTTCTCTCCGGAAGAGATGGTCGGCAATGTTGCGGGTTCGCAAAGAAGCATTAACTTTGCAGGAAAGAACAGAAGCAATGCAGGAGCCGCCACTGACATACAACGGCAGGGAGATACAGGACGAACCCAGAATGACAGGTCCGGAACCTCTGATATACAACGGCAGGGAGATACCCCAGGAGCCGCATATCCTCGCGTAAACAATCCAAAAGGAGTAAAAGACATCATACCGCCTCTCAGGGGGCTGGAGGAGGGTGAGACCTGTCTTGTGGAGCGCAAGATGAGCGAAGATAAAAACTTCTCGTTCATCGCCGGCAACAAAATAGAATCCCTGGATGACATAGCCTACATCTTCAAGCAGCTGGAGAACAAAGCCATAGAAAACGCTTTCGTGGTGTTCCACGGCGGGCCCGGCACGAAGGTGCAGGACGCATACGTGCTGCATATAGGGATGGGCGGCATCGCCAACTCGTCCGTCGATCTGAGTCCGATAATACCGATGCTCAACGCGGTGCATCCCAAACAGGTCACATTGGTACATAACCATCCGTCGGGCAACATCGTATCAAGCCGTCAGGACAGGGCTCTGCTCCAGAGCGTCACAGACCTCGTGAAGACATACGCAAGATATGCCGACGTGACACCCGGCATCATCATCGACACCACAAGGGGTGTGTACGGCACGTTCGACGTGAACAGCCAGGATGCCGTGGGCAACATGCCCGACAAGGCAAAGGACGAGGTGAAGGTGCCGGTGTATAAGTTTGACGAGGCCGCTTTCAGTCCCGAATACAAACCCCAGCACATGAAGAGCATAAGGACATCCCTGGATGTGGCGCGGTTCGTGGCATCTCACCGTCTCGGAGAGAGAAGGAAGGTCAACGTGCTGTGCCTGGACAATGCGGCGCATGTGATAGGCAACTTCTTCTCGGACCTTACAGATGTCAGTACGGAGGACGAAGCCAGGAGACTGGCCCGCGAGTGTGCCCATTACGCCGGAGCCTGCGGAGCGAGGTTGGTATGCGTCTTCGGCACCGGCATCCCCATGAACAGCGCGTCGGTCGCCGCCACCAAGAGGCTACTCAAGACGGCGGATATAGAGATGGTGGACGCGCTGAGCATAATAGACGAAAACTACAGCTACTTTTCATACGCCGACAGGGGTCTGCTCAACGAGCCTGAGAACGGATACGCAGCCAAGGCCGAAGGCACGGCAGAAAAACAGACCCGTTATGATATGCCCGAATCCTCCGGAGACGAGGAGGTACGTTTCCGCAGGGTAACTGACCCGCTGACCATCGCAAGACTGGAGACCGGCAAGAAAGCCAGGGGTTACAGGACTGTCAAGGTGAACGAAGACGGAAGCTTTGGTTCACCTATGGCCGGAAAGCTTGGGAAAGCCGGTGAACAAAGCAAGGCTACATCTTCATTTTATCTGGGACAATGGGAAGAGGCTGAGGAGAATCCCGGACTGGCCAACAAGAACGGTAAGATCAACCTTATCAAGCCGCAAGGACGCGGAAGCGTAAACGGTGTGGATTACAATCCGTACATACATATACGTCCCACAACCCTGAACAAGCAGTTTACTCAGGCTTGGAACCGTCCGGAGCTGGCATACATAGAGACCGAGTATCCGGAAAGCGAACTTACATCAGGATATAAGGCTGAAAAGGCCGCTAAGAGTGTAGGCCGTCACAGATGGAACGGAGGCGAGCTTATACTGTCACGCTGGGATAAGCCTTTACGCATTGTGCCCTGGGAGGAAGTGGCCGATGGATGGGAAGACGAATTTGGCGAAACAGGAGTAACGTTTGATATAGTACCCCCTGCCCTGTTGCAAATCCTTGACGAGAGAGGCGTGGAGATACTGGCTCCCAAGAAGAGCGCGGGACAGGCTGCAATGGATGCTTACAACAACTGGAGAAACGGCGTAGAAAGTGAAACCACCATGTTCCGCATGAGCGACACCTCAGACCGCAGGGAAGATGAATCGCCGATGCAGTTCACGTGGAGGATAAAAGACGCTTACGAAGACGATTTCAACACCATCGACGATACGCATATCCTCAGCGGACAGGAAATGCTCAGCAAGGAGGGTTTCCGCAGGATGATGAACATACTGCTGAACGTTGATATCGACGCGCTCTACGAAGATTACAAGGAAGATTTCGCCGACAAGGATAAAGACGGAGGAAGGTATGAATACGAAGGGATAGAGCCAAAAATCATTATCTTTGCAAGGGACGAAACCACATCCGGCGAACAGGTCATGACGGAGATGCTCCATGAGAACGTCCACGGCACCATAGGAGAGGTGCCTGCAAACGCCGTTCCTTCGATGATACGGTTCTTTGCGGGCAGATACGGGGAGGACGCCAGACGGTGGGCGGAAGATCTCTATCAGCTGCTCAAGAAAATCGATGCGGAAGAGGCCGACAACGAGTTCATAACATACAACCTGTCGCATGACCTGTTCCATAGAAGGGAATACGAGAGGGTGAAGGGTTATGCAGGTGGCGATGAGCAGCTGGAGAGTTTCTTTAACGGTATAGTCAACAGGATAAAAAAGACTGAAAATGCAGACGAAAGAAGGAAAGGCGATGATGGCCAAGCTGGAAGAGATGGAGAAAGCCTGGCAGGAAGAACACAGGCAGAAGCCGCAGGAACAGGAGTAGGCTACACAAACAGCATACAGGGCAAGCGCGACGCGGTGACGGACTCTGCAGCCAAGCCTGGCATGGAATATGGTGGTTCTGAGGTGGGCGATAATGGAAACTTGGGCGGTCCTGATGATGAAGTGAGATGGCGGACCGTTGAGCCTACTGACTATGAGGATAGCGCAGCAGACATGACGGAGCGCTGTAAGGCTGTGGGCGCTAACCTGGGTGTAGCTGTTGAGGTTATCAACGAGCCTAAGAACAGCTTTAAGAGTTCTTACCAGGACGGCAAGCTGACTATCAACATTGGCGCGCTGAACGGAGACTCACCGCTGGAGGCAGCACTCATGGCTATGTGTCGTGAAATGCCGCTCAGCGATATACTGGGAGCCGATGCAGTACGTGAGTTTGCACAGGAGCTGTACCGCGAGTTGCCAGAGTTCCGTCAGAAGGTGGTGGAGATTGCTCAGCAGAGCTATGGCTGGGACACTGCACGTGCCATGATGGAATATCTGGGCTCAATGGCCGAGAGCACCACCGATGATGCGGAGTCACAGGATACCTGGGATATTATAGAGACCGCGTTCAATAAGATGATTGACAAGGTGCTGAATAGAGCACCTATGGGCTGGAGATGGGTTGAGGGTAACACGTTACGTTATATCCTGTTCCAGAACGCACATCAGGGTGATAAGTCTATCGCTACTATTGCACGTGGTGCTGCGCTGGCTCATAACCTGGGTCTGAGTGCTGCCGATGATGAGAACCGTACTGACGGTGCACAGGCTGCAAGGGTGCAGCAGGCTGAGGAACGTACAGGCGAGAGTGCCGCCAACCTCTACAACCGCGTGGTGAGCCGTATGTGGGCTCGCATGGATGAGACCTACCGCGACCAGTTCCAGAGCGTGAATACTCTTGTTGACGCGCTGGAGAAAGCTTCCAAAAAACAGGCACAGGGATTTGAGGATATACGCAAGTCTCTTAACCAGCAGTCATCAAAAGGTCTGGCCGCCATGCAGAAATGGGAGCGCGAGCATTGGGATAAGATGATGAAAGCCGTGCAGGCTATCATTGATGAGCGCGGCATGAGCTATGATGAGATTGAGCGTTACCTGATGCTTAAACATGGTGTGGAGCGTAATGACATACTGGCTAAGCGTGACGCACGTGCGTTCTACCAGGCTATCCATGACAACAAAGTAGCGGCTATCAAGGAGTTTGCAAAACAGCATCCGGATTTGACGGATGAGGAGATAAACAAGCGCATATCACGTGAGGATGATATATTGGACCGTCACTTTGTGGCTATTGAGTCCGGTACTGACAGCAAATACAAGGAGCTGCGTGAGAAAGATTACGGTGGTTTGACGGGTCTCTACTCCAAGTATGAGAATATTGAGCCGTATGATCCAACGAAAGAGACGCAGGAGGCGTATGAGAAACGCCTGCTGGCCGCACGTAAGCCCATGTTTGACAACATGTCAGACATGGAGCTGGCCGCAGATGCCGAAATAGCAGACTTTGAGAAACGTATGGGCAGCGACTACATGACTGAGCTGTGGAAACAGATCAACGGCGCTACCAAGGCGGTGCTGAAACACCAGTATGACGCTAACATGATGAGCCGCGGCCAGTATGAGCACGTACGTGACATGTTCAAGTACTACGTGCCGCTGCGTGGCTTTGCCGAGACTACCCCCGAGGATATGTACTCCTACTACACCAGCAACGCTGACGCTACGTTTGTAGCACCGCTCAAACAGGCTAAGGGCCGTAAGACCAAGGCTGAGTCACCGCTGGCATATATCGGTGCCATGGCAAGCTCAGCTATTGCTGCTGACATTAAGAACGAGAGCAAGCTGGCCCTGTATTACTTTGTAAGTAACCGCCAAAAGGACAATGACCTGGTATTGGTAAGTGACGTGTGGTATGTGAAACAGGTGGATGAGAATGGCAATGCCAAGCTGGACGACCAGGGACGCACCATATTTGAGCCGCAATATCCTCCGTTCACCGAGGCGCTGTCAACAGACCAGGCAAAGGCCGAGTATGAGCAGTGGGAAAATGAGATGAAGCAGCTGGCACGTGAACACCGTGCTTTCCGTGGCGTGCGTGAGATTGACAAGCAGCGCTTGAACTATGTGGTGAACACCAGCAAGCAGCAGGTCAAGTCACATATCATAACATTCAAGCTGGGCGGCCGTGACATGTTCATGTTCATAAACGGCAATCCACGTGCGGCTCAGGCCATCAACGGAGAGCTGAACGTAGATGCCAGCAAGAGTGAGTTTACCAAGGTAACGCTTAAAATTCTGCGTGGGTTTGCGTCAATCAACACGTCACTCAACCCCGAGTTCTGGCTGAGCAACCTGCAGCGTGATATGCTGTTTGCGCTCATGTCAGTAAACATCAAGGAAGATAAGGCGTACAACGAGGCTTTCCGTAAGAACCTGAAACAAGCTCTGAAAGTGGTACGTATGAAACGTGACCTGCAGAACGGCAAGCTGGGAACAGGAGAGCTGGAGCAGCACTACCGCCTGTTTGTTGAGAACGGCGGTGTGACCGGTTATACATCGGTCCGCGGTACTGACGTATGGGAAGCTGAGATAAAGAAATATACTGGTGAGACACGTACCGCCATTGAGCGTGCTGGTGCAGCGCTGGACGCTGTTCAGGAGTTTGGCGAGAGCTTTGAGCAGATGACACGTTTTGCCGCATACCTGACATCACGCCAGCAGGGTAAGAGCGTGGTGGAGAGCGTGGCCGATGCTAAGGAGCTGACGGTGAACTTCAACCGCAAAGGCAGCGGTAAGGGTATCACATGGAAAGAGAGTGAGTTCCTGCGCACAAGAGAAGGCCGCAAGCTCAATGACATAGAGCGTCTGTTTGCCGTATTGGCCAGCATGCTGTCAGTATATGGCCGTCACGCGATAATGTTCTTTAACGCATCGGTCCAGGGTCTTAACGCCATGTACCTGCTGACCAAGAAAAACAAGAGCAAGCTGGGCTTGTGGGTGGGCGGTTACCTCATGCTGGGTGCCATGAACGCTGTGCTGCATTCTATGCTGGATGGTGATGATGACGATGATGACCAGTACCTTGACGTACCCGACTATGAGCGTCGCAACAACCTGCTGCTTGGCCTTAAGGGTGTGTATCTGAAATGGGCACTGCCGCAGGAGGCACGTGTGTTCTACGGTATGGGTGACATGGTTGTCAACCACTCACTGGGCCGCGAGCCGCACCGTAACATCGTGGGTGAGGTGGCAAGCATGATTGGTGAGATTGCTCCGCTGGATGCGACATCGGGCCTGGCTGCCGTGCTGCCCAGTATTGGTACTCCTTTTGTGGAAGTATGGCAAAACAAAGACTATAAGGGCGCAAGGGTGTATAACGAGAACCGTTTCCTGAGTGATGAGGAGAAGAAACATATTCCTGCTTACCGCAATCCGCTTAAGAACACCAGTAAGGTGTATGTGGCGCTGTCAGAGGCGCTGAACTGGATTAGCGGCGGTAACGAGTATGAGGCTGGTGCCGTGAACTGGAATCCCAATATCATGGAGCATATCGTTGAGGGTTACACCGGTGGCGTGGGCACTACCGTAGGCAAGGGCCTCAAGTTCATGGAGAACGCGCTGGGCGGCGAGGTGAAGATAAGTGACACTCCATTCCTGCGCCGTCTGATGACATGGAACGATGACCGATATCGTAATGCACATGTGACTGACTTGTATTACTACTACCGCGAGGTGGCACAGGATACCGAGCGCAGGCTCAAGGAGGCAATGAAAGCCGGTGATGAAAAGTACTACAAGAAAGTTACTGATAGTTACGATTACAAGGTGTTGGAGGTGTGGAAACGCTATGAGAAGGAGATGGACGGTTATGATAAGTACCTGCGTCAGCTTGACGGAAAGGACCGCAAGCAGCGTAAGCAGGTAACCCGAGAACATGATGCGCTAAGAGCAAGAATGATACGCGAAATATCGGACTTAAAGTGATAGTATCGGACTTAATATCGGACTTAAAGTAAGTTAACTATGCCAACAAAAAGAATACAACTGAGAGGTATTAGCCGTACTCCGTCAGACCGCATGAGCGCTGACGGTGGGCTGGCCGAGTCAATAGGGTTTGAGATGAGCGAGAACGAGTTGGCTACGTCAGTACCGGCCGTGAACGTGACCGATGATACTCTTGTAGGTGAATACACCGATGGCGATTATGAGGTGTTGTATATCCACAAGACAAACAGCTACAATCATTATATTGGAACCAAGCATACGGTGACAATAGTTGAGGAGCAGGAGGTACACCACAAGTATGTGGGCTGGTTTGCCCCCACCCCAACATTCTCTAACTTTCTGGAATATGAACCGGATGAGACGGTAAAAGAGATAAAGAGCGTTGGAAACACCCTAATAATTCTAATTGCGGACCTGGACGGCAACTCCAAACGTATGGAATATGTGCTGTTCAAAAACGGCGGTTATCAAACACTCGGTTCACAAATACCAGAACCGAGAATAAAAATAGAAAGCGAGCTCACGCCTGCTTATGGAGAAACCGGTGCCGATGAGTGGGAGCACGGCCAATTTTCAGCCATATATAGTGAATTGGAAAAAATACATACAAATCCAGATATTTGGGATACTCCATGGACAACAGAACATGATGACAACTGGCATTCAGATGAGGATTATGCGTCGTTTGCACAGAGAGTTTATGAGTTTTCACTCGGCTTAGTTAATCAGGATTTGACACATAACCTTGAACGTGGCTGTTTTAACGCTCCTGTGTTTGTACGTTATGCTATAAGGTTATACGATGGCTCTTACGTAAGGCATAGCGCGCCCGTTTTGGTACGCGGTGTAGATGATTTGAACAACTTAGAGTTTAACTATTACGGCGATATAACCACTTTATCAAGTGGTAAAAGATATACCTATGTACGTCGCAGACGCAACAGTGACCCCGATGATCCAGGCCAAGCGTTCGATTGGCTTGTAAGACCATATTTTATCAATCTATTCCTTGACAGCACGACGGCGACTGAGTTTGCAGATTGGAAAGATATAGTCAGTGGAGTAGATGTATTTATATCACCTGAAATAAATATGATTTCACCAAAGGTTGGCAGTATAACCGACTATTGGAATGATTCAAGTCATAGAGGAGTAATCTATCATGGCCATGTGTTGACTGATGAAGAGATAAGAGATGAAATACTGAGTAAAAGTAATTTCTACAGATTTCTCAGAATTGATTATAATGAACTTATATCACGTGTTCCAAGCGAGGAATACTGCACCGTAGGGTTGGAGGATTTCCGCCAGGACATACTGATTACAAAAGAACGCCTTACGGATGATACGAAGCAAACAAACAATTACTTGATACCAAACAACATTAAGGTGTATAATGAGCGATTGTTGGCTATCGGTGCGATGATAAAGCATTATAACGGATATTTCAATATACCCAGCTTGGCGACAAGTATAAATAACGTACCTTCTTATCCCATACACCTGAGATATTATATCAGGTCAACCAGCGGCAAAGAAATAATTGTTGACAGAACATATTCCGTTGATTATGTACCCAGTATTGGAAACTGGCTGTTCTATCCCAACAACAGATGTTACAAGTGTGTTTTTTCAATAGGAAACAATTATTCGGAAGAGTTTGAGATGAAAGAGCATCCATATCTTAATGGAGCCTATTGTCTTACAAATTTTGATAATGGAACATTGATAGGACATGGAAACGAAGTCCAGTCTCCTACCGACACACTGGATGATATAGAGTATAGAGGCAATGTTTTGTTCCAGTTTGAATTCCAGAATTTGTTTACACCT
Source organism: Bacteroidaceae bacterium (assembly GCA_017557635.1). Taxonomy (GTDB): domain Bacteria; phylum Bacteroidota; class Bacteroidia; order Bacteroidales; family Bacteroidaceae; genus Colenecus. The sequence goes on along the minus strand of JAFYYH010000021.1, from coordinate 503,337 downwards.
GCTCTTGAGCAGTCTTTCCCTTTCGGAGAATTAGTGGATATAGCGGTTGTTACCAAAGCTCTATCAACTGGCCAGTTTGGTTATTCAAGCCTGTATATTTTCACAACAGAAGGCTTGTGGGCTATATCTGTAAATAATGACGGAAGTCTGGGTAAGCCCGATGCGGTGTCGCAGGATGTGGCGCTGCCTGGTACGGCGTGCCAGCTGGAACAGGCTGTGGTATTTACTACCAAGAAAGGCGTAATGCTGCTTACCGGTAGTGACTTGCGGTGCATATCGGACAAGATGCACGGACGGCACTATAAGCTGGATGACAGCCTTTATAACCTGCTGATGCGATATTACTCCGATTGGAGTGATTTGGCTATCATAGCGCATGAGGATATGCCGTTCATGGAGTTTATGAAGAATGCCAGGACCGCGTATGATTATGTGGGCCGCCGATTGCTGTTCTTTAATGCCAGCACGGAGAGACCGCTGTGCAAGTATATCTATACTTACATGCTGGAGACGGACAGCTGGCATAAGGTGGTGATGCCGGAACGGTACCGATTTAAGCGTGTGCTTAACAGCTATCCTGAGACGTTTATCGCCATGGATAAGAGCAGGGGTGATTTTAATGATGACTTTAACGATGATTATCTCATTCATGAGGCGGCTCATGCTCCGGCTATAATGAGTTTCTCAAACGCTCGCGGACAGGACACTGCGACAAGGCGTATGGGTATGATTGTGACACGTCCTATGGACCTGGATGAGGTGGATGTGCGTAAGGTGCTTAACCGCTTGTTTGTGCGTGGGCTGTATGACAAGACGCAGGTGAAGATGATCCTGCTGGGTAGCATGGACGGCCAGACGTGGCAGCGGCTACGCTCGATGCGCGGCGGCTCATATAAGCAGTTCAGGGTAATGCTGCTGTGTGAGCTGAGCGAGACGGAGCGTATCAGTTACGTGGAGGCTGAGTATGAGACACGTTACGGCAGCCGTCTGAGATAGGCGCAGGCCAAGATAGACTTTGGGGGCGAGCAATTGTCCCCATTTTTGTTCCAGGTTCAATATAGGTTATGACTGACGAGGAAAAAACATACAGCCGGATAAGCGCACTTGTTGAGGAGGCGGCACGTATATTAAGCTTGCTGCGTACCATCAGCAGACCAGAGGACTTTAGCATAGATTTCAGCGATGACTTTAACAGCCGCCGCATGGCGTTATAACACTGATTGTATAGGGGCTAAGATAGACTTTGGGGGCAAGTATTTGTCCCCATTTTTGTTTTGCTTAATATATTCTTACTATGGGAGCAAATAAAGATAACGATTCCAGCCGCAAGATTGCCAACAGGCTTAACGAACTGAACAAGACAATGGCTGAGATTAGCGAGACGCTTAAGGTGATTGCATATAACCAGCTGCCTACCGTGGCAACTCCGGTTATTGCTCTGTCAAGTAACAAGGCTGCCATTACTTGCGCCACCAGCGGTGCGGTAATTCACTACACTACGGACGGCACAGAGCCGACAGCCGATTCGGCTGTTTATAGCGAGCCTCTGAGTATTGCTGCCAGTCCTACTACTATCAAGGCTATCGCCATGAAACTGGACTGCCATGACAGCGCTGTGGCAAGTAAGGTGTTCACAATCGTGGCTAAGCCGGTTATCGGTGTCAACGCTGATACCGGTAAGATTGAGATGAGCTGCGCTACCGATGGTGCAACTATCTACTACACTGATGACGATTCAGACCCGACATCGGCATCAACAGCTTACTCTGCCGCACTTGACCAGCCTGCTGAGGAAACAACCTACAAGGCTATCGCAATAAAGGACGGTATGGTAGATAGCGCGATTGAGACATTTACATTCACTCCTACCCAACCGTAAATAAGCGATGCAGATTGACTGGACGTTGATTATTACATCGCTGATATCTGTTGGTGTGGGCGGTGTGCTTGGCAAGATAATTGACAAGCGTAAGACACCCTACACCATGGTGCTGGAGATGTTACAGGAGCAGAAACGGTTTTACCAGGAACGTAACGCTGATTTTGAGCGTGAGAAACTGGACAGCGCCGAGAAAAGTGCGGTGATCATGAAATCAGGTCAGTGTGAGCACAGGTTCAAGGACCCGAACATACACTGCCCGGTTGATGAGGCCAACAACGAGCGTCTGGAGAAACGATGTCTGCGCTGTGGATATAACAGCGATAACAACGACGAGAAATGATTGAGCACATAAAAGGCAATTGGTTAGGACTTTTCTCATTTGGTTAGAATTAGGTTAGTATTCAGAACACAAAGTAAACGAAATGGAAAGGTGGAAGGCTGGCGGCTGTGACAGCATCCAGCCTTTAAAAGTATAAAGAGAAAAACGACATATATGCAGAAGCCTGACAGACTATACCGCAGAGTGAAATCCGTAAGCGAGATGGATAGCGTACGCGTACGGAAGAAAGCCATTGAGCGTAGTAAACGTGACATGGCGCTGCTGGAGCAGTTTCGTGACCTGTGGCTGAACATGCAGAGTTTCCGCGAGCAGAGAGCCAGGGCGTTCCGTTTTGCCTATGATGACCAGTGGGGAGACCTGATGGAGTATGAAGGCAAAATCATGACCATGCGCCAGTATCTGCAGACTACCGGTAACATCGTAGTGCAGAGTAACCAGGTGCAGGAAAAGGTGGAGACTATGATCGGCGTGATTACACGTGAGATGTTAGAGCCGCAGGCTACTGCCGTGGATGCCGATGAGCAGGCGTTTGGTGAGATTGTGAGTAAGGGATTGCAGGTGAACTGCAAGAAGAACTCCATGAACGAGCTGTATCTGGACTGGGGACGCGAGCTGTGTCTGGGTGGTCTTATGGCAGGTTATGAGACATGGGACAGCACCAGCGGTCCGGACGGCACATTTGACAGCTGGTCCAGTTACGTGAACCCGAACCTGTTTGTGATGGACTGCCTGATGAGTGACAGCCGTATGTGGGACGCTACCATGTTTGGTCGTATGATTAAATGCAGCTTTGGTAAGCTGGCCGCCACTTTTGCGCGTAATGCCGATGATTATGCCGTGCTGCGTTCTATCTTCCCTGAGCAATATGAGCCACTTAAGAGCAAGGCGCGCTTAGACTCTCTGATGGACCGCTACAAAGACGGTGTGCTGGAGTGGATGAAAGACGAGGACCCGTCTGTTTGTGTGGTGCTGGAGGCATGGACCAAGGAGACCAAACCACGTATCAGGCTGCATGACTGGAACGAGGGTACGGAATTTATCATTGACGCTGACGATACTGCAGAGCGCAAACGTATAAAGCAGGAGAACCAGCGCCGCCGTGCCATTGCGGAGAGCGCAGCAGAAAGTTGGAGTGAGGACGAAATTCCATATATCACCGGTGACGGATATGGTGAGGATGGTTTCTTTATTGACGAGTTCTGGTATTGCAGGTTCTTGGCTCCTGACGGCACGGTGCTGTGGGAGGGCGAGAGCACACTGCCCGGACGTAATCATCCGTTCATAGTACGTACCATACCGATGATTGACGGTAAGATACAAGGTTTCCTGTATCCGGTGATTGACCATAATATCATCATGAACCGTGCCATCGTGCTGCATGACTGGCTGCTGCGCGCTCAGGTTAAGGGTGTGACGGTTGTGCCTAAGCAGATACTTAACGGCGTTGATCCGAAAGACTTTGCAAAGAGCTGGACGGAGATTGGCGGTCTGGTATTTGTGGATGTCAAGCCTGGCATGGAGAAACTCATGCCGCAGTCATTCCACAGCAATGCGGTGAACTTTGACGTGAGCGGATTCTTGCAGACGTTCTCAAGTATGAGTGACAAGTCAACGGCTATCACTGACGCGCTGCAGGGTAAGACTCCGTTTGCAGGTGCCAGCGGCACGTTATATGCACAGATGGCAAGTAACAGCACCACTACGGTAGCTGCTTTCCTGCTTAAGTTCCATAAGTTCTTGGAGCTGCAGCATACAAAGAAGATGCAGAACCTGCTGTATTACTATGACCGCAAACGCTGGGAGATGATTGTGGGCCAGCTGGACGGCGAGTTTGATATGGCTACGCTGAACCTGGATGATTTGCGTTATATACATTGTGACCTGACTATTCAGGAGAGTGCAGAGACACCGGCGTTCCGTGAGATCGCTGAGCAGGATGCAAAAGAGATGATGAATAACGGTCTGATTACCTTTGACGAGTATGCTCTGATAAGTAAGCGTCCGTGGATGCAGAAACTGAAACAATATCGTGACGCACGCCAGCAGGAGGCTGCGGCTGCGCCTGTTCCGGCACAATAAGAGAAACATACTTTTGATACATAATTGATTTTGTAAGGTAAGAAATGGGCTGCGTAGTGATACGCGGCCCATGTTGTTTTAATCAGTGAGTTTAGCAAGTTCTAAGCGCTCATTGATAAAATACTCCAGACGCACATCTATGTCTTTCTGTTTCATACGCTGGTTGCCAGCACGGTCCGGTGTGTGGTAGTAACAGCCGAACTTAAGCGATTGGAGGGTGAGCAGCGTAGCGAGCCAGCCCCATACCTTCTTTTCATGCTTGAATCGTGCGCGGTCGTAGGTGGTGAGTACGCTGGGGTCAAACGGCTTGGAGCAGACGTATATCATGGTGTGCTCATGTTTGTAACGCTCATCGGCCCTGCGCATGGCGGCATAGAACTCACGTTTGGCGTAACGTGTAACTACTCGACGTGCCCAGCGGCGGCGTAGGTTGTGCCACCACTCTTTGATTGACTGAAAGATGTTTGTTTTGTTCATAACTGTATTGTTTTGAGTTGATGATTAGAATGCGGTGAGGTTGTTGCTGCTGTGTGGGCGGCCGTCACTGGTGATGGTGCTTTCCTTGACAAGCTGCGGCAACTCCATTTCCTTAAAGGCGATCCAGAGAAGTATTGCCGTAGCCATGAGAACGTCATCATGTTTCTTGGGCGGTGCGGTCAGTTTCTTTTTGTCCTCAATGTATATGGACATTTCCTGACAGCAGGTCTTACTGGGCTCATCCCACAGGCGGTCACGCAGACAGGTGCGCATGTGGTTGATGATAAGTGGCTTGGTACGTACGTTGGTGTTGAAACCCCATTTACGCTCTATCTTATCGTCAATATCCTCCTCCTTGTTATGACGTGCGTAGAGGTTACGCTCACCATACAGCTCGGCCACAGCGTCCATGATATACTCAAAGCCCTCAACACCGGTGTCGCGGTTCTGGTCACGGCTTTCATAGGTGTTACTCTCTACCACCAGCAGCGCGTTATTATACCAGGCGGCCAGACGCATGGCGTCATAAGCCAGCAGGTCATCATCAGTATGGTAGTGCATTTCGGCCACTATGGTAGGTCGGCCGCCGGTACCGAACTCAGGCATCATCATGAGACGATCCATGACACGAATGGATGAGTAGTCACTCGTTTCATTGGGTCCGCCGATATCGACAGCTACGACGTAGCGGTTGAGTATGGGTGTGGGGTCTGGCATTTCATATATCTTAAGGTGACCGCCAGCACGGCTTATGAAACGTATGTTTTTGAGTACGTCAGCTCCGCGTGTGCCGTCGCTGATGAGGTCCCCTTCCCACTGGGGCTGACGTGTATGTTTCATGAACCACTCTACATCATAGAAGTCAAAGACCTTGTTACCTGATGACTGGAACGCCTCAGTGACGCTGGCCGGTGCTTCGTTGACCATTTCAGAGCGTCGTGTGAAACTAAGCTCCTCATATCGGTACCATTGTATAGCCTGGAGTGTAGCACCCTCGGTCCACAGCCACCAGTAATAGCGGCCGGTGCTGCGCCACTTACCTTCACGTGTCTCGTTATTACGATTACGATACAGCCATAGAGCAAACTCCATCTCATCAGGTATAGGCATGGTGTCATGCGGTATGTAGTAGAACGGTATGAACAGCGGATGAAAGTTGCTCTTGCCGTCCAGCGCGTCATAAAAGATATCATGAAAGAAATCATCGGAGGTCTTGGCGGTAGATTCATATACCTGCATGGCCAGCGGCTGCTGTTTGGGAATACCACCGCTGATATCGGCCACCAGCCCGGGCGCGCTCTTACCTGGCGTGTCAGGCCACACACCTACCTCGGTGTAGTGGGCTCCGGATATACGGCCTGAACGCAGCGACTCAGGACGCTCAGCTGAGCCTATGTATATGACACCTGGCAGAACGGCGTTACCAGCGCTGTCTTTTATCTGATAGCCGTGTTTATTACCTCCGTAATTGCCCAGATGCAGCTGCTCTCCATGTGACAGGCCGAGGTCCCAGGCTGGGTATTTTTCCAGTGCCTTAACCAGCATGTTAAGGACGTTATGTGCTGCATCCTGTACGTGGGCTGCCACAGCAAAAGAGTGATACGGATCATGATGAGCCAGCAGCCAGAACTGAAAGAAGATACAGAACGTAGAACCACCCCACTGACGTGCCTTGGCTATGACTATGTTGATAGGTACACCGGCCCAAAGGAGTATCATACATAGTTTGAGCACCTGAAGCTGGGCGTAGTTGAGAAGAAAACGGCCGCTGCCTCCCAGTTTCATATCAATCCATATACACTCATAGGCCCAGTTGCAAAAGTCATACTTATGCCGTATGCGGCGCAGCTCATCCTCTATTTCCTGAAAGGTCGGTATATCTTCGGACTTCCACTTGTGGCGGTCTATGAAATTCTGTATGCCTCCGGCACGGCAGATGTTGCGTATGAGCTTTACTTTCATCATACGTTTGGGGACGTACTGGACAGGTACGGCAAAGTCAGGTATGCGGAGCTGGCTGCGTTCCTCATCCAACAACTCAGGCAGGCCCTGTCCTGTGATAGCATCATAATGCGCGGCATACATAGTACAGCGGCGCTGGTTCTCGGCTATGATGTCAAGGACTGCGATTAGCTCCTCTTGTGTCATATTGAGGTGCTGCTGTGCTGTGTTGGTGCTTTTACGTGCCATGGGTCTTAGTTCGGATAAGTGACACGATAATGCCAAGTGCGAGCGCTGCTATATGGGACCAGCCTGCCACGAAAGGAAGGAATACCATAGCAAAGGTCATGACGTAGAACGTGATGACAACCGGTGAGCGCCAGTAACCTGGACGTAGCACCGGTGAGAGGCAGCCTATGCTGGCATACAGGAGGTTGCTGATTCCTACTACAGGATGTGGTGCCAGCGGCCAGACAACACATGATATGATCCAGCTGGCAAGCAGCAGCAGAGCTTTGTTCTTACGCTGAGGTGCATAAAGCGGCCAGACGGCAATCATGTTGACGGCCAGGTGAAAGAGGTTGGCATGGAAAAGCGGATAGAGCATGGCACAAAGCAGCGGCCAGCGTGTATCGGTAAGCCACTGAGGCACGCCTGTAAATAACAGGATGCTGCATATTATAATGATGATTACTCTCATTGTCTCCTCATGCGCTTGATTGCAGCGCGGCGTTCATAGATGATTATATGTTTGGCTCGGCCGGCCGACACAAAGAAATGGGGTGCCGGCAGTTCAACCAGCTGCTCCAGTAAGAGCTCACGTGAGAGCGTGCAGCCGGGGTGGGCTTTGAGATAATCGCGGTAAGCGTCATAGAGATACCATATACGCTGACGTGAGTTGCTGTTGAGGTTGATAAGCGACTGGTGTGTCATGATACGGCCGATAAGCAGACTGGCGGTCCGTGCGGATATATACCATTGTGGTGCAGGCTGGCGGCGAGCGTGGTCGGCAGCTTCACCGATACTGGCAAAGTGGCCAGTACTGAGTGAGCGCACATAGACCTTATAGAGGTCACGGTCTCGCTGACGTTTGAGGTCTGTATCTTTCAATGTCTGAAATAGTTGTCTGCTGCATTGAAGTTACAAATTGTGTGGGGCTAAGATAGACTACCCCACTTTGCGGTCTGAGTTACTTTTGGTAGCAAGAAAGAAAACATACAATCAAAAAGCAATGGCAAAACCTGATAAAGAGCAAGTTAAGACCGCAAGGGAGAAACTGCTGGAAAGAGTACAGGGCCGTTTCCCCGACCGCCAGTTTGTGAGACCAGAAGGACAGGAAGGACAAGACGGACAACTGGCCGACCTGGATGAGGCTATCAATGAGATGATGGATGCGGACGCATCACAGATAGCAGAGAACGCCAGCATGAACGAAAAGCTGGCTAAAGTTCTTTACCGCGATCCAAAAGCTGCTGATTTCCTGAACATGATGATTGAGACAGGTGATCCGCGTGCGGCACTGATTGAGGTGTTTGGTGACGAACTGGCTGAGCTGGCAACCGAGGAGGGCCGTGGTAAGTTCCAGACACAGCTTGAAGATTACCGTGAGCGTGCCCGTAAGAGCCGTGAGCTGGAGGAGCAGGACCAGCAGAACTATGAGAGTTTCCTGGAGCGTCTGGACAACTGGGGTAATGAACATAACCTGAGTAATGAGGAGAAAGCCGCCGTGGCTGTGCGTCTGATTGACATTGCACAGAAAGGTGGTGTGAGCATGTTCGATGAAGATGACTTTAACACCGTATGGCGTGGCACTCATTATGAAAGTGATGTAGAGGCAGCACGTAAGGAGGGCTTGGTTGCAGGCCGTAACGAGCGTATTGAGGCTAACCGCAAGACACGCGGTACTGCTGGCGGCAGCACAATGCCGTCAATAAATGGCGGTCGTGGCGGCAGCATGCCCAAGCCCGAACCTCCAAAACCATATAATCCTTGGGATGAAATAGTGTAATAACTTTTTTCAATACAACTATGAAGAAGATTTTGAATTATCTGAAGAACCACAAAATGAGTTTGCTGTCAGCTCTACTCGTGGTTGTAGCTGTTCTGCTGGGAGCCAGCAGCGGCTTTGCAATGGCAGTGGTGGACCCGGTAGAGCCTGCGGCTGACCCTAATCCATCAGAGAATATTGAGCCTGTAAGTGAAGAAAACCCTGGCGGCAGACCTGCAGGCGAGGCTGTCAAGCCTGATGAGCAGGGCAACCTGACGCAATTGCCCGGACAGCCGTCATCGGCAACCAATCTTAGGGACGCTGGACTGCTGGCTGAGGACTACGACGAGAAGACGGTTGAGTTCCGTAAGTTCAAGTATCCCGAGGAGCTTCTTATTGCACGTGTATGTAAGCCTGTCAAGGCTAAGGATTATGTTCACAAACATTGGGTAGACGGCTCATCAGACCTTGATAGCGTATATATCGGTGATAGCGACATTACCATTACCTATAACAGCAACAACAAGACTATTGCAATCGCTAAGGAAGACCTTGAAAACTGGGAGATACTTATCAACTACTCAGACGTAGTAGTAGAAGGTGTTCAGGGTTATGCCAAGGATGAGGCAGGCAACCAGATTGCTGATGGTGAGCTTACACTCTTTGTGCTTGACAACGACTTCCAGGGAGAGAAGATTAAGTTCAAGGTTCTGAATCCTCCTACTGCAAGTGAAACAACAGTAACTATCGAGCCTACCGCAACATTCCATTGCATGGCAACCGCAGGCTCAGAGTCACAGATGAACGTCCAGTCATCTTCATTCCAGCCCGCTCCTGGTGAGTGTTATCTGCAGAAGAAGATTGAGACTGTTGTTGTTACCGACCGCTTTGAGGAGAGTGAGACTAAGATGTCGTGGAAGACCCGTAACATCCTTACTCACGCCAAGGATAACTTTAAGCGTAAGTGTGCACGCTCACACTGGAACGGCAAGCAGTATCACGATCAGATTGATGTCAAGGCGACCAACGGCCGTGAGAGCGTATATCATGAGAAAGGTATGCTGCGTCAGATTCCTATCCTCTATACCCATGGTAATGAGATGAATGATGACGACTTCCTGGCAATCACCACCTTGATGTTTACAAACAACGCTACCAACGACCATGCTTACGCATTCTGCGGCAAGAAGGAGCTTAAGCGTATCATCAAGTATGCTAACTCCAGCCTCAAACATAAGGATGTGGGTAAGGTTGAGGTTAACAAGTTCGGCATCAAGATAAGAATGTATGAGGATAACTTCGGCTCACTGGAGTTCATCTGGTCACAGACGCTTGACGACCTGGGCTACACCGAGTACATGGCTGTTCTTGACCTTGAGAATGCTGAGCGTCCGTATTTAAAGCCCGAGGAGCGTAAGGAACGTGACATGTCTAAGACCGGTGAGGCACGTGAGGCCAAGGAGTACAACCTTATACGTATTGACTGTGTTGACCTGCTGGGTCACAATGCTGTACTGGCATGCCCGTCACAGGCTGCTGCAGCCAAGGCTGCTAAGTTGGGAAGCATCCAGGCAACATTTGAGCCAGTGTCTGCTCTGCCTACTGCTGAGGAGATAGCAGCCGACGCAAGCCTGAAACTTAAGAAGTACTTCCTTACTGCCGATGATGATGATGCCGGCTTCAAGGCTGGTGACATCGTTGAGTGGGACAACAATCTGGAAGATTGGAAACTGTTTGAGGGTATTGTGGGTCAGGTGGCCTAATATAGTCCAAATAACTGATATGAAAGAGGGAAGGGGATGCCCTTACCTCTTTCTTCATAAAACAACCAAATATAACAAATATGTCACAGACAAAGATTTATGGCGTTGACGGCAAACGTGAAGCGGTGATGATGATTCCGCTGGGCAACGGCCGCAACGAGATGCAGGTTACTTTCAAGCGCGGCAATGATCTGAGAGGCGCAAATTATCGTCCTGCTACATTTGCTTGCGCCAACAGGATAGAGCAGCTGATGATTGAATCAAGCTCACTCTTTAAAACCGGTGTAATCAGGCTTGTTAAGGTTATCGGCACAGCCGAACCTGTTGAAACAAAGAAAAAAGTCACTAACCGCACAGGAAGAGAAAATAATGGTGCAGGAAACAGAACTGCTGCCAACTCCAGACCTACGCCTGATAATAAAGTTCTTGATAATAACGCTGGTGATAGCTCTGGCGCAGGAGGTAACGACACTACACCAAACGCAGACACCGTAACTGAGATGCCTGATGTGAAGACCATTGAGGATGCTCGCATAGCTCTTAAGGCTCGCGGTGCCAATGCCGGTGTGCTCATGAACAAGTCAGCCATGAAGAATTTCATGGTGGCCAATAAAATTAAGTTCCCCAACTTCAATTTTGAGGATAAAGAGTAATGATTAAGCTGTATGTAGGTGATGCGATAAGCCTGGTCCGTAAGAACATGGACGAGGCGGACAGCGGCGTGGAGATTATGCTGGAGCAGCCTGAGACTACTGCGCTGGACGAGGTGATAAGACGTACTATCCCTGAAGCTATCAATGCCGTCAACCGCATGGTACCGGCCGAGAGGTTACAGGGCTTGGCGGTTGCATCCGCTGATTACAGCAACATTACAATCAACAGCGACGGCTCTGTAAGCTTTCAGGTTGACGAAAGCAAAACAGGGCCGTGGCTTAAACTGGTGAGCTTGAAAGCGGCCGACTCAGACGTAGTGCTGACGGAGGTGACCGATGAGGCATCGGCCGAGGGCCGCAAGCAGCTCAACCCTTACGTGCGTGGGCGTTATGATGACCCCACACTGGTGGGCTTACAGGGCTCACGGCTGAAATTCAAGTATTACAGCCTGAAAGAGGGTGTAGTGCATCCTGCCAATCCATTTGACGTGTTTACTTTCATGCCTGAGTGTGAGCTGGAACGTGGCCGTTTGTACACGGCGGCCGCAAGCGTACCCAACTCATATTACCTTATATCGGACGGCCTGCTGGATGCCGTAGTGTACCAGCTGACCGGCCTTGTGCTTACCGTGTACGGTGAGACTGAGAAAGCGAAAACATACCTTAGCAACAATAATTAAACCAGAATAACTATGGCAACTATTCTTACTCCCGATGAGATTAAACAGAAAATTCAAGATTGGATCACAAGTTTAGGTGGGCATGAGATTACCGGCGCTCATCTTAACGCTATACTTTCAGCCATCATGGATTATGTGGGCGTGGGCTTTGCATTTAAGGACTCCGCTCCTGCTGCGGCTCCGTCATCGGACGTGCCGGTAGTATATATTGCTGGTCCTGGCACTTACACTGGTTATGAGAATGATGCGGTTGAGGTGCCTGTGGGCTCAGTGTGCATATTTAAGTATGACGGCTCTGATTGGAGTAAGAGCGTTCTGAAGATACATGATCCTGTTAGTGTATCACAAAATACAGAAACAGGCGGGTATGATTTAGAAATAGGCGCAGATTCTTATAACATACCAAGCGGAGAAGATGTGTTCGGCAATATATCTTACCCAAATAAGCATATCAACGATGATGGTACGTTAAGCGATGCCGATGGAGTTGCCGTAACAGATTTTATTCCTATTTTGCCAAATACATCGTATGTATGGATAAGTGGTATAAGGAGTGGAAGTGTTAGAGGAAAATGTGTTGAATATGCAGCCAATAAAACCGTAAGAGCAACTTACACTGGTGATTATGGTAGTGTTGCAGGATATGTTTTTAACAGTCAGTCTGACGGTGCTTACTTACGGTTTGATTTCGCTATCAATGATTTTAGTTTCTTGCCACAATTAAAGCAAGGGAGTGATATTATTTGGCAAAGGAGATATTCTGATTTGCAGAGAATTGAAGAACTTGAAGAAACAACTAATATAAACAAATCAAACATATCAAGTTTGAATGATGATATAAACGGCAATGTCATTAAAAAGGGATATTATCTTGATTCAAATGGTAATGAGGTCGCAAATAACTCTTATGGTGTTTCCGATTTTATTCCTGTGAATATCGGTGCTGGAACTTTCACTTGGCATAGTGGTACGGATAATCCAAATTCAAGCATAAGACTTGTTTTTTATGATAAAAACAAACGGAGGGTTGCAAGTGTATCACAAGATTCATCCCAAACTATTGCAGGATATATGTGTGTTGCCTATATCAGAACTACTGTTTATCTTGCTTCTGAATCCGCTTGGATTAAGATTGATGGCACAACTGTGTGGGAAGTTAATTATGGACAAATAGCACCTATAAATGCAAGAATTGACAAGTTAGAAGAAGAAGTATTGCCAAATGTCAAAATTGGTTTCTATTTAAATTCAAGTGGTCAAGAGGTTGAGAATGCAAATTATGGAATATCTGATTTTATTCCTGTAACGTCAAATACGCAGTACATTTTTAACGCAGAACAACCTGTTGGCAGACTTGGAAAAATTATTATTTATTCTTCAAATAAAACTACAATTAGGACTTATTATTCTGATTATGGAGAACCTTATGCAATCACAACTCCGTCAGATTCGGCTTATATAAGAATGTCCGTAGGTCTTGGGGATAAAATTCCCTATCTCAATCAAGGTGGTACAAATATATGGGAAAGGTATCTTGATACAAGAAAGCAGTGCAATTCCAATTCAAAAAGAATTGATGTGCTTGAAGACTATAATAATACTTATTCAAATCTTGGGGTAACTATTGAAACTGCAATCAAAGAATATAGAAATAGGGTTTGCAGAAATTCAAAGAAATTTGCTCTTAACTTTGGCTTTCTTACAGATGTGCATCTTACATCAAGTGGTGCGGTAGAGCATTTAAAGAGGTTATACACAATGGCAAAATATGGCAAGAGTTCTGCCGCTAAATTTTTGCTCTTTGGCGGAGATTTAGTTAGTGGTGAGAATACTGTTGCTCTTGATATGACTACAATGCTGAACGGCAAAGAGGCTTTCAAAGATAATTTTGCACTTGATTGCTTAATGGTTCGGGGTAATCACGATGGCAGCCACAAGGCTTGGAAAGCGATTGTTGATGGTGGTGGACATCCCACCTATGATGATGAAATAAACAACCAAGATTGGTACAATATGATGGTAAGCAGTCTTGATGGAATTGTCATAGACCAAGCCAATCCTATGGGTGGTTATTTCTACAAAGATTATCCCATTGAGAAAATCCGTGTGATTGTTCTGAATTGCTATGATATGACAGGAACAAACCCTGACGGTAATGCCTATAATGCAATGTATTCAAAAGCAAGCATCAGACAAGCACAAGCGACTTGGCTTTCTACAAAAGCACTTGATTTCAGCGATAAAGGGGATGATAAGAGTAATTGGGGTATTGTAGTAACCTCGCACGATGGAGTAGATGCCGATAATTCTGCTTTCGGAGATGGTAATAAGGTAGAACTTATGTTGCAAGCCTTTAAGAAAGGTGAACGATATGAGTGGACTTATTCTTTTGATAATGACCCTAACTACTATGTAAGCATTGTTGCTGATTTCCGTACACAAGGACCGATGAAGTATTATGCTTTCATTCACGGACACACTCACACAGATAGGGTTATATTCCAAGATGGCGTTCCCCACATATCAAGTGGCGCGGCACATCCCGATGATACAGAAGATATGCCGGCGGGCGCAACTTTGCCGCTTCCAAGAACTGTTGGAACTGTATCAGAATATCTTTGGGATACCGCATCGGTGGCGGATGATATGGTTTCAATGTTCCGTTTTGGTGCAGTAGAAAGTGAAAAAACGAGTGGGGATAGATATATTCATCTTGGGACAAATGAAGTTGCCGTTGATGGAACTATAACCCTTACTCCTACAAAGGTAAGTGGAACCCTTACTTGGGGTATTTATAGTGTTTCTACTGGCTACTATGTGCCGATAGTTAATGGAGTCGCAGGTACACCTGTTGGAACACCGACTAATCACGCAAGTATCAGTAATGGAGTTGTAACAGGTTTGTCTGTTGGATATGCAACGGCTTTTGCTCAAGATGAAGCAGGTAATAAGGAGTTTTTCGGTATCAATATAGTGGAGTAAATATTGTAATAAGTAGGTACATATTGTAATCTGGGATATACAAACAAATGCCAATAGGACAAAAGAGTAAACAGATACTGGTGCTGGTGCGCAAATGGCAGAAAGCAGCTTACACCATTGGGGTTTTGAGCCTTGATGGTGTAAGGCTTTGCAATATGCTGGAGCCGCCTTGTAATGGTTGTCATCATGGCGTAACGGCTATTCCAAAGGGAACTTATGAGATAGACATGACTATTGTAAGCCCAAAGTATAAAGAGCGCGTCTGGAGCAAGCCTTATGGAGGTATTGTTCCGACACTTATGGATGTGCCTGGAAGGGACCGTATTCTTATTCATCCGGGTAACACCATAAACGATACAGACGGTTGCTTACTGCCGGGCGAAAACAGAGAGGTTGGCAAGGTCCTTGATAGTCAGATATGCTATCATAAGTTGATGAATATCCTGCTTGAAAACCAGAAGAATGGCATCAAGACTTTTATCCGTATAATATGAAGAAACAGCTCTATATCATTTTGGGGGTTATCTTGTTTTGCATGATAGTAACCATCGTGTCGCAGGATCGTCAGATTAAAAACCTGACTGATGAGCGTGACAAGTATAAGAGTAACACTGAGGTGCTGCTGGCTGACTGCGAGCAGTTTCAGGTACGCGACAGCCTTAATGCCGCGCGTGTGGGCTCGCTGGAGCTGACTATAAAGGAGTTTGAAAAGTTCAGAGCTCAGGATGCAGCACTTATTAAGGAACTGACCGGTAAGAACCGCGACCTGCAGCAGCTCAATAAAGCGCAGCTTAATACCATTGAGCAGCTGAGATGCGTTCCGCATGATACCCTGCTCCTGGTGGATTCGGTGTATATCACAGCCACATCAGTCCATTGTGGTGATGAATGGTACACGTTTGACGGCCTGCTTACTGAGGATAGTTTTACCGGCACCATGACAAGCCATGATGAGATAGTGTTGACTGAGACGGTACGTTACAAAAAGTTCCTGTTTTGGAAAACTGGCAAAATCAAGGACCGCCAGTTGGATGCGGTGTCGCTCAATCCTCATAGTACTATTACAGGAATGGAGCATATAATCATTGACAAGTAAGATTGTGATTTGAGAATTGTTTACTATATTTGTTTAACCTAACAGAGAAAACCTATGGCAGGCAGCAAAGGTAGGAGCAGCAGTAGCAGCGGTACCAAGGCGAGAGCTAAGGCACGGCCGCGGCCAATGGCTACCAAGAAAGGTGTATCACGTAACGGACGCAGGACCCACTGATGGACGAAGAAAGGTATCAGCGTATTAGGAAACTGGCAGCGCTTTGGATAAAGTATCTGCCGATCATAGCGGCACTGGCTTGCGCCAGCAACTCGCTATCGGCTTACTTTGGATATAACATGGAGGCGCTGGGTTACCTGGTGACGATACTCATCTACATAGGCGTGTTCCTGCTTTCTTATGTGCTGCGGTTCTGCTTTTGGCACAGATGCCTGATTGCCTATATTATGGCTTGTGAGGCAATCAACACTTTTGATTATTACGTAGGTATTCCCATCAGCAACAAGGGTATGTTTGTACTGCATGTGGCGTTGGTGGGCTTTGTTATCATTCTGCTTGTAATTCACCATGTCAAAGAAGTCCAAAGAAGAAAATCTGACGGACCTGCTGGAGGGTGTAACAACCGCACTACGCAGCGGTAATTCACATTTGACCGATAGCCAGTGCGAGACAGCGCTGGATGCACTTCATACGGTGCTCAGTCCTGACGTGAGCAAGTATGACGCTATGCGTATAATGGATGTGAAACGTACAAGGTATGACGAGCTGGTGAAGGAGGGCGAAGCGCCCAAGGGTGAACATCGTATTGGATTTAATGAGCTGCACTATAACCGCTATAAGGTTGAGAAAGCTGCTGCAGCACGCAGAGAAAAAAGCATAACCGCCTGTAACTGATTCATTTTTATATTGTTGTGGCGCTTTGCGGTAATGATAGGAGACCGCAGAGCGCCACTGTACTTTTGTTGGCATAACCGGTTACAAAACTTATTGTTTAACTAACTAAAAGTACATTATGTCAGAAATAGTACAACTCCCTGAGACTGGAAACAACAGCCTTCCTTTCTCAATTCCTATCGGCGGCGGAAACGGCATTTTTGGTAACGGTACCAACACCATCGGTGACCTTATCGGTCTTGCTATCGTCGCATCAATCTTTGGCTGGAACAACGGCGGCTTTGGCGGCTGGGGTGGTAACGCAGGTGGCGCAGGTTTCCTGAGCAACCAGCTTAACAACGACAGCGGTCGTGAGCTTATCATGAACGCTATCAACTCCAACGGCGAGGCTTCACGCAGCGCGATCCAGAACCTTGCTACTATGCTGGGTCAGGATTACAACACTGTATTTGGCGCAGTACAGAACGTGCAGAGCGCACTGGCAACACTGGCCGCTCAGCAGGGTATGTCAACACTCCAGGTTATCAACTCTATCCAGAGTGGTAACTCACAGCTGGCCGCTCAGCTGGCTAACTGCTGCTGCGAGAACCGCTTGCTGACCACACAGCAGGGTTATGAGGCTCAGATTCGCACTCTGGAGCAGACCAACCAGCTGGGTTCACAGGCTGACCGCAACGCCAACGCTCTCCTGGCTGCAATCAACAATCAGACCGTAGAGATGGACAACCAGTTCTGCGCACTGAAGGAGCGTGAGATGCAGGCCAAGATTGACACTCAGGCTGACATCATCAGCCAGCTGCGCGGTCAGATTGACAACGCCAATCAGACTGCCGCCATAACCGGCTACGTGAACAGCATTGTTACTCCGCTGGCCAACAAGGTGAACGAGATTGCTGCCAAGCAGCTGCCTACCGTTCCTGTAATATATCCCAACATACAGGCTGTGAACAACACACCGTACATGGGTGGTATCTACGGCAACGGCGTTTATGGTGCCAACGGTTTCTACGGCAACGGATTTGCATTCTAAACTATCAATAAGGAGTTTGTTATGGGATGCAACGCTGTAACGGTAAACGTAAACGGCATTCCTTACCTGGAGTCAAAGAACGTGCAGGTAACAACGGAGGCTGTGAACATCGCAATGGGGTTCAGAAGGATTGCTCCTGTGGGCCTGTTTGCGCTGCGCATTGCTACTGCCATTCCGGAGGGGACAACAGGCACTCTGCCTGTAACCCTGACGCTGAACGGTACTGCACGTGCCCTGACTCAGCTGGGAGGGGATGCTGTCACTGCGGCCGATCTTGCGGGCACCGGTGTGATAATGGTCTTTAACGACCTGTTCAACGGCGTGCTGCAGGTGGTATCGCCACTGACGGCCACAGCATAAGAGAGAGAAACAAGAGTAACAAACAAAAAGAGTAACAAACAATGGATTTCAATTCACTTGGGCAAGGCAGCCCTTTCTATATTCTGAGACGTACTGAGTCTAAACCCGTGCTGGAGATTGGCACCGTGAAGTCAAAAACACCACCACAGCCAATGTATCAGACACAAGCTGTTCCTTCGGCTTTCAGCGGCCTGAACCCTCAGCAGGTGTTCAACATCACCGTGACGCTGGACGGCAAAGATGAGGTTATTCCCTCTCTGCCTATCAACGTGGAGATTGCCGAAAGGGGTAAAGACACTTACTCAGCCAGCCGTGAGGCTATGTTGCAAGCGGTGGACGCTATGATGCAGGCATCAAAAGATGCGCTGAACAAAAAGGCGTATCATGAGAATGTGCTTACCGAGGGTGAGAAGATGTTGGAAAAACTGAACCCCCGCTATGCGGAGGAGAAGAACCAAGCGCGTACAATGGTGGAACTCCAGGACAGAGTAAACAACCAGGACAAGAAACTGGATGAGATGCGGACGATGATGGATAAGATTCTATCGGCCGTCGGGTCCAAGTGATTGACTTTCCTTAAAAAGTGACGATTATGCCAATCTTAATTATAAACGACAAAGACGAGGAGCGTTCAGGTATGCGCTCTGAGATGCGTGACAGCATGAGTATGAGGAGTGGTTCTGGTATGCGCCACTATCCTATGCACTACAAGGAGGGCCAAGAGTACAAGGAGGGTTACTGCAAGGGCTACAAGGAAGGCTGGGAAGATGCCGAAAAGGAGCTCTCAGGTGACCAGTTCCAGGAGGAGGGCCAGATGCGCGAGGATTATCGCCGCCAGCGTGACCGTATGGGACGCTACAAGTGATTTTCAAGAAGGCCGGTGGGCTGTCCGTCCATCGGCCTTATTATAAACGATTAGAGCGAAAAAGAACATGCAATACATAATGAGTGAGGGTGAGGCTGTATATATGGACCAGTACAAGGGCAGGTTCAGTTACAAGCTGGCCGAGTGGGCTATATCATCCATGAAGAAAAGAGACGAGAACTCTGGTGTCCTGAAATCAGTACCGCAGCATTCCATCAACGAAATGGAGGAGCTGATGCGACAGATGGGGCTGACAATAAAGGAGGAGGATATTTACTCTGCCTGGTATCTGTATAACATGTGTTATGCCGATTACCCCAAGTGTCTGCCTAACAAACAAGCCATTGCGTATTTCATACATGAGACAATCTATGATCCGGACTGCACACCCGAGGCGGTATTGGCATGTTTCCGTGCCAAGATGGACGTTAAGGATGTTCCAATCCACTGGGAACGCATGATGTAACAATGTAACAGACCATGATTACAAAGTACATAGATGTAGAGGGCTACTGGGGCGTGGTGCTGTGCTATGACCTGGATTGGAATGACGAAGATAGAATACGTGCCTACCTGCGCTCGTTTGGCGTGAAGGAGGAGCGTATTGACTACTGCGTGAATACCGTGCTGGGACGTATGAACTGCGCCTGCTGTGTGTCAAACTATGACACAACCATGAGCCTTGTGCTGATTGGACCCACCACCAGCAAGCAGCAGACAGTAGATAGCCTGGCGCATGAGCTGGATCATGTTCAGGATGCGCTGTCTATATTCTATGGTTTCCAGTTGGGCAGTGAGGATGCAGCATACACCATGGGCTTTCTGATGCGCGAGGGTATGAAAGCAATCATGCCGGTATGTATGAGGGATTGACCGTCAGAGCTGGGGTATGGCGTTGATGGCATTTACCTTAAGTTCGTCAACTATCTTGGCGTATATTTGCGTGACACGTACATCTTTTTGACCCAATAGCTTCATGACGGTGTATATGTCAACGCCTGACGTAAGCAGCAGGGTGGCATAGGTGTGACGTGCGCAATGAAATGATATATGTTTGGTTATTCCGGCGCGTTTAACCCAGTTTCTTACGGTCTCATTGACGGTAACCTCATGCGGCAATCTGTCAAACACTTTGCCGTTCTTAGGATGTATGGTAGGCAATACGCTGATAGCGTTATCAGATAGAGGTATATACACCATGCTCTTGGTCTTTGTCTGACGTATAGACAACATCCAACCGGTGTCTGTTTTTGTTATGTTGCTCCAGTCCAACTTTCTGATGTCTGACGCACGCAGACCGGTGAAACAAGAAAACAGGAAAGCGCGCCTGACAAGGTCGCTCTGTGTTTTGGTAGCCGCCAGCTTGCGCAGCTCCGCCATGGTAAGAAACTCCCTTTCTACCTCTACCCTCTCAGGCTTTTCAACTTTGTCCATGCGGTCAAACGGACTTACGTCTATCAGCTCATCACGGACTGCTGCGCGAAACTGAGTACCCAGCGTCTCAAAGTAACCGCGTATGGTCGTATTGGCCAGGCCGCCGTCTTTCATGAACTTGCACCAGCTTAGTATCTGTTGTTTGTCGGCTCCTTTAAGTGTCATGCGGCCACCCCAGTTATTGAGCCAGCGTATTATCTTTTCAAGGTGCTGGCTATAACTCTTGCTGTCACGCTGGAGGTAATAATCAATACGCTTGGATAGATAATCGGTCAGTAGCATGTCTTTATGCTTAGCTCGGTCAAATCCGGCCTTGCCGTTCTGCAACTCTACAATTCGCTTAGCCTTGATAGCCAGAGCTGTTTTCATGGTCTCCTCATTCTGCAGACGATCTAACTTGGTCCTTGGTATTACAATATACATTTGCAGGTATTCTTTGTGTCTTACTCCGTCTATCGTGTAGTTCAGATACAGCGAGCTGCCACCATCCTTAAGCGGCTTTTCATTCAGGGTTACAAGTTCTTTTTTCTTGGTTTGTGTCATAATTTGGAGGGCCGCAGGAGGGCCGTAGCTTCGGGTAACATAGGGCCTGTGAGGGCCTGTGAGGGATATGGAAGTACAATTATTCTAAACAATTGCTATGCAACTATATATTGATTATCAAGACGATAGGTGCAAATTCCTTTACTTTGTCCCTTGAACATATTTTGATTATTAAGTTAGTTTTCCGACCGCTAAATTAAACAAATAATGAATATATTTGCTTCTTGTATTCACGTAACATTCTTTTCCGATAACATGAATTGTAGAAATTCTTTTAAAGCAGCTCTTCTCGGCTGTCTTTTCATTTGTTTTTCCATAGGGTGTAAAAACAGTTCCGGATCCTCTGAATCCGGCTACAAGGAACTGTATCCCAATGCCAGCGGTATTACTTTCGATGCCTTTGAGATAGTGGAACTCTCCGAGGATGTTCCCATGGGTAACATCGAAAAGATTGTAGTTGAGGATTCCCTTATTTTCATCAGTTCAAATGATGTACTGTACTCCTTCAATATGGACGGTTCACTGAATACCGTTTATGGAATGAAAGGCAGGGCATCAAACGAGTATCTGTATCTGGGCGCCTTCTATGTAGACACGAACACCAAACAGGTCTGCATTATTGACGCTTCTCAGGGAAAGATGCTGTATTTTGACTATGACGGTTCTTTTATCAGGAAAGATGAACTTGAAGCATTAAAGACCAGAATCAATTATCTGTTCGATGTACGGTTGATGGCCGATGGCCGACTCTTTGCACACAACAGGATTTACAATGACAGCGGTCTGCTCTTTTCAATCATAAACCTCAAAGACGGAAGCATCACTGATTTCAAGTCAGTACCGTTCTCCACCGACAATACGGCCGAGTACTGCGGCCAGCCCCTTTGCAACATGTTCAACGACAGTCTGTACTACATACTTCCTTTTGATCCAAACATCTATGTCCTGGACAATGACAAAGGCATCGTATGCAGAGAGATTCCCGGAGTTGACAACATTGTGGGAGAGAGAGAACAGAAAGAGATCACCAACTACAATTTCTTCACGTCATACAACATGTCCAATGAAGGCCGGTTCGTGGGATTCACCGGACTGCATCAGACCGGATCATTCATTCTGCTCAACATAATGGAGAGTCAGTATTACTACATCATAGACAAGAACACCGGCAAGCAGAGAAGATATGAGTATTCACGCGGAGATGATCTCAAGACCCTGCCCATCCACAAAATAAAGGGCACATATAAGGATTGGTTCATCGGAGTTGCAGAGCCTATGTCTCTGATGCAGATGCGTGAAGACCTGCCCGAAAAAACGCAGGATCCCAATCTGGCAAAACTGCGCGACATTGCCGCTAAAGCAACTCTTGAATCAAGTCCCTGTCTTCTTTTCTACAAGATCAGATCAATCTGACAGGAAATTTCCGGCTTTCAGAATTCTATCAGTATAGGTCTGTGGTCCGACGGTATCCAGTACTGTGCGCCCGTGGCCCTATGCTGCTCCGTATAGCCTGAGTTCAGGATCTCGGCACTTCTGATCTCCTTGATCACCGGTTCTGTCGCATATATGAAATCTATGCGGCGGCCGTTCTGGCTGGACTGTATGAACTCACCCGGATGCTTGTTAGCAATCACATCGATATAGGGAGTCTTATTGCGGATGTAGTCATGAACACAGTAGATTGATGAGTCAGCAGACAGTTTATAGTGGTCATTGTCCAAGCTGGATATAGAGTTGAAATCACCCATCATTAGCCAACGCTCCTGCCCGGGATTCTCATGGGTAAGGATGGTCTGATTACATACATACTCCACCTCTTTCTTTCGGAACTCATCACTTCCGCCACCTCCAAATCCTCCAAAGCCCATTCCTCGTCCTGGGCCCATTCCGCCTTGGGGCCTGCCGCCTTGAGGCCTGCCACCGCCACCCATTGCAAACGGCATGGCATGCATGCAGACAATATTATATGTCTTGCCGTCCATATCTATCTGGACCCAGCCAGCGCCGTGTCCTACAATAGTGTCCTGTGAACCGGCAATCCTCTTCATGTTCCTGATAGGATGTTTTGAGGTTATTACCTGAGGCGAGTTGTCCTGATCCTGTGCCAGGTAGACATACGGATGACCGTATCGGGCGGCCAACGTCTCCCAGCCGGCAGGAAGATAAGGTTCCTGACCGGATTCCAAATGTGTGGTCTTGGCCTCACAGAAGACACAGACATCGGGATCAGTAGCCTTGAGAAACTCTACGAAATTGTCATAATTGTTGGCCTGATCAGACCACATACCGTCCTGGATATTCCAGGAGAGAAGTTTTTTACCCTGTACACTCCCCATAGCAGTTAAAGCCATGAGAGACAAAAACAAAAACTTTCTTAAACTCATAACAATAACATTCTGAAAACGTTCTCAAATATATACATTTGTCAACAAAAAAAGAAAGTTATGAGAATCCGTATCCTCTTAGTATCGTTTGCATTAACCCTCTCTCTTTTCTCATCATGCAAGAAAGAACCCCAGATTGAAATCCGCGAGATAGATTATTTGAACAAATCCGACCAACTTGCCCAGGGTGTTCATGTAGATGCCGAATTACCGCTACAGATAACCTCAATCATAAACTGCGACTCATATAAAATCTTAATTTCCCAGGATCCGGACGGCTTTCTGTTCATCTATTCCGATGAATGGGAACTGCTTGGCAAGTTCTGTCTTCAGGGAAGAGCCAGGAACGAATTCGTGAACCGTCCGGGCGAAATCCGCAGACAGGTCCTTAAAGGCGATGACGGTCACCTGCTGCTTCCCCTTCAGGATGAAACAAGCATAAAGGTTCTGGATGTTACCCAGTCCCTTTTATCCGGCAAGACTGTCATGAAGCAGACCAGAGACTTCTTACCTTACTATTTACAGCCTTTGGACATGGACGGTTATCAGGCCAAACTCAGAGTCAACCTGGAATATGTGTTCCTTGACAATGATATATACAAGACCCTGGAATATATTCAAGGCTTTGAATTTGAGTTTGGAAAAATTGAGGAACACTATTGGATCAGGCATGACACCGCCTTCATGGAATTACCTACAGTATTGTCCGATATGCTTGCCATAGTGGGTCCCCAGCCCAAGGATCAGTACCAAAGAAGATTCTATAAACACCCCTCCAAAAATCTGATTGTAGAACCTTTCCTGTTTTCTGATTACATCATGTACTATGACCTGGACAAGGACATTAGTTTTGCAGTACATCAGAATGGCAGCCCCACTCTCAAGGAAGAGCCGAACGAGGTTCCGCATTACAATGATAACGGAGAAGTTGACTACATGGATAAAGAGAGGGGTTGTTTTGAAGAGGCCCTGCCCTTTGAGGATTACTTTCTGGTATTCTATTACGGCGGTGATCACAGTATGAGTGATCCCAATAAGGATTGGCCCAGACCGGAGGTGATGCTCTTTGACTGGGACGGAAACTTCAAGAAATCCATCAAGCTGGATCACTACATATTCTACCCAGCCTTCGACGAGAAAACCAAAACCCTCTACGGAATCCCATTGGATGAAAAGGACGAAGAGGAAATCCTAGCCTTCAACCTCTCACCCCTCTTCGAATAACGCAGGTTCAACGTATTGGGGCGAAGCGAGTATGCGAGCGAGATGGCCCGGAGGGCCACCGTTCGCGTTAGCGAACTAAAAAAAGGTCCGTCCGTCAGCGCCCACAAAAAAAGAGGTCCGCAAATGCGAACCTCTTTTTTTGTGGGCGTTGACGGATTCGAACCGCCGACCCTCTGCTTGTAAGGCAGATGCTCTGAACCAGCTGAGCTAAACGCCCGTGCTTTCCGTAAAAGCGGTGCAAAGATAAGGACTTTTGTGAACAGTCAAAAACTTTCGGACCTTTTTTTCATAAATTTTTTCCGATATGGCTCTTTTATGGTATCTTCGCAGTGCAAAAACACATATTTAACAAGAAAATGGAAACAGTTCTCAGCGGCATACGCCCCACAGGAAACCTACACCTCGGCAACTACTACGGTGCAGTGACAAGCTTCATAAAGCTTCAGGATTTGTACAGATGCTTCTTCTTCATAGCAGACTGGCATTCCCTGACCACACACCCCACCCCTGAGAACATCCAGAACAGCGTCCGCACCATCCTGGCCGAGTACCTGGCCTGCGGTCTGGACCCCGAGAAAGCCACCATTTACGTACAGAGCGATGTACCCGAGGTAGTAGAGCTCTACCTCTATCTCAATATGAACGCCTATCTGGGCGAGCTGGAGCGCGTAACCTCATTCAAGGAGAAGGCACGCAAGCAGCCCGATAACGTGAACGCAGGTCTGCTGACCTATCCTACCCTGATGGCATCTGACATCATTATCCACAAGGCCAACAAGGTTCCAGTAGGCAAGGACCAGGAGCAGAACATGGAGATGGCCCGCAAGTTCGCACGCCGTTTCAACCAGATGTACAATGTAGAGTTCTTCCCCGAGCCCGCATCATTCTCACTGGCCAAGGAGGGCGGAATCAAGATTCCCGGACTGGACGGTTCCGGTAAGATGGGTAAGAGCGAGGGAAACTGCATATATCTGTGCGACGAGCCCTCAGTAATCCGCAAGAAGGTGATGAAAGCTGTTACCGATGCCGGCCCACAGGCCATGAACAGTGAGAAGCCTGATGTTATCCAGAACCTGTTCACCCTGCTCGAGGTTGTATCATCAAAGGACACCTACAACTACTTCAACGATAAGTGGAATGACTGCACACTGCGTTACGGTGATCTCAAGAAGCAGCTTGCCGAGGACATTGTTGCAGCAACCGATCCCATCCGCGAGCGCATCAAGGAGTTCTCAAGCAATACAGCCCTGCTGGACAAGATTGCTCTGGCCGGTGCCGAGAAGGCTCGTGAGAGCGCATCCAAGACTCTTCGCGAAGTACGTCAGATCATAGGATTCAGGGTGTATTAATCACCCCGCTTAAATAAAGGACTATATGGGTAAGATCAAAGATGCAGCCGGCACTGCATGGAATGCCGTAAAGACCGGAAAATTCTGGCAGGAACTGATTATAATGACCTTCGGCATGGCTATCGCCGCCCTGGCCGTAAACTATTTCCTGATTCCCGGAAAACTGATTGTAGGAAGCATATCGGGTCTCTCTATCGTAATCAGCGGAATCTTTGATCTGTTGGGAATGTCCGTCAAGGTCTCCACTGTCATAGTAATCATCAATGCCATTCTGCTCATAATGGCATACCTGCTAATCGACAAGGAATTCGGCATCAAGACCGTCTATACAGCCCTTATCCTGGGTCCCCTTATGGATCTCTGGGAAAAGGTACTCCCGGTTTCCAATATGCTTACTGACGGCAGTACATCGGTCATGGGTGACGTCTGGCTTGACCTGTGCTGCTTTGTACTTCTGCTCAGCGCATCACAGGCCATCCTGTTCCATATAAACGCCTCTACCGGCGGGCTGGACATTCTGGCCAAGATAGTGAACAAATACCTCCATTTTGACATAGGCGCCTCCATATCGGTTGCAGGTGCCATCATCTGCTGCTCGGCTTTTGCCATCAACCCCTTCCGCATGGTTGTGGTAGGTCTGATAGGAACCTGGATTAACGGTATTGTGGTTGATTACTTTACAGCAAGCATCAACAAGCGCAAGAGGGTATGCATCATATCCGATGACCACGAAGTCATACGCCAGTACATCATCAAGGATCTGGACCGCGGCTGCAGTCTCTACAAGGTGACAGGCGGCTACAGCGGAAAAGAGCAGACTGAGATTCAGGCCCTGCTTACACAGGATGAGTTCTCAAACCTGATGAATTTCATGAAAAAGAACGACATCCACGGCTTTATTACCGCAGGTAATGTCAGTGAGGTGTACGGTCTCTGGAAAAAGAAAACGCACCACGGCGTTTAATCAAGCAATCTCGATATTTCCTGAACGGACCTGACAATATAGACGGTCTTGGCATCAGGTGTGCGTGAAGGTATGCTACATGCCTTCAGGGAGCGCACAAGCTCCTGCATCTCATTCTCTGACAGGTGACGTCCCGTCGGGATGGCTGCCTTGTATGCCATGGCAAGGGCAAGACTCTCAAGCTGACGGTCCTCCTCATGAGTGGGGTTGATGCGGATATCGGCAATCATATCGGTGATGAGACGTTCATAATCCTGTCCCTCCATACCGGAAGGAACGCCCTGAACGGCTATTGCACCGCGTCCCATATCGGACAGATCAAAACCAAGTGCTGCAAAACGGGGCTTGAGTTCCTCAAATACAACGGCGTCACTGGCAGACAGCTGGAACATCTCGGGGAACAGCAGTCCCTGCGATGCGGCTGCGTGACTCTTGGCATTGGCCATGAACCTGTCATACAGAACTCTTATATGCGCACGGTGCTGGTCTATGATCATCAGTCCCTGCTCAGAGGGTACAAGTATGAAGCGGTCTGCGAACTGATACGGTTTCAGAATCTCCTCCTCTGGCTTGACCTGCATCTCGCTCATGGGTGTGAAAGGTATCTCGCCGTCATTGACCTTACGCTCAATGGCATCACCGTAAAGCTTGCTCCAGTTCTCGCGGTTTGAGCGTGTCTGACCTGTCTCAATGCGGGTTGATGAGAACGGATTGAAATCAGGATTATAGTTCACCTTAGGCGGTGTTACGGGACGGGATGCGTCATAGATGGGAATATCCGGCATGTCGGTAGTATTGAAATCTATGGTGGGCATCTCCTCGAAACGGCCCACAGACTCCTTGACCGCAGCCATGAGAATCTTCCAGATAACCTGCTCGTCCTGGAACTTTATCTCAGTCTTGGTGGGATGTATGTTTACGTCAATGGTTTCGGGCGGCACATCCAGGAAAAGGAAATATGACGGCTGGTCACTCTCGGGCACAAGACCCTCGTATGCACTCAGCACAGCCTTATGGAAATAGGGATGACGCATGAATCGGCCGTTCACAAAGAAGAACTGCTTTGCGCCCTTGCCTTTCACATTGTCCAAATTGGAGCAGAATCCGCTTACCTTTACGACCGACGTCTCAACCTCGACCGGCAGCAGAGCCTCATTCATCTTACGTCCGAAGAGATTTACAATTCTCTGTTTTACGGCCGATGCCGGAAGCGACAGTATCTGCTCACCCTGATGGGTCAGCTCAAAGGCCACCTCGGGATGGGCAATTGAGACGCGCTCCATCTCAGTCAGTATATGGCCGAACTCCGTCTGGTTGCTCTTAAGGAACTTACGGCGGGCCGGAACATTGTAGAAAAGGTTACGTACAGTGAACGAACTGCCGACCGGGCAAACGCAGGGCTCCTGACTCTCTATCTCCGAAGCCTTAATTGATAATTCAGTGCCGGTCTCGCTGTCAGCGGTACGGGTGCGCAACTGCACCTCGGCCACAGCTGCGATTGAGGGCAAAGCCTCTCCGCGGAATCCGAATGTGGTAAGGGAATACAGGTCATCAGATTCTTTTATCTTGGATGTGGCATGACGCTCAAATGCCGTACGGGCATCCTCACTGTTCATGCCGGAGCCGTTGTCAATGACCTGAATGGAAGTGCGGCCGGCATCGGACAGAATCACCTTGATACTGTCTGCACCTGCATCAACAGCATTCTCCACCAGCTCCTTGACTACCGATGCAGGACGGTTAACCACCTCACCTGCTGCAATCTGGCTGGCTACCTGCTGCGAAAGAACCCTTACCTTACATTCCATATGCAAATCAGATATTTCCGTTCAGGATATTCAAAAGCAGTATTGTAAGAAGTACTGCCAGAACGATGGCCACGGGTATACTGAGTGCGGGGCCGCCATTCTCCTTACGGCGTTTCAGATGAGTGGTACTCTGCACGAACTTACCGCGGATACTCTCAGGATTGAACTCATCCTCGGGCAGCATGCCGAGTTCACGCTTGGCCCTCTCCTCTATCTTGGCCAGCCTCTCCTTACGCTCGTCTACATAAATGTATTTATGCTCGAAACGGCGCGGTTCCCTTACATTGAACATTCCCATAGTTATCTCTTTCTTTTTTTGCCTCCTTGTAATGTAGGCAGGGGTACTTCCTTATTGGAACTGTTCTTCTTAAGCTGTTCTTCTGCCCTCTTGCCTCGCCAGTAAAAAACATCCTCCGGATCAAGAGGTCTGATTCTCTCAAACCAATTGAAGTTGGGCAGGAACATTTTCTTCTCATCCAGTTTCTCCATAGGATACATCACACCGCTGGAATGGCCTAACATTACAATCTTATTAACGGCACGCATCTTGAAATACGTCCTAAGGCTGGATCCTTCGGTCGTATTCATTCCAATCATGGCCGAGTCTGCATCAAGCGGATAGAATACAGCCTGAACGTTTCCGCGTACATCGGCATAGTCTATCTCACTGTCTTTGAAATATGCTTTGATCTCACGTCCGGCTATCTGGTTGAAATGGATGTCATCATTCATTTGGACAAACAGGGCTTGACCAATCACATGAGCCCAGTCTATCGTACTGTCATTCATATAGAATATGATCTTCTCACCGAGTATCTGGCTCTCTTCATTCCAGAGTATGGGATCGCTGTACAGAGTCAGGCTAGAGTCCCTGGTGGTGAACACCATCGAATCGGCTACCATCTGCATATCCGGACGGTATGCACGCACCTTGTAGAATCCGCGCATCTGACGCTCCACGATACTGTCATGAGCTTCGTTATAGAATGTCACCAGACGGAACGTGTCAGCATGGACAAACATGCTGTCACCGGCGGAGTACTCTATCAGCAACGCCTTTCCGGTTATGACAGCCGAGTCATTCCCGCTGTTGTAATAGACATACTCTCCTTGGGCGTCGACCTTGTCCTTATAGTTGTTTATGATCACATTGCCGAATCCCTCCATCTGACCGGCATCGCTGTCATATATGATACTGTCACCGGTCATACGGCTCTCACCGTCATTCTGTTCAATGACTGAACGGTCCAGAAGCACCGCACTTTTGTTGTCAGTATTGAATCGTCCGTGACTGGTATTTATCACATTATCCTCATTGATGATAGTAGCGGGGCTGTAGAGGAATGCAATGTGGCTGTCAGTGTTGTAATGGAGCGTATCGGTTGTAAGGGTATAATCCGGACTCTCCATCGATACCCCGTCAATGAACACAGCCATCTTGGTATTCGTATCGAACTGTCCGTATTCCGATATCAGGGTACTCTCCTCGTCAAGCAGCGTACCGCCGTCAAAGAACCAGCCCAGTCCGGTGTTGCGGTCATAGTTCAGGCTGTCCGTAAGCAGGATCATGGTCTTGTTCTCAAGGCGCACGTTGTCCCTTACCCGGAGAAGTTTGGTGTTGCCGTCATAAAACAGTGAATCGCCGTAAAGGAAAAGAGTATCGCCCTGCTCTACCCTGATGTTATAGTAGGCGTCGAATGAGTTGCGTTCCTGATAGAAAAGGGCACTGTCGCAGTACATGTACATACTGTCATGGCGGAATACCACATTGCCTATCAGACGCTGGGCATCGGGATTGATATACTCCTCAAAGCGGATTTCATCGGCATTGAGAAGATATACCCAGTTGGTATCGGTCTTAACAGGTTCAACCTCCTCTTGGGGCATAGTCATGGCCTCCTGAGCAGAAACAGCTGTCAGGCAACTCAGCATGAGCACCAAAAAAGAAGACCTGAGACAGAACATGACGCAGCGGGTCCGGATTAGTACTTACCCCATCCGGGATACTTGAAATCACAGTCGTTCCACCCATCGCTGATACGGACGTAAGTGGTGCGCTGCTTATCACGGATCCATTTGTCAAGAGCCTCCTGCTGACGGACGCTGCTTACGATTTCATAAAGAATCTCGTAGTCTTCGGCCATATTGGCTTTATGAGCGTTGATCTTGTTCTTGAGCTTGACAATGGCGCAAATGGTCTTGCCGTTGGGCAACTGCATGACGAACGGGTCCGATATCTCTCCCACATGCATCTTGTCAACCACCATGGCTACCTGTGCAGGCAGTTCCTCCATCCTGAACTTGGATGTACCGGGAATTGTGGGATCGGGTGAGTTGTTCATAAGACCGTTGTTGTTACGGGTATCCTTGTCCTGAGAGTAACCGGCCACGCAGAACTCAAACGTATGATTACCGCTACGGATATCATTTGCGATGGTATCCAGACGGGCCAGACAGTTGTTCACGCTCTCCATCGGGATACGTGGCTTACGCAGGATATGACGTACTCTGACACGGTCACCCAGTCTCTCGACGAACTGAAGGATATGGTAGCCGTATTCTGTCTCGATAATTTTGGATATCTTATCGGGATCGGTCATATTGAATGCGGTAGTAGAGAACTCGGGCACCATCTCTCCGCGCCCGAAGAAGCCCAGATCACCACCGTTACGGGCCGAACCGGGATCCTCCGAATAGAGGCGGGCCAGAGTTGAGAAAGATATCTCGCCTGACTGAACACGGTCTATGTAACTGCGCAAATCGGCCTTTACGGCATCTATCTCCTCTTGGGGAACAGTGGGTTCCAGGGTAATTATCTGAACCTCGACCTGATTGGGGATATCTGGTATATCACTTGCCGGAATATCCTTGATGTAGCGTCTGACCTCGGCAGGAGTAACCTTTACCTTTGACATTATCTTTTTACGGACCTCGTTTATCACATAAGCCTGACGGCGGTTCTCATAAATACGGCTGCGTATCTGGTCCATACTCATCTCATAGCGCTCTTCCATCTTTTCCTGTGAGCCGCATTCTTCGATTATTGCCTTAAGGTCCGATTCCACCGACTGGGAAAGATCGTCATCGGTAACGAAGATACTGTCCAGTTCAGCCTGATTCATGAACAGTTTGTTCACTGCAAGCTGCTCCGGAATGACGCAATAGGGATCGCCGTCCCACTGCACATCATTCTTAAGACCTTCCCTACGTGCCTCCTCCACTTCTGACTTGTAAATAGCCTCGTCACCGACAACCCAGACAATCTCGTCGATCACGTTATTCTGGGCTGCGGTCTTCAAGTATGATGCCATCAGCAGGCAGACAGTCACGAATATGATTTTTTTCATTTGTATTATCTATTGATGGAAAATGATTCTGTTCTTTTCAATGGCAGCGTCATAAAGGTCTTCCTTGATCTTTCTCATGTATGAAACCTCGTTGCTGTTTATGAGCAGTCCGCGTATTCTGGAACGGGCATGATCCAACGGTTCTATTCCGCCCTTGGGTGCATACTCGCTCACGTTAAGCAGGTATATATACTCTTCATCCTTGAATTCAAAACTGCCGTTATCCTTAAGCAGTGTCTCAAGCGGCTTTTCCAATGCCGGAAGCAGGACTTCAATCTCGGCTACCGTACGCCAGTTGTCATAAAAGAACTCACAGCGGGCGGCATTGCGGATACTGTATTTCTCAATCTCCTCGAATGACTCGTCATCCTGACGGGTATATAGTTTCCTTATGTCGGACAGGTCATGTGATTTGTTGGATATCTTGAGGAACAGGCCTTTGAGCAGGGACTCATCCAATACGAACAGACGTTCGTTGTCATTGTAGAACTGCTCTATATCCTCATCGGCAATCTCCGATGAAAACTTCTGTTCGATCAGTCTGCGCTGATACTCATGTTCTATGAGCGAACGGCGGTAATTCTCCACCAGGCGGTCAATGTCCTTTGTATCAGGGATATTACGTATGGCATTCTGATAGAACAGCACGTCCTGCGCCCAGTTCTTGATGAACTGCTGTGCAAACAGCGTACTGTCTGCGTCGGACAGACCCAACGGAAGCACCTGCTTGATATCCTCCACATAAAGGACATCGGTACCTATCTCCACTATCGGAGTCTTTCCGTAGACATATTCCGTCACGCTCCTGTTCCACTTGCAGGAAACAAGCATCGAGATGGACAGGAGTGTAAACAATCCTGCAAAAAACCTCTTACGTGACTGCAGTGTTCTCATCATTAATCCAGACTGACCGTTTTAAGGACCTTCTTGTTGATCTTGTATTTGTACTTGCTCTTAAGACGTTTGAGCCACTCTTTCTCGAGATACTTCTGATACTCTTCGGCCACCTCGCCGGATACGTCTTCTATAGAATCCGGTTCTTTGACGAGTGTTCCCACATAATTGGCGTAGGGATAACCGCTCATGGACTTTGCCTCTCCTATTCCAAAGACCACATTGTCCACGTATTCGTTCTGTCCCTGTCTGAAAAGACCGGTTTCGATAGAACTTCTGACTACACGGATCTTAATCTCCTTCTCATTGTATGCCAGGATGGAGTCAATCCAATCATTCATATCGGTCTTGTCAAGAACCTCCTTAATGCTGTTAAAGTCACCCTCAGTCTTGCAGAACAGGACAACGCCTCTGAAAGCGGGCTTGTCAAACTTGAACTGCTTGCGGTGAGTCTGGAAATAGTTCTCCATCTCTTCAGGATTGTTTGAAGCCCTCTCCCATATTTCATGGTTGCTGATGTCAAACACAAGCAGTCCGTCGTAATACTCCCTGACGAGATTACCGAATTCCGGCTCAACCTCTTCCAGTACGCTGTCAAGATGAGCCACCGCTTCGTCGTCACGGATGGTCCAGCCTAAGCGTGAAGCATATTCATTTGCCCTGCGGCGTCTTGCCTCATCAAAAGCACCGGTCCTTTGCATCCATTCAATAAGGTCACCTGCGTTCTCTTCAAAGGTGCCAAGCAAACGGCGTTGGGTTACCATGACTATGAAGACAACGTCATCCGAGATGAACGGCTCACTGAAATTACCTTCATCCAAGTTAAAGATCTGTTCAGCGAATTCCTCAGGGAACTGTCCTGCACTGACCCATCCTACTTCACCGCCTGCGGCAGCCAATTCATCTTCCGAGTATTTCCTGGCCAATTCCTTGAACGACTCTCCCTGCTGAAGTTTTTCATAAACGGATTTCATCCGCTCATAACATTCATTCAATGCCTCCGGAGTATTCTCCTTGGGGGCCGATGACATTAAGAACAGATAAGCCAGGCCGGTTTCTCCGACCGTCATGACAGACTGCTCATAAGTTTCATGAGCCAACTTGTCCAGAAATTCCTTGTCTAACAGATAGTCCTCGGCCACCATGTCACGGCACATCCCGTATTCACTGAGGAATGACTCGGATTTGTCCATACCCTCATCAATAGCGGCCTGTACCTTGAGTTTGAAATTCAGATACATGTCTGCATACTGTCTGACGGTCTTCTTTGTGACGGTGGTCTCAATATTATTCTTGTCGAAGAAATACTTGAACTCCGACTTTGATACATCGTACCCGTTCACCGTCATCACAACAGGATCTTCCTGCGCGGCCAACGGCATGCAAAGCAGAACGGTTACGATGCATAAAAGGATACGTCTCATAAGCTTTGGTTTTGATTATTCGTGGCGGCTGTAGTTGGGAGCCTCGCTTGTGATGGCAACATCATGCGGGTGACTCTCATTCATGCCGGCATTGGTAATGCGAACGAACTTGGCCTCATGCAGTTTGTCGATGTTGGGAGCACCGCAATAGCCCATGCCTGAACGCAGACCGCCTGCAAGCTGGTATACAACCTCGTAAAGAGTTCCCTTGTAAGGAACGCGGGCTGCGATTCCCTCGGGAACCAGCTTACGGGCATCCTTGGTATCGGCCTGGAAGTAGCGGTCCTTAGAACCGTTCTCCATAGCCTCAAGAGAACCCATGCCACGATATGATTTGAACTTACGTCCGTTGAAGATGATGGTCTCACCGGGTG
Source organism: Bacteroidaceae bacterium (assembly GCA_017557635.1). Taxonomy (GTDB): domain Bacteria; phylum Bacteroidota; class Bacteroidia; order Bacteroidales; family Bacteroidaceae; genus Colenecus. The sequence continues at coordinate 468,608 of JAFYYH010000021.1, read as the reverse complement.
ATTCCTCTGTACCGGCTACGAGTGAACCGAACATTACGCTGTCACCACCGGCTGCCAGAGCCTTAACGACATCACCTGAGTAGCGCAGACCGCCGTCAGCAATGATAGGAACGCCTGAGCCCTTGATGGCTGAGTAGACATCATATACAGCTGATACCTGGGGTACGCCGATGCCGGCGATGATACGTGTGGTGCAGATTGAACCGGGACCCATACCAACCTTTACTGCATCAGCACCTGCCTCGACAAGCATCTTGGCGGCAGCGCCGGTTGCTATGTTACCTACAACGATATCGATGTTCTTGAAACTTGCCTTTGCCTCCTTGAGCTTTGCTATAACGCTCTTGGTGTGACCGTGTGCGGTATCGATTACGATTGCATCGGCACCGGCCTCAACCAGGGCTGACATACGGTCAAGGGTGTCGGCTGTTACGCCTACACCTGCTGCAACGCGCAGACGGCCCTTGCTGTCCTTGCAGGCCATGGGTTTGTCCTTGGCCTTGGTAATGTCCTTGTATGTGATAAGACCTACCAGCTTACCGTTGTTGTCGACAACCGGCAGTTTCTCGATCTTATTCTCCTGGAGTATCTGTGAAGCAGCCTCCATGTCAACCTGCTGGTGTGTGGTAACCAGATTCTCCTTTGTCATGACATCCTCGATCTTGACGTCATAATTACGCTGGAAACGGAGGTCACGGTTGGTTACTATACCGCACAGTGTGCCGTCCTCCTCAACAACGGGTATACCGCCAATGTGATACTCGGACATCAGTGCAAGAGCATCCTTGATTGTATTTGAACGCAGTATTGTAACGGGATCATATATCATTCCGTTCTCAGCACGCTTGACGATTGCCACCTGACGGGCCTGCTCTGCTATAGGCATATTCTTGTGGATAACGCCGATACCACCCTCGCGGGCGATGGCGATAGCCATACGTGACTCAGTTACGGTATCCATAGCTGCTGTCACAAACGGGATGTTGAGGGTGATGTTACGTGAGAATCTTGATGTAAGATTGATGTCACGCGGCAGAACCTCTGAATAAGCGGGAATAAGCAGGACATCATCAAACGTTAGTCCTTCCATTGCAACTCTATCTTCTAAAAATGACATGTTGATATAGTTTTTATTGTTGTTTCAATCAGTTACCCATTTCAGATATGAACTTGATACGTACCAGACGGATCTCCTCTTCACTGTAATCATCACCCAGTTCGTCAATGGCGTCATCTATCGAATCGCTCTCTGACTCTCTGAAGTACTCGTATATGTCTTCGGCACGGTCATCGTCCATTACACTTTCAATGAAGTAGTCTATGTCCAGTTTGGTTCCGGAATTGACTATGGCCTCTATCTCGGTAAGGAGCTCGTCAAAGTCAATACCCTTGCTTATGGCTATGTCGTCAAGAGCCACCTTCATGTCTATGCTCTGGATGATGCTTACCTTGAGTTTCGACTTGTTGGCCACCGTGCGGACACGCAGATCCTCGGGACGCTCAATCTCATTCTCCTCGACATGACGCTTGATCAGGTCGATGAAATCCTGTCCGTAGCGCTTTGCCTTACCGGCACCGACACCCGGGATATTCTGGAGTTCGTCAATGGTCACGGGATATGTGGTGGCCATCGCCTCCAGTGAAGGATCCTGGAAGATCACATACGGAGGAAGCTGCAGATGCTTGGAGAGTTTCTTGCGCAGGTCCTTGAGCATCGAGTAGAGTTCAGGATCAACGGCAAAAGAACCGCCGCCGCGCATCGGGCCCTCGGTCTCGTCATCATCGAACTCCTTGTCCTCGACAATCATGAATGACTTGGGGTTCTTCATGAAGTCACGGCCGTCCTCGGTTATCTTGAGCAGACCGTAGTTCTCAACGTCCTTGCGGATGTATCCGGCAATCAGCGCCTGACGGATGACTGCGTTCCAGGTCTTCTCCTCCTCATCTGAACCTGAACCGAACGCCTCCAGGTCATCATGCATGTGGTCTGTTATCTCGGATGTCTCCTTACCCAGAAGCATATCGATGATATAATCGGCCTTGAAGTTCTCCTTGACTGCCAGTATGCACTCGAGCACTGTCTCAAGCAGCTGCTGTGCCTCAACCTGTTTTTTGGGATTCAGACAGTTGTCGCAGTTGCCACAGTTATCCTCCTCATAATTCTCACCGAAGTAGTGGAGCAGCAGCTTGCGGCGGCATACCGATGACTCGCAGTAGGCGGTGGTCTCAGCCAAAAGCTGACGGCCTATGTCCTGCTCTGCCAGAGGCTTGCCCTCAAGGAACTTTTCAAGTTTCTGGACATCCTTGCTGTTGTAGAATGCTATGCACTGGCCCTCGCCACCGTCACGGCCGGCACGGCCGGTCTCCTGATAGTAGCCTTCAAGGCTCTTGGGTATGTCGTAATGGATGACGTAACGGACATCGGGTTTGTCAATGCCCATTCCGAAGGCGATGGTAGCCACAATGACGTCAATCTTCTCCATGATGAAAGCGTCCTGTGTCTTGCTGCGTGCGGCAGCCTCCATGCCTGCATGATAGGCCATGGCTGATATGTCATTGGCCTGAAGTATCTCTGCCAGCTCCTCCACCTTCTTGCGGGAGAGGCAGTAGATGATGCCTGACTTGCCGGGATTTGACTTGATGAACTTTATGATGTCCTTGTCAACGTTCTTGGTCTTGGGTCTTACCTCATAGTAGAGGTTGGGACGGTTGAATGATGACTTGAAATCCTTGGCATCCTGAATGCCCAGGTTCTTCTTGATGTCATCACGAACCTTGTTTGTAGCTGTTGCTGTCAATGCAATTATCGGGGCTAATCCTATTTCCCTGACGATATCTCTGATCTTGCGGTATTCAGGGCGGAAATCATGTCCCCACTCTGAAATACAGTGAGCCTCATCGATAGCGTAGAAAGATATCTTGACCTTCTTGAGGAAATCCACGTTCTCCTCTTTGGTAAGTGACTCGGGAGCCACATACAGCAGTTTGGTCTTACCGCTGAGGATATCGGCCTTTACGAGGTCTATTGAAGTCTTGTTAAGTGAAGAGTTTATGAAGTGTGCGATGCCGTCCTCCTCGCTCAGGTTACGCATGGCGTCCACCTGGTTTTTCATAAGCGCTATGAGAGGAGAAATCACTATGGCTGTACCGTCCATAACAAGGGCCGGGAGCTGATAGCAGAGAGACTTGCCGCCTCCGGTAGGCATGAGTACAAACGTATCCTTGCCTTCCAGCAGATTACGGATAATCGCCTCCTGATCTCCCTTGAAAGTATCGAACCCGAAATGGACTTTCAGTATTTCCTGAAGATTCACATCCTTTGCCATACAAACATTAAATATTCATCCAAATTTCTATCGCGATAGAAAACAAAGTTAAGTACAAGTATTTCATACTTGCAAACTTTTTGACGAAAAAAACTTCAAATAAATTTAATAAAATGACTGCAGCACGTCAGGCCTTCTCGAATACTGCACCGTCGGCCTTATCCAGCTGACTCTTGGCATAATCCAGAGTAACGGTATAAGTCTTTTTTGACGATGACGGTATCTCGTACATGGCATCGATCATTATGGTCTCCACAATTGACCTCAGGCCGCGTGCTCCGAGTTTGAACTCTATCGCCTTATCAACGATGAAATCCAAAACCTCCGGCTGGAATGTAAGGTCCACTCCATCCAGTTTGAATATCTTGATATACTGGCGGACTATTGAGTTCTTGGGTTCTGTAAGTATGTTCCTGAGCGCATCGCGGTCCAGCGGCTGAAGGCTGGTGACAACCGGCAGACGGCCTATGATTTCGGGAATAAGGCCGAATGATTTCAGATCCTGGGGTGATACGTACTTCATAAGGTTGTTAAGGTCAACCTTACTGCGCTGTTCCACTGAATCGAATCCCACCACCTGGGTGTTCAGACGGTTTGCAATCTTGCGCTCAATGCCGTCAAATGCGCCTCCGCAGATAAACAGGATGTTCTTGGTGTCAACCTGGATGAACTTCTGCTCGGGATGTTTGCGTCCGCCCTGAGGGGGTACATTTACCACGGTACCTTCAAGCAGCTTGAGCAAGCCCTGCTGTACTCCTTCTCCGCTCACGTCACGTGTTATGGAGGGGTTGTCGCTCTTGCGTGCTATCTTATCAATCTCATCGATGAATACTATTCCGCGTTCTGCCGCAGCCACATCGTAATCGGCCACCTGAAGCAGACGAGAAAGGATGCTCTCCACGTCTTCACCCACATAACCTGCTTCAGTGAGGACAGTAGCGTCAACAATGGTAAAAGGAACTTTAAGCAGGCGCGCTATAGTCTTGGCCAGCAATGTCTTGCCGGTACCGGTGGCGCCCACCAGAATGATATTGCTCTTCTCAATGTCAATATCATCCGTATCAGGCTGGGTGATACGTTTGTAATGGTTGTAAACGGCAACTGAAAGGTAACGTTTGGCGGCATCCTGACCAATCACATAGTCATCAAGGAATTTCTTGATTTCCTTTGGTTTTGGCACGGATTTCATTGTGAATGAAGGCTTCTCGCCACCCTGCTTGGCGTCACGTACTATCTCGGCAGCACGCTCCACGCACTCGTTGCAGATACAGCCCTCAATACCGGTGATGAGAAAACCCACCTCCTTGTCGCTACGTCCGCAGAAACTGCAATACTGTCCCTTCTTGCCTGCCATTATCCGTTATTTGCGTTTCTCCAATACCTGATCTATCATACCGTACTCCTTGGCCTCCTGAGCCGACATCCAGTAGTCACGGTCGCTGTCAGCCCACACCTTGTCAAACGGAGTGTGTGAGTGTTCCGATATGATTGTGTAAAGTTCTTTCTTCATCTTCTGGATCTCGCGTGCAGTGATCTCAATGTCACTTGCCTGACCCTGAACACCGCCTAAGGGCTGATGTATCATGACGCGGCTGTGAGGCAGAGCCGAGCGTTTGCCCTCCTGACCGGCAACAAGCAGTACGGCAGCCATGCTGGCGGCCATGCCTGTGCAGATGGTGGCTACGGGGCTTGAGATGAACTGCATTGTATCATAAATTCCCAGTCCGGCGGTTACGCTTCCGCCGGGGGAATTCAGATAAATCGAGATCTCCTTTGAAGAATCCACAGAATCCAGATACAGCAACTGAGCCTGGATGGTATTTGCGGTATAGTCGCTGATTTCCGTGCCCAGGAATATGATGCGGTCCATCATGAGACGTGAGAACACGTCCATCTGGGTAACGTTCAACTGACGCTCCTCAAGGATATAGGGGTTCAGATACTGGGACTCTGCCTTGATGACATCATCCAATGTCTGGCTGTTCATTCCAAGATGGCGGACAGCGAATTTACGGAAATCATCCATTGCTATTCGTTTTTGTGTTAGACTCTGTGATTATATACTCTCACTTCTTTGTTTTCTTTCCTTTGGCAGCTGTCTCGGTTGCAGGCTCAAAGAGTTTGTTGAACTCGTCAACGGTAACCTTCTTGTTCTTGAGCTTAACATCCTTCTTGAGAGCAGCGGTCAGCTTTGACTCGATGGCGCGGTTTACAAGACCGTCCACGGTCTCACGCTTCTTGAGCATCTCCTTTGAGTAGTTGTCAAGCAGCTCGTCGGGAATGTTCATCATGCCGTACTGGGCGAACTGTGCGCGTGTAGCCTCACGAGCCATAGCCTTGATATCGGCGTCCTCAACCTTGATTGAGTACTTCTCTACCAGCTTCTCCTGGATGAGGTGCCATGTGAGTTCCTCAAGACTGCGCTGGAATGTAGCCTCATCGTCCTGAGCATCGGGCTTGTTGGCCTTCATGATACGCTTGAGCAGATCCTCGGCATACTCCAGCTTGCCGACCTTCTCCATCAGGTAAGCGCGAACGTCAAGCAGGAACTTGTAGTCGCTGTCGGGTACGAAGCTCTGAGCCAGAGTCTCCTCAACCTTGGCGCGGAAACCGGCCTCGTCCTTAACGACATCCTTACCGAATACGCGGTCAAACACCTCCTGGTTCAGCTCGCTCTCAACGAAACGGGTGATATCCTGGATGGTGAGTGAGAAATCGGCGGTGATACCCTCTACCTCCTCCTTCTTCTTGTTGAGGAGTGAAGAGATCTCTATGGCGTTGCCCTCATAAGCCTTTGAGGGATTGAACTTGATAACGTCACCCTTCTTGGCCTTGGCAAAAAGCTTCTTCTGAGCGGCAGCCTTGATATACTCGGGCATCAGGGTAGCACCCTCTACTACGATACCGCCCTCCTTGGCTGTACCGTCGGCGTTCAGCTCAACGAGCTGACCCTTTACTACGTCCTTGTCCTGATAAGCGTCAACCTGCTCGTAATGACCGTTCTGCTGAGTGTAAGCCTTTACCTGATTGTCTACCATCTCCTCGGTAACCTTAATCTCATAGTAGGTAACGGCATCGTCCTTACCGATCTGAGCATCGAACTGGGGAGCAAGAGCAATGTCAAAGTAGAATGTCTGATTGTCATCATCCAGGCTCATTCCGGCCTCCTTCTCCTCATTGGGAAGCGGCTCGCCCAGCATATCGATCTTGTTATCCTTGATATAGCCGAAAACTTTCTCCTGAAGGAGCTTGTTGATCTCATCGGCCTTGATAGATTTTCCGTACATCTTCTGTACAAGGCTCATGGGAACCATGCCCGGACGGAAGCCCGGCATCTGAACTTTCTTTCTGGCATCCTTGAGCGCCTTGTCTACATTCTCCTGGTAATCAGCCTTTTCCATGCTGACGGTAAGCAGGCCCTGTACCTTGCTTACGTTCTCAAACTTTACGTTCATTCTCGATTTATGATTATACTATAACTTGCCTTTTTTTATTAGGGTGCAAAATTACTGCTTTAATCACAAACGGAGAAATAATTGTATTTTTTTTACATTCGTAACACTGTCGGTTAGCGAATTATCCCTTAATTCTTTACCTTTGTGGCAGCAAACACGTTATATGGAAGATATCCAGACACAAACCGCACCTGAGCACAAGATGGTCCTAAGGACTGATAATCTTGTAAAACGCTACGGAAAGCGCACCGTGGTAAACCATGTTTCATTCGATGTGAAACAGGGTGAGATCGTAGGACTTCTGGGTCCGAACGGAGCCGGTAAGACCACTTCATTCTACATGACGACAGGTCTTATCACACCTAACGAGGGACATATATACCTCGACGATCAGGATATAACCGATTATCCTGTGTACAAGCGTGCCCGCGCAGGCGTAGGCTATCTTGCACAGGAGGCCAGCGTGTTCCGCAAGATGAGCGTCGAGGACAATATAGCATCCGTCCTGGAACTCACCGGAAGACCGCTTGACTATCAGCGCGAGAAGCTGGAGAGCCTCATCAACGAATTCCGTCTCCAGAAGGTTCGCAAGAATCTGGGTGACCGCCTCTCCGGAGGTGAGCGCCGCCGTACCGAGATTGCGCGCTGCCTTGCCATCGAGCCCAAGTTCATCATGCTGGACGAGCCGTTCGCCGGCGTTGACCCCATTGCAGTGGAGGATATCCAGCAGATTGTCTGGAAGCTCAAAGACCGCAACATAGGTATCCTCATAACAGACCACAACGTACATGAGACGCTGAGCATCACAGACCGCGCCTACCTTCTGTTTGAGGGACGCATCCTGTTCCAGGGAACCCCCGAGGAACTTGCCGTCAACCCCGTCGTCAGGGAGAAATACCTCAGCCAGAGTTTCGAGCTCAAAAAGAAGAATTTCCAGAAATGAGACTGAGACAATTCAGGCATATTACGGCATTAGCAGCCTGTTATATGTTTTGCATGTCCGCTTTTGCCGTCCCAATAAGGCGCCAGCCAGGTCTTGATCTGCCCGAATACCACATGCACACAGACCGGGACAACCCGGCGCTTTGGAGTTCTCAGCCGGCTTACCTCCCCAACCGTGCGCCCTTACCGGGTTCCTATGCAACATCCGACATCATCCGTACCGGAACCGTGGAATATCCTCTGGTTCTGGTGGAGTTCCAGGACAAGCGTTTCATCATCAAGGACAGGGATTCCCTCAGGGCACATTATGAGCATGTATTCAATGAACATGATTTTTCTGATACTGTCAGTTTTACCCATAAAGGATACACCTATTACGGAGCTCACGGCAGCGTATCGGACTACTTCAGGGACCAGTCTTACGGTAAATACACACCTACATTCAAGATAATCGGTCCCATAACCCTTTCAAAAGGATATGCCTTTTACGGCAGCGGGCTAGACGAAAACGTAAAAACCATGGTGCGTGAGATATGTGACTCCATCATCGCCAGGGACCCGGCAGACCTCTCCGGATACGCCCCGAACGGAAGATTGGATCAGTTGTCTATTATCTACGCAGGACGCGGCGAGAATTATACGGGTTCTGATCCGAACACCATATGGCCTCATGCCAATCAGATCTATTTTTCAAGAAACGATTCTCTGATATACAATACAGGTATCCAATCTGCAAAGTATGCCTGCACCTCCGAACTGTATTGGAATTCAGATTCCATAATGGACGGCATCGGTACTTTCTGCCATGAATTCTCACATACACTCGGCCTTCCTGATTTTTATGACACAGATGCCGATGACTACGACGTGGACAATACAGCCATGGGATACTGGAGCCTGATGGACTACGGCTGTTATGAAGACGGAGGATTCTCACCCGTGGGATATACCGCATTTGAGAAGTATTCCCTGGGATGGCTTGACCTTGAGGAGATAACATACACGGGGGTTCATACCCTGGATGACATAAGCCTGACGCCTGATCCCAAATCCGGCATCCATACCGCATACTGTCTCAGTACCGGTATTGACTACAGGTTCATCATACTGGAATGTCACTACAGAAAGGGCTGGTACAGATTCCATCAATCAGAAGGACTCATGGTGACAATTGTCAATTACAACAAAACCAGATGGTATTACAACTACCCTAACTCAGGCAACCTGAAGAATTATCGCATTCTCCCCGCTGACAACAACTACGGCCTGTACACCAGTCGCGGAGACCTGTTCCCGCAAACAGACAGCCTGGGAAACGTTACAGACAGCATAACGACAACCGGAAATCCGGAACTCAAGGTCATTTCTTCATACCCGCGGTTCTCCATTTACGACATAACCAGGAACAGCGACCGCGTCACATTCAGGGTTGGTTATGACCTCTCCACCGACGTCAACGTCAGCAAGCAGGAGGTATCGGTTGACGTCGTTGACGGCGCGCTGTCAGTATCGGCCCCGAAAGGAAGCAAGGTGACGGTTTATGACATGGCAGGAAAGCCCGTACAGGAAACCGTTGTCAATTCCCCAATACAGAAAATACCTCTGCCGGGACACGGCATCTGGGTCGTCAAGTGCGGCAACATAACAAGAAAAGTGAGGCTCTGACCTCACTTTTTCTTATTTCTGGCGGATAAAGATGTTTATCGGAGTACCGCTGAAATCCCATTTCTCACGAATCTTGTTCTCAAGGAAACGCTTGTAGGGATCCTTTACATACTGCGGCAGGTTGGCAAAGAAAATGAATGTGGGAATCTGCGGTCCCTGCAGCTGTGTGCAGTACTTGATCTTGATGTACTTACCCTTGGTTGACGGTGGCGGGTAAGCCTCAATGAGCGGCAGCATCTCGGCATTCAGTTTGCCTGTAGAAACATGGTTGGTCTTATGCTTGTATACATCCTTGGCATATTCAAGCACCTTGAGTATGCGCTGTTTCTCAATGGCCGATGTAAACACGATCGGGAAATCCACGAACGGAGCCAGACGTGAGCGTATGGCATCCTCGTAGTTCTGCATTACCTTGGCTGAGCGGTCCTCAATCAGGTCCCACTTGTTAACCACCACCACAAGACCCTTCTGGTTCTTGACGATGAGTGACACGATGTTCATATCCTGGCTCTCTATGCCGCGGGTGGCATCAAGCATGAGCACGCAGACATCGCTGTTCTCGATGGCGCGGATGGAGCGCATCACGGAGTAGAACTCCAGATCCTCCTCAACCTTGCTCTTCTTGCGGATACCGGCGGTATCAACCAGATAGAAATCAAATCCGAACTTGGTGTATCGGGTATATACTGAATCACGTGTGGTACCGGCAATATCGGTCACGATGTTGCGGTCCTCACCGATGAATGCATTCACTATCGAACTCTTGCCCACATTAGGACGTCCCACAACCGCAAAGCGGGGGATGTTCTCATCAGTCTCGGCATCGGCCTCGGCAGGCAACTTGCTTACAACCAGATCCAGGAGTTCACCTGTACCGCTGCCGTTTGCGGCCGATATGCTTACGGGATCACCAAGACCCAGGCTGTAGAACTCGGCTGCCGCATACTGGAGGTCAAAGGTATCCATCTTGTTGGTTACCAGAATGACCGGAGTCTTGGAGCGGCGCAGAATGCCTGCAACCTCATCGTCAAGGTCAGTCACACCGTTCTTGATGTCCACCAGGAAGAGGATAAGGTCTGCCTCGTCAATGGCTATCTTGACCTGCTTGCGGATCTCCTCCTCAAACACGTCATCGGAGTTGACCACCCAACCGCCTGTATCAACCAGTGAGAACACACGGTTGCCCCACTCGCACTTGCCGTACTGGCGGTCACGGGTGGTACCGGCCACATCATCCACAATGGCCTGACGGGTCTGTGTGAGACGGTTGAAAAGAGTTGATTTACCCACATTCGGGCGGCCTACTATCGCTACCAGGTTGCTCATTTTAGGTTGTGAGATTATGTGATTAATCCTGTCCGTAACCGAAGTTGCGGAGTTCGCGGTCGGAACTGCGCCAGTCCTTGTCGACTTTCACGAACAGTTCCATGAAGATCTTCTTGCCGAAGAATTTCTCCAGGTCCTTGCGGGCCTCAATTGCCACACGCTTCAGGGCCTGACCTTCATGTCCTATCAGAATACCCTTCTGTGACTCACGCTCCACATAGATGACAGCGTTGATCACAATACGTGAGTGGTTCTCGCGGAACTGCTCCACAACCACCTCGACGGAATAAGGTATCTCCTTGTCGTAATGAAGAAGTATCTTCTCGCGTACTATCTCCGATACAAAGAATCGGGCGGGTTTATCAGTCAGCTGATCCTTCTCAAAATAGGGAGGGCACTCGGGAATGAGTTCGTTGACACGCTTGAGAACGGTCTTGACACCGAATGCGGTTGCTGCTGATATAGGTATTATCTCCGCATTGGGAAGTTTTTCATGCCATGACTCCACCAGTTTCACCAGGTTCTCCTCATCGGTCAGGTCGATCTTGTTGATTATGACCAGCACCGGCACCTTCATCTTGGCCACCTTCTCAAGGAACTCGGCGTTCTTATCGGCCTTCTCAACGACATCGGTCATGTAGAGCAGGACGTCGGCATCAACCAGGGCTGATTCCGAGAATGCCAGCATGGATTCCTGGAGTTTGTAGTTGGGTTTGAGCACACCGGGAGTGTCCGAGAATACTATCTGTGACTCCTCGGTATTGACAATACCCATTATCCTGTGACGCGTGGTCTGCGCCTTGAAGGTGGCAATGGATATGTGCTCGCCCACAAGCAGGTTCATCAGGGTTGACTTGCCTACGTTGGGGTTACCCACTATGTTTACGAATCCGGCTTTGTGCATGGAGAAAACTGTTTTTGGTAAGAGTCAAAAAAAACGCACCTGAAAGGGATGCGTTTTTCGATCTTGGTTTATTCAGCGGCTGCTTCCTTGACTACTGCCAACTTGCCTCTGTAATAACCGCACTCACCGCATACTGTGTGATAGACGTGCCATGCTCCGCAGTTCGGGCAGATTGCAAGTGTAGGTGCTACTGCCTTATCGTGAGTCCTTCTTTTCGCAGTTCTTGTCTTGGACTGCCTTCTTTTAGGATGTGCCATTTTGTTTTGTTTTTATTATTGTTATTTATTCGTTATCTGATTCCATCAAGCTGTTCAGAGCATCCCAACGGGGATCGTTTGCTCCTGAATCCTCAACTCCGCCTTCCTCACCTTCTTCAGCTGAATGCTCGTCAAGCTTCTCCATCATACCCTTGTTACATTTGCCGGGAGCGTGAACGTGCTTGATGGGTATTGCCAGAGCGATGAACTCGTAGATGTACCATGCAACATTCACAAGGCCCTTGTCTTCAGGGACAACTACTATGTCACCGTCATCAGCGAAATCAGGACCAAGCTTAACCTTAAGTTCACCTGTGTTCTCGATATCGAGTGACATATCGTCAAGGCAGCGGTCACATGTTACTATAACCGTACCTGCCACGGTAAAACTGAGATGATATACACCGGATGCCTTGGTAACCTTCAGGCTGGCGTTTACCTTGCCGCGCTGTACCTCCTCGCCCTCCACAATACTGAAGAACTCCTGGTCAACGGTCCAACTGTAGGTCGAATTGCTTTCGGTAAGCCCCTTCAGGTCAACGTTATATTTATCCAGTCTTCCCATCAAACAATTTTTTCGGGGCACAAAGATACGATATTATTTTTTCAAAGGAAAAGGATTAAGATTTTTTTTATCTCGGAAGTTCTATACGGAAGGTGGTGCCTTTGCCTATTTCCGAGTGGGCGACGTAGATCTTGCCTTTGTGGTACTCGGTTACTATGCGCTTGGCCAGTGAGAGACCTAAGCCCCAGCCGCGTTCCTTGGTGGTGTAACCGGGATCGAATACACTGCGCCATGAGTTCTTGGCTATACCCTTGCCCGTATCGGTCACATCGATGGTTACGTAGTTCTTATCCTCAGTTAGTTTGATGGTCAGTTTACCCTTGCCGTTCATGGCGTCAACCGCATTCTTGCAGATATTCTCTATGACCCAGCCAAACAGGGATGCGTTGACCTTGGCATTCACCGGCGGATTGGGGAAGTTGCGGATGAACTTGACCGTAGCGGGAGAGCGGTGCTCCACATAGTCTATCACGCCGTCAAGCACGCCTACCATATCGGCCTGTACGGGTTCCGGCATGGAACCTATCTTGGAGAAACGTTCGGCCACCATCTGCAGGCGGTTCACATCCTTCTCCATCTCACCTATCAGCTGGTCGTCATACTTGTCCTTGAGCAGTTCGGTCCACGCCATCAGCGATGATATAGGTGTGCCCAGCTGGTGTGCGGTCTCCTTTGAGAGGCCTACCCATACGCGGTTCTGTTCAGTCTTCTTGAAACTGAGCAGGGCGAATATTGCTATCAGCACGAACAGCATCACTACGCCCAACTGTATATAAGGATAAACGGTAAGACGGTTCAGAAGAAGAGACTCGTCAAAGCACACCTCGTTATAATGCTCGGTGTCAGACTCGTCGTAATAGATCTTGATTGAGTTGCCCAGACCGCGCATACGCTCCACGTAACTGCCCAGATATGCCAGGGTATCGGCCTTGCGGATCTCAATGTTCAGGAAACTCTTGACATCGCCCGTCTCGTCCACCACGATCACGGGAATGGTCTTGTTGCCCGACATGACTGCAAGCACAAGACTCAGGTCCGTGTTCTCATCGGCATCACTGAGTGACTGATATGCCTGTGCAAAGAGTTCCATTTTGGAGTGCTCCTCACGTGACAGGTCCTTTACCAGTGACTGTGAAACGAACAGCGATGAAACGGCAATTACTATTGCTACGACTATAAGGATTGTCCTTATACGTTTGAATTCCCTGAATTTCCTCATTGAAAAAATGCCGCATCTTTTAGAGGCGACATAGAATAAACGGATTATCCGCGATGTTATTGTACCGGATGAATCAAAGACTGAACAGACGGCGTGCGTTGTCCGATGTAACCTGCGCGATTTCGTCGGGTGTGATGCCGTAAACCTGCGCCATCACGGATGCCGTGTTCACTATGTACGAAGGCTCGTTTCTCTTGCCGCGGTAAGGCACCGGCGAAAGGTACGGACAGTCAGTCTCCAGCACCACCCTGTCCATGGGAATGAGCGGCAGGACTTGTGGCAGGGCCGATTTCTTATAGGTCAGCACACCGCCTATGCCGAACATGAATCCTTCAAACTCCATCAGAGCCTTTGCCTCATCGGCACTGCCCGAAAAACAGTGGAATATACCCCTGAGTCCTCTCTCCCTGTAGTCCGATAAGACTTCATAAAGCTGAGTAAATGAATCCCGGGAGTGGATCACAAGAGGCAGGTCATACTGAAGGGACCACTCGATCTGTTCCCTGAACGATATAATCTGATCATCCAGGCGGGTCTTGTCCCAATAGAGATCCAGTCCCGTTTCACCTATTCCTATATAACGGTGCGCTCCGTCCTCTTTCCGGTCCTCATCCAGAATGGCCTTAAGCCCTGACAACTGGCTGTGAAAATCCTCAGCCAGATCCTCAGGATGCAGTCCTATCATAGGACGGCACAACTCCGGCCAAGTGTCACACACCCGGAGCAGATCATCCAAAGTATCGGGATTGATATTGGGAAGAAGCAACAGGTCAAGCCCCACTTCCCGCGCCCTGTCAATGACATCAGGCAGATCCTCTCGGAACGCCTCGTCATAGACGTGACAGTGAGTGTCAATCAGTTTTCTCACTTGTGCGGTAATAGTAAATCAGACCGTATTCACGGCAGGTCTTGAGTTTCTTCTCACCGGTAAGGTCCGAGAAATAGTTCTCGACGGAGTTCCAAACATCAAGTATCACCTCATCCACCTGCGGACGCATGAGTGAGACCACCATGAGAGCCTCGTCAGTGAGCTGACGCAGTTCGCACTGCTTGTCATAAAGTTCCTTGAACAGTTCGTAGTGAACGGCAACCTTGGCTATTGTAGGATTATAAATAGGTATGCCGCCTTTATCGGTCCTGTTCTTCTCACCCCTGATGGTGTTTTCGCAGCAGCGTATTACCGCGATGTCGCTTGACATGTCGGGCAGTTCGCCGGAATTCTCGGATATGGAGTAGTATTTTCTGTCAGTGGCCTTCATCTCACCGCGCTTAACACACATGTTGAACACGGTCAGGAAGTGCGAAACATACATCTTGGCGTTCTTGAGCTTGTTCTGATAGGCCTCTGACTTAGAGTAGCTGACCTGGGTATCCAAAGTCTTGGTATATCTTTCAACCGCCTCCTTGAAACGTACCAGTTTCTTCTCGGCTTTGGTCAGGAGTTCGGGTGAGAGTACGGGCGCATAGTAATCACTGTTGCGGATCTTGGCGATTGCAGTTTCCAGAGAACGGATTCTGGCTTTGTCCGTGTTGGGTAATCTTCTGTAAGGCATAGTAATTAAGGACTTATTAAAGGACTCTGTTCAACAGGCTGCCGGCATACTCCCTGAGAAGGGATTTGCGGTCGGCAGACAGATTGACTTGATCAAGTTTTTTCATCGCTTCATCAAAATATGAATTGATGAGTTTCTCGGAGAGTGCCTTGACACCCACCGCATCATAGATGGCACGTACGCCGGCTATCTTGGAGTCGGGATCATCCCCGTCATAGACAGCCCAGCGGTCCAGTTCACTCTTCTGCTTACCGTCAGCGAGACGGTACGCATTTATATAAAGGTAAGTTTTCTTATTGCAGAGAATGTCACCGCCTATCTTCTTTCCGAATACGGCCGGATCACCGTAAACATCCAGCAGGTCATCCTGGAGTTGGAACGCCAGGCCTATCTTCTCGCCGAACTCATACAGCAATTCGGAATCATGCTCGGATGCGCCGCCAAGCATAGCACCCATCTGTACGCATGCAGCCAGAAGGACCGATGTCTTAAGGCGAATCATCTCAATGTACTCCTCTTCACGGACATCATCACGGGTCTCGAACTCCATGTCATACTGCTGTCCCTCCATAATCCCGGTAAAAGTTTCGTTGGCCAGGTCCAGCACCTTCTTAAGCTCCGGGGCCGATGACTCCGCCAGATAACGGTAAGCCAGCACCAGCATGCCGTCACCGGAGAGGATGGCGGTATTGTCGTTCCATTTCTTATGGACGGTTGCCTTGCCTCGACGCATATCGGCCCTGTCCATCAGATCATCATGCAGAAGAGTGAAATTGTGGAAAATCTCCATGCCTGCAGCCGTACTGAACACACTTTCAATGTCATCGGCATACATGTTGTAGGCCATGATCAGGAATGTGGGACGGATGCGCTTGCCTCCAAGCGAAAGGACATATCTTATGGGAGCATACAGTTCATCGGGCTGACGTGAATAATCCAGTCCCTGAAGGTAGCTCTCAAAACACTCTTGTATCTGCTTTGCTGTTTTCATTGCACGCAAATATAGTATAAGCCTGGCGAATAAAAAAGCGAAGAGGCCAAAAATTGGCCTCTTCGCAATATAACTTTTTATCCGAGAATCAGTTAAGACGGAAGTTTACAGGTACTGTGTACTTTACACGTACGGGTTTACCGCGCTGTGAACCGGGCTTCCAGTTAGGCATCTGTGAGATAACTCGGAGAGCCTCCTTGTCAAGAGACGGGTTAACGCTCTTTACAACTTCAGGTTCAACGATTGCACCGTCCTTGTTAACGATGAAGGTTACGAGTACACGACCCTGGATGTTGTTCTCACGGCAGATTGCAGGATACTTGATGTTCTTGCGGAGATACTCCAGAAGAGCTGCTGTACCACCGGGGAACTCAGGCTGGTCCTCAACCACCATGAAGATCTCTTCCTCCTCGGGCTCGGGCTCTACCTCAACTACATCGTAGTCGTCAAGGTCTACCCACTCTACGTTATCCTCGGTAGAAGCCATGATATCCTCTTCGATATCGGCATCATCCTCTACGATCTCAATGATCTCAGCCTTGGTTACGGCTGCAGGAGGGGGCGGAACGGTCTTCTTCTCAGGAAGTGTGATAGGGATCATCTCCTCGTTGAGAGATACATCCTTAGCGCTATAGATTTCTGAGTTGTCCTCGACCTCTCTCTGGGTCCACTCAAGTGCTACGAACATAACACCGAGAGCAATTACGAATCCTATCAGGAGTGAAGTGCCCTTTCCCCTTTCAAGGTCAGCGTGTTCAGACTTTTTGATTTCCATATTATCTAATTTTTAATTTCTAACGACTTTGCGTAGCGGCAAAAGTAGTAATCTTTTTCTCATCCCGAGCAGCAAAGGGGCTTTTTTGTGTATTTTTAATAATTACGTGCTATACGCCCGCACCCTTATTCTGTCCGTTCACGTCATATTAACGGAGCGTTTTTGCAAATACGTCTTATATCGGGAAAATTTTTTTGTAAATTTGTTCCCGATGAAGAGAAACCTATTGACAACGGCATTGGCGCTGTTCCTTATCGGCTCAGCCACTGTTCAGGCACAGAGCCTGGAGAGTTCGTTCGAGTTCCTGAAACTGCCGGTTTCGGCCCACAGCTCTTCACTGGGAGGAAAAACGGTTTCGGCATTTGACCCGAGCCCTGTCCTCTTCATCTCCAACCCCGCCGTCCTTTCGGCAAATGACACCCGTCTGCTGGGTCTGAATGCCATGACATGGTTCTCCGGAACCACCGTGGCGGGAGCCCAGTTCTGCAACAGTTTCGACGAGCGTTCACACTATGCCTTCAACGCCCGTTACGTAAGTTACGGCACCATGAAGGAGACTGCAGCCGACGGCACTGTTACCGGCACCTTCTCGGCCAAGGACATGGCAATAGGCGCCACCTGGTCCTACATGCTCACCGATAATCTGAGCGGCGGCGCGACAGGCAACATCATAACCTCACGCTACGGTTCCATGACATCGGTTGCCATAGGCGTCGATCTGGGACTGCTGTGGTTCAATGACGACGGAGGAATATCCATAGGCCTGGCCGCGACCAACCTGGGCGGACAGATCAAGGCCTTTGAAAATACATTCCAGAAACTTCCGTTTGATGTCTGTGCCGGTTTGTCATGGAGTCCCGAGCATGCTCCGCTGCGTTTCACAGTATCCATGGACAACCTGACCAGATGGAGTTCGTCCGATTTCTATTTCGCAGAGGACGAGAGCAAGGGTTTCGGCGAAATACTGAAACGTCACATATCAGTCGGAGCCGATATCAACCTGACCGAGCGTTTCTATGTAGCCATGGGCTGCAACCTGCGCACCAGGGCCGAGATGGCCGGCAAGGGAAGCAAGGGTTTCACCGGATTGTCCATCGGCACCGGTTTAAGACTGGGAAAAGTGATGTTTGACCTCTCATACGGCAAATATCAGGTTTCGGAGTCATCGCTAATATGTAATTTCGCATTCAACATATGAAGAAGATCATCATAGCTATGGACGGCCATTCGTCGTGCGGTAAGAGCACCATGGCCAAGGCGCTTGCAAAAGCAATCGGTTACACATACATAGACACCGGCGCAATGTACCGCGCCGTAACCCTCTATGCCATGCGCCGCGGTTTCATAGGCAAGGACGGAATAGATGAGGAGGCATTGCGTGCTGAAATGCCTCAGATAAAGATAACCTTCGGCCACGAGAACGGACAGCAATACACCATCCTGAACGGTGAGAACGTGGAGCGCCAGATCCGAGGCATGGAGGTATCGGGCAATGTCAGCCCCATATCGGCCATAGGATTCGTCAGGGAAGCCATGGTGAAACTTCAAAGGGAGATGGGCAAGACAGGCGCCATCATCATGGACGGCCGTGACATTGGTACCACCGTATTCCCCAACGCGCAACTCAAGATATTTGTCACCGCAAGCGACGAGATCCGTGCCCGCCGCCGTTTTGACGAGTTGGAGATGAAAGGAGAGCATCCGGTATATGAAGAGGTGCTCAAGAACGTACGTGAACGTGACTACATTGATTCACACCGTGCCGTTTCACCCCTGCGTAAGGCCGATGACGCCATAGTCCTTGACAACAGCGACATGACCATTGAGGAGCAGGACAAGTGGCTGATGGAACAGTATCTCAAAGCCGCAGCAGATTGAATCATGAAGGTTGAGATTGACCTTGAATCCGGATTCTGTTTCGGAGTGCTGTCAGCCATAGGCAAGGCTGAGGAGGAGTTGCGCAGCAGCGACGAACTCTATTGCCTGGGTGACATCGTTCACAACGGAATAGAGTGCGAAAGACTTCAGGGTATGGGTCTCAAGACCATCAACCACGAGCAGTTCAGGACGCTCAAGGGAGCAAAGGTCCTGCTTCGTGCCCACGGTGAACCGCCGTCAACCTACCAGGCCGCCCGCAAGAACGGAATAACGCTGATTGACGCTACATGCCCCGTGGTACTAAAACTCCAGCAGCGCATACACCGCCAATATCAGGAACTGGACCCCGCCACAGGACAGATAATCATATTCGGCCAGAAGGGACATGCCGAGGTACTGGGCCTTGTAGGACAGACCGACGGAACCGCTACGGTCATTGAATCCGCCGATGAAATGGACCGTATTGATTTCAGCAAGGACATTTTCCTGTACTCGCAGACAACCAAATCCGCTTCCAGTTACAACCAACTCATAGAGAAGATTGCCGAACGTGTACCGGCAGGACGAAAATTCATACACAACAACACCGTATGCGGTCAGGTGTCACACCGCCGCGAAAACATACGTGAGTTTGCCAGCCGGCATGACGTCATCCTGTTCGTATCGGGCCGCAAGAGCTCGAACGGCAAGGTTCTGTTCAACGAATGCCTCAATGTCAATCCCAAGTCCTATATGATAGAGAGCCGCGAGGACATTGACTTCAAGGCACTGGAAGGAGCGCAGTCCGTAGGAATCTGCGGAGCCACCTCCACGCCCAAGTGGCTGATGGAGGAGTGCCGCGAATTCATAATGGCCCATTTCAACGACTGATTACAACCTAATTACATACCAATTATGAACTTAAAGTACAACGAGATCGGCAAGACCGGAATGAAGGTGGCAAGACTGGCCTTCGGTGCATCATCACTGGGCGGAGTATTCCATGACATCAATGAAAAGGAGGCAATAAACGCCGTATTCACCGCAGTGGATAACGGTTTGAACTTTATCGACGTATCCCCCTACTACGGCCACTACAAAGCCGAGACCGTTCTGGGCAAGGCTCTCAAGGACATCCCGCGTGACAAGTATTTCCTGTCCACCAAGGTGGGCCGATACGGTAAGGACGGCGTCAACACCTGGGATTACAGCGCCAAGCGTGCCACCGAGAGTGTTTACGAGAGCATGGAACGACTCAATATCGATCACATTGACCTTATCAACGTACATGACATCGAGTTCCAGGCCGCCCTGCCCGGCGGACTGCAGAAAGTGGTTGACGAAACCCTCCCTGCCCTGGTGGAACTCCGTAACAAAGGCATAGTCAGTCACGTAGGTATAACCGACCTTCAGCTTGAAAACCTGAAATGGGTGGTAGACCACGCTCCCGCCGGAACGGTAGAGAGCATTCTGAACTTCTGCCATTTCTGTCTGAACGATGACAAGCTGAACGATTACCTGGGCTACTTTGAACAGAAGGGAATAGGCGTGATCAACGCCTCACCGCTGGCCATGGGCCTGCTCTCCGAGCGCGGTGTTCCCGACTGGCATCCCGCACCCAAGCCTCTGGTTGAGGCATGCGCCAAGGCCGCACAGCACTGCAAGGCCCACGGCACATCAATAGAAAAACTGGCAGTCCAGTACTCCTACAGCAATCCGCGCATTGCCACCACCCTCTTCAGTTCAGCCAACCCCAGGAACGTGCTTAAGAACATAGAGGTGGTACAGGAGCCTCTTGACTGGGATCTGGTATTTGAAGTACGTGAAATAATAGGCAGCCAGCAGAGGGTTACCTGGTGCAATTCATGATGAAGATAATAGACACCCATTCACATCTGTGGCTGCGTCAGGACACCGTCGTAAACGGCATGCCCATACGCACGCTTGAGAACGGACGCTCCCTTTTCATGGGTGAGATCCGCCAGATGGTACCCCCGTTCATCATAGACGGACGTAACACCGCCGAGATATTCCTGTCAAACATGGACTACGCCCAGGTAACGGCAGCCGTAGTGGTGCAGGAATTCATAGACGGCATCCAGAACGAATACCTGGCCGATGTTCAGAAACGCTATCCCGACCGCTTCATAGTATGCGGCATGGCCGATTACCGCAAACCCGGTTATCTGGAGGATGTAAAGAAACTGATAGCACAGGGATTCAAGGGTATCGCAATACCCGGACACCGTCTGCAGACTCCCCAGGGCCGCGTCAGCCTGACCTGCCCCGAGATGATGGAGATGTTCCGCCTTATGGAAAAGAGCGGAGTATTCCTATCAATAACCCTTGAGGACGGTGACGTCCAGGTACCTGAGATGGAAGAGGTCATTCAGGAGTGCCCCGACCTGAAGATTGCGGTAGGACACTTCGGAATGGTGACCGTTCCGGGCTGGATGGAGCAGATCCGCCTGGCCAGACATGGGAACGTAATGATAGAATCCGGCGGCATAACCTGGCTTTTCAACGATGAATTCTACCCGTTCAAGGGAGCCGTCAAAGCCATACGCCAGGCAGCCGACGAGGTCGGTATGGACAAACTGATGTGGGGTTCGGACTACCCGCGAACCATCACAGCCATCACCTACCGCATGTCATACGATTTCATACTGAAAACCTCTGAATTCACCGATGAATCCAAGGAACTTTTCCTGGGACTCAACGCAGTGAAATTCTACGGTATAGAGACTGATATAGATTTACCTTACATCAAAAACATGTCAGAATGAGTCAGAACACCAAATCAAAAACCTTTACCGTTGCGCTGTCAATGGTAATCTGCCTCTTTTTCCTGTGGGCAATAAGCAACAACCTGCTTTCATCGGTCGTCAAGAAGATGATGACCCTGTTTGACATAGACCAGGCCAGGGCCGAGTTCGTAGAGACCTCCTATTGGTTCGCCTACTTCCTCTTCCCCATACCTATAGCAATGTTCATGAAGCGCTTCAGCTACAAGGCCGGCATAGTTCTGGGCCTGCTGATAGCCGCTGTGGGCGGACTTCTGTTCCTGCCTGTAACCCGCATGCACAGTTTCCCGCTCTACCTTTGCGCCTTCTTTATCGTAGCCATAGGAATGTGCTTCCTTGAGACTGCCGCCAATCCCTACGTAACTGAACTTGGCGATCCCGCCACAGCACCGCGCCGTCTTAACCTGGCGCAGGCATTCAACGGACTGGGCGCATTCATTGCCGCCATGTTCCTGAGCAAGATCATACTGGGAACCCGCACGGAAACATCGGTGGAATCGGAGATTCATACCTTCCGAATGACCTATGCCATCTTTGCAATCGTGCTCATAGTCATTGCGGTAGTATTCATCTTTACAAAACTGCCGCGCATACAGGCCGAAGATGATGACAAGGAGGGCACCAGGCTCATCTCATTCAAGGTACTCAAGCGCAGCCACCTGCGTAACGGCGTCATAGCACAGTTCTTCTACAACGGCGGCCAGACCGCAGTGAACAGCCTGTTCCTGGTTTACTGCATCAACTACGTAGGCATGACCAACAGCCAGGCCACCACATTCTTCGGATTCTACATGCTCTTCTTCCTTCTTGGCCGATGGATAGGCACTACCCTGATGGTCAAGTTCCGCCCCGAGAACATGCTCGTGGTTTACGGCGTTGCCAACGTACTGCTCTGCATATTCGTCTGCATTGTAGGAGGTAAGGCAGCAGTATACGCCATGATGGGAATATCATTCTTCATGTCAATCATGTACCCCACCCAGTTCTCACTGGCACTCACCGACCTCAAGGGTGACACCAAGAGCGGATCGGCCTTCCTGGTAATGGCCATCGTGGGCAACTCAATACTTCCCATCCTGACCGCGTACGTACAGAAATCAATGGCTAACCCCAATATAGCATATTTCATCCCGCTGATCTGCTTTGCCGTTTGCGCATGGTACGGCTGGAAGGGACATAAAGTAATAGACTGAATGAAACAGATTAGAATTCCCGCTGAGGGAAAAATGATTGTCGAGGAGGCCGTAAAGCCCACCCCCGGTGCCGGCGAGGTACTCCTCAAGATTGGATATGTAGGATTCTGCGGATCAGACCTCAACACATTCCTGGGCCGTAACCTGATGGCCAAGGAGGCCGTCATCCCGGGTCACGAGATAGGTGCCACAGTAGAGAGCGCAGGCCCCGGAGTACCGGATTTCCTGACTCCCGGACTGACCGTAACCGTAAACCCCTACACCAACTGCGGACACTGCGCCGCCTGCCGTTCAGGCCACCCCAATGCCTGCGAGTTCAACGAGACACTGGGTGTACAGCGTGACGGAGCCATGCGTGACTACATAGTTCTTCCGTGGCAGAAGGTTATTCCCGCCTCCGGCATAGCACTCCGCGACTGCGCCCTGATAGAGCCCATGAGCGTAGGGTTCCACGCCGTATCCCGCGCCCAGGTAACAGACTCCGACACAGTCCTGGTATTCGGCTGCGGAATGATAGGAGTAGGTGCCATAGTACGTGCATCGCTTCGCGGAGCCACCGTCATAGCCGTTGATCTGGACAACGAGAAACTCGCTTTGGCCAAACGCCTAGGCGCAGCCCACACCATCAACTCCAAAGAAGAGGATCTGCACGCAAAACTGACCGAATTGACCGATGGATTGGGCCCGACAGTAGTGGTCGAAGCAGTAGGAAGCGTACCCACCTATCAGGCAGCAATTGACGAAGTTGCATTCTCAGGCCGAGTAGTCTGCATAGGTTACTCCAAGAACGACGTAACCTTCCACACCGGCCTCTTTGTAAAGAAGGAGATAAACATCCACGGATCACGCAACGCCATGCCGGCCGACTTTGAGGCAGTAATCCGCTACCTCCAGCGCGGCACCTGCCCCGTCAACGACCTGATCTCAGCAGTAGTCAAACCCGAGCAAGCCCTAAGCGCAATGCAAAAATGGGTAGAAGCCCCAGGCAAAGTCTTCCGAATTCTGGTCGGTTTCAATTGATCCTGCTTCAAAATAGACCTTAGGGTCTCAGGGAGTCTCGCACCCACGCGCGACCAGTGGGAGGGGCCCGCGACAAAAAATATCGATTCTGGAACGCTGAGCTTGCTCAGTAGTTTCGGAATCGATATATTTTGTTGTGGGAGGGCATTCTCCCTAAGACCCTATGGTCTATTTTGAAGTGGGGTCAATTCTGATTATCTTCAGAATCGAGTTCTCGAATCTGAGCCAAAAGCTCATCGGCCTCTTTCTTGAGTTCTTCAATCTTAGCCTTGATGGAATCAACAAAACCGTTACCAGCCTTGCTTGAAGCATTCATGAAGCCCAGATTATTCTCATAAGTCTGGATCTCACTCTTCTTCTGCTCATACTGGCGCTGCAGTTTCTCACGCGGTGAGCCTACCTCACGGGCACCGCCACGCTGCGGCTGACGTCCGCGTCCGGTACGTACCACGCCCGAGAACGGCTCCATAACAGCCTTGAACTCGGCAGCAATCTTATCCTTAACCTTGAAGGGTACGAATCCGATGCCGTTCCACTCGTCAACGAGCTGCTGGATTGCAGCAATATCATCATCTGAAAGGTTATCGGGATTGAAAGCCTTAAGTTTGGCCAGGATCTCCCTCTTGGCAGCAAGATTGGTGTTCTCCTCATGCTTCTTTGATGAGGTATTCTTGTCACGCTGCTCATAGAAATAGTCACAGGCGCCGATGAAACGCTTCCATATGGAATTGGTGTATTTCTTCTGGACGGGGCCTATCTCGCGCCACTGTTTCTGGAGTTCAGCCATCTTATCGCCGGTAGCCTTCCAGTCGGTGCTGTCCTTGAGTGCCTCGGCCTGCTCGCAGAGAGCGGTCTTCTTCTCAAGGTTGGCAGTCATATCAGTCTTGGCCTGCTTGAAGAACTCACCCTTATGACTGAAGAAGGTGTCACATGCAGCACGGAAACGCTCAAATATCTTCTGGTTATGTTTGGCGGGAGCAAAACCTATGTCTTTCCACTTCTTCTGGAGAGCAAGCACCTCCTGGGTCTTCTCGTTCCAACTCTGGAAAGTGGTCAGTTTGTCATACTCAATGCCCTCAAGAAGTTCACAGATAACGGTCTTCTGATCTAGGTTTTCCTTCTCTTTCTCCTTGAGATTCTCAAAATGCTGCTGATGACGTTTGTTTATGATGGTTGAAGCCGTCTTGAAACGGTTCCAGATCTCCTCCCTTGACTCCTTTGAAACAGGACCTGTCTCACGGTAATCCTGATGCAGTTTCTGAAGTTTGCGGAAAGCACCTACGATATCTGGGTCATCGGCAAGTTTCTCGGCCTCCTCGCAGATGGCAATCTTGGCCTCCATGTTCTTCTTGAAGTCATACTCGCGGAACTCATTGTTGAGTTTCTGTATGTCATAGAACTGCTCGGCGTACTGCTGATATGCCTTCCAGAGTTCATTGGCCTTATCGGCGGGAACCTCCTTTATCTCTTTCCATTCCTGGAGAATGGCCTTGAATTCATTGTATGATGCACCCTCGGTGTTGGCCTTCTCGATAAGAGCCTTGAAACGGTCAAGCAGTTCCAGCTTCTTCTTGTAGTTCTCCTTGCGGACAACCTCGAGAGCCTCCTGAGCGGCGGCTTTCTTCTCCTTGATTATGTTCATGAGCTTACGGAACTGCTCGTCAAGGGGATCAGGTTCGGGTTTGAAATCCTCGGCTGTACCTCCACCGGCCACAAATGCGGCAATCTGCTCCTCCTGGGCAGCACGCTGCAGCTTATAGAAATTCTGCTTGAGAGACTCAAGCTCAGGTCTCTTGGCCAAAGAAATATCACCCACCATCTCCTGAAGACGGGCAATGATCTCCTCACGTGTAGTAGCAGTTACTGTGACCTCCTGAATTTCCTCTTCAACCGGCTCGGGAGTAATCTCCTTGTTCAATTCTTCGCTCATAATCTTGGGTTTTAATTCCAAAAGATGCAAATAAAAGCAAATCCCTGCAAAAATCCTATTTTTCGCAGAGATTTGTTAAAAAAATGCACCAATCAGTGGATTATGAAGCTGATTACGGCCATGTAGATACCCATACCCAGCAGATCATTGGTAATCTGAACGAAGGGACCTGTAGCAATGGCGGGGTCTATATGGATTTTTTCAAAAAGAAGCGGCAGCAGCGTTCCCCACAGGGTTCCTATGAGTACCAGCGCAAACATACTGCCCGGAACCGCATATGTGACCGGATCGGACCAGCCGAATGCGAATGCGTTGTAGGCCAGCACCAGAAGTGACAGCACTATCGCGTTCAAAAGAGCCACGGCGCTCTCTTTGAACACCTGCTTCCAGATGTTGGATGTGTTGAGTGAACCGTTGGCCAGACCCTGTACCACAAGGGCCGATGACTGAGTACCCACGTTACCGCCGGTACCTCCGATAAGCGGAATGAAGAACAGCAGTGAAGTGGCGGCGGCGAAAGCGGTCTCAAAATGCTCCAGAAGTTTGGAGTTCAGGATACCTCCCAGGATACCAATGAGCAGCCACGGGATACGTGACCACATCTGACGTATTACGCTGTCGGCGGTCTCTACGTCACCGGTAAGACCTGATGCCATCTGGTAGTCGTGCTCCTGTTGTTCACGCAACTCATCAATGACATCATCGACGGTTATCTGACCCTGAAGACGTCCGATGCTGTCCACTACCGGAACCGATACCAGGTTATACTTTTCAATCATCTGTACCACATCATCGATGGGGGTATCGACCTTAGTGCTTATCAGGTCCTCGTCCATCACATATTTCACTTTTGAAACGGACGGGTTGGTAATCATCTTCTTGAGCGGGAACACACCCTTCAGGCGGCCGTCATCATCCACCACATAGACATTGTAGATGTCATCCAGGTCCTCGGCCTGCTTGCGCATCTCCTGAAGGCACTCAGGCATGGACATGTTCTCATTCACAACCACCATCTCGGTGCCCATCAGACCACCGGCGGTATCCTCGTCATATTGCATCAGGTCAACAATGTCGCTGGCCTGTTCTATGTCACCGATATGGGCAAGCACCTCCTCCTGCTTGTCCTCATCCAGATCCTGAATGATATCTACGGCATCATCGGTATCCATGTTGTCGATGAACTTGGTGGCGATCACATCGGACGGGAGTTCGTCCAGCAACCTCTTACGGTTGTCCTCATCCATCTCCACAAGTACATCGGCCGCCGTCTCGTTGTCCAACTGACGGTATACCAAACGGGCATCCTCAACGTCCAGAGTATCGCACAGTTCGGCGATATCGGCGGGATGCATCTCATCAAGGATGGCCTTCAGCTTTTCGGCATCCTGATTCTCAATCACTTCAAGAATGTTATCCAGAAATTCCTTCTCCTCCATAGTTCTGAATATTTTCGGCCCTGAAGCGGGGCCAGGTAAACATTTTCTTTCCTAATCTCTACGGTTTCAGGCTTTGCCCTCAACCATAAGCGTCAGTTTTATGAAGTCTTCAACTGACAGTTGCTCCGGACGTTTGTCCAAATACGGGCAGTCCGCCGGTAGAGGGGAGTCTTTCTCATAGACCTGTCTTAAGGAGTTGCGCAACATCTTGCGGCGCATTCCGAACGTGGATTTCACAATCTTGCGGAAAAGCGCCTCGCTGCACTCCAGTGAGCGGCGGCTGTTACGCTGCAGGCGTATCACACCGCTCTTGACCTTTGGAGGCGGGTCAAAAACGTTTTCATTTACTGTAAACAGGTATTCTGTGTCATACCACAACTGGATGAACACGCTCAGTATGCCGTAGTCCTTGTTTCCGGGACCCGAGCAGATGCGCTGTGCCACCTCACGCTGCAGCATTCCTGTGCAGCAGGGTATGAGTTCCTTGTAGTCCAGCATCTTGAAGAATATCTGGCTGGATATGTTGTACGGGTAGTTTCCTGTAAGTACAAACTCGCGGCCGTCAAACAGGGTGTTCAGGTCCAACTGCAGGAAGTCACCCTCAATCACATTCAGTGCGGGGAAGTTTTCATGCAGGTATACGACAGACTCGTTGTCTATCTCAACAACCTTCAATTCACGGTTTTTCTGACTTAGGAATTGTGTAAGAACCCCTGTGCCGGGTCCTATTTCAAGAATCGGAAGGTCGGCGCGAACATCAACTGTGCCGGCTATACGCTGAGCGATATCCATATCCCTCAGGAAATGTTGGCCTAGAGCCTTTTTGGGTCTTACTGTCCGCATCAATGTCCATATAGAATATGTTTGGTTATCAACTCGCGAAAATTTGTTATCTTCGCAGACTGAATGCTGACCTCCCGCCGCATTCACGGCAGCAAAGGTAGGCAAAAACATCCAAAGGGTGAACACTTTGTAATGAAAAAGATAACTGCAACCACACTCAAAATAGCCATACCTCTGCTCATATCGGCCGTGGTTCTCTATTTCACATACCGGGACTACGATTTCTCACAGTTCTGGACCGATATGCGGAGCATAAGATGGGGCTGGCTCATAGCCGCACTCTCATTCAGTGCACTGGGTCCGCTTTTCCGCGGTCTGAGATGGAATCTGCTGCTTGAGCCAATAGGTTATGACGTCCCCAGGAAAGATACCGTTCTGACCGTTTTCACCGGCTATGCAGCCAACATCATCATTCCCCGCGTAGGCGAGATCTGCCGTTGCGGAATGCTTGAGCAGAACGCCAGGGTACCCTTCAGCAAGGGTCTGGGTACGCTGGTCGCCGAGCGTGTGGTCGATGCCGTCCTGCTGGGACTGATCGTAGTGGCCGGAATACTGGTTTCATGGAATGAATTCACCCTTCTGCTTACCCCTGAGGCCGATGCCGCCGCACCTGCCGCCCAAAGTGTCCCGCTCCTGCAGAGCACCCGCTTCTGGATATGGACCATCGGAATCATACTGTTCATCGCAGTATGCTGGTGGGCATGCGTAAAGTTCCGCCTGTGGGAGAAGGTAAAGAATTTTGTACGCGGATTCTGGGAGGGATTCATGTCTCTCAAGCAGATACGGCAGTTGCCGCTCTTCCTTGCATACTCAATCGGAATCTGGGTATGCTACTACTTTGAACTCTATCTGGCGTTCTACTGCCTGCCGTCAACCGCCACTGTCGGTCCGATAGGCGGTCTGGCATGCTTTGCCGCCAGCAGCGTGGCAGTACTGGTGCCCACACCCAACGGTGCAGGCCCATGGAACCTGGCCATAGTCAAGATGCTTGGAATTTACGGAGCCAAGACCAACGAGGCCCAGATAATGTCATTCGTGCTGCATTTCTGCCAGACCATGATCTATCTGCTCTGCGGACTGGTAGCCTGGATAGCCTTAAAAATCATACACCGCAATGGAACATCCCGAGAACAGTGACGAGTACAAAGGACTGGCCGTGAACAGCGGAGTGGTAAGCCCCGGGTCTGTAAACCCATACCTCAAGGGCAGGCGCATTAGCCGCCCCAAACTCTCCGTGCAGGACTATGTCGACGGCATAGTCAAGGGCAACGTGACCGTTCTCAGCCAGGCCGTCACACTGGTGGAGAGCCTCAAACCCGAGCATCAGGCCATTGCCCAGGAAGTCATTGAAAAGTGCCTTCCCTATTCCGGTAACTCCGTACGCATAGGCATAAGCGGCGTTCCGGGAGCAGGCAAAAGCACATCGATCGATGCATTCGGACTCCATGTCCTCAAGGACGGCGGAAAACTCGCGGTACTGGCCATCGACCCCAGCTCAGAACGAACCAAAGGCAGCATACTCGGCGACAAGACCCGTATGGAACGTCTTGCCGTACACCCCAAGGCATTCATACGCCCCAGCCCGTCAGCAGGTTCACTTGGCGGCGTGGCACGCAAAACCCGTGAGACCATTGTACTGTGTGAGGCAGCAGGTTTTGACAAGATATTCGTTGAGACCGTAGGTGTAGGCCAGAGTGAGACAGCCGTCCACTCCATGGTCGATTTCTTCCTGCTCATACAGCTGGCCGGAACAGGCGATGAACTGCAGGGAATCAAACGCGGCATCATGGAGATGGCCGACGGCATCATCATCAACAAGGCCGACGGTGACAACGCGCCCAAAGCCGAGATGGCCGCCAACTCCTTCCGCAACGCACTCCATCTCTTCCCGCCTTCGGAAAGCGGCTGGACACCCCAGGTACTGACCTACTCCGGATTCTATGAATACCGCATCAAGGAGGTGTGGGACATGGTATGGGAGT
This sequence comes from Bacteroidaceae bacterium, assembly GCA_017557635.1. GTDB lineage: Bacteria > Bacteroidota > Bacteroidia > Bacteroidales > Bacteroidaceae > Colenecus. The sequence goes on along the minus strand of JAFYYH010000021.1, from coordinate 438,562 downwards.
ACATTGATTTTGTAAAGAAAAACGGATATTTCCAGTACCGCCGTAACGAGCAGGCCAAGTACTGGATGTATGAGAGTATTAACGAATCCCTCAAGAACGGCTTCTACAACAATCCTGAGATTGCCTCAAGACTGGCCGAAGCCGAGCGGCAGGTATTGGGCGGTGAACAGACATCTTTCTCGGCCGCACAGAAACTTATTGACTTCTACTATTCAAACCTCAAATGAAAAAGGTCCTCATTGATCTCACAGTACTGAAGCATATTAACTGCGGACTGGGACAGATTGCATACAATTACGCCCGATACTGGGGCGAGAACGCCAAAAACATGGAGTTCGAAATAACATTCCTGGTACCCAAGCAGTACGTGGGAGCCTTCGGAAACGATGTTCGTTACCTGACCCCCTCATGGGTTTACGACCTGTCAAGAATCTTTTTTCCCATATACGACGTCTGGCATTCAATACACCAGATGAGCCGATTCAGACCGGCTTTGCTGCAGAGCACAAAGAATCTGCTGACCATTCATGACATCAACTTCATCTATGAGAAGAGCGGTGACGCCCTGAAAAGGCATACCGTAAAGTTCCTGCGGAGATACAAACGCGCCGACAGGATAGTGTTCATCTCAAAGTTCACACAAGATGACGTCCTGAGCCGTTTTCCCACGAACAAGCCCAACGAGATCGTCTACAACGGAGTGGAGTTCGGTGACCCCAAGTCCGAAAGACGGCCTGAGCTGCCGTTCGCCGATGACCGCAAGTTCATATTCAGCATAGGCCAGATCAGACAGAAGAAAAACTTCCATGTGCTTCTGGACGCCATGAAACTGATGCCGGAGTATAATCTGGTGGTGGCCGGCGAGAAGATAACCGATTATGCCGACGTGATAGACAAGCGCATTGCGGACGAGGGAATAAACAACGTCTTCTTTATCGGACCCATCCACAATTCGGAGAAGATATGGCTTTACAACCATTGCGAGGCATTCGTATTCCCCTCGCTGTTTGAAGGATTCGGCCTGCCGGTAATTGAGGCGATGTCTTACGGCAAGCCTGTAATCTCATCGGACAAGACCTCGCTGAAAGAGATCTGCGCCGACCACGCCTTCATCCTGGAGAACTTTGAGCCCGATCACATAGCCGCCAAAGTCAAGGAGGGAATAGAGGCCTACGCCAAGGACCCCGCCCTGGTAAAATCCAACACCGAATACGCCCGCTCGTTCACCTACGAACGACACATGTCCGAATACCTCCGAATCTACCGCGAAATGCTATCAAAATAAATGTCACGCACGTTCAAACGTATTGGAGCGAGCGAGGCGACGAGCGAGACCGCGGTCCCGGAGGGCCGCCAAGCTCCCAAAGGGAGCGCGTTTACGAAGTAAACTAAAAAAAGGTCGGGAGTAGCCCGGTACAAAAAGAGAAGAGGCGCATCGCGTCTCTTCTCTTTTTGTGCTGGGCTACCCGGACTCGAACCAGGAAAGGCAGGACCAGAATCTGCAGTGTTACCATTACACCATAGCCCAGTATTTTGCTCAAAAGCGGTGCAAAGATACTGCTTTTTTGCGTAACACAAACTTTTTGGCATAATTTTTGTCATTGTACTTCAGAAAACGACCCAGTTTATTATTTTTGCAGTAAGAACAAAAAACAAAGTCATCTGAATGGCTAAAAAGAAAAAAAGAGAAAGCATAGTAGAGAGCATCATTGAAGGAATTCAGGAGCGCAAGGGAGAGAGCATTACAGTAGTTGACCTGACCGGCATTGAAGATACCGTATGCCGATATTTCGTAATCTGCCAGGGAGGCACACCCAACCAGACACTCGCCATCGAGGACTCCATCCGCGAAACCGTGAGAGTAAAAGAGGGACGCAAGCCTGACTATGTGGAAGGCACACGTTACGCTCATTGGATTGCCATGGACTACGGCGACGTAATGGTACACATCTTCATCCCCGAACTGCGCAAGTTCTACGATCTGGAACACCTCTGGGCCGATGCCGTCACCGAGGAGATTCCCGATATCGCATGACACCTTGACACATTTATAACTGACATTACCGACAAACCATATGGCAGACAACAAAGACAACAAACCAGGTACAGGTTTCAGAATAACATCCATACTGTATATACTGCTGTTCATAGGATTCGGATACATCCTGCTCAAGGATGACGGTTCCGAACTGAGCGGCGAGGCAACATACACCGAGTTCAAGGAGTACATGCAGAAAGGCTATGTCAGCAATCTGGTGATATTCTCCAACCTGAACTCAATGGATATGTACATAAAGTCCGATTCGGCCAAGTACGTATTCGGCGACCGTGCATCGGCCCAGCCCATGGTAAAACCGATGCTGACCGTAGGCGTAGGCTCGCTGGACAACCTCCAGACCTTCATTGACGAGGCCGAGCAGTCCGGAGCATTCACCGGCAAGGTTGAGTACCGCAAACGTTCACACACTTTCACTGAAATACTCATCAGCATTCTCCCGTTCGTACTTATCATTGTGTTCTGGATTATCCTTACCCGACGCATGGGAGGTGGTGCCGGAAACGGCGGCGGTGTCTTCAACGTAGGCAAGTCAAAGGCACGTGTCTATGAGAAGGGTAAATCAGACCGCGTCACATTCAAGGATGTAGCAGGACAGGCCGAGGCCAAGACCGAGGTCGAGGAGATAGTTGAGTTCCTCAAGAATCCCAAGAAGTATACGGATCTGGGCGGTAAGATTCCAAAGGGAGCCCTGCTGGTAGGCCCTCCGGGAACCGGTAAGACCCTGCTTGCCAAGGCCGTTGCAGGTGAGGCCGATGTCCCCTTCTTCTCACTGTCAGGTTCTGACTTTGTGGAGATGTTCGTGGGCGTAGGCGCATCACGCGTACGTGACCTGTTCCGTCAGGCAAAGGAGAAATCACCGTGCATCATATTCATTGATGAGATAGACGCAGTGGGCCGTGCCCGCGGCAAGAACCCCGCCATGGGCGGCAATGACGAGCGTGAGAACACCCTCAACCAGCTTCTCACCGAGATGGACGGATTCGGCACCAACAGCGGTGTCATAATCCTGGCCGCCACCAACCGCGTTGACATACTGGACAAGGCACTGCTGCGTGCAGGACGTTTTGACCGTCAGATACATCTTGACCTGCCCGACCTGAACGAGCGTAAGGAGGTGTTCGGTGTACATCTGCGCAACATCAAACTGAGCAAGGATGTCGATATAGACCTGCTTGCCCGCCAGACTCCCGGATTCTCAGGAGCCGACATAGCCAATGTCTGCAACGAGGCCGCCCTGATAGCTGCCCGTCACGATAAGAAGAAGGTTGAGAAGGATGATTTCCTTGCAGCCGTTGACCGTATCGTAGGAGGTCTTGAAAAGAAGACCAAGGTACTTACCGCCGAAGAGAAGCGCACAATAGCCCTCCATGAGGCCGGACACGCAACACTGTCATGGTTCCTGGAGTATGCCAACCCGCTCATCAAGGTTACCATCGTACCGCGCGGCCGTGCACTCGGCGCAGCCTGGTACCTGCCCGAGGAACGTCAGATAACCACAAAGGAGCAGATGCTCGACGAGATGTGCGCAACACTGGGCGGACGTGCAGCCGAGGAACTCTTTACAGGTCATATCTCAACCGGAGCCATGAACGACCTGGAGCGAGTAACCAAGCAGGCTTACGGAATGATAGCATATGCCGGAATGAGCGACAAGCTGGCTAACCTGTGCTACTACAGCAGCACTGACGAGTATGCTTTCCAGAAGCCCTACTCCGACAAGACTGCCGAACTCATAGACGGTGAGGTAAAGGCACTCATAGCACAGCAGTACGAGCGCGGCAAGAAGATCCTGCTCGAGCACGAGGAGGGACATCACCAGCTGGCACAACTGCTAATTGAGCGCGAGGTTATCATGGCCGAGGATGTTGAGAAGATATTCGGAAAGCGTCCCTGGGCATCACGCAGTGAGGAGATCCTGGGAGAGGACAAAAAGACTCCCGAGAACGCTCCTGTAATAGAGAACAAGGATAAAGTTGAACCCTAAAACTCAGAAAACGTGAACTTCTTGATTAGGACTGTTACGGCAGTGGTTTATGCCACGGTTATGCTGTTCTGCATACTCAAGGGAGGTCCCTGGTTCGTGGGACTGTTCGGAGTGTGCACCATTCTGACGACGGTTGAATACACAGGTCTGGTAAACAAGCACAAAGGTTTAAACGTAAGCCGCCTGTGGGCCACAGTAGCCGCATTCACATTCTATGCTGCAATAGTTGGTCTGTCCGTAATGCCGAGCAGCGCCATACTGTTCCTACCGTTCATATTCACCCTGATCGTGATTATGGTACGTGAACTCTACTTCAAGAAGCCGAGCCCCCTGAATGACTGGGCACACACACTGTTCCCCGTAATATACATCGCTCTGCCGTACGCTCTCACATCGATGCTGGCCTTTGATGTGCAGGGTCCCGAAACCGGCTACAGCCCCGTGGTGCCTCTCACACTGTTCGTCTTCCTGTGGTGCAATGACGTCGGCGCATACTGCACCGGTTGCACAATAGGCAAGCACAAACTGTTTGAAAGGATTTCACCCAAGAAGACATGGGAGGGTTCAATAGGAGGTGCCGTATTCACCATGGTGGCAGCATACCTGCTGCATCACTTCCTGCCTGACTGGTACAGTTTTATGCCCGTATGGGTATGGATAGGAATGGCGCTTGTGGTAGTATTATTCGGCACATGGGGTGACCTGATCGAGTCACTCATGAAACGTGAGATGGGAATAAAGGATTCCGGAAAGATCCTGCCCGGACACGGCGGAATGCTGGACCGTTTTGACAGCGCGCTGCTGGCTATACCTGCAACGGTAGTCTATTTAAGCCTTATCGGCTTTTATTTCTAAGAGATTTACAATCTGTTCGGCTGCACGGTCGGGAGCTCCGGCCGGGCCCAGTATGGTTTTCATCTGGGTGTAACCCTCGAGCTGCATACGGCGCTCGATCGTATCGGAAAGCAACGGTACAAGATGAGCATGAACGTTATCTGCATTCATATCACCGCCAATCAGTTCGGGAACCACCTCTGAGAATGAGACAAGGTTTACAAGAGATACGAACTGGACCTTGATAAGGAACTTCTTTATCAGTCTGGCGGCCCAGCTTACCGGAACCTTGTAGCATACCACCTGGGGCACATCAAAAAGTGCGGTCTCAAGTGTGGCCGTGCCCGATGTCACCAAAGCCGCATAGGCGGATTCCAGCACGCCGAAAGTGTTACCGTAAACTTTCTCTATATCGGCCTCTCCTATGATATTGTCGTAGAACTCAGGCTCGATAGCGGGAGCGCAAGCCAGAACAGGGCGGATGCAGTCAATATTTTTTATCGCCTCAAGCATAATGGGGAGATTCCGGCTGATCTCCTGCCGGCGGCTGCCTGCAAGCAGTGCGATCACACGTCGGCCGTCACTCTCCAATGCCGGTTTGCGGGTCTTGTCCGCCTTATACGCTTCAATCTCGTCAACAGTGGGATTTCCCACGTAGTTTATATTGTAGCTGTGACGATGGAAGTATTCCACTTCAAAAGGAAGGATGGAGAACAGTTCATCGACGTCACGACGGATGTTCTTGATTCTCCAGCTTTTCCAGGCCCAGATTTTGGGTGATATATAGTAGTAGACCGGAATTCCCAATTTGTGAACTTTTTTCGCAATTGAGAGATTGAATCCGGGATAGTCGATCAGGATTACTACGTCAGGTTTCCATTCACAGATATCCTTGAAACAGAGATTGGCACCTCCGAGTATCGTCCCCAGGTGGGTTATAACCGGCCAAAAGCCCATGTAGGCAAGTTCACGGTAGTGTTTGACCAGTTTTCCGCCGGCTGCCTCCATCATGTCGCCTCCGAAACAGCGGAACTGCGCAGACTTATCCTTCTGCGCCAACGATCTCATCAGATTTGAGGCATGCAGGTCACCCGACGCCTCTCCGGCCACAAGATAGTATTTCATTCCTGACGTTTTGCAGATGTCAAAATTACTATAATTTTCCCATATATCGGTTTTTTACACTAACTTCACACCCTAAAATTAAAAACGCATGGGAAAAATCATAGCTTTGGCCAATCAGAAGGGCGGTGTGGGCAAAACCACAACCACAATCAACCTGGCTGCATCGCTCGCAACTCTGGAGAAGAAAGTTCTCGTAGTGGATGCTGATCCTCAGGCAAATGCATCATCGGGTCTCGGTATTGACATCCAGTCACTCAAGTGCACTGTATACGAGTGCCTCGTCAACGGTGACAACCCCAAGGACGCCATCCTTAAGGCATGCATTGACGGACTTGATGTACTTCCGTCACACATCGACCTGGTAGGTGCCGAACTGGAACTCATGAACATGGACAGCCGCGAGACAGTGATGAAGAAGATGCTCTCAAAGGTCAAGGACGACTATGACTACATACTGATTGACTGCTCCCCCTCACTGGGTCTCATTACCGTAAACTCACTGACAGCAGCAGACTCAATCATCATTCCCGTGCAATGCGAGTACTTTGCCCTGGAGGGTATAAGCAAACTGCTCAACACCATCCGTATCATCAAGACAAAGCTCAACCCCTCACTTGACATCGAGGGATTCCTGCTCACCATGTATGACTCACGTCTCAGACTGAGCAACCAGATTTATGACGAGATCAAGAAACACTTCCAGGAACTCGTCTTCGAGTCAATCATAGCCCGTAACGTCAAACTGAGCGAGGCACCCAGTTACGGTCTGCCCGCCATTCTTTATGACGCTGATTCCAAGGGTGCCAAGAACTACCTTGCCCTGGCACAGGAAATTTTGAAAAAGAACGAAAAATGACACCTCCCAAGAAAATGGCACTCGGCCGCGGCCTTGATGCCCTCATATCAACCGATTTCGTAAAGACACAGGGATCCTCATCCATCAACGAGGTTCCCCTGAACCAGATACATGCCAATCCGGACCAGCCTCGCCGTGACTTTGATCAGGAGAGCCTTGAAGAACTCGCAGAGTCCCTGCGTGAGATAGGCATCATCCAGCCCATCACCCTGCGCAAGATGGCCGAGGGTGACTATCAGATCATTGCCGGTGAACGCCGTTTCCGCGCCGCCGGAATAGCAGGTCTCAAGACCATCCCCGCCTATATCCGTACGGCCGATGACGAGAACGTCATGGCAATGGCTCTTATCGAGAACATTCAGCGTGAAGACCTGAACTCGATGGAAGTCGCCCTGGCCTGCCAGAACCTGCTTGAGGTCTACAACATGACACAGGAGCAGCTCAGTTCACGCATAGGCAAGAAACGTGCTACAATAGCCAACTACATACGTCTGCTCAAACTGCCCGCCGAGATTCAGGTGGCACTCAAGAACAAGCAGATTGACATGGGACATGCCCGTGCACTGCTGGCTATCGACGATCCCATGAAACAGCTTCAACTGTTCCATGAACTCACCAAGTACGGTTATTCGGTACGTATGGTCGAGGACAAGGCACGTCAGATGAATGAGAATCAGCCCAAGGCACGCAAGAGTGCGGCCGATGATTCCCTTGCCCCTCTGGGACGCCAGCTCTCAAAGTTCCTGGGCGCTCCGGTTAAGGTTAAGAGCAATGCCAAGGGTGCAGGAAGCATCAGCATATCGTTCAAGGATGATGATGACCTGGCCCGTCTGATGCAACTGTTTGACCGTCTGAAGAAATGACCGTCCGATCAGGATTCATAAAAACCATACTGCTCACCCTACTGGCAGTGATGACCGCCCTTCCGGTCCGGTCACAGGCCGTCCGCCCTGCAAGCGTATACATGTATGAAGACTCCATACGCTTTGCCCGTGTGGACAGCATTTACCATTCACTAAACGACACTGCCGCCTGGCAGCGCGAGATGGACTTTGCCAGAAACCTGAACTTTGACGAACTGCAGGATTCCGACCTGGTAAGGGCTATGGATGAAAACGTACCCCAAACCCATGAGAAGCAATCCAGATGGAAGCAGTACGAGCAGGAAAGGATAGACAGTTACCAGCGTAATGCAACAGGCTGGGAACCCGAACCGCGTGTAGCCGTATGGCTGTCATTGCTCGTTCCCGGAGGCGGACAGATATACAACCGCAAACTGTGGAAACTGCCCATTGTCTACGGAGGCTATGTAGGATGCATCTATGCACTCACCTGGAACCAGTCCACCTACATGGACTACCAGAAAGCCTATGTGGACATCATGGACAATGATGACAACACCAGAAGTTACGAAGATTTCCTTCCGCCTCACTATGAGATTGACACCAGCATGAAGGACTGGCTTAAGGATGTCTTCAAACAACGCAAGAACAAATACCGCCGATACCGTGACCTGAGCATCTTTGCTTTTGCCGGAGTGTACATCGTAGCGGCTATAGACGCTTATGTCGATGCCGAGCTGTCCCATTTTGACATCTCACCCGACCTGAGCCTGAGAGTGGAACCCAATTTCATGATGGACCATAGAGGAACCCCGACAGCGGGATTCTCATTAGCCATAAATTTCTGATGAACCTGAAATTCAAGATATATATACTGGCGTTGGCTCTGGTTCCTGTCTCCAAGGCGGGGGCTCAGGAGGTTATACCTGACAGCACCACAGCCGTATGCACCGACTCACTGACCGTGGAATTCCCGGAAAGCATGGAGTTCGATGTGGACAGCCTCATGAACCTGTGGCTCTCCAAACAGTATCTGTCATATGATGAGGAATGCCTGGAGAGTTCTGTCAACCCCAAGTTCAGCGACACGGTATATGCAGAGCGTCTGAGCAGCCTGCCCACTATAGTGGAGATGCCCTACAACTACGTTACCCGCAGTTCAATAGACGCCTACATGGGACGTAACCGCAAGGTGATATCTTACGCACTGGGCATGATGCCCATCTACGAGGACAAGTTCGTGGAGGCGCTCATAAAATATGATGTTCCCATTGAACTCAAGTACCTTCCGATAGTGGAATCGGCCCTGAAGCCCAAGGCCTATTCGCGTATGGGAGCGGCCGGAATGTGGCAGTTCATTTACAGCACAGGCAACAAGTACGGCCTTCAGGTGAACAGTCTGGTCGATGACCGATACGACATTGCCAAGGCATCGGATGCCGCCGCACGTCATCTGCGTGACCTGTACGACATGTTCGGTGACTGGTCGCTGGCGATATCGGCCTACAACTGCGGACCGGGTAACGTAACCAAGGCCATCACCCGCTCGGGCGGAAAGCGTGACTTCTGGGACATCTACCCCTACCTGCCCCGTGAGACACGCGGCTACCTGCCCGCATTCATTGCCGTGAACTATGCCATGAGTTTCTACAAGGAGCACGGCATATGCCCCATGACATCGGCCCGTCCCGCACAGACCGATACCCTCCACATAGAGCGCAACCTGCACATCGCCCAGCTGGTTCACTACAGCGGAATCAGTCAGGACGAGTTCAAGGCACTTAACCCGCAGTATCTGACCGAGGTCATTCCAGGTGCCTACCGCACCTGCGTGGTGACTCTGCCGCAGCAGTATATCAAGCCCATCGTAGAGGCCGGCGACTCGCTCTACGAGTATGACAAGGAGAAGTATTTCAGCAAGGCCAAACTGGCTTACATAGATGACGACATGAAGAACCGCGTCACCTACGTAACACATAAGATCAAGGAGGGTGAGACTCTGGGACACATTGCCCTGAAGTATCACACATCGGTCAAGAACATTAAGAATTGGAACAACCTGAAGAGTGACAACATCAGGGCCGGCAAGACTCTGAGGATATATAACCGTTAAAAGGACAGCAAGATGAGTGAAGATAATCTTTTTTCGCCCGATGAAGAGAGACTCATAGACGAGGCCTTCCAGCATCTTATTGACTCATATCTCCAGACCAAGCACCGCAAGAAGGTGGAGATAATCACCAAGGCGTTCCAGTTCGCGCGCCAGGCCCACAAGGGTGTGCGCCGCCATTCAGGCGAACCGTACATCATGCACCCACTTGCCGTTGCACAGATTGTATGCTCAGAAATCGGGCTGGGCTCAACTTCAATCTGTTCCGCACTGCTTCATGACGTAGTCGAGGATACCGACTACACGACCGATGACATCAAGAACGTATTCGGCCCCAAGATTGCACAGATCGTTGACGGTCTGACCAAGATTGCCGGCGGTATTTTCGGTGATAAGGCATCGGCCCAGGCCGAGAACTTCAAGAAACTGCTGCTGACCATGAATGACGATATCCGCGTCATCCTGATCAAGATTGCCGACCGTCTGCACAACATGCGTACCCTGGACAGCATGCAGCCGCGCAAGCAGTACAAGATTGCCGGTGAAACCCTTTACATCTACGCTCCCCTGGCTTACCGCCTTGGACTGAACAAGATCAAGTCCGAACTTGAGGACCTGAGTTTCAAGTACGAGCATCCCACGGAATACAAGGACATTCAGGAGAAACTGAACTTCTCACGTGAGGAACTCAACAACATATACAATGATTTCACCTCTCCCATTGAAGAGAAACTTGACCAGCTGGGCGTGAAATACAACATGTTCGGCCGCATCAAGTCACCCTACTCCATCTGGAAGAAGATGAACAAGAACAATCTTACATTTGACGAGGTTTATGACATCCTTGCCGTAAGAATTGTTTTTGACCCCACGTCTCCTGAGAAAGAGAAGAGTGAGTGCTTTGACATCTACCTTGCGCTCACCAAGATCTACAAGTCACACCCCGACCGTCTGCGTGACTGGATCACCAACCCCAAGGCCAACGGCTATCAGGCACTGCATGTGACCCTGATGAGTAATTCAGGCCAGTGGGTCGAGGTACAGATCCGCAGCCGCCGTATGAACGATATCGCCGAGCAGGGTATCGCAGCCCACTGGAAATACAAGGACGGCTCCACCTATGAGGAGGATGAGACCGAACTCACCCACTGGCTGGAGACCATCAAGGAGATTCTGGAGGATCCGCAGCCGGATTCAATGGACTTCCTGGACACCATCAAACTGAACCTGTACTCATCGGAAATATTCATATTCACCCCCAAGGGAGAACTGCGTACCATGCCGCAGGGCAGTACGGTGCTGGACTTTGCGTTCACCATCCACACCTACATGGGCACCAACTGCATCGGCGCCAAGGTAAACCACAAACTTGAGGCCATCAACTATGAACTCAAGAGCGGTGACCAGGTTGAGATACTTACCTCCAAGAGCCAGAAGGTCAGTCCCGAGTGGCTGGACTTTGCCACCACGGCCAAGGCACGCGGTAAGATCAAGCAGGTTCTGCGCAAGGAGGAACGCGCCAACCAGAAGTTCGGTGAGGCCATCTTCCATGAGTTCCTTGAGAAAGAGGAGATGGAGGTGGATTCCGCAAAGATGGAGCGCATATGCCGTCTGCACGGCATGAGCAGCCGTGACGAACTCATGATAGCCCTGGGTCAGAAGAAGATCATTCTGGGTGATGCCGAGCGCAATATCATAAAAGGTGAGAGTGACAGCTGGTACAAGAGATTCTGGTCAACATTCTCATCATCATCCTCATCAAAGGACAAGGACAAGAAACAGGCCGATGAGCAGAACCTGGACGGAGTTGATGTAAAGCGTACGCTGATAATCAACGACATGGATATGCATAAGTACACCTTTGCAAGCTGTTGCAATCCTGTTCCCGGTGACGCCGTACTGGGATTCGTCGATGAGAAAGGCCATATTACCATCCACAAGCGCAAGTGTGAGGAGGCCAACAAACTCAAGGCAGCCAAGGGCAACCGCATACTTACCGTCGAATGGCAGATTGAGAACAGCCTGTTCCCAGTTACCATCTACATGAAGGGTCTTGACAGCATCGGCACACTGGGTAAGATAACCGAGATCATCTCAAAGAAGATGAACGTGAACATGAACAAGCTGGTTATCGAATCAAAGGAGGGCCTGTTTGAAGGCACCATAAGCGTCGAAGTCCACAGTCTCAAGGATGTGGATAAGATTCAGAAAGAACTTAAGAAAATCAAGAATATTACAACGGTTGTCCGCAAGGAGGAGTAGCATCCAGCTCTCCTAAGATAGCCACCAGTTCCTCACGGATCTTCTTGAGGCGTTCCACAACGTCATGTGTATCGGTGGTCTTCTGCGGATTGTCTTTCATACGGGTCTTGGCACCCTTGATGGTCAGTGACTTCTCCTTGACCAGGAAATTCACTTTCTTTATCTGCTCAATGTCATCGACAGTATAATGTCTTATGCCTTTGGCATTCTTCTTTGGTGATATCTCCTTGAACTCCTTCTCCCAATAGCGCAGAGTGCTTTCGGGAATCTCAAGCATCTCGGATACCTCCTTTATGGAGTAATATTTCTTTAAGACCTTGTTGGTGTTAAGTGCCATAGTCCGTCTTTTTTAGTCAAATACCTTACCGTGGTTCTCTGCCAGGTTAACCATCTCCTCATACTGCTCGGCATCCAGATCCATGAAGTAGTAGTTGATGGGGTTCACATCCTTGTTTCCTACCCAAACCTCATAATGAACGTGGGGGCCAGTACTCTTACCTGTTGAACCTGCCTTGGCTATCTCCTCACTGCGTACCACCTTCTGACCCTCCTTGACCAGAATCTTGCTCAGATGGGCGTAACGGGTCTTATAGCCGTAACCGTGATCAATCTCCACCAGATTGCCGTAGCCCGATTTCCACTTGGCGTAGACAACCTTGCCGTTACCTGTCGCATAAACCGGAGTACCGGTATCACAGGCAAAGTCCATACCGTGATGGAAACGGCGCACATGATATATCGGGTCATTACGATATCCGTAACCTGAAGCGGTACGTTTGAGATCCTTGTTGGATACGGGCTGGATGGCAGGTATGCAGGCCAGCTTGTTCTCCTGCTCGCGGGACAGTTCCACAACCTCATTGAAAGAGCGGGTCTGCATATAGAGTTTCCGGCTCAGCATGTCAACCTTCTGTGATGTATTTACAACCAGATCGGCATTTGACATGTCGTTGAGTTCAGCATAACGGTTTGTGCCGTTGAAACCGGACTTACGTGCCACTTCCGGAACAGGATCAGCCTCAAGCAATACGCGGTAAAGGTTGTCGTCACGCTCCTCAATGTCATGAAGTACCAGCAGGGCGTCATCGACCTTGCGTGAAAGCACACGGTACTGTGACTGAAGGCGGCTGTTCTCAACCAGCAGGTCCTCTACCTGCGGAGTGCTGATAACGAACCAGTAGATGATGAAGAAGACTCCACCGAGCAGCACTGACAGCAGGAAACGCCACAGCCAGGAGAACATTCTCTGGCCCAAGGTGGGGAATACCCTGCGGTAAACCCTCCGGTTGGGATCGTACTGATAGTAAATCTTCCTCATAATCTTATTACAACACGCAAAAATAGCGAAATTGTTGTACCTTTGCAAACCCGTAAGCAAATAACACACTTAAGATATGATGACAGCAAAGGAAATACGCGAATCATACAAGCGTTTCTTTGAGAGTAAAGGGCACCTGATTGTACCTTCAGCCCCTATGGTCGTTAAGGATGACCCCACCCTTATGTTCACCAATGCCGGAATGAACCAGTTCAAGGATATCATTCTGGGCAACCGCGCACCCAAGAGCCGCCGCGTGGCCGACTCACAGAAATGCCTGCGTGTAAGCGGTAAGCACAATGACCTGGAGGAGGTAGGACACGATACCTACCACCACACCATGTTCGAGATGCTGGGTAACTGGTCTTTCGGCGACTACTTCAAGAAGGAGGCCATCAGTTGGGCATGGGAGTATCTGGTAGATGTCCTCAAACTCGACCCCAAGAACCTCTATGCTACCGTATTCGAAGGCAGCAAGGAGGAGGGCCTGGACCGCGATGATGAAGCAGCTTCAATCTGGGAGCAGTTCCTTCCCAAGGATCATATTCTTAACGGAAACAAGCACGACAACTTCTGGGAGATGGGCGATACCGGTCCCTGCGGCCCCTGCAGTGAGATCCATATGGATTCACGTTCCGATGAGGAGAAGGCCAAGGTACCCGGCCGTGACCTTGTAAACAAGGATCATCCCCAGGTAATCGAGATATGGAACCTGGTGTTCATGCAGTACAACCGTAAGGCTGACCACTCACTGGAGCCCCTGCCTGCAAAGGTAATCGACACCGGTATGGGTTTTGAGCGTCTGGTACGCACCCTGCAGGGCAAGCAGTCAAACTATGACACCGACGTATTCCAGCCCATCATCAAGGAGATCGGCACACTGACTGGCAAGCAGTACGGCAAGGATGAGAAGGTAGACATCGCAATGCGCGTTGTTGCCGACCACATCCGTACCATCGCCTTCTCAATCACCGACGGCCAGCTGCCCTCCAACGCAAAGGCCGGTTATGTAATCCGCCGTATCCTGCGTCGCGCAGTACGTTACGCATACACATTCCTGGGCCAGAAGGAGGCATTCCTCTACAAACTGCTGCCCGCACTCATAAACAACATGGGTGACGCTTATCCCGAACTCGGTCAGCAGAAGACCCTCATCGAGAAGGTTATCATCGAGGAAGAGGAGTCATTCCTGCGTACCCTTGAGACCGGTATCAAACTCCTTGACAAGGTTATGGCCGATGCCAAGGCAGCCAAGACAACCGTCATCAGCGGTGTTAACGCTTTCACACTCTACGATACCTACGGATTCCCGCTTGACCTTACCGAACTTATCCTGCGTGAGAACGGCATGACCGTGAACATTGACGAATTCAATGAGGAGATGGGCAAGCAGAAGGCACGCGCCCGCAACGCCGCCGCCGTTGAAAACGGTGACTGGGTTGTTCTGGGGGAGGGCGAGACCGAGTTCGTTGGTTATGACTTCACAGAGTATGAGACCTCTATCCTGCGCTACCGCGAGGTTAAGCAGAAGAGCGGCGTGATCTACCAGATCGTTCTTGACAAGACTCCGTTCTATGCCGAGATGGGTGGTCAGGTAGGTGACCAGGGCGTTATTGTAAGCGAATTCGAGACAATCGAGATAATTGACACCAAGAAGGAGAACGGTCTGCCCGTGCATATCTGCAAGAAACTGCCAGAGCATCCCGAGGCTCCCATGATGGCTTGCGTCGACATCGACAAGCGTCGTGCCTGCGAGGCCAACCACACCGCAACCCACCTGGTTGACGAGGCCCTGCGCGAGGTACTTGGCACACATGTAGAGCAGAAGGGTTCACTGGTAAGCCCCGACGGCCTGCGCTTTGACTTCTCACACTTCCAGAAGGTAACTGATGAGGAGCTGCGTCAGGTAGAGCGTCTGGTAAATGAGAAGATCCGCATGGACCTGCCCCTGCAGGAGCATCGCGACCTTCCCATCGAGGAGGCCAAAAAACTCGGTGCAATCGCACTTTTCGGTGAGAAGTACGGCGACAAGGTACGTGTAGTACAGTTCGGTAACTCAATCGAGTTCTGCGGCGGCGTACACGCCTCATCAACCGGTCGCATCGGTATGTTCAAGATCCTGTCTGAGAGCTCAATCGCAGCCGGAGTACGCCGTATCGAGGCTATCACCGGTGAAGCTGTAGAGAACATGATTTACTCTCTGCAGGATGCCATGACAACTCTCAAGGCTATACTTCCCGGTTCTTCAGTTGAGGTTGCCGCAAAGAAAGCACTTGAGGAGAACACAGCTCTCAAGAAACAGATTGAGGAGTTCGTTAAGGAAAAGACAGCACAATATAAGAGCAAGCTCATCAGCCAGGCCAAGGACGTAAACGGCATCAAGGTAATCAGCAACGTTATGCCCGCATCGGCCGCAATGGTCAAGGATCTGGTATTCGGAATCCGCGCCGAACTGCCCACATCAACAATCGTTGTAATAGGTAGTGAGGAAGCCGGCAAGCCCATGCTCACCGTAAGCGTCAGCGAGGACCTCACCTCACGCTACAACGCCGGCCAGATGGTCCGCGAAGCCGCCAAACTGATCCAGGGAGGCGGAGGCGGTCAGCCCCACTTCGCCACCGCCGGAGGTAAAAACCCCGAAGGCTTACATCAGGCTGTCGAAGCCATCACCAAGGCTATCAATTAAGAATAGACCATAGGGTCTCTGGGAGTCTCGCACCCACGCGTGACCAGTGGGAGGGGCCCGCGACAAATTGTATCGATTCTGGAACGCTGAGCTAGCTCAGTAGTTTCGGAATCGATATAATTTGTTGTGGGAGGGCATTCTCCCAGAGACCCTATGGTCTATTCTTAATTCTGATTATTCCGGCCAGTTTACCAAATACACTGTTTGGGTGGCGCGGGTGAGAGCGGTGTATAACCAACGGTAATAATCTTCATCGCGGCCATCCTCTGGGATATAGCCCTGGTCTATGAAGATGTTCTTCCATTGTCCGCCCTGAGCCTTGTGACAGGTGACAGCGTAAGCGTATTTAATCTGTAGGGCGTTGAAGTGAGGATTCTCGCGCAACTGTTTCATTCTCTCCTTTTTATCGGGGATTTCGGCATAATCCTCCATTACGGCGCTGAACAGTTTGTCACTCTCCTCACGGGTGAGTGAAGGCGACTCGCTGTGAAGGGTATCAAGCAGAAGCGTGACATCCATCTCCAGGTCATCGTAGTCGGGGAATGAAAGCACCGCGTCCTCAAAACGGAAGCCGTACATCTCACGCATGCGGCGCACGCGACGTATCACCGCAATGTCTCCGTTGGCTATGAATGACGGCAGATTCATGTAAGAATCGGCCCCCTCATCGGCCATAAGTTTCTCGGTCCAATAGTAATTGTTCTTGACAATCATTATGCTGTCGCCGCGGTTCAGTTCATCCTCACGGTCCAGTATCTGACTGCGTATTCCGTTGTTGTAAATGTTTGCACGCTTATTTGAACGGCACAGAACCATGGTCTCATCGATACCGTCACGGCTGTAACATCCGCTAAGAGTCTCAATCAGGTCACTGCCCGAAATTTTGATTACATCCTTGAACCCCTCCAGCTTGAACCGGAAACCGCCGGGCTCTCCCTGTCCACGGGCATAATCCCTAAGCGCAGTAGCATTGTGCAGAATTCCCGATTCCTGCATCTGACGCATCACGTTCTCAAGACAGAATTCCGAAACGTTGAGCCCGTACGTTGAAATGACCTGGGCCGATAAGCCCGGACTCTCATGCTCTCCCACAGGAGGCAGCTGAGCCTGGTCACCCAGCATGAGCAGGCGGCAGTCAACACCCGAGTAAACGTACTGAATCAGGTCATCCAGAAGACGGCCGGTACCGAATGTGGTCCCGGACAGACCCTCATTTGATATCATCGACGCCTCATCAACCAGGAATACCGTGTGCTCATGCTGATTCCTGTCAAGCTGGAAACTGCCCATATCGACAATGGATTTCTGCCGATAGATCTTCTTATGGATGGTGCATGCCGGGAATCCCGATGTATTGGAAAAGACCTTGGCCGCACGCCCGGTGGGAGCCATCAGAACAACCCGCTTTCTGTGACTTACAAGAGCACGCACCAGAGCGCTGATAATAGCCGTCTTGCCCGTACCGGCGTAACCCTTTAACAGAAAAACCTGCCGGGGAGCCGGATCATTCACAAATATTGCCAAACGATTCATGGCCACAGTCTGTTCAGAAGTGGGTTCAAAGGGGAAATGCGCGGCAATATCCTGAAAGAGAGGGTCAATCATTGCTCCGAAAAGCAAAAAAATGTTGTTTTATTATTTAATACGGATAAATGTTCTATTTTTGCGATGCGAAAATAAAAAAAACATCCCAATATGAAAAAAGTCATCAACATTCTTCTTGCAATCTGCATTGTAGCACTCATCTACATTGTCTATGGTAGTATCATGAATCCTATCAGATTTGAGAATGAGAAGAAGATCCGTGACAAGGCTGTTATTCAGAGACTTATGGATATCAAGGCTGCACAGACTGAGTATAACTACCAGCACGGCGGTTACTGCGACAACTTCGATACCCTGGCAGCATTCATCAGAAACGGTCAGCTGCCCATTACCAAGAAGATCGGTGAACTTACCGATGACCAGCTCGAGAACAACTGGACCGAGGATAAGGTTCTTAGACTCTATGCCAAGGCACAGGCAGCCGAGATAGATGCAAAGAAACTCACCGGCCGCAAAGCTGCACAGAAGCAGATCGAAGCTGATACTCTCTGGCAGAGAGCTGCTACTGAGGGTTTCATTGAGATCCTTGAGGACGGAACAAAGAACTTCCTCTTCAGCCGTGAGACTGAGTTCGTAAGCCTTTACGATTCTCTCTACAAGGGCCGCATCGATCCCGATTCACTCCGTTATGTTCCTTTCAGCAACGGCAAGGAGTTTGAGTTGTCTGTTTCATCCGATACATCCAAGACCAATGTAATCACCCACACCTTCGAGGCCAAGACACTCTTCATCAACTATCTTGGTGCTGAGAGCGAGGGCGGCGGTCTTGACAAGCAGGAGATCATCAACCTCCTCGAGGACTGCGACGACCGTGGCCGTTACCGTGGTATGAAGGTTGATAACAACTCAGGTAACTGGGAGTAATACCTTGCGAGTAATAAGCGGTATATACAAACACAGAAGGTGGGACGTGCCTAGAACATTCAGTGCACGTCCCACCACTGATTTTGCCAAGGAGAGTCTCTTCAACATCCTGGCAAACCGGATAGACCTTGAGGACGCAACCGCACTCGACCTCTTTTCCGGCACGGGCAGCATAAGCATTGAACTGGTATCAAGAGGATGCGCCCATGTGGTAAGCGTAGAGAAAGATCCCGCCCACCACGCCTTCATATGTAAAGTAATGGATACCGTCAAGACAGACAAATGTCTTCCCGTGAAAGGTGACGTATTCAAGTATATTGCCGGTTGCAGCACACAGTTCGACTTCATATTCGCCGATCCTCCCTATCAGTTGGAGAATCTGGCCGATATCCCCGACATTGTTTTTGAAGCAAACATCCTTGCTCCCGACGGCATATTCGTATTAGAACACGGAAGCAAGAATGACTTTAAGGATCATCCTCGCTTCACCGATATGAAGGTGTACGGATCAGTACACTTCTCTTTCTTCAAGTAATTAAGGTCTGCCTCCGCGCATTCCGCCACCGGGGCCACCCATGCCGCCGCCGAATCCACCGCCACGGCCCATAAGGGCGCGGTTCTCAGCACGCATCTCCTGACGGGCTGCACGTGTTCCGAATACATTGGCACGCAGTATGAAGTGTACCATTATGTAACTGTGGATACTGTTGTTCTTGGTATCGGTACGGCCCGTGGTCGAAACTGAACGGGTTACGTTTGATTCGTCATTCAGAATATCGTAGTACTGAATCTGAAGTGTACCTGCATTACCCTTCAGGAAACTGAATGATGCATTGGCATTCCAGATAAGGTCATTGCGGTTATATGATCCGCTGTAACCGCGACGGCTCTGCATTGTCAGGTCAGTACCGAAATTCAGGTTACGCCAGGGCAGACGTGCATTTGCACGGCCACCATAACTGAACGTATAGGTATCCATGTTCTGGTTCTGACGCTGGTTGTTCTCTGAATGGTTGTATGTGAATCGGCCGTTAGCCGTTACTTCCAGCCAGTTGTTACGGTAGGTGACCGATGCGTTCTCGCCGGCCGATATTGTATTGGTGGCACTCAGCACTGCGGTACCTCCCGTACCTGCGCCGGGATTATACTGGCCGATGCTACCGGTACGCATATAACTCTCCTGATGACGGTATGAACCGTTGGCACTGGCATTGTAACGCCACTTTGTATTGGGAATGGTCTGATTGTATGTCAGGTTTGTCGATGCG
Source organism: Bacteroidaceae bacterium (assembly GCA_017557635.1). Taxonomy (GTDB): domain Bacteria; phylum Bacteroidota; class Bacteroidia; order Bacteroidales; family Bacteroidaceae; genus Colenecus. Next base: position 418,749 of record JAFYYH010000021.1, on the reverse strand, counting down.
CTCCAGTTTGTCCAGAATCCATCCATATTGATAGGCTGGGTCACAGAAACGCCTGTCGACGGATCATAGTCTGTCTTCTGAGTCACGTTCCTGAGTGAGTTCTCAAGTGAAAGACGAATGTTGATGGTCTTCTGAGTCTCAGTTATATAGTTCTGGTAATTGACCTCGGCTGTATTGCGCAGGGTGGGCAGCAGTCCGGGATTACCCTTACGGATATTCAGCGGGTTGCTGTCATCGGTGATATCCATCATATCCTCCATGCTGGGCTGACTGGTGTTGGTGCGCACTGTAAACTGCAGGCTCTTCTGACGGTCAAACCTGTAACGGTAGTTGATTGAAGGACTCCAGTTGTAGACCACTCGTGAAGTATCACCTATCACCTTACCCATATACTGGAAGTTGTCCATTCCGGTATACTGCGGCATGAAGTTCACACCTATGTTTATGTTGGAGTTCACAAAATTGTACCGGAACTGAAGAGTCAGCGTATGGTTACGTGAAACATTGGTTGCTGAACGGCTAAGCCTGTCGTCACGGTAAGGCTGCAGTTCTGCCGGCAGATTCCATGTCTCATACCAGTTGTTGAAATCATCACCCCAGAAAACGTAAGTCTCCCTGTTCTGGTTACGGTTGTTCACCTGAATCTGGTAACTCAGCTGCAGGTTTCCGCGGCCCGAGTCAATGGGCTCACTCCACATGACGCGGCCCGACCAGCTGCTGTTGTCTGTAGGACTGGCATTGAAACGGTTCATCACCGTATCACGTCTGTGGTCCTGATAGTATTTCTGGTCAGAGTATGAGTAACTGTCATTGGTACCCTTGGTACTGCTGAAAGTAAAGCGAATCGTGAAGTTTCGGCCCTCGTCATTGAACCTCTTGTTGAACTGGAACTCTCCGCTCAACTGGTTGTTTCCTGTTATGCTGTGGTTGTTGCTTCGCTGTGAGTTTACACCGATTGAATCCATCACATCAGACGGCAGGTTTCCGTATTCATCCAGTACGTTGACCATGTCAGTGGCAATATACGGATCCTCATTGAACGTCACTGACCCGCTGTTGGAGTTGCTGTGGTTACGGCTGATCTGGAAACTGGGACGGAATATGATGTTGAGTGATGAATCCGGCATCCACTCCATACGGAACTCACCGTTCACACTGTTGTTGCCGCTGCTGCTGTTGGAGCGGTTGTTACGGAACGAAGCTGACTGATACTGGGTGGTGAATGTCTCGGACTCAGACTCGCTGAGTGAACGTGATGTCGAACCGTTATACCTTATATTACCTCCTATCACCAAGGGGAACTCATTACGGCGACGCGGATAGGGCTCACCTATGTTCTTGGAGAAGTTGATACCCAACTGATGGTTGTAACCCACGCCGTTGCCGCGGCCGGAGTTCTGGGTGTTGGCATTGACCGAGAACTGTGTGTTGGCCTGGAAACGGTTGAGCGTGTATCGGCCCGAATAGAGATATTTGACCCACTCTCCATAGTCGTTCTTGCCCACCGGCTTTCCTATGCCACCGTCAATGTTATGCAGCCAGCCGTTACGCATATTGGGTTTTATCTCAAGGTCCATGACCGTCTCTTCCTCGCCGTCATCGATACCGGTTATACGGGCCAGGTCACTCTGACGCTGGTATGTCTTGATTCTGCGTATGATATTTACCGGGAGGTTCTTGGTAGCCATCTGCTGGTCATTGCCGAAATATTCCTGACCGTCCACAAGGATACGTGATACGCGGCGGCCGTTTACCGTGATACCTCCGTTCTCATCGACCTCGACACCCGGAAGACGCTTGATAAGTTCCTCAAGTACCGATCCTTCCGGTACACGGAATGCGCTCACGTTGAACATCAGCGTATCATCTACCACCTGGGTAGGCGGGAGAGCGTCCTCAATGACGGCCTCTGTCAGCATGATGCTCTGTTCATACAACCTGAAAACGCCAAGTGCACGCTCGCGGTCCTCCTTGACAGTCTTGAAACTGAACTCCTGGGTTGAATAGCCCATGAATGAATAGCGCAGCAGGAACTCACCTACTGGAACCTTCTTGATATTGAACCATCCCTCATTGTCGGTTACGGTTCCATATAAAAAAGTGGTATCGGGTAATTCAAAGAGTTGGACAGTCACCTGAGGCATATTCTCAGTGGTAGAGCCGTCAATGATATGGGCATTGACAGACACCTTTCCGTCCAGTTTGGTTTTCTCTTTCTGAGCGGCACATACCGTCGGTATGAGCAGTGAAAATATGGTCAGTAACAGAAATGCTTTCCTCATAAGCGCGAAGTGTAACTTTTTGACATTAGAGTTATCAAATGGTTTAATCGGAACATGCACATACTCACTTCATTTATATTATTTTTGCACTCAATGGAAGCAATAAGGTTCTCTACGGTTCTCCAGCAGGCCTTCAGCAAGGCAGCAGCTGAACACGGCCGCACCTACCCGGACGGCGCAGCCTGTGCATGGGGTGCGGTTGGCGCATCATACCTTGGATTTGCCCTATGCGGTCTCAGTTCATCGGAACTGCGTAGCATCCAGTATTCCGCCCGAGAGCAGTTCGGCCCTGTAATCCTTGACTGCAAATGGTATGACAGTCTCAAAGAGGAGTGCCTGAACGGACAGGATGAGGCCGATGCCCTGCTCCCCGGCCCGGACGGTTCTCTTTGCCAATGCCGTGTCAGCGCCCACCTGTTTCTGGAAATGCTTGATTTCTGCCGCGAAGGTTAAAAACCTCCGTTTTCTTGACAATTGCAAATCTTTGCAATATCTTTGATAAGAACTATCTGTCGATTATGCTTATGAAGAAGTTGTTTTCACTTCTGCTGACCGCTATGATTGCAGTCACAGCTAATGCCCAATTCATCAGTTTTCCCAGTTTCGGCAAGAACCTCAAGATGTGCAGTGACCCTGAATTAGGTCTTGACGGACTCCACGTCGGTGATGAAGGTTATGTAACCTTTCAGGTAACCAATGAGGGAGACAGCGTCTACGTAGGTCCGATATTCCTCCGAATCGTAGAGCGTGAATCAAGCGCTCAGGTTCTGGCCGCAAAGAAGATAAAGATCAAGCCGGGCCAGACATACTCCATCACAACGGTGTTTTCAACTGAGCGTCTGAACCCCTTTGCCAGATATTTTGTAGGCTTTGAGTACAATGAGAACGGCCATACGGTGCCCATGGGATTCACCGAGGCCAAGCCTTTGGAGAACTTCATGTTGCTGCCTGCCATCATCAATGACCCCGGAAAAAAGGCACCCGTTAAAGCCAAGATTAAGGAGATTAAGAAATCTTCAAAATAAAATTGTGGGATTTATTGGATAATATCATAAAAAGAGATACCTTTGCGCCGGTTTTGAAAGCCGTAAGGCCTGAAACCGTCAGCGGGGTGTAGCTCAGCCCGGTTTAGAGTACGCGTCTGGGGGGCGTGTGGTCGCTGGTTCGAATCCAGTCACCCCGACTGGTTAAAAAAACGAGAACGAGAAATCGTCCTCGTTTTTTAATTCGATTTTTCGACTGGAAGAAAAAACGAGAACGAGAAATCGTCCTCGTTTTTTAATTTGATTTTGTACTTTCGCAATTTAGCATCAAGTATTTCGTTATAATAGTATGATATACTATATCTGTGCAGTTGTACTGCTTCTTATGTTTGTTCTGTTTTATCTTGACAGGTGGAACAAGACACGTGGACTCAACCAGGAACAGGCTCAGCAGCCCGAGCAGGAAATACCTGCAGGTGAGTGCTGCGGCAAGCATGCGGTATGTGAGAAGCAGAAACTGGCCGAAGCCCGTTTGCGCAGTGCACAGTATTTTGACGACGAGGACCTGGACCGCTTCAAGGGACGCAGTTCAGACGGATACACTGACCAGGAGGTCGAAGAGTTCCGGTACGTCATGTATACCATGCAGCAGGAAGAGGTCAGAGAGTGGATGGAATGCCTCCAGGCCAGGGAGATAGAACTGCCTGACGAACTTAAGGAGGAGTGCTACTCCATGATGAACGAAGTATAACCGGATGACAAGGACCAGGACAGCCATATTCATATTTATGTTACCGCTGCTTGCAGTGGTGACCGGCTGTTCCACATCCCGCAACACTTCCGCCTCGCGTTCTTACCAGGCAATGGTAACCAAGTACAACGTCTATTTCAACGGCAGCCAAGCCTATCAGAAAGCATTCGAGTCACAGGAAAAAGGCAAGCAGGACAATCTGCTGGAAATTCTTGACCTTGATCCCATAAGTGACCAGAGAATCCGCGGCCGCGGCTCCTCAAATTATGACATTGCCATAGAGAAGGCACAAAAGGGCATCAAACTGCATTCCATTACCGCAAAGCCCAAGAAAAAGAAAGGCACGCCAACCGAATCCGAGAAAGCGTTCCAGAACAAGAACGAATACAATCCTTTCCTGTGGCATGCATGGTTCCTCATGGCCGATGCCCAGCGCCAGAAGGGTGATTTCATTGAGGCCGCAAGCACCTACTCATACATCACCAAACTCTATTTTGACGAGCCGGAGATTGTAGCCGAGGCACAGTACAAGATGGCCCAGTGCTATTCCGAGCTGGGTTGGAACTATGAGGCCGAAGAACTGTTCCAGCGTTCAGGTCAGACCAAGACTAACCTTGCCCGACACCTGGATTATCAGACCCGTTACGCGTCACATCTGTTGAATCAGGAGCGTTACGAGGAGGGCATACCGCTGTTGGAAGAGGCCATAAACCGCAAGGGAGTGAGCAAGTTGCAACGCATACGTGAAAGATACCTGCTTGCACAGCTTTACAAGACCACTGACCGCAATGATGACGCATACCGTATGTTCGGCAAGGTCATCCGCATGAGCCCGCCTCATGAGATTGCCTTCCACGCCCGCATACAACAGACCGAGACCATGGCCGAAAACGGCAACCTGCGCAAGATCATGAAGAAGCTCAGGCGCATGGAGCGTGATCCCAACAACAAGGAGAAACTGGATCAGGTCTATTATGCGATGGGTAACATCCATCTTATGCGCGGTGATACCGTGAGTGCCCTGCGTCTGTACAACGAGGGTGCCGAAAAGGGTGAGAAGGCATCGCCGGAGAAGGGAATTCTCCTGCTCACCATGGCAAACCTCTACTGGAACATGAAGGATTATCCCAACGCGTCCCGCTGCTATTCACAGGCTGTCGGAATGATTGGTAATACACATAAGGAGTACCCGACCGTTAAACTACGCTCCGAGGTATTGGAGGATCTGGTGGGATGTTCCGAGACCATCAAACTCCAGGATAGTCTGCAATGGCTCTCCACACTCCCTGAAGAGAGGCTCTACGCCATCATCGACAAAGTGATTGAAGATGTCAAAGAGCAGGACCGCCTTGAGGAGGAACGCCGTAAAAAGGAAGAGAAGGAAGCCGCACGCAAAGGTGCCTCATCGGAACTCTCATTACAGACTGATGACGATGCCCAGGCAGGACAGTGGTATTTCTATAACACCAATGCCGTCACTCGCGGAAAGAAAGAGTTCATAAAGCAGTGGGGTGACCGCAAGCTGGAGGACAACTGGCGCAGGTCCAACAAGACCACTCTCGCGCCCATGGACCAGACTGCCGACATCGGCCCTGACGGTATTTATGACTTGGAACCAGACACCTTGGGTGACATCATTGTGGACTCACTGAGTTATGTAGAGCAGGAGACTGACCCGTACAAACGGGAGTATTACCTGCAGCAGATTCCCTATTCCGAGGAGGACAGGATCAAGTCCGATGAACTCATAACAGAGGCACTACTTCAGCAGGGAATCATCTACAAGGACCGTCTTACCGAATACCCGGATGCAGAGTCATCACTCACACGCATCACCAATGATTATCCTCAGGCACAGGAGGCCCCCGAGGCAATGTACAACCTATACCTCATGTACTCACTGTGGGGCAGGTTCGACCAGGCCGACAGTTGCCGCAGCCGCATGCAGAGGCTGTACCCCGAGAGTGACTATACCATCATGGTATGTGATCCCGACTATATTGACAACGCCCGCTACGGAAAGCACCGCGAGGATTCAATCTATGTTGTCACTTATGACGCATTCCGTAACGGTGACCGTATGACCGTAAGGAACAACTGCGACATATCGGCCGGCAGATATCCCAAGGGACAGCACCGCGCCAAGTTCATGTTCCTGGATGCCGCAGTCGACCTTCAGGAGGGACAGACTGACACATTCCTTGTCAAACTCAAAGAGATAGTAAACAAATATCCGCAGAACGAGATAAGTGAACTTGCAGGTCTGATTGCACAAGGCATTCAGAACGGAAAGATACTCCAGTCCACATCATTCAGTTCAATCTGGGACCGCCGTAACGGTACGGCCGAAGAGAGCCAGCCGGACAGCCTGCTGCCCCAGTTCAGCGACGAACGATACGAGCCGTTCATATTCCTGTTGGCATATCCGGAGGGAGAACTCAACCAGAATCAACTGCTGTTTGAGGTGGCCCGTTTCAACTTCACGAACTACATGATGCGTAACTTTGACATCAGTTTTGAAACTCAGCAGGGAATTGGCATGATGATAGTCGGAGAATTTCTTAACTTTGACGAGGCTTACGTCTATCAACGCAACCTGTATGACGACGCCGATATGGCCAGCAAGCTGAGCGGAATAAAGGCAGTCGTGATAACGCGCAAGAACCTGGAGACACTTCTCAAGCACTTCAGTTTCAACGACTATCAGGAGTTCTATGAGGAGCATTTCCTGAACATACCGGAGTTTGACATTGACGGAGCCACACTCTTTGAAGAATATACCGACGATGGAGAAGACGGAGAATAAAAGCGGGACACTGCTCTGGGTCGACGATGAGATCGACCTGCTCAGGGCTCACATCATGTTCCTTGAGAACAAGGGATATGAGGTGGATACCGTAACCAACGGTCATGACGCATTGGACATGTGCCGTCAGCGCCAGTATGACCTGGTACTGCTCGATGAGCACATGGTGGGCATGAGCGGACTGGAGACTCTGTCGCACATCAAGGAGATGGATCCCAACATCCCCGTCGTGATGGTAACCAAAAGTGAGGAGGAGAACATCATGGACCAGGCCATCGGCTCCAAGATTGCCGATTACCTCATCAAACCCGTCCACCCCAACCAGATACTCCTGTCACTCAAGAAGAATATCCACAAACGTGATATAGTCACTGCCGAGACAGACCGCAACTACCAGCAGAGTTTCGGCCGCCTGAGCATGCAGATCAACGACTCACTGACGGCCGATGACTGGATAGAGGTCTATCGCCAGTTGGTTTATTGGGAACTCGAACTCAAAGAGGCCGACAGCTCCATGCACGATATGCTCAAGATGCAGAAGACCGAGGCCAACGCCGCCTTCGCCAAGTTCATCAAGCGCAACTACATGGATTGGATGAATGACCGTGAGAAGAGTCCCGTCATGAGTCCGGACCTGTTCAAGAAATTCATATTTCCCACTCTGGACAGCGGCGAGAAACTGTTCCTGATAGTGATGGACAACTTCCGTTATGACCAGTGGAAAATCCTGAGCCAGGAACTTGCCGAACTGTTCACCTTTGATGAGCAGCTTTACTACAGCATTCTGCCCACTGCCACACAGTACTCACGTAATGCCATATTCTCAGGACTCATGCCTGAGCAGATAAGCCGTATGTTCCCGGAACTGTGGGTCGATGAAGACTCCGAGGAGGGTAAGAACATCAACGAGTCACCGCTTATTCAGACCCAGATAGACCGTTACCGCCGCAAGGACACCTTCTCTTATAACAAGGTAAATGATTCCGCATCGGCCGATAAACTGATAGGCCAGTTCAACAATCTGCTTCAGAATGACCTGAACGTGGTTGTTGTGAACTTCATTGACATACTGTCACACGCCAAGACCGATTCGCGCATGATGCGTGAACTGGCAAATGACGAGGCCGCCTACCGCAGTCTTATCCTGTCCTGGTTCCGCCACTCATCAATACGTGAACTGTTCCGTTCAATGGCTGCCACAGGACGTAAGGTGATGATCACGACAGATCACGGCAGTATAATGGTTGGTCATGCCGTCAAGATTGCCGGTGACCGCACCACAAACACCAACCTGCGCTACAAGCTGGGCAAGAACCTGGGATTCAACCCCAAGGAAGTGTATGAGATAAGCGAGCCCCTCAAGGCCCACCTGCCCTCACCCAACGTGAGCACATCATACATCTTCTGCACCGAGGATGACTATTTTGTATATCAGAACAACTTCAATAACTACGCATCGTTCTACAAGGAGACATTCCAGCACGGAGGCGTCTCGCTTGAGGAGATGATAATACCTTTCATAACACTTAACCCCAAAAAGAAATGACCACAATAACCATAAAGGATCTTGATCATATAGAAGAGGCAGCCCGTGAGTTCATAAAGGTGATGGGCGACGATACCGTATTCGCATTCTACGGCAAGATGGGAGCCGGCAAGACCACATTCATCAAGGCCCTGTGCAAACTGCTGGGCGTAGAGGATGAGGTCAACTCCCCTACTTTTGCCATCATCAACGAATACCGTTCCGAAACTACCGCCGAACTCATCTACCACTTTGACTTCTACCGCATCAAGAAACTGGAGGAGGTCTATGACCTGGGTTATGAGGATTATTTCTACAGCGGAGCACTCTGCTTCATCGAGTGGCCCGAACTGGTTGAGGAACTCCTTCCGCTGGACGCAAAAAAAGTAACCATCACCGAAAACAGTGATGGTTCACGTACTATTACTCTGTAATACAGATTATTCCCCTAAGGAGTCAACGTAGTCGGCTTCAGCCTCGACAATGAGGATGATCTCATCGGCCGGGAAGGAACCAATCTTGTCCTTCTTGGCCTCTTTGATTATATATGCAACAAGTGCATCATTGTCAATGTCAATGCAGCCGTCTGCATCGGGCTCCTGGTCCAACACGCCACTGGTGGTGAAGTAGTCGTTGATTACATCCAGTATGTAAAAGAGGATGTCATCGGTGTACTTGTCCTTCAGGTCCTGAGGCAGCGTGTTCTTGATGTACTCGACGGTCTTCTGATCGTCAAGGTCATCCTCAAGGAATTCATCCTGTGCCATAATCAGAGCAGAGCGTTAAGTTTATCCTGATAAACGTTCTTCATGGCCAGGCCGACAACGCGGTCAACCTCCTTGCCATCCTTCAGGAACACTACGGTAGGAACGTTCATGATACCGAACTGCTCGGTAAGTTCATCGTTCTCCTCTATATCGCATTTGCCGATGATAGCCTTGCCGTCATATTCGGCAGCCAATTCCTCGATGATGGGTCCCAGACGCTTGCAGGGTCCGCACCATGTTGCCCAGAAATCAACCAGCACGGGTTTGCCCTGCTGCTTGATCTCATCAAAATTCTGACTGGTGATTTCCAATTCCATAATCTGATGTTTATTGATTGAATGAATAATTGATTGATTCTCTCTTTTTCAAATAATCCATGAGCTCCTGCGTCACGGTTATTTTCCTTGTGGCCGATGACAGCGACACCTTGTTGTCCGGTGATGTCAGGTCTGTCAGCACGAATTTCAGCATAGTCTTGCCTTCTGTTCCGGTAAGTGTGTCCAGATCACTTACAAACTCCTTGTCAAGCTCCGATACCGGCATGGTCAGTGTCAACGAACTTATCGCGTCATCTTTGACATCCTGCAGCAGTTCGATGGAGTTGATTACAAAGTCCACCCTCTCTGGATTGTACTTGTAGGGCTGGCACTTGGCCTTGATGAAGAGGTAGTTACCCTCCTTCATCATGTTGGCCCACTTAAGCCAGGGCTCTCCGAACAGTGCTATCTCAGATGAACCCGTAAAATCCTCAATACGAGTAAATCCGCATGGCTTGCCTGTCTTGGTACGGGTCTCACGGACACCGGTCACCACTCCGCCCATTATCAGATCCTTGTTAACCAGGGCCTGACGGTCCTCGAGCTGGGTTACGCTGACGTTGCATACATTCTCAAGAATAACCCTGTACTCGTCCAGAGGATGAGCCGACAGATAGATACCCACCAGTTCCTTCTCCTTGTTGAGACGCTCCAGTAGCGGCCACTCCGGTGCATCGGGGATGGCAGGTGTGGCAATCAGATCGGTATGACCCATATCACCGAACAGAGAGAACTGTGACTCCATACGGTCTGTCTGGTACTTGGTACCGTAACGCACCAGTACATCACTGAACACCTCGTTCTTGCCGCAGGGCTGTACAAACTGCTCACGCCTTATCTCGGGGAAGCAGTCAAACGCTCCTGCCATGGCCAGGTTCTCGATATTCTTACGGTTGCAGGCGCTCAGGTTCACGCGCTGTACAAAGTCGAATATGCTCTTGTACGGACCGTTAGCCTTACGCTCGCTTACAATGGCCGATACCGCATTCTCGCCCACGCCCTTGACCGATGCCATGCCGAATCGGATATCACCCTTGGCGTTGACACCGAAGCGCGGCACACTCTCGTTCACATCGGGTCCGAGTACGTTTATACCCATGGCCTTGCACTCGTCCATCAGTTTGGTGACTTCAGTGATATCACCCGCACGGCTAAGAACCGCTGCCATGTATTGTGACGGATAGTTTGCCTTGAGGTATGCGGTCTGGTAAGCCACCCATGAGTAGCATGTGGCATGAGACTTGTTGAACGCGTATGATGCGAACTTCTCCCAGTCGGCCCATATCTTCTCGAGTACCTGCGGGTCATGGCCGTTGGCCTTACCGCCCTCAATGAACTTGGGTTTGAGATGATCCAGCTTGTCCTTGAGTTTCTTACCCATGGCCTTACGCAGGGTATCACTCTCACCGCGGGTGAAGTTGGCCAGCAGACGTGACAGCAGCATGACCTGCTCCTGATAAACAGTGATGCCGTAGGTATCCTTGAGGTATCGGTCCATTACGGGGATATCGTACTCAATAGGCTTGCGGCCCAGCTTACGGTCAATGAAGTCAGGAATATAATCCATGGGGCCCGGACGGTAGAGGGCATTCATGGCTATCAGGTCCTCAAACACTGACGGCTGCAATTCACGCAGGTATTTCTGCATTCCGGGCGATTCAAACTGGAATGTTCCTATGGTGCGGCCCTCGCAATAGAGCTGGAAGGTCTTCTTGTCATCAATGGGTATGGTATCAATGTTGAGGTCGATACCAAGACTTGTCTTTATGTTTTCAACGGCCTCCTTGATGATGGAGAGGGTCTTAAGTCCCAGGAAGTCCATCTTGATAAGACCGGTATCCTCAATCACGCTGCCCTCATACTGTGTTACCAGCAGACGGTCACCGGTATCCTTATCGGTAGCCCACGATACAGGCACCCAGTCAGTCACGTCATCACGGCAAATAATGGTACCGCAGGCATGAACGCCTGTGCCGCGTACGTTACCCTCAAGCATTTTGGCAAACTGGATGGTCTTGCGCAGTTTCTCATCGGACGATGCGGCTGCCTGCTGCAATTCAGGGACACAGTCCAGCACATTGCTCAGGTTCATCTTGCGGGGCTTGCCGTTGGCATCATCGGGCAGACGGTCAGGGATAGCCTTGCAGAGGTTGTTGGATATATCCAGCGGAACCTCAAGCACACGGGCTACATCCTTGATGGCCATCTTGGTAGCCATGGTGCCGTAAGTGATGATATGGGCAACCTTCTCCTTGCCGTATTTCTCAGTAACCCACTGGAGCACACGTCCGCGGCCGTCATCATCAAAGTCAACGTCGATATCAGGAAGTGATATACGGTCAGGGTTGAGGAAACGCTCAAACAGCAGGTCGTACTTGATGGGGTCTATCTGGGTGATTCCAAGGCAATATGCAACAGCCGATCCGGCGGCCGATCCACGACCCGGTCCTACCGAAACTCCCAACTCAGTACGGGCTGCATTGATAAAGTCCTGCACAATGAGGAAGTATCCCGGGAAACCCATGGTCTTCATGATGTGGAGCTCGAACTTGAGCTGCTCCATCACGCTCTCGGGTATGGGGTCACCGTAACGGACCTTGGCTCCCTTGAAGGTGAGTTCGGCCAGATAGTCGGCCTCCAGTTTGATACGGTACAGTTTGTCATAGCCGCCCAGTTTCTTGATCTTCTTGTCGGCATCCTCCTTGGACATGACGGTCTCGCCATGCTCATTGCAGGTGAACTCCTTGAAGAGGTCCTCCTCGGTTAGACGCTGACGGTACTCATCTTCTGTTCCGAACTCCACAGGGATGGCAAAGTTCGGCATAATGGGCGGATGGTTGATGGAGTACTCCTCGACCTTGTCCAGAATCTCGACGGTTCCGGCTAGCGCTTCAGGCACATCCTCAAACAGTGCGTTCATCTCCTCTGTGGTCTTGAACCACTCCTGTTTTGAATAGCGCATCAGGTTGGGGTCATCGGGAGTACGTCCGGTAGATAGGCAGATGAGCAGTTCGTGGGCATCGGCATTCTCCTCATCCAGGAAATGGACGTCGTTGGTGCAGACCAGCTTGATGCCGAACTTGCGTGACATCTCAATGAGATGCCTGTTCACGTTCTGCTGCAGGGGGAATGTCTCATGGTTGGCGTTGGGTACGGTGGCCTTGTGACGCTGAAGTTCCAGATAGTAGTCCTCACCGAAAAGGTTGTGGAACCACTGGATCGTCTTCTCGGCCTCCTCTAACTTACCTGCGGTGATGAGTTTGGGTACCTCACCGCCCAGACATGCAGAGCAGCATATTATGCCTTCGTGGTACTTCTCCAGATCATACTTGTCTGTACGGGGATGAAAGTAGAAACCGTCCATCCAGGCACGTGACACAATCTTGATCAGGTTATGGTAGCCCTTCTCGTTCTTGGCAAGAAGTATAAGGTGGTAGTTGACGCCGTCCAGTTCCTTGCTGTCACGCTGCTCCTTGCGGCGGGGTGCCACATAGACCTCGCAGCCTATGATGGGTTTGAAATGCTTGCCCTCCTCCTTTAGTTTTTCATTCACCTTGTCGCAGTAGTTCTTGAACTCCTTAATGCCCATCATGTTGCCGTGATCAGTTACGGCAACGCCCTTCATACCATCTGCTATAGCCTTGTCAACCAACTTTTTAATGTTAGTCTGGCCGTCAAGCAGAGAGTACTGCGTATGGACGTGAAGATGGACGAATTCCTGCATAATGCCTGCGAACTGAAAATTTTTTTAAAGTTACTTTCATTTGAAAAGCGAGACCATCAAGAGCACCTCAAAGTTTTCAACAAAAAACCCCGCTTAAAAATACAATACAATAAGTATGCCATTATTTACTGAAATGTCCTATCTTTGTCAGTCAACACAGATATATGATATGGCCGAAAACAACGGAAAACATACCACAATAAATCCCGAAGGAAAGACCACACTCACTATCGTGGCAATCCTTTTCTTCGTAATCAACCTGCCGCTGTTTCTGATACCGCCTATAGTAGGCTGGTGGTCATACGTGGCACTTGGCATAACACTTCTGTTTGTCTGGTTTTTTCTTAATTTTTTCAGGAACCCCGTCAGACGTTTCCCCAGCGATGATCAGGAGAAGGTCGTTGTAGTACCCGCCGACGGTACAATCGTGGCTATTGAGGAGGTTGACGAGACTGACTATTTCAATGACCGCCGCATAGTAGTGTCCATTTTCATGAGCATCTACAGCGTTCATGCCAACTGGTTCCCCGTAAACGGAACAGTCATCAAATCCGAGCATCAGGACGGTAATTTCCATGCCGCCTTCAAGCCCAAGGCAAGCACAGAGAACGAGCGTTCGCTGGTAGTCATCAAGACCCCCGAAGGCAAGGAGATCATGCTCCGCCAGATAGCCGGCGCCCTTGCACGCAGAGTGGTAACATACTGCAAACCCGGTGACGAGGCCAGGATTGACCGCCACATGGGATTCATAAAATTCGGTTCCAGGGTTGACGTATATCTCCCCGTTGATTCTCTGGTCTGCGTAAAACTGAACCAGAAGGTTACGGCCGATATCACCATCCTGGCAAAACTATCGTAAGAAATGGCAAACCGCATTACAAGACATATTCCCAATACCATTACATGCTGCAACCTGCTTTCAGGATGCATGGCTGTGATGGCCGCATTCCATGCCGACGCATGGCACACCCTGATCTGGGTTGTTGCCGGTGCGCTTTTTGATTTCTGCGACGGCCTGTCCGCCAGACTCATCAAGGCATACTCCCCGTTAGGCAAAGAGCTGGATTCACTGGCAGACCTTGTCACATTCGGCCTGGCTCCAGCCATGTTATGTCTTATGACACTGCGCCAGTTCAATTATGGCTGTCAGGCTCTTGAAACCATCTATCCGTACATAGGATTGGCACTGGTAGTGTTCGCAGCACTCCGTCTTGCCAAGTTCAATATAGACGAACGCCAGACATCATCGTTCCTGGGTCTGGCAGTTCCCGCCAACGCCCTTTTCTGGTGCGGTCTGTTCCAGCTTGACCTTAGCGCAGTACCCGCTGCACCTTGGATTGTAGGCATTCTCGTTATAGTGTTTGCAGGACTTATGGTAAGTGAGATTCCCATGTTCTCACTCAAGTTCAAGAGTCTCAAATGGGCCGACAACAAGATCCGATTCATATTCCTGATCGTTTCCGTCGTTATCATCGTCCTGCTTCAGGAAAGAGGACTTGCCGCAGTAATAGGCTGGTATATCATACTGTCAATTCTGACAAAAGGTCAGCATTGATTAACAAGGCAAGCTTTTTGCCGTCATAGTTGAAAACGGATACAGATGGTTACATTAGCTCTCATAATACTTTTCATCCTGATGTTTGTGCTGCTTGCAGTACTCACGTTTGCGCGCGACCTTTTGGCATCATTCCTTAACGCAGTAGTAGGATTATTCCGCAAAGGAGACCGTTCGCAGGGAGAGCAGACCATTCGCCGTCGGGACCGCAAGAAAAAGAAAGTCTACTCAGACTCCGACGGAGAGTATGTGGATTTTGAAGAGGTAAAGAAGAAATAAAAGAAAGGGGAGCCGATCGGGCTCCCCTTCATTTTTACTTGTGCACCAGAGTGCCTATCGGCTCACCCGCTATCACCTTCTTGAGGTTACCGGGTATATCCATGTTGAAGACGTAGATTGACAGACCGTTCTCCTTACACATTGTGGTGGCGGTAAGGTCCATCACCTTGAGGTTACGGTTGTAAATCTCATCAAATGTGATTTCATCGAACTTTACAGCTGTGGGATCCTTCTCGGGATCTGCGGTGTAAACACCGTCCACGCGGGTACCCTTGAGCATTACATCGGCCTCGATCTCAATTCCGCGCAGTGATGAACCGGTATCGGTGGTGAAGTAAGGATTGCCGGTACCTCCAACCAGGATGGCTACCTGTCCCTGCTCCATTGCGTCAATGGCTTTCCACTTTGAGTAGAGCTCCCCGATGGGCTCCATGCGGATGGCGGTGAGCACCTTGTTGGGGCAGTCAATTGATGTCAGTGCCGAACTCAGTCCCAGACCGTTGATTACGGTTGCCAGCATACCCATCTGGTCACCCTTGACACGGTCAAAGCCCTTACCTGCACCCTTGAGACCGCGGAAAATGTTACCGCCGCCAATCACGATGCCTATCTGCACGCCCATGTCGTGAATCTCCTTTATCTGCTGTGCATACTCACCCAGACGTTTCTCGTCTATTCCGTATTTCTGCTCACCCATCAGGCTCTCGCCGCTGAGCTTGAGCAATATCCTTTTAAACCTTGCCATATTATAAGTTGTTTCGTTGTGCGAATGTAGTCATTTTTCATTCAGGATGAACTGAACCTGCTTGAATTCATATACCCTGTGTTCACCGTCGTCAGTCAGCAGCATCAGACAGCCGTCGGGACGGATGCCCTCTATCGAGGCTCTGAATTCGCCGTTTCCATCGCGGAATCCGTGAATTCCTTCGCGACGGTAAAGACGGCTTCGGTACAGACGGTCCACCTCAGGACGCCTGCCGGCCGGGAGCTCCATATAGCCGATGAAACGGGAAATTATGTCATTTAAAAGTGCCTCCAGGTCAAACTCTTTACCTGTGATGTTCTTAAGTGATATAGGGTTGGGGGCATCACTTACAAAAACCTCCTGATTGACATCCAGTCCTACACCTGCAACCGTATCCAGGATGGAGCTGCCCTGTAGCGTGTTCTCAATCAGAATACCAGCCATCTTGTAGTCCTTCCAATAGACATCATTTGACCATTTCACCGATACATCGCCGGCATACTCGGGGCCGATGGCCTCCATCACGCTGTCCGATACCGCAAGTGCTATAGCCTCAGAGATGTAGAACTGTTCCTGGACCTTAAGGTTTCCCGGATGTGCAAGTATGCTGAACAGCAGGTTCTTTCCGGCCTCAGACTCCCAGGTATTGCCCTTCTGGCCACGTCCCGCAGTCTGGAAAGAGGATACAGCCACCTCATATTCAAAAGCGGGATCACCGCCCTTCAACTCTCGCAGATAGGTGTTGGTAGAACCTATGCTGTCACTCCTGTGCCATTTGATATTTTTCATCATTCCACCGGCGGAAAAAACGCCTGTTCTATATGTTCAACTCTATAAAATCCCGTGTCATCCATTATGATGGATATAATGTCAAACCTCACATCCATGTCAAGGCGGTTGTAACGTATGTAGGCATCGGCCGCATGAACCAGATTCCTTATCTTCTTTTCATTTACCGCCTCCTCAGGGTCTCCCCAATCCATGGTGCTTCGTGTTTTGACCTCGACGAACACCAGCGTTCCTTCCTTGGATGCCACTATGTCCAGGTCCTTGTGCCCGCACATCCAGTTGCGATCCAGAATCTCATAACCCTGCTCGTCAAGGTAGTCGGCCGCATAGTTCTCGCCTTCTTTTCCCAAAATGTTGTGTTTTGCCATAGCCTATAGGTTTTATAACGCAAATTTAACGATAATCTGTGGCATTGTGGCTTAAAATCAATATCTTCGTAGGTAATTATGGATAAGAAGGAACATTCTGTAAGAAACGAGCGTTACAGTTTCCTGGTCAATGCCGACGAGAAGCAGACAATTGAAAATTATCTGCGTAAATACAGGATAGGAAACCGTAGCCGCTGGATGAGAGAGACTCTCATCACTTTCATCATCAAGAATCTGGATCAGGATTATCCTACTCTGTTCAACGAACAGGAGATGCGCCGATGACACAGGAGGAGCAGGATATCAGGTTCATGAAAATGGCCTTGGATGAGGCAAAGACCGCTGCCTCCGAAGGTGAGATACCGGTAGGAGCCGTGGTGGTATGCAAGGGTATGGTGATAGCCCGTGCACATAACCTCACAGAGACTCTCACTGATGTCACTGCCCACGCCGAGATGCAGGCTATCACAGCCGCCGCCTCATATCTTGGAGGCAAATATCTCGATCAATGCACACTTTATGTAACCCTTGAGCCCTGCACCATGTGCGCAGGAGCCATAGGCTGGTCCCAGTTACAGCGTCTGGTTTACGGAGCAAGTGACGAGAAACGCGGATATTCGCTCTTTGCACCCAAAGCACTTCATCCCAAAACAGAAGTGACATCAGGTATAATGGCCGATGAATGCGCAGAATTTGTGCAGGAATTCTTCCGCAAAAAAAGATAAGTCTTAAAGATCCTTCCTATACTTTCCTTCATCCTCATCCTCAAGCATGCTAAGATAGCTTGTGTATCGGGATATATGTATCTTTCCCGTTTCCACCGCACGTTTCACGGCGCAGTCGGGCTCGTTCGTATGCATGCAGTTGCCGTAGCGGCAGTCAGCTGAGTATTTGAATATCTCGGGGAAATAGTGGCTGATCTCCTCATGCTCCATGTCAAAGGTTCCGAATCCCTTGATGCCCGGAGTATCGATTATCCAACCTCCCTCCGGCAGGGGGAACATTTCAGAGAATGTGGTGGTGTGCATACCTGTGTCGTGTTTTTCGGATATCTCACCGGTGCGCTGGTTGAGTTCGGGCAATATGCGGTTAACGAGCGTGCTCTTGCCGACTCCCGAGTTGCCTGCTATCAGAGTGACTTTGTCCTTCAGGGCGGCACGGACGTTTTCGGTTCCGTCACCGTGAAGGGCGTCACACTGGATGCAGTCATAACCAATCTCCCTATAAAGCGTGAACAGCTCCTGCAATGTTGCCTTATCCTCTTCATTCAGCAGGTCCGACTTATTGAATACCAGTATAACCGGTACTCTGTATGCCCAGGCCGATGCCAGGAATCTGTCGATGAAAACGGTCGATGTCACCGGATGGTTGACGGTAACCACCAGCATGCACTGGTCCAGGTTGCAGGCCAGTATGTGTGACTGTTTGGAAAGATTAGAGGAACGCCGGATTATGTAGTTCCTGCGTTCCTCAATATTTGTTATGTATGCCGGCTCGCCTTCACGTGCCGGAGCATACTCCACATAGTCGCCGACGGCTACGGGGTTTGTACTTTTTATGCCTTTGATGCGGAATGTTCCCTTTATACGGCACTCCTGGTCTCGTCCGTCATCTGAACGTACCAGATAACTGCTGCCTGTATTACGAATAACTAATCCGCGCATGGGCAGCTTAGACGGTCATGATCTCCTTTTCCTTCTCGGCAAAGAGCTCATCGGCCTTCTTGATGTACTTGTCGTGAAGTTTCTGGAGCTTCTCCTCGGCATCCTTCTCGGCATCCTCGGGGAGTCCGTCCTTCTGAGCCTTCTTGAGAATATCAAGAGTGTTACGACGGCTGTTGCGGATGGAGATCTTGGACTCCTCATTAACCTTACCGCTCTGCTTTACCAGGTCACGACGGCGCTCCTCTGTGAGAGGGGGAATGGCCAGACGGATAACCTCACCGTTGTTGGTGGGCATGATTCCTACTGCAGAGTCGATGATAGCCTTCTCAATTACCTTGATCATGTTCTTGTCCCAGGGGCGGATTGCGATGGTACGGGGATCAGGAGTGGAAAGCGCTGCAACGTTGTTGAGCGCAACCATTGATCCGTAAGAGTCAACACGGATATCATCCAGGATGCGGATATTGGCCTTGCCGGCACGGATATGGGCGAACTCATCCTCAAGATGCATGATGGCCATTTCCATCTGCTCCTCAGCTTCGCTGAGACAAATATTTACATCTAACATAACTTTGACTTTATTACGATAAAGCAAAGATAAACCATTTTCTTTCAATTAACCGCATTTAATTAGTAAATTTGCGTCACCATAAAATTAGAATGACCTGATGCTGACCGATTGTGCAAAAATTCTTGAAGGATTCAACACCATATCCCTTGATGAGATGTCTTCCATACGTCTCATGAACAGGATTGACAGCAAGTACCTGGCCAATGAACATCAACTTGGCAGGCTGCTTGAACTGGCCAGGGACCAGTATATGGTTCAGTCCATAAACGGAATCAGGCAGTCGGAGTATTCCACCCAGTATCTTGATGACAGGTTCAACACCATGTACCTGAACCACCATAACGGACGTCTTACAAGACAGAAGGTCCGCATCCGCACTTATGTTGACACCGGAGACAATTTCTTTGAGGTAAAACTCAAGAACAACCACGGACGCACCAAGAAAAAACGCATCCACCTGACAGGGGCCGATACATACGTGCAGGAGGGCGCTGCAGAGTTCCTGCAGGAGCATGCAATGCTTCCCATACCGCTTAGTGACATGATGCCGAAAGTGGCAAACCACTTCAAGCGTATAACCCTGGTGAACAATGCCAAGACAGAGCGCCTGACCATAGACCGCGAACTATCGTTCCATAATGTGGAGACCGGCCTGGATAAAAGCATGGACAATCTGGTGGTGATTGAAGTAAAACGTGACGGCAATACATACTCACCCATACAGGACCTGTTGCGTGAACTCCGTATCTTCCCGAGCGGATTCAGCAAGTACTGCATCGGAATGGCGCTGACAACACCAGGAATCAAGCGCAACATGTTCAATGAAAGAATAAGGAAAATAGAAAAACTGACATCAATATGCTTTTGAATTTTTTAGCCCCGCTGGCGGGCGGACTTAGCCAGCTGGCTGCAGCAGCATCCGAGGAGGAAGAGCTGTTCGGCGATGAGGCCGAAGGCCTGTTCTCATCACTCGGTGCAACCCCGTTCTGGCCTGCATGGTCAAGCGTATGGGAGATGGTAATGCGTCTCCTCATCAACGTGATTACCATCGGAATCATCGTTCACGCATTCTATTACCCCAAGGCCAAAAGACGTGACTATTACTTTACATTCTCAATCATCGGAGTGAGCATATTCCTGCTCATCTATCTGATGGGCGGAGTAAAACTCAAGATCGGATTCGCGCTGGGTCTGTTTGCCATTTTCGGCATTATCAAGTACCGAACCGAACAGGTTCCCATCCGTGAGATGACCTATATGTTCGTAATCATTGCCGTAGCGGCAATCAACGGACTGGCCACGAGCGTAAGTTATTTCGAGCTCCTGGGCACCAATCTGATTTTCATCATCGCCCTGGCCATCTGCGAGAACACCAAGTGGATGAAGCATGTTCCCTCCAAACTCATCAAGTATGACAATGTAAAACTTGTTGCACACGGAAAGGAGGATGAACTCAAGGCCGACCTGGAAAAACGTCTTGGCCTCAAGATCATCCGCATTGAGGTTGGTAACGTGGATTTCCTTAAGGACTCGGCAATCATCAAGATCTACTACGAGCCCATCATGGATGAGTTCGGCACCATCGATTCTGTAATGAAAACCGGTAAGATCAAATGAAAAAGCTATTTCTTACAGCCGTAAGCATGCTTGTTTTGTCTGCGTCCATATCGGCCCAGTCCAACTGGGGCTTGCGCAGCAGCATAGGAGTCGAGAAGAAGATAACCAAAGGTCTTGACGCAGGAGTCGAGGCCAAATACTATCAGACTGACAATTTCAAGAATACAGACCGTTGGAGCATAGGTCTCTCTTTGGACAAGCGCCTGTACCGTAACGAAGCCAAGACCTTTACCGTAAAGGCCGGTCTGGGATACAAGTTCATGAACGTCTACAACGACTGGTCAACCAAGTACAAGGATGATGATGAAGGCGTTGAAAACAAGTTGGAGCCCCAGTACTATCTGGACAACAAATATGACTTCAACCTGAAGGACTCATATGTTGACAAGCGTCACCGCATATCGGCCTCAGTGCAGGCTGCTTTGGAGGTGGGACGTTTCAAGATTTCACTGCGTGAGTCTTACCAGTTCACCCACACTGACAGTGCGAGTTATAATGTTGACAAATACAGGTATGATGACGGTCAGACAAACTGGGCGGGCAAAGGTTACCGCAACATAACCGGAACTGACTATTATATCCGTAACGATGTAACCGTCAAAGCGGCATCCGACAAGAGAGTACTCCGTTCAAAGGTAAGCCTGGATTACGACATTCCTCACTGGAAGTATGACCCGTTTGTGTCATATGAACTGTTCCACGGCCTTGACAACGGCTTCACTGCCCAAAAATCAAGATTAACAGCAGGTGTTGAATTCAGTTTCAAGAAAATGCATAACTTTGAGGTGGCGTACATGTGGCAGAACCAACATGATGATGACGAGCCTGCGGGTTCATTCATCTGCCTGAGTTACAAATTTGATTTCTGACCTTATGAGAAGGCTGCTCCTTTTTGCTCTGACTGCCCTTCTGACTGTACCTTCATTCAGTCAGGATACCGCGTCTGCAGCCAAAGACAGCCTCACGCAGAATCTGGAACTTGACAATCTCCGCAAGATAGCATTCAAGGACGGCAACGTCGTTACCACCTATTCCGACGGTTCAACCAAGAGCCTTAAGCTCTCTGAAGCAGAGAAACTTCAGTTTGAAGACACATACACCATCTACGATCTGAGCGGTCGCCCCGTCAAGACCCACACCAACATCAGTTGTGACAAGCCATTCGACCTGAATGACCTTACACCGGGTATCTATCTGCTGAAAACCGGCAACCGCACCATCAAGATTGTAAAATAGGTTCCGCTTCACCCATAAAATTTCGACAATTAATTAAAAGAACATGAAGTTGGAACAAGGCCGGATGCCTGCGTGGCACCGGCTTTTTATTTATATTTGCATTGTTACGGAATGGAAAGGCCTTACCAACTGTTAGCAATATACATTATTAACGATTAACTATTTTGAAAAATGGAAGTTAAAAACAGTAGGATACTTGCCACACTCTCTGTAGGCGAGTTCAAAGAGGTAATGGATGAAATTTACAAAAAAAGGAAGGAAAAAGAAGAGGAAGAGAAACCTCATACATACGTATTCGGACTCTCGGGTATTATGGAAATGTTCCATTGTAGCAAAACCACAGCGTCTTACTTGAAGTCTAATGTAATCAAAGATGCAGTGAGTCAGCGTGGACGCAAGATTGTAGTTGATGTGGAATACGCGAGACTTTTGTTTAAGACCAAGTGGCCCTATAAAGTTTATAAACGTTACAATTTGGGTTTGGATATGGATTAGATACTTGGAGTTATCACCAAATGTGGGCTGAAAATCAGCCCACATTTATTTGATGACCCCTTGCCCTGCCACGGGACATCAAACAACAAAAAAGGAATCCAAAATCCCTTGAAAGCGAGCTTTCAGATGATTTTGGATTCCTTTTTTGTTGGTGATCCGCTCGGGGTTCGAACCCGAGACCCCATCCTTAAAAGGGATGTGCTCTACCTGCTGAGCTAGCGGATCTACCTCTAATTGCTGTTAAGCGGGTGCAAAATTATGCCTTTTTGCGGATGTAGGCAAACTTTTACTTCGATTTTTTGGAAATCACTTCCTTTTATTCGCCAGCGTTTTTGATCTTAAGGTAATTGCAGGTCAGAATCTTGCCTTCGCCGTCACGAAGGTGCATGGCACCGCCCTGGCAGTAACGCCAAACCTTGCAGTCGCGGCACTCATCCTTTTTCATCCACTTGCGGTCGCGGTACAGTTTGAAACTGTTCTCCCACAGATCCCAGAAATTATCTGTATGGATATTACCCTGATTGTAGTCGCTGCGTATGCTCAGGCAACCGGAGATGGCGCCGTCATATCTGATTGAAGCGACCGACAGTCCGGCCACACAGCGGAACACATGGTCGCGGACCACACCTTCATAGGGTCCCAGGAATCCTTCACAAGAGTAGTTGAGACGGATTCGGCCTTCACGACGTACGGATGCTATGTAATTCATAAGCTGCACGTACTGCTCGTTGGAAATCATCAGGTCATCATCACCGGCGGCACGTCCCATAGGCGCTACGGTAAAGATTCGCCACTGTCTCACTCCACGGCTTATCAGATACTCCTTGAACTTATCCAGATATGCAAAGTTACGCTTGTTCACGCAAGTGATAAGGTCCCAGGTAAGACCCTTGTGTTCTTTGAACCAGTCGATGGCGGCATCGGCACGCTTGAAACTCAGGTCACTGCCACGCATCCAGTTATGTTCCTCCTCAAATCCGTCAAAACTCATTCCTATGGTGTCAAGACCTGTCTCCACAAGTTCGTTTACCTTCTCACGGGTAAGCAGCATGCCGTTGGAGACCATTCCCCACAGGAAACCGCGTTTCTTTATCTCGGCTCCCACCTGGAGAATATCCTTGCGGACCATCGGCTCACCGCCGGTTGTAATGATTACGCATCGGCCACGGTCAAAATCCTTGGGACAACTGTCAAGCACCCCCAGCAGATCGCTCATAGGAGGATCTTCCATTCCGGCGGTCTTGCGGCAGTCACTTCCGCAATGACGGCAGCTTAAATTACAGCGTAGAGTACACTCCCAGAAGAGTTGGGTCAGTTTATGCTCCAACGCCTCGGTCCTGAGTGCAGCCCTGCCGGTTTCAAGAATAAGTCTTTTGGGGAGAGAGAGTTTGCAATCCATTACTTGTTACGGGCCTTGTTTATTTCGTTTGAGAGTGAATCGATCCTGGCACGCATATCCCTGTTCTCCTGGGCGCGACGCTGCATGACTTCAGGAGGACCGTAGATAACGGAACTCATACGGCCGGACAACTCATCTTTAAGTGAATTGACCTGATTAATCATATCCTTGACCTCCTTTGAATCACCGGGCAGGGTGAGCATGGGAGCCAGATCATCGGCCGATCTGCGGATATTCACATCTTCCGCTTCCCGTGGCGGCTCGTCACCGGAGGGTTCCGGTTCTGCCTGTTTGTTTACCTTTTTGCTACGGCATGAAACGGTCAGGGCAAGGACTGCTACTGAAAAGGTGCAGACCAGCAGGGTCCACCCTTTGGACAGAACTATTCTGAATCTTTTGTAAGCCATGATAATTATGGTTTATATTGAACCTGCTCTGTTTCAACATCCTTGTAGAATGAAGCCACAGTGCGTGAACTATACACTTCTGATATAGGATACAGCTCCGGAAGGTTAAACGACTTGAGGGTCGTGGTGTACTTGTCCGGATCCTCTTGCGGAAGCAGGAACGGTTTTCCGGTCGTTCCGTCCGGGCCGATATACGCGATGTAGGGACGGCCGTACACCAGATCATCACGCTTGGATGCAAATACCACCCAGCGGCTGTTACTGCTCCAACTGTGATAGGTATCGGCACCGTATGCATTGACCCCGGCCAGAGGATCGATCTTCTGAGTTTCCAGGTCTATGAGCCAGAGGTCACTCTCCTTATGCCATACCGGGAATGTGCCGTACTTGGCTGCAGTCGCCATGAGCCAGCGGCCGTCGGGTGAAGTCTTGAGATGACTGAACGACAGGTTCTCGCCGGCGGGGACAATGGTAATCACCCTGTCTCCCATCTTTCCGGTTTCAGGATCAAACTGCATGACCGCTATGTCATAATGCATATCGGATATGCTGTCCGGTTGTTCATGATGACTGGCACGGCAGAAGAAGATGATCTTTCCGTCGGCCGAGAAGCAGGGGAATGTCTCCTGATACTCATCGCCTGTAGTGGCCGGACTTTCGGTAACGGTCAGGTTGTCAAAATCAACCACCACCAGGTCACTGCGCTTGTCATACACCTCCATTCTCATATCAACCCGGCTGTGTATGGCAAATGTAATGTCGGCGGTAGTGAACACTCCGTAACGGCCGTCGGCCGATATGTCACCATAGACGGTATTACCTGTATTCTCGGTACGGGTGTTCAGTTTCTGCAGTTTGCCGTTACGGTTGAGTATGGTGCCGCCCTTTGAACCGCGAAGGTGCATGAAAGTAGTTCCATTACGGTTTGAAGTGTGACAGTTCATGCAGCAGAGTTCCGCATTACGGTTGTCACCCAACAGAACGGTGCCGAAACTCTCCATGTCACGCTGTTCAATCTGGATTCCGCTCCAAACCTCATATGCAGGTTCTATCAGTCGGTAACTCAGATATTTGTCTATCGGCTCAGGCGATATCGTCCATGTAAACTCCATCTTGTCGGATTCGCCATAGCCGTTTCCTTGGGGCGTTACGGTGACAGTCACGGTATTGCCTTTTTCGGCTTCCATCATTCTGCGCCATTTCTTCAGGGGAAACTTTACCAGTCCTTTATGACCCTTGAATTCATAGCTGTCATTGCTTCCCCGGACAACGACCGAGCTGTTGTAACCGGCCGTCCTGAAATTCAGCGGTGCGATATTGCAGGGGACGGTGACATCTCGGTAATCCGGAAACATGCCCGCACCTGTGTCGGCCACCCTTTTTGAACAACCTGCAAATACAAATGCCGCAATAGCCGATATTATGATAATCCTGTATCTCATCTCTGGTTTCCGCTGATTAATTTGACAGCCATGATATAGTTCCAATACGTACCAACCGACTCTTCGGTAAGTACTTCTCCATTTTCGGACCTTGCCCTGGCCGCCATCAGGTTCATGAATTTTTCTACCACCTCCTGCGATATATGGTATTTCTCTACCGTAGCCCTCAACGACTCGTCGGAATTCACATTAACCATCAAAGCCTCCTGATAAAGATCGGGGACTCTGACAATTCGATCAAGCGCATTGAGGTAATACCTGTCATAGTAGTCAATGAACGAGTTTAAATTCTTGTCAAGGAGCAATGAACAGAGCAGATAATCTATGGCAGTCCTGTTGTACGGTGACTCCTGTGCTATTATCTTGAGTGATGACCTTATGTCGCCCTGACCGAAGAAATGGTCCTTGGAAGCTGTGCGGGAACGCCAGATAAGATACTGCTCCGGGATTTCATCACGGTTTATGCTCTCCTGCAAATCCCGGGCCCACTCTCTGTGATTCCTTGTGCGGGACAGGATGTCAAGGTATTTCGAAGCCACTGCGTAATCACCTGTCACTACCGCTATCTCGGCCAGTCTTCGCAACATACGTGTGGAATAATGGCCCGGCATTACGGTCTGTGCCAGAAGGGCGCAGTCAGTAGCCTGAGATACATCGCCTATCTCCAGCAGTGCATCGGTAAAATACATCATTGAGAAATAGGGGTCATTCCTGCCGGTTGAAAGGAACAGGCTGCTGGAAGAGGAACCCCATCGGCCTTTGAGCAGGTCATCAGCAAGACGGCCCTCACGTGCACCACAGAGATTCCAGTAGAAGTTACGGTACATATTGGGCTCGTTCGAACCCGCCATTTCCTTCACCTCTTTCCATTCATTTCTGTATGCCAATGTGCCTATCTTGACCACATTCTCCAACTCCTTGTCACGAGTGGTTATAAACAACACCTGAATTAAAAACGCCATACCCAATAAGACACCCACCATAATGCGTTCCTTACCTATCCTGAAGAACAGATGGTTCAGTGACATCACGGCCAGTATCAGCAACGGCTGCAGTATGAGCAGTCCTTTATCGGGGATAATATGTTTGGGATAGACGGGCCAGATGAAAGTGTGCAGCAGCGTCAGATTATAAAACCTTCCGCACAGCGCCATTGCAATCAGTCCCGCAACAAGGCATATCACGGTTGCTGCAGCATCCTTTCTTTTCAGATAGCCCAGTAACAGGGCCATGGTGAAAGCGTGTCCGCCGGCTATCACGAACATTACCGGAACGGAGAGGCCGTATATCCATGGTGATAGTCTTGAGTCTTTGATATGAGCCAGTGCACAGGCCGACCATACGGCAACGGCAAGTCCTAAAGCGGCCGATACGGGATAATCGGGAAATGTTATGAAATAACCTTCCAAAGCCACCGGAATCATAAGGAACATAAGAACCAACTTATGCTTTGAACCGGCCAGCCGGTGGAATCGGACGAGTCCGGCTGTAATCAGCAGCAAAAGCAGGCAACTCAGAGCGGCGGCAATCCTTCCGTTGATGTAGAACTGAGTCAGCCAGTCACCAGTAACAGAAGAAATGATTCCCGGGTTTGACAAATACCAGCTGATACGGTCGGCGCCAAAAAGGAATATGCTGATCTGCTCTTTGAATTCCAGGCGGTAAGGTGCTTGAACCGAGAAAATGATCCATAAACCCACCAACGTAAACCCTGCCAGAGCAACATCAGCAATTCTATATCTTCTCATCATATCACATTCTTGGTTTTGTAAATGCAAACATAATGAAAAAAAGCGGTTGATACGGGGATTTTGACTACTTTTGTCTCTTACAACGCACGCGCGCACATACGATGGCAGGAAAACTATATCTGGTACCCACACCGGTGGGAAATCTTGAGGATATTACCTTGAGGGCCATACGCATCCTCAAGGAGGTTGACCTTATTCTGGCCGAGGATACCAGAACCAGTTCTGTGTTGCTCAAACACTATGACATCCACAAGCCGCTGCAGTCACACCACAAGTTCAACGAGCATGAGACATCGGCCCAGATGGCAAAACGCATCCAGGCCGGTGAGTCTGTCGCACTCATAAGCGATGCAGGCACTCCGGGCATATCGGACCCCGGATTCATGCTGGTAAGGGAGTGCGTACAGCAGGGCATTGACGTGGAGTGCCTGCCGGGTGCAACGGCATTCGTGCCTGCACTGATTGACTCCGGACTGCCTTGCGACAGGTTCCTCTTTGAGGGATTCCTGCCCCAGAAGAAAGGCCGTCAGAGCCGTATCGCCGCACTCAAAGATGAGCCGCGGACCATTATCTTCTATGAATCACCGTTCCGTCTGGTAAAGGCGCTGGAGCAGTTCATCGAAGTCTTCGGCCCGGACCGTCAGGTTGCGGTATGCCGTGAGATATCAAAGGTGCATGAGGATTGCGTGCGCGGATCATTAACAGAAGTACTTGCTCACTTCAAGGCCCACGAGCCCAAGGGTGAGATAGTAATAGTATTGGGAGGAGCAGATAAATGAAGGAAGAGTTCCAAGTCATAACCGAGAAGAAGGCCGAGACCGCCATTCTGGTAGGTATCATCACACAGGATCAGGACGAGCGCAAGACAAACGAGTATCTTGACGAACTTGAATTCCTGGCCGATACCGCCGGCGTCCGCGTGATGCGCCGTTTCACACAGAAGATACCCCAGGCACTTGCCGCCACCTATGTAGGTAAAGGTAAGCTTGAGGAGATGCGTGATTACATAAAGCGCATGGAGGACATGGAGAACGAGGTTGGTATGGCCATATTCGATGATGAACTCACAGCCAAGCAGATGTCAGCCATCGAGAGCGTGCTGAACGTAAAGGTTCTGGACCGCACCTCGCTGATTCTGGATATATTCGCCATGCGCGCCCAGACAGCCCACGCCAAGACGCAGGTCGAGCTGGCGCAGTACCGCTATCTGCTGCCCCGTCTGCAGCGAATGTGGACTCACCTGGAGCGTCAGGGAGGCGGATCCGGTGCCGGCGGCGGAAAGGGTTCGGTAGGTCTTCGCGGACCTGGTGAAACCCAGCTTGAGATGGACCGCCGTATCATCACCAAGCGCATAAGCTGGCTCAAGGAACAGCTGGCCGATATTGACCGCCAGAAATCCACCATGCGCAAGAACCGCGGCCGTCTTATCCGCGTTGCCCTGGTAGGTTACACCAACGTAGGCAAGTCAACCCTTATGAACCTGCTCTCCAAGAGCGATGTCTTTGCTGAGAACAAGCTCTTTGCAACCCTTGATACAACGGTGCGCAAGGTCGTTGTAGACAACCTTCCGTTCCTGCTTTCAGATACCGTAGGATTCATCCGCAAACTCCCCACTGACCTTGTTGAGTCATTCAAGTCAACCCTTGACGAGGTCCGCGAGGCAGACCTTCTTATACATGTGGTAGATATATCGCACCCCGACTTTGAAGACCAGATGAAGGTGGTAGACAAGACCCTGGCCGACCTCGGCGCCGGCGAGAAGCCCACCATCGTACTCTTTAACAAGACCGATGCCTACACCTGGATTGAGAAGGAGGCCGATGACCTGACACCCGCCACCCGTGAGAACATCACGATGGAGGAACTGCAGCGCACGTGGATGGGACGCCTGAACGGTGAGTGCCTGTTCGTATCGGCCCTCAAGAAGACAGGTGTTGAGAACATGAGAAAGGTATTATACGATAGAGTAAAGCAGTTGCACGTACAGAAGTACCCCTACAACGACTTCCTCTACCCCGATATGGATAATTCAGAAAATCAAAACATATAAAAATGGCAAATTTCAAGTATGCCCCAATGTTCCAGTTGGGCAAGGACGAGACAGAGTACTATCTGCTCACCAAGGATTACGTAAGCGTAAGCGAGTTTGAAGGCAAGCCCATTCTGAAGGTTCAGAAGGAGGGTCTGACCAAGATGGCCAACGCCGCATTCCGCGATGTAAGCTTCCTGCTGCGCCGTTCACACAACGAGCAGGTGGCCAAGATTCTGCGTGACCCCGAGGCATCAGACAACGATAAGTATGTAGCACTGACATTCCTGCGCAACGCAGAGGTATCGGCCAAGGGTAAGCTCCCTCTGTGCCAGGATACCGGTACCGCCATCATCCACGGTGAGAAGGGCCAGCAGGTATGGACCGGTTTCTGTGATGAGGAGGCTCTGTCAGAGGGCGTTTACAAGACTTATACCGAGGAGAACCTGCGCTACAGCCAGAACGCTCCCCTGGATATGTACAATGAGGTGAACACCAAGTGCAACCTGCCCGCCCAGATTGACATCGAGGCTACCGAGGGCATGGAGTACCGCTTCCTTATGGTTACCAAGGGCGGCGGCTCTGCCAACAAGACATACCTCTATCAGGAGACCAAGGCACGTATCCAGAACCCCGGCACACTGATTCCCTTCCTGGTTGAGAAGATGAAGAGCCTGGGTACAGCAGCCTGCCCTCCCTATCACATCGCATTCGTAATTGGTGGTACCAGCGCTGAGAAGAACCTTCTCACTGTAAAGCTGGCATCAACCCACTACTATGACTCGCTGCCCACCACCGGTGACGAGACTGGCCGCGCATTCCGTGACGTCGAGCTTGAGAAGCAGCTCCTGCAGGAGGCTTACAAGATCGGTCTGGGTGCCCAGTTCGGCGGTAAGTATATGGCACATGACGTTCGTGTTATCCGTCTGCCGCGCCACGGCGCAAGCTGCCCCATAGGTCTGGGCGTAAGCTGCTCAGCTGACCGTAACATCAAGGCCAAGATCAACAAGGACGGTATATGGATTGAGAAGATGGATGACAAACCATACGAGCTGATTCCTGAGGAGCTCCGTCAGGCCGGCGAGGGCGATGCAGTAAAGGTTGACCTGAACCGTCCCATGGCTGAGGTCTGCAAGCAGCTCTCACAGTATCCCGTTAGCACACGTCTGAGCCTTAACGGCACAATCATAGTAGGTCGTGACATAGCCCACGCCAAGATCAAGGCACGCCTTGACGCCGGCGAGCCCATGCCTCAGTACCTCAAGGAGCACCCCATCTACTACGCTGGTCCCGCCAAGACACCTGCCGGCATGGCTTGCGGCTCAATGGGCCCCACCACTGCAGGACGTATGGATCCCTATGTAGACGAGTTCCAGGACAACGGCGGCTCAATGATCATGCTGGCCAAGGGTAACCGCTCACAGGCTGTTACCGATGCCTGCAAGAAACACGGCGGTTTCTACCTGGGTTCAATAGGCGGCCCCGCTGCCATCCTGGCCCAGAACAACATCAAGTCAATCGAGTGCGTTGAGTATCCCGAGCTTGGCATGGAGGCCATCTGGAAGATTGAGGTTGAGGACTTCCCCGCCTTCATTTTGGTGGATGACAAAGGAAATGACTTCTTCAAGCAATTAAAACCCTGCACAGGTTGCACAATTCTCTAAATGTACTTTAAGGACATAATAGGACAGCAGGAGGTGATTGAGCGTCTCGTAAAGGACGCTCAGACGGGTACTGTGCCCCACGCTCTGCTGTTCACAGGTCCTGAAGGTACCGGCAAACTGCAGACAGCCATCGCTTTTGCACGCTATCTGCTCTGCCGTGACAAAGGCACAGGTACAGACTCATGCGGGCAGTGCCCGTCATGCGTCAAGATGGACAAACTGGTCCACCCCGACCTGCACTTTGTCTTCCCCGTAATAAACAAAAGCAAGAGCTCGGAACGCTCCACCGTATCGGACGACGAGATAAAGACCTGGCGTGAGATGGTCACTGAGAACCATTACTTCGGATTCGAGGAGTGGTTATCGGCCCTTGATGCCGAGAACAAGCAGGCCAGCATATTCGTAACTGAAAGCGAGTCCATCACATCCAAGCTGTCACTCAAATCAGTAGAGGGCGGTTACAAGATCATGATAATCTGGCATGCCGAGAAGATGAACCAGCAGTGCGCCAACTCCCTGCTCAAACTGCTGGAGGAACCCCCTGCCGGTACAATCTTCATACTCACCACCGACACCCCCGAGCAGATGCTCGAGACCATACTGAGCCGCACCCAGCGCATAGACTTCAAGTGCATCCCGTCAGAGCTGATAGAGCAGAGGCTGACCGGACCGGGATACATGCTGGACGCCGACACCGCCGCCAAGATTGCGCATCTGAGCGCAGGCAGCTGGCTCAAGGCCATAAGCACCCTGAGGATCAATACCGAGAGTGATGAGTTCCTGGACTACTTCATGCAACTCATGAGGCTCTCATACGGCCGTCGTCTCAAGGACCTGAAACGTTGGTCGGAGAGTATTGCCGCTCAAGGACGTGAATGGCAGAAACGTTTCCTGGCATATTGCCAGCGCATGATACGCGAGAACTTTATCTGCAACTTCCACCTTCCCGAACTCAATTACATGACTGAGCAGGAACGGCAGTTCTCGGTAAAGTTCGCCCCGTTCGTGAACGAAAACAACATCATCGGGCTTATGGACACGCTGTCCGAGGCCCAGCGCGATATAGAACAGAATGTAAACTCCAAGATGGTTTTCTTTGACCTGTCACTCAAGACCATCATGCTAATGAAACAATAAAAAGGAATGGATCAGGATTTCATACTCAATAACGGAAGCGGCGGTATATGCTGCAAGGGATGCGGTCGCGGAATGGGACAACTCCACTCATTTGACTACCTGGCCGGTGTGCCCGGGGCCGATGAGGGCGACTATGTTGAGGTCCAGTTCAAGAACACCCGCAAGGGATTCTTCATCAACTCCAACAAGATCCCTCTTGAAAAGGGCGATATTGTGGCTGTGGAATCCAATCCCGGACATGACATAGGCACGGTCACCATGACCGGCCGTCTGGTACAGCTCCAGATGAAGAAAGCCAACCTGCGCCCCGACATTGAGATCAAGCGCATCTACCGTAAGGCACGTGAGGTTGACATGGAGAAGTATGCCGAGGCAAAGGCCCGCGAGCATGACACCATGATCCGCTCACGACAGATAGCCAAGGACCTGGGTCTGGAGATGAAGATTGGTGACGTGGAGTACCAGGGCGACGGACTCAAGGCCATCTTCTACTACATTGCCGATGGCCGTGTGGATTTCCGCCAGCTCATCAAGGTGCTGGCCGATGCCTTCCACGTTCGTATTGAGATGAAGCAGATCGGTGCCCGTCAGGAAGCAGGCCGCATCGGTGGCATCGGCCCCTGCGGACGTGAACTATGCTGCACCACCTGGATGACCAGTTTCGTATCGGTATCAACCGGTGCCGCACGTTTCCAGGACCTCTCCATGAACCCGCAGAAACTGGCTGGCCAGTGCGCCAAGCTCAAGTGCTGCCTCAACTACGAGGTGGATGCTTATGTAGAGGCGCAGAAGGGATTCCCCTCACGCGACATTCCTCTGGAGACCAAAGACAGTACATATTATTTCTTCAAGGCCGATATCCTTAACGGTCAGATATCATACTCAACCGATAAGGTATTCGCAGCCAACGTGGAGACAATCACTCCGGAGCGTGCACTTGAGATAATCGGCATGAACCGCAAGGGTCAGAAACCGTTGAGTCTGGATGAGACAGTAGTCAAGACCGATTCCCGCATAGAGAACGACATCCTTACCGACGGCGACCTTTCACGTTTCGACAAAAAGAAAAAGAAGAAAAAACACCACAACCGCAACCATCGTCCGGGTGACGGACAACGTCCGCAGCAAAACCAGCAGAATCAGTAACTGGTGGTGCGTTCGCAGTCTATGCGGAGGAAGACTGCAAGGAGGATGGTGAAACCCCAGAGGGAGGAGCCTCCGTAGCTGAAGAACGGCAGGGGGATGCCGATTACGGGGGTAATGCCCAGTACCATTCCTATATTAATAAATAGGTGGAACAATAGGATGCATACTACTGAGTAGCCGTAGACGCGGCCGAAGACTGACGATTGCCGTTCAGCAAGCACGATGAGACGTAGTAGCAAACCAAGATAGAGCAGCAGTACAAATACAGAGCCCTTGAAACCCTGCTCCTCGCCCACGGTGCAGAAGATGAAGTCGGTGTCCTGTTCGGGGACGTATTTCAGTTTGGTTTGGGTTCCTTTCATGAATCCCTTTCCGGTAAGACCGCCTGAGCCGATGGCAATGAGTGACTGGTTTACGTTGTAGCCGGTTCCCTGGGGATCATCCTCCAGGCCGAGCGTTACGTTGATACGGGTACGCTGGTGTGGTTGCAAGATCTTGTTGAAGGCATAATCGACTGAGAGCAGATAGCCTACGGAGCCGATGGCAAACAGGGCTACCAGAATGTACTTGCGGGCCATATCCTTTACAGCTCGGAAGAATATGTAGGCACTGGTCAGGATAATAAGCCCTATCTGCAGCCAGGTCACCTTGAACGGTACGATTGAAAGTGATACGGCCAGTCCGATGAGCATACCGCCCAGTCCTATTCCGCCCACGGTAAGAGTGAAATTGCGGTTCTTGGACATGAACCATAGGATAAGCGGTTCAAGAAGCTGGATTATTGTCAGAACCAGCCATGTGCCAACCTGGAAAGGCTGGTCGCCGAAATTGACCGGACTGAACTTTATCTCCAGAATAAAGAACACTATGGCGCAGAATCCCAGGAACAGAACGCTTCCTGTCATTCCCTCACGGTACAACACAAGCAGGAAAGCCATATATACAAGGGCCGATCCGGTCTCGTTCTGACAGATGATTAGGAACATGGGCACCACAAACACGGCGCAAGCCTTGAGCAGGTCACCCAAATGTGCGGGATTGAAATCAAACCGGTCAACGAACTTGGCCAATGCCAGTGCCGTGGCGAACTTTGCAAACTCCGCCGGCTGCAGGCTCACCGGACCCAGGTTAAGCCAAGAGCGCGAACCCTTGGTATCCTTTGCCACGAATATGGTGAAAATCAGCAACAGAAGGAACGCAATGTATATGATATAGGCATTTGAGTTCAGGAAGTTCTGGTTGATAAACATAACCACAGCCCCCAATACCAAAGCACAGATAATCCATACCATCTGCTTACCCGGACGTGTAGCGAACGAGAAGAGATCCACGTTCTCCACATTGGCGCTTGCTCCGCAGATGCTGAACCAGCCGCAGACCATGATGACCAGCACCAGCAGTACCGTGAACCAGTCAAGTTTACCCATTATGTCAACGTTCCTCCTCTCCATAATCAATCACACGACTTGAATAATCCTCGACCTTACGCTGGCTTGCCTCCGACAGGCAGCCGTTTATGTACTGCTCCATCATCAGAGCACCTATAGGCACACCGTAAACCGCTCCGAATCCGCCGTTCTCCACATAGACTGCAATGGCAATCTTGGGATCATCCATGGGAGCGAATCCCATGAATACAGAATGGTCAATGCCGCGGTTCTGCGCCGTACCGGTCTTACCGCATACCAGATAGTCACGGTTATTGGCTGCACGGCATGTACCGTCTATTACAGACTGGCGCATACCCTGTACCACTATCTCATAGTTCTCCTTGTCAACCTTAACATAATGGGGAGTGGTATAAGCCGTATCCAGTTCCTGGCCGTCAACAGCCCTGACTACGTGGGGAGTGATGTAATAACCGCGGTTGGCTATAGTAGCTCCAAGATTGGCTATCTGAAGCGGCGTAAGGGTAACTTCACCCTGACCTATGGCATTACTGATTGTTGTAAGACCGTTCCAGGAACCGTTGTAATGACGGTCATAATAATCCGAATTGGGAATCATACCGCGCGCCTCACTGGGCAGGTCAACTCCAAGAGTATAACCGAACCCCATATCCACCATGTAATCCTTCCATACAGTAAGTGCCTTCTGCGGAGTGCCGTACTTGTATGCACCTATCATATAGTAATAGCCCCAGCAGAAATATCCGTTACATGAGGTTGCAATGGCAAAATTGAGCGACAGAGGTGATGAATGTGAATGGCATCCCACCCTGAGTCCGCGGAACGAGAATCCGTCATTGCAGGTATATTTTGTCTGGGTGTCAATGATTCCCTCCTGAAGGAATGTCAGCGCCTGTGATGTCTTGAATGTAGATCCCGGAGGATAGGTTCCCTGAATGGGACGGTTCAACAGCGGTTTGTCCGGTCTGGCCTGCAACTCCTGGTAGTGCTCACCGCGATGACGCCCCGACAGTTCCGAAGGATTGAATGAGGGAGCCGATACCATGCACAGTATCTCACCCGTCTTGGGTTCGATAGCCACAATGCTGCCAATCTTGTTCTGCATCAGTTTCTCACCCAGCATCTGCAGTTCTATGTCAAGGCCCAGTTCCAGATTACGTCCGGGTACAGCCTCCTTGTCAAACTCTCCGTCATAGTAACTGCCCTGAATACGTCCATAGGCATCCTTAAGCAGCACCTCGGTGCCCTTCTCTCCACGCAACTGAGATTCATAGTATTTTTCTACACCCTGTTTGCCGATGACATCACCCTGAACGTACCAGCTGTCCTCCTCAATCTCACTCTTTGAAACCTCACCCAGATCTCCCAACAGATGTGCTCCGGCTTCATAACTGTACTTGCGCTGCTGACGCTGTGTTATGCCGAATCCGTCAAACCTGTAGAGTTTCTCCCTGAATTCCGATATCTCCTCAAATGAGAGTTGGGCCAGGAATGTCTGTTCCGTATAAGGGGAGTAACCGGGGTTCTTGCGACGGTTACGTATATCAGCCATACGGGTATCAAAGAATTCCCGGGTAATGTCAAGTGACTGACAGAAGGCAAGAGTATCCAGATTACGGATATTACGCATTACCACCGTCACGTCAAATGATGGCTGGTTGCTTACGATCATACGGCCCTGGCGGTCATAGATGACGCCGCGTGTGGGATATACCGTGCGGTAGTAGAGTGCGTTGTTATCGGCCGAATTGCGGTAACGGGTATCGATCAGCTGAATCTGAACCAGGCGGATGATATACAGGAGCACGACGGATACCACCATCAGACCGATGGCGTATTTCCTGTTATCAAATCTGTGGTTCTTCACAGCCCTATCAACGTTTGTAACCTGATGACTTGGTGACGCTTTCCGTCACGAGCATAAGAACGAATGTCAGGAGAGTGCTGAATACAATCTTCAGAACCAGCACTGTCCAGTCGCCGAGAGGAATACTGCGCAGTATGAAATAGACAGTATGATGAAGCACCGTCATAAGCAGCAGATAACCGGCAAACGGTCTGCCGCCCATGGAGGCTGAACACGGAACCAGCACATCATGACGGTCCAGAGGTACGAACAGTTTTACGATTGATGGCTGTAACATGGCAAGCAAAGTAGCCGATGCCGCATTCAGGCCGGGGGTACCGGAGAAAATATCAATCAGGAGTCCAAGGAAGAACGCCCACAGCAATATGCCGTAACGTTTCATCGAACTGTCAAACCTGATAATCATCCAGATATAGAACAGAGGGGTGACGTACCCGAACAGACATATACGGTTCAGGAATAGAACCTGAAGCAATGCCAGTCCCAACAATAAGAAAAACCTGTTAGCGATTGATCCCTTATCCATACTTCTAATCCGAAATCTGTTCGTAAAGAGAATCTATCTCATCGTCACTGGTCAATGTATGGACATACACCCAGCCCAAATCGGACAAGTCGCATGCAAGGTTAACCTGGATCTTCAAAGTGTAACCGTTCTTGGAGCGTTCAACACCGGCTACGGTTCCTACAGGGACATCCTCCGGAAAAACCGATGAAAAACCGGTAGTGACAATGGTATCTCCTATCTCCACTGCAGAGTGGTAAGGCATATCCTTAAGTTGGGCGACATAGGGATTCCCCCCTGCCCACTCCAGGAAACCGAAACTGTCACTTCCTTTTTTCTTGCAACTTATGCTTGAGCTGCCGTTCAACACCGGCAGGACTATTGAGTATCGCTTACCAGTGACCATGACAACACCTACGACACCGTCCGGGTTGTAGACACCCATACCCGGACTGATTCCGTCGCGGCTTCCTTTGTTTATGGTCAGATAATTGTCATCCTTGCGGATCGAGTTGTCCACCACGCGGGCGGCAACGACTCTGGACGATGACAATGCCCTCTCCTGTTCGACATACTGGCTGTCGGTCAGTTCATAGAGCATCTCACGGAGTCTGGTGTTCTCATCTACCAACCGCGCATTCTCCTTGCGGATTGAAAAGAACTGGTCAACTCCCGAACGCCATTCCAGCAGTGTTCCTGAAAAGGAGTTTGCCGAGGTCAAAAAGGCCTCCTTCTGCCGGTCGTTGAAACCGAACAGAAGCACCAGCGACAATATCTCCAGAAGTATGAAAAGGAAAACGTAGCTGTGCTTTACTATAAAGTCAAGCAGTGAACGCACGGCTATCCTTCAGTTTTATCTCATCAGGAATGAGAAACGGTCAACGTTCTTGAGAGCTACACCTGTTCCCTTGGCAACACTGAGCAGAGGCTCGTCAGCCACATGGAACTCAATTCCTATCTTATCGGCCAGACGCTTGCTGATACCGCGGAGCATTGAACCGCCACCTGAAAGATAGATACCGTTCTTGAGGATATCGGCATACAGTTCAGGAGGAGTGTTCTCAAGAGCGTTCAGCACAGCAGACTCAATCTTTGCGATTGAACGGTCAAGGCAGTGTGCAATCTCCTGATAGCATACGGGGATTGACATAGGCAGAGCGGTGATCTTGTTAGGACCGTTCACAATGTAATCCTCGGGGGCCTCGTCACCCAGTTCGGTAAGAGCGGCACCTACGCTTATCTTGATACGCTCGGCCATACGCTCTGATACCTTGACGTTGTGCTGACGACCCATGTACTCCTGGATATCGGCAGTGAAATCATCACCGGCAACCTTTACGGAGTTGTTGGATACCAGACCGCCAAGTGAGATAACTGCGATCTCGGTTGTACCACCGCCTATATCGACGATCATGTTACCCTCGGGGGCAAGCACGTCAATGCCGATACCTATTGCGGCGGCCATCGGCTCGAACAGCATATATACTTCACGTCCGCCGGCGTGCTCTGCAGAGTCACGTACGGCACGGAGCTCAACCTCAGTACTTCCTGAAGGAACACCTATCACCATCTTGAGTGAAGGTGAGAAGAGACGGCGACCGGTATCTACCATGCCTATCAGACCGCGCATCATCTGCTCGCAGGCATCGAAGTCGGCTATAACACCGTTTCTCAAAGGACGGACCACGCGAATATCCTTGTTGGTCTTCTCATACATCATCTTGGCCTGGTTACCCACTGCAACCATCTTGTCGGTGCGGTTATCAAGGGCAACGATTGAAGGCTCGTTAACTACAATCTTATCGTTGTGCATTATGATGGTATTGGCGGTGCCAAGGTCCATCGACAACTCTTGTGTTAATGAAAACAGTCCCACTTTAATATCAAGTAATTAGTTAGAAATCAATGTTTGAAATGACGGAATCCGGTAATGACCATGGTCATGCCGTTCTGCTCGCAGTAGTCGATTGACTCCTGGTCACGAACTGAACCTCCCGGATGTATTACGTTCTTGACGCCTGCCTTATCGGCCAGTTCCACGCAGTCGGGGAATGGGAAGAAGGCGTCACTTGCCATTGCTGCACCCTCCAGAGTAAATCCGAATCCGTGTGCCTTTTCTACAGCCTGCTTGAGAGCATCCACGCGTGAGGTCTGACCCACACCGCTTGCCAGCAGCTGCTTGCCGCGTGCAAATACTATCGAGTTACTCTTGCTGTTCTTTACGATCTTGTTTGCAAAAAGCATATCCTCAATCTCATCATCACTGGGCTTGCGTGAGGTTACCAGCTTGAGCTCATCGGGAGTCTCGATCTTGGTATCCTTATCCTGAACAAGCACACCGTTCAAGGCTGAGCGAACCAGTTTGACTGGCAGCTTCTGATCCTTGCGGACCAGGATGATGCGGTTCTTCTTCTGACCCAGGATCTCCAGGGCGTCAAAGTCATAGTCCGGAGCAATGATTACCTCGAAGAATATCTTGTTTATCTCCTCGGCTGTAGCCTTGTCAACGGGAGCGTTTGCAACCAGGACTCCGCCGAAGGCCGATACGGGATCACCTGCAAGAGCGTCCTTCCAAGCCTCGAGCAGTGTAGGACGTGAAGCCACGCCGCATGCGTTGTTGTGCTTGAGGATGGCGAATGTGGTCTCGTTGAACTCGTCGATCAGGTCAACGGCTGCGTTGATGTCAAGCAGGTTGTTGTAAGAGATCTCCTTACCGTGAACCTGGTCAAACATGGCATCCAGGTCACCGTGGAATACGCCCTTCTGATGAGGATTCTCACCATAGCGCATTGCCTTGTGGCCGTCCAGCGCCAGACGGAAATGATCCTCCTCTTCATCACCTGCAAACCAGTTGTAGATGCAGCTGTCATAGTATGAAGAAACTGCGAATGCCTCCTTGGCAAACCAGCGGCGCTCCTCGAGAGTAGTCTCGGCACCGCGCTCGTTCAGAATGTCAAGCAGGGGCTTGTACTGATCCTTGCTGGCAACAATCACGGCATCCTTGAAGTTCTTGGCACCTGCACGGATAAGTGAGATACCGCCTATATCTATTTTCTCAATGATGTCGGCATCCTCGGCACCGGACTTAACAGTGTCCTCGAAAGGATAGAGGTCAACAATCACGAGATCGATTTCCGGAATATCATAACTGGCCATCTGAGCCATGTCGTTATCTTCTTCACGACGGGCAAGAATGCCGCCGAAAACTTTAGGATGAAGGGTCTTGACGCGACCGCCCAGGATTGACGGATATCCTGTAAGTTCTTCAACTGCCTGGCAGGGAACTCCAAGCGACTCGATGAAGCGCTGGGTACCGCCGGTTGAAATGAGTTTGACACCCTCCTGGTGGAGTTTGTTGATTATCTCGTCAAGGCCATCCTTATGGAAGACCGAAATCAGAGCTGATGAAATTCTCTTTGTCTCGGACATATTTTTACGGGTTATCGGTTTATCTGAATAATTTTCCGCGAAATTAACAAATTCCGCCTACTGCTGCAAGATTATACACTGCAAATAGCAAATAAAATATATAATAAAACTAAAAGCGCTCCCGCTGTGTCGCTTTTTCCCGATAAAAACTATACCTTAGCGCACAGTTACATTACTAACCATTGTTTTTTTACAGCAATTATCATGGATAGAAGAGACTTTCTCAAGACTTTGGCGGCAGCCGGAGCATTAGTGACCGTAAAGACCAGCGGAATGATGGATGTCATGGCTTCCACAGTTCCGTCAGGCAGTCAGGCCCCTGCATCAGATAACGCCGACCTCGCAGCTGTAATGAACGGCGAACCCGCCGATATGCTCGAGGCTGCAATGAAAGAGTTGGGCGGCATAGGCCGTTTCATCAAGAAAGGCGACAAGATCGTAATCAAACCCAATATCGGCTGGGACCGTACCCCGGAACTTGCAGGCAACACCAATCCTGACCTGCTCACCGCACTCATCAAGATGTGCCAGGATGCCGGAGCCGCCGAAATCAAGGTGTTCGACCATACCTGTGACAACTGGAGCCGTTGTTACGACCACAGTGGAATCGAAGCTGCCGTAAAGAAAGCCGGAGCCACAATGGTATATGCCCATGAACGTTCATCCTACCAACAGGTTGATATCCCCAACGCAAAGACTCTCAAGAGTGCCGAGATACACAAGGCAATCATAGAGTGTGACAAGTGGATAAACGTACCTGTTCTCAAAAACCACGGAGGTGCCCTTATGACATGCGCCATGAAGAATCACATGGGTATAGTATGGGACCGCCGCGCATTCCATTCACGCGGCCTGCACCAGTGCATCGCCGATGTCTGCACATACAAACCCGCAGTGCTCCATATAGTTGACGCATACCGTACCCTCGCAACCAACGGTCCGCAGGGACGCAGCGCAAGTGACGTGGTACTCACCAAGGCTCTGTTCGCATCGGCCGATATCGTAGCAGTCGATACCGCTGCCGGCAAGTTCTTCACGAACATCAACAAGAGCATCAAGTTCGAAGACATCGAGCATATTCCCGACGCTCAGAAACTCGGACTGGGAACAATGGATCTGGATGCCATTAATGTTAAGAGAATAAGACTCTGATGTTACGGAAGATAAGAATTGCGGTGGCCGTTGCCGTCATCGCCATACTCACATTCGGATTCATTGATTTTGCGGGATTCATTGACAACCCGCTGTTACAGAAGATACAGTTCGGTCCGGCACTGCTGTCACTCAGCATAGTAACGCTGGTGTGCCTCATCGCCGCCACGCTTTTGCTTGGAAGACTTTACTGTTCAGTCATCTGCCCGCTTGGAATATTCCAGGATTTCTTCAACTGGTTGTCAAAGAAATTTGATAAAAAGAAAAAGTACGGATTCAAGCCTGAAAAGCCGTGGCTCCGCTGGGGAGTCCTGGCAGTTCTGATTATAGCATGGCTGCTGGGATTTACGTTTCTGGTAGGTCTGGTCGAGCCTTACAGCGCCTACGGCCGCATGGCTGACGAGCTGTTCCGTCCCGTCTATCTCTTTGGTAACAACCTGCTGGCAGCCATTTCTGAGAAGACAGGCAGTTACCGTTTCTTCAAGGTTCTCATATCCCTCAAGTCCATATCGGCATTTGTGGTGGCAGTACTCACTCTGCTGGTTATCGGACACCTCTCGTATCATCATGGACGTACTTGGTGCAACACCATCTGCCCGGTTGGTACTTTGTTGGGATTTTTCTCAAGATTCTCACTCTTGCGCATACGCATAGACAAGGACAAGTGCAACCATTGTCTGGCATGCCAGCGCAAGTGCAAGGCATACTGCATAGACTCTGCAAATCAGCAGATTGACTACTCCCGTTGCATAGACTGTTTCGACTGCATAGACTCTTGCAGGCAGAAGGCAATAAGCTTTGGCCTGGCACCTAAGAAGAGCCAGAGCCAGACTGTTGACGAGTCAAAGCGCCAGTTCCTCAAGTCTTCACTGGTTATCGCCGCCCTTGCTCCCGCTGCCATTGAGGCCAAAGTTACAGGACGCAAAGACGACCGTGTACCCATGTCTCCTCCGGGATCCAAGAGCCATAAGAACCTGCTCCAGCACTGCACCGCATGTCACCTCTGCGTAAGCAAGTGTCCGTCACATGTGCTCAAGCCCGCAGGTATGGAATACGGCCTTGGAGGCTTGATGCAGCCTGTCATGAAATTTGATGACGGTTATTGCAACTACGACTGCAACCTCTGCAGCCAGGTATGCCCCGCCGGCGCCATCCGCCCGCTTACAGTCGAGGAGAAACACCGCACCCAGCCAGGACGCGTAGTATTCAACAAAGATATCTGCGTGGTTAATGTAAACCGTACCAGTTGCGGTGCATGCGCCGAGCACTGTCCCGTACAGGCCATTCACATGGTTCCGTTCGAGGGTGGACTGACCATTCCCGAAACCACTCCGGATCTTTGCGTAGGTTGCGGCGGCTGTGAATACATCTGCCCTGTCAAGGCCGTACACATTGAAGGCAATCCGGTCCACCTGGAAGCCAAGGCCCCCGAGCAGGATACAAACATTCAAACCGACGATTTCGACTTCGGTTTCTGATAAAAAGAAATGCTTGCCAAATCCGGCAAGCATTCTTTTTTTATTCTTCTCTGAAGAACAGCAGGACCGGATTGGACTCCGCCGTTATGGTTGGGAACAGAGACTTGAAGCGCGGGTTGTCCAGGATCATGCCTGAATCATAGAAGCCCACGAATGTTCCGTTATATGAACTTACCAGGAATGGGAATGGCTCACGTGTCATCTTGTCCTCATTGAACTCACCTGTCAGGACATACATGCGGTATGTGGTCCAGGTACTCTTGTCAACGAACACCATCATCAGGTTGGCGCCGTAATTGGTGTTGACAAAGTAGAGGAAACGGGGAGTCTCCAGATAACCGCACTTGGTATATTCTCTTGCAGGATTGGTGAAAACCTTGTCACTGCGCCTGAGTTCATCGGGTATTACAATATCCGTAACCATACGGCATGTAACGCTGACGGTATCTGCCGAATAGTGGTAGAACTTATCATTGTCCTCAATGCCCATGAATCCAATCACTCCCGGACTGATATGGTTGATATACGGATTGTTTATGCTGACATGAGCGAACTCAGGATCAAACCGCACGAGCTGCTCCTTGAACTTGCCATCGGGTGTTGTTTTCCAAAGACCTCTGTGATAAGGTCTGCCTGAATACACAATCGGATTGGCAAACAGGAAATCTCCCTCAGGCAGTACAGCAAAGTCCGTCACGAAATCATCAATCAGCACTCCCCTCTTATAACTGCCGTCCATGCCATAGACAAATATCTTATTGTTGTGGCCGTCCATGATGAAGAGTTCATCACGTTGCGGGAGTACATCAATACGATCGATGGTACGGTAGTTGCCGGTACCTTTGCCCTGACGG
This sequence comes from Bacteroidaceae bacterium, assembly GCA_017557635.1. Lineage (GTDB taxonomy): Bacteria > Bacteroidota > Bacteroidia > Bacteroidales > Bacteroidaceae > Colenecus. Next base: position 374,606 of record JAFYYH010000021.1, on the reverse strand, counting down.
TCAAAACGGCTCAGGAACTTGCCTTTGCTGTTAAAGAAGTAGAGTGTGTTGGATGAACGGACAATGATGGTGTCACCGAATGAAACCACCTCGTCAACAGACGGAACTATGCTCTCTACACCTGCATACTCCAGATACACGGTGTCAACACGGGCGAACATACTCGACATGATGGGATATTCGGTGGGATCATCGTGAAGCAGAGGAGCGGAGATTTCATGAAGACAGGTGTCACATACCTTCTGTTTACCCTTGCAACAGGGCAGAAGGAAAAGGACAAGCAGAAATGAGCAAAAGCCTAGTGCTTTTTTCACGTTTGTTGGCATACCTATCTTCATTTGCAGTGCAAAGTTACACAACCATACGCAATAATTAACAATTTTTTTCAAAAAAAAGCCGGTCCTTCTCAGAACCGGCTTTATTGTGCATTTAATAAGCTGTATTACTTACTTGGCAGCATTATGTCTTGCCTCGATCTCCTTGTTCATCTCGTCAAGTCTCTCATCAGTAAGAGGATACTTGAATACCAGATATCCTACAACAACCAGCAGGATAGCCGGGATGATGGTGGTGAATACAAGGATTGCATTCTGAACAGTAGGATTATAATCAGCGATGTGAGTGTAATAAGCATTTACCGGAGCGCTGATGAATGATGCCAGGAACACAACGATAAAGATGCTCAGTACCAGCTGCAGGCACTTGTTTGCCTTGAACTCCTCCCACATCTCCTTGAATGAAACGGGTTTCTCAGGAGTGGTGGTGATGTTCTCCTTACTGCCCAGGAAGCAGAGTGTCAGCAGAACAAAACCTACTACTGCAAAGATGCATGTTACAGTGAACCAAGCCTTAGGATCAGTAGGCAGTGAAGACTCTTCGCTGGCAAGATTAAAGCCAATCAGATTCATTACCCAAGGAGTGATGAAACCTGCAAGTGAGAAACCGGCCTTGAAAGCCACACCGGCCAGAGCGTTAACGGTAGCGGCAGGACGGTTGCCGGTACGATACTCGGCATCAGTGATAACCTCAGGAACAAGAGCCCACATGAGTGAACCTACAAGCAGACCTACACCGGTCAGAACCTTTGCGCCCTGAACGATTACATTGCATTTCTGAACATCAAAGAACTTACCGATGATGAACAGTGTGATGAATCCTACAAGACCTACACAGAGAAGCAGGTAATAAAGTCCCTTCTTACCGAACAGTTTCTTTAAAACGGGAAGCAAAGGCAGGATAATGAAGGCAGGAATGGTACCGATAGCCATGAATACAGCCTGGTTCCAGTCTACTGCAATACCTACGGTCATAGCAAGTCCGATAGGGAAGCCGGCCTGAACGATGATCTGACCGATGTTGGCGCAAACCATACGGGTTGAAGTAAGAATAAGAACCTCATCGTTATCACGGGTCATAGAGGCCATGATAGAGCCGTAAGGTATATTCACTACTGAGTAGATCATGCTAAGCAGAGTATAGCTGACAGTGGCATATACAATCTTCCATGTCATACCCCATGTAGCAACTGCGGGAAGCATCAGGAAGCAAGCGGCAACTGTGAGAGGTATACCACCGTAAAGAAGATATGTACGATACTTACCGAGCTTGGGATTGTGGTTATCAATGTATTTTCCTACTACAGGGCTCCAGAAACAGTCAAGGAGTCTTACTCCAAGGATAAGTCCACTTACAAAGCCGGGGTTGATTTTCAATACTGTACACAGATACAGCATCAAAAAGCATGCAACCGTCTGGAAAATAAGATTCTGGGCAAGGTCACCTGAACCGAAACCGATTCTCTGTCCCCAACTCAGTTTGTAATAACCGTTGTTAACTTCGTTTGCCATAAAGATGATTTTATTGATTAATAATTATTGGTTATCTGTTATTTCGGCCCACAAACTTACACAAAAAATCGGTTTTTAATGTATAGGCCTGTCATTTATTGACCCGTTTCCATAAAGACCACGGCTCTCTGTATAGTCTCGTCGAGGTCCTGGATTACCTGATAATAGGCGTTCATTCCCCACAGCAGACGGGCGATCGAGGCCTTCAACTGAGTCTTGAAAATGGGTAGTTGATCCAGATATTGAGCCTCATCATACTCCACTTTGTCCTCCTTTGCCTTGTCAAGGAACATCTTGAGAACATCGGGACCCACCTCGAATCCGCTGTTGAACTCCTCAAACGACTTGAAACGGCGCTCGAGGCTGCGGCGGTTACGCTCGACATATTTGAATGACGTATTGAACACCACATTCTTGGCGGTAATATTCCTGTAATACTGGTTGATTCTGGTAGTATCCAGAGGAACAAAGATATCCGGCATGATACCTCCGCCGCCGTAAACGGTACGTTGTTTTATCTTGGTGCTGTACTTGAGTGAATCGGGGAAGTGGATGCTGTCCCTGTTGGTCAGTTCACCGTGACGCAGGCGTTCTTCAATGTCATCACCATAGTCCACGTCCTTTCCGTAGGGCTTCTGTATGCATCGGCCCACGGGAGTATAGTACTTGGCGATGGTAAGACGTATAAGCGAGCCGTCATGGAACTCTATGGGGCGCTGTACAAGACCCTTTCCGAATGAGCGTCGGCCCACGATGGTGGCACGGTCCCAATCCTGAACGGCACCCGATACAATCTCGCTGGCCGATGCTGAATACTCGTCAATGAGCACCACCAGTTTGCCGTCACGGAAGTGTCCGCGGCCATCGGCCAGATAACCGCTCTTGGGTGAACGGCGGCCTTCAGTATAAACCACCATTTGGTCACGATTCAGGAACTCGTTGGCAAGACCTACGGCTGCCATCAGAAGTCCGCCGCCGTTACCCTGCAGATCAAGGATGAGCGACTGTGCTCCCTTGCCGCGGAGTTCGGTCAGTTTCTCCTCGAACTCATCGACGGTAGTAGCGCCGAAACCTGAGATCTTTATGTAGCCCACGCCCGGACGGATCATGTATGCGGCATCTACAGTGTTAACCGGAATCTTGTCACGTATAACGGTAAAACGCAGCATCTCTTTCACTCCGCGACGGCTGATTCCCAGATTGACCTTGGTACCCCTGGGGCCGCGCAGACGTTTCATGATTGCCTCCTGTGACATCTTTACACCGGCTATGGTGGTATCGTTAACGGTAATGATCCTGTCACCAGCCAGGATACCCACCCTCTCTGACGGACCGTCAGGAATGGGCTGTACAATGAACAGTGTGTCCTCAACCATATTGAACTGGACACCTATGCCGTCAAACGAACCCATCAAAGTCTCGTTTGATTTGTCATTCTCTTCGGCTGTAAGATATGTGGAGTGCGGATCAAGCTCTTCGAGCATGCCGATGATAGCCTTCTCCACTATCTTCTTTTCATCCACATCCTCCACATAGAGGGCCGATATGGCACCCTCCGCCACAAGCAGTTTCTGCAGTTCCGCATCAATGGAAGTAGCCTGAGGCTGCATCTGAGGCTGACGCTGCGGCGACATCTGAGGTGTCATCTGCGGTGTCATCTGAGGTGTCATCTGAGGCGTCATCTGCGGCTGACGCTGAGGTTGCATCTGAGGCTGGCCGATACGTCCCGGCTGAGCCATCAGCATCAACGGCATAACAAGGGCCGCAAGTACGATATGTATTCTTTTCATTTTAGTCAGAGATATGGTTTGAATGTATCAATCATCAGATCATCAGCTTTACGGCCGAATGATATAAGTTCACGGACCAGACTGCTGCTTACATGCTGCACGGCAGGACTGGAAACGAGCAGAATTGTCTCAACACCTTCAATGGAACGGTTTATGTCTGCCAGATTACGCTCCTTGTCATAATCGGTCACGGAACGTATTCCGCGAAGTATGGCGTCACAACCGTTTTCGCGCACGGCATCCACGGTAAGTCCCTTGTACTCTATGACGCTAACGCGTGAGTAACCCTTATAGTAACCACGGATTGCCTCAAGACGCTGCTCGCTGCTGAACATCGGCTTCTTCTCCTCATTAATGCCGACGGCTATCACCACCTCACATCCAAGATCCAAAGCACGCTCCACCAGGTCGGCATGTCCTATCGTGAAGGGGTCGAATGACCCCGGGAAAAACAGTTTCATAACACCTCTCCTTTAGTTAGAATTTCTCACCTTCATCCTCTTCAACCCTGTCCTCCTCGACAACCAGGTTGTCAATGATGAAGTTCTGACGCTCCATGGTGTTCTTACCCATGTAGAACGAAAGCAGGTCATCAACCGCATCGGTCTTCTTGAGTGTCACCATCTCCAGACGCATGTCGGGGCCGATGAAGTTCTTAAACTCATCGGGCGATATCTCACCGAGTCCTTTGAATCGGGTGATCTCGGGGTTCGGCGACAGTTTCTCTATTGCCTGCTTACGCTCCTCATCGGTGTAGCAGTAGATGGTCTCGAACTCACCCTTTTCTGTCACCACACCGTCCACATGACCGGCAGGACCTTTCTTCTTCTTACGCTTGTTACGCACGCGGAACAGCGGAGTCTGAAGTATATAAACGTGTCCCTTCCTTATCAGTTCGGGGAAGAACTGCAGGAAGAAGGTTATCATAAGCAAACGTATGTGCATACCGTCCACATCGGCATCGGTTGCTACGATTATCTTGTTGTAGCGAAGGTCATCAAGACCCTCCTCAATGTTGAGTGCTGCCTGCAAAAGGTTAAACTCCTCATTCTCATAAACCACCTTCTTGGTCAGGCCATAGCAGTTCAGAGGTTTACCGCGCAGACTGAATACCGCCTGGGTGTTCACGTCACGGCTCTTGGTGATTGATCCGCTCGCAGAGTCACCCTCGGTTATGAAGATGCAGCTCTCCTCCTGACGGTCACCACGTGCATCATTCAGGTGGATACGGCAGTCAGCCAGTTTGCGGTTGTGCAGGTTGGCCTTCTTGGCGCGCTCACGGGCCTGCTTGGTTATACCTGCTATCTCCTTGCGCTCCTTCTCTGACTCCAGGATCTTCTTGAGGATGACATCGGCCACCTCAGGATCCTTATGAAGCAGGTCATCGACCTCTTTCTTGATGAAATCACCCACGAACTTGTTGAGTGACACACCGCCGTTGGGGCTCATGGTGGTGGAGCCCAACTTAATCTTGGTCTGGCTCTCGAACACCGGCTCCTCTACGTTCAGCGCTATGGCTGCAACAATGCCGTTACGGACATCGCCCAACTCAAAGTTCTTACCGTAGAACTCCTTGATGGTACGGGCTATATGCTCCTTGAATGCACTCTGATGGGTACCGCCCTGTGATGTGTACTGACCGTTTACGAACGAGTAGTACTCCTCGCCGTACTGGTTGGTATGGGTGAATGCTATCTCTATGTCAGTTCCCTGCAGGTGGATGATGGGATACAGGCTCTGGGCGCTCATACGCTCCATAAGCAGATCCTCAAGACCGTTGCGTGACACAAAACGCTGGCCGTTGTACATGATTGTAAGGCCGGTGTTCAGATAGGAGTAGTTACGCAGCATGGTCTCTATTATGGCAGGACGGAACTGATAGCCTACAAACAGGTCGTTGTCAGGCTCAAAGATCACCTGGGTTCCGTGTTCCTCGGCACTGGGAAGAGTCTCATCGGACTGCAGTTTGCCGCGCTCGAACTTGAGAGTGCGTACCTGACCGTCACGCCAGCTGCTCACCTGAAAGTGGTGGCTGAGGGCGTTAACCGCCTTAAGACCGACACCGTTCAGACCTACGCTCTTCTTGAACGCCTTGCTGTCAAACTTACCGCCGGTGTTAAGCATGCTGACCGCCTCGACAAGTTTACCCTGAGGGATACCGCGTCCGTAGTCACGAACAATGACACGGCCGGTATCGGCCAGGTCAATCTCGATGCGCTTGCCGGTATTCATTCGGAACTCATCGACGCTGTTGTCTATGATCTCCTTGAGCAGTACGTAGATTCCGTCATCGGCTGCAGATCCGTCACCCAGTTTACCGATGTACATACCCGGACGGGTACGGATATGCTCCATATCGTCCATGTGACGGATATTGTCCTCGTTGTACTGAACCTGAGGTGTCTGCTGGTCAAATAATTCTTCAGTGTCTGCCATATATATCTATTATACTTATTTCAAAACATAATTAAATCAGATGGGCTTGAAAAAGACGGCCCTGCGTCGTACTATCTTTACACCCTCATAGTACGACCACTGACTTTGTACCTTGGTATTGTCAACCAGTTCCGGGTTGGTCTCGGCAAGCTTGTACCCCAGTTCAACCAGATTGGGATTGAGTATGGTGAACGGAACTGCGTTGATACCCTTGTTCTGATACTCCGGCTTTACGGCAATGAACAGGAACTCCACCGTATTAGAGCGCTTGATTTTGAGTGCCTTGATTATGTGCCACCAGCCAAACGGGAACAGACGGCCTTTAGCCTTCTGCAGTGCACGTGCGATTGATGTCATTGTAAGCGCTCCTGCTACAAGATTGTCATCCTTGTCAAGCACGAACGCAGCAAAGCGCTTGTCCAGAAGCGGTACGAACTTGCGTGCAAAGTCATCAATCTGCTTATCGGAGAATGCCGAATATCCGTACAACGGTGCAAACGCCTCATTCACCAGATGGAACAGTTTATGGGCGTATTTCTTTGCCTCGACATTCTTGCTGTGCTCAAGTTTGTCAATATGGAGATTGTAGCGGTCAAGTACAATCTTGCCTATGCGCTCCATCTTCTCGGGCAGTGTGTTGTAGGGGATATGCCTCTCCACCCACTCTGCCGACGGCTTGAGTCCCAACTGCTCCATATGAACCGGATAGTAGGGATAGTTGTAGATGGTGGCCATGGTGCCTATCAGGTCAAAGCCTTCGGTAAGCATTCCCTCGGGATCAAAATCGGTGAATCCGAAAGGTCCCTCCAGACGATCCATGCCACGTTCCTTACCCCATGCTGATACGGCATCAAGCAAAGCACGGCTTACGTTTATGTCATCGATGAAATCTATCCATCCGAACCTTACCGTCCTGACCTTCCACGCCTCATTGGCCTTGCCGTTGATGATGGCGGCCACACGGCCCACCACCTTACCGTCCTTAAGGGCAATGAACGGCTGTGCCTCACAGAATTCAAGTGCGGCATTATGCTTGGGTCTGAAAGAGTTCTTGGTATCGCTGATCAGATCCGGTACGGCATATGGGTGATTCCTGTAAAGCTGCACATTGAAACGTGCGAACCTGCGCAGGTCTCTGGCCGTCTTGACCGCGATTACGGATATCTTCTCTTCTGACATTCTCTCCACTGATTTTAAATTCAGCGAAGATACAAATTTATGGGCAGTCTTCCCAATCGCTCCGGCGTTATTTATCAACACGGGCGCCAATGCATGATACATCAGCGCCCGCGTTAAAACAAGGACTTATTATTGCAAACTATTTGAGAAGATCAGCCAGTGTAACTGACAGTTGATTACCTCTGAGACCCTTCGCTACTATAAGTCCGGTCTTGCAATCGATGAGGTAATTTGCCGGTATACTGTGTATGTTGTATAGTTGTGCTACTTCATTGTTCCAATATTGGAGGTCACTCACATGAACCCAGTTCATTTCATTGGTCTTGATGGCCTCCAGCCATGAATCACGGTCCTGATCAAGAGAGACTCCTATTATCTCGAAACCCTTGGGTGAATATTGACTGTAGGCCTCCTTCAGGTAAGGAAGTTCACGCATGCAGGGACCGCACCATGATGCCCAGAAATCAACCAATACATAACGGTTCTTTGATTCTGCAATAACCTTGCTTGCAGTTACAGGATTTCCGTCAGCATCGTTCTGGGTGAAATCCAGATAAGGCTTGCCAACGCCGAAGGAAAGCAGTTTGTTCACTTCGTCGTTCAACCTCTGCCACTCTTCGGTCTTCTGCAGGTTTGCAGGAAACTTGTCAAGGAATATTTTTGTGGATTCCGGATCATCAGGGTCAGCAAGTGACTGCACCAGTATCAAGCCGAAGAAATTATCCAGATTATCCTTCAGACCAGATTTGATACTGTTTTCGTAGTCCTCAATCAAAGCATTGATACTGTTGTCTATAATTCCGTCATTAGCCCTAATCCTTTCGTTGATCCGGAATGTCATCTTCTTAAGATTACTTATTCCTTCATTGGACTTGGTTCCGCTGACCATATAAACAGAATCCATTTCCGTGGCCATGGACAATTCCATTTCGCCAGGTTCCACAACGACCTCACAGGCAGGTCCTATCCCGAACTGCGATGTTGTGATTCTTGCCATGAAGGGAACCTCCACCTCACCTGACAATTCAAAACGCCCGTCCGTCATCGAGGCCGATGTCAATACGGATCCGTTCAGACTGCTTATAAGCCAAACCGAGTCACTGTTGCAATCAACGAACTGACCTTTGACGGTATATCTCTTGTTGTCAGCTGTACAACTGCACATTGCTGCAACAGCAGCCACAATCAGAATAAATCTTCTCATAATCTCAAGTTTTCGGTTTTGAGTTTATTGACGGCGAACCGCCATCTGGTTCAACACAAGTTCAAACGGCTCATGGCACAGGGTTCCTGACAGTTTGGAGAAACGCTGGTTCTCAGGTTCCGGGAGCAGTTTGTCAATATCAACGGCAGGGAATACAAGCGTAGCACTTGTAATCACAAGGTCACCGCCACGGTCAAAGTCCTCATCAAGCGGTACATTGGCCGACTTGATCTTCAGCTCCGTTCCATCTGTCAGAGTGAGCGTAATGTCGCTGCCGAAGTAAGCGGGATATGAATTGCCGGCCCGAACATACAACTGGAAATTGATTTCCAATGCATCGGGAGTACTCTCCAGTCTCTGTACCACAGCCATGTTTCCGCCACCGGTTCCGGGAAGTTCCAGCTCAGTCATACAAGCGGCCTGAATGACCTTGATATTGTCAAAAAGATGCTTGTCACCTGAAATGTTCACTCCGCGCTGAGCGTAATTCTTCTGTTTCGTTGCAGGATCAATTTCAACGATGTCAAAGTATTTCACGTCCTCGGGTACTGCCTCAAAGACATCGGCAAAATACATGCATCCGGGATCAGGAGCCCAGAAATAGCTGCCGTTTGCATAGTTGTACTCAGAACGGTAAGGATAATCGGCAAAGTTCTGGAATCCCTCTTCGCGCAGGAGTTTGTACTCCTTGCCGTCAGCTACTATCATTACCTCCTTACGGCCATCGGGACCATCGGGTCTTATCCAGTTGTTACGTTCAATTCCGGACGTCTTGTGAAACAACACAAGGACATCATCGCAGAAAACAACCTTATCAATCTTTGAGCCGCTGAATATGGGAGGATTATCGACAACCTTTTTTGCCCTGTCAATATAATCATCAGTGTATTCACCCCTGATGCGGCGCTCCACATCCATCACGGTCTTGCCCTTGAAATCCTTGTCAAGATTACGCTTTGTAGGCAGGACTGTAATACGGTAATAACCTTCACCCTTGTACTGGCGGCTGAGTTCGCCCTTGTCCTTTTCCTCTTCAAGAATGCCGGCCAAAGTTGACTTGGCATTAACAGGATCATATACGCAGATTGAGAATGTGCGGCTGCCTCTTTCATAAGCGGCTTTCATCATGACCGATGCGTCCGACCATGGCATTATCTCATCTGGATAGAACGACATATACTCAATGTCGACAGCCTTGATCCAGTCTGCCAGTTCACGTGCAGTGCCGCGTACCACCAAGCCGTTGTGGTCAAGCTCATAAACACCCTTTTCAAAAGTGTAGATACGGCCGTATCTGTAGGTTGAGTAATATGCCTCCCTGTATTCTTCGTCGGTCTTTACAACCAGGCTGTAGATGCCCACCTCGTTAAGCATATCAATGAGAGGACGTGCGCGTTTCAGTCCGGTCTCCGTCTGGTCACCGTCAAGCTTGGACAGGACTATGGTCATACGGTGTGAACTGAAGCCTTTGTAATCCAGAAGATAATCGGCCACCTCCTCGGGTTTCATTACCTCCTGACGGAAATCACCGGTACGTACTATCACAGTATCACCCTCGGTGAGCCAGATGGCGCCGTTCTCCCAAGGGAAACGGTTGAACTTGCCCTGACCGTACATTTCGTCCAGTATCTGCATGGAGTCACGGAGTACATCCACATTCCTGCCGTCACCGCGACGGGAGGAGTGTGGCTCCGGCTTGCAGTCATAGACGGTAACTGCGAAAGAAAACATTACCAACCCCATCAACAGGGGGGCATAAAGAGCCTTGAATGCTCTTGCAAACTTGGAGTCCTTCCTGTTCATCATATTTATTCTATTGGAAAGGTTCTGTTTTTTGAAGTGGTTTGTTACGCTGTAACCACTAAGGGAAGCTATCTTACCCAGCAGCATGTACTGGTATGCCTTGGCGTCGAAACCGTCACGCAATACGCATCCGTCAACCTGATACTCGTGAACATCCTGCAGGTCCTTGCGCAGCATCACGGTAACAAAGTTGAACCACTGCATGGCTGACAGTATGTCCACCATTATAAGGTCATAGGAGTGACCCAGACGTACATGAGTCTTCTCGTGGTCGATGATAACCCCGCGGTTGGCCGATTCATAGTCCTCACGTGACATGACTATGTTGTTCATCCAACTGAACGGCGAAATGTTCATTGCCACGACATATATACGGATATTGTCATCGGTCTTTACCTCACGGCCGGTCCTGATGAGACGACGCACCTGAACGACAGAGAGCATCGTGCGGGACAGATGGAACACGAATCCTGCGAACCATATCACAAGGGCCACGATCCACCAGTTGATCTCCATAACAGGTTCCACGGGTGCGGGAGCCGCTGCCGCTGCTTCAACCTTGGCCGGCTGATCAACCTGGGCAACCGGAGTTTCAGTCATAACAGGCTGCTCTTCCACGTTCATCAGAACAGGGAATTCAGGCATTTCCGCCATGGGAGTTGAGGCAATAGCGCTCTCATCGGTCATGGTTGCCGCCAGGACATCCTCCGGAACATAACGGTGTATCGTGAACACACAGAACGGCAGGATGAAAGAGACCATAAGCATACTCGTGAGCAGGCATCGGTTCAGCTTATGGAACGTCTCCTTGCTCATGAGCAGGCGGTAAAACAGGAAGAAGCAAATCAGAATCAGCGCAACCTTAAACTGGTAGGTCAGGAATGCTGTTCCTATTGTAGTCTCTGATGTAAAAAGGATATTCATTGGAAAAGTAATTAGGTAGGTTATTGAGATTGTTTAGTCCTTGGCTGCAGTCCTCATTGCTCTTTGCCCCGTTCTATCTGTTCTATCAGTCCTTTGAGTTCGTCAAGTGAAATCTTTTCCTCATTGACCAACGCCGAGACGGCGCCCAGATATGAATTGTTGAAACACTTGCCGATCAGAGAGTCCAGGCTGATTCCGTTGTATTCGTCACGACTCAATGCGGGATAGTACTGAAACGAACCGCTGAATGACTTGTGCTTCAGATAGCCGTTGGCCTCCAGTGTACGGACTTGTGTTGACAAGGTGTTGAAGTGAGGCTGGGGATCAGGATAGAGTTCCTGAAGCTCCTTTACATAAAGAGGTCCCTTGTCCCAGAACCAGTTCATGATGATCTCCTCTTTTTTAGTAAGTCTCTTCATATATCTGAATAATGTAAGTTTTCACGCACTATTTGGTCACTCTAAATAATAAATAACCAAAGTTCTGACGCAAACATACAACTAAAATCATTCGTTTCCAAATTAATTAACGAATTTTATTAGTTGCACGCTCTGTACTAAAAAAAAACCACCCTCTCTTGGGTGGTAGTGGGCCATCTAGGGCTTGAACCTAGGACCTCCAGATTATGAGTCTGTTGCTCTAACCAACTGAGCTAAAAGCCCGGAGAAAGAATCATCGGCCCTGAGCCGACTGCTTCATTCGGGTGCAAAAGTACTCCAAAAACCCGTATTTACAAAGATTTGGGAGAAAAAATTCCCAATCCCCGTCTATCTTCACTACTTTTGTAGTCCAAAACTTTAACGCATGACCATACCTGTTCCCGACACCGGCAGATATGCCGCTACGATAGGATTCTTTGACGGAGTCCACCTGGGTCACGTGCATCTGTTGGAGGAGTTGAAATCCATCGCATCAGAGCGCGGACTCAAAAGTATGGCCATAACATTCCCCGAACATCCCCGCCAGATATTGCAGTCCGATTACCGTCCGCGCCTGCTCTCCACTCCCGAAGACAAGATGCGACTGCTCGCCGAGACCGGTATAGACTACTGCTTCCCGCTCCACTTCACCACAGCACTGGCCGCCCTGGACGCAGAGACGTTCATGACAGACTTCCTACAGAAGAAGCTGGGCGTGAGCACACTGCTGGTAGGTCATGACCACCATTTCGGTCACGACACGAGTTTAGGAATAGATGATTACCGCCGCATAGGCGAAAGAATCGGCATGGAGGTAATTCCGGCCGATGCATATCTCTTTGAAGGCACTCCCGTAAGCAGTTCCAGAATTCGCCGCGAACTGGTGGCAGGAAACGTAAAAGCCGCAAACGCCATGCTCGGCTACCGTTACACCATAAGCGGAACGGTCATCCACGGTCTGCAGAACGGACGGAAGATGGGATTCCCCACCGCGAACCTGGGCCCCTACTGCGAATTCATGCAGATTCCGGCCGACGGTGTTTACTCGGCCCTGGCAAAAGTTGACGGCGAGACATGGCCCGCCATGCTCAACATAGGTTTCCGCCCCACATTCGAGGGTACGGCACGTACCATCGAGGCCCACCTGCTGGGATTTGAACGCGACATCTATTTCCACGAACTTACACTTGAATTCGTGGATTTCCTGCGTCCCGAAAGACGCTTTGACTCACCCGAGGGACTGGCCGCACAACTTGAGGCAGACCGGGAAAAAGTAAGACAAACCATCAATATCAGATAAAAATGGAAAAGATCAAAAGAACACTTGTATCCATCGGCGTATTCGTTGCCGTACAGATTGTAGTGACTATCATATTCCTGATTGCCGGGATGGTCCAGGGAATGGATATGGCGACTGCTGTAACCCAAACAATGGGAAAGGCTCTGCTGGTATCGGATTTTCTGGTTATTGTGATACTTCTGCTCCTGAAGTATTGCCACATCAAGGAACTGTTCAAGAAAGTACCTTTTGACGTTCTTCTGATCTCAATAGTATTTGCCCTGTGCGGTATGTTTGCCGTAGAACTTCTCTCTTCGACCGTTGAAATACCCAACACGCTTGCAGAACAGTTCGAGGCCATGGCCGGAACAGTATCCGGTTTCCTGGGCATCTGCATTGTAGGTCCCATAATGGAGGAAATCATAATGCGCCGTGTCATACTCAAAGAGATGGCCAAGGCGACCAAGAGCATGTGGTGGGGTATCATCATCTCATCAGCCCTGTTCGCAATCATCCATATCAATCCCATACAGGTGGTTTTTGCAATGCCGGCAGGAATATTCCTGGGCTGGCTCTACTGCAAGACCGGCAGCCTGCTTGTTCCCATCTGCATCCATATCATCAACAACACCATCTCATTCGTTACAATGAGTTACGGTTCCGGCGACGAAATATCCCTGAACAGTACTTTAGGCATGATTCTGTTCCTGTCATTCGTCATTGTATCAATAGGTACCGGTATCTGGATTGTCAGATACTACAACAAGGTAAAAGAACAGCAGCAGCTCCAGCAAGCCGAAGCTGAACCCGTTGAAAGCACCTCAACAGGCACTTTCCAGGGAGACAATTACGAGAAATAAGATTGTTTACAGGGCGATAGTAGTACCTGTAAGCTTATCAAGTGACTCGGCCTTAGTAATAAGGACCGATGACACTCCGGCCTGCAATGCGTTGAACGCATTCTGAATCTTGGGAATCATACCGCCGCTTATGGTGCCGTCCTGTACCAGACGCGGGAAATCATAGTATGAGATGTAAGGAATGACGCTGTTGTCATCATCCTCATGCAGCAGCACGCCCGGTTTCTCAAAGCAGAATATCAGAGTCACCTTAAAGTATGATGCCAGTGCCTTTGCTGCCTCACCGGCAATGGTATCGGCATTGGTATTAAGGAGCTGGCCCTTGCCGTCATGTGTGAGCGGAGCCAGAACAGGAACAATACCCTTCTCTATCAGGCTTGCCAGGAACTCTGCATTGACAGCCTTGACATCACCTACAAAGCCGTAGTCTATATCCTTGACGGGACGCTTATCGGACTGCATTACGTTGCAGTCGGTACCTGTAAGACCTATGGCATTGATGCCCTCGGCCTGCAGCTTGGCAACGATATTCTTGTTTACCAGACCTCCGTATACCATAGTCACTACGTCAAGCATGTCGGCATCGGTGATACGGCGTCCGTCCACCATCTTGCTCTCAATGCCCAGACGGCTGGCCATGGCGGTTGCCGAGCGGCCGCCTCCGTGTACCAGAAGCTTTGCGCCGGGTATAGCCTTGAAATCCTTGAGCAGACGCTCCAGAGTCTCGGGCTGCTCAACTATCTTGCCGCCCACCTTTACAATGACAAGTGACTGTTTCATATATGGTCAATCTTTCTTAAGGTCCAACAGTTGTTTCAAATAAGTAATTGTGTCCGATATCTGATCGCGGGATTCCAGGCGGTCACCGGGGCACATGAACTCGGCCCTGAGGTATCCGGGCTCGCGGCGTTTGGTCTCGCTCTCTATGAAAGCGGCCAGTTCCTCATCGGTCTTGGATGCTATCAGCGGACGCTGTGAACGGGCTGACTTGAGACGGCGCAGCAGAGTATCGTTATCACATTTAAGATAGACGGTCTTGCCATGCTGAAGCATGTAGTCCATGTTATCACCAATGAGCGGTGTGGAACCTCCGCATGACACTATCACGTCATCAAAATCACCCACCTCACGCAGCATACGGCTCTCAATCTCACGGAAGCCCTGCTCACCGCGTGTGGCGAATATCTGGCTCACGCTCTTCATGTACCTGCGCTCGATATACTGGTCCAGGTCTATGAACGAGACATCCAGGTCCTTAGCCAAGGCCTTGCCGAGGGTGGTTTTGCCAGCCCCCATAAAGCCCATAAGGAAAACCCTTATCATTTCTTGGTCTTGAATATGCGGCGCTTGGGAGCCGAGCCGGTCTTCTCGATCTGGCGCTTGATGATATCCTGGCACTCCTCCTCTGTCAGAGTAGAGGGATCCATGTTTCTGGGAATCTTATAGTTGCTTCCCTGATATGCAATGTAAGCGCCGTAACGGCCGTTCATAACCTCCATGTCGGGATTGCCGGGGAATGACTTGAGCACCTTCTTTGACTCTGACTCACGCTTCTGCTGGATCAGGTGTACAGCCTCCTCGAAAGTGATGGTAAGAGGATCGGCCACACCTGACAGAGATACGTAGAACTTGTCATGACGGATGTAGGGACCGAAACGGCCTGTGCCGATGCTTACCTCGAAGCCCTCGAACTCACCCAGTGTACGCGGCAGGCGGAACAGTTCCAGTGCCTCGTCAAGAGTGATGGTCTCAATGGTCTGGCCCTTCTTCATCTGAGCGAAACGGGGTTTGTCATCATCCTCGGCGCTGCCAATCTGAACGATGGGACCGTAACGGCCTATCTTTACTGATACAGGCTTGCCTGAGATAGGATCGGTACCAAGGATACGCTCACCTACCTTATGCTCGTTCTTAAGGGTCATTGCGTTGTTTACTGCCGGGCTGAACTTGTCATAGAAAGTGCTGATAACGCTCTTCCACTGCTTGTCGCCATCGGCTATGTCATCGAACTCCTTCTCAACCTGAGCGGTGAAGTTGTAGTTCATGATGTCGGGGAAGTACTCAATCAGGAAGTCATTTACAACCATACCTATATCGGTGGGTACCAGTTTTGACTTCTCGGTGCCGTAAACCTCGGTAATGGTCTGTTCCTTTATCTCACCGTTCTCCAGACGGAGCATGTCGCACTCACGCTTGGTGCCCTCGATATCCTCACGCAGCACGTATTCACGCTGCTGGATGGTACCGATGGTAGGAGCGTATGTTGAAGGACGGCCGATGCCAAGTTCCTCCATCTTGTGCACCAGAGCAGCCTCGTTGAAACGCTGAGGATGCTGGGTGAAACGCTCGAATGCGGATATCTGGCTGAACTCCAGCGCCTGACCCTTCTTGAATTCGGGCAGACCCTGTGTCTCCTGTGAATCATTTGCATCGTCATCGCGGCTCTCGCGGTAAACGCGCAGGAAACCGTCGAACTTAACGGTCTCACCTGTAACGGTGAACTCGCCGTCAATCTTGGGTGAGGTTATTGAAACGGTGGTCTTCTCCAGTTCTGCGTCGGCCATCTGCGATGCGATTGTACGCTTCCAGATGAGTTCATACAGACGCTTCTCGGGAGCGGTACCGTCAATTGTCTGGTTGTCCATGTAGGTAGGACGGATAGCCTCGTGTGCCTCCTGAGCACCTTTGGCCTTCTGTGTGTACTGACGGCTCTTTACATACTCCTCGCCCATTGACTCAGTGATGGCCTTGCGGCATGAGTCGATGCAAAGGGTTGAGAGGTTTACTGAGTCGGTACGCATGTATGTGATCTTACCTGACTCATACAGACGCTGTGCAAGCATCATGGTCTGCATGACGGTGAATCCGAACTTGCGGGTTGCCTCCTGCTGCATGGTTGATGTAGTGAAAGGAGGTGCAGGCAGTTTCTTGAGAGGCTTGGTGGTGATGTCCTTTACCTTGAACTCGGCACCCTTGCACTTCTCGAGGAATGCGTTTGCCTCTTTCTTGGTCTTGAAACGCTCGCTGTAATCGGCACGTACATCCTGTACCTGACCGGCGGCGGTCTCCAGACGGAAGATGGCCACTACCCTGTATGATGCCTCGGGTACGAAATCCTTGATCTCGCGCTCACGCTCTACAATCAGACGTACAGCTACTGACTGTACACGGCCTGCTGAGAGGGCGGGCTTAACCTTACGCCAAAGGATGGGTGAAAGTTTGAAACCTACTATGCGGTCCAGCACGCGGCGTGCCTGCTGGGCATATACCAGATTGGTATCAATGTCACGCGGGGTTTCGATGGCGTGCAGTATGGCGTTCTTTGTAATCTCGTGGAATACAATACGCTTGGTCTTGTCGGGTTTGAGACCCAGGGTCTCGAACAGATGCCAGCTGATGGCCTCTCCCTCGCGGTCCTCATCAGATGCCAGCCATACCATTTCGGCCTTCTTGGCTGCCTCCTTGAGTTCACTTACCACCTTCTTCTTATCTGAAGGTATTTCATATATGGGTTCAAACGTATCGATGTTGATGCTCAGGTCCTTTTTCTTCAGGTCACAGATGTGTCCGTAACTTGACATCACTTTGTAATCGGCTCCCAGAAACTTCTCGATTGTCTTGGCCTTGGCCGGAGACTCCACAATTACCAGATTCTTCTGCATGATATTCTATTAAAGTTTATGCACTAAAGGCGCGGCAAAAGTAGAACAAAAAATAGAGATAGAAAAGGTGGACGGACATAAAAAATTATCTCCATCCACCTTATTAATATTAATATTAATAAAAAGTCAGAACCTGTAAGTGACGCCTGCAAGTACCGAAGGCTTGATGGCCCGATAACCGGCGTAGTAATAGTAGTTGCCGCCTGTAAGACGGTTGCCTGTTATGTAGAATGAGAGGTTGGGACGGAAATCATAATCAACCGTCAGAGCCACGTCATTGACCATGCGCATTCTGGTGCCGTCAACCTTGCCGAATACCATGGCACGGTATGTGAGCATGGCGTCCAGACCCGGGATGATATTTACCTTACCGAACAGTGAACCTTCAAGTACGGGCTTCAGTGCAAGAATGCCGTCGGAATACTTTCCGGTATAACCGTTGCAGGTCAGGTCCATCTTGATCTGTGCCCTGTCGGCGAACTGCATGTCGGCATCCAGGCGGGCATATACCACGTCCGATCCCTCCTGCCTGAGCAGTGATGAGATAATGAGGCTGTCCTGTACTGTCTGGAACAGGTCGTCGATGGTATGGCGGTATCCTCCACGCAGAGAGAGCGTGAGCCATGTACCCTGGGAGTAGGTTGCACCTAAGTATGCGTTCATCAGCTCATAGCCGTCTCTGATACGCTCCACCTCTGACCAGTAGGGAGAGATGCCGGCAAGGGTACGCATGCTGTTGTCCTTGACACCGCCGGTTACTCCGGCAAGAAGCTTGAACTGCTCATTCATATTGTACTGAGCCGTTACCATGGGTGATACCAGGAACTTGTTTCCGGCTTTGGAGCGTATATCGAGATTGAGTCCCAGACGGGCGTCCAGTTCTCCCCATGAATGCTTCCAGTACGGAGATACGGTGAGCGTGGTGAAGTTGCTGTAATCGGCTCCGTATATGCCTGTCCAATTGTAAGAGGCTGTCTTCTGACTGTAGTCAAGTCCGCCCTTTCCGCCAAGCAGGGGCAGTTCGGCTCCGGCATCAATGCGCAGCAGGCGCTCGCTGCCTGAAAGATCGGCCCCGTTAAGGTTGAGTCCCTTGCGTGTGTACCACTGCATACCGGCACTCAGGTACCAGTCAACGTTACGGAATCCGCCGTTGAGCCACAGGCCTGCTTCGGCCCTGTTTATCTTCTGGTTCAGGTTGCTGGCGGCCAGCATGGCGGCAGTAGTGTCCTTACCCTCACGGAAGTTGAGACCGGAGTGTCCGTAACCTCCGTACAAGCCCACTGTCAGGCTGTCGAAACGGTGTGAGTACTCGGCCTTGAGGTCTGAGTTGAACATCTTGGATTTCCACTGTCCGTCAGGTTTTGTGGACCATCCGTCCATCAGTCCTGATATGGTCAGCAGATCCCTGTCGGAAATCTTCCATCCGGCATCAAGCAGTCCGTCACTGACGTTTCTCAGGCCGTAACCCAGACGGATCAAGCCATAATAACTCTTTTCCTTAACATCATCGGACTGCTCTCCGAACACTCCCATGGGAGTGCGCTCGTAGCCCTTATGCGGGTTGGCTTCGGTACGGTAACTGACGGTTGCGGCCTGGCGCTCGGTACGCGGGCGTTCGGGCACCGGCATTATCTTGCCCTGGTCCGACATGGACGGGTTATATGCACCTTCAATGGTAAGTGACCTGGAGGGAAGCACTTCATTCTGTGCATTTACACCGCCCCAGCATATTACGGTCATCAGGACCGGAAGTATATATCTTTTCATAACGGTCATTCTTCAAGTCGTTTGGCAATCATATCGGCTATGTCATCATCCTCGGTGTAGTTGGATTTGAGCGAGAGCAGATACTGACGCGCCTCAACATCCTTACCCTGAGACTTATAGATATCACTGAGCAGTATGAAGCTGCGAGCAAGCCAGTACATATGGGGTGTTCCCTCCTGTATGAAATCCATGATCACCTTCTCGGCACCCTCCTTGTCACCGCTGTCAAACAGAAGTTGACTGAGCAGGTAATCGGACTCCGCTCCGAACCTTGAACGGGTATCCTTGGCGAGTTCCTCAAACAGAGGACGGGCCTCGGCACGCTTTCCTCCTTCAAGCAGAGCCTGTGCCTTCCAGTATGTGACCTCAGTCTTCTGCTCGGCTGTAAGCTGTGTCTGCAGAGCCTTGTCGGCATACATCAGAACGGCATCATTCTCACTTATCTGACCTGCGCTGCTGACTATGCGGAACAGGCTGATACGCTGACGGTCGGCATTGGTGGTCTTTGCATAGAGACGGATATAGGTGTCCATTGCTGTCTCCCAGTCACCCACTGACCAAGCCATGCCTGATGCGTGGTCAAGAGCGCTCTCGCAGAATCGGCTGCTCTCATAAGCGGCACTGTGCATGAAGCTTTCGTAAGCTGCCTCGTAGTCATTCTCCTCTTCAAGCAGCAGTCCCTGATAGTACCATGCGTTGGCTGCGAAAGCACCGTTGGGATACTGTTCCAGATACTCCTTGAAACGGGCCTTGGCATCGGCTTTCTGTCCGCGGCTGAAGAGACCCTCGGCTGCGGTATAGGAGAGTGAATCACGCTCGCTCACTGCAATGGGTGTTGCGCCCTGCACGGTCTCGGTGTATGTCAGATATGTGTTGATATCACCCTTCTCGACATAGATTGACTTGAGGTCTACAAGTGCGGTACGGGCTTCGTCGCTGCCCGGGTAACGGGCAATGACATCCTTGTAGGCTGCAATGGCAAGGTCGTACTTATCGGTCTGGTAGTAGATAAGGGCTACTTCGGCCGATGCCTTGCGCGCCAGGTCTGTATTCGGATACTCCGTGATGATCCTGTTGAATACCGCTACAGCCTGCTCGGGCTGATCAGTCTGCTGGTAGGCACGTCCCTCCTCATAGAGAGCCGACGGCACATACGGAGACTGCGGATAGTTGACGGTCAGCTTGTCAAGGTCAAGGATCTTCTGGCGGTAGTTGCGCTGCAGTCCGTTAACCAGTCCGGTCTGATAAAGGGCGTAGTCACCGGTTGCGGGTACAAGGTTGAGTGCGGTTCCGTAATACTCCTTGGCCAGATCATACTGGCGGCCGTAGAACATGCAGTCACCGGCACGCAGGGCGGCATCAGCTATGATTTCATTCTCCAGACCGGCCTGACGTGCGGACTCCAGTACTCTGGTGAATGCCTTGCCGCTTTTGTTGTATTCCTTGTTGTTATAGTAGATATAACCCAGACCGTAGTTAGCAAGGGCGCTGCTGTGTGTCACAGCGCTTCCCTTAAGTGCCAGGTATCGGCTGTAATCGGCCTCGGCACGGTCTGTCTGACCCATGCGGTAATAGCACTCACCACGCCAGAACAGCGCCTCATTGGCGGTCTTTTTGTCGTAACGCTCAAGTGCTATGACATCGGTCAGTATAGAGGGTACGTCATCGTAGTTACCCGATGCCATATCGTCCATGGCCTTCTTGTAGAGCAGCTGCATCTTGGCGGCCAGGATTGATGCTCCGGGGTTCTGTATCTTGGCTATCGATGCCAGCGCGGCATCATAGCTTGTGGTGTTCATGTAGACATCCACCAGGTAGCTGCTTACCTTGTCGGCGTAGGCGGACTTGGGATACTCGTTAAGGAAACGCTCGAATGATGTCACTGACTCGGCGAACGGAGAGTATGATGTCTCATGAATTACCATTGCGTAGTTGTAGAGGGCCTGCTCCCTGACCTCGGGCTTACCCGGGATGGACCATGCACGCTCGAATGACAGGCGGGCACTGCTCTTGTCACCCTTCTTGAGTGAAGCCAGACCGATGTGCAACAGTGCGTTCTGGGTTACGGCATCATCGGGACCGGTAACCTGTGACAGATGCTCCATGGCTCTGTCCATATCGCCGGTCTGGAACTCCGACATACCCAGCAGGTAGGTGTCATAACGAATATCCTGACTCTGACCGGTAGCCAGATAGCTGGTCAGCAGATCGACAGCCTTGGCATACTCTCCCTTGCGGTACCAGTACTCACCCAGTATACGCTCGGCCTCGGCCTCTACATAAGGATCCTCGGTTGTGGCTACCAGTTCACCAGCGGTATTGTAAGCCTGTGTCATGTCGCCTCCCTGGTTCAGGGCCATGTCGGCCAGATAGAGGCGGGCCTCATCATCGTGACGGGTCTCAAGTGAGTTCTCAAAACCGGTCTTGGCATCGGCACTGCGGCCGCTGACATAATCGTAATATGCGCGGTAGAAAACTATGTCCTCATCCTGGTCAGGATCTTCAACAAGACGTGCCAGTATGTTCAGTTGCAGGTAACCCTCCTGGGCGCGTCCGCATCGGAACAGCGCAATGGCATTGTGGCGGACCATACGCTGGCAGTCCTTACTATCCAGGAGCAGCGGGTCACACTCGTCAAAGCACTCAATGGCATCCTGATACTCGCGCAGCACAAAGTGTGACGAGCCCATCAGGGCAAGCATCCTGTTGTTATACATCGAGTTAGGATACTTGGACATGAATATCTGGATGGCTGGCATGGCGGTTGACAGGTCACGTTCGGCCGCAATCACCACCTGCATGTACTCTATCTCCTCGGTCAGCGCCTGTTTCCTGTTCTGAGTCACCTTGACCCACTCGTCAAGCAAAGAGCCGGCAGCGCCGTAATCGCCTTGTGTGAACACGGTGCGGCACTCGTCCAGCAGACGTGTATCGGCATCGGTCAGACGGCTTTGGGCCGATACGCCCGCATATGCTCCTGCCAGCAACAATGCTGCAGACAATAATATCTTTTTCATCAATCAATTTGTTTCTTATACCACATATCAAGAGCCTTCTCCTCGGCAGCCTCCATAACGGCGCGCTCACCCGGTCCCTTGTCGTTGATGCCGCACAGATGCAGCACCCCGTGAATGATTACTCTCATCAGTTCTTTCTCATAAGACGTATGAAACTTGGAACTGTTACTCAATACAGTGTCAAGACTGATGAACATGTCACCGCTCACCCGGCCAGGTTCACTGTAGTCAAAGGTTATTATATCCGTATAATAGTCATGTCCAAGGAACTCCTTGTTCACCTCCAGAATACGGTCATCGTTACAGAAGATATAGTTCAGATCACCCACCTTGCGGCCCTCATAAGAGGCAGCCACCTCGGTAATCCATGCCCTTACAGCCTTGCGGTCCAGCTTGGGCATCTTTATGTTTTCAGTCAGGAATGATATCATCGTTTTAAAGTATTATGCAAAGAACAGATATGCCAGGAATATGGCAGCCAGTATACCCGCCAGGTCGGCCAGAAGTCCGCAGCCCACTGCATGACGTGTGTTCTTGATGTTCACACTGCCAAAGTATACAGCCAGGATGTAGAATGTGGTATCGGTTGATCCCTGGAACACGCAGGCCAGACGTCCGGTGAACGAATCGGCCCCGTATGTGGTCATGGCATCAATCATCAGACCGCGTGCACCGCCGCCAGACAGAGGCTTCATCAGGGCTGTAGGCAGAGCACCCACAAACTGAGTGCCCAGTCCGCACTTATCGGCACACCAGGCAACACCGTTAACCACGGCATCCATTGCGCCCGATGCACGGAATACGCCAATTCCCACCAGAATGGCAATCAGATAGGGTATGATCTTGATTGCGGTAGTGAAGCCGTCCTTGGCTCCCTCCACAAACGCCTCATATACATTGATCTTGGCCTTGATGCCCGATATGATAAATCCAATTATCACCACGAACAGTATGATGTTGGCGGCCGATGTGGATACCGGACCGATCTTAACTGCCGGAAGCTGTGAGAATCCCCAGATGATCAGAGCCACAAGTACGCTCAATCCGCCCACAAAACCAATCAGGACCTTGTCAAAATGAATCTTCTGGATGAAGCAGGTAACCAGCAGGCCCACCAGCGTCGAGAAGAACGTTGCAAGCAGAATCGGTATGAAGACATCGGCCGGCTGTGCGGCACCCATCTGTGCGCGGTACACAAGCACACTCACCGGAATGATAGTCAGACCGGATGTGTTGAGCACCAGGAACATTATCATGGGGTTTGAAGCCACATCCTTGGTCTTGTTGAGTTCCTGCATGCGCTCCATAGCCTTGAGGCCCATGGGGGTAGCGGCGTTGTCCAGACCCAGCATGTTGGCGGCAACGTTCATGAATATATGGCCGTAGGCAGGATCGTTCTTGGGCAGTTCCGGAAACAGACGTGAGAACACGGGGCTCAGCCAACGGGCGAAGGTATTGACCAGACCGCCCTTCTCGCCTATCTTCATTATACCCAGCCAGAGTGACAGCACACCGGTCAGACCCAACGAAATCTCAAAGCCCGTCTTGGCCGATGAGAATGTTGAGTCCATAATCTCCTGAAACACTCCCGCATCACCCATGCAGAGTCTGATGACAGCCACTGCAAATGCTATAAGAAAGAACGAGATCCAAATCCAGTTGAGTACCATACGCGCATGTACATTATATAGCGCGAAGATACAAAAAACCCTCTTATTTAAAGTCCATGCGGATAAAGAATATATCCCCCTCTGAAAGAGAATTCCGGACAATGTACTGCTGACCGTCGCTTATGAATGCCGCGAGTCTTTTATCGGTCCCGACAGGGATATTCTTGAGTATGTTGAATGATTCCACTCTCAGCACGAAATAGATGCAGTCGTCATCAGAATATCTGGGGTTGGCAGCCGAGAAGAGATAGTTCCAGGCGTCATCCGCGGTCTTTACTGAATAATCAGTCTCATCATAATAATCCAGGTATGTACTGGATTGCTTGTACAGCGAACCGTCCCTCTTGTCAAACAGGCAAATCCTGGTTCCTTTTGAATAATATTGGAAGTAGAGGTAATTCTCTGTTTCGGACAGACTTGAAAAACCGTGGTCGTAACCGCCTTTCATGACCTCGGCCATAAACTGGACCGCATTTACATAATGCAATGACTGGCCTCCGGCTGTAAAGAATTGCTCGGTAGAATGAAGGCTTTCAGGAATGGCATTGTCGGTCACAAACTCAAACGCAGGAATGACAGTATCATTCGAATACGAATAGATAGTGTAATCACAAGAGCGCATAAACCTGACACAGTCTTTATGGATATAATACGCCGGCAAACTTCCATTTGACAGACTCAACCCTCTGAAAAAAGCTTCTGACTCAAAATGACTTCCCTTCAGATTGCCTTTCTGATCATACACATTGACATAGTACTCACCTCTGGGATTAAGGCCGATATACTCGCTGCCGATCTTGAAAACGGCTTCATCGGGCCCCTCATTCCTGAAAGTGGAAATATGCTTTCCTTCTTTGTCAAAACCTACCAGTTTTTCTTCGGATGAGTCATATATATAAACCTTGTCCCCTACTGAAAAGAGGTTCTCGATGGAGACCACTTCGCCCGGACCACGGCCACTCAGATGCCTTTGTGACGTCATCTTACCCTTATGATCATACATAAGCATCATGTCATTTCCCCGTTCATGAATTATTCCGTCCGGATACGCCGTTACGCTTCCCATATTGGGATTGACCATGACCCAACGGTCACTGGTCTTTGTCAGCCACGATGAATAATCCGTATACATCCAGGATTCATTCACCTCAAAATCAACTACTGATACAGACTCGACCCGTTTCCCCGGAGCACCATTCTCATTATTCAGAACTACAGGATACTCAGCAAGGGAGTTCTCCTGATTTTTGTGTCCGCAGCCCATAACCGCAAGACACATCGCAAACAAATACAAATATTTCTTCATACTACAATAAGTAAGGACTTAATACACAAAGGTATTCAAATTATCTATCTTTGCATCGCAATGGACAGACTAATAACACTCAGAAAGGCCTCTCCTGCCGATGCGCGGTTCATAGCCGAGAACGTGCTGCGCGCACTGCATATTGATGAGGCCGATGACGCTCACATTGAGCATCTGGCCGGCATATCACGCCGCGAGGATACGCTCTACAGCTGGCGGAATTCCACCATTGCTCTATATGACGGCGTCCCCGCCGGGCTTATGGTTGCATATGACGGCGCCCGATACCGCCAGATGCGTGATATCACATTCCCCATGATACGCATTTATGTGGGTGATGACTATCAGTCCATGGATGATGAAGCCTGCGCAGGAGAGTTCTACCTCGACTCACTGTCTGTGCTGCCCGAGTTCCAACGCAGGGGAATAGCATCGGCACTGATACAGGAGATGTTCAGACTACAGGAAGAAGCCGGAATACCATTGGCCACCATAGCTGTAGATCCTGAAAACGACACCGCCTACAGACTTTACTTAAAGAGCGGATTCCGCAAGAACGGTCAGGTAACCGTCTTCAATACCACTTTCGACCGCTTAGAAAGAAAAGCTTAATGTAGCGCCCACGCCCAAGTCACGCTGTGCCGTCATAAGAACCGACGGACCGAATTGCATGTAACTCTTGCTTTTTGTAGAGAACGACAACTCGTTATCGGCGGCATTCACGCTATTGAATGTTCTTTCCACCCAATTAAGACGCGCCTTACCTATACCCGTAAACACACAACCCAAACATATCAGTGCGTTTGCGCCACCGGCATATGCAAAGAATGCCGTACTCTGGTGGTCTGCCTTGGGATCAAAGTTCAATACAGTCAAAACAGCACACGTTATACCGTACAGCCAGCAGGCTCCTCCCAGATTGAACTGGTTGCTTCCGCCGACATATGTGTGATACAGGTCATCATCAAAGTATTTCTCATAGTTCTTATCGGTCAATTCCGTGTCACTGTATTTCCAACGGAACACATCACCGTACCTGTAAATGGCACCGGGACCCGGATCCTTCATTACGTAAGACCAGTTAATCTCATCAACTCTCGCTTTTGGGACAGAAACCATGGTACCATCCATAGTAAGCATCTTGACATCACCTACAGAATCAAGTTCAAGAATATGTCCGATGATTCTGCTGCCATCCTTGAGATAAATAGCATTTGCTGATTGTGAAAACGCCAAAGGAATAAAGCATAACAGGTACAACGTCACCAATAAAAAACGCTTTTCATTAAAATGTCCCATAGCTACTTAGTTAGTCTCCACAAAAGTAACTATTTATTTGTTCCGAAATCTCTTACCGCCCACAATTCCGATAATGAAATCCTCGGGAATGAACCCCCAGTAACGTGAGTCAAAAGATGACATCGCATTATCGCCAACTGCGTAATAATAATCTCCTTTAAAAGTATACTCCATCAAACAGTCCTTCAAAGGCTCGCCGGTTTCTAATTCTATAACCGTACGGTACAGTTCACGTGTAATACTATCAAGAGTAACAGTCCATCCTTTAGCCGGCACTACAACAGGCCCCCAATTTTTGATGTTCCAATCGGTATTTGAAAACGGAAAGATTACGTAACTGTCCGACAGTCTGAAGAAACCTTCAAACATCCATCTCAGTTTTTCCTGTTCTTCAACAACTCCGATCGGCCGGAGTACCCTGTCATTCCAATAATGACCGTCAACAGCTCCGATTCTGTCTCCCGGACACCCTAGTGTCCGCTTACAATAAACCTCATCTTTCTTATGCCCGACAGGTTTATAAAAGATGATGATATCGTTGGGACGGATCTTTCGTATGCCGGGCAGATTGTAAGTGCGAACTGTCTCGCCAGTCAGAATCGTAGGTTCCATGGACGAGGTTGCTATCGTATAATAATCCCATACCATATGCCTGGTCAAAGCAATGGATAACAACAACAAAAACAGGATACAAGCCACCGCTTTTGTATCTTTAATCACCATTCGCAAGTTGTATGATCTTTTCACGGTACTCTTTAGTCGTGTAAGAAGGCACTTTAGGTTTAAAAGTTTCAGCATAAGCTGCAACCATCTTCAGTTTCTCCATATCACCAGTATTATGATATAATTGGGCAAGATACAGTAATGGAGTCATCCTGTTGGGAACCATCATAAATGATCTGATATAGGATTGTTCTGCCTTGTCGTAACTCTTACTCCTCACATAATTGTGACCTATTTCATGCCAAAAGACAGGATTACCGCAACGTGACGCACCTATCCTTAAAATGGAATCACTTTTCTCGTATCGCCCCGTCATACTAAGCGAAATGCCGTATTCATATAATAAATTCAAACTGAACAGTTCAAGATCAGGAAGCCCGTCGCAATAATCACAAATTGTTGAATACTCTTGGTTCTTGAAGAAAAAAGCCATGTCATTTTCCCTGTCATCAATAAGTTTCTTGGCATCCATTTGAGGTAACTCCAGAAAAAGCATTGAGCCTAAAAACAAGGCGCCGGCCACATTAACAATCCAGGAATGGGATTTCTTACCTTCATTTGTCATTTGAAAATCCATACAGCCGGCTGCCCCGGTAAATACGGACAGTAAAAGGCAATAAACCGAATAACAATGAGGATATGAGAATTGCGAAATAACGAACAAAGACAACAACCCATACCCCAACGGATTATCTTTCCATATGAGTATGACAACAGCTCTTACCATAATGTAAAGAGCCAACAACATTGCCACAAATCCATATTCCACCCCTATTCCAAGGAACTCATTAAATGACGTCAATGGGGTACATGCAAACCTTGCGTCTTCCGAATCAATAAGCACAAGCGTGTTTATGTCCACCTCATCACTGTAATCGCTGTAGTACCGGTATTGTTCACGTCCGAACGTACCTGCATAACTTTCCGGACCCGATCCCCAAATCCCATTGTGGACAATCGCCTTTGCTGCAATCTTGGCCATATACACGCGACCGTCGGCCGATGGTTTCTTCAAAAAATACAATATGGTAAATGACGCCACCAGAACTATTGAGATAGTTAATATGTGCTTTTTGATAAAACCGGAAAACCGTGGATTCAAACTCAAATAACACATTATGGGTACTATCAGTGACAGCAGAGCCAAACGACTCTTTGAATAGATCATCAATATGACAAACACACCGATAATGATATACGACAGCACCTTAAACATCCAGTGTTTCAACTTGAAGATTAAGACAACAAGGATACTGGAGGTTATTGAAAGCAGACACGCAAAAATATTAGGGTTCAACAATGATCCTACAGGATAAGGAGCTCCTTGCATCAATTGCAGAATACCGGCATACGCTTCCCTGAAGGAAACAAACAAAAGAACAATCAACGTTATGACATATGACTCTTTTTTCAGAAAATGGAACGACAGCCGTGATACTGTATAATAAAAAAGGACCAGTACTACATTTCTCTGCCCAATATCCTGCATAAAGTCGGCCAAAGAAGCATAGTTGCCATACAGATAATGGCATATCATCATCCATACTGCAAGTAACAGAAAGCCTACGTCTATCGAACCATGTCTCTTAATCCAGTTGATGAAATCATTTTTATTAATCATGGTATTATAGTGGTTTTACTCCTTATACATTCGCCTCAGATAATCCAGACAGTCTCTCATCTTGTAAGCATCTCCTTCATTGTTTTCCATTTGATAATACTTTATGACGCGGCCGTCCTTAAGTACAAATAGCAACCTGTCATTACAACTGAACAATGATGGAAATATATTCTTGAAATCAATCATAACATCAAACGAATTATTCAAGTATTTGACGTCATTTATCAGATATCCGATGCCATATTGTTGTGAAAGAGATATGACAACCTTTATACGGCCATTCTTACCCATAATCTTTTCACAATGGCTACTGAATGATTCATAATTCCCAAGACGTTCCAACTCACACTGAGAACATCTTGTAGAATCTATCCACAACAAAACTGTAGCATCCTTGAAGATAGTATCGTTAACTAGTGAATACTCCCTATTCTTAAAAAGAAGCAAACTGTCACACATCAAATCCGTGCCCACTATCTCCTTATCACCCATTTTGCCGTTGTTGCACGATGAAAGGAAAACAGAAATGATTGTAACACAATATAATAACCCGATTATAGTTCTATTCATATCACGATATCATAAAAGGTTCATCTTGAAGAAGAACATATCACTTTGATCAATTTTCTGGGTCTCGACAAAATTCTTCACCTGACTGTAAAAAGCTTTTATCTTTTCGTCATGCAGAGATTCCGTCTTTGAGAGTATGTAATACAGACTGTATGGAGCGCAGCCGTAAATAGAATTGTCATAAGAACACAGACGTGTAGATGAAAACAAAATGAATCTCCAAATGTTTTCTGTTGTCAATTCGGCTACCATTGATTCCTCAAAATTAGAATCGGGACGTAACAATAATCCATAAGTGTTGTGTTGTTTATCATACAACATGGTATAATACTTCTTATTAGAACGGAAATCTACAGCCAGGTACTTATCGGTTTCTGCCAGTTCTGCGAAGGAATCGGTAAATCCTTCCGCCATCGTTTTTGCATGAACCTCCGGATTCATCTTCTCAATACCAGTCATTCCATCAAAATAATCCTTAGGCATTTCATGATCCGATTTGAAACGGAATGTAGATTCTACGCCATTCTTTGTCAATGAAAAAATATTGTAATCATGCGACAGTATAAATCTGAGAGTATCATGATACATATAAGACATGTCGGTATATCCAACAGAATGGTTATACCCTAAGTAATGTTCCGGCAAGAAAAGATAATTGTCCATAAAAGAGCCCTCTTTATCATACTTCACGCAATAATGACCGTCATATTCACTATCTCCGAAAATTGAAAGCCCGAAACAGCAATCATCGATTACATAGTATTTTTCCGCTCTTACTTCATATTTGTTATGGAACGAAAGAAAATTCCCGTTTTCATCAAAACATACAACCCGGCCAGCCGATCTATCATAAATCATCAAAGTATCTTTTTTCATGAACATGTTGCCTACGCTTATGATTTCTCCCCGGCCGCGGCCTTTTACCGATTTGGATGACCTCAAATTACCGGATTTGTCATAAACTATAAGATAGTCTGTCCTGTCCGAAAGGAAATAATAACCTTTCTCAGAAACCGCCATTCTAGGGTATCTCATATGTACCCAACTATCATCTACGGTGAGATTTAATACATCGATACTTTTTATTCTGTCAATAATATCAAAGCAACCGGATTGATCCGTCAGATCTATTATTTGTTTTGACTCAAAACCATACAACTCACTTTTATTTCTGTTGGAACAGGAAACAAGCAATAACAACAACGTGAATAAACAAGCAAAGCGTTTCATATACTTTTTTTTAAATATTTGGGGCCGAAGCCCCAAATATGAAGTCAATAATACATATACTCCGGTACAACCGTCAATTTGGTATAGCCGCCATTTTCATAGTTAAGAAATGCACCTACAAATCTCATTTCGCATAGAGAATGGTCCTTCTGTTCACACCATTGTTCTGTGACCGACTTACCTGATAAATAGCTGAAACCATATATTGCACAGAATTCTTTTATAGAAATTACTCTGTCGGTTAGAGCCGTTTCAAATTGTATAGTAACCTCTTCTCCCCCTATGATCATCCAACCATATCTGGGTTCATTGGCGGCGTATGCTATCTGTGTGTCAAACAGCAATGCTTTACGAATGCAATCTATTGAAGTAAGAGTTGCTATAGAAGCCAATGCTATCAGCAAGTAAAGATGTCTTTTCATATGCATATTAAAAAGGATTGTTCCATACTTGAATGACCTGTCCATTAGGAGTAACGACGGCCACTCCTGTCATACCCAACGGACACAAATTGTTTCTATCACTTTCGCAATGGGTTTCAAAAATTGAACATTCATTAAGAGATATATGGGACAAACTGGCATTGGCCGAAATGTTTTCATAACCAACTCCCAGGCTTCCACTTGTACTACTGGGTTCCTGGATCTCTTTTGTTTTCGGGTAGAAATTGTTAAGAGCCAGATGCTCGTTCCCATCTGTTCCATAAACATATGTGTATGACGGATCGGCATACGCGATTTTTGTATCCAGGAAGAAGGCTCTTTTTACTGAATCAAAGGCTAATACAGATAGTGTTACCGCCAATGTAATAACTAGGTAATAATGTTTCTTTTTCATTGTGTTTTCAATTTTGAATTAATAGATTTTGTTTTTAATAATGGGAATTTTGAACAGATTCCGAACTGATTGGATTCAAGCAAACTCTTTGCAGCATTCAGTAATTAGGTTACACATGAGACTTGACGGTGAAAGGTTCCGGACAAAGTACCATGCAAAAGTCGCACCATCCTGATCTCTTCTTTGTTCCAAGTCCGGTTGACACTCTCAGGTTTCCCAACCGTCCGGGTCAGGACCTAATCTAATACCACAAAAAACGTGGTCCTGACCGGAACGGGTGGCCGGAACAGCTGGGACTTTTGTGTCTTTCAACGTGTTACGGGTGTGTATTTCAATAGATATCAGAAGTGCAGATGATAGAAGTTCTTTACCATGAAAAACAAATCCCAAGCCGGGCCTCTCTGCAAAGGCCGGCTTGGGTCTTTTATTCATTTCAGAATGATTGCTCTGAAGTGAAAAGGACGCAAACAAGGACATTATTTGAATGAAAAATGCAAACATTAATTGATAGAAGATCGGTTAATAATAAGCAAATAAAAAAAGCCACATCTTAGAACTATCGTTATATCTAAGCATGCGACTTTTCAATTCGTTTGTGCTGCAAATATAGAGCATGGTTTTTTTACGTGCAACAATTTTGAAAGAATTTTTTTAGTTTTATTCAACATTTGTTTTCCAAAGGGCCCTGTTTCGGAACTAAGTCCTTATCTTTGGCCTCACTTTTAAGAATCCTATCAACTATTGTAAAATGAAAAAGATATCACTCTATCTGCTGTCCGCAGCAACCCTGATTGCGTGCACAGGTGCCAAAAAGACCTATTCCATTAGCGGAACCTTCAAAGATTCCAAGAATGAGAAAGTATATCTTATCTGCTCTAATCAGGTAATTGACTCCACCACTATAGAAAACAACCAGTTTACATTCAACGGAGATGCCAGCATTCCCCAGATTGCATATGTGGCCGATGCCCGTACCGTCCGTGCCGCCCGTAACAGCTGCGTAGTAGCGTTGGAGCCCGGACAGTTGTCGGTGATTCCCATGAATGATTCCGATGGCTATTATGTAAAAGGAAGCAAATCAAACGACCTGATCACTGAATTCACCAAGTTTGAGAATGAACTTTCAAGTTATTATGAGAAGAATAAGGAGAAGGAAGGTGTAATGGAAGAGGTCGATTCCCAATACCACCAAAAACTCGTTGACGGAATCGCCGAGCATCCGGATTTGATATACTCAGTATATTGCCTCAAGGAACTTGCCTACGAGGAAGATCCGGAACTGATAAAGAGCCTTCTTCGTATCCTTACTGCCGATGTCCGCAAGTCTGAATTGTGGAAATCCATTGATGAAAACAACCAGAAGAAACTGGAGACCGCTCCCGGAAAGCAGTATATGGAATTCAGCCAGACTGATCAGTTCGGCAATGTAATCTCATCGAAGGATGTACTGGCCACCCCCGGCACCAAGTATGTACTTTTAGATTTCTGGGCATCATGGTGCGGCCCCTGTATGCGTGAGGTTCCGTTCCTGAAGGAGACATACAGCAAGTACTTTGAAAAGGGCTTCCAGATCCTGGGAGTATCACTGGACCGTACAAATGACGCCTGGCTCAATGCAATCAAGGTCAACAATATGAACTGGATCCATGTCAGTGACCTCAAATACTGGGACAATGAAGTGGCCAAGCAGTACAGCATCAACTCCATTCCGGCAAACTTCCTTATCGAAGCAAGTACCGGCAAGATAGTAGCCACCAACCTGCGCGGCCAAGACCTGGAAAAGAAAATTTCAGAACTGTTGAAATAACCAAACTGGAAAAAAGGGAAAAACTTACTCCCCAGTTAGAAAAAAATATTTCCGTAACTAGAGCGTAAAAAAGTAGGTCTTGTCGGCATCATCCCTTATCTTGGGCTGTGGATTCTGTTTTGCACAGGGCGCAAGTACAATCCTGTTTTGAAAAATGACGTACACCAACAATACGTCCATGACGTGAATCAAATCGAGGCTTGATTCTATCCAAAAGATCACTTTCGCCATTTTCTAAATAACGTCTAAGGGCAAGTGCACATAAATCTGCAAGTTGGATCATTTCAGTAAGCTCAGAATCAACAAACAAAGGTGTTTCAATAATATGACGAATCTTTGTCCAGAAAGTACCTTTTCTGTGAAAGGTTTTCATCAATGAGGTCAGTTTGGTTGATTCGGTAATGTTGTTGTCATGAATTAAGAGACCATAGTTCTTCTCGTTCTTTCGCTTGACATTTGACATAAAATACTCAAAGCGAGTTACTATTTGTTCAAATGATTGCTCATCGACCGCGTGTACGGCCTTAGCGGGATCGAAATAGACCTTATCAATACATTCAGCAAATAATCTTGCATACGACCAGCTTCCTATTGCATCAGCGACATCACGGAGAAATTGCATCCTCTCATTAAATGTCAAATGAATATATGGATCGGTGTTGGAGTAGTTCTTCTTGAGTTGCTTCAGACTCTTTGCGTTACCGGTTTTCTTTACACGAAAAATCTCTGCTTTGCGGAGCGTGATAACGGCAGATCTTCGTTCCTGATATGTCATTTCTTCAAAGCCATCAATCTTGGACTGTTCAAGGTATGAACGTTTTATCCAACCGGTATGAATTTCGGCCTCCGAAAGCCCATACTTGGCTTTAATAACAGCAATTTGTTTATCACAGCGTTTCCAGAATTTCACTGGGATAGAAACTCCACAAAGAACATAATGAGATGTGTTTCCAGGAATTTGTGGGGTACCAGATTCATCAATGTAACAAAAGTAAACCATAAGACTAAAATGCAAACAATGGTATATATACAAAAAAAGCGACTAGTATCAGGGAGATTCCTCCCTTGATTGAGACGCTTGGCGACTCATCCTAGACGCATTGCAAATATATGCCTTTTTCTAAAACTAGCCTAATAATGACTTTCTTTTTTTCTCATCACATATAGAGAATGAGGTTTATAATCATTTTTGTAGTATATTCGCAGTACAGTATTGGCAATGAACTGATATTGTAAAGACATAATAATTATAGCATTTGCTATTTATTCGGTTACCTGAAACCTAGGAAATTTCATGAAGCCGCCGGATAAGTCAGTAAGTGCCTGCGCTTGGCGTGGGTGTGGCTTATTCAGGCAAGGGCTTTCCTAGGGCCTCAGGTATGGATTAGTAACATCCATGCCTTTTTTTATGCCCTAGGAACCCTCTCAAGAATAAGTTGCAAGTGCGCAATGAAAGCGCAGAATGGACACCCAAATCAAGTCCAAGGAGAGGGTGGCCGCTCACGGCGAGGTATTTACCAATCCTCGCGAGGTGAACGCTATGCTCGACCTTGTCAAGCCCGAAACGGAGCGATTGGACTCCCGTTTCCTGGAACCTGCGTGCGGTGACGGTAACTTCCTTATAGAGATACTTCGGCGTAAACTCGCCATACCTGAGGGCCGCGTCCGCGCCAAACAATACACCCAATTACAGTATGAGCAGGATGCCGTGCTTGCAGTTTCAAGCATCTACGGCATAGAATTATTGCCCGATAATGCTGAGGCTTGCCGCAATAGGCTACTGGATTATTT
This sequence comes from Bacteroidaceae bacterium, assembly GCA_017557635.1. GTDB lineage: Bacteria > Bacteroidota > Bacteroidia > Bacteroidales > Bacteroidaceae > Colenecus. The sequence continues at coordinate 339,565 of JAFYYH010000021.1, read as the reverse complement.
CACTGATCAATACAAATCTCTGTTCAAGACCAAATGCAAGGATGCCTGCATTGAGACAGTTAAGTACATCCTGTCCAAAAACATAATCTTGGGTGATGCCCTCACCTATAAGATGGTCGATGGCTCCGACCGATGGATTCACATATCTGAGTGGAGTCCCGTTGGTGACGGCAAGTTCAATCGTCGTGATTACGAGTTCTCATACCTGATAGGCGAGTACGGTAGCGAGGGACTCTTCTCAGATGTCCCCGCTGAGACATATCCCCCAGTTTATTTCCTCAAAATCAATGCTCAGACCTATGGCGACAAGTAACTACAACCCTGATGTTCTGAACTGCATTGCAAACCTAAGCAATGATGAGGTGTTCACTCCGCCTGAACTTGCAAACCGTGTTTTGGATCTTTTGCCCAAGGAATTATTCAACAATCCTAAAACAACATTCCTTGATCCCTTTACCAAAAGCGGAGTTTTTCTGCGTGAGATAGTTAAACGTCTTGACCGCGGGTTAGAGACGCAGATTCCTGACCGTCAGGAACGCATAGACCATATCTTGCACAATCAGGTATTTGGAATAGCAATCACAGAACTTACCTCATATCTGTCACGCCGCTCAGTCTATTGCACCAAAACCGCAAATGGCCGGTACTGCGTATCCAAGTTCTCCACACCAAGCGGCAATATTCTCTATAAGAACCTGACTCACACCTGGGAGAACGGGAATTGTAAGTATTGCGGAGCTAATCAATCGGTTTATAACCGAGGAACAGAAGCTGAGCAATACGCCTATATGTTTATTCATACAGACAATCCAAATACTATCTTCAACAACATGAAATTCGATGTAATAATAGGAAACCCTCCGTATCAACTAAACGATGGCGGAAATGGTGCAAGTGCCACTCCTATTTATCATTTATTTGTAGAACAAGCGATCAAATTACAACCTCGATATCTTTCAATGATAATACCAGCCAGATGGCTATCTGGCGGTAGAGGTTTAGATTCCTTTAGAGAAGAAATGTTACATGATAATCAGGTAAAGGTATTACATGATTATGAATCTTCTAGCGAATGCTTTGCAGGAGTGGAAATAAAAGGAGGAGTTTGTTATTTCTTATGGGAAAAAGGATTTCATGGGGATTGTTTTGTAGTTACACATGGGATAAATAAAGTTGTTTCTGCTCAAAGACCTTTACTTGAGATTGGATTTGATACATTCATTCGTCACAATGAACAAGTTAGTGTGTTGCATAAGGTAAAACAGAAAAAAGAACCTTTATTAGCAACATGGATTAATGCAGGCCGTTACTATGGATTTCATACTAAAATAGAATGGAAATCAAATCATATTGATGGCTTATTACAGACTGCTGATGGACAAGATTTTGTAAAGATGAAGTCAACCAAACTCAACAATTCATATGTACGTGTTTACATTCATGGTGGTGATTGTTGGGTATGCCTAAATGATATTCCAAGAAATAGAGATAGAGTAGATGAATACAAAATCTTGTTGCCGCGTTCGGGTAATCCAGGAAGTACAATAATAGGAAAGCCCATACTATCCGAACCTGGATCTTGCAGTTCTAATACATATTGTGTTGTACTGCCCCCTTCTCGACAACTAACTGAAAATGAAGCCAAGAACCTATTTAATTATATAAAAACGAAATTCTTCCGTTTTCTTGTATCTGCTAAAACTACAACTCAGAGTACATCGACAAATGCTTATGATTTTGTACCCTTACAAGATTTCTCACACCCATGGACAGACGAAATGCTTTATAAGAAATACAGATTGACGGAGGATGAGATAGCATTTATAGAGTCTATGATCAGACCAATGGAATAAAGATTATGGCAGCGCAGGAACTACTTAGAACCAAGGTCAGTGAGACCCCTATGATTTATGCTTATGAGCATATTGGAGTGCCGGCGCATGAAGGTATGCTTAAGGTTGGTTATACCACGCGTGATGTAGAGACCCGTGTGCGGGAGCAGAATCAGACGGGTAGTATTCCATACAGGATTGTGCTCAAAAGGCCTGCTATGCGTAAGGACGGGACATCGTTTGATGACCACCTGATTCATAAGATACTGCGCAAATACCATGTAAGTAATCCGGAGGGAGAATGGTTCGTTACTGATAAGGATACAGTAGAGAGAGCTATAGAATCGGCCGTACAGGGAAATGAAACCCTTATAGAGAGAATCTACTCTTTCCCGATGCGTCCTGAGCAAAAGAAGGCGGTTGATGATACATCGGCCTATTTCAAGGCTTTTGTAAAAGATCCTGCAAACAGAGGATTAATACCGCATTACCTTTGGAATGCAAAGATGCGTTTCGGTAAGACTTTTACCACATATCAGCTTGCACTCCGAATGGGCTGGACAAAAGTCCTAGTACTTACTTTCAAGCCAGCAGTTAAAACCGCCTGGGAGGAGGATCTAGTTTCACATAAGGATTTTGAGGGTTGGCAGTTCTGCCAGAAACGTGAGGATCGAGAGTTTAATTACGTGAATGAGCGCAAGCCTTTTGTATGTTTTGCATCGTTTCAGGATGTTCTTGGGCGAAATGCCGTTGGTGGCATTAAAGCTACAAATGAATGGATCCAGGAGGTAGATTGGGATTGTATAGTACTTGATGAATATCACTATGGAGCTTGGGGTAAGAACGCCAAGAACTATTACGACAAGAAAGACCCCGCTCTTACTCGAGCACTTGAGGTGGGCGAAATAATTAATGAAGATGCCGAGAATGTGCGTGAACTTGAGGCGCGTGAAATGTATGATGAGGAGTTGATGCCACTGCGTACTCATGCATATCTATATCTTTCAGGAACTCCGTTCCGCGCCATTTCAACTGGCGAATTCATAGAGGACCAAATATACAACTGGACATACTCTGATGAACAGCGTTCCAAAGAAGCTTGGAAAGGTCCGGATAACCCGTATGCCCAACTGCCTAAGATGGTTATGCTCACTTATCAGTTGCCGGACAGCATTAGGGAAATAGCATCACAAGGTGAATTTGACGAGTTTGACCTTAATGAATTCTTCCGAGCCGGTGATAAGGGCTTTATTCATGAGGAATATGTTCAGAAGTGGTTGGACCTTATACGCGGTGCATACACTGAAAACATTGTTACAGAACTGAAACTGGGTACAGAGAAACCACCTATGCCTTTCTCTGATGCACGCTTGCTCAGTTATCTTCAGCATACCTATTGGTTCCTGCCTTCAGTTGCAGCATGCTATGCTATGGCAGACTTGCTTGGAAAGCGTGTTAACCGTTTTTATCATGATTACAGGGTAATAGTTGCCGCTGGAAACAGGGCTGGTATGGGTGCAGCTGCAGTTGGACCGGTTTATGAGGCTATGAATGATCCGCAAAAGAGTAAAACCATCACTCTGTCCTGCGGTAAACTGTCCACCGGCGTAACTGTGAAACCTTGGACCGGAATTCTGATGTTGCGCAACACCACATCGCCCGAGACTTATTTCCAGGCTGCCTTCCGTGTTCAATCTCCTTGGACTACAACCGATGAAGAGGGCGAGGAGGTGATTCTCAAACCATTCTGTTATGTCTTTGATTTTGCACCAAACCGCGCCTTAAGGCTTGTTGAGGAATACAGTTGTCAACTGAATGTGGCAGAATCAAATCCCGAAAAGAAGGTTGAGGAGTTCATAAAGTTCCTGCCAATCCTGGCATTTGACGGCAGTTCAATGAAGGAGATTGATGCCGCGGGTGTTCTTGATATGGCTATGAGCGGAACAACGGCTACACTGTTGGCTCGCAGGTGGGAATCGGCCGTATTGGTAAATGTGGATAATGCTACGCTGCAGCGTCTCATGAATAACCCGGAGGCAATGGCAGCGCTTATGAACATTGAGGGTTTCCGTAGTCTGAATGCCGATATTGAAACCATCATCAATAAGTCAGAGCACGTTAAGGATGTAAAGAAGAATAAGGATCCCGAGGCAATGACGCCCCGTGAAAAAAAGGAACTTACTGATGAGGAGAAGGAGTACAAGAGCAAACGCCGTGAGATACAGGAGAAACTCATAAAGTTTGCCACACGCATTCCGGTCTTTATGTATCTGACTGATTTCCGTGAGTACTGCCTTAAAGATGTGATTGAGCAGTTGGAGCCCGAACTGTTCCGCAAGGTTACGGGACTTACCCTTAAGGATTTCAGTTTGCTTGTAAGCCTGGGCGTATTCAACAGCGAGCTGATGAACGATGCAGTCTATAAGTTCAAGCGTTATGAGGATTCATCATTGGAATATACCGGTATCAATACCCATGACGGTACTTTAATTGGCGGATGGGATACAGTCATAGATACTTCAAAGATGGTTCAAGAAACTGAACCCGATTACGAATTTGTGGCTGCAGCAGAGCCTCCAGTTGAATTGGCAAAACCTTGGGAGAGCATAAAGGTTGGTGATACAATTAACCATAAGAGTATAGGGAAAGGCATAGTTATGTCATTGGATACTTACTACATAATAATTAAGTTCCCGGACCGCGAACGCAAGTTCCAATACCCCAAAGCATTTGAAGACGGCTATCTTGAAATAATCTGACAAAGATTCCATTTGTTGCCTGATAATACATACTTTTGTAAAAACAGTGAAATACAAATAATATGGCAGGCAGCAAGATGGCATCGTTGGCTAAGGATACGGCCATTTACGGAGTTAGCAGCATAGTGGGCAGATTCCTGAATTATCTGCTCGTGCCCATACATACCAAGTTCATCAGTCCTGCAAGCGGCGGTTACGGAATTGTGACCGAGATGTATGCCTGGGCTGCACTGCTGTTTGTACTGCTTACATTCGGAATGGAGACCACCTTCTTCAGGTTTGCAAACAAGGAGGGTGAGAACGAGTCATTGGTATACAGCACCGCGCTGCGTCTGGTGGGTGGTGTAGCATTAGTTTTCATAGCCCTGGTTCTCTGTTTTGTCGGCCCCATCTCATGCTATCTAGGATATTACGACCATCAAGAGTATGTGATCTGCTTTGCATTCATAGCCGGACTTGATGCCTTCCAGGCAATCCTATTCAGCAGGCTGCGTCAGCAGCATAGGCCAATAAAGTTCATGACACTCAAGATGGCCTTCATCATTCCCAATGTCCTGCTTAACATCTTTGTATTCTGGCTTATGCCCAAGATGTTCGGATTCATGCCCGGACTTGAGAACCTTTATATAAAGTATAACTACGGTGTGGGCCTGATATTCTTTGTCAACCTGATTTGCACGTTCTGCGTCACATTCGGTTTCATCAGGGAACTTAAGGGCATTACTTACGGATTTGACAAACAACTGGCAAAACGCATGCTTGCCTACGCTTGGCCCATACTGCTGCTTGGTCTGGTTGGTATACTGAACCAAGTGTTTGACAAGATCGCGTTCAAGCACATTGTAACCGATACCGCATTCGGTGAGCAGCAACTTGGAATATACGGCGCCTGCTGCAAGATTGCCATGCTGCTGGCTCTGCTTACCCAAGCCTTCCGCTACGCATATGAACCGTTTGTTTTTGGCGGAAGCAAGGATAAGAATTCGGCCGATACCCTAGCCCAGGGTATGAAATACTTTGTAATATTCGGTATCCTGGCATTCCTGGGTGTTGTATTCTATATGCCTATTTTCCGATATCTGGTCACTGACCATGACTATTGGGTAGGCCTGGGAGTTGTGCCCATAGTGATGCTGGCTGAACTCTTTATGGGTATCTATTTCAACCTGTCATTCTGGTACAAACTGTCTGACCAGACCTGGTGGGGTGCAGTGATGAGCGGCATAGGTGCAGCGGTGATGATAACTATCAACATACTGTTTGTTCCCCGTTACGGCTACATGGCCTGCGCTTGGGGAGGATTTGCCGGCTACGGAACCTGCATGCTCCTGTCCTACTTTATCGGCCAGAAGAAGAGTCCCGTAAATTATCCAATCAAAGAGATTGCCGTATACGTGCTGTTAGCCGCTGCGCTGTATGTGGTTTACCTACTCTGCAAGGATCTGCCCATATGGCTGTCACTCCTTATCAATACAGTTCTGATTTGCATCTATATGGCTTATCTCTTCAAGAAAGACCTTCCGCTCAGGTCACTGCCCGTTATAGGCAAGTATTTCCGCAAATAATAACCCTCAAATAATAAGGATTATGAAAAAGCTTCTTGTTTCTTTAGTGTTATCATTCTTTGTACTGGCATCAAAAGCCATCAACTTCACCGTTGACGGCATCTACTACTATACTATTGACGATGAAAGGGTTGGCGTTTCTGTTGATTATGATGTTGACATGACTACGTCTCCTATATCAATAATATACCACTACTACACCGGAAACCTTACCATTCCGTCAACGGTAACCTACAATGAAAAGACCTATAAGGTGACGCGTGTATACCTTTGGGGTTGTTCGGAACTGACAAGCATAAGCCTTCCCTCCACACTTGAAGAGATTCAGGAAGGCGGTTTTGCGGACTGTTCCCAACTTACACAGATTACGCTGCCTGAATCACTCAAGAAAATAGGAGGCTTTGCATTCCAAAGTTGTAACAACATTAAGGAGATAACCATCCCGGCATCTGTACGGGAGATAGGTCAGGACGCCTTTACTTTATCTGGGATTGAGAAGTTGGTTATCAAAGACCTGGCTGCATGGTGCAGTGTCAAAAAACCAGGAGGTTTTATCAGCAGCAATAAGACCAAGGTCTTTCTGAATGAAGATGAGATAAAGAATCTGGTTATTCCCGACGGTGTCACAATCGTAGAGCCCAACACATTCAACGGATTCAAGAGCATTGAGACTGTCACTGTTCCCGCTGGTGTTGATTCAATAGGCAAAAACGCATTTTTAGGATGCACCGACATCACCAAGGTTACAGCACATGATGTGGCTTCATGGTGCAGAATCCACTTTGGCAGCACCATGATTCTTCAGAACGGCACCATAATGATGCTTTCCAACCCGGTCTGCGTATCACAGAACCTGTACATAGGCAATGAGCGCCTTACCGAACTCATAATCCCCGAGGGTGTCGAGGAGATAGGTTACAGCGCATTCTATCGCTGCCTTGGCATTACAAAGGTCTCTCTGCCCTCAACACTCAAGAAGGTAGGGGCCGATGCCTTTGCCGATTGCACAGACATTAGGACTGTCAATGTCACATCACTCAGGGATTATTGCTTAATTGATTTTGGAAATCCCGGAGCCAATCCTTTCCAGGACTATATGATGAACAGGGCATTCACATGGATGCTCATAAACGGAGACTACCTATATGACCAGGGGGCTCTGAGAATTCCGGAAGGACTGACTGAAATCAAGCCCAGCAGCTTTTCCAAGGTTGACAACAACAGTACCGTTATCATCCCCGCATCGGTCAGCAAGATAGGCAGTTATGCTTTCTACACATCGATCAATAGGCTCAACAAGGTCTATATAAACGGACATATCAGTGACATGGGCGAATATGCATTCGGAAGCTGTCCTTACATTGGTTCTTTATATGTGAATGACGCAAATCCGGACTCTATTCCTGCAAATGCATTCTATAATAACTACGTCTATAACTCAGTAAGTAGCCAAACTCTAAGCCAGGATTACAACTACAAGAATACCAAGCTGATGGTTCCCGTAGGCTCCAAACAGAAGTATGAGGCCACAGCCGGCTGGAAATTATTCCAGAACATTGAAGAGTATGATTTCACTAAGGTTACAGGTATAAAAGAAGACGCCAGCGGCATGAGTTATACACTGGACGGTCGCCAGGCAACTTCCTCCGCTGGAGTCATAGTCATTGAGCGTTTGAGCGACGGCTCAACCCGCAAGGTCTTAAGATAAAGCGGCTCTGATATCGGCTGCTATCTTCTCAAATTCCTCTGGTGTGAGTTTGAGCTTGGGATTGCTGAACAGCATATCCTTCTCACTCTGCATGGGGATAAGGTGGATGTGTGCATGAGGTACCTCAAGACCTAAAACGGCCTCACCTACCTTGATGCAGTTGAATACCTTCTTCTGTGCTGTCGCAATCTTCTTGGCAAAAAGTTGAAGGTCACAGAGCTCCTGATCGGTAAGGTCGAACAGATAGTCCACCTCACGCTTGGGGATGCAAAGCACGTGTCCCTTTACCAAAGGATTGATATCCAGGAATGCAAAGCAGTTCTCTGTCTCTGCAATCTTGTAGCAGGGAATCTCACCTGCAATTATTCTTGAGAATATTGTCATGATCAGAGTGATATTTCCAGTATCTCAAAACCAATCTTACCGCTGGGAATCTGAATCTCAACGGTCTCACCTACCTTGTGACCTAAAAGACCCTTGGCAATAGGAGTACTGCTTGAAATCTTACCGGCCTTAAGGTCAGCCTCGCTCTCGGGAACGATGGAATAAACCATCGTAGCGTTGTTCTTGGTGTTACGGAGCTTAACCTTGGTAAGTATCTGTACTGTTGAAGTATCAATCTTCTTCTCATCGATGATCTTGGCATCGGCAATCTGAGCCTTGAGTGTGGCAATCTTAGCCTCAAGCATACCCTGAGCCTCTTTTGCTGCATCATACTCGGCGTTCTCGCTGAGGTCACCTTTATCACGTGCCTCGGCAATCTGCTGAATGATCTCAGGACGGCGTACACCCTCCAGATACTGTAGTTCGGCTACCAGCTTTTTGTAGCCTTCTTCTGACATATATGCCATAATATCAATATTTTATCAGTTCTACAATCAGGTTTTGACATGAGTAAAAAAGAATTCCAACAATCCAGTTCAGATGTTGGAACCCATTTTATATGTCTCAAGTTGTTAGGGCAAAGATAGCATATATTTTACACTATCCAAGGTAAATGACGGAATTTTTGCCTTTTACTCAAGCATCCTGGCAATCTTCTCATCCAACTCGTTGGTGTTGTCAGGACGGTCCGTGATGTTGCCGTCACTGTCAATCAGGAACACACTCGGCAGTTGCTGGACATTGTATGATTTCAGATATGATGAGTAAATGCTTGATTCGTCATGAACGCATGTCCACGGCAGATTCACAGCGGTGTTCAGCCAGTAACTCTCGTCATTGTCAACTGAGACCTGATAGATGGTAAAGCCCTTATCAGCATACTTGTTGTAGAGCTCTCTGAGCATCAGGTTATAGTTGGGAGTATAATCTGTCTTGTAAGCCGTGAAATCCAGCAGGACAACCTTTCCCTTCAGGTCACTGAGCTTATGAATCTGACCCTTACAGTCGGGCAGTTCAATCTCAATGAGACCAGCCTCAACAATCAGGTCTGCAAACTGTCTCAAAGCCTCCTCACTGACCTCATTCTTATTACGTGAGGGCGATGTCTTGGCCATACCCTTGAGGGCGACATTGTGCAGATGTGCAGTACGTACCGCATCAGGATAATGGATATCCATCTGGGTGGCTACTGCTGCATAACATTTGGCATCCTGACGGTCGTTTTGCGGATTGAACAGCATCTGACCGTTGATGCTCTGGAAAAGGGCATAATATGCACAAGGAGAACCTGGATCCGGGAAGATGAACTCAGTCATGATCTCGGACTTATACACATCAATTGTCTCGTCAATCTTCTGCTGAAGCAGGTTACGGTCCAAGGTGCGATACTGGGAAGACATTCTGCGCAGTTCCTGGAGAAGACCCATCTGGGTCATTACCAGTTCCTTGAGCTTTGCTGAATTCTCAGAACCCTCGACCATGTATGCTATCTGCATCACAGGCAGGCTGGCGGTTACATTGATGGTCTCTGTCGAATCAACAGTCAGATTGATGACCTTTCCATCTACACGCAGGCGATAGAAATCAAAGCAATCTTTTGAAGCGGCAGGACTGAAACTGAACTGACCTTCGGCATCAAGTTTGACAGAGTCGATGACCTCGACCTTATCAAGGGCCAGATGGTCCAGATAAAGTGTTTTGCCATCGGCCTCAACTATCTGTCCGTTCAAAGTAAACCTGTCAACTTTGGGTTGACAGGCTACTGTTAAAAGGGTCAGAACAAGTAATGATAAATTACTTCTCTTCATTGTTTTCTACGGGATTGTTGTCATCCTTGCGGTCGTGGTGGTGACGCGGGCCACGGTCCTGACGGGGACCTCTGTCCTGACGCTCACCGCGGTCCTGGCGCATCTGACGGGCGGGACGCTCCTCATAACCCTCGGGCTTCTCGATGAGAGCACGACGTGACAGTTTGAACTTACCGGTCTTGGGATCGATGTCGATCAGCTTAACCTGGATCTTGTCACCCTCCTTGATACCAGTCTCCTCGATGGTCTCGTAACGTTTCCAGTCAATCTCACTGATGTGGAGCAGACCGTCCTTACCGGGCAGGAACTCTACGAACAGACCGTAAGGCATTACTGAACGTACGGTACCGTCATAAACCTCACCAACCTCAGGGATAGCTACGATTGCGCGGATCTTGGCAAGAGCAGCCTCGATGCTGTCGCGGTTTGAAGCGGCAACCTCAATCTTGCCTACTCCGTCAACCTCGTCAATGCTGATGCTGGCACCGGTCTCCTCCTGCATGCCCTGGATGATCTTTCCGCCCGGGCCAATGACTGCACCGATAAACTCCTTAGGAATGGTAAGGGTCTCGATACGGGGAGCGTGGGGCTTGAGGTCAGCACGAGGCTCAGCGATGGTCTCGGTGATCTTGCTCAGAATATACTCACGTCCGGCCTTGGCCTGAGCCAGAGCCTTCTCAAGAATCTCATATGACAGACCGTCGCACTTGATATCCATCTGTGTTGCGGTCAGACCCTTAACGGTACCGGTGGTCTTGAAGTCCATGTCACCCAGATGATCCTCATCACCAAGGATATCTGACAGTACAGCGTACTTGTCTTCACCCGGGTTCTTGATAAGACCCATTGCAATACCTGATACGGGGTTCTTGATCTTTACGCCGGCATCCATCAGAGCCAGTGTACCTGCGCACACGGTAGCCATTGATGAAGAACCGTTGGACTCAAGGATATCGGATACTACGCGTACGCAGTAAGGATAATCCTCAGGAATCTGGCCCTTGAGAGCGCGCCATGCCAGATGGCCGTGACCGATCTCACGACGACCCAGGCTGCGCTGAGCCTTAGCCTCACCTGTGCAGAAAGGCGGGAAGTTGTAGTGGAGCAGGAAACGCTCGTCGTGCTGATCCAGCACGTCATCTACCATCTTCTCGTCATCCTTGGTACCCAGTGTTACAGAGCACAGAGCCTGTGTCTCACCACGGGTGAATATTGATGATCCGTGAGGTCCGGGCAGGTAACCTACCTCGCACCAGATGGGACGGATATCGGTTGTCTTACGACCGTCCAGACGCTTGCCCTCATCGAGCACGCAGCGACGCATTGCGTCACGCTCTACGTCATGATAGTAACGGTCAATCAGAGCATCCTTCTCAGCGAGTTCATCCTCAGACATCTCGGGATGAGCTGCATGATACTGCTCCTTGAACTCATCACGTACAGCCTCAAAGTTGGCCTCACGTGAATGCTTGTCGGCATTGCCCTCGGCAGCCAGGTTGTATGACTTCTGATAGCATGCATCCTTAACGGCCTGACGCAAATCCTCGTCGTTAACCTCGTGGCAGTACTCGCGCTTAACGGTCTTGCCTACCTCCTCGGTCAGCTCCATCTGGATCTTGCAGTGCTTCTTAATCTCATCGTGAGCGGCCTTCATGGCACCCAGCAGGTCAGACTCGGAAACCTCCTTCATCTCACCCTCAACCATCATGATGTTGTCATAGGTTGCGGCAACCATTACATCCATATCGGCCTCCTCAAGCTGCTTGAATGTGGGGTCGATCACGTATTCACCGTTGATACGGGCTACGCGGACCTCGGATATCGGACCCTGGAAAGGTATGTCCGATACAGCCAATGCTGCTGATGCTGCCAGACCGGCCAAAGCATCAGGCATCTGCTCTCCATCAGCGGAGAACAGTATGATGTTTACATAAACTTCAGCGTGGTAATTGTCCGGAAACAAAGGACGCAGAGCGCGGTCCACAAGACGGCATGTCAAAATCTCATAGTCAGAGGGACGACCCTCACGTTTGGTAAAACCGCCGGGATAACGTCCGATTGACGCATACTTCTCTCTGTACTCTACCTGCAGCGGCATGAAATCAGTTCCGGGAACTGCATCTTTGGCGGCACATACAGTGGCCAGGAGCATTGTTTTGCCACATGTCAGCATTACGGCTCCATCGGCTTGCTTTGCCAGTTTCCCGGTCTCCAGTTTGATGGTTCTTCCATCAGGAAGCTGGAACTCTTTTGTTACAATTTTCATCTCTTAAATATTAAAACATCTAATAAAAATATTCCTCTTTCAGAGTAAATTGCGGCAAAGGTAGTAAAAAAAGTGGTTCGCTACGTGCGTGAACCACTTTTTAACTAATACACTTCAGTAAGACAGGTGGGATAGCTTATTTCTTGTGTATCAGAGATTCTATCCAAACGGCTATCGCGTTGATGGGCGCTGTAATGTCCTTGCCCTTACGCAACAGTACGACAAAGGCCCATCCCGTCAGTCCGGCTGCCAGATGAACAGAGTCTGTCACGGGGTTGACATCAGGCAGCATTGACACGTCTATGACAGCCAGTGCAATCACTATGTACTTGATCTTTACGGGGCCGATCAAAGGGATGGGCTCGGTGGTGTCGGGTACACGGAAGGCCAGTGCGGAGCAGATGGTCAGGATGCATGCAGAGCAAAGGGGCATGCTGCCTGCCCAATCCTTGAGCTGCAATGAGGGAAACAGCATGAAAACACCGGTGAAAACGGCCATTCCGACTATGCCGCCAAGTATGTAAAGCCCACGCAGATTGTTGGATGTAAAGTACCTGAGGAACACGCTTCCAAGCCAATAGAGAGTGACCATGTTGAAGATGAGATGGAACAGTCCCCAACTGGCAAACAGTGAAGTCACGATACTCCAGGGTCTCTTGGCCAGAATGTACGGACTCCACGGATAGTTGCATACTATGTAGGCGAACTTGTCTTCACCGAATGAGAATATCGTGAACCATATGTCAAGCAGCAGCATTGCCAGAAACATGACACAGTTGATGAAAACCAGACGGGTAACAATGTCGCCCGTACGGAATTTCAGTTTCAGTTCGTCAATGAGTCCCATTACCAGGTAAACTTGATGTGGTTGTCCTTACGTTCCTTGTGTTTCCAATAGAGCAGGATCAGAAATCCTGTCAGCATACCTCCCAGGTGAGCGAAATGGGCCACGTTATCTGCAGCGCTGCCTCTGATTCCCAGACCCAGTTCCAGAATGACATAGCCCACTACCAGCCACTTGGCCTTGATGGGGAACGGGAAAGGTATGATGAACAGCTGGTTGTCCGGGAAGGTCATTCCGTAGCCCAGCAGAATGCCGTATACGGCACCCGATGCACCCACGGTAAGGATTTTGTCAAGATACTGCAACATAGGAATCGTCATCCCGTTGCCTATCGCAACGACCTCATAATGGGAATAAACCAGAGCATAATGTACAAACTGGCAGAGTTCCTGTGTGAGTCCGGCGCCGATTCCGCAGAGCAGGTAGAAAATCAGGAATCTGTTTGAGCCCCACTGAATCTCCATGATGCGTCCGAACATCCAGACGGCGAACATATTGAAGAATATATGCTGGAACCCGTCATGCAGGAACATATATGTCAGCAGTTGCCATATCCTGAAACTGGGAGCAAGGAAAAAATGCAGTCCCAGCAGTTTATGAAGGTCTATTCCGTATTTGGCAAGTGCCATTGTGCCCATCCAGCAAAGTACGTTGATGATGAGCAGATTTTTCGTTATAGGTGGTAGCTTATTCATAATCTATGTTATGGGCAGCAAAAGTAGCCATTTTTTCAGTAACTTTGCGGTCCATAATACGATAATATGAAAATAGAGAGTTTGGTAGCTGAAAAGACCGTTCAGGCGATTAAGGCGCTCTACGGCCAGGAGATTGAGGCCTCATCGGTCCAGGTGCAGAAGACCAAGAAGGAGTTTGAGGGTCATCTGACAATAGTTGTATTCCCCTATCTGAAGATGTCACACAAGGGTCCGGAGCAGACTGCCGGCGAGATAGGTGTATGGCTCATGGAAAACGTCGACGAGATCAGTTCATACAATGTCATAAAGGGATTCCTGAATCTGGTCATCTCCACATCAGCATGGGTTGAGATGCTCAACGGCATCAATGAGGATCCGCAGTTCGGACTGCGCAAGGCCACGGCCGATTCCCCTCTGGTTATGATTGAGTATTCAAGCCCCAACACCAACAAGCCTCTTCATTTGGGTCACGTACGTAACAACCTGCTGGGCGGCGCGCTCTCAAACGTTATGGCTGCCAACGGCTACAAGGTTGTAAAGACCAATATCGTAAACGACCGCGGCATCCACATCTGCAAGTCAATGCTTGCATGGCTCAAGTGGGGTAACGGCGCTACTCCCGAATCCACCGGTAAAAAGGGTGACCACCTGATCGGTGACTACTATGTGGAGTTTGACAAGCATTTCCGCGCCGAGGTAAAGAGCCTGCTGCCCGCCAACTTCGCCGAACTTGACGAGAAGGCTCAGGAGGAGGCTAAGGCCAAGGCCGAGAAAGAATCTCCCCTGATGCAGGAGGCACACGCCATGCTGGTCAAGTGGGAGGCCGGAGATCCCGAGGTCCGTGCTCTCTGGGAGCGCATGAACAGCTGGGTATATGCCGGTTTTGATGAGACTTACCGTCGTCTGGGTGTAAGCTTTGACAAGATATACTACGAGTCACAGACTTATCTGGAAGGTAAGAAAACCGTTATGGAAGGTCTGGAGAAGGGTCTGTTCTTCCGCAAGGAGGACGGTTCCGTTTGGGCCGATCTGGCCGAGAACGGTCTGGACCAGAAACTGCTTCTGCGCAGTGACGGCACATCGGTCTACATGACTCAGGATATAGGTACCGCACAGCTCCGTTTCAAGGACTTCCCGATTGACCGCATGATTTACGTGGTCGGTAACGAGCAGAACTACCACTTCCAGGTGCTCTCAATTCTGCTTGACCGTCTTGGCTTCAAGTGGGGCAAGGATCTGGTACACTTCTCATACGGAATGGTGGAACTTCCCGAGGGTAAGATGAAGAGCCGCGAGGGTACAGTGGTCGATGCCGATGACCTGATGGACGAGATGATTGAGACCGCACGCGCCACATCGGCCGAACTGGGCAAGCTGGACGGCCTGACTAAGGAGGAGCAGGACGAGATCATGCGCATTGTAGGTATGGGTGCCCTCAAGTACTTCATACTTAAGGTCGATGCACGCAAGAACATGACCTTCAATCCTAAGGAATCCATCGATTTCAACGGCAATACCGGCCCGTTCATCCAGTACACCTACGCCCGCATACGCTCCATCATGCGTAAGGCTGCCGAGGAGGGTATCAAACTGGAAGGCAAGCTGTATGCCGATGACAACTCACAGATCTCAGAGAAGGAGATCGGACTTATTCAGATGCTCAACGGTTTCCGTGATGTAGTAAGTCAGGCTGCCGATGACTACAACCCGTCAGTCATTGCCAACTACTGCTATGACCTGGCCAAGGAGTTCAACCAGTTCTACCACGACTTCAGCATCATGCGCGAGCCCAACCGCGACCTCAAGATGTTCCGTCTGGTTCTGGCACAGAACGTAGGCAAGATCATCAAGCTTGGCACCGGTCTGCTGGGTATCGAGGTTCCCGAAAGAATGTAAAAACCACCGCATATGGCACAGGCCAGATTCTATGTTGTTTGGATAGGACTCAATCCGGGGGTTTATGACTCCTGGGAGGCCTGCAAACAGCAGGTGGAAGGCTGGAAAGGTGCCGTATACAAAGGTTTCGCAACAAGGGAGGAGGCCGAGGAGGCCATCAACCTGCCGCCCGAGAACTTCATCGAGAAAAAAGCCCCTGAACATACCGGCCGCAAGAAGAAGGAAAAGCCCATTCCACCGGAGGTTATCCGCCAGGCTCTGGCTGTTGACGCAGCCTGCAGCGGCAATCCGGGACAGATGGAATACCGCGCCGTATATTTAGGCGATATGGAGGAGAAATTCCATTTCGGCCCCATTCTGGGCACCAATAATATTGGAGAATTTCTGGCAATAGTTCACGCTCTTGCACTTTACAAGAGCCGCGGGCTCGACTGGCCGCTTTACAGCGACAGCCGCAACGCCATTGACTGGGTACAGAAGAAACAGTGCCGCACCAAACTGGAACGCACACCTGAGACTGAAGCCGTATTTGAAAGGATTGAAAGCGCCGAGCGCTGGCTCAGGGAAAACACCTACTCCAACCGGATTCTCAAATGGGATACAAAGAATTGGGGCGAGATCCCCGCTGATTTCGGCCGCAAATAACCTCCGTCAATTTCTGGGTCTGTCAGCATTCTGATGCTGCATGAGCCACTGGTGATACTCCTCGTAATTGCGTTTCCAGCGGTTATGCGTCCAAAGCCACAGTTCAGGACACTCCTTGATGTTGTCCTCAAGCAGCCGCATGTAACGCTCGGTAACCGCAAAATCCTCAAGGTCTTTTGTGCGATCGAACATCAGTTCGAATTCACAGCGGTAATAGCCGCGGCGCTTGCGGGTTATATGCATGTACCACACATCGGTATCAAGTTTTCTGGCAATGCGTTCGGCTCCCGTAAATACAGGGGTCTTGCGGTGAAAGAACTGGGTCCAGTAATGGGTGTTCCACCAGAGGGGAACCTGATCGGCAATCATTCCCACAAAGAAGGTCTTACCTGTGTTCCTGAACTCCAGGAAACGGCGCAGCACATGCTCCATGGGTATGCTCTCAGTTCCGTATTTGCTGCGCAGCTTGAGCATGAAGAGTTCCATGACGGGATTCTCGAGTTTATGGTAAACCTGACATCCCCTGAAATTCTCAATGTCCTCAAAATGGTACATCATTGAGGGAATCAGTTCCCAGTTACCCAAATGTCCCAGATAACCTATGTTTGATCTTCCCTTAAGAATCTCCTCCCTTATATGTTCATAGCCCACGAACTCCATGTGGCGCTTCACCCAACGTCTGCTGGCCGATACGGTCTTGAGAGCCTCCATTAGCTGACACAGGAACTGGTAGTAGAAACGGCGTTCAGTGCGACGCAGCCACTTGCGGTCCTTCTCAGGGAAAGAGAGAATCAGATTGTTACGGACAATCTTTTTCCTGTACCTGAGAGGCGGGCAGAAGAACATCAACAGCCACACGATGTCCGAGAACAGGTAAAGTATGGGCATAGGCAGTAATGATATCACCCATACGATTCCATAAAGGATATATGCAATCACCTTGCTCATAATCAGAAAGTATAGTTGAATCTGGCTCCCAATACGAACGAGCGCCAGACCTTGTCATAAAAATCAAGACCTCCGTGCAGGGTAATGCTTGAGAAGGCCGATGTCCGCACGGTCATACCTATGTTTCCGTAGCAGTGCATTCCTGCAGGAATGGACCATTCCAACGTCTGATTCTTCTCATTGTCGGCGTAGAAACTGTAACTGTTGGCCTTGGGAGAATAACCTGCTATGGCCTGGCCGTTCAGGGTTATCCTTTCAATGACAGGAATATCTATGTCCACGCCGGCACCAAAAGTATATACATCGGCCACGCTGCCCAGGTGTTCCAGATAAATATCGTCCTGACCGGTCCATTTCATCTGGGTGACTCCGGCACGCAGTGTGGGACCTATGTACCAGGGCATCCATGATGCGTCAATACCTATTGAGCAGGCAGGCTTGGCGTTGGGGTTACCGTATCCCTCAGATGTAAAGACATCGGCCCCCATGCTGTAGTCCGAATAGAGTCCGAACTTCCAATTGGGCATGTCATCCAGGTCCGGAACGATGATGGCGCGTTTTAAGCCCTGCTCCCCGAACAGGATGTCGGTAAGTTCATATGCCAGTTCGGTCGAGAAGATTCCGATTGCGGCGCCGCCCAGCACATCAGAGCACCAATGGCGGTTGGCTATCACGCGGAATATGCCGGTGGTTGCGGCAATTCCGTATCCGGCTGCTCCTATCCACGGGCTTAATGTCTCACCGTACTCTTTCTGCAGCATCTGTGCGGCCATGAAGGCGGTGGCGGTATGACCCGATGGATATGAATTGAAAGCCCTGCCGTCGGGACGTTCCCTCTTGAGGATATGCTTGGTTGGGCGGGTTATCAGGTTCATGATGGCAAAAGATCCGATATCGGCAGTAATCATACGGGGCCAGTCACTGCGACCCTCAACACCGAAGGCCTTCATTGCATACAGTATCGCTGCCGGCGAATATTGCAGGAAATCGGCCGATTTCAACGCGGGTTGGGTGATGCCGCCGAACTTGACTATGCGTTTGTCAAGATAGTTGTCATTGTAAAGTATGCTCATGGAGAGCAGTCCCATGGGAAGCAATGAACGCTGAGTCAGCGATTCCGGCTTGTAGGCTAAGCTTGTCGAATCATTTCCGAGTGACCAGTTGAGGGAGTAGTCAATCTCTTTCAAAGGCTTATACGGCTTGAAAGGATTGATGGCGTTGATTCCGTTGGAGCACAACACCGCAAGCAGTGATATGACAAAGAGTTTCTTCATTCCTTATCAGTAAGACGCTTAATCACGCCGATTCTGTATCTGAGCGTTATGAGCTGCTGATTGTGCATGGGTGATCCGGGTGTGAAATGAAGGTTCCAGCGGAAACCCAATTCGACGTTTTCATCGGCAATAAACTTTATTCCCAGTTCCGTCTTGTTGTAGAAGGAATGGTTGTAGAACGGGTCGTTGCGGTGGAACTCAAGTCCGGCCTGCGGATCATCAATGAATGGCTGCTGAAGGCCGCCAGCATAGACCGTGCTCTTAATGTCCAGCATTCTCCATCCCACCTGTACGTCACCCAGGAAACCGGTAGGGCTGAACCAGTTGTCGTCCTTGCGGCAGTGTACCAGAGAACACAGCAGACCGGCATCGGCCTTAATGGTGAAATCCGATGCAAACACGTCCGTAAGGTCAAGTCTTACGTAAGGGTTGAACTGGAACTTCTCAAACAGGAAGAGGTTATGCTGCATGGTGTTGGCAAAGTGTGTCATTGCCGTGAACCATCCGCCTCCTATCACATTGTTGCCCACGTATCCGTCCCACACAATGCGGAATGCCTCGCGCTTTGTGTATGACTGCCGGCTGAACCAGTTGCAGTAGAGTTCCGACTGGAATATTCGGCCGTTGTACTGGATGACGGTTCCGCCTATGGTGGGCTCAAAGAATGCAATTGAATCATAGAGAAATGCGTCCGGAAGCTGACGCTGCAGACTCCTGCGGGGTATGGATCCGAAATAGGTGGTCCATTTTTCACCGCCGTAACGGTAGTACATGATTACATCCGGACTGATACACTGGTCTGATCCGAACTCCCAGATCTTTGACACACCCGCTGTGAAAGAGTGCGACCCGTAGTCAACTCCAACCTCAGGCATGACTCGCATTCCGTAGATGGTCTGCGGAAGCATGTCGTTCTTGAACTCGCGGTTGTCAAACAGACCGTCAAAAGCCAGGTTGGCGCGCAACCGCTGGCCGTAGGCGTTGAGACACATCACGGACAGACACAGAACGGCTATTCTCCTGACTCTAAAACTCATCGGCTTCAAAACTTATCAACATATTGCGCAAAGTTACCTATTTATAACACATTTCCCGTTTTCCGAGCGGCATAAAATTTGTAACTTTGCGCATTAAATCAACGATTTCGCTTAATGAAAGAGCTATTTGCGTTCCTGAAACGTTTTATGCGCCCATACCGCCGCAATGTTGCGGGCAGTGTGGCATACAACCTCTTGTCTGCCGTCCTGAATGTTTTTTCGTTCGCACTGTTGATTCCAATATTGAGAATCCTGTTCAAGATCAGCACCGAAACATATGAGTATGTCCCCTTCTCACAGGCGGGGGGAATGAAGGAGTTCTTCCATCTGATTAAGGATAACTTCTTCTACATGGTAACCGAATTCATCGACCAATACGGAGAAGCCACTACACTGCTTGTGTTGGGTATTCTGCTGATATTCATGACATTGCTTAAGACCGGATGTTATTTCGGATCGGCCGCCGTAATGATACCTATGCGTAACGGCGTGGTACGTGACATCAGACTTAAGATATATGACAAGATACTGAACCTTCCCATGGGCTTCTTCAGTAAGGAGCGTAAGGGAGATATTATAACCCGTATGAGCGGAGACGTGTCGGAGATAGAAAACTCACTGGCCCAGTCTCTGGATATGCTCATCAAGAACCCGATACTTATTATTGTATATCTGGGTACTCTGGTTGCCATAAGCTGGCAGCTGACAATCTTCACCTTGGTTATCGGCCCGCTGATTATCTGGGTTATGGGTTCCATCGGCCGAAAACTGAAAGCAAATTCTCTTGTGGTCCAGTCATACTGGAGTGAGACCATGTCGGAACTGGAGGAGACACTTGGAGGTCTGCGCGTAATCAAGGCTTTCCTTGCCGAAGACAAGATGTACAAGCGTTTCGCAAACAGCAGTGAGCAGTTACGCAAGTCATCCAACCGCGTTCACATGCGTCAGGCTCTGGCTCATCCCGTAAGTGAGTTCATGGGAACCGCGCTGATCGTGATAGTTCTCTGGTACGGCGGTACCCTTATCCTGAATTCGGCTCATGCTCCGATAGACGGTCCTACATTCATCTACTATCTGACTATCCTTTACAGCGTGATCAATCCTATCAAGGATTTCTCAAAGGCCGGATATGCCATTCCCAAGGGACTTGCATCGTTGGAGCGCGTTGACAAGATACTGCTTGCCGAGAATAACATCAAGGATCCCGAGAACCCCGTCCAGATCAATGCTCTTAACAAGGAAATCAAGTACGAGGGTGTTTCATTCTCATATGAAGCTGACCGTGAGGTGCTCCATAATATCGATCTTACCATACCGCGCGGCAAGACCATCGCACTGGTGGGCCAGTCCGGCTCAGGTAAATCGACTCTTGTAGACCTGCTTCCGCGTTTCTATGACGTAAAAGAGGGACGCATCACCATAGACGGAACGGATATACGTGACCTTTCACTCCATTCACTGCGTAGTCTGATGGGTAACGTGAACCAGGAGGCAATCCTGTTTAACGACACCTTCTATAACAACATCACGTTCGGAGTCAAGGATGCTACACGCGAGCAGGTAATTGCAGCGGCTAAGATAGCCAACGCCCATGACTTCATAATGGAGACCGAGAACGGTTACGATACCAACATCGGTGACCGCGGATGTCTGCTTTCAGGCGGTCAGCGCCAGCGTATAAGCATTGCGCGCGCCATTCTCAAGAACCCACCCATTCTGATTCTGGATGAGGCTACAAGCGCTCTTGACACCGAGTCGGAGCGTCTGGTACAGGAGGCTTTGGAGCGTCTTATGAAAGACCGCACCACTGTAGCCATCGCACACCGCCTGTCTACAATTAAAAATGCCGATGAAATCTGCGTTTTGCATGAGGGAAAGATAGTTGAGAGAGGAACGCATGAGGAGCTGATAGCCCTGAACGGCTACTACAAGCGACTGAACGATATGCAGCAACTGTAAACAACATAAAAATCATGGTCAAAATCGGAACACCGCTTACCAAGGTTGCCAAAAAGGCACTTCTTTGCGGTTCAGGAGAACTGGGAAAAGAGGTTGCAATTGAATTGCAGCGTTATGGAGTTGAGGTCGTAGCACTCGACCGTTATGAGAACGCCCCTGCCATGCAGGTGGCTCACCGCAGCTACGTTCTGTCAATGCTTGACGGAGCCCGTCTGCGCGAGATTATTGAAAAGGAGAAGCCGGATATGATCATTCCGGAGGTAGAAGCCATCGCCACCCCTGAGCTGGTTAAGCTCGAGAAGGAGGGTTACAATGTCATTCCTACCGCAAATGCCACATTCCTCACCATGAACCGCAAGGGCATCCGCCAGCTGGCTCATGAGACTCTGGGACTTCCCACTTCAAACTACCGCTTTGCAGCCACCCGTGAGGAGTTTGACGCTGCCATCAAGGAGATCGGTACTCCCTGCGTTGTTAAGCCTATCATGAGTTCATCAGGTCACGGCCAGAGCGTATGCAAGACTCCTGCCGATGCCGACAACTCTTGGAAGATTGCCCAGGAGGGCGGTCGCGCCGGAGGCGGTGAGGTTATCGTAGAGGGCTTTGTAAAGTTCGACTATGAGATTACCCTGCTTACCGTTCGTCACTCAGGCGGCACAACATTCCTGAACCCCATCGGCCACCATCAGGTTGACGGTGACTACCGCGAGTCATGGCAGGCACAGCCCATGAGCGACAAGGCTCTGGCTCAGGCTCAGGACATTGCAAAGAAGATCACCGACGCTCTGGGCGGTTACGGTATCTTTGGTGTTGAGATGTTCGTATGCGGTGACAACGTGCTGTTCAGCGAGGTTTCACCCCGTCCGCACGATACCGGTATGGTTACAATGATTTCACAGGATCTCTCAGAGTTCGCACTGCATGCACGTGCCGTCCTGGGTCTTCCTATCCCCAAGATCAACTTCTTCGGCCCCAGCGCATCAAAGGCTATCGTAGTTGAGGGTGACACCAACATGATTGAGTTTGAGAATGTTGATGAGATCCTGGCCGAGCCCGATGTACAGGTTCGTTTCTTCGGCAAGCCGTTCATCAAGGGTCACCGCCGTATGGGCGTTATCCTGGCTCGCGCAGAGAGCGTAGAGAAAGCGCTTGAGAAAGTTGAGAAGGCTTACGCCAAGTTGAAGGTCAAGGTTTATTAATCGAGTCCATTGGGGACGGTTCTTTTTGGCACCGTTTTGCTCAATAAGAAACAGCGGCTTGAATGTAAGTCGCTGTTCTTTTTTGTGGTTTTATAAAACGGTGCCAAAGAGAACCGTCCCCATTGGCTCTCGGGGGAACTTAGTTCATTTTGAAGTCATGTAGATTATGTATTGCTGAATTAGGGCTTTCAGCTTCTTTAGCATCTCTTGCTCTGTTTGAGACTGACTATCTTTTATATTACGCTTTAAGGTGGGGTCTGACTTATACGTAAACAGGCCTGTCTCATTCTCACCGTCAAACTGAAGGAGATAATCACCCATGTAGTATGAGTAAAGACCGTTCTGGAAGGTGGCGCCCCAGGTCTCTTCATCGGGAGTACCGAACAGGTTCTGGCCGAAACTGATGACGGGCTTGTCATATCCCAGATAACCAAGTATAGAGGGGTATATGTCCGATTGCTGGGCAATGGCATTACGCTTGCCCATAAGAGAGTCCGACGGGCAATAGAATATCACCGGAACACGGAAATTGCCGTAGTCAGACTGGTAATCGGGATGCTCCGAGAGATTTGTATGGTCAGCGGTAAGAACAAACAGCGTGTTGTTGAACCAGGGCTGCCTGGAGGCCTTCTCAAAGAAGAGTTTAAGGGCGTTGTCCGAATAGCGGATTCCACGATAGATAGGAAGGTTTCCCTCAACCGGATATTTACTCTGATACCTCTCCGGAACATTGTACGGATGGTGTGACGATGCCGTGAAGGCCGATGCCAGGAACGGCTCCTTAAAGGTTCCTATCATATCGCACATGTACTGCAGGAACTCCTCGTCCCAGATGGCCCAGAAGCCGTCAAATACTGCATCTCCGCCGTACTCCGGTTTCTTGACGAAATCCTCCATGCCGAAGTAGTCATCGTAACCTATCACCCTTGAAAATGACTGGAAGCCCATCGAGCCGTTGTCGGCACCGTGGAAGAAAGCTGAGTAATAGCCCTTGGTTCCCAACTCTTTTGCCAGACCTGAAATCTCCTTGGACATGATGGTGGGTGTCAGGAACAGGTGATCCTTAAGCATAGGTATACCCGAAAGGACTGACGGCATGGCATCTATGCTCTTGCGTCCGTTGGCCAGTGATGTCTCAAATGTAAGCGAGCGGTTTATCAGAGTATCCATAAAAGGCGCGCAGTCATGGATTCCCTGAGTACCCTGGTTCATGGCTCCGATATATTCCGATCCGAAGCTTTCCAGGATCAGAACAACCACGTTCAACGGACGGAATGTTGCGGTGGAATCAGGTAAAACTACCGGAGTATATATGGATTCCAGTTCCTCCTCACTGAAATATGCCGGAACCTTCATATCCTCATTTCCCAAGGTTCTGATGACACAGAACGGAGTATTGAGGATAGCCGCCGCCTGAGCGGGAGTCTTGACATACTGGTATGCGTTGCTCATGGTGATGGGCCTGATGTTATGGGCCAAGCCACCGCGTATTCCGGCCAAGATGCATACGGCACTCAAAAGAAGGCAGCAGGTGCGTACTATGTAATACACGAATGGCTTGCGATACTGCAGAGTGGCAGGAATCTTAATGAACTTGCACAGCAGCAGGACCATGACAACGAAAAGCAGGACCAGGTACCAGTTATCGGCCAATGACCTTAATATGATTGAAGTCATCTGACCTCCACCCTCGCCGCTGAATTCATCAAGAACCTGCAGTGTGCTGCGGCAGCCCGTATACGGGAAATAGACGGTATCCACCAGATTCATAAGAATTCCGGCCGATGCCATCACCACCAGAATAATCTTGGTGAGGATGTAGTACCAACGTTTCTCCTTGAAGTGGAACGGAAACATCATAAGCACCATGTAAAGGGCGCTTATATACATTATCCCTGCAGTGTCGAAAACCAGCGCTCCCTTGAGCATAGGCCATAACATACCGGCCAAATCTCCCTGGAAGGAACTCCAGTTATACCAGATGAAAACGGGGTGACAGATCAGAAAAGCGGCATAGACAACGACCAGATTCCTTAGCATTACCATGAAAGGAGTTCGGAATACAGGACTGGTGTGGATATATGCCATTTCAGCGGACTATTTTGTATTTCTGTGCGAAATCTTTACTTACGTAGTTTGATGTGCTCATACAGACCTCAGTTCCGAAATCTATGCCGTAACTGATAAGACGGCCCCAGTCGTCACGGGTAAGGCAGCCCAGATTGTCACGGCCGATGCCGCCGGTGTACAATCCGTAAAGGAGTCCGGCGTTAAAGTTGTCGCCCGCCCCAATGGTGCTTACCGGAACAATGGAATTGGAACTGAAGGTATACTCCTGCCCGTGGTCAATAACCAGGACTCCGTCCTTGCCGCGGGTGCAGATGAAACGGGGGCAGTATTTTGAAATCTCATCATATATCCTTTTGCAGTCATCATGACCGTAGACATTGATGAAATCCTCATGGCTGCCGCGCACTATGTCAGCTATTGCAAAGTTCTCCTTGAATGTGTCACGCAGGCTCTCAACCTCATGTTTGTGGTTGTCACGGAAATTGAGGTCGTAGTAAAGGATCGCGCCCTGCTGCTTAGCGTAGTTCAGGAAAGGTCTCACCTTATCCTTGAGAACCGGATTGAGTGCAAAGTATGCTCCGAAAGCCACTATGTCATTCTTTTGAATGAGCGGCATCTCAAAGTCCAGACGGTTGTTGGGATAATCCTTGTAGAAACTGTAATGGGCATCACCGTTATCATCCAGAAACGCCAGTGAAATGGCGGTTTTCTTACCCTGATAGCATGAAACGAAATCGGTTTTGATTCCGTTCTCCTGCATGAACGCAAGAATATTCTGCCCTACCTGATCATCACCGACCTCGGTTATGAAAGTGCAGTCAAGGCCTGTGCGGCCAAGTGATATCAGTCCGTTGAAAACCGAACCGCCAGGTACAGCCGCTACCGGTTGGCCCTGACGGAACAGGATATCATAGATTGTTTCTCCTATACCGAATATCTTTCTCATAACAGTTTCTTGGAACGCATTCCCAGATAACCTCCGTGATGACGCTTGTTATAATCTTCAACGGTAAATCCTATCTTCTTCATGGTCTCCACAACCAGTATATCACCTATGACGTTCATCACCGTGGTACTTGTGGTCGGCGCAAGACCCAATGCACAAACCTCGTCGGGATGACCTGTACCCAGAACCACGTCAGCCTGTCGGGCAAGCGGACTCTGTGTGTTACCTGTCAGTACAATGAATTTCAATGTAGGGTCAAGCGTAAGGCTCAAATCCATAAGTTCTAGAACCTCTCTTGTCTTACCGGAATTGGAGACAAGCAGAAACAGGTCATTCTTCTGAAGAATGCCCAGATCTCCGTGCTGAGCCTCACTGGGATGGAGAAATATCGAAGGGGTTCCGGTGGAACTGAAGGTGGTTGCCATGTTCATGGCTATCTGACCGGCCTTTCCCATTCCGCTCGTAATCAATTTTCCTTTAAGCTCATGCACGTGGTGAACTATCAGATTCACCGCTTTTTCGTATTCATCACCTATGGGGATGTTCAGAATTGCCTGAGTCTCCCTTGCGATGATGTCCTTAATTGATTCAATCATTGCTTTTACTCAATGAAGATTCCGTTTATTGAACTGCAAATATACAAATTATTCAGTAAATATAGAAAACTCAACGGTTACTCAAATGTGATGGTGAAAGTAAGTTTGTACTCCTGTTTTGCTGATGGAATGTACTGAGGTTCTGTCTTTGCACCCCATGCGTCGTTTCCTCCAACTCCGATAATCTCCTTGTCAATGTTGATATTCAGATAATCCCTGTGAGGCAGTTCATATCCGTGACGGGCGCTTTCCAGGTCTTCTTCAGAGTAATCCCATATCCTCAGGTTGAACGGTTCCATTGAATTTACAGTCAGTGAATGGTTTTCAGACCTGAGGGCAAAATCATAACAGTCGCTGCGGTTGGAGTTGTCCTGAGGGTATACATAATCAACCTGATAATCGCTGACGGGAAGGGAGTATCGGCCGAACAAGGCTCCGTTCTTGCGGTCAGGATAGTTCTCCCAGGGGCCACGTCCGGTCCACTTAACGCTGTCATAAACAGCAGGAACTCTCATCCGCATACCGAATCTGGGCAAAGACTCCACTGTTGTTCCGGCTGGATCATAATTCAGGGTTACTGTTACATAACGCTCGCGGAATTCATAACACAGAGTCAGTTCTGCCCCTACGGAAGTAGAGAAAACATAACGCAACTGCCTGTGTCTCTCCCTGTAGTGAGTATATCGTGGATATCTCTTGATGCGGGCTTCCCTGCTAACCGTAACTCTTTCCGGGCCCACTTTACGCCATACACCCATGGTACGTTCGTAATCGTTTCGTATCTGATTGTCATTGGCCGGTTTCCAGAAATCAGGTTCAAGAGGTCCTGCAAGCATCTCCTCTTCATTCCATTTCCAGCTTACCAATGCACCTATGGAATCCGTAACGAATACACTGTTGCCACAAACCACCCTGTATCCTCCATCCGGAGTTGACTTGATACCATTTTTGCCTTTCCTGATACTGTTCAGGTTATCCCAGTCAATAGCTGGAGTATAATGGCCCCAATTTTCCAGATTACAGAACTGATCATATGCCACCTCATATCCAGCGTCGGCCCACAAGGTAGACTCCTTAAGTTTTGCTGATACCTCCAAAGCATATACTATGGGGATTAAGCGTATGGGCGACGGGTGGTCTCTGTCTTCCAGTATTATCTCTATAATTCCGTTTTCATCGGGAGAATTAATACTGAACTGTCTGTTCATAGAACTGTTTTCAACATATATGATAACCTCTGCCGAATAATCGTACTCACTCAAGTCACTGAAGAAATCCAGGTTTGTAACCTTGACATGGGCCACTCCGGTATTTATGTCATAATCCACCAATTCAAAACGAACAGGCTGATAAACATGCTTGACCTCGTAGTAGTGCGGATGAGGCGTGCGGTCGGGAGCGACCAGGCCGTTTATCACAAAGTTCCCGTCATTGGGCATATCACCGAAGTCTCCTCCGTAGGCCCAGAACTCACCGTCCTCAAGTTCTAGTCCGACACCCTTGTACGTTAGCTTTGATCCGTCAATGGGCTTTGCTATTCCCTGGTCCACAAAGTCCCAGATTGCTGCTCCTGCTATGCTTGGATCAGCATATATGATGTCCCAATACTCGGTCAGATTACCGCCCGAGTTACCCATCATATGGGCGTACTCACGCATAAAGAAGGGTCGGTCCGATACCCTCTGAGCCGTTTGCTTGAGTCTGGCGGGAGGAAGATAACTGTCATCATACAAGTCAGACACCGAAAGGTCTGTGTCACAGAATATCAGACGTGTACTGTCCAGCTCTTCAACCTTGCTTCGCATGGCGCGCATGTTCATGCCGGCACCGCCTTCGTTTCCAAGTGACCAGAACAGTACTGAAGGATGATTAATATCCCTTTTCACCAGTGATTCCGCACGGTCCACATGGGCATTCATCCACTGCGGGTCATTACCCATCTGGCGGTTGCGCAGACCGAATCCGTGTGACTCCTGATTGGCCTCATCCATCACGTACAGTCCGTATCGGTCACACAGTTCGTAAAGTATAGGCGAATCAGGATAATGCGATGTACGGAGCATGTTGATGTTTGCCTGTTTCATGAGCTTTATGTCAAGCTCTGTAGTGGCGGCATCGACATAATGACCGGTTCGCGGATGATGGTCATGACGGTTCACGCCGCGAAGTTTTACCGGTTTGTCGTTTATGTACATTACCTCACCGCGGTTCTCAATTCGCCTTACTCCGGCATTCTGGACAAAGCTCTCCACGAGGTTTCCTTTAGAGTCAAGAAGCTCTATCTGACACTCATACAGATTAGGTTTTTCAGCCGACCAAACCAACGGGTGCTCCAGGACACCGGTCATATTTATGGAAATTGTATCACCTGCCTTTATGGATCCTGACGTTCCCGACAGAATCTGATTTATCTCCTTTCCATCGGTGTTTTTACCCTGCAGTGAGACTTTTACTGAAAGGCCATCGGACTTAAGACTGCCCATGTTGGCCAGTTCCACATCGACGTCAATATCGGCGCTGCTGAAATCGGCCGACGGTATAAGTGAAACCCTGTAATCAGAGATGTGCTGCAATGGACGTTTCCAGAGTTTGACCGGACGGAATATGCCGCTCAGACGCCAGAAATCCTGATCCTCAAGATAGGATCCGTCACACCAGCGGTATACCTCTACTGCAAGACGGTTACGGCCCTCCTTGAGATATGGGGTTATATCAAACTCAGCGGGCGACATGCTGTTCTGACTGTATCCCACCTTTTGTCCGTTGATCCAGACATAGAAAGCCGAACTGACAGCTTCAAACTCCAGTATCCAATTGTGCGATGATATATCGGATGCATCAAAGAACGTAACATAACTGCCAACCGGATTGCGGGCCTCAAACGCGGTCCAACTGCGTTCCGGTGTTCCGGTCACCCTGGGTTGTTCCCTGCGGAAAGGATATCGGGAGTTGGTATAGATGGGAGTACCGAAGCCCTGCATCTCCCAGTCACATGGAACTTGTATGTCATTCCAGCCACTTACATCATAATCGGCCGCAAAGAAATCAGCCGGACGGCTGTCGGGGTCAGGTGACCAGCAGAATTTCCAAACCCCGTCCAGATAGGTTATTTCCGGGTTTGATACTTGTGTTGACGGATTTCCCAACGTAACGTGATACGGGAGTTTATTAATCCCAAGGACCTGAGGATTTTCCCAGTCTGGTATACTCTGTGCGGCTGTAACAGCCGGCGCAAACAGAAACAAAAAGGCGAATCGTATTCTCATAACACCACAAAGATATCAATTTTTGAAAGGTTTTTCAGTTAAAACAAAGGCGTATGGTATGGCAGACAAAAAAATTCTCCTATATTTGCACCCTTGAAATTTTACGCACACGTGCACAAATAATTAATAACACAATAAAACAGTATGCAAAACAAAGGATTCGTAAAGATTTTTGCGATAGCACTGACAATAGTATGTCTGTTCTATCTCTCCTTTACATTCAAGACCCGCAGCATTGAGAACAAAGCTGCCCAGAGCCAGGATGAACAGGCCTATCTTGACTCTGTAATGAACAAAAAGGTCTGGCTGGGTATCTATTCATACAGAGAGTGCCGTGAGATGCAGATCGGTCTTGGTCTGGACCTTAAGGGCGGTATGAACGTTATTTTGGAGGTTTCGATACCCGATGTAGTAAAGGCTCTTGCCGCTAACACTCAGGATCCCGTATTCAACGAGACTCTTGCAGCCGCCAAGAAGCGTTCAGTAAGCAGTCAGGAAAACTTCGTGGACCTCTTTGCCCAGGAGTATGCCAGAATCGCCGGCGCCGATGCCAAACTGAGCACATTCTTTGCAACATCAAACCTCAAGGAGAAAATCAATTCACAGACTCCTAACGATCAGATCATAGCTGTCCTCAAGGAAGAGGTTGACGCTGCAGTAGGCAACTCATTCAACGTACTGCGCACACGTATCGACCGCTTTGGTGTAGCACAGCCCAACATTCAGGAACTTGCCGGCAAGCAGGGCCGTATCATGGTAGAGCTCCCCGGTATCAAGGAGCCTGAGCGTGTACGTAAGCTCCTTCAGGGTTCTGCAAACCTGGAATTCTGGGAGACCTACAAGGCATCCGAGATTCAGGACGTTCTCAACCGCATCGATTCACGTATGGCACAGAAGTATGCCGATGAGAATCCTGATGAGGTTAAGGAAGAGGCTGCAGCTCAGGAAGAGACTGCAAGCGCCGCTACTGATGACCTGGCAGGACAGCTTCAGGGTGAAAACCTTGAGGACGAGAAGGCAACTGCCGCTCAGCGCGAGGCTTTGCGTAAGAGCAATCCTCTGTTCGCACGTCTCATGTCTTATCCTTACGGAGACAGCTGGGTAGCAGGTGTTGCCCACTATTCAGATACCGCCGAGGTTAACCGTATTCTGGCTTCTTCAGAGGCTAAGGCTATCATTCCGCGTGACCTCAAGTTCCTTTGGGGTGTATCACCCATGGACGGTACTGATTCATATTATGAACTCTACTGCATCAAGAGCGACAACAAGAACGGTCAGGCTGACCTGACAGGTGATGTCATCACCGATTCAAAGGCTGACTATGACCGCAACGGCAGACCTTGCGTAAGCATGGCCATGAATACAGAGGGTGCCCGCAAGTGGGCTACACTCACCCGTCAGAATGTAGGACGCGGCATTGCCATCGTACTTGACGGTTATGTTTACAGTGCTCCTAACGTTCAGAACGAGATTACAGGCGGTCGCTCAGAGATCACAGGTAACTTCACTGTTGAGCAGACTCAGGACCTTGCCAACGTGCTCAAGTCAGGTAAGATGCCTGCTCCTGCCAGAATCGTTCAGGAGGACATCGTAGGACCTTCACTCGGTCAGGAGTCAATCCAGAAGGGATTCACCTCATTCATCATAGCATTCATCATCCTGATGATCTATATGTGCTGCATCTACGGATTCATTCCGGGTATGATTGCAAACGGTGCACTTCTGCTTAACTTCTTCTTCACGCTGGGTATCCTTACCTCATTCCAGGCTGCCCTGACAATGTCAGGTATCGCAGGTATCGTACTTACTCTGGGTATGGCTGTGGATGCCAACGTGCTTATCTATGAGCGCACCAAGGAGGAGCTCAAGAGCGGCAAGAGCGTTCAGTCAGCTCTCACAGACGGTTACAAGAACGCCTTCTCAGCCATCTTTGACTCTAACTTCACATCAATCATAACAGGTATTATCCTGTTCAACTTCGGTACAGGTCCTATCCGCGGATTCGCTACCACACTGATCATCGGTATCATCTGCTCATTCTTCACAGCAGTGTTCCTGACACGTATCGTTTACGAGCACTTCCTGGGTAAGGGCAAGCTCCAGAACCTAACCTTCACAACCGCTTTCTCAAAGAACCTGATGCAGAACACTGCCGTCAAGTTCATGGAGTCAGCCAAGAAGTCATTCGCAGTATTCGGCGTTATCGCTATCATCTGCATCGCTTTCCTGGCAACACGCGGTCTGAGCAAGAGTATCGACTTTACAGGTGGCCGTAACTTCGTAGTACAGTTCGAGGAGCCGGTTGAGCCTGAGGAGGTTCGCGACATCCTTGAGAATGTAATTACCGAGGACAATGTTCAGGCAATCGCTCTGGGTACCGATCACAAGACCATCCGTATCTCAACCAACTACCGTATTGATGAGGAGTCCGAGAACATCGACTCAGAGATTGAGGAGTTCCTCTTCACATCACTCAAGTCAGCCGGCAAGCTCAGCTCAGACCTGACACTGGCTACATTCATCGATCGTGAGAACCGTGACGGCGGCTCAATCATCAGTTCACAGAAGGTTGGTCCTTCAATCGCCGAGGATATCACACGCGGTGCTATCATCTCTGTGATCCTGGCCCTGATCGCCATCTTCCTGTACATTCTGGTTCGTTTCCGCAACGTAGCTTACTCAGTAGGCGCCATCTTCGCCCTCTGCTTCGATACCCTTATAATAATAGGTATGTATTCAATCTGCTGGGGCTGGATGCCGTTCTCACTTGAAATTGACCAGACATTCATCGGTGCCGTGCTGACAGCTATCGGTTACTCAATCAACGATAAGGTGGTTATCTTTGACCGTATCCGTGAGTTCACCGGTCTCTACACCAAGCGCAACCGCAAGCAGTTGTTCGACGATGCCCTTAACACCACTCTGGCACGTACCATCAACACATCAGTAAGTACATTGATCGTGCTGTTGGCTATCTTCTTCCTGGGCGGTGACAGCATCCGCAGCTTTGCATTCGCAATGATCCTGGGTGTTGTATTCGGCACATGCTCATCACTGTTCGTAGCTGCTCCTACAGCTTACCTGGTTATGAAAAAGACCAAGAAAGAGAAGGAGGAGATTGCTGCAGCAAAGGCATAAGAAATAATGCTTCAAAATGACCGGGGCCCGACAAATCGGGCTCCGGTTATTTTTTTCTTTAAAAAACTTTTACATTTCCATGAAATGACGATATTTGTATCTGCCTAATCATATAATGCAAATGAGAAAAAAGCTTATTTCAGTAGTCGTTTCGGCATTGTTTCTGATGCCGGTTATGGCCCAGGACGTTAATACGGACTCTATCAAAGCCCTAATGGATAAGATCGAGATCACCAATCAGGGAATGAAACAGGTGATTGAGAATCATAAGAAAGGTGTAATCAAGGGAGACCTTGAGTCCATGAACGCATTGGCTCAGGAGTGCATATCGGGCCAGTATGTAAAACAGGACATTGAGTTGGGTCTCAACCTTCTGGAGTCTGCTGCCAAGCAGAACCACGTTCCGGCACAATACAACCTGGGCAGTTATTTCTTCATCTTCTGGGCGCGTCAGCAGTCTCAGGATGCATTTTTCTCACAGGGAATAAAATGGCTCAAGAAGGCTGTCAAGGGCGGAGACAACAATGCTACCATCCTGCTTGCCCGCTTCTATTATGAGTACGGTAAATACAAGAAGGAACCATCCTATGTGAGCGGCGGCATTCAGATACTTGAATCTTATCCCAAGGTTGCCGAAGTCAGCACCAAGGACGAGCAGGTTCTGGGTGCACAGGCATGGCTTGGTACATTCAACCTGGGTAAATGGCGTATGGAAAACGATACTGTCGCACTTCGTGATGCAAAGAAATGGTATCGCATATTGCTTAAGTCTGACCTGCATTTCCCCAAGTACAATCAGTATATTGACTCACTGCAGACTGTACTCAGCATGGGTGTTCCCATGAGAATAGATCCGCAGCCCACAGCTGAGCAGATAGAGCAATCACAAAACAGCGGTGGAATGGGAGGATTCGGCGGAGGATTCCCCGGTGGCGGCAGAATGCCCGGTGGTATGCCCGGAGGTATGCCCGGAGGTATGCCCGGAGGACAGCCTCAGGGTCCGCAAAAGCCACAGGCCAAGTTTGTTGGAGGAGGCATGGCCATGCAGCAGTTCATAAGTTCCAACACCCTTTATCCCGAGGATCTCAAGAAACAGAAAATCAACGGTCGCGCAACCGTATCATTCACTGTTGATACAGACGGAGCCATCATCAATCCTGTGATAGCCAACCACGCAGTGGTAAACGGAGTGGAAGTTTACGCTATGGATCAGGAGGCTTTGCGTACCGTTATGATCATGCCGGACTGGATTCCGGCCGAACAGGACGGTACACCTGTCCAGGCGGAGCACACTGCTACCGTAAACTTCGGTAACGGCGGCATGGGCGGATTCGGCGGCGGATTC
This sequence comes from Bacteroidaceae bacterium, assembly GCA_017557635.1. Lineage (GTDB taxonomy): Bacteria > Bacteroidota > Bacteroidia > Bacteroidales > Bacteroidaceae > Colenecus. The sequence goes on along the minus strand of JAFYYH010000021.1, from coordinate 305,385 downwards.
GGATTCTGAAGCCATTGGGGACGGTTCTCTTTGGCATCATACTTAATAAAGCAATCCCTCTAACATTTCCAGATGCTAGAGGGATTGTTCTGTGTAGAGCCAAAGAGAACCGTCCCCAATGGCTTCAGCCAGCGACTTGCATATTATCTGCATATATTATTGCATATATACTGTATATTTTAAAATATCATACATATTGTATACTAAATAGGTTTAAAAACGAATAATAAACGGAATATTCTTGTAATTTTGCGCCGTTTTGAAATGTATAATCAAAAAACACTATACAAAAGCTATGACAGTTAAAGAATTGGATCAGGTTGTTGTCCGCTTCTCAGGTGACTCCGGTGACGGAATGCAGTTGGCCGGCAACATCTTCTCTACTGTTTCGGCTACGGTCGGAAACAGTATCAGTACCTTCCCCGACTATCCTGCCGATATCCGCGCCCCGCAAGGCTCTCTTACCGGTGTATCGGGCTTCCAGGTACACATCGGCGCAGGTAAGGTTTACACCCCGGGTGATCAGTGTGATGTTCTGGTAGCAATGAACGCTGCCGCTCTCAAGACACAGCTCAAGTACGCCAAGCCCAACGCTACTATTATCATTGACACAGACGCTTTCAAGAAGGCAGACCTTGAGAAAGCCGCTTTCCAGACTGAGGATCCGCTCGCAGAGCTGGGTGTTGATCCGGACCGCGTAATCGCATGCCCCCTTACCCAGATGGTAAAGGACGCACTTGCTGATACCGGTATGGATGCAAAGGCTGTTCTCAAGTGCCGCAATATGTTTGCTCTCGGTCTGGTATGCTGGCTCTTCAGCCGCGACATCGAGATTGCATTCAACTATCTGCGTGACAAGTTCGCCAAGAAGCCTGAGCTGGCCGAGGCCAACATCAAGGTTATCCAGGCCGGTTATGACTACGGTCACAACACTCACAGCAGTGCCATGAACGTATACCGCATTGAATCAAAGCAGAAGGAGCCCGGCCGTTACATGGATATTACAGGTAACAAGGCTACCGCATACGGTTTCATCGCCGCTGCCGAGAAGGCCGGCCTCAAGCTCTATCTGGGTTCATATCCTATCACTCCTGCAACCGATGTTCTGCATGAGCTCTCCAAGCACAAGTCACTTGGTGTTACCACCGTTCAGTGCGAGGATGAGATTGCAGGCTGTTCATCGGCCGTAGGTGCATCTTTCGCAGGTGCTCTTGCAGTGACATCAACTTCAGGTCCCGGTATCTGCCTTAAGTCAGAGGCCATGAACCTGGCTGTCATCATGGAGCTTCCGCTTGTTGTACTCGATGTTCAGCGCGGCGGTCCTGCAACAGGTCTTCCCACCAAGTCAGAGCAGACAGACCTCCTGCAGGTACTGTTCGGCCGTAACGGTGAGAGTCCAATGCCCGTAATTGCAGCCACATCACCCGTTGACTGCTTCGATGCAGCATATCAGGCAAGTAAGATGGCTCTGGAGCACATGACTCCGGTTGTCCTTTTGACCGATGCTTTCGTAGCCAACGGTTCAGCAGCATTCAAGCTGCCCAACCTGGCCGAGTATCCCGCCATCAACCCGCCTTACGTTCCCGAGGAACTCAAGGGTACATGGACTCCTTACATGCGTGCAGAGAACGGCACCCGTTACTGGGCAGTTCCCGGCCGTGAGGGATTCACCCACATCCTGGGTGGTCTGGAGAAGGATAACAAAACCGGCGCTATCAGCACCAATCCTGAGAACCATGACCTGATGACTCGTCTGCGTCAGCAGAAGATCAATAACATTGAGGTTCCTGATCTGGAGGTTATCGGTGATGTTGATGATGCCGACCTGCTGATTGTAGGTTTCGGCGGAACTTACGGACATCTGCGTGCCGCCATGGATGAGCTCCGTGCTCAGGGCAAGAAGGTTGCTCACGCACACTTCAAGTTCATCAACCCGCTGCCTAAGAACGCCGCTCAGGTACTTAAGAAGTACAAGAAGGTTGTAGTTGCTGAGCAGAACATGGGTCAGTTGGCCGCATTCCTCAGAATGAAGGTTGACGGACTGGTTCCCTATCAGTTCAATCAGGTAAAGGGTCAGCCGTTCGTAGTAAACGAGCTGGTCAGTGCCTTCAATGAAATCCTTAACAAGTAAAACAGAATGACTATGGAATATACAGCACAAGATTTCAAGAAGGGACAGCCCCGTTGGTGCCCCGGATGCGGTGACCACTTCTTCCTGGCATCGCTGCACAAGGCTATGGCCGAAATCGGAGTCGCTCCATACAATACCGCAGTAATTTCAGGTATCGGTTGCTCAAGCCGTCTGCCCCACTATATGGCTACATATGGTATGAACACCATCCACGGCCGTGCAGCAGCAATAGCTACCGGTTGCAAGGTTGCCAACCCCGACCTGACCGTATGGCAGGTATCAGGTGACGGTGACGGTCTGGCTATCGGCGGTAACCACTTCATTCACGCCAACCGCCGTAACATCAACCTCAATATGATTCTGCTCAACAACCGTATCTACGGACTTACCAAGGGTCAGTATTCACCTACTTCACCCCGTGGTTTCGTGAGCAAGTCAAGCCCTTACGGCACCGTTGAGGATCCGTTCCGTCCCGCAGAGCTCTGCTTCGGTGCACGCGGTCACTTCTTTGCCCGCGCCGTTGCCACCGATGCTCCCGGTACAGTAGATATCCTCAAGGCCGCTTACAACCACAAGGGTGCATCTGTATGCGAGATCCTGCAGAACTGCGTTATCTTCAACAACGGTACACACGATGCAGTATACAACAAGGAGGGCCGCGCCAAGAACGCCATCTACGTTAAGCACGGTGAGCCCCTGGTATTCGGCGAGAACAATGAGTTCGGACTGATGCAGGAGGGATTCGGCCTTAAGGTCGTAAAGATTGGTGAGAACGGCATCACACTCAAGGATATCCTTGTACACGATGCCCACTGCCAGGACAACACCCTGCAGCTCAAGCTGGCCCTGATGGGTGACGGCGACGGATTCCCCGTAGCACTTGGCGTTATCCGTGACGTTGAGGCTCCCACCTATGACGACGCCGTAACCGCTCAGATTGAGGAGGTAAAGGCAGCAAAGAAGTATCACAACTTTGCCGAGCTCCTTGAGACCAACGACATCTGGGAAGTAAAATAGTACCATTGGGGACGGTTCCGTTTGGTACCGTTTATTCCGGAGAAAGCTTCCAGATATATCAAAAAAAAGGTCCAGACAAAAATCTGGACTTTTTTTGTTTCAAAAACGGTACCAAACGGAACCGTCCCCAATGGTATCATTTTTTCTGCTATATTTGTACGCAAAAGGATTATCTCATGCAATACAGAAAGATTGACCTTAAGGACTACGTTCAGATAGGAGAAGGCGGTAACGGAAAAACCTATGAGAAACCTTCAGAGCCTGATCTCATTCTGAAGGTGAACAAGCGCGGTTTGAACACCCTGGAGTTTGTAAAGAAGGAGTATGATGTCTCCAAGGCAGTTGAAAGCCTGGGTATAAAGGTGCCAAAGATGTACGAGATTGTAGAGGTGGCCGATGGCTATGGCACTCTATCACAGCGTATCAAGGACAAGAAATCCCTGTCACGCATATGTCATGATGAGCCTGAACGTCTTGAAGAGATGGCCAGGATTCTGTCTGAAAAGGGAAAGGAACTGGCCTCAACTCCCTGCAATACGGATTTCTTTCCCAGCCGCAAGCAGCAGGTTCTAAAGGGAATTGAGATAACCCGTTTCATCAGTAAAAAGAACCGCCGGATTATCCGCAATTTTGCAGAGACCATTCCCGAGAATGACCATTGTGTTCACGGTGATTTCCAGTTTGGAAATATCATTCAGTCCGGCGATGAATACTATGTAATTGACTTGGACCGGTTTGCTCACGGTGATTTCATGTTTGACGTAGGACACCTGTTTCAGATATGCAACATGTATGCGTCGATGAAGCAGGTTCAGGATATATTTCACATGACCTATGAACAGTTCAAAGCCAGTTGGGATGCTTTTGCAAAAGCCTATACCGGAAAGGAGGACCACAGTGAATTTGATCATCTGGCCGGCAAGTTCGCCTGCCTGGATCTGGTTGTCCGCCCGGTTTTCCAGGAGACGTCCTTGCCACAAAAGATATTCTTCAGCATCCACATCAAACGCTTGGTAAAGCAGTTCTTCTAAATCGTACCCCCGCCGAGAATAGAACACGTTTGCGAAAGCAAACTAAAACAATTTATAAATGGCGAAGCCATCCCGCCTGTAGGGCGGCCCATTTGCGTAGCAAATTAAAAAAAGGTCCAGTTTCCTGGACTTTAAATTTGGGTTGTCATAAAACAAGAATGAGTGACAAAGTCCAACCTTATCACTCATTGCAAGTACCCTCGCTGGGAATCGAACCCAAATTTAAAGTTTAGGAAACTTCCGTTCTATCCATTGAACTACAAGGGCAAACAGGTTTTTTACCTATTCGGCCGCGAAGATAGTGCTTTTTTACTTAAGTTTGCAACAATGACAACTAAATAGAGTATGAGAACTATCCGTAAAATCACTATTACATCAGCAGTAATAGCATTTGTTCTGTGCTTCACCGCCGCAAAGGAGAACAAGCCGAGTTATCCCATAAGCAACGTGCCGTTCACCCAGGTCAAGGTTGCACCCGAGACATTCTGGGGTGACCGCATCCGTCAGAGCCGCGAGGTAACCATCCCTCTGGCATTCAGCAAGTGCGAGGAGACTGACCGATACACGAACTTTGAGCATGCCGCCGCCAAGATGGCCGAGACAGCCCGCGGTGACAACAGCAGCAACTACCGCCCCACACAGTTCCCCTTTGATGATACCGATGTCTACAAGACCATCGAGGGTGCCAGTTACCTGCTCCAGACCTACCCCGACAAGAAACTTGAGGCATACATAGACAGCGTGCTTGACATAGTGGCCGCAGCTCAGGAACCCGACGGTTACCTCTATACCGCCCGCACCATGAACCCCGCCCACCCGCATGACTGGTCCGGCCCCACCCGCTGGAGTGCCGAGGAGAGCGGCAGCCATGAACTCTACAACCTTGGTCACATGGTTGAGGGTGCCATAGCCCACTATCAGGCAACCGGAAGCCGCAAGTTCCTGGACATTGCCATCCGCTACGCCGACTGCGTATGCCGCGAGATCGGTTACGGAGAAGGCCAGAAGGTGATAGTTCCCGGACATCAGATTGCCGAGATGGCGCTTGCCAAACTGTACCTGGTAACAGGTGACAAGAAATACCTGGACGAGGCAAAACTGTTCCTTGACAACAAAGGCAAGACCGCCCGCAAGGATACATATGACCAGTCACACAAGCCGGTCATCGAGCAGGATGAGGCCGTAGGTCATGCCGTCCGCGCCGGTTACATGTATTCAGGCATGGCCGATGTGGCCGCACTCACGGGTGACAAATCCTACATCGATGCCATCGACCGAATATGGGAGAACATGGTTGGCAAGAAGATGTATCTGACCGGAGGCATCGGCTCAACAGGAGGAATTGAAGGATTCACCCAGAACTATGACCTGCCCAACATGAACGGCTATTGCGAGACCTGCGCCGCCATTGCCAATGTCTATACCAACTACCGTCTGTTCCTGCTGCACGGCGATGCCAAATACATGGATGTGCTGGAGCGTGCCCTGTACAACGGAGTGATAAGCGGCGTGAGCCTGGACGGAGGCGGATTCTTCTATCCCAACCCGTTGGAGAGCCACGGACAGCACCAGCGTCAGGCCTGGTTCGGCTGCGCATGCTGCCCCAGCAACATATGCCGTTTCATCCCTTCGGTTCCCGGATATGTATACGCAGTCAAGGACAGCAAGGTATTCGTAAACCTCTTTATGTCCAACACCCTTACCACCAAGGTGGCTGGCAAGAACCTGCAACTGACTCAGCAGACCGGCTACCCATGGAACGGTGATGTGAACATAACCATCGACAAGACTCCCGGACAGTTCTGTCTGAACATCCGCATCCCGGGATGGGTACGTAACGAGGTCGTACCCACGGACCTTTATCGCTATGCAGACGGCAAGAAACTCGGATATACTGTACAGGTTAACGGGCAGGAGGTATCGGCCACACTTGAAAACGGATACTTTGGCATAGACCGCAAATGGAAGAAGGGCGACAAGATCACCATTCACTTTGACATGGAACCCCGCATTGTAATGGCTCACCGCCAGGTGGCCGAGGACCGCGGCAAGATTGCCGTGGAGCGCGGACCGCTGGTATATTGCGCTGAGTGGGCCGATAATGATTTCAACGTCCTGAGCACCGCTCTGCCAGTGAATTCAACATTCCAGGTAGTGCCCACAAAACTGACAGTCGAGGGACGTGACTATGAGATGAACGCACTTGAAACCTCTGCATTTGACAACTACACCGGCAATACTGAAAGAGCCCGTGAAGTCAAACTGCGTCTTATTCCGTATTACGCCTGGGCCCACCGCGGCAACGGCAATATGGAGGTGTGGATGACACGCAAATAAATTGAGAATTGAAAATTGAGAATTGAGAATTATGAGACGGATTGTATTATTTGTAGCATCGCTCATGCTGATGCTTTCTGTAGGAGCACAAGAGCCTACAGTCGTAATCAATATGTGGCCTGACGGCGCCCCCACCAGCAATGGTCTGACCGGTCCCGAGAGGGTCATGGATATGCATGTATCGAACGTAACCCAGCCCACACTCACCATCTGGGCAGCACCCAACCCCAACGGACTGGCTGTAATTGCCTGCCCCGGCGGCGGTTATACCGATGTATGGAACGGATCTGAGGGCAACAACATGGCCCAGTGGTATATGGACCAGGGCATAACCCTGGCAGTACTCAAGTACCGTCTGCCCAACGGCCATTACGAAGTTCCGCTGGATGACGTACATGAGGCCATGCGTCTGCTTAAGGCCGATGCCGACAAATACGGAATCAAGAAGATAGGAGTACAGGGATGCTCAGCCGGCGGTCATCTGGCAGCCACTGCCGCCACCCATTATTCAAGCCCCGAGCAGCGTCCCGATTTCCAGATCCTGTTCTATCCGGTAATCACCATGGACAAGACGTTCACCCATATGGGTTCGCACAACAACCTGCTGGGCCGAAACGCATCACAGGAGCTCATCGACCTCTACTCAAATGAGAAGCAGGTTACACGTGAGACCCCGCCTGCATTCATAATGGCCAACTCCGATGACAACCTGGTGCCTGTAAAGAACAGCATAGAGTATTACAACGCCCTTCAGGCCAACCGTGTACGTTCAGCACTTCACGTCTATCCGTCAGGAGGACACGGCTGGTGTGCCAATGAGAACTTCGTTTACCGCGAGCAATGGATGAGCGACCTTAAGCAGTGGCTCTCACAACTTGCCAAATAACAAAGAAGGCGGTCACATGACCACCTTCTTTGTTATCAGAACATTTTATTTCACATACATGCGCTTCTTGTCAAAGTCCAGGATGGATGGATGTTGCATGAAGAATTTCAGGCCTATGGATCCCTCGGGCAATATACCCATGAAGTTGGGTGTAACTACCACAAGCGCATCCGGGAACTCCATGTCGCAAATGGTGCATTTATCGGTAAGAACATATCGGCCCACTACCGCACCGTTGGGAGCAAGCGCCTCCTGAAGTGACATGTCGGGATTGGATTCCAGGAACTTTGTAACGTTCTTGTTCTTTTCAACCAGGAACAGGACCTCGGCATTGCCCAGGTCAACTGTAAACTTTCCCTTCAATGTACGGACCTTGCCGCCTTCGTCTATCTTAAGGACCGACTTGACAGCGGGCATCTTCTTATAGGTCTTATAGGTTATCTTATAACTGCTGAATCCTTTTTTATCGGCCTCTTTCAGACTTGCTTTAGACTGCATCTGCAGGCACTCATTGGCCAAATCAACCTTTACAATGCGGCTGCCGCCATCGGCCTCGTTGTGAAGCAGATGAATTGGAACCGCCACTTTGTAAGGGTTCTCGTAATCGGCCATTAAGAACACGGGACCTTCATAGATAGTATGTTTGCCTATGCGGACCTTTCCGTCACCCTCATTTGTGATACGGAACTTACGGCCGTTCAGATTCATCATATGGTCCGATGCAGGGTACTCGGAAATGTCAACGCAACCGGTGCTGACGGCAAAAGCCGAATCCACGAACAGGGCTGGTGTTCCCGATTCAAGCATTATGGGAGTCTCGGGCTTTCCGTTGATACTTGCGGTGATAAAGTAATGACCGCCTTCCTTGAAAGTAGTGAATGTTTCTTCATTCTCCTGGGCCGATGTAAACGCTGTAAACAGTACGGCCGATGCAAACAAGAAGTTTCTTTTGAAATAGTTCATTGTAAAAAAGGTTTAGTAACATCGCGAATATAGGGCTGTTATCTGCAAAAAAGGATGAAACCCCGTATAATTGATGTTAATCACAAAAAAAGAAGGCCGGAGACCGTCCGACCTTCTTTTTGATGTTTGACTTTTTATTTTTCACCGAAGCACAGGTCACCGGCATCACCCAGACCAGGGATGATGTAGGCGTGACTGTTGAGTTCGGGATCCACGGCAGCGCACCAGAGTGTGGTGGTATCCTGCGGAAACATCTTGCATACATAGTCAACGCCGGCCTGAGCAGCGATGACTGAGCACAGGTGAACCTTTGCGGGTGTTCCCTTGAGCAGCAGAGCGCGATAAGCCAGATAGAGGCTGTTACCGGTAGCCAGCATCGGGTCGACCAGAATAAGTGTCTTGCCGTCAAGCTTAGGTGAAGCCATGTACTCGATATGCACGTCAAAGTTCACCTCATCCAGATACTTACGGTAGGCCGATACGAACGCATTCTCACAGTGGTCAAAGTAGTTGTGGAAACCCTGGTGCAGAGGCAGACCTGCGCGGAATACGGTACCCAGTACGATATCCTCCTCGGGAACGTTGATGGTGGTTCTTCCAAGCGGAGTGGTTACCTCCTTGGTCACGTAGTTAAGTTTCTTACTAACCTCCAGTGCCATGATCTCACCGATGCGCTCCAGGTTGCGACGGAATCTGAGCTGGTCCTTCTGAATGTTCACGTCACGGATCTCGGCGATGAACTGATTCAGGATACTGTTCTGTTTGTTAAAATCAATAACTTCCATATTGTTTTATACTAATTGTAGTCCTCAATCGGGGGTTTGAAATCCAACAAAAGTACATAATTTGCATAAAAAACAATCATTATTCTGATTTTAATGGGTATCTTCAAACCCCGAAAATTATTAACAACTCCAATATACATTATGAGAATTAAAAATCTGACTCTTCTCCTTCTGGCAACAGTCATGACAGGAGCAATCAGTGCCCAACAGGGCGCTTGGTGGCAGCAGGCCCCTTCTACCGTTATCAATCCTGATAACACCGTGACTTTCAACTATCGTAACGCCAACGCCAAGAGCGTAAAGGTATGGACACAGTTCAGCGAAAGCGTTGAGATGACCAAGGGTAATGGCGGCGTCTGGACCGCAACCATCGGCCCCGCAGAGCCCGATATCTACCCCTATCACTTTGAGGTTGACGGCATCAGCGTAATGGATCCCCAATGCGCCGAGTGGTTCCCCAACGAAACCTTCAAGAACAGCCTTCTGGATATGCGTGCCGACAAGCTGAGCGCCCTCAAGGATGTTCCCCACGGCAGCGTGGATTACCTGAACTACTGGTCACCCGGCCTGAACATGTTCATCCCGGTAATAGTTTACACCCCGCCTTTCTATGACGATCCCAAGAACAAGGACAAGCAGTACCCTGTAATGTACCTCATCAGCGGTACCACCGATACCGAGGAGGTTTACTTCAAGGTTGGTAAGATGAACCTTATCCTTGACAACCTGATTGCCGAGGGCAAGGCCAAGGAGATGATCCTGGTACTCCCCTACGGTAACGCCACACTGCTCAAGAGCGAGCGTCAGCCCCAGCCGCAGGGCGGCCGCGGCGGAATGGGCGGCATGGGTGGCTTTGGCGGAATGGGCGGAGGCTACAACTTCAATGCCGATTTCACCGACGTTCTGATGCCTTTCGTAGAGAGCAACTACCGCACCATCAACGATGCTGACCATCGCGGTATCGGCGGTTTCTCACGCGGCGGCAACCAGGGTATGGCCATCGGACTTGCCAATCTGGACAAGTTCTCATATCTGTGCTCTTACAGTTCATTCACACAGGTTCGCGACAGCCAGTTTGAGGATTCAGAGGCCTTCAACAAGAAGGTTCATCTGTTCTGGCTGGGTATCGGCACCGATGATTTCCTCTACGGAAACTCAAAGGACCTGATGCAGATGCTTGACCGTCACAACATCAAGAACGTTAAGGTGTTTACACACGATAAGTACGGCCACACCTGGATGAACGCCCGCTACTGGCTGGAGAAGTCATTCCCCCTGCTGTTCCAGGATCAGGCTGTCATTGATGCTGCAGTAGCTGAGAGCATGAGCCTTGAGGAGGCCGAGAAGGTACGTCTGGAGAAGCTGGGCGGCGCAGAGCCCTCACGTCTTACCGGATCACTCATGACAAGCCTCTTCCCTGCAGGTGTAAAGTCACCCGAGTACAACGCTGACGGTACGGTTACATTCCGTTGCCAGGCTGCCGACGCACAGAAGGTTGAACTTGACTGCCAGATGTGCGGCCGTAAACCCATGGAGAAGGATGACCGCGGAGTATGGAGCATAACCGTAACTCCTCCCGCACCGGATATTTATCCCTACTCATTCATAATTGACGGCACTCAGACCGCCGATCCCAACAACATGCACCTGTTCCCCAACGAGAACTTCAAGAACAGCCTTGTTGACGTTCGCGGTGCCGAGCCCAGCGTTCAGGACATTCAGGATGTTCCCCACGGCAAGGTTGCATACCGCTACTACTTCTCAAAGGCTTGCGGCGTAGAGCGTCCCATGTGCGTTTACACCCCCGCCGGCTATGATCCCAACGGCACAGAGAAACTCCCCGTTCTCTATCTGATCCACGGTATGACCGATACCTACGAGACCTGGTTCAAAGTTGGTCAGATGAACAACATCCTGGACAACATGATTGCAAAGGGTGAGGCCAAGCGCATGATCGTTGTAATGCCTTATGCAAACCCCTATCCCGAGATGATCGCCCAGGGTAAGGCCGAGGCTTATGACCCCATGGACACCAAGCTCACCACCAAGGAGTTCATCGAGGAGGTAATCCCGTTCATCGAATCAAATTACAATGTAATTAAGAATGCCGATAACCGCGCAATAGCCGGTTTCTCACTGGGCGGACGTCAGACTCTTGCCGCAGGATTCGGCAACCCCGACAAGTTCCACTACGTAGCTGCTTTCGCTCCGGCCATCGGCATGCAGGACAAGGAGGAGCATCTTACCAACTTCAAGAACGGCACATACAAGCCTGTCAAGAAGCTCAAGAAACAGCTCAAGTTCATGTTCATAGGCACAGGTAAGGAGGACGGACTGATTACAATATCAGAGGCTCTTGACCAGTATCTGACCGAGAACGGTCTCAAGCACACCTTCTACAAACCCGAAGGCGGACACACCTGGATGAACTGCCGTGATTATCTGGAACTCACCGTTAAGGAACTGTTCAAGTAATGAAACGCTCACTTTTTCTTTCCGCATTGTTGTTGGCCGCTCTGCCCCTGATGGCACAGCAGTCAAGAGTGAACATACAGTATGACCCTCAGCGCACCGAGCCTGAGGGCATACTTCCCTATAACGCCCGGGTACTGTCACCTGAGGTGCATGATGACCATACGGTAACATTCCGCGTCAACGCTCCCAACGCCAAGACCGTTCAGCTGACAGGTTCAATGTTCGTTGGCAATAACCGCCAGCGCCCCAACTTTACCAAGGGCGATAACGGAGTCTGGGAACTGACCATCGGCCCACTGGCTCCTGAGATTTACCTGTATTACATCATCATTGACGGAGTACAGAACATCGATGCCAACAACCAGTTTACCGGACATGCAGCCATGCCTTCATTCAGCATGCTCTTTGTTCACGGTGACGAGCCCGCATGGTATGATCCCAAGCCCGATGTACCGCACGGTTCATGGACCACACATTACTATTATTCAAATGTGACAAACGGTCTCAGGGATTTGATTGTCTATACCCCGGCTAACTACAACCCCAAGAAAAAGTACCCGGTACTCTATCTGATGGGCGGATCAGGTGACCTGACCGAGACATGGATCATGCACGGACGCGCCAACTGGATACTGGACAACGTGATTGCCGAGGGCAAGGCCAAGGAGATGATCGTGGTATTCCCCAATGACCAGATGGTAACCCGCAGCCATCCGCAGCATACCGAGCTGGCATTCCCCATGATTGAGAGGGACCTTATTGACAACATCATCCCGTTCGTGGAGTCACACTACAGCTGCATCAAGGACAAGCACGCACGCGCTCTGAGCGGTCTGTCAATGGGTGGCCGTATGACACAGTACGTGGTATTCAGAAACCTGGACGTATTCGGATCGGCCGGTCTTCTGAGTGCAGCCATCGGTCTTGACGAGACTCCCGCAATCAAGGAGCCCGATGTAAACAAGAAGATTGACTACCTCTTTGTAGGCGGTGGTCAGTATGAGACCGGCATGATGGGCCGTCACACCACCCTGCACAACCAGCTCACCGAGCTTGGCGTTGAGCATGAGTATGACGACGACGCTCCCGGAGCCCACGACCTGGTAACCTGGCGTCATCTGCTCTACTACCACTTCCTGCCCGGCCTCTGGCGCAACAACTACAAGTGGAAATAAGCAGACAATTAACCAGCAAAATTGAGGGTCGGAACAATTCCGGCCCTATTTTTTGCTATCTGCGGAAAGCACTTATGTTACAAAATATTAAATATTGTGCGCGTGTGAGCAAAAAGGCTTTCCCGATTTTTCCATCCCTTAAAAAGGAGTTACTTTTGTAGCCGGTTTACAAGTGAGCATTCCCAAACAGAAAGTTTAATAACAATCTAACTATATAAAACAATGGCAAAAATCGATTTAAGCAAGTACGGAATCAACGGTTCAACCGTGATCGCACACAATCCTTCTTATGAGGAGCTCTTCAAAGAGGAGACAAAAGCCGGTCTCGAGGGCTTTGACAAGGGTGTAAACACCGAGCTCAACGCTGTTAACGTAATGACTGGTATCTATACCGGCCGTTCACCTAAGGACAAGTACATCGTAAAGGATGCACAGAGCCAGGATAAGGTATGGTGGACCACTGAGGAGTACAAGAACGACAACCACCCCATGTCTGAGGAGGTTTGGGCAAAGGTTAAGGAGATTGCCATCAAGGAGCTTTCAAACAAGGAGCTCTATGTAGTTGACGCTTTCTGCGGCGCTAACGAGGCTACCCGTCTTGCCGTTCGCTTCATCGTTGAGGTTGCATGGCAGGCACACTTCGTAAAGAACATGTTCATCCAGCCCACCGCTGAGGAGCTTGAGAAGTTCCAGCCCAACTTCGTTATCTATAACGCTTCTAAGGCTAAGGTTGAGAACTACAAGGAGCTGGGTCTGAACTCAGAGACTTGCGTTGCTTTCAATACCACAAGCCGCGAGCAGGTTATCATCAACACCTGGTACGGTGGTGAGATGAAGAAGGGTATGTTCTCAATGCAGAACTACTATCTGCCTCTGCAGGGTATCGCTTCAATGCACTGCTCAGCCAACACTGATATGCAGGGTAAGAACACCGCTATATTCTTCGGTCTGTCAGGTACAGGTAAGACCACCCTTTCAACAGATCCCAAGCGTCTGCTTATCGGTGATGACGAGCACGGATGGGACGATGAGGGCGTATTCAACCTGGAGGGCGGCTGCTACGCTAAGGTTATCAACCTGAGCAAGGAGAACGAGCCCGACATCTACGGTGCCATCAAGCGCAACGCTCTGCTGGAGAACGTAACAGTTGACAAGAACGGTAAGATCGATTTCGCTGACAAGAGCGTTACCGAGAACACCCGCGTATCATATCCTATTGACCACATCGAGAAGATCGCTCAGAAGGTAAACGGCAAGAGTGCAGGTCCTGACGCTAAGAACGTAATCTTCCTGTCAGCCGATGCATTCGGCGTTCTGCCTCCCGTATCAATCCTGACTCCCGAGCAGACCAAGTACTACTTCCTGTCAGGTTTCACCGCTAAGCTGGCTGGTACAGAGCGCGGCATCACTGAGCCCACTCCCACATTCTCAGCTTGCTTCGGCCAGGCATTCCTCGAGCTGCATCCTACCAAGTATGCTGAGGAGCTGGTTAAGAAGATGGAGAAGAGCGGTGCCAAGGCTTACCTGGTTAACACCGGTTGGAACGGAACTGGCAAGCGTATCTCAATTCCTGATACACGTGGTATCATCGACGCTATTCTGGATGGCAGCATCCTGAAGGCTCAGACCAAGAAGATCCCGTACTTCGACTTTGAGGTTCCCACAGCTCTGCCTAACGTAAATCCTGCAATCCTTGATCCTCGCGACACTTACGCTAACGCTTCAGAGTGGGAGGAGAAGGCTAAGGATCTGGCTGGCCGCTTCATCAAGAACTTCAAGAAGTATGAGGGTAATGAGGCTGGTAAGGCTCTCGTTGCTGCCGGTCCCAAGCTCTAATCTTTAGATCTTAACATATTAGAGATACTCTTTCCGGCGCATAACTGGAAAGAGTATCTTTGCTATAATGCTTTTACTACCAAATATTTTTAACACGAAACAATGAAGAAACTTCTTTTTACAATCGCAGCATGCCTTGTGGCAGTTTTAGCATCAGCACAGCCTATGGGCGGTCGTCCCATGGGTGGACGTCCTATGGGAGGTCGTCCTATGGGTGGTCCCATGGGAGGAATGGAAAAACCTTTCTATGAGTTGGAATCAGACTCTATCGCAGATGCCAAGATACAGGATGTAGCTGGCCGTCTGGACCTTACCGAGAAGCAGTTTGATAAGATGGTCAAGCTCTATGCACAGGAGTTTGAGGAGATCTGCCGCAACCTTCAGATGTCAGTCAGAGAATATCAGATGATGCAGAACGGCGGTTTCCGTGGCCGTGGCGGCATGATGGGTGCAGAGACTCCCACCAACGTCCAGTTTGACACCGCAGCAGCCAGAAAGACCTATGACCAGATCATAGCCAAGTATGACAAGCGCTACAAGAAGGCTCTTGAGGCTCCTCAGTATGAGGTCTGGAAGACACTTTCTGCAACAACACTTGACAACAAATTCAGCAGCATCCTCCAGCACGTTCAGGAGAACACACAGAGCATGTTCTGATAAACAGATACCCTAACATGAAGATAGCACTTATAGGTTATGGCAAGATGGGCCACGAGATTGAGAAGATTGCTCTCTCACGCGGTCATGAAGTAGTATGCAAGATAGACATTGACAACCCTCAGGATTTTGACAGTCCTGAATTCAGAAACGCCGATGTCGCAATTGAGTTCACCGCACCCACCCAGGCTTACGGAAACATTCAGAAATGCTTCAAGGCCGGAGTAAAGGTTGTAAGCGGCAGTACCGGATGGATGGAGCAGCACCGTGACGAGATGAAGGATCTCTGCAAGGACGGTTCCAATACCCTGTTCTGGTCAAGCAACTTCAGCATCGGTGTGGCCCTGTTCTCAAAGGTCAACTCATACCTTGCCAAGCTTATGAACGGCTATCCCATGTATGAGGTACGTATGTCCGAGACTCACCATATCCACAAGCTGGATGCGCCCAGCGGCACAGCCATCACACTGGCCGAGGGTATCATCTCACAGCTGGACCGCAAAACCGGCTGGAGCAAGGGCACCGTACTCAATGCCGACGGAACCATCAGCGGATCTTCAGAGTACAAACCCTCTGACGTGCGTATCGACTCCATCCGTGAAGGCGAGATTGCCGGCATCCACGAGATAACCTATGATTCAAGTGCTGATTTCATAAAGATCATCCACTTTGCAAAGGACCGCAGCGGTCTGGCTCTGGGCGCAGTGCTTGCAGCCGAATTCACCGCCGATAAGAAGGGATTCCTATGCATGGATGACCTGATGAATTCACTCTCATAAGAAACCTATGAAGAAGTTTGGCGAGATAACAAAAAAGGAATGGATAAAGGCAGGCATCTACCTGGCTCTTTATATCCTTTTCCTGATATGGGTAAGAAGCTGGATGGGAATAATACTCATACCCTTCATCTTTGATGCGCTGACCACCCACATCATAAAGTGGAAATGGTGGAAAGACATCAAGAACAAGAACCTCTATCAGATCATGGACTGGATTGATGCTATCGTATTCGCACTCGTTGCAGTCTACTTTGTAAACATCTACCTGTTTCAGAACTACGCCATCCCCTCTTCATCACTTGAAAAGTCACTTCTTGTAGGTGACCATCTTTACGTGAGCAAGGTGGCTTACGGACCCCGCAAGCCAATGACTCCGCTCACCATGCCGCTCACCCAGAACACATTCCCCGGCGGCGGCAAAAGTTACTTTGACAAGCCGCAGTGGCCCTACGAGCGCATCAAGGGATTCGGCAAGGTCAAACTGAATGATATTGTAGTATTCAACTACCCTGCCGGTGATACCTTAGTCACCGATACCAACTGGTCAAGTCACGACTTTTATAGCATGATAGTCTATCCGTTGGGAAAGAGCAAATGCAAGGATATTAACCTTGACAGCCTGTCAACTCTTGAGCAGCGCCGGGTATATGATTTCTACTACAAGGTAGGCCGCGAGAACGTAGTCCAGAATGAACAGGTGTTCGGTAAGATAATCGCCCGTCCTGTTGACCGTCGCGAGAACTACGTAAAACGCTGCGTCGGACTGCCCGGTCAGACACTTGAGATAAAAGACGGAATCATCTGGCTTGACGGCGTTCAGAACAAACAGCCCGATGCCGTTCAGACCAACTATATAGTCACTCTGCTGCGTCCCATACCTGAATCTCTCAGGGAGAAGATGCACCTGAGCCTTGAAGATCTGAAAGCCAAGGACAACAAACCCGGTACGCACATCATTCCTCTTACGGAGCAGTCCAAGGAATTGTTGACAAGCCAAACCGGAATTGTCAGTGAAATCAGGCATTATGAATGTTCCGTAGCCGAGTCGGAGTGGCTCTTCCCGCAGAACAAGAACACCAAGTGGACTGTCGATAACTACGGTCCCATTTGGATACCGGCCAAGGGTGCCACAATAGAGATCAATCTTGAGAACCTTCCGTTCTACGAGCGTATCATAAAGGTATATGAGGGTAATGACCTCAAGGTTGAGCGTAACGGAACCATACTCATCAACGGTCAGAAGGCAAGCAGTTACACCTTTAAGATGGACTACTACTGGATGATGGGCGACAACCGTCAGAACAGTGCCGATTCCCGATTCTGGGGATTCGTACCAGAGGATCACATAGTAGGCCGTCCGGTATTTATCTGGCTCTCACTTGACAAGGACAAGAAATGGGGCCAGAAGGGAAAGATCCGTTGGAACCGACAGTTCCGCTCAGTCAAGAAGTATAACTGATGGAGTCCGTACTGCTCAGTTCGGCATACCTGCCACCCGTAAGTTTCTTCACCGCCATCAACAGTGGCGGTGATGTTCTTATAGAGCAGTATGACAACTACTGCAAGCAGACCTACCGCAACCGCTGCAGGATAGCCACTGCAGCAGGAGTTCAGGTACTCACCGTTCCCATAGTCAAGAGTTCATCGCCCAAGCAGCTTATGAAGGACGTCCGTATAAGCGACCACGGAGAGTGGCGCCGTCAGCATTGGAACGCCCTTGAATCGGCCTACATGAACAGTCCCTTCTTCATGTACTATCAGGATGACTTCCGTCCCTTCTATGAGAACAAGTATGAGTTCCTTATTGATTTCAATACAGAACTCACCCTGCTGATCATGAAACTGGCAGGTATTGACAGGCCGATAAAACTGACGGAATCATACGGTAAAAACGGTGAAAACCTGACTGACCTCAGACGGATGGCCGATCCAGGAACCGACGAACCCCTGGAGTGTCGTCCTTACTGGCAGGTATTCAAAGAAAAATACGGTTTTCTGGCCAACCTGAGTGCCGTTGACCTGCTCTTCAACATGGGACCTGAATTCCCGTTGTACCTTTAAAGGTAAGCCTTTACTTTAGCGAAAACTTTATCCGGATCAATGCCGGTCATGCAACGGTAGTCACCGTACATGCACTCTTTCTTTCCGTATATGGAGCACGGACGGCACGGCATATCCAACCCGATGCAATCATCAGGATTCTGTCCCCAGCCCATAAAGCCTGCTGCGGGATGAGTGGCACCCCAGACGGAGACAACCGGAGTAGCGGTGATTGAAGCCAGATGCATGTTCGAAGAATCCATGCCAAGCATCACCTCCATATTGCTTATCAGGGCAAGTTCACCCTCAAGTCCCAGACGGGGATCGATAATCTCGACCGAGCGGTATTTCTGAGCCCACTCCTCAACAAGTGAACGCTCCTTACCGTAAGCAAACACGAACTGACGGCACAGACATGCACTGTCTATCTGCGAAACCACATCCTCCATAAGGTACAACGGATAGATCTTACCCTTATGTGCGGCAAAGGGAGCAATGCCCACCCATGTGCAGTCCTTCTCGCCAACTATACCCTTGACCGATGACAAATCGGCCTTTCCATCGCCGAATATGGAACGGAACTTCAGGTCAAAGCCAAAGCCCAGTTTCTCAAGGACAATGCGGTAACGGTCAAAAGAGGTCAGACGCGGTGTCAGGTCCTTGTTCTTGAAGCGTGTAAGACGTTTGCGGGAACGGCGATCCTTGTCGATACGCTTCACTTTGGTAAAGCATGAACGGAAGAAAAAGGAGAGTGCAGTGGTGCGCAGTACGCCATGAAGGTCTGCCACTGCATCAAAGTGTCTCTTACGCAACTGGAAGAACAGTTTGAGCATGGCACCGAAACCGTGGTAATCCTTCTTGAGGTCAACACCGATGAAACTCACGTTCCCGGGCATTCCAGCAAAGAAGGGCGCAAAACGGACATTTGAAAGCATCGTGAAATGCTTGTCAGGATATGCCTTTGCGACCGATTCCAATACCGGTACGGTCATAGCCACGTCTCCTATTGCGGAGAAGCGGATAAGAAGAATATTCTTGTACTTGGATATTTTACTTGGATCCATTCTGTCCGTAGAGAACAGGGTTGAGTGAGGGGTCGTTGTACATCTTCATCTGCTTGTAGACTTTCATGTACTTACGGCCTGCAGCCATATCGTCCAGAAGCATGTCGATTGCTCCTGAAAGGTCCTTCTTCTGCTCCAGAAGAACAGAGAGTTTCTCACGGCAGCGCTGCTGCTGATCAGCAGGCGTGTCGGTACGTTCAGCCTCAATCTTCATGTGGAAGATCTTGAGCGCCAGGATTGAGAGGCGGTCAACAGCCCATGCGGGGCTCTCAGTGTTTATAGTTGCATCAGGAAGGGTCTTAACCTTACTGAACTTCTCAAGGAAATAACTGTCTATGAGTTCCACCAGGTCTGTACGGTCCTGATTGGAACGGTCAATGCGGCGCTTGATTGCCAGAGCCTGAACCGGATCAATCTGAGGGTCACGGATAATATCCTCCAGATGCCACTGTACAGTGTCAATCCAGTTTTTGAGATAAAGATAGAATTCTATGCTCTTTTCCTTGTATGGATTTGCAATAGGAGTGTCGACGTTGTCTGTCTTGTGATAGTCGGCAATTGAACGTTCAAAAATCTCAAAACTTTCCTGGCTGAATGTCATGATTCAAGTGTGTTCTTAAAGACGTTGCAAAATTAGCGGTAATTTTCTGAATAGGCAACCTTTAGAGCCCAATTAGCGTTACACACATTTTTAGTATTTGTGCATCACCTCTTCCTTTTGTTTTTTCAATGCTTGTCACGCTTGTTGAAAATGGGTTTCTTTGCAGCCAAATTCATTTTTAAATACACTAAAAATTACAATTATGGCAGATTCACAGATTGCAGAGAGAGTTCAGGCTATCATCGTTGACAAACTTGGTGTTGAGGCATCAGAGGTTACTCCCGAGGCAAGCTTCGCAGCTGATCTTGGTGCAGATTCACTGGATACCGTTGAGCTCATCATGGAGTTCGAGAAGGAGTTCGGTATTTCAATTCCCGACGATCAGGCTGAGAAGATCACAACTGTAGGTGAGGCTATCGAGCTCATCAGCGCAGCAGCTACAAAGTAATCAGGCAATCTTCTTTCACATAAGATGGATCTTAAAAGAGTTGTCGTAACCGGACTCGGTACCGTCAACCCTCTTGGTAATTCTATCCCCGAATTCTGGGAGAATGCCATAGCAGGTGTCAGCGGCGCCGCTCCTATTACCAATTTTGACACAAACGCCATACAGACCAAGGTCAAATTCGGATGTCAGGTCAAGAACTTTGACATCGCTGAATACATGGACCGCAAGGAGGCCCGCAAGCTTGACAAATACAGTCATTTTGCCGTAGCATCCGCCGTTCAGGCCATAAAGGATTCAGCCCTTGACCTTGAAAAAGAGGATCTCAACCGCATAGGTGTTATCCTTGGTTTCGGTATCGGCGGTGTGGATTCCTTCGAAGAGGGTGTAGATACCATCCATGAACAGAAGAAACTTGGTCAGGAGCTCAAGGTAACCCCGTTCTTTGTACCCCGCATTCTGGGTTCAATTGCAGCCGGTCTGATTTCAATCATGTACAAGCTCAAGGGACCCAACTACGCCACATCTTCAGCCTGCGCATCAAGTACCCACGCCATCATTGATGCCGTGAACATGATCCGCCTGGGCAAGGCCAACGTCATTGTAACCGGTGGTGCCGAGGCAGCACTGGGTGACTGCGGTGTAACAGGATTCGGCGTAATGCACGCACTCTCCACCCGTAATGACTCACCTGAGACGGCTTCACGCCCCATGAGCGCCAGCCGTGACGGATTCGTTCTTGGTGAGGGTGGCGGTATTCTTGTACTTGAGGAATATGAGCATGCCATTGCACGCGGCGCAAAGATCTACGCCGAGGTTGCAGGATGGGGTGCCACAGCCGATGCATATCACATGACAGCCCCTGATCCCGAGGGTAACGGAGCTATCCGTGTTATGCAGGAGGCCATTGAGGACGCAGGCATGCAGCCGTCTGATATTGACTATGTCAACATGCACGGCACATCCACTCCTCTGGGTGACATTGCAGAATGCAAGGCCATCAAGGCTGTGTTCGGAGAACATGTCTACGACATGAACCTGAGTTCTACCAAATCCATGACAGGACATCTGCTCGGCGGTGCCGGCGTCATTGAGGCAATCGCAACCGTGCTTGCCGTCAAGAACGACATCGTTCCCCCCACCATCAACCACGAAGAGGGTGATGAGGACGAGCAGATTGACTACCGTATGAACTTCACCTTCAACAAGGCGCAGAAGAGAGAGGTGCGCGCCGGTCTGTCCAACACTTTCGGATTCGGCGGACACAATTCCTGCGTCATCTTCAAAAAGTTCAAGGATTGAATCTTCGCTTCAGCGACATAACCCGTACTATCTACAATGCGGCATCGGCTTTACTGGCCTTTGCCGCATTGTCAGGTTGTGCAGCTGTAGGTAATCCTGACGGCGGACCGTATGATGAGACTCCTCCCAGAATAACAGGAAGCCATCCCGACAACGGAGCCACAGGTGTAAAGACCAAGAAGGTCACCATTGATTTCAACGAGTTCATCAAACTGGAAAACGCCAGTGAGAAGGTTGTGATATCACCTCCCCAGATTGAACAGCCCGAAATAAAAGTGACCGGCAAGAAGATCCAGGTGGAACTTTTTGACTCACTCAAATCAAACACAACCTACTCCATTGATTTTGCCGACGGAATCGTTGACAACAACGAAGGTAATCCTTTAGGTGATTTCTGTTTCCGTTTCAGCACAGGTGACGCCATAGATACCCTCGAGGTATCAGGCTATGTGCTTAATGCCTATGACCTGGAACCCGTCAAAGGCATGACAGTAGGTCTGCACAGTGATCTTTCCGATTCGGCATTCATGACCAAGCCGTTTGAGAGAGTTTCACGTACCGATGCCAGCGGACACTTTACCATCCGCGGCATTGCACCCGGTTCCTACAGGGTTTATGCCGTAAATGACATGGACCAGTCATTCAGTTACTCCCAGCGTAGCGAGATGATAGCCTGGATGGATTCCGTTATCGTCCCCACATCAGAAATCAGATACCGCGTAGATACACTCTTCACAGACCAAGGTAAGGTGGATACCACCGTAACCGTTCCGTTTGTCCAGTTTCTGCCAAATGACATCACGTTGTTGGCTTTCACCCCCAAACCGGTTCAGCAGTATATGACCGGGGCCGAGCGCAACACTCATGAAAAGTTCACACTGAGATTCGCCCTGCCTTTGGACTCCATGCCGGAGATAAAGGGAATCAACTTTGACGAATCAGACTCATACATCCTGGAACACACTGCCCGATATGACACCCTTACATTCTGGATGAAGGATACGGCAGTCTATTACCAGGACACTTTGAGTTTCAGCATAACTTATCTGGCAACAGATACTGCCGGTGCACTGTCACCAAAAACCGACACCCTGAGACTTATGCCCAAGAAGAACAGGGAGACCATACTCAAGGAACAGGCACGCCGGGCCGAGGAGGAAAAGAAAGACTTTGAGAAACAGTTAAGACGTCTGGAACGCAACGGCGACTCAATAGGCATAGCCAAACTGCTGCAACCCAAGATCAAGTTCCTTGACTGCAAGATGACATCCGGAGGATCAATGAGTATCTACCAGGATGTGACCATATCTTTCCCTGAGCCGGTCACCTTCCTTTCAGACACAGCCGTACACCTTTATCTGCAGGCTGACACTGTCTGGAAAACAGTTCCCTTTGAGATGGAGCAGGATCCGTTGGATATACGCACATACTACATATACGGTGAATGGAAACCGGAGGAGAACTTCAAGTTAACCATTGATTCCGCAAGCATACAGGGTCTTTACGGGCTTTGGAACGATTATGAGGAATCGACCCTTAAGTTCAATGCACTTGACAAGTACAGCACTCTGACCGTTAATGTAGCCAACCCCAAGCCCGGATATACCGTAAGGCTTCACGGCAACGGCGGAAAGGTGGTAAGGAGCGAGAAACTTGAAAACGGAAGCGTTGATTTCTTCCTTCTGCAGCCTTCGACATATTTCATCTCAATGTTCGATGACGCCAATGACAACGGCAAATGGGATACCGGCGAATATGAGGAGAAACGCCATGCGGAAAGCGTATGGTATATAAAGAGAAGCCTGACCCTCAAGCAGGACTGGACTCATGAGACAGACCTTTGGAATGTAGATGAACTGCCTCTCCACGAGCAGAAACCCAACGAACTGTCCAAGAACAAGACCCAGAAGGCGGTTAAGGATGTCCACAAGAGGAACCTGGATCGTCTTGAAAAGAAATCACAGCAGGCGGAATCCGAGAAAAAGAAGAAAGAGCGTCAGCGCCAGGAGCGCAAAGACCGCCGCGAGAAGAACAAGCAGAAATACCGCGAGATCAGGGCTAACGCAAAGGCAAAGAAAGCCGGTTCAGATTCAGATGCCGATGTTAGCACTCCAGACACGGAGGAAGTTGCGACCCCAGAGGAGTGACAGCTGCTCATTTCCCAAACCTTCGGCCATAAGCCTTTCGGTCAGCGATACAAACCACGAAGCATCCTCCAGACCTGGTATTCCGCCACCACCGTCAAAATCAGATCCGATTCCCACATGCTCCACTCCCATCACGTCTATCATATGCATGATGTGACGGACAGCATCGTTCACCGTAGCATCTTCTTCCTTTTTGAGGAAACCGCTGTACATGCATACCTGAGCTACACCGCCCGATGATGCCAATGCACGCATCTGCTCATCGGTAAGGTTACGGGTATGGTCACACAGGGCACGGCTTGACGAATGTGAGCAGATGATAGGCTTGCTGCTGCACTCCATTGCGTCCCAGAAACTCTTCTCGGATGCATGTGACAGGTCAACCATCATACCTACCCTGTTCATGCGTTCCACAACCCTCTTTCCGAACTCGGAAAGTCCGTTGTGTTCATGATTGCCCTTATGGGAGTCACATATATCGTTGTCACCGTTATGGCAAAGGGTCATGTAAGCAACACCACGGCTGCGGAAACGGTCCACGTTATCTATGTCAAGGCCGATGGCATAGCCGTTCTCAATGCCTCTGACCACTGATTTCACGCCCTTGAACTTGTTCTGCCAGAGTTCCTCAGGGGTAGTGGCCAGTGCTGCCTTGCCGTTGCACTCGCCTATTCGTTCCTCTATAAGGTCAAGAAGACGGTCCGCCTTTTTGACGGCAGCCTTCAGTGACTCTTCATCACGACCCTCCTGTTTGAGGTAGGCAACCATGAAACTGGCATCCTGCCGGCCTGCGGTCATCTTATGCAGGTCAACCAGCATCCTGGGGTTCTTCTCATTGAAATGAGTACCTTCATCAAACAGCATCGGGCTGTCGCAGTGACTGTCCAGTATGATGGTCTTTGAGTGAAGTTCCTTAGCGCGACGGAACAGGGATGCCTGCTCAATGAGCCAGTTGAATATTGGCATCATGGTGCGGTCATTCTCCAGAAGGAAACACTCCGGGTGCCACTGAACTCCCAAGACAGGACGGAATGCCGTTGACTCCATACCCTCGATTATTCCGTCCGGGGCCACTGCCGTTATACGGAAACCTGCAGGTACCTCCTTTACCGCCTGATGATGGAATGAATTCACGGCAAGGGTCTCCTTACCGAAAAAACCGTACAAAAGTGAGTCTTTCACCAACTTGACGTCATGTGACGGAAGCCCGCGAGCTATAGTCTGGCTATGTTCAATAGGCTTCTGGTCATGTTGGGTCTTTATATCCTGATAGAGCTTGCCTCCAAGTGCCGCTGTCAACACCTGTATTCCACGGCAAATGCCCAATACAGGTATCTGACGGTCCACAGCCAGGCGAACCAATGTGAGTTCCTGCCTGTCGCGACGAGGGTTGATGGAGACACACTTCAGCGGCTCTTCGCCCAGATAATCCGGATCAATGTCGGCTCCGCCTGACAGAACTATACCGTCCAGAGTCTCCAAAAGTGAAACCAACGCTTTATCGTCATCATAAGAAGGAATCACTACAGGTGTACCTCCTGCCTCCACAACTGACATGTAGTAAGCCTGGGCGAGAGTACAGTCACCCTCCCTGAAATTTCCGCTGATTCCTATGACCGGAGCATGGAAGTCCAATACATCCGTACCGGATTCCAAACTGCGGAGTCCGGATTCCAACTGCAGGGCCTTGTTCATTCTATCGGAATCTCTTTCTTGATGCTCTCATCCAAAGAGATTAGCGTCTCTGTAGCAGTTACGCCCTTGATCTCCTGAATGCGTCCGTTGATAAGCTCCATCAGATGTGAGTTGTCACGGGCGTAGAGCTTGATCATCATGGTATAGCGACCGGTAGTGAAATGGCTCTCAACCACTTCAGGAATCTGATCAAGTTCTGATACGACCTGATGATACATGGAACCCTTCTCTAGTGTAAGGCCCACATATGTACAGGTGTTGTAACCAATGCTTCTGGGATTGACATGGTAGCCGGAACCGGTTATCACACCGTCATCAAACATCTTCTGCACGCGCTGATGAATGGCTGCGCGTGATACTCCGCACTGGAGTGCCACATCACGGAAAGGAATACGTGCGTTCTGCGAGATGATACCAAGAATTTTTCTATCCAGAGCATCCATGCGCTCTGTTGCAGAGATTGGCTTCTTAGAGTTCATATTGTAAGCATTAAATGGATATCATGTGATAATTTGACCCAAAAGTAGGCATTATTTCAATATCTTGTCACTTGAATGCTTACAAAATGACAAAAAACAGGAGGGAGCACGTAATATGCCCCCTCCTGCTGTTCTATAAGTATTAATTACTTGATGTTTACAAGCTCAACCTCGAATACGAGAGTTGCATGAGGCTTGATGTTGCCACCTGCACCCTGCTCGCCGTAAGCCAGCTCTGCAGGAATGTAGAATCTGTACTTGTCACCTTCACTCATGAGCTGCAGACCCTCGTTCCAGCCCTTGATTACACCAGCCAGGTTAAGGGTTACAGGAGTAGTTGACTCATCAAACTTAGTACCGTCGATAAGTTCGCCGCGATAACGTACCTCAACGTCACTGTCTGCTTTGGGCTTGGGACCGCCGTGACCACGTTTGAGAACCTCATACAGAAGTCCGCTTTCAGTCTTTACGACATTCTCCTCCTTGGCTTTCTCCTCCAGGAAGGCCTGGTTTTCCTCACGGAACTTTGAGTACTGATTTGTAAGCAGATACTCATAGAGACGGTTTGAAGTGGCATCGGCCTCATCGAAAGACATAATGTCCCATCTGTCAAGCATACCGTCGCAGAAACCTGCGATATAGTTTGTCCTGTTGAACTCCTCACCTTCGCCGAAAAGGTTCTCGCTCAGACCGATATAGGCCTGTGACATCTCCTGGCAACCTATCTCGAAACCTATTGCATAGGCTAACTTGGCCTTGTCATCAGTGTTCTTTGAAGCATCAATGAAACCCTTAACGAAAGCTTTCAATGTTGTTGAGTCGAGCATCTCGTATGAGAGCTGATCCTTGTAAACGCGGACTGCACGACCCATACCGATTGAATAAGAGATAGTGTCCTTTACGTCCTTCATTGTAACCTTACCGGTACCGACACTTGCACCGCCGCAAGAGGCGAGTACTGCGACAGCCATCACGGCCATCAAAACATTCAGTTTTTTCATTGCTTATTTTGTTATTAAATATCTGTTTTCTAGAAATTTTGTGCGAAGATAGTGTATTTTGGCTTTAAGAATACCGAAAAATGCAGTAATTTTGAAATTTCAAAAACAGATAGTCACCCTATTATGGAAATCTACTGCATTAACAACGGAAAAACTGAGAGTTTTGATCCCGGCATCTCTTTCTCGGAAGTATTCAACGCGTTGGAGATCACGCTCAAGGGAGCGCCTATGTGCGTTTGCGCCAATGGCAGGATCATGGATTTTGATTCAAAAGTCTATGAAAACTGTGACGTAGAGTTTCTGGATGCTACAACAAGTATGGGAGCCAGGTCTTATCTGCTCGGACTTGTTTTTGTACTTTACAAGGCAGTCTCAGAACTGTATCCCGGAAGCAGGATCAGGGTATCAAACGCTATTTCAAAGGGTTTCTACTGCCCTGTTGAGATAGGACGTGACATTACCGACGAAGACGTCACAAGCATAAGCGAGCGTATGGGCAGCATCATAGGACGCAACATTCCGTTCGTAAAACATACAGCTCACACCAAGGATGTGGCCGATATCATGGAGCGTGCAGGCCGTAAGGACAACGTACGTCTTCTGCGCAGTATCGGTTCCATCTACACCAGTTACTATACTCTTGAGGACCTGCCCGACTGGTTCTTCGGAATACTTCCTCCCAATACCGGATGCCTTAAGGTATTCGGTCTGGAGCCTATGTCGGGCGGTGTTCTGGTACGTCTGCCGGACAAGAGCAACCCCGACCAACTGGAGCCGCTTATCCGCCAGGACAAGATGTTCGAGATATTCAAGGAGCACCATGACTGGATGCGTATTCTGGGTTTCTCAACTCTTGGAAGGCTCAATCAGGCTGTTGCCAAGGGTGAGACTAACATGATAATAAACGTAGCCGAGGCTCTTCAGTCACAAAAGATCGTACATATAGCCGATCAGATTGTGGAGCGCCGTAATGAGGGCAAGGGTTTGAAACTGATTATGGTTTCCGGTCCGTCTTCATCGGGCAAGACCACTTTCAGCAAGCGTCTGATGGTACAGCTTATGGCCCACGGACTTACTCCCAAGGTCCTTTCACTGGATGACTACTTCCTGGACCGTGACCATACCCCGCTGGATGAGAACGGCGAGCATGACTTTGAGTCACTCTACGCAATTGACCTGCCTTTCTTCAACCAGCAGCTCAAGGATCTGCTGGCAGGCAAGAGTATCCTGCCGCCCAGATTCAACTTCAAGAAGGGTGGCGTACGTGAGTTCACTGACCCCGAGATGACCCTGGGTGACAATGACATCCTGCTCATTGAGGGTATCCACGCACTCAACCCCGACCTGATGCCTGACATACCGGCCGATTGCCGTTTCCTGATATACGTATCGGCCCTGACATGCATACGCATTGACCAGCACAACTATATCCCCACTACCGATAACCGCCTGCTGCGCCGTATCACACGTGACCACAAGTACCGCAGTTACTCGGCACAGGATACGCTGAGCCGTTGGCCGTCGGTACGCGCCGGTGAGGAGAAATGGATATTCCCCTTCCAGGAGAATGCCGACGCCATGTTCAACTCGGCCATGATATTTGAGATTGCCGTAATCAAGGACATGGTATTGCCCCTTCTGGACGAGGTTCCCGAGAACAGTCCCGAGTACGCAAAGGCCTGCCAGCTCAAGGACTTCCTCAAACTCTTCAAAACCATTCCAAGCCAGAACCTGCCGCCCACATCACTCGTACGCGAGTTCATCGGAGGCAGCAGTTTCCACTATTGATTCCAGATGCCCGGTTTAAGCAACATACAGACCCAGGTCCAGACGCAGACGCAGATTCAGACCCTGTCACCCCAACAGGTGCTGGAGGCCCGTCTGCTTGCTCTTTCTACCCTGGAGCTTGAGGAGCATGTGCGTGCCGAACTGGGCGATAATCCCGCCCTTGAGGACGGTCCCGCGGAATCATCGGCCAATGACAATGATGAGGCTGTACAGGATGATGACCTGGAGTACGGAAATGAGGATTACGAGTCATCCTCTGACAACCGTGATGACTGGGGTGACGATGATGATGACTGGTATGAGCGCGGACAGGGAGGAGGCGGCCCCGTTGCCGATATCCCGCTGGCCGATACACGCTCGTTTTACGACATACTGTATGAGCAGCTGCGTGAGCAGGATCTGACCCCGCGTCAGATGAAGATTGCGCTCTATATCATAGGCTCAATTGACAATGACGGTATTCTGGACAAGGATCTGCAGGCCATATCTGATGACCTGGCGTTCTATCACGACACCGATGCATCAACTGATGAGATTGAGCAGGTTCTCAAGGTGATCCAGGAGTTTGACCCCGCCGGCATAGGCGCACGTAATCTGCAGGAGTGCCTTCTGATTCAGATACGCCGCAAGCCGGATTCTGAGAGCAAGGAACTCCAGGAGCGTATCATAAGCACCATGTTCGATGAGTTCACCCACAAACGCTGGGACAAGATAGCGGCCCGCCTGGAACTGAGCAAGGAGCAGACCGACGCCGTGATTGCAGAACTAGTAAAACTCAATCCGCGTCCGGGCAGTTCCCTGGGCGAGACGGTGGGACACAGCCGCCAGCACATCATACCGGATTTCCTGCTTGACAACTACGACGAGGAGATAAGGTTCACGCTGAATAACGGCAACATCCCCCAACTGCACGTGAGCCGCGAGTACTCCGACATGCTGGAGAACCAGATAAAGGAGGGCACCAGCAGCCAGAAGGCCGCCGCCGTCTATATCAAGAGCAAACTGGATTCGGCCCGCGGATTCATACAGGCTCTCAAACAGCGCGAGCAGACCATGACCCGCACCATGCAGGCCATCATAGACCTGCAGCGCCCCTTCTTCCAGGAAGGCGACGAGACACTTCTCAAGCCCATGATCCTGAAGGATGTGGCCGAGAAGACCGGATATGACATATCAACCATATCACGCGTAACCAGCGGCAAGTATGTGCAGACCCCGTTCGGCACCTTCCCGCTCAAGGCTTTCTTTACCGACGGAGTCAAGACGGAGAGCGGCGAGGAGGTATCGGTCAAGGAGATACACCGCATACTGCGTGAGGCTACCGATGCCGAGGACCACAGCAACCCGCTCACTGATGAGCAGTTGTCTGATATGCTTGCCGAGCGCGGCTTCAAGGTGGCACGCCGTACGGTGGCCAAGTACCGCGAGCAGATTGGCATACCGGTGGCACGAATGAGAAAGAATTGAGAATTGAGAATTGAGATATATGAAACCAGTAGTTAGCATTATTATGGGCAGCACATCCGATCTGCCCGTTATGGAGAAGGCAGCAGCCTTCCTGGACAGCATCCAGGTCCCGTTTGAGATGAACGCATTATCCGCTCACCGCACACCTGCAGCCGTTGAGGAGTTTGCCAAGGGTGCACAGGCACGCGGCATCAAGGTCATCATCGCAGCAGCCGGCATGGCAGCCGCTCTGCCCGGTGTGATTGCAGCCAACACCAACGTTCCAGTCATCGGCGTACCCATCAAGGG
The DNA here is from genome assembly GCA_017557635.1 of Bacteroidaceae bacterium. Lineage (GTDB taxonomy): Bacteria > Bacteroidota > Bacteroidia > Bacteroidales > Bacteroidaceae > Colenecus. Next base: position 274,996 of record JAFYYH010000021.1, on the reverse strand, counting down.
AATGCTTGACGGTCTGGACGCCATGCTCTCAATCATCCAGATGCCCCCCGGAATACCCGTGGCAACCGTAGGCGTCAACGGCGCACAGAACGCAGCCATCCTGGCCGCACAGATCCTGGCCGTAGCCGACACTGAACTGGCAGCACGTCTGGCCGCCCACAAGGAGGGTCTCAAGGATAAGATCGAGAAGGCCAACGCCGAACTGAGTCAGGTAAAATACAACTACAAGACCAACTGATAATGGCCGTTTACAACCGCAGGAAAACCATAAGCGTCCGTGTGGGCAGTACCGCCATAGGCGGCGACAATCCCATACGCCTGCAGTCCATGACCACCACCGCCACCATGGATACCGAGGGCTGCATTGAGCAGGCAATCCGTATCATCCAGGCCGGCGGCGAACTGGTGCGCATGACCACCCAGGGCACGCGTGAGGCCGAGAACATGCGCCTTATCCGCGAGGGTCTGACTGCACGCGGCTATGACACCCCGCTTGTGGCCGATGTCCACTTCAATCCCGCCGTGGCCGATGTGGCCGCCCGTTATGTGGAGAAGGTGCGCATCAACCCGGGCAACTATGTGGATCCTGCACGCACGTTCAAGCATCTGGAGTACACCGATCAGGAGTATGCTCAGGAGATTGAACGCATACGCGACCGTTTCATCCCGTTCCTGAATATTTGCCGTGAACACGGCACCGCCATACGCATAGGCGTAAACCACGGATCGCTCTCCGACCGTATCATGAGCCGCTACGGCAATACACCTGCCGGCATGGTGGAGAGTTGCATGGAGTTCCTGCGCATCTGCGTGGAGCAGAACTTCATGAATGTAGTCATATCCATCAAGGCCAGCAACACGGTTGTCATGATCGAGACCGTACGTCTGCTGGTCAATGAGATGGACCGCGAGGGCATGGCATTCCCCATTCATCTGGGCGTGACCGAGGCCGGTGAGGGTGAGGACGGACGCATCAAAAGCGCCATCGGCATAGGCGCACTTCTGGCCGAGGGCATCGGCGACACCATACGCGTCTCCCTGTCCGAGGCTCCCGAGCGTGAGATACCTGTAGCTCGTAAACTCGTTGACTATGCAGCAGTCAGCGCACAGGTGCGTGCATCGGCCGTAATTGAGAATGGCGTGCTGTATTTGTCGTACGACGACTCTTCGCTCGAGGATTTCCAGTTACATGCCGCCATGGACGCCGGCGCACTGCTCATTGACGGCAAGGCCGGTGACCTGAAACTCAGCAACCCCAATATGACCGCCGCTCAGATCAAATCCACCGAGGAGGCCATACTGCAGGGAGCACGCATCCGTTTCAGCAAACCGGAATACATTTCCTGTCCGGGCTGCGGACGGACACTTTACAATCTTGAAGAGACAATAGCACGCATAAAAGCCGCCACAGGCCACCTTAAAGGCGTCAAGATAGCCATCATGGGCTGTATCGTGAACGGACCGGGTGAGATGGCCGATGCCGATTTCGGCTACGTAGGCGCAGGCCGCGGAAAGATAAGCCTCTATCGCGGCAAGGAGTGCATAGAGAAAAATATCCCTGAGGAGAATGCCGTTGACAGACTCCTGCAACTGATTGAAGAAACAACAAAAAGATAATATGGAAAACAAACTGACAATCTACAACACTCTTACCAGAAAAAAAGAGCTGTTTGAAGCCCTGAACCCGCCGCACGTAGGTATGTATGTGTGCGGTCCCACAGTATACGGTGATCCGCATCTGGGTCATGCACGTCCCGCCATCACCTTCGATATCCTTTTCCGCTACCTGCAGCACTTAGGTTACAAAGTGCGCTACGTACGCAACATCACCGACGTAGGCCATCTGGAACATGATGCCGATGAAGGTGAGGACAAGATTGCAAAGAAGGCACGTCTGGAGCAGCTTGAGCCCATGGAGGTGGTTCAGTACTATACCCTGCGTTACCATAAGGCAATGGAGATGCTTAACGTACTGCCGCCAAGCATCGAGCCGCACGCATCGGGCCATATCATTGAGCAGATAGAACTTGTTAAGCAGATACTGGACAACGGCTACGCATACGAGAGCCAGGGCAGTATCTACTTTGACGTGAACAAATACAACAAGGATCATCACTACGGCATACTTTCAGGCCGCAACCTGGATGACGTACTCAATACAACCCGTGAACTTGACGGTCAGGAGGAGAAACACAACCCCGCTGACTTTGCACTCTGGAAGAAAGCCCAGCCCGAGCACATCATGCGCTGGCCTTCACCCTGGAGCAACGGATTCCCCGGATGGCACTGCGAGTGCACCGCCATGGGCCGCAAGTACCTGGGTGAGCGCTTTGACATACACGGAGGCGGCATGGACCTGATATTCCCCCACCACGAGTGCGAGATTGCACAGGCCGTTGCCAGCCAGGGTCATGACATAGTACACTACTGGATGCACAACAACATGATCACCATCAACGGACAGAAGATGGGTAAGTCACTGGGTAACTTCATCACTCTGAACGAGTTCTTTACCGGTCAGAACCCCAACCTGAAACAGGCCTACAGCCCCATGACCATCCGCTTCTTCATACTGATGGCCCACTATCGCGGCACAGTAGACTTCAGCAACGACGCCCTTCAGGCAGCCGAGAAGGCCATGTCACGTCTGATGGAGGCCTACAACGCCATCGGCCGCATACAGCCCTCTGCCGAAAGCTCGGTAAGCGTAAGCGAATTCAAGGGCAAGTGCTACGAGGCCATGGATGATGACCTGAACACGCCTATCGTAATCAGCCACCTGTTCGACGCCGCCAAGGTTATCAACCAGGCAGTCGACGGCAACGCCAAACTTACTGCATCTGATGTCGCTGAACTCAAGTCCCTGTTCGATACATTCCTCTTCGACATTCTTGGAATCAAGGCCGAAGAAGGTGGCGGATCCGGTCGGGAAGAGGCATTCGGCAAGGTGGTCGATATGCTTCTGGAACAGCGCGCAATCGCCAAGGCCAACAAGGACTGGGCTACAAGTGACAAGATACGCAACGAGTTAACCGCTCTGGGATTCGAGATAAAGGATACCAAGGACGGCGCAACCTGGAAACTTAACCGCTAAAATGAAAAATTCCGCCATTATACTGACAGTGCTGTTCATGGCTCTCTCCTGCGGAGGAAGGAAAGCAAACACCGCAACCTCTACCGCCACAGTTGAGACACCGCAGTTCTGCGCCGACAGCGCATACAACTACATAAAGGCACAGACCGATTTCGGACCGCGTGTACCCAACACCAAGGCACATGATGACTGCGGAATCTGGCTTGGCGCCAAGTTGTCATCTTTCGGAGCCGATAAGGTATACTTTCAGGAATTTGACGCCAAGACCTTTGACGGCAACACCCTGAAATGCCAGAACATCATAGGCAGTTTCAATGTCGGACAGCCCACACGCATCATACTCTGCTCACACTGGGACAGCCGTCCCTGGGCCGATAACGATCCCGATCCGGCCAACTGGATGAAACCTGTAGATGCGGCAAATGACGGTGCAAGCGGTGTAGGAGTAATACTTGAAATAGCACGCCAGATGCAGAAACAGGCACCGGAGATAGGTGTCGACTGCATATTCCTGGATGCCGAGGACTGGGGACCCGGTGAAACCTACCAAGGCAATGATTCCGAGAAATGGTGGGGTCTGGGTACACAGTACTGGGCCAAACACCCCCACGTAGAGGGTTATCGTGCACGCTATGCCATCCTGCTTGACATGGTAGGCGGCAAGGGTGCGGTATTCTGCCGCGAGGGATACTCCATCAAATACGGCAGACCCATAGTTGAGAAGGTTTGGAGCGCAGCCGGCAAGCTCGGCTTCGGTTCAATCTTCCCGCCCGTGAACGGCGGCTATGTAACCGATGACCACTACTACATCAACACCATGGCAAAGATTCCCGCCATAGATATCGTGCCTTACCTGCCCAACTGCATGGAAAGCAGTTTCGGACCAACCTGGCACACTACACATGACAACATAGACAATATCGACAAAAAAGTCCTGGAAGCCGTCGGTAAGACGCTCATCCAGGTCATTTACAACGAAAAACCATGACGATTGAGGAACTTCAGGAAGAGGTTATAGAAGAGTTCAGCGCCTTTGACGACTGGATGGACAAATACCAGATGATCATAGATCTGGGCAACGAGCAACCGGCACTGGATGCCGCATACAAGACCGAGGATAACCTTATTGACGGCTGTCAGAGTCGTGTATGGCTGCATGCAACCATGCAGGACGGACTGGTCCATTTTGAGGCGGACAGCGACGCAATCATTACAAAAGGCCTGATTGCATTGCTTATCAGAGTTCTCTCAGACCATACTCCGGCCGAGATTCTGGCCAGCGATGTTCACTTTATTGATGCCATAGGTCTTACACAGCATCTGTCACCCACCCGCAGCAACGGATTGCTGTCAATGCTTAAACAGATTAAAACCTATGCATTAGCTTATTCAAAAGCTTGAACAAATCAACCGAATTTTATAAATTTGCAAACCAAACTAACGAATTAACGCATAATTATACAAATATGAACGGTAAATACTGGAATGAGGAGATTGAGACCATGCCCCGCAAACAGCTTGAGAAGCTGCAGGTGGAGCGTCTCAAGAAAACCGTCGAGATTGCAATGGGCAGCGAGTTCTACGCTCCCAAATTCAAGGAACTGGGTATCACCCCTGAGAGCATCAAGTCAGTTGAGGACATCAAGAGATTCCCCTTCACCACCAAGAATGACCTCCGTGCCACCTATCCTTTCGGTATCAAGTCAATACCTCTGGACAAGGTTGTACGCCTGCACTCATCAAGCGGTACCACCGGCAATCCCACAGTAATCCTTCACTCACAGAAAGACCTTGACGAATGGGCCGATGCCATGGCACGCTCCATGTACTGCATAGGTCTGCGTAACACCGACATCATACAGAACACATCCGGCTACGGCATGTTCACCGGCGGTCTGGGCATACAGTATGCCGCTGAGCGTCTGGGTGCACTGACCGTTCCCGCCGGTGCAGGTAACAGCAAGCGTCACGTAAAGTTCATCACTGACTTCGGCACGACAGCCCTGCACTGCATACCCTCATATGCAACCCGTCTGGCAGCAGCCTTTGAGGAGGAGGGAATAGATCCCCGCACCACCACAGTACACACCCTCATCATCGGCGCCGAGCCCCACTCAGAGGCACAGCGCAAGCGTATTGAGGAGATCTGGGGTGCCAAGGCATACAACAACTTCGGAATGAGTGAGATGTGCGGCCCCGGCGTAGCTATCGAATGCCAGGAGCAGAACGGAATGCACATCTGGGAAGACAACTATATCGTTGAGATTCTTGATCCCGTTACCCTGGAGCCCGTTCCCGAGGGTGAACTCGGAGAGCTGGTTCTGACCACACTGAACCGTGAGGCCATGCCGCTGTTCCGCTACCGCACACGCGATCTTACCCGCATCCTGCCGGGTGACTGCCCCTGCGGACGCACCCACGTACGTCTGGCACGTTTCCAGGGCCGCAGCGATGACATGATGATTGTCAAGGGCGTAAACATCTATCCTATCCAGATAGAGAAGATCCTGATGCAGTTCCCGGAGCTGGCCAGCGATTACCTCATCACCATCGAGACCATCGGCGACAACGACGAGATGACCATCGAGGCCGAGCTTGCACAGGCTACTGATGATTTTGCCATGTTGCAGAACCTGACCAAGGAGATTACCCGCCGCCTCAAGGATGAGATCCTACTCACACCCAGAGTAAAACTGGTAGGCAAAGGCGTAATCCCGCAGTCAGACGGCAAGGCCAAGAGAGTAAATGATTTACGTCATAACCATTAATAAAGGACATTATGAAGACCATCAAGCAGATTTCAATATTTCTTGAGAACCAGCGCGGCAAGTTGAGTGACATCCTGACCGCCCTCAAGGACCAGAACATAGAGATCCAGGCCGCATCAGTAGCCGATACCACTGAGTACGGAATCCTGCGCCTTATCACCTCAAACCAGAAGAAGGCTGCCGAGCTTCTCTCAGCCAAGGGTCACCTTGTAAACCTCAATGAGGTACTCGCCATCCAGGTTGAGGCCGATACCGCCTCATTCGCCGATGCGATCGACGCACTTACCGCAGGCGGCTGCTCAATCAGCTACCTCTACACATTCCACAAAGACGGAAAACTGGTACTCATCATCCGTCCCGCCAACCTTGAGAAAGCCGAGAAAGTTGCAACAGAAAGCGGACTCACACTTATTCAAGGATGGGAATAAACTGAATACCTGGAATTATTAACCTTCAAACCATACCATCATGTTTCTAAAAATTCTGATTCTGATATTGTTCTTTGCCGTAATGATCGGCGTCGGAATCTACTGCCGTAAAACCGCAAACAACGTACAGGGATTTGTACTGGGTGACCGTAAGGTAGGCTCATGGCTTACCGCTTTCGCATTCGGTACATCATACTTTTCGGCCGTAATCTTTGTAGGATACGCAGGCCAGTTCGGTTGGAAGTACGGTCTTTCAGCCACATGGATCGGACTTGGCAACGCCCTGATAGGTTCACTCCTTGCATGGAGAATCCTGGGCCGACGCACACGTCTTATGACCCAGTACCTGCAGAGCGCCACCATGCCTGACTTCTTTGGACAGCGCTTCAACTCAGGTGCCCTCAAGGTTGCAGCATCAGTAATCGTATTCGTATTCCTTATCCCTTATACCGCATCACTGTATAACGGACTGTCACGTCTGTTCGGACTCTCATTCGGTATCGACTACAGCTGGTGCGTACTTGGCATGGCTGTACTGACCGGTATTTACGTACTGGTAGGAGGTTACATGGCAACTGCCGTCAATGACTTCATCCAGGGTATGATCATGCTCATCGGTATAGTAGCCGTAATCCTTTCAGTACTGAACGGCAACGGCGGATTCACCGCAGCAATTGAGAAACTGTCACAGATTCCCAGTGAGGCTGCTCCGGGTCTTAACGGAGCCTTCACATCGTTCTTCGGACCTCAGCCCATCTGGCTGCTGGGCGTTGTTCTGCTCACATCACTCGGTACCTGGGGCCTTCCTCAGATGGTAGGTAAGTTCTATGCCATCCGCGACGAGGCCGCCATCCGCAAGGGAACCTTCATCTCAACCTTCTTTGCCATCATCGTGGCAGGCGGTTGCTACTTCCTGGGCGGTTTCGGCCGTCTGTACGGAAGTGTCATTGATTTTGCACCCAACGGCACACCTATATATGACAGCATTGTTCCTTCCATGCTCCAGACATTGCCTGACCTGATGATCGGCGTGGTTATCATTCTGGTGCTCTCTGCATCAATGTCAACCCTCTCATCACTGGTACTCACATCAGGTTCAACCCTTACGCTTGACATCATCAAGCCTGCCCTGGCCAAAGGCGGCAAGCAGATGACCGAGAAGTCACAGCTTCTCTCAATCCGTCTGCTGGTTGTGTTCTTCATAGCAGTATCATCAGTACTGGCTATCGTACAGGCCAAGAGCTCCGTAACATTCATCGCCCAGCTCATGGGTATCAGCTGGGGCGCTCTGGCAGGTGCCTTCCTGGCTCCGTTCCTCTATGGACTGTACTGGAAGAAGACCACCAAGGCTTCAGTCTGGGCAAGTTTCATTGTAGGCGTACTGATCATGTGCGGCTGCATGTACGGCACATTCACCAAGACCACATTCATCAGCCCGTTCTTCAGTTCACCCATCAATGCAGGTGTGCTCTCAATGGTTGCAGGTCTGGTTATCGTTCCCATTGTAAGCCTGCTGACCAAGGTTGACGAACAGGAAAAGATCGACAAGATGTTCGGCTGCTACGAACGTAAGGTTACCGTACACGCATCGACCTCACTTATGGATGCTGACGAGAAGAAGTAAACTCTATCATATAAAGAAATGAAAAGAATAACCCAACTCAAAGACGATGCACTGGTTGCTCTCAAGGGTAACTTCGGCATGGCAGCATTGGCTACACTCGGGATAGTAGCCCTCAATCTGGCCATAAAATGGGGCACCTACATGATTTCGGGAATCGATATCATGGAATACTATGAAGCTGTACTTGAAGGGGATTTCTACGGGATGATGGACGCGATGGAAGGGAGCTATTATTCATCTCTCATTAATATCCTGATTTCCATATTCTTTCTGGCTCCTCTGGGTGTCGGTATAGTCAACACCTACAGATTGCTCCTTGAAAGCAAAGGTTCTGAGAATTCGATATTCTTCAATTTCTTTAAACTGACTTTCAGCAAGCGTTACCTGCACATAGTCCTGGTATCCCTGCTGAGTGAATTGCTTATCGCATTACTGATCATACCGGCAGCACTGATAATGTTTCTGGTAGGATTACTGATACAGAACGCCATTGCTATAGTGATATTTGCACTGTTGACTGTTATCTATAGCATCTGGATTCTTTTGTTGTATTCACAGGTTAATTTCATTATCCTCGATAATCCCAAGTTTGATGTCATAGACGCGATGCGCCGCAGCCGCACGCTTATGGATGGAAAAAAATGGAAATTCATCCTGATGATACTCAGTTTCCTGGGTTGGATCCTTCTTTGCATCCTGACCCTTGGAATCGGTTTTCTCTGGTTGATGCCTTATTTATATACCACACTGGCCGCCTTCTACTGCGACATCAGAGATGCCGAGAATGCAGGACAGGCTGAACAGGAATAAAAACAGAATTTAAAAACCATAAAATGAAGAAACTGTTACTTGGCGATGAAGCCATTGCACAGGGAGCCATTGATGCCGGACTGAGCGGAGTTTACGCCTATCCGGGAACACCGTCAACTGAAATCACTGAATACATACAGGGTTACTGCAAGAAGAACCCCGGTGAAAAAATACACAACCGCTGGTGCACCAACGAGAAGACTGCCATGGAGGCCGCTCTGGGTATGTCATTTGCCGGCAAGCGAGCACTTGTGTGCATGAAGCATGTAGGCATGAACGTTGCAGCCGATCCGTTCGTGAACTCATCCATTACCGGTGTGAACGGAGGTCTGATAGTCCTTGTGGCCGATGACCCCTCAATGCACTCATCACAGGATGAGCAAGACACCCGTTACTACGGCAAGTTCGCCCTGATTCCCGTTCTTGAACCCTCATCACAGCAGGAGGCTTACGATATGATGTCATACGCCTATGACCTGTCAGAGTCACTCAAACTGCCGGTTCTGATGCGTACCGTTACACGTCTGGCCCACTCACGTGCCGTTGTGGCTCTTAAGGAAAAGCGTAATCAGAACGACCTGAATCCCGTAAGCGGAGTCCGTGACTGGGTATTGCTGCCCGCCATCGCAAAGCGCCGCTACGCTTCACTTCTGGAGCGTCAGCCCGAGATCATGCGTCTGTCGGTTGAATCACCCTTCAACAGTTTCAAGGCTGAGGCCAAGCGTTTCAAGATGGGTGCCATCACCTGCGGTAACGCCTATAACTACCTTTCTGAATGCTATCCCGAGGGAATACCCTTCCCCGTACTCAAGATATCACAGTACCCCATCCCATCCGAGACCATACGTACCATGGCCGAGCAGTGTGACTCCATCATGGTTATCGAGGACGGTCAGCCGTTCGTCGAGGAGCAGGTTGCAGGTATCCTGCCGTCTGACTGCAAGATCATAGGCCGTCTGACCGGTGAGCTGCCCCGTCAGGGAGAGCTCAACCCCGATATCGTAAAGGCCGCCCTGGGTCTGGCTCCGCTGCCGCATCCCGAGGTTGCAAAGAATGTTGTGGCTCGTCCGCCCGCCCTCTGTCAGGGTTGCGGTCACCGCTCAGTATATGAGGCCATCAACATCGTCCTCAAGGATTACAAGGACTCAAAGGTGTTCGGTGACATAGGTTGCTACACCTTGGGTGCCCTGCCTCCCTTCCAGGCTCTTGACAGCACCGTTGATATGGGTGCCAGCATCACCATGGCCAAGGGTGCCGCCGACGCAGGCGTGTTCCCCGCAGTTGCCATCATCGGTGACAGCACATTCACCCACTCCGGCATGACCGGTCTGCTGGATGCAGTAAATGAGAACTCTCCCATCACAATCATCATATCCGATAACCTCACCACCGGTATGACAGGCGGACAGGACAGTGCCGGCACCAACAAGTTTGAGGCTATCTGCCGCGGCATAGGCGTTGATCCCGACCATCTGAAGGTTGTAGTACCCCTGCCCCAGAACATGGAGGAGATTACACGCACCCTGCGTGAGGAGATTGAGTACCGCGGTCTGTCGGTTATCATACCGCGTCGTGAATGTATCCAGACACTTGCCCGTAAGGCAAAAGCAAAAGCAGCACAGAAATGAAGACAGATATCATACTTGCAGGCGTAGGAGGACAAGGTATCCTCTCAATCGCAACAGTAATCGGTCAGGCCGCCCTTGAGGAGGACCTCTACATCAAGCAGGCCGAGGTTCACGGAATGAGCCAGCGCGGCGGTGACGTGCAGTCCAACCTGCGCATATCGGACAAGCCCATTGCCAGTGACCTTATCTCACTCGGTCAGGCCGATATCATCATCGCCATGGAACCCATGGAGGCCCTGCGTTACAAGCAGTACCTTAGCAAGGACGGTTGGGTAATCACATCATCCAACCCCTTCATCAACATCGGCAATTACCCCGATCAGAAGGCCATTATCGATGAGCTTAAGGAGCTGGGTAACGTCATCCTGATTGATACCGATGAACTGGGCAAGGAGCACAAGATGCCCAAGGCTGTCAACATGATCCTGCTGGGTGCCGCTTCAAAGGCTCTTAAGAGCATCAGTTTTGACAAGCTGTGCCAGAGCGTACGCACCATATTCGGCGCCAAAGGAGATGCAATTGTAGATATGAACATAAAGGCCCTTGAGATTGGCCGTAACTGTGAATAAAAACACTGATGAAAACACTGATTCCTGCAAACGTCATTGACGATTATCTTGAGAGTATAGAAGTACGTGACCTCAACAAGGCCTCCATCCGTCAGGTGCTGGCCTGCGAGCTTAACGCCGAGAAAGTTACCGGTCAGGAGTTCATCCATTTTGAGATGGGTGTTCCCGGCATTCCGCCATCGGCCGTAGGTGTTAAGGCTCAGAAAGAGGCTCTGGACCGCGGCGTAGCTTCAAAGTATCCCAACATTGAAGGTATTCCCGAACTCAAGGAGCAGGCAGCCCGTTTTGTCAAGGCTTTCATCAACACCGATATCCTGCCCGGCCACTGCACCCCCACATGCGGCGCAATGCAGGGCACCTTTGCCGCATTCCTTCTGTGCTCACAGATAGATCCCAAGAAGGATACCATCCTCTATGTAGATCCGGGATTCCCCGTACAGAAGATGCAGGCTCAGGTAATGGGTGTCAAGACCGCCCAGTTTGACGTGGCCGATTTCCGTGCCGGGAAACTGGGACCCAAGTTGGAAAGTTACCTCAAGCAGGGCAACATATGCTGCATTGTTTACAGCAACCCCAACAACCCCAGCTGGATGTGCCTTACTGAAGAGGAGATCAAAACCATCGGTCAGTTGGCAACAAAGTATGATACCATTATCCTGGAGGACCTTGCCTACATGACCATGGACTTCCGTCGTGAGGGACTGGGCATTCCTTTCAAGGCTCCCTACCAGATCAGCGTATCACACTATACCGACAACTACATCATGATGCTCAGCGGCAGTAAGATATTCAGCTACGCCGGCGAGCGTATAGCTGTTGCCTGCATATCAGACAAACTCTATGAGCGTCACTTTGAGACTCTGCAGAAGCGTTACAACATTTCACGCTTTGGTGCTGTTTACGCATATGATATGCTTTATGCCATGTCATCAGGCGTAACCCACTCAGTACAGTGCGCCATGGCCGCCATGCTCAAGGCTGCCTGCGACGGTGAGTATCAGTTCCGCGAGGATATCCGCGAGTATGCACGCCGCACAGAGAAGATCAAGGCCGCCCTGCTTCGCAACGGATTCAACGTAACCTATGACAAGGACCTGGAGGAGCCGGTAAGTGACGGATTCTTCTTCACATTCGGCTACAACCTGCCCGACGGCACACCCATGGAGGGAGGCCAGCTGCTGCACGAGCTGCTCTACTTCGGCATCAGCGGAATTGTGCTCTCATCAACCGGCAGCACCCGCCAAGGTATACGCGGCTGCTCATCAAACATCCGTGACGATCAGTTCCCCATACTCGAGGAGCGTCTCAAACTTTTCAACGAAGCGCACAAATAAAAGACGTATTTTGCTTATCTTGCCGTTCAGTTAGTGTTGGTGGATCTGAATCCAGTATGAGTTCCAACTCTTTGACGGAAAAAGAACTTGCTTCCAGATGTGCTGCAAATGATCGGGAAGCGCAAGGCGAACTGTATGAGAGGTACGCAAGCCGGCTCTATGCAGTATGCTGCCGTTATGTGGGAGACCATGAAGAAGCTCAGGATCTCATGCATGACTCCATGATAAAAGCCATGGATACCATCCGTTCTTTCCGTTACAACGGTGAGGGAACCCTTTATGCCTGGATAAGAAGACTCACGGTAAACGTAGTAATTGACCGGCTGCGTGAAACCAGCAAGATGCGTATTGTACCGCTGGATACGACGATGGAATCTGATATTGTTGAGCCCGATGAGGATGAGAATGTTGACAGCATACCGGTACCGGTGATGATGGATCTGATCGCATCGCTGCCTGACGTGAGGCGTACGGTGTTCAATATGTATTGCATTGACGGTTTCTCTCATAAGGAGATTGCCGATGCCATTCACATTACTGAGAAGGGATCGGCCTCCATACTTGCCAAATCACGCGCACAACTCAAGAATGCCATAAACGAATATCTTAAAAGGACAGGAAGATGAAAGATTGGGAAGACAGAATTAAGGAGCGTCTGGACGGCTATGAAATGAAACTGCCAGCCTCAGACCGTGACACTTTCCTGAACCGGAAAGCTACACGTGAGCGCTATGCCCGACGTCGTCGGAACATACTGAGCCTTGCTGTAGGAATACCTGCAGCCCTGGCTATCCTTTGCGCAATCTTTTTCTTTGTTTACCTGCTGTCCAAATAAGATCAGTCGCGGCGGAACAGGTCACGGGTGTAGACCTTCTCCTGGACATCATCAAGACAAGCGTCGTAGCGGTTTGCAATGATTGAATCGCAGCGGCGCTTAAATTCTGCCAGATCATTAACCACCTCACTTCCAAAGAATGTATCACCATCCTTAAGCGTGGGCTCATAGATTATTACCTTGGCTCCTTTGGCCTTTACGCGCTTCATTACACCCTGAATGGAGCTCTGGCGGAAGTTATCAGAATTGGACTTCATGGTCAGACGGTAAACACCCACGGTTATAACCTTCTCGGATGCCTCATTCCATGCACTGTTGGCTGTGTAGTAGCCGGCCTTTTCAAGTACGCGGTCGGCAATGAAATCCTTACGTGTACGGTTGCTGTCCACAATGGCTTGGATAAGGTTCTCAGGAACATCATTGTAGTTTGCCAGCAGCTGCTTTGTGTCCTTAGGCAGGCAGTAGCCTCCGTAACCGAATGACGGGTTGTTGTAGTGGCTGCCGATACGCGGATCCAGACCCACACCGTCAATGATGGCGCGTGTATCCAGACCCTTCATCTCGGCATAGGTGTCAAGCTCATTGAAGAAACTTACACGCAGTGCCAGATAGGTGTTGGCAAACAGCTTGACAGCCTCGGCCTCGGTAGTACCCATGTAAAGAGTATCAATGTTCTCCTTGATGGCACCCTCCTGAAGAAGGCGTGCAAAGGTATGGGCAGCCTCCTCAAGACGTGCTACATTTTTATCGAATCCAACGATTATTCTTGAAGGATAGAGGTTGTCATAAAGAGCCTTGCTCTCACGCAGGAACTCAGGTGCAAATATGATGTTGGGAACAACCACCTTCATTGTGCCGTCTGCCAGACGCTCGCGGTATGAGAACTTCTCACGTACGCTCTCGGTATAGCCTACGGGAATGGTTGACTTGATTACCATGATTGCATCAGGGTTCACCTTGAGCACCAGGTCTATCACCTCCTCCACATGGCTTGTATCAAAGAAATTCTTCTTACTGTCATAATTGGTGGGAGCGGCTATCACAACGAAATCGGCATCCGAATATGCCTTTTCACCATCCAATGTTGCGGTCAGGTCAAGTTTTTTCTCAGCCAGATACTTCTCAATATAATCATCCTGAATGGGTGATTTCTTATTGTTGATCAAATCAACTTTTTCCTTTACCACGTCAACAGCTGTAACCGTATTGTGCTGAGCCAGCAACGTTGCCAACGATAGTCCTACATAACCTGTTCCTGCTACTGCAATCTTCATAATCCCAAATCGATTAGTTACCTTGCAAAGGTAAGAAAAATACGATACCTTTGTCCTTGAACACAGATTTACCCTAACAATGAAATACAAATTCTTAGCAATCATTCTGATGGCAGCAACAATCAACTCATGCGGAGGTGCTTCCTCGCAGAACGCAAAGGCTCAGGCGGGCCAGGACGAAACCAAGGTTCTTATCAAGACAACAGTAGGTGATATCACCATTAAACTTTATAATGAAACTCCCCAGCACAGGGATAATTTCATCAAACTGGTAGAGGAGCATTACTATGACAGCATCCTGTTCCACCGTGTTATAAAGGACTTTATGGTACAGGCAGGTGACCCTGAGTCAAAGAATGCCGAGAAGGGTGTCCAGTTAGGTGCAGGCGGCCCCGGTTATACTATTCCTGCTGAGTTTGTTTATCCCAAATACTTCCATAAGCGCGGCGCTCTGAGCGCAGCCCGTCAGGCCGACCCGGTAAATCCCGAGCGTAAGTCATCAGGTTCACAGTTCTATATCGTGACCGGTAAGACTTATAACAAGTATGAACTTCAGGATTTGGAGCAGCAACTCAGCCAGAAGCAGGGTCAGGGAATCTTTGACAGACTTGTTGCCCAGAACAGGGATTCAATAATGAACATGCAGTTGGCCGGCGACAATGAAGCCCTTATGAAACTGCAGGACGAACTCATTGAAAAGACACAGGCTATTCTTAAGGAGCAGGGACCTTTCAAGTTCACCGAGGAGCAGGTTGACGCTTACATGAGCGAGGGTGGTACTCCGTTCCTGGACAATGATTATACCGTATTCGGTGAGGTTGTTGACGGAATGAAGGCTGTATACAAGATAGAGCAGGCCGGAACCGACAGCAGCGACCGTCCCCGCAAGGATATAAGGATCATCTCCATGGAAATAATCAAATAAGGAAAACGATAGTTTATGAAAAGGAAAGTCACTTTAATTCTGGCCATGATGCTGTTGGTATTGACAGCATCTGCAAAGAAAGGCCCCAAGTATGTGTTCTATTTTATAGGTGACGGTATGGGTACCAACCAGGTTATGGGTATCCAGTATTACCTTCAGGATATTGAAGGCCAGTACGGATACAAGCCTCTTTGCTTTACCCAGTTCCCCTATACCGGACTTGTTATAACCTACTCTGCCAACAGCGATGTTACTGACAGCTCGGCTGCCGGAACAGCATTGGCATCAGGTCAGAAGACCGATAACAATGTCCTTGGTCTGTTGCCCGACAGGGAGACTCCCGTGGTTACAATAGCCGAGATGGCGCATAAGAAAGGTATCCGCGTAGCCATAGGAACATCCTGCTCCATTGACCATGCCACACCGGGAAGTTTCTACGGACACACCCGTCACCGCAACATGTATCACCAGATTGGAAACCAGTTGAGTGATTCAGGCTTTGAGTTCTTTGGAGGTGCCGAGTTCCGTCAGCCGGCAGCACGTGATGAAAATGATCAGGACAACTATGTTAAGGCTGAGCAGGCAGGCTACACCGTTGTACGCGGATATGACGAGTATAAGCAGAAGGCCGCATCCACCGATAAAATCATACTTTTTGACAAGGAATCCAAGAGTGATCACGCCCTGGCATACTCAATTGACCAGAAAGAGAGTGACCTTAAACTCGCTCAGGTTACCGAGGCTGCCATTGACTTTATGATGAAGGATCCCAAGAAGGGTTTCTTCATGATGATGGAGGGCGGCCGTATTGACAACGCCTGCCATGCAAATGATCCCGGAACATACATCCAGGAGATGTTGGACTTTGACGAGGCCATCAAGGTAGCCTATGACTTCTATCTCAAGCACAAGAAAGAGACTCTGATAGTCATCACCGCCGATCATGAGACCGGAGGACTTGGTCTGACCGCAGGTGACTACAAGACCAATTTCAAGGTGCTTCAGTACCAGAAGATGAGCAAGGATGCATTCACCGCTCACCTGGAGAAGATGGGACGTGAGATAGGCGATATCCTTACCTGGGAGGAGGTTGAGAAGGAACTCAAGGAGAACTTTGGTTTCTGGGACAAGATCGAACTGTCCGATAAGCAGACCGCCAGCCTTAAGAGCGCATACGTTGAGACCTTCGGTATGGGTCCCGGCGCACTTGAGGAGGGTAAGTATTTTGAGGTTGAGAAGATGTCCGATGAGGCCGCACGTGTCATGACCGAGTGCGCCCAGATCAGTTGGGCTGCAGGTTGCCATTCAGGCAGTTACGTTCCCGTATTTGCCATCGGCGCAGGAGCGGAGCAGTTCACCGGTCAGATAAACAACATAGAGATTCCCATGAAAATCAAGAAACTTGCCGGTTATTGATCCCTGAAATCAATATAAGGATTTAATCTTACAAGGTCCTGAACAGTGAACTCTTCCATGAAAGAGAGCTGCTCAGGACTTTTTATTGCTCCCCTCTCATCACGGAACTCCACAATGGCACGGGCCTGATAGAAATCAATGTATGGATGACGGCGCAGTTCAGCAAGGGTTGCCCTGTTGACCAGGATTTTGGTTAACGGGATGGTATCGGTAATAATGAACCATTTCATCAGTGAATCGGGCAGGCCTTCAATCTCCGCCAGCTGCGTGATATCGGAGTAGCCGCCCAAACGCTCCCTGTATCTGATGATCTTCAACGCAGTGGCAGGTCCTATACCCGGAAGTTTAACCAGCTCCGTACTGTCAACACCATTCAGATCAAGCGGTTCCACAGGCCTGCTCTTTGCTGCATATCGGACACTCTTAACTTCAACCCTTACAGTATCCCAGACATACCATTTCCTCCTTACGGTATCCCGGATGTAAACTATGCGTCTGAATGTATCCGGAGTATGTTCCATAGAATCGGTATACACACTGTAGTCAGGAACAGGCGGATTCCATGGATTCCGAATTATATTGACAATTATGATGACAGACAATAGGATAAGAGCTACTATCCTGTCATTTCGGTTGAAATAGAAATGGTCTTTAGACATTGTGTTATGGTATTATTGGTTATTTTTGCGGCATGTTATATTTCATCAGAAAATATCCGCTGTCGCTGCTTGTCATAGCAGCCATACTTTTTCTGTCACTATTCAACCCTCCCAAGACAAAACTCGATCCCATTACAGGTATCGATAAGGTTGTCCATGTGGGCATGTACCTGGGATTGGAGCTGATTCTCTGGATTGAGTATCTGCGTCACCATGAGAACCTGAACTGGGTAAAGATATTCATATTCGCAATCATTGCCCCGATAGCGCTGGGCGGACTCATGGAGATAGCCCAGATGAAACTGACTCAGGGAAGAAGCGGTGAGTGGGCTGATCTTTGGGCCGATACGATAGGCGTGCTGGTAGGAGCAGCCATCGGCTACTTTGCAATTCAGACTATCTTCAGAAAGAAGAGAAATTAATCCTTATTCCAGGTTTTGTAAGGATTTGTGGCCAGGTATGCGTTGTAATAACGGTGGTCACCTGTAACCTCTTTGCCGATGAAATCGGGCTTAACGAATGTCTCACTCTCTGAGTTAAGCTCTACCTCGGCCATCACCAGACCCTCATTGTCGCCATGGAACTCATCCACCTCAAATACATGGGGGCCGCTGTGTACCAGATAGCGGCGTTTCTCGATTGCACCGCTCTGATGCAGTTCAAAGAGTTCACGGGCCTCATCCACGGGAATCAGGTGATTCCACTCGTAACGGCTCATGCCCTTTGCGTCCGACGGACCTTTGATGGTAAGGATAGCCTCCTTGTCAGTGATGCGTACACGTACTGAACGGCCGTTCTCATGGGCAATGTAACCCTGGAGAATGTCGTAGTAACTGAAGGCCTGAGTCTTGTAGGATGTTCCTTTTACCAGAAACTTACGTTCAATTTCAATTGCCATAGTATTAGTTATATCGGTTTAAAGACTATTACATCTGCTGTTCCTTGGACTCGGCGAATGACATCAGGTAAGACTTGATGAAACCGTCGATATGTCCGTCCATGACACCGTTTACATCGGATGTCTGGAAACCTGTGCGGTGATCCTTGACACGGCGGTCATCAAAGACATATGAGCGTATCTGTGAACCCCACTCGATCTTTTTCTTGCCGGCCTCTATCTTTTCCTGCTCGGCCATGCGGTGCTGCAGTTCCTTGTCATACAGTATGGAACGCAGGTGCTGCAGGGCACGCTCCTTGTTCTTGGGCTGGTCACGGGTCTCGGTGTTTTCAATAAGGATCTCCTCCTCAACACCGGTATAGGGATCTTTGAACTGGTAGCGCAGACGTACACCTGATTCTACCTTGTTCACGTTCTGGCCACCGGCACCGCCGCTGCGGAATGTATCCCAGCTCATGAGTGCGGGGTTGATGTCAACCTCGATCGAGTCATCGATAAGCGGGGTTACAAAGACGCTGGCGAATGATGTCATGCGCTTTCCCTGAGCGTTGTAGGGTGATACGCGCACCAGACGGTGAACGCCGTTCTCGCCCTTTAGGTAACCGTATGCAAACGGTCCCTCTATCTCCATGGTCACCTGCTTGATTCCGGCTTCATCGCCCTCCTGCAGGTTGGCTACTGTCACTTTGTAATTGTTGTCCTCACCCCAGCGCATGTACATACGCATGAGCATTGAGGCCCAGTCCTGACTCTCGGTACCTCCTGCACCGGAGTTGATCTTGAGCACGCAGTCCATCTCATCGGCCTCCTCGCGAAGCATGTTCTTGAGTTCCAATGACTCTACAGCCTCTATTGCCTTGGCGTAGTTGTCATCAACCTCCTGCTCGGTTACCAGCTCCTCCTTGTAGAAGTCCATGGCAAGTTGCAGTTCATCGGCCAGAGCCTTGACCTGCTTGTAACCGTCAATCCAGCTCTGCAGGTCCTTGACTTTCTTCATCTGGATCTCGGCCTTCTTGGGATCATCCCAGAATCCCGGAGCCTGAGTGCGCAACTGCTCCTCCTCAACCTGGATAAGTTTGGAATCTATGTTCAGATAGCGTTTCAGTGCCTCTGTGCGGTCAAGTACGTCTTTGAGTTGATCTGCTGTAATCATACGTTGTCGTTTTGGACTGCAAATTTACTCAATATTTTTCAATTATCAGCGGCGCAACCAGTCTGAAGGATTGAGTCTTGTGCTCTCCTTATGAAGTTGGAAGTGGAGTATGGGAGTTCCGTTATCGGATGTCTGGATGTTACCCACTATGTCACCTGTCTTGACCTTATCGCCTTTCTTGAGTCTGGTCTCGCTCAGGTTGCAGTAAACGGATATGTATGAGCCGTGACGGATAAGCACTCCTATCTGGCCCTTTCCCTGCTGGAATATTGATGAAACCGTGCCGTCAAAGACCGCTCTGGCCTGCGCACCGTCATTTCCCTGAATATCTATGCCAAGGTTGTTCTGCTTTACATCCTTCATTCCTGCCACGTTCTGCACGCCGTACTCGCCCACAACAAGATAGGGGCCGGTGATAGGCATGGGAAGACGACCCTTATTGCTCTCAAAGGTGCCGGACAGTTTTATGTCCTCGGGCGACTGGACCTTATCAGGAGTCTTGGCCTTCTCCTCCTTGAGGGCCTGTTGTATCTGACGGTCAATCTCCTTGGAGAGTGCATCCATCTTCTTCTGCTGGGCGGCTATCTCTTTCTTGAGGTTGGTCCGTTTGTTCTTGAGCTGGTTGACCAGAGTCTTCTGTTGTTTCTCCTCCTTGCGGGCCTCCTCCTCGTTCTTCTGCTGCACCTTGCGCAGTTCATCCTTCTCTTTCCTTACCAGTTCTATCTGGGCCTTGCGGTTCTCAAGAGTATCCACTTTCTGCGTGATTTCATCGGCCATTTCCTGCAGTGAGTTGGAGTACTCGCTCACGTAACGGGCACGACGGCTCATCTCACGGAACGACTCCGTGGCAAGAATGAATGTCAGCGGGTTGAAACTGGAATTCTGGTGCTGATAGAAACGGCAGGCCTCGGCGTAACGATCCTTGCACTGCTCATGTTCCTTTTCAAGCTGTTTTATCTCATTCTCCAGACGGGTGGTCTCACGGTCCAGAGAGCGGATCTCACTGCGGGTCTTGTCAAGCAGTTTGGTGCGCTCCTTGAGTTTGGCGGTGATGATGTTCAGATTGCTTACCTGACTGGTTATGCTGGATTCAGTACTGGTAAGAATCTTTTCCTGACGGGCTATCTGTTCCTCCATCTCCGCACGTTCCTTACGCATCTTCTCGATGACGGAGTTGGTCTGTCCCATCATCAGCATGGGAGCAGAGAGCAGAAACAGCAGTATGATATATCTTTTCATCATAAATCAAGGTTATCCAGAAGTTCGTCAATCGATACCTGTTTCATTCGACGGGTCACCTGAGTTCTGTCCGGCCAGGTCTTGTTCTCGGTTGAGACCGATGACATCCTGGCCTGTACGTTCAGGTTGAAATCCGATACCTTAACCTGGCAGTTAACTCCCAACGGGTATTCCCACTTGCCGGAAAGAGCGGTGAAATCAGAATAATCTATATTAAATGTGTATCCGCTGCCCGATTTGCCAAGGGCTTCAAGACGTTTGTCGGCATTTGCCACGAACTCATATCCGTACTCTATATCCTTGATATAGGATTTGCCCTGGTCATCGGTCCTGTCTATGCGCAAACGCGTTGAGGCATCGGCCACATTGGCACTTCCCGGAGCAAAGATGCGGTTCCAGAGGAATGCCTGTACAACCTCAAAATCGAGTCCCAGTTCATTACGGTATGGGATGTCTGCATAATGGCAGACTGAATAGAGGTTGTGGAACTTGTCCATCACTACAACCATCTCGGGCAGGAACTCTATGCGGGCTATCTCAACAAGACCGAGCATGCTGGCACTTATCTGGATACTGCGGCCGCGGCGCATCCTGAGCTGTCCGCTCACCTTGGTGCCGGACAGGTTCAGCGACAGGCTTGCCGTCAGTTCCTGTACGGGAGGAGCCTCCAGAAGCGTATGTATAAGACGTTCGCTCTCCTGTTCCTCCTTTGCCTTCTGTTTTCTGAGTGCCGACTGTGAACGGCAACCACCCAGAAGCAGAGCGGCTATCAGAACCGGTATTATGTAGCGTATCGATCTCATTCCAGATATTTCTGCTGTTTGATTTTCTTATCCAGTGTGGGCGAGGTACTGTTGAACTGTACCGCCTTGTGCCAGTTTTCAAGTGCCTTCTCTTTCTCTCCGCACATGAACAGCACATCACCGTAATGCTCATATATCTCCGGATTGTCCGTATCAAGATATCTGAGCGCTTTCTCCATATATCCCAGCGCATCACTGTATCTGCCCATCTTGAACAGGATCCAGGCATAAGTGTCAAGGTATGTGGCATTCAGAGGCTCGGCCTCGAGAGTCCTGGCACTCATCTGCAGAGCCTTCTTCAAGTCACGGCCTTCGACAGACAGATAGTAGGCATAGTTGTTGAGTACGTTTATGTTATCCGGATCATAAATGAGAGTGGAGTCATAATCGGCATACATCTTGGGCGTTTCACCAAGAGTGTGGTAATAATCTCCCCTTAAGTTGTAGAGCATGGCTCTGTCCTTGTCCGTATTTACGAACCTTAAGCCCTTGGACAGTACGTCCAGCGCCTCCTCATTCTGACCCATCCAGAAATAACCCACAGACTTCTGGGTATAAGCCTCGGCCAATTGGGGTTCATGGGCCGATACCACATCGCAGAAGTTCATGACCACATCCAGCAGAGAGCGGCATCTTATCTTGTCCAGATTGGTCTCGGCTTTCTCAATCATATCGCGGGTGGTATTCATGAGCAGTACTATCACCTCTGACGGGTTGTCTGACTCATAATAGGCCGAGTCAAGTTCACCCAACTGAAGGTAGCAGACAAAACGCTGGAACTTGAGTTCATCGGCCACATCCTCAAGACGGCCGTAGCGTTCAAGCGCACGGAGTTCCTTCTCATAGTCTCCCGCATCGTCATACAGACCGGCCAGTGTTATGAGCACGTCAGTCCTGCCCGGGAAACGGCGGGATATCTCCTCATACTGCTCAATTGCATCAGCCTGACGTCCCTGGCGCAGATAACTGACTGCCAGCAGACGGCGGTACCAGTAATTGTCGGGTTCCAGGTTTACTGCCCTCTCCAGAAGTTGACGGGCTTTACCGTTATACCTCTCCAGAAGAGCCCTGTCCTGAAGTGACATATAGTACTGGGCCAGGCAATAACATGTGGCTGCCGATGCAGTATCATAGTCGAGGCTGCGGGACATAAGGTCCATCGCTGCGTCATAATGTCCCTCGTTATACTGCTTTATGCCCTCCCTGAAGAAGTGGTCACTGGCATAGCCGTCCAGTTGTGAGCCGGACAGCGGATCAGAGGATGCGTGACGCACCGAGCCGCATGAAACTGCTGCGACCAGGATTGAAAGCAGAGAAACAAATATGAAAAAGCCCCTTTTCATCAGCAGATACATTAAACACCGCTGTGGCCGAATCCGCCTGCACCGCGTTCGGTCTCATCCAGTGTCTCAACCTCTATCCATTCAGCCTGCTCATGACGGGCAATGATCATCTGTGCTATGCGCTCTCCGTCATTCACTGTGAAATCCTCCTGTGAGAGGTTGATAAGGATAACGCCTATCTCACCGCGGTAATCGGCGTCGATAGTACCGGGAGTATTCAGAACGGTTATACCCTTCTTGATGGCCAGACCACTGCGGGGACGTACCTGTGCCTCGAATCCGGCAGGGAGTGAGATGAACAGTCCGGTGGGAATGAGACGGCGCTCCATAGGTTTCATTACTACGGGCTCGTCAAGATTGGCCCTCAAATCGACTCCTGCTGACTGCGCTGTAGCATACTCTGGAAGAGCATGATGCGAACGATTGATTATCTTTACCTTCATATTGACAAAAGTAACAAATATACCGCCAACTAAAGCCGGAAATAGTAGAAAAACCATTATTTTTGAGACAAAACAAACTTCACAGATGGATTGGGAAAGACTCATATCGGCCAAACGACTCGGAATGGAGGGTTTGGAGACCGCTCATAAGGATGACCGTTCAGCATTTCTGAGGGATTATGACCGCCTCATTTTCTCCGCACCGTTCCGTAGGCTGCAGAACAAGACGCAGGTATTCCCCCTGCCGGGAAGCGTATTCGTGCATAACCGCCTGACACACAGTCTGGAGGTATCATGCGTAGGCCGTTCATTGGGTAACAACGTATCGCGCGGAATCCTTCAGGAACATCCCGAACTGGCAGGCACCAACATAACCGAGATCGGCAATATCGTATCGGCCGCATGTCTTGCCCACGACATGGGCAATCCGCCGTTCGGCCATTCTGGCGAGAAGGCCATTTCGGCCTATTTCACCGAAGGAAAGGGACAGAATCTGGAGGCTCAGTTTGCCGATAATCCCGGTCAGTGGACCGATATCATAAACTTTGAAGGCAATGCCAACGCATTCCGCCTACTGGCACACCAGTTCATAGGCCGACGCAAGGGAGGTTTTGCCATGACCTATTCCACTCTGGCATCCATTGTCAAATACCCGTACGCATCGATACTTGCCAACGGCAAACATAAGTTCGGATTCTTTGACAGCGAGTCTCCCATATTTGCCAAAATCGCCGATGAATTGGGCATTATCCGTTTGTCCGAGCCCGGTCAGCCGCTCAAATATGTACGCTATCCTTTGGTATGGCTTGTTGAGGCGGCCGATGATATCTGCTACCTTCTGATGGATCTGGAGGATGCCCATAAACTCAAGATTCTCTCCACGGAGCAGACCATCAGTCTCATGATGGATTTCCTTGAACCCGCCGAGAAAGAGCACGCCAAAAACATAATAGGAATGGTGACCGATGTCAACGAACAGGTCTCATATCTGCGCTCCAAACTGGTAGGCATTCTGGTAGAGGAATGCACAAAGGTTTTCCTTGAGAACGAGAAGGCAATACTGGACGGTACATTCAACGGCTCACTCATCAAACATATCAGTCCCACACCCAGGGATGCATACCGCAACTGCGCCGATCTTTCCGTTCAGAAGATATACCGCTCACGTGATGTATTGGAGGTTGAGCTGGCCGGTTTCCGTATCATAAGCACCCTTCTGGACCTTATGGTAGAGGCAGTACAAAACCCGGATCGCGAGTATTCAAAATTACTCATCGACCGGGTTTCAAGCCAGTATGACATAAAGGCGCCGGACATTTACAACCGCCTGCTTGCAGTCCTTGACTACATAAGCGGCATGACTGATGTCTACGCCCTTGACATCTATCGTAAAATAAACGGAAACAGCCTTCCGGCTGTCTGAGTTGTTAGTCCTCCTCTTTCTTCTCAGGAGCTTTCTCCAACTTGATGCTGAAGAACTTGGTGTCAAAGGGAACAGTTACTGTCTGGTATCCCTTTGTCTTGATCTTGAGAGAATCTTTGGGGTCATAGACTTTGAAGGCAAAGTCACCGTTGGCGTCAGTTGTGGTGGATGCCATGACACGGCCTTCGGATGAAGCCTCCATGATCTTGATGTCTGTCAGCGGATTATCCTCACTGTCAACTACAGTGCCCATAACCATCTCACCTCTTTTGACGAGAGGCTTATTTGCCTTGTCCTTTTCGGCCGATGCATTAGTGCTTAAACAGAGAGTGAAAGCAAAGAGAGAAACACAGCAAACAAAGCGACGCAAACAATTTGAGGACAGGATCCTCACCTTTTCATTTTTCATATACAAACAATTTAATTGAACTATTGATGCTGCAAATGTAACTAAATTTTTTAATTAGCACAATAGGAACCCTCCCTAATGTGCTAAAAAAACAGAAAGGGGTGACCGGACGTGCCGATCACCCCTTTCTTCTATCAAGTCTAATCAATTTTCTCTTGAGGGAAGATCCATGTCGAGGAAGTTGTTACGGGAAGCCTGAAGGCGCTCGTACTCCTCCTTGTCACTTACAATGATCTTCTCGAACTCACGCAGACCGGTACCGGCAGGAATCAGGTGACCGCAGATAACGTTCTCCTTCATACCAAGCAGGCTGTCGCTCTTACCGTTGATGGCGGCCTCATTCAGAACCTTGGTGGTCTCCTGGAATGATGCGGCAGACATGAAGCTCTGAGTAGCCAGAGCAGCACGTGTGATACCCTGCAGGATCTGAGTTGATGTAGCAGGACGTGCCTCCTGAGCCTGAACGAGCTTGAGGTCCTTACGCTTGAGCTGTGAGTTCTCGTCACGGAGCTTGCGTGCGGTTACCATCTGACCGGCGAACAGATTCTCTGAGTCACCCGGATCGGTAACAACATACTTACCCCAGATGCGGTCGTTCTCCTCCATGAACTCCAGCTTGTCAACAACCTGCTGTGCCAGGAAGCGGGTATCACCCGGCTCGTCGATCTCGACCTTACGCATCATCTGACGAACGATAATCTCAAAGTGCTTATCGTTGATCTTTACACCCTGCAGACGATATACATCCTGTACCTCGTTTACGATATACTCCTGTACGGCTGTGGGGCCCTTGATGGCCAGAATGTCGCTCGGAGTGATGGCACCGTCTGAAAGCGGTGTTCCGGCGCGTACATAGTCACCCTCCTGTACCAGAATCTGCTTTGACAGGGCAACCAGATACTTGCGCTCATCGTCAGTACGTGATACAACTGATATCTCACGGTTACCACGCTTGATCTTACCCATGTGAACGGTACCGTCGATTTCAGATACCACTGCGGGGTTAGACGGGTTACGTGCCTCGAAGAGCTCAGTAACACGGGGCAGACCACCGGTGATATCACCAGCCTTACCCTGAACACGAGGAATCTTAACCAGAATGTCACCGGCAGCGAGTTCCTGACCATCCTTGATAACCACGTGACCGCCTACAGGCAGGTTGTAAGAACGCAGAACCTCACCCTTAGGTCCGATGATATCGGCTGAAGGAATCTTTGTTCTGTCCTTGGTCTCAGTGATGATGATCTCCTCAAGGCCGGTAGCCTCATCGGATTCGATCTTATATGTAACGTTTGCGATAACGTCTGTAAGCTTAACCTTACCGGCAACCTCAGTGATGATAAGAGCGTTGAACGGATCCCAGGTAGCGATCATGTCACCCTTCTTAACGGTAGCACCGCTCTTTACGAACAGCTTTGAACCGTAAGGCAGAGTATGTGTTGACAGTGCAATGCCTGTGTTCTCATCAATGAACTTAACCTCACCCAGACGGCCTACTACAATCTGAATCTTGTTACCGTCGTCGGCTGTAGCATCAACAGTACGAACCTCCTCGAACTCGATGCGGCAGTCATACTTGGCTGTCAGGCTTGAGTTGGCTGCAATGTTAGATGCAGTACCACCGGCGTGGAATGTACGAAGTGTCAGCTGTGTACCAGGCTCACCGATTGACTGAGCGGCGATAACACCTACAGCCTCACCCTTCTCAACCAGACGGCCTGTTGCCAGGTTGCGTCCGTAGCACTTGGCGCAAACACCGCGCTTGCTCTCGCAGGTGAGTACTGAACGGATCTCAACGCTCTCGATAGGTGACTCGTCAATCTTCTTGGCGATCTCCTCGGTAATGATCTCACCGTCGGCAACCAGAAGTTCACCGGTGGTGGGGTGTATAACGTCATGAACCGATACACGGCCCAGAATACGTTCGTAAAGTGAAGCAACAACCTCCTCATTCTCCTTAAGGGCGGTGCAAACCAGTCCACGCAGTGTACCGCAGTCCTCCTCGGTGATGATCACATCGTGTGATACGTCAACAAGACGACGTGTCAGATAACCGGCATCGGCTGTCTTAAGAGCGGTATCGGCAAGACCCTTACGGGCACCGTGTGTGGAGATGAAGTACTCCAGCACTGACAGACCCTCCTTAAAGTTAGAAAGAATCGGGTTCTCAATGATCTGTGCACCCTCGGCACCGGCTTTCTGAGGCTTGGCCATCAGACCACGCATACCGGAGAGCTGACGGATCTGCTCCTTAGATCCACGGGCACCTGAATCAAGCATCATGTAAACTGAGTTGAAGCCCTGGTCATCGGATGAGATGGTCTTCATCAGAACCTTTGAAAGGTCCTCGTTAACGTGTGTCCAAACATCGATAACCTTGTTGTAACGCTCGTTATCGGTGATAAGACCCATGTTATACTCGGCCATGATACCCTCGACCTCCTCATTACCCTTGGCAACAAGCTCCTGCTTCTCCTTCGGGATGATGATATCGTTCAGGTTGAATGACAGACCGCCCTGGAAGGCCATCTTGTAACCCAGGTTCTTGATTCCGTCAAGGAATTCGCAGGCGCGGGCAACACCGACCTTCTTGATAACCTCAGAGATGAGGTCACGCAGTGTCTTCTTAGATATGATATAGTTAATGTAACCAACCTCATCAGGTACAAGCTCATTAACGATAACACGACCGACTGATGTCTCTACAAGGTGAGTGATGGGGGAACCCTGCTCGTCAACGTCATTAACCATAACCTTGACAACAGCGTGGATATCAACCTTACCCTCATTGTAGGCGATCAGAGCCTCCTCGGGTCCGTAGAATGTCAGGCCCTCACCCTTAACCTTCTCGATATAGTTGCCGTCGGCGTCCTTTACGGAACGGCGAAGCTTGGTGATGTAGTACAGACCAAGAACCATATCCTGTGCAGGCACTGTGATAGGTGCACCGTTGGCAGGGTTGAGGATGTTGTGTGACTGAAGCATCAGCATCTGAGCCTCAAGAACGGCCTCATTGGAGAGCGGGAGGTGTACAGCCATCTGGTCACCGTCGAAGTCGGCGTTGAAAGCGGTACAAGCCAGCGGGTGCAGCTGAATGGCCTTACCCTCAATCATCTTGGGCTGGAATGCCTGGATACCCAGACGGTGCAGTGTAGGAGCACGGTTCAGCAGAACGGGGTGACCCTTCATTACATATTCCAGAATATCCCATACTATAGGATCCTTGCGGTCAACAATCTTCTTGGCAGACTTTACGGTCTTCACGATACCGCGCTCAATGAGCTTACGGATAATGAACGGCTTGTAAAGCTCGGCAGCCATCAGCTTAGGAATACCGCACTCACCCATCTTAAGCTCAGGACCTACAACGATAACTGAACGTGCTGAGTAGTCAACACGCTTACCGAGCAAGTTCTGACGGAAACGACCCTGCTTACCCTTGAGTGAATCAGAGAGTGACTTGAGCGGACGGTTGGCCTCGCTCTTAACGGCGCTGGCCTTGCGGCTGTTGTCGAACAGGCTGTCAACGGCCTCCTGCAGCATACGCTTCTCGTTACGGAGAATTACCTCAGGAGCCTTGATCTCTATAAGTCTCTTAAGACGGTTGTTACGGATGATAACGCGGCGATAGAGCTCGTTCAGGTCAGATGTAGCGAAACGGCCGCCATCCAGAGGAACGAGAGGACGCAGCTCAGGAGGAGTAACCGGAACCACCTTGAGGATCATCCATTCGGGACGGTTGATCTCACGTGATGAACGGAATGACTCCACAATCTGAAGGCGCTTCAGGGCCTCAGTCTTACGCTGCATTGTGGTCTTCTCGTCGTTGGCCTTCTCACGGAGCTGGTATGAGAGCTTATCCAGATCCAGCTTGCACAGCAGGTCGTAGATAGCCTCGGCACCCATCTTGGCAACGAACTTCTCGGGATCGTTGTCATCCAGAAGCTGGTTCTCTCTGGGCAGTTTGTCAATGATGTCCAGATACTCATCCTCTGTCAGGAGAATAGGCTCATCGGGCTTGCGGGTCTCCTTGAGAGGATCATCCCATGCACCCTTGTTGATGACGATGTAACGCTCGTAGTATATGATTGAATCGAGCTGCTTGGTAGGAATACCCAGCAGATAACCTATCTTGTTGGGGAGTGAACGGAAATACCAGATATGTGCTACGGGAACGACCAGCTGGATATGACCCATGCGCTCACGACGTACCTTCTTCTCTGTTACCTCCACACCGCAACGCTCGCACACGATACCTTTATAACGGATTCTCTTGTACTTTCCGCAATGGCACTCGTAATCCTTTACAGGACCGAAGATGCGCTCGCAGAACAGACCGTCACGCTCGGGCTTGTATGTGCGGTAGTTGATAGTCTCAGGTTTCAGTACCTCACCGCTGGAGTTAGTCAGTATCTCCTCAGGTGAAGCAAGACTGATGGTTATCTTTGAGAAATTGTTCTTGATCTTTGTATCTTTTTTGAAAGGCATAGCTTCTTACTTTTAATGATGATTACTCAAGATTGATGCTAAGACCCAGGCCACGCAACTCATGCAACAGCACGTTGAGAGACTCGGGGATGCCGGGTGTCGGCATCGGATCACCTTTCACAATAGCCTCATATGCCTTTGAACGGCCGGTAACGTCATCAGACTTGATGGTCAGGATCTCCTGGAGCACGTGTGATGCACCGAATGCCTCAAGAGCCCAAACCTCCATCTCACCGAAACGCTGACCACCGAACTGGGCCTTACCGCCAAGCGGCTGCTGAGTAATGAGAGAGTACGGACCGATTGAACGGGCGTGCATCTTGTCTTCAACCATGTGACCCAGCTTAAGCATATAGGTAACACCTACTGTTGCGCACTGGTCAAACGGCTCACCTGTGCCGCCGTCATAAAGCTGTGTCTTACCGTAGCGCGGCAGACCTGCCTTATCTGTCCATTCATTAAGATCATCTATTGTAGCACCGTCAAAGATCGGGGTAGCGAACTTGACACCCAGCTCACGGCCGGCGTGACCAAGAACGGTCTCGAAGATCTGACCGATGTTCATTCGTGAAGGCACACCCAGCGGGTTGAGAACGATATCGACGGGAGTACCATCGGCCAGGAACGGCATATCCTCCTGCTTAACCACGCGGGATACGATACCCTTGTTACCGTGACGACCGGCCATCTTATCACCTACACCGATCTTACGCTTCTTGGCAACGTAAACCTTAGCCATCTGGATGATACCTGAAGGCAGCTCATCACCGATTGTAAGAGCGAACTTCTTACGCTTGTTCTCTGCATCGTACTCCTTGTACTTACGCAGGAAGTTTACAATCAGCTTAGAGATGAGCTCATTGGTGTGAGCATCTGATGTCCAGTTGTCAGACTGAACTGAAGAATAGTCAACAGACTCGAGTATCTGCTTTGAGAAGCGCTGACCCTTAGCGATAACCTCAGTACCCAGCAGGTCGAATACGCCCTGTGATACCTTATTTGTAGTAAGAGTTACCAGCTTCTTAACCAGAATACCCTTGAGTTCGTTTACCTTGTCCTCAAACTCCACGTCGATCATGGGCAGGCGAGCCTTGTCGGCCTGACGTGAACTGCGGGTCTTGATGGCACGGGCAAACAGCTTCTTGTCAATGACAACACCCTTAAGTGAGGGAGATGCCTTGAGTGAAGCATCCTTAACGTCACCGGCCTTGTCACCGAAGATGGCGCGAAGCAACTTCTCTTCAGGTGAAGGATCAGACTCACCCTTAGGAGTGATCTTACCGATCAGGATATCACCCGGCTGGATGTAAGCACCGATACGAACGATACCGTTCTCATCCAGATCCTTGGTGGCGTCATCGCTGACGTTAGGTATATCATTGGTGAGTTCCTCCATGCCGCGCTTTGTCTCGCGAACCTCAAGGATGAACTCCTCAACATGTACAGATGTAAGAATATCCTCACGAACAACACGCTCGTTCAGTACGATGGCATCCTCATAGTTGTAACCCTTCCAAGGCATGTAGGCAACCAGCAGGTTCTTACCAAGTGCAAGCTCACCGTTCTGGGTTGAATAACCCTCGGTAAGGATGTCACCGGCCTTTACACGCTGACCAACCTCGCAGATAGGACGGAGGTCAATGGTCATGTTCTGGTTGGTACGACGGAACTTGGGAAGCTTGTACTCCTTCTCAGCGGGCTCAAAGCTTACGAACTCCTCGTCCTCTGTGCGATCGTACAGGATGCGGATGTAAGCGGCGTCAACATAAGTAACGACACCGTCACCCTCGGCTGTGATCTGTGTACGTGAATCCTCAGCAAGCTGCTTCTCGATACCGGTACCTACGATAGGTGCCTCGGTACGCATAAGAGGTACTGCCTGGCGCATCATGTTAGATCCCATCAAAGCACGGTTGGCATCATCGTGCTCCAGGAACGGAATCAGGGCTGCAGCGATTGAAGCGATCTGCTGGGGTGATACGTCCATAAGCTCAACCTCTTCAGGGGGAACAACGGGGAAGTCAGCGTCACGACGTGCCTTAACGCGGGTACGGATGAACTTACCGTTCTCGTCATAAGGAGCGTTACCCTGACCGATGATTACACCCTCTTCCTCCTCAGCGGTGAGGTATTTTACTTCATCATTGTTCAGATTTACATGGCAGTCCTTAACCTTACGGTACGGAGTCTCGATGAATCCCAGGTCATTGATCTTAGCATAGATACACAGAGATGAGATAAGACCGATGTTAGGTCCTTCAGGAGTCTCGATCGGGCAGAGACGGCCATAGTGTGTATAGTGTACGTCACGAACCTCGAATCCGGCGCGCTCACGTGACAGACCGCCAGGTCCGAGAGCGGACATACGGCGCTTGTGAGTGATCTCGGCCAGAGGATTGGTCTGGTCCATGAACTGTGACAGTGCGTTGGTACCGAAGAACGAGTTGATCACGGCCGATACTGTCTTGGCGTTGATAAGGTCAGTCGGAGTGAAGACCTCATTGTCACGTACGTTCATGCGCTCGCGGATGGTACGGGCCATACGGGCCAGACCGATAGCGAACTGGTTGGAGAGCTGCTCACCAACGGTACGTACACGACGATTTGACAGGTGATCGATATCATCGACCACAGCGTGTGAGTTAACAAGTTCGATCAGATACTTGATGATCTCGATAATATCCTCCTTGGTCAGTACACCGATGCTCATGTCGGTGGAGAGACCCAGCTTTCTGTTTACGCGGTAACGGCCAACCTCACCCAGATCATAACGCTTCTCTGAGAAGAAGAGGTTGTTGATTACCTCACGTGCACTGGAATCATCAGCAGGATCAGCGTTACGCAACTGACGGTAGATGTAGAGGACAGCCTCCTTCTCCGAGTTGCACGGATCCTTTTGCAGTGTGTTGAATATGATTGAGTAGTCTGACTGACCCTCGGTCTCCTTGTGGAGCAGGATGGTCTCCAGACCTGACTCGAGAATATCGTTGATATTTTCCTCGTTCAGTTCAGCCTCACGGTCTACAACAACCTCGTGACGGTCGATTGATACAACCTCACCGGTATCGGAATCTACGAAGTCCTCGATACGGGTTCTCAGAACACGTGCGGCAAGCTTGCGTCCGATGCATTTCTTAAGTGTGGTCTTGTTGACCTTAACCTCCTCGGCCAGGTCAAAGATGTCCACGATGTCCTTATCGGTCTCAAAACCGATGGCACGGAGCAGTGTTGTTACAGGGAGCTTCTTCTTACGGTCGATGTAAGCGTACATGACATTGTTGATGTCAGTAGCGAACTCGATCCATGAGCCCTTGAACGGAATGATACGGGCCGAATAGAGCTGTGTTCCGTTAGAGTGTACACTCTGTCCGAAGAACACGCCGGGTGAACGGTGCAGCTGTGATACAACTACGCGCTCGGCGCCGTTGATTACGAAAGTACCCTGTGCTGTCATGTACGGAATCGGGCCAAGGAATACGTCCTGAATGACTGTATCGAAATCCTCATGATCGGGATCGGTGCAATACAGTTTCAGTTTGGCCTTCAAAGGTACGCTATAGGTCAGACCATGCTCCAGACACTCCTCAATGGTGTAACGGGGCGGGTCAATGTAATAGTCCAGAAACTCCAGGACGAAGTTGTTCCTGGTGTCTGCTATGGGGAAGTTCTCTGAGAAAACTTTATAGAGTCCTTCGTTCTTGCGCTTTTCAGGTGGTGTGTCCAACTGAAGGAAATCCTTGAATGATTTGAGCTGAACCTCAAGGAAATCAGGACACGGCATCGGGTTCCTTACGGAAGCGAAATTAATTCTCTGATTATCAGTGTTTGAAGACATATAGGGGAGGTTATTAGGGAACTTGATTCTTTAACGCACAAAAAGGTTAAGTACCCTAGACAGCCCAAATTGGCTGTCATCGGGGTTACTTAACCGTTTTACCTGCAGCGAAGGCAGGTCTCTAAAGAAGTTACTTAAGTTCTACTTCTGCGCCAGCCTCTTCCAGAGTCTTCTTCATTGACTCGGCTTCGTTCTTGGCGAGACCTTCCTTAACTACGCTAGGAGCAGCGTCAACAAGATCCTTAGCCTCCTTCAGACCAAGACCGCAAGCCTCCTTAACTGCCTTAACGACAGCAAGCTTGTTTGCGCCAAAGCCCTTCAGTACTACGTCGAATGAAGACTTCTCCTCTGCAGCCTCAGCGCCAGCAGCGGCAGGACCAGCAGCGGCTACAGCTACAGCTGCGGCAGCGGGTTCAATTCCATATTCATCCTTCAGGATGGTTGCGAGTTCGTTGACCTCCTTAACGGTAAGGTTAACCAGTTCTTCTGCTAATGCTTTCAAATCAGCCATTGTTGTATAATTTTAATAGGTTTGTTACTTTGTTTTGAATAATTAGTTCTCTCTTTCTCCAAGGGTCTTGAGGACGCCGTGGATGGTGTTGCCACCAGACTGCAGAGCAGAAATGACGTTCTTGGCCGGTGACTGCAGAAGTGCAATAACGTCGGCGATGAGCTCCTTCTTGCTCTTGATGTTGACCAGTGCCTCCAGCTGGTTTGCTCCAATGTAGAAGCTCTCCTCTGCGTAAGCAGCCTTGAGGCCCGGGATACCGGTTTTCTTGTCAGTTACTTCCTTAAGAAGCTTGGCGGGAGAGTTGGCAGCGTTTGACAGCATCAGGGCTGTGGTTCCCTTAAGTGAACCGTACAGCGGTGAGTAGTCAGCCTCCAGCTGATCCAGTGCCTTCTGAAGGAGAGTATTCTTGACAACGACCATCTTAACCTCACTCTTGAAGCACTTTCTGCGAAGGTCGCTGGTAGCGGTCGAATCGAGACCGGTAACGTCAACCAGGTAGAAAGCTGAGTAGTTCTGAATGGTCTGCTTCAGAGACTCTATTACAAGTGCTTTATCTTCTTTCTTCATGATTCCTCACAATTATTCATCAAATGACTTAGTATCAATCTTGATACCCTTACTCATGGTGCTTGAAAGATAAAGACTCTTTATGTAAGTACCTTTAGCTGCAGAAGGTTTCAGCTTGATGATAGTATCAATGAACTCCTTTGCATTCTCTCTGATAGCCTCGGCGGTGAAAGAAACCTTACCGATTGAAGTGTGGACGATACCGCTCTTGTCAACCTTGAAGTCAATCTTACCTTGCTTGACTTCCTTGACAGCTTTGGCAACATCCATTGTTACTGTACCGCTCTTGGGGTTAGGCATGAGTCCACGGGGACCCAGTACACGACCAAGAGGACCGAGCTTACCCATCAGGGCGGGCATTGTAATGATGACGTCAATGTCAGTCCAACCACCCTTGATTTTCTCGATGTACTCCTCGAAACCTACATAGTCAGCACCAGCCTCCTTTGCAGCTGCCTCCTGATCGGGAGTGCAGAGTGCAAGAACTCTGGTAACCTTACCTGTACCGTTAGGAAGAGATACGACGCCACGGACCATCTGGTTGGCCTTACGGGGATCAACACCAAGACGAACATCAATATCAACTGATGCATCGAACTTAGTAGTGGTGATATCCTTGACCAGCTGAGATGCCTCCTTGAGGGTATATGCCTTGCCGGCTTCTATCTTAGAAGCGACACTCTTTTGGTTTTTAGTCAGTTTACCCATTTCTTAAAACTTTTTTGAATGCCAGGTTTTAGTCCTTGACTGTGATTCCCATGCTTCTTGCGGTACCGGCTACCATTGAGATAGCTGATTCCAGTGTGAAACAGTTCAGGTCGGGCATTTTGTCCTGTGCAATCGCTGCAACCTGTGCCTTTGTAACTGAAGCCACTTTCTTACGGTTAGGTTCGGGTGAACCGCCCTTAGCACGTGAAGCCTCAAGCAACTGAATAGCTACAGGAGGAGTCTTTATGACAAAGTCGAATGATTTATCACTGTAGTAAGTGATGATCACCGGCAGAGTCTTTCCTGATTTGTCCTGGGTTCTGGCGTTGAACTGCTTGCAAAACTCCATTATGTTCAAGCCCTTTGAACCGAGAGCCGGTCCTACGGGAGGTGATGGGTTTGCTGCGCCTCCTTTAATCTGTAATTTGATTAATCCAGCAACTTCTTTTGCCATTTTCCAAAATAAAATTATATGTGAACACTATACGGAAAAGGTAAGCCTGGTAACAGGCGGCTTACATCTTCTCCACTTGCATAAAACCAAGATCTATAGGGGTCTTGCGACCAAAGATCTTGACCATGACCTTGAGCTTCTTCTTTGCGTCGTCAACCTCTTCAATGACACCATTGAAGCCTGAAAACGGTCCGAAGGTTACCTTCACTGTTTCGCCTACAGTGAACGGTACAAGAACCTCCTCTTGCGTCTCTTCGAGTTCATTCGCTGAACCCAATATCCTGCTCACTTCTGAGGGACGGAGAGGCGTCGGATTATCCATGCCACCAAGAAAACCCAATACGTTGGGGCAGCTTCTGAGGCGCTGCTTGATCTCACCTACAAGGGCAGCCTCTACGAGGACATAACCGGGAAGATAGCTACGCTCCTTAACGACACGTTTGCCGTTCTGGACCTTAACCACCTTCTCTGTAGGGATAAGCACCTGGCCAATGAAATCCTCAAGCTTGTTATTGCGGGTATCGGCCTCAAGATATTCCTTTACCTTGAGTTCCTTACCGCTGATAGCCTTAAGGACGTACCATTTCTTCTCCAACTCTGCCATTGCTCAACGATTAGGGGTAGATAATATTTGACATTATCACCTGGAAGCATTTATCCATGAGGTATACTACAACAGCAATCATCAGGGAAGCAACTAAAACGATGACTGCGCTGCTGGCCAGTTCTTTGCCAGTGGGCCATGTTGTCTTATGGACAAGCTCGTTGTAAGATTCCTTACAGTTATTGATAAAATTCTTGAACATAGTTCTTTTTTTTACTTGCACGGGTGGAAAGGCTCGAACTCTCGACACTCGGTTTTGGAGACCGATGCTCTACCAACTGAGCTACACCCGTAGGTAATGTCAGTCCCGCGCTCGGGACTGACATTTATTGTACAATCAATTAGTCGATGATTGCGGTGATCTGACCTGAACCAACGGTACGGCCGCCCTCACGGATAGCGAAACGCAGACCAACGTTGATAGCTACAGGATAGATCAGGGTAACGGTGATCTCAACGTTATCACCAGGCATTACCATCTCAGTTCCCTCGGGGAGAGTGATCTCACCGGTGCAGTCCATTGTACGGATGTAGAACTGAGGACGATCCTTGTTACGGAATGAGGTGTGACGACCACCCTCCTTCTGTGTCAGTACATAGATAGAAGCCTTGAAAGTGGTGTGAGGCTTGATCTGACCCGGATGGCAGAGAACCATACCACGCTTGATCTCAGTCTTCTCAATACCACGGAGCAGCAGACCTACGTTATCACCAGCCTCGCCCTGCTCAAGGAGCTTACGGAACATCTCAACACCGGTAACGGTTGTCTCTTTCTCCTCACCAAGACCAAGGATCTCAACCTTGTCACCTACCTTAACAACACCAGTCTCGATACGACCGGTAGCAACTGTACCACGGCCAGTGATTGAGAATACGTCCTCAACAGGCATCAAGAACGGCTGATCAACAGCACGCGGAGGCAGCGGAATCCACTCGTCAACAGCGTTCATCAGCTCCATAACCTTATCCTCCCACTCCTTAACGCCGTTCAGGGCACCAAGAGCAGAACCACGGATGATAGGAGTATTGTCACCATCGAACTCATAAGCGTCCAGAAGCTCACGCATCTCCATCTCAACGAGGTCGATCATCTCAGCGTCAACATCGGGAGAGTCGCACTTGTTCAGGAATACAACCAGACGGGGAACGTTTACCTGACGGGCGAGCAGGATGTGCTCACGAGTCTGAGGCATCGGACCATCAGTAGCAGCTACAACAACGATAGCACCATCCATCTGAGCAGCACCGGTAACCATGTTCTTTACATAGTCGGCGTGACCCGGGCAGTCAACGTGAGCGTAGTGACGCTTCTCAGTCTCATACTCAACGTGAGCAGTGTTGATGGTTATACCACGCTCCTTCTCCTCAGGTGCGTTATCAATCTGATCAAATGACTTGATCTTGTCAGCGTTACCTGATACTCTCTCAGCCAATACCTTGGTGATAGCAGCAGTCAGGGTAGTCTTACCGTGGTCAACGTGACCGATAGTACCAATGTTTACGTGCGGTTTCGTGCGCACAAATGTCTCTTTTGCCATAGTTTAAAAAGCTATTTTATTGATTATGAACTTGATGTCAACTACAAAAAGGCTCCCGCCAGGGCGGTCTCCTCCTATCCTCATTAATAACTTGAGCTGTTACCCGGATTTGAACCGGGGACCTCATCCTTACCAAGGATGCGCTCTACCAGCTGAGCTATAACAGCGACAAATCTGGAGCGGGAAACGGGACTCAAACCCGCGACCCTCAGCTTGGAAGGCTAATGCTCTATCAACTGAGCTATTCCCGCAACTTTGGTTTGTCACGATTGTAACTCCTGACCTTCCCTATTAAATAAGGTGGTTTCAAGGAGTAACCACAGGCACCGGTTACCCGGCATCGTCAAGGCCTGCCTTGTGGGTGAAGATGGATTCGAACCACCGAAGTCGAGAGACAGCAGATTTACAGTCTGCCCCATTTGGCCACTCTGGAATTCACCCGTTGCGTTACGTTTAACGCTGTTCAGAGCCGCTAGTCGGAATCGAACCAACAACCTACGCATTACAAGTGCGTTGCTCTACCATTGAGCCATAGCGGCATAGTTTCAAAGAACCCGCCCCTCAGCCTGAACTGAAGAGCGGGTGCAAAGATATTTCAAATTTCTTTCCGAACAAAAATTTTCGGCTTGTTTTTTACTTCTCACGCAGTTTTTCCTTGTTTTTCTTAAGCTGTCTTGTCAATGCGTCAAGGCAACCGTCTACTGCTTCCTCAAAGGTATCACAGGTCTTTTCCGCAAAAAACTCTCCGTTTGGAATGGTAACGTCAATGCTTACCTGTTTGTTCAGTGCTGTCTCCGGCTTGACTACTTTAAGGGTAACCTCTACCTTCTGAATGAACTCGTGTACTCTCTCAAGTTTGGCACACTTCTTCTCAATGAACGCCTGAAGCTGTTCTGTTGCAGTAAAATGCAACGCCTGAATCTTAGTTTCCATAGTCTTTTGGTTTTAGGCCCTTGGATGAGCCTGTTTATATATTTCCTTCAGTTCCTGGAACGTGGTATGTACATAGATCTCGGTGGTCTGCAGACTGTTGTGCCCCAGCAGTTCCTTGACGGCTCCGAGCTCGGCGTCATGGTTGAGCATTGAGGTGGCGAATGTATGACGGAGCACGTGAGGACTCTTTTTTGATACATCCGATACCTTGCTCAGGGCATCTTTAACCAACAGGTAGACCTGATGACGCGGGATACGCTCTCCCTTCTGGCTTACGAAGAAGGCTCCGCAGCCCTGTCCGAACGCCTCTGTGCGTGCCTCAAGATAATCCTTCAAGCGCTTTTCCAGATCATTCCCGAAGGGGATGAAACGCTGTTTGTCGCGCTTACCGGTCACCTTGATGGTCCGGGTAGAGAAGTCAACGTCCCTGTCATCCAGTCCGATGAGCTCCGCCATACGCATCCCTGTCTCGTAGAAGACGGCTATCACCGTGCGGTTCCTTACTCCTATGAAACCCTCTCCCAGGTCTATCTTGGGGTCATCAAGGAGTTCGTCCATATCGGCCTCCTTGACAAACTGCGGTAGGGGTTTCTTGTTCTTGGGACCCTTGACGCCTTGTACGGGCGAAACTGTGGTGATACCCTTGATGCGCAGGAAACGGTAGAATGAACGGAGCGTGCTGAGTTTGCGGTTTACGGTGGTGGATTTTTCACCTTTGTCCATCATATCCACAACCCAGAGACGCACCACATCCCTGTCGGCTGTAAGCAGATCCAGATCGGGATCGGTTGCCTTGAGGAAACCTTGGAAAAGGACAAGGTCCCTATGGTAACTGGCTACGGTCTTTGGGGAATAGTTCCTCTCTAACCTGAGATAATCCGCGAACTGGTCTATATACATAACAAAATTCGTCTCTGAACGGATTCAAAGACGAATATATGAAAGAAAAAACCAAAAAGCAAGAACTGCCGGTTTTTTTTACTCTTCGTTCTGCTGCAGCTTCTGAACGTAGATAGCGTGCTCCATCTTGAGACGCTTCAGTTCTGAAGGTTTGTCAAACTGCTGACGACGACGGAGCTCCTTAACTACGCCGGTCTTTTCATACTTTCTCTTAAATTTCTTAAGGGCGCGCTCTATGTTCTCACCCTCCTTAACGGGAACAATAATCATTTTAAGTTCTTTATTTTTATTTAGTTCTGACTTTTTCTTTGGGAATAAGCGGCGCAAAATTAGATAAAATTTCATCAAGAGCAAAAATAATGGAGAATTTTTGCCGTTATTGACTTTGATGAACATAATGAAACGGCCGGTTTCCTTATTATTGATTCTGTGTCTTGCTGTGTTTCAGGACTTAAAGGCACAGAGTGACGCTCACTTCAACAATTTTCTTGAAGTGGAGAATTTCTATAACCCTGCCGCAATGAACCGTAACGGTAGGACCAATGTTGTAGGAGCACTCTCCATGCAGATGGCAGGATACACCCATGCCCCTGTCTCCATGTTCATCGGGGCCAACATGCCCGTTCCCTTCGGAGAGTACAGGAATTCACTTGGCGTAAGCATGTTCAACGAGACCCTGGGTCTTTTCACCAACCGCCGCCTTCTTTTTGACTACGCATATAAAATAGGTATGGGAAAGGGTTGGATGAACATAGGTATCCAGGCGGGTGTCATGTCCGAGGAGTTCAACGGATCAGGGCTCAAGATGGAGACACAGAACGACCCTGCATTCCCCACCGGAAACGAACGGGGTACCGTGGGCGACCTTGGAGCCGGCATTCTCTATGTAAAAGGCGAATTCTGGGCGGGTGCATCGGCCCAGCATCTCAATTTTCCGCATGTGGAATTCGGCAAAACTGAAGGAAAAAACATCGATATGGAGATCAAACCGACGCTATATTTGACCACAGGATGCAATATCGGACTCAGAAATCCGTTATTATCGGTACAGCCATGCATCCTCATGCAGAGCGATGTGGACTTCTGGAGGTTGGATATGTCGGTCAGAGGTTATTACCAATACGAGACCACCCTTTTATATCTGGGAGCCACATACAGTCCGGGAATATCGGTTTCTGCTATGGTCGGAGGCAAGGTCAGAGACGTTCTCATCGGTTATGCATACGAGTTCTACACCAGCGGAGTGGGTGCTCTCAAAGGCAGTCACGACCTGACGGTAAGCTGGCAGACCGATCTGGACCTCTTTAAGAAAGGGAAAAACGTACATAAAAGTGTAAGGTATTTATAATTGATATACAATGAAGCTGAAAAACATTGTTCTGAGTGGCCTCATGGCAGTTATTGCAATGACACAGTCCTGCACAAGCAGCGGCTATGCCGGTGGTAACGGCGGTGAGGTAACCGGTTCTTCACAGACGGCTCTGCGCGAGCCGGTGCCGTACGGCATGGTACTTGTCAAGAGAGGTTCTCTCAAGATAGGTGAGGAAGGTAACGACAGCCTGTGGGGTTCAAACGCACCCACCAAAGAGATATCGGTAGAGTCATTCTGGATGGATGAGAAGGAGGTGACCAACGCCAAGTACCGCCAGTTTGTGGAGTGGGTACGCGACTCCATCATCCGTACACGTCTGGCTGATCCCGCTTACGGCGGCGACGAGTCATTCATGATTACCGAGGACAAATACGGCGAGCCCGTGACTCCTCATCTGAACTGGAACAAGCCAATTCCTTGGAAGAAGCCCAACGAGGACCAGCAGAGAGCCATTGAGAGTATGTACTACCGTCATCCCATCACCGGTGAGAAGATGCTTGACGTAAAGCAGTTGAACTACCGCTACGAACTGTTCGATTACACCCAGGCCGCTCTTAGAAAGAATCAGCTTGATCCCAATGACCGTTTCAGGAACACTGATCAGGAGGCATCAACTGACAAGGTGATGATCTCAAAGGATACCGCTTATGTAGATGACAACGGAAACATTGTCCGCAAGACCATCAACAGGGAACTGAGCAGTCTGTATGACTTTGTAAACACTTACATAGTAAACATATTCCCGGATACCACATGCTGGGTGAACGACTTCCCCAATGCCAACAACGAGACCTACATGCGTCTCTACTTCAACCATCCCAACTACAATGACTATCCCGTGGTTGGTGTAAGCTGGGAGCAGGCAAACGCCTTCTGCGCATGGCGTACCGAGTTCCTGCTGGCAGGTCTTGGCGCACAGGCCAAATACGTGCAGCGTTACCGCCTGCCGACCGAGGCTGAATGGGAGTTTGCAGCACGCGGACGCGAGAATAACCGCTATCCCTGGAAGTCAACAGGCTCAAAGGATGAAGACGGCTGCTTCTACGCCAACTTCAAGCCCGAACGCGGTAACTATACCAAGGACGGAAGCCTGATAACCACTAAGGTAGGTTCATACAAGCCCAATTCAAACGGTCTGTATGACATGGCCGGAAACGTCGCCGAATGGACATCGACCACATACACTGAGGCCGGTATTCTCCAGATGAACGACATGAACCCGGAACTTTACTATAACGCAGCCGTCGAGGATCCCTACTATATGAAGAAGAAGGCTCTGCGCGGCGGTTCATGGAAGGACCCCGAGAAGTTCATCGAGTCTTCATGGCGTACTTACGAGTACCAGAACGAGCAGCGTTCTTACATAGGTTTCCGTTGCGTACGCACTCAGGTAGGCACCGCCGGATCATCAAAGGGCCGCAAATAACTTTGAAAATCATTTGATATGGAAAATATAGAGAAAAAAGGTCTTCTGACACG
The DNA here is from genome assembly GCA_017557635.1 of Bacteroidaceae bacterium. Taxonomy (GTDB): domain Bacteria; phylum Bacteroidota; class Bacteroidia; order Bacteroidales; family Bacteroidaceae; genus Colenecus. The sequence goes on along the minus strand of JAFYYH010000021.1, from coordinate 232,532 downwards.
TATACAGGACTATCTGGATTCACCCAAGGGCAGAATCCTCCTGAACTACCTCTACAGCTGGGGTGCAGCTGTCGTTATCCTGGGTGCTCTCTTCAAGCTGACCCACATCAAGGGCGCCAACCTGATGCTGTTCATCGGTATGGGCACTGAGGTTCTGGTGTTCTTCATTTCAGGTTTTGAAAGACCCTACATTCCTTCTGAGGACGAGGAGGACGAGGAGGATGAGGCTCCGCGCCTGCGTGGAAACATCATCATAAACAACGCCGCTCCTCAGAGCGCTCCCCAAAGTGTTCCGCAGCAGCCCGTTCAGGCTCCCGCAAGCACAGAGAATGCAAGCCCGCTCAACATAGGCGGTGTGGAGAACATCACTCAGGACTACATTGCACGTGTTCATGACCTGACCCTCAAGATGGAGCAGATGTGCCGTCATTCAGAGAAGATGGAGCAGAGTTCCGAGGAGATTGAGCAGCTTTCACGAAACCTCATAAGCATCAACACATTCTATGAGATGCACCTCAAGTCTGCAAGCACGCAGATGGAGAACATTGAGAAGGTTAACGAGCAGACCCGTCAGATGGTCGCCCAGATTGAGGAACTGAACCGCGTCTATGCACGCATGGTTGAGGCAATGAAGGTGAATTCCCAGATGGGAGCCAAGTAAAAAGGTATGAAGAGAAAAGTGATACAGAGACCGCCATCAGCGCGTCAGAAGATGATCAACCTCATGTACATCGTCCTTCTGGCGATGCTTGCCATGAATGTGTCATCGGACGTACTGAACGGTTTCAAGATAGTGGAGGAGAGTCTGAGCAACAGCACCAGCAACGCCACGCTCCAGAACGATAAGGCTTACCGTGAGTTTGCCGCCGCTGATTCAATCAACCACGAGAAGGTGGGTGAATGGTACAGCAAGGCACTCTACGTGAAGCAGATATCGGACTCTCTGTTCAATTATGCCGACGAGCTGAAGACCCTGATAGCCATCCAGGCCGACGGAAAGGACGCCGACGTGAACAACATCCACAACCGTGAGGACCTGGAGGCAGCCACTCAGGTTATGCTTCACCCCTCACGCGGTCAGGGTGGCAAACTCTATGATGCCATCAACAGTTACCGCGACAAGATCCTGGAGATGGTCACTGACCCCACCCAGAGAGAGATAATAAGCAACAACTTCAGCACAGAGGTTCCTCTCAAGGTAGGTGCGCTGGGCAAGAACTGGCAGGAGTACAACTATGAGAACATGCCTGTGGCAGCCGCCATCACACTGCTTACAAAACTGCAGAACGATGTACGCTATGCCGAGGGTGAGGTTCTGCATACACTGGTGAACAACATCGACGTCGGCGACCTTCGCGTAAACGCCATCAACGCATATGTGATACCCACCTCACAGAACGTGGTTCAGGGTAACAGTTTCAAGGCACGCATCATCATGGCTGCCGTTGACTCAACCGCACGTCCCGCCATCTACATTGACGGCAAGAAGATTGACTCTGAGGACGGCTGGTATGAGGTTCCCGCCACCAGAACCGGTGACTACACCCTGTCAGGTTACATGGAACTGAACTCAGGTAACGGTATCATCCGCCGCGACTTTACTCAGAACTATTCAGTGGTATCACCGCTGGCTACCGTATCGGCCACAATGATGAATGTGCTCTATGCGGGATATGACAACCCCATCAGCATTTCTGTTCCGGGTGTTCCCAGCAATATGATATCGGCCCGACTCAAAAACGGCGGAGGCTCTCTGACACGCAGCGGCAACGGATTCATCTGCAAACCTACAAGTGTAGGTCAGGATGTTGTGATAGCAGTAACCGCCAACCAGGAGGGACGCCAGCAGAGCATGGGTGAATACACTTTCCGTGTCCGCCAGCTTCCTGATCCTACCCCGTTCATAGAATACAAGGACGAGAATGGCAATACTCAGCGTTATCGCGGAGGCGGTACACCTATCTCCAAGAAGAATCTGCAGGCTGCCGACGGTATTGTAGCCGCCATTGATGACGGTCTGCTGAACATAGGATTCCGTGTTATAAGCTTTGAGACCACATTCTTTGACAACAGCGGTAACGCCGTTCCCGAGATATCGGACGGAACGCGTTTCTCAAACCGACAGAAAAGGGTGTTTGACCAACTGGGACGTGGAAAGCGTTTCTATATCCAACGTGTAAAGGCTATAGGTCCTGACGGTATAGAGCGTCAGCTCAACACTGCCCTTGAGGTTATTATCAACTGATAAAAGAAGGAGAAAACGATATGAAAAAGATTGTTCTTTTGTTTCTTACATTGCTGGCAGTAACCACCGCCGGTGCACAGCCTACCAGAAGACTGCAGGAACAGCAGGCTCAGAAAGAGGCCGAAAAGAGCCCCACGGCAGTAACCCTGTCCGAACGTGCCCGTTCACAATATACCGCACAGACCGCCATGCCTACAGATCTTACCTGGAGACGTGACATATATCGCGAACTGGACCTGAAGAAGGAGAAAAACGCCGCTCTTTATTATCCTGAGGAGGCTTTAGGTGACCGTGTAAACTTCTTTACACTGATACTGAGCCTCATTCAGGACGGTAAGATTAAAGCATACGAGTATCGTCTGGACGGCAATGAACTGTTCACCCCGGACAACGAGATTGACCTGGAAAGCATTCTTGACAAGTTTTATATTGACTACAAGAAAGATGAAAAAGGCAAGTTCATAATTGATATACCCAGCCGTGACATAGGCAAGTATTACATTAAGGAGAGCCATTATCTGGACAAACTGTCCAATTATCAGATCAAAGTGACAGCCGTTTGTCCGGTTCTGCTGCAGGGCGGTTTCGGAGATAAGCCCACTGCATACCCCATGTTCTGGCTCAACTATGATGAGATCAGCCCCTACCTGGGACAGACTCAGGTCATGACCAGCAGCTACAACAACACCAGCAACATGTCTCTGGACGACTACTTTGTAATGCGTCAGTATGACGGTGACATCTACAAGACCTCTAACTTGAGAAACGTTCCTCTCTCAGACTACTGTGAGACTGATGAGGAACTTCAGGCTGAAAGAGCCCGCATCGAGAAGCAGTTAAGGGATTTCCAGAACGGTCTTTGGAGTGAAGCTGATTCACAGGAGGAATCTCAGGAGAAAGCAAAGGACAATGACTCCGACAAGAAACAGAAAGAGCCAAAACAGCCTAAGGAGAAGAAAGAGAAGACTCCCCGTCAGCCCCGTCAGTCCTCTTCAAACGGCGAAAGACTGTCAGTTCATTGATAAGCAACTCACAGATTGCAAGATAGATATCAGTCAGGTTTGTCAAATAAAAAGGGCAGACCTGATTGTTTTATTTAAAATGTGTTAACTTTGCATCCGACAAAATCCTTTAATAATATGCGAAAACTTAGATTTATCCTTTGCTTAATGCTGCCTTCACTCTTCATGAGTGTATCAGCACAACCAAGGTTTAACGTACGCGGAGGTCTTTCCCTTACTAACAATGATATCTCTCGCATAACAGCAGAGAGTGTTCAGAAAGAGGAAAATTACAGCGGTTTCTTTATCGGCCCGGCCCTGACAATGGGTGACGGTCTTCTGGGACTTGACGTGGCTCTTCTGTATCAGCAGACCAAGATGAAAGGTTTTGACGAACTGGGACAGGAAAAGAACTACAAGCAGGAGTTCCTGGAACTTCCCCTTTCACTGAGAGTAAACATTGGTTTTCCCAAGCTTTGCGTAATCGGACAGTTCGGACCGCAGTGGAACGTCAATCTGGGAGATGTAAAGACATTCATGGAGAACGGCGACGAGATTGAGTCCGACAAGTTCATCACCACCGGTAACATCGGTGCAGGTGTAAGACTGTTCGACAAACTGGAGGCCATGCTCAACTTCAATGTTCCATGGAAGGTCATTGCCGACAACACCGATGACTTCAAGAAGATGGGTGACATGATAGGTGACTACAAGACCATACAGTTTGTAGTCAGCTGGAGATTCTGATAATAATTGTTCTACTAAATAAACGTTTATATGAAAAAAGCATTGATCGTTTGCAGTCTTGCACTGCTTTCATTCATCCCCGTATCAGCTCAGTTCAGCTGGGGTATCCGCGGTGGTCTCAATCTTGTAAACAATGACATTACTGCAGTAACCAAGGAGTCTGCACAGAGTAAGGACAGCTACACCGGTTTCTTCTTCGGTCCGATGGCCGAGGTTCAGATTCCTATCATCGGAATCGGCGTTGACGCTGCAGCTCTCTATTCACAGAAGGGTGTTGAGCTTCCTGATACAACAACTATGAAGAATCAGTCACTCTCTATCCCCCTTTCACTCAAGTATTCACTCGGACTCGGAAACTTTGCTGCCGTTTACTTTGCAGCTGGTCCTCAGTTGGATTTCAGAATCGGTGACCTGAACGCCAAGTTCAAGGACGGAAACGATGTTAAGGACTTTGCTCTTGAGAAGAGTTCATGGAGTATCAACGTAGGTGCCGGTGTGAAACTGATCAACCACATCCAGGCCGGTATCAACTACAACATCCCCGTTTCAAAGGAGGGTGCCATCAAACTGGCAGAGGAAACAAATCCCAGCCCGGCAGCAATTGCAGCCAATCCTCCTGCTGACTTCAAGTCAAGCACACTCCAGTTCTCACTCACCTGGACATTCTAAAAAAGAGTAACATATTGAGGCCGGTTCCCCTAGACGGGAGCCGGTCTTTTTTTATACCTTTACGGGACCGATGAGCATGTATGCCGACATAATCCTTCCGGTACCCCTTAACGAGCTGTTCACCTACAGCGTACCGGCCGGCCTGGAGCGCCTTGCGGTGCCCGGGGCCAGGGTTTATGTGCCGTTCGGAAAGGGTCGCCGTCTTACGGGACTGATTGTCAGGACACACGGCAACAAGCCCACACAGCATGAAACAAAGGAGATACTGAGTGTTCTTGACGACACCCGCCCATCGGTCCTGCCCGGTCAGATGAAACTCATGGAGTGGATGAGCAGGTATTACATCTGCCCTCCGGGTGATGTTTTCAAGGCCGCGCTGCCTTCCGGATTACGGCCCGATTCCAGTGCAAAGGAGCAGTATTTCAAACCGCGGATAACGGTATTCGTAAGACAGGGCAGCAACACGAGTCCTGAGTTCGGCAAGACCGCGGTAAAGCAGAAGGAACTCTATGAAAGGTTCCTGGAACTGTCGGGAATCACAGAAGACGGATCACAGACAAGACCGGTTACCAAAAGGGCTCTTATGGACGGGTCCAAAACGGCATCGTCTTTCAGGGCTTTGGAGGAGAACGGCCTTTTGGAGTCATACGAGGTCGAGACCGGCCGCCTTCCGGAATTCAAAGGTTCACTTTGCGAGCCCGCTCCGCTGAGTCCCGCACAGCAGGAGGCGCTTGACGGTATACACCAGACCTTCAAATCCAAGAATGTCTGTCTGCTGCACGGAGTGACATCCAGCGGAAAGACCGAGATATACATCCATCTCATAAAGGAACAGATAAAGAAGGGCCGACAGGTACTTTATCTGTTGCCGGAGATCGCCCTTACCACCCAGATCGAGCACAGGCTGCAACGCGTTTTCGGTGACGACATGTGCGTTTACCACTCCAGGTGTCAGGACAATGTCAGGGTCGAGGTTTGGAACAGGCTTACAGGTGACAACCCGTATAAGCTGATTCTGGGAGCACGCTCCGCAGTGTTGCTGCCGCTTCAGAATCCGGGACTCATCATTGTGGACGAGGAGCATGAGCCCAGTTTCAAGCAGGAGGATCCCTCACCCCGTTACCACGGACGCAACACCGCCATCATGCTGGCCTCCATCTACGGAGCCAAGACTCTTTTGGGAAGCGCCACACCGGCTTTGGAGAGTTACTCCAACGCAGTATCCGGAAAATACGGTCTGGTGACCCTCAAGGAACGTTACAGCGGCATCCGTATGCCGGAGATAGTCATTGTTGACACTGCAGAACTCAAGCGTAAGAAGTATATGCAGGGGCTCTTCTCGCCGCAACTCATTGACAGCATCAACCAGGCCCTTGAAACCGGCCGCCAGGTGATTCTGTTCCACAACCGCCGCGGATATGCAGGCACGGTTGAATGCCCCGACTGCGGATGGGTGCAGAAATGTGACTGCTGTGACGTGAGCCTTACATTCCATAAGAGTCTCAACACCGCCACCTGCCACTACTGCGGACGCAGTTACCGTGTACCGGCTGTCTGTCCCGAATGCTCGGGAAACAGGCTGCGCAGCCGCGGTTTCGGAACCGAGAAGATTGAGGAGGAGGTGACTGCTTTGTTCCCGGGAGCACGTACTGCACGTCTGGACCTGGATTCGGCCAAGAACGGTTATGAGACCATACTCGAGGATTTCCAGGAGGGACGCACCGATATCCTTATAGGAACGCAGATGGTATCCAAGGGACTGGACTTTGACAAGGTTAGCGTTGTGGGTATCCTGCAGGCCGACTCAATGATGAGTTACCCCGATTTCCGGTCAACGGAACGCGGATACCAGCTTATGGCTCAGGTAGCCGGACGCGCCGGACGCAAGGATGTTCCCGGCAAGGTTATCATACAGACCCGACAGCCCGATGCGCCCGTCATGAGCCTGGTACGCAAGAACGACTATGAGTCCTTCTACCAGAGTCAGATGGAGGAGCGCAGCGCTTTCGGTTATCCTCCCTATACACGTATCGTCACCGTAACCGTAAAGGGTGCACAGCCCGATGCAGTTGACAGGGCGGCACTCATCCTGAGAAAGGAACTGGCTGCAGTGCTGGGTGAGGACAAGGTGTTGGGGCCCGATGCACCTCCCGTTGCAAAAGTCATGTACAGGTACATACGACGCATAATCATAAAACTGCCGCTTAGCCTCACTGTTGACAAAAGCCGTGCGCTGCTGTCCGAAGCCCTGGACAGCACAATGTCTCAAAACACAGCCGGCGGAATTACTGTTTCTTTTGATCCGGACCCGCAGTAGCCTCAGGATAACTGATACGGGTGTGGTACATTGTACGGAGTTTCTCCTTGAAGGTCTCCTTTACGCGGTTTATCTCCTGCCAACTGATGGGACAGTCCTGGAAGTACCCCTCCTGAACCTGCGTATCGATGATCTTGTCCACAAGTTCGCCTATGCTCTCCTCGGTGTACTCCTTGAGGCTGCGTGAAGCGGCTTCGACTGCATCGGCCATCATGACTACGGCTGTCTCCTTGGAATAGGGATTGGGACCGGGATAACTGAAATCATGCGGATCGGGCGCCTGGTCGGGATGTGCCTGATTGTACTTGATGTAGAAATATCGGGCCACACCCTTTCCGTGATGGGAGGCAATGAAACCGCGTATGGATTCGGGCAGTCCGTACTTATCGGCCAACTCAAGTCCTTTCTCTACGTGACCGGTTATTATGTGGGCGCTCTCCTGCGGAGTCAGTTTGTCATGCGGGTTGACACCGCTCTGGTTCTCAGTGAAGAAGGGAGCATTGTCCATCTTGCCTATGTCGTGATAGAGGGCGGCGGTACGTACCAGCTGCGGGTTGGCCTTGATGCGTGTTGCGGCCTCGGATGCCAGGGTTGACACCTGCATCGAGTGCTGGAAAGTTCCGGGTGCCTTCTCGGCCAGTTCACGCAACAGCGGGTTGTTGATGTTGGAGAGTTCTATCAGAGTTACGTTCGATGTGAATCCGAACAGTTTCTCAATGACAAAGAGCAGCGGATATACAAGCAGTATGATAATGCAGTTGATTGCAAAGAACAGGAAAATAAGAGGATCTATGTCACGGATATTCTCCAGTTGAGTCATCTGGAAAGCGGTCCATACCAGACTGTACGAGATGAATATGAGCAGGCAGGTACGCAGGATCTGTGAACGCTGCGACAGCTCCTTGAGCGAGTAGATTCCGGTAAGTCCGGCCAGGAACTGCAACAGCACATACTCATACGGCATGGGCACTATAAGTGACGTGGAGAGTATGAACGCCATGTATCCTGTAAATGCCGTTCTGGAATCCAGGAAGATACGCAGCATGATGGCCAGCATCGAGCAGGGGAAGAGGAATATGCTCCAGCTTGAGTACTGGCAGTAGAGTCCCATGGCTACCGTAAACAGCGTTATGGAACCAAAGAGGAACCAGAGTATGGAACGGTTCTCAATATCATCTATACGGTACAGGCTCAGGTAGATGAACAGAACCAGGAAACAGAGCAGCACGAACAGGCCGCGTCCCGCCCAGGTAAGCATCTCAAAGCGCTTGGACTGGTTCTTCTCATTGACTATGCTCAGATAGGAATTGATGATGTTGCTTTTCTGCTCATCGACAATCTCACCCTGATCTATGATCTTCTGGCCCTCCACAACCATTCCGCGGTAGTGGGATATCTCGTTCAGCTGCGATGTAAGGTCGGCCTCGGAACGGGTCTCGTCATATACCAGGTTGGGCTGGATGTACTGCTCCAGGTTGTGCTGAAGCAGAGTGTATCGGTCATAGACATATATGTCGGCATCAGTTACGAGCCGATAGGCATCCCTGACGCTGCGGACGCTTGCGGTCTGTACGAACGATGACGTATTGCCTTCATAGACGCGGAAGAGCTGCTTGCCCGAAAGGACCTCTTCATCGGAAGTAGAGATGATTCCTTCACGGTAAACCTTCTCAAGACGACGGCGCAGGGTCTGATATGATTCCTCCCATACCACCTTGCTCAGACTGTCATTGTAGAATTTGTCAAACTGGGCCAGAGCCGTCTCGCTTACGCTTGCATTGCGGCTGAAATAGGGTGCGAAAGACGCCTTGACACTGTCGGCCTCGGCCTGCCATACTTCATCACTCTTCTGGATGGAGAAATTAAAGGGTGCGATGAGCACGTCGTAGGTCCACGGCTTACCCACCGTGAAGGTGTATTTCTCCTGCCTGTGAGCCGGCATGAAATATACTGTAAGCAGCGCAGAAACCACTGACAATATGACCAGAAGACTACGGTTACTCTTTAAAAAGCGTCTTTTATCATTCATTAAGATTATACTACTTTGTTGGCTTGTAAAAATAAGGCTTTTTCATGATAAAATGATTACTTTTGCACCGCTAAAACGAAAGAGATGACAGACAATTCAGGCAGCCGCCGCGTCAGGGTGCGTTTTGCGCCCAGTCCCACAGGACCGCTTCACATCGGTGGCGTACGTACTGCACTTTACAACTACCTGTTCGCCCGCAAAAACGGGGGTGACCTTATTTTCAGAATAGAGGATACTGACAGCAACCGCTTTGTACCGGGTGCTGAGGAATATATACTTGAAGCTTTCCGCTGGCTCGGAATCAAGTTCGACGAAGGTGTTTCCTTTGGCGGCAACTACGGTCCCTACCGTCAGTCGGAGCGCAGGGAGATCTACAAGAAGTATGTTGACCAGCTGCTGGATGCAGGCAAGGCCTACTTAGCTTTCGACACCCCAGCAGAACTCGAGGCCAAGCGCGCCGAGATTCCCAATTTCCAGTACGATGCCGCCACCCGCGGTCAGATGCGCAACTCACTTACCCTGCCGGCCGATGAGGTCAAGGCTCTCATTGACGGCGGCAACCAATACGTGGTACGTTTTCTCATCGAACCCGACCAGGAGGTTGAGGTCGATGACCTTATCCGCGGCAAGGTTACCATCAACTCGTCCGTACTGGATGACAAGGTTCTCTACAAATCAGCAGACCAGCTTCCCACTTACCATCTGGCAAACATAGTCGATGACCATCTGATGGAAGTTACCCATGTAATCCGTGGCGAAGAGTGGCTGCCCTCTGCTCCTCTGCACGTCCTTCTGTACCGTGCATTCGGCTGGGAGGATACCATGCCGCAGTTCGCCCACCTGCCCCTGCTGCTCAAGCCCGAGGGTAACGGCAAACTGAGCAAACGTGACGGTGACCGTCTGGGATTCCCCGTATTCCCCCTTGAATGGCATGATCCAAAGACAGGTGAGGTATCATCGGGCTACCGCGAGAAAGACTATCTGCCCGAGGCTGTGATCAACTTCCTTGCCCTGCTGGGCTGGAACCCCGGCGATGACCGCGAGATCATGACCATGGATGAGATGGTTGACCTCTTCAACCTGGAGAAGTGCAGCAAGGCCGGCGCCCGTTTCAACTATCAGAAACTCGTCTGGTTCAACCACGAATACATAATGCTCAAGAGCGATCGCGAGATTGCCCAGCTGTTCAACCCCATTCTTGAAAGTCACGGAGTCAAGGCTCCCATGGAGCGCGTGGAGACTGCCGTAGGTCTTGTCAAAAACCGCGTAAACTTTGTAGGTGAACTTTGGGACAACTGCTCATACCTGTTCCAGGCTCCTACCGAGTTTGATGAGAAGTCACTCAAGAAATGGTGGAAGGACGAGGCTCCCAAGACAACTGCCGAACTCTGCGATTTCCTGGAGGCCCAGCCCGACTGGAACGGTGAGACACTTGAGCCCAAGGTAATGGAGTGGATAGCCTCCAAGGGCTACGCCACCGGTAAGGTCATGAACGCCCTGCGTGTTACTCTTGTAGGAGCAGCCATGGGTCCGCAGATCTTCTGCATCACCGATTTCCTGGGACGTGAAGAGACTTTAAGACGTGCCCGCAAGGCCATTTCGGAACTTTCCTGTTAAATACAAGAGATGATTATCTACACAATAGGCATTTATCTGTATGCGCTGTGTATAAATATAGCGGCATTATTCAATAAGAAGGCCCGTCTTCTCATTAAGGGACATAACCATATCCTGGACACCATCAGGAGTCAGGTGGACCCGGAGTCCAAATACCTGTGGTTCCACGCCTCATCACTGGGAGAGTTCGAGCAGGGTCGTCCGCTCATCGAAAGAATTCACAGCAAGCATCCCGAATGCAGGATCCTGCTTACCTTCTTCTCACCCTCGGGCTATGAGGTCCGCAAGGATTACAAGGGAGCCGATATTGTATGCTACATTCCCTTTGACACACCCATCAATGTCCGCCGATTCCTGGACTGCGTCAATATAGAGAAGGCTTTCTTTATCAAGTACGAGTTCTGGCCCAACTTCCTGAGAGGACTTTACAAGAGAAACATCGAGATATTCAGCATATCATCAATATTCCGTGACAACCAGTTATTCTTCAAGTGGTACGGCCGCGGATATGCAAAGGCGCTGACATACTTCAAGCATCTCTTTGTCCAGGACCGCCATTCAAAGGACCTGCTCAAGAGCATAGGCATAACCGATGTCTCCATCGTGGGTGACACACGCGCCGACCGCGTACTGGAGGTGGCAGCCGCTTCAAAGCAGTTCCCCGTCATTGAGAAGTTCGTAAACGGTGACCCCACATTTATAGCAGGAAGTTCATGGCCGGCCGATGAAGAACTCTTCATCCCCTATTTCATGACCAAGCCCGACTGGAAACTCATCATCGCCCCCCATGAAATTCATGAGGAGCATCTGGTTGAGATTGAAAACCGTCTTAAGGGACGTGACTGCATCCGCCTCTCAAAGGCTACACTTGAGAACATCAAGGGTTATGACACCCTCATCATAGACTGTTTCGGCATGCTTTCATCCATCTACCGCTATGGCCACATAGCCTACATCGGCGGCGGATTCGGAGTAGGTATTCACAATGTGCTTGAGGCGGCGGTATTTGACATACCGGTGCTGTTCGGTCCCAACAACCAGCGTTTCCGCGAGGCTCAGGACCTCAAACACGTAAAGGGCGGCTTCGAGATAACCGATGCCTACAGTCTGAGAATACTGATTGACAAATTCATCAGTGATCCCGGATTCCTCAAGAAAGCAGGAAAGAACGCCGGTGACTACGTCCGCAGCAGCAGCGGCACATCCGATAAAATCCTAGGTGAGATAGGGCTCAACTAGTCTTTGTACCAACCAGCATACATGTGGTAATCACGTGCTATGCGCTGGTTGATTTCTTTGGCCTGTTCGGGGTCAACATCCTTTACGTACTTGGCTGGTACGCCGGCCCAGATGGTGTTGGGCGGGATGACAGTCTTGCTGAGTACGACTGATCCGGCGGCTACGATGGCACCCTCGCCCACTACGGCATGATCCAGGACTACTGAACCCATACCTATCAGAGCGTTATCCCTAATCTCGGCTCCATGGATGGTAACATTGTGTCCTACCGATACATTGTCACCTATTACGGTGGTTGAACGCTGATAAAGGGTATGGATGACTGAGCCGTCCTGTATGTTGGTTCCGTTGCCTATGCGGATGGAATTCACGTCACCGCGGAGCACCGTTCCGAACCAAATGCTGCACCCTTCACCGATAACCACATCACCTATGATCGCTGCGTTCTCGGCAAGAAAACAATCCTCTCCGATTTGAGGGGTAAAGCCTCTGACTGATTTGATGATTGCCATATCCGGATATGTTTTTTTTCAGGTGCTAAAATAGTGCAACTTTTCTGAATTTATATTCCAATCTAACAAGTTATTGATTACTTTTGTGGTCCAAGACAAAAATAACGGACTTATATACTTAAAACAGCTATGAAGTTTTTGACAAATGAGAAACTGGTCATCTCTGGCGCAGCCGGTATGATCGGATCAAACATGGCTCAGACAGCCATTATGATGGGCCTTTCATCAAACATCTGCCTTTATGATGTTTATCTTCCCGGTCTGGAGGGTGTAGTTGAGGAACTCCGCCACTGCGCATTCCCCGGTGTGAACATCACATTCACCGACAAGGTTGAGGAGGCTTTCAAGGATGCCAAGTACATGGTTTCATCAGGTGGCGCACCCCGTAAGGCAGGCATGACCCGTGAGGATCTGCTGGTTGGCAACGCCAAGATCGCCGAGCAGCTGGGTAAGGACATCAAGACTTACTGCCCTGACCTGAAGCACTGCGTTATCATTTTCAACCCGGCCGATATCACCGGTCTGGTTACTCTGGTTTACTCAGGTCTGAAACCTTCACAGATCACCACACTTGCAGCTCTTGATTCAACTCGTCTGCAGAGCGCACTTGCCAAGCACTTCGGTATTGCTCAGGACAAGGTTACCACTGCACGCACATACGGTGGTCACGGTGAGCAGATGGCAGTGTTCGCATCAACCGCAAAGGTTGACGGCAAGCCTCTGACCGACATCATCGGCACTCCCGCTCTTACAAACGAGCAGTGGGCACAGATGAAGCAGGATGTTATCAAGGGCGGTGCCAAGATCATCGAGCTTCGCGGACGTTCATCATTCCAGAGCCCCTCATTCGTTTCAATCGAGATGATCGGCGCTGCCATGGGCGGTGAGAAATTTGAGTGGCCCGCAGGCTGCTACGTAAACAACTCACAGTTCCAGAACGTGATGATGGCTATGCCTTCAACCATCGACGCTACCGGCGTTCACTACACTGACGTCAAGGGTACCGCTACTGAGATGGCTGACATCGAGGCCAGCTACAAGCACCTCCAGGCTATGCGTGACGAGGTTATCTCACTGGGCGTTCTCCCCGCAGTAAGCGAGTGGAAGAAATACAACCCCAACCTCTGATTACGGAGTTTTTCCTTTATATCAGGAGCGTGCGGAAAATATCCGCACGCTCTTGTTTTTAAGACGGCATTTGATTAGTTTTGTAGTGATATAAAGGGCATTACAATATGAGGAGATTCATTGCTTTATCACTTGCAATACTATACACTTCCTTACTGTGGGCTGTCAATGGTCTGACCATATCCCAAAGCACCATAGGCAGCGGACTTGAAAGCCAGACTCTCAATGTACTGGCAAAAGACAGACTGGGCCGTCTGTGGGTGGGATCTGACGTTGGACTGTCCGTTATATCCAACGGTACCGTCACCAACATCAGGGAGATAGTATCTGAAGGAGGACTTGTCATGCTGGGTAAAGTAAACAGCATAGTCTGTACCGAAAGCATACTGCTGGCATGTGAGGACCGTATCCTCTGCTATGACCACAAGAACAAATTTGCGATAACGCTCAAGTTCAACGACATCATACTCAAAACCAGGGATCTCCTGCTTGAGGGAGATGTCGCCACCTTCTATGACTCCAACATGCATGCCCTCTTTACATTTGACACTGAGAGTTCGGAATGCACGATGGTGGCCTCTTTCTCCGAGAAGGAAGACTATGATTTCGTAAAGATTCTGCGCTCCGAATCAGATGCCTCTGTCATATATCTTGCCGATGACAAACTGGGTCTCTATAAGTTCAACCGTAACACCGGGTCCCTTGAACACGTACCGGGAACCGACAGACCCATCATTGCAAAAGCCACGGCCATAGACAAGAGCAACATTATCTGGCTCTCTGTTCCGTCCCAAGGACTGAAAGGATACTACATCAACGCCGGCTATGAAAAGGTAGCCCAGTACAACACAGCCAACATAGGTCTTCTTTCGGATGACATTTCACTCATCACTCCGCTTCCCAACGGAAACCTGCTGACAGCCCACTCGGATGCAGGAATCTGCATCATTGAACGAAGCAACATCATTGACAATGATCAAGTCACGGTGGAAATCGTCAACACCCTCAAGAACGTCACCTCTACGATGGTCAACTCCGAGGACCGTGAAACGCTCTACGCCACAGCCGGTTACGGACTCATCTCCATCAAGAAGACTTTCATCGGACAGATACGTCATTTGTATGAGCATGATGAAGGAATAATCGGGTTTGAAAACTACATATCTGCCTTTGAAGAACCCGAGGGTACCGTAATAATTTCAACCATGGGCAACGGTCTGATCAGGATAGATCCTGTCACTCAGCAGAGAACCGTCCTTAAAGGTACCGAAAAACTGAAGGTTGTCTCCATGTGCCCCCTTGATGATGAAGATTTTTTCCTAATAGCCGATGAAAAACTGGGACTGCTCTTCTTCAACCGCATCCAAAGCAGGTTCATGTATCCCGGTTCACGTTATCCCGACATCCCCACGCCCTCATATGCAGACCTCAGGAACGTACAGCTGGCCCGTGCCGACAATGGAGATGTCTTTATCTTCAACTTCAGTTCACACCATTACGTCTACAGGAAAAACTCTGCAAAACTTGAGGAGTTGCTGCTGTTCTCACAGGATAATGAAGCAATCAAACTTGTAGAGAATGTCTGCTCCACCCCGTATGCCGTGTATGTCACCTACAGGGGAACCATCATAGAGATAAACTATTCCTCTCTTGAAAGCAGGTGCATCTATCAGAACAAGGATAAGGTCATACACAACATAACCTCTCTAAAGACCAATTCCAAGGGGGATCTATTCTTTACCGAACCTGACGGACTGCACCGTTATGACCCGCGTTCCAACTTTGACGAGATCCTTGTAGAAACATGGGGTAACGGCCGATTCCTGAACATAGCCGTTGACACCAGGGACAGGATATGGTTCACTACCACCAATGAGTACATCCAGTTGTTTGATCCGACAAAGAAGGAACTTCTGCTCTACTCCATTGAGGATGGCGTTCCCAGTTCACGATTCCTGAACAGTTTCTCACTCTGCACCAAGTCCGGCATAATCCTGTTCCCCAACTCCATCGGAATGGTGACCATAAACACCAACAGTTCGCTGATGATTGACACTCCGCCGGTGGATGTCATCTGCACTGCCGCCCATACAGACAAGAAGGATTATTCGCTCCAGGAGATACAGAACTCTGTCAATCATCCCTTGAGACTGCCCACCAAATACAGGGAACTGGACCTGGAATTCTCGGCAAACTCATTCAACCCGACCTATCCTCACCTCATCATTTACGATATCTACAGGGATAACATCCTGGTCAGGGCCGTCAGCACGACAGGAACCGCTATATCTATACCTAAACTGGATTACGGAACCTATCACGTAGTTATCAGACAGGCTTACCGTAAAGGATTGAGCGAGCCGCAGACCATACTCAGTTTCAGGGTTCCCAAACATTTCCTGGGTACCATACCCGGTGTTCTTTCCGCACTTCTGCTGATGCTGGTATTCGGTTACTCCATTGCACGTTTCTCAAGCAACAGGGAAAAGAACCGTCTGGAGAAGGCTATAGCCGCCCAGGACATCAAGAACCGCGAAGACAAGATTGCGTTCCTTTCAAATATTGCCCATGAGTTGCGCACACCGCTCTCGCTCATATACAATCCCGTAAAGGACTTCCTGCAGGAAAAATCAGTGGACGGAATCGATTACGAGCGTATGGAGCGAATATTCAATCAGGTCAACAAGATGACCGTAATGGTCAACATGATTCTGGACAGCAGCCGTGCCGATGTCAACAAGGCCGACATTCTGATAGAAGACGTCAATTTCAACGAATGGCTCAACTTCCTCCTTGAGGATTACCGAATAGACTGCTACGGCAAGGGATTCAGCCTTAAGTTCATCATGGACAACTCCATCGGCATAGTATCCATTGACAAGAGAATCATTGAGACCGGACTCTCAAATATGGTGAACAACGCCATCAAATACAGCAGTCCGGGAACAACCATTACCGTATCCACCGAGAAAGTCGGTGAGACGATACGTGTATCGGTCAAGGACCAGGGCCGCGGATTCTCATGTGACGCAGAGGACCTGTTCAAGCGTTACTACAGGGATAATGTGGACAGTTCAATCCCCGGTTACGGTCTGGGACTCCCCTATGCAAGACTGCAGTTAAGCCTGATAGGAGGTATCATGTCGGCATTCAACAACGAGGACGGAGTAGGTTCGACCTTCTTCATGGAGTTCCCGATTGCGGCCGATAAGAAATACTCTTCATCCAAATCAACCGAATCAGCCGCAGGTAATTCTAAAGCTGCCAAATCTGAAGACGGTACACTGGAAGGCATGGCTCAGGACTTCGACACCAACGACATGACCGTTCTCTTTGTCTGTGCCGATAAGAATGAAACCCAATCCTTCAACGATGAGTTTGAAGGAATGTTCAAGAGCATTCAGACCGCTAACAGCGGTAAAGAGGCAGTCAGTCTGCTCAAGGGTACGGACATCGACCTGGTTGTCAGTGATATCGATATGTCCGACATGGACGGATTCGAACTGTGCAGATATATAAAGAGTACGCTTGATTTCAGTCATATACCCGTCATACTGCTTACGTCACGCAGTGACGAACGCAACAAGACCCTGGGATACAAGATGGGTGCCGATGCATTCATACCCAAACCGTATGACGTCAAGCAGATGTTTGCCCTCATACGCAGCCAGCTTGGCGGCAGGTTCGAGATAAAACGTCAGTACAACTTCGGATTCTTCAGCAAGATGAGTTCCGACCAGACATTCAGCGTAACCGACGAGGAGTTCATCGGCTCTCTCAACTCTCTGATTGAACAGTTCATATCAGATCCTTCTTTCAATGCGGATTACATCCTCAAGCAAACCGGAATCTCACGTTCCGTCATGCTCAAGAAGATGAAGGGACTGCTTGGAACGGATCTGACCAACTATCTGACCAGGATCAAGGTAAGTATCATCAAGGATAAACTGACCGGTACTGAAGAAGACCTGGAATCAATAGCAAAGCAGACAGGCTATTCAAGCGTGGATGCTATGAACAAGGATTTCAAACGGGCTACAGGTAAGACTCTGCAATCTGTACGACAGCAGTAAGAATGAAGCACGCGTTTGTCCATTAATTTCAATTTTACTACATTAGCACAACAATCACAGTATTACCGTCATATGAAAAAGAGGTTCTTGACATTACTGTTATCAGCCATAACCTGTCTGACCGTCAGTGCATATTACACACAGCAGGTTGAGATAACCATTGACAAAGGTCTGAGTTGTAACGCGGTCAGGTCATTTGCCAAGGATTCCTACGGAAGACTCTGGGTGGGAACCACCAACGGAGCCAATCTGATATCGAACGGAGCCATTCGTCAGTACCAGTATTTTACCGTAGGCAAGGATAACATCGTTACAGGTGATGTCATCTCAATAGGCTGTTCAAGACGTGCCATTCTGGCTACCACCAACCATATCATAGACTTTGATCCAGATAATGACTCGACACGTCTTGTTACCTATGAGGGCAACATTCTGAGAACCGAATACATAATGATGGTAGGTGATTCGGCCTATTTCTACAACATGCCAATGAGCGCCGTGATGATGTATGACCTGAGTACCGGCACTACACAGATTGTGGCTCAGTTCCCCTCGGAGCGTCAGTTCCATTTCACCAAGATGCTTCTGGTATCAAGCGACCCCAGCCAGATACTTCTGGTCGAGGATGACCGCGGAATATACCACCTCAACACCTCTACGGGCGCCCTCACTCATATGGATCCGTTAGGATACAATGTCATAAGCAGGACCGTTTTCATCGATTCCAAGGATATCCTGTGGATAGCCTACAAGGACAAGGGAATAACCGGATACTATGTGAAATCCGGTTTTGACATGATAGCCCACTATGACTCCTCCAATTCCAGTCTGACTAAAGACAACATAATCTGCCTGGCAGAACTCACTGACAGCAGTCTGCTGGTCTGCACTGCCGAGCAGGGAATATCAGTCCTTAACCGCAAGACAGGAAAGGCCGATGACCAGTTATTCGGCAAAATAGGTTCCCTGCATGTTTTGTGTGCCGATGTAGACCTTGAAGAGAACGAACTTATCCTGGGAACCCTGCATCGCGGAATTGTAACCTTGAAGCGTTCTTTTTTCCATAACATCAGCAACCCTGTTGTCGAGCACAATTCTGAAACATTCAGCATACCTATCTCGGGATATCAGGAGACCGACGGAACATTCTGGTTCGGATCTGCAGGATTCGGACTCAGCAAGTTCAACGAGGAGACCGAACAGCAGACCTATTATCCGTCAACCCAGGGAATGAGGATTTCGGGAATCTGCAGCTTTGACAGTGAAAACCTGCTGATAACAGACCGTTCAATGGGGTTGTACCTTTTCAACAAGAGAACGGGAAGGGTAACACCCGCTACGTTTATGGCCGAAGCAGGCATAAACATATCATCGTCAAGACTGACCAACCTCAAAACCATTACAACTCCCGACGGTGACATCATGCTGTTCAACTGTAACGGACGTCATCTCATATACCGCCGCAGCACCAAAGAAATCCGTGAGATAATTCTCCAAAAGAACGGCGAGGAGAACAGAGGCGTTGTAGTGGATGTCAAGGACCGTCCTTCACATGCAATGGTCGTATGCAACGGCTGTATCTATGAGATTGACTACAGAACTCTTCTGGCACGTCTTGTGTTCCAATCTCCCGAGGATGACCAAAGCGATATTTCAAACGTCGTAGAGGATTCCAGAGGCATCATCTGGGCCTGCTCTCCCGACGAGATAATCAGTTACGATCCCAGAGCCAACAAGCTGTCCAAGGTAATGGACAACAAGGACTACGGAGTATTCCTTTCCATGTCAATAGACCGTCATGACCACCTTTGGATAACCACTGACAAAGCGTTCATGATAATGATTGATACCAATGACAAGGATTTCAAGGAGCCTTTCACCTACTCCGGACGTGACTGCGGTACCATGATCAACTTCCTGCCCGGTTTCTCAATCGTATCCAGGAAAGGATATGTATACTTCCCCAATACTTCTGGCTTTATCGTAATCAATCCCGATGATGTCACCATACGCTACAACAGCAATCCTTATCCCGTCGAATTGACAAAGATTGTTATGGACGGAGTGATATATGAGAGTAACGGCAACAAACAGAACAAGCCCCTGAGCATTCCCAATAAGTTCTCCCTTCTGAATGTTCATGTGGCAGTTGACCAGTTTGACCCCTCAAGGCCGGTTCCCCTCAAGTTCGTCCTGCTCAAGAAAGGACGTCCTTTCCCCGTTTCTGAAACCATCACCAACAGTACGGAATACTCCATACCAAAATCAAGTCACGGTTCATTTACCCTCACAGTCAGTCAAAAAACCATTCAGGGATGGAGTGAACCGCAGACTATCCTGTCCTACAATGTAGCCAGACCGTTCATCATGACCGTTCCGGCATACCTGCTCATCATAGTCCTTATCATTTCTATAAGCGTCACCATCTCCAAGGTAGGCATAAGCCTCAAACAGATTGATATGGACCGAGCCATCAACGCCCAGGAGAACAAACACAAGGACGACAAGATATCACTGCTCTCCAATCTGGCTCACGAACTGCGTACGCCGCTTTCGCTCATATACAACCCCGTCAAGGACATGCTTGAGGAGAAGACCGTCAAGAGCACCGACTACGAACGTCTGGAACGTATCTTCAACCAGGTTCAGAAGATGACCGAGATGGTGGATATGATTCTTGACAAGGGCACCAATGACATAAGCAGGAACGATATCTCCATCGAACAGGTTGACCTGAACGAATGGCTTGGAAAGATAATAGAAGACTTCAAGATTGACTGCTATTCAAAGGGATTGAAAACAGAGTTCATTCCCATGCAGGATCTGGGTAAGGTTGACATGGATGTAAAGATGGTTGAAACTGTCGTCAACAACATCATGTCAAATGCCATCAAGTACAGCGATACCGGAACCATAACCGTTTCAACCGGTCACGAAAAGGGTCGTATCTGGATGAAGTTCCACGATGAAGGCCGCGGATTCACCTGCCGTCCCGAGGAACTGTTCAAGCGTTACTACAGGGAGAATGAGAACATACCCGGTTACGGACTGGGTCTGTCACAAGCCAAACTGCTCATTGAACTGCTTGACGGTAGCATCACGGCCGAAAAGAATAACGGTCCGGGCTCAACATTCACAATCGAGATACCGGATAACCTTGGCGAGAAATACCAAAGTGCACCTGTCAAGCCTCAGATTACTGTAATGCCCGAGACAACCGATTTCGGAACCATTGAGGTGCCTGCACAGACCGAGGAGGTTGATTTCGACACCAAGAGCATGACCCTGCTTATTGTCGATGACCAGGATGACATCCTGCAGTTCATCAAAGATGAGTACTCCTCACTCTTCAAAACCATCTACACAGCCCACGACGGTAAGGAAGCTCTGGATCTGATACGCCAGCGAATGCCTAACGTAGTAGTCAGTGACATCATGATGCCCCGCATGAACGGTTTCGAACTCTGTAAGACAATCAAGACCGATCTGGAGTTAAGTAGTATTCCCGTGATCCTGCTTACCTCACGAAGCGATCCCAAGAATCAGGATATGGGTTACAAGATGGGCGCCGATTCATTCCTGCCCAAACCGTTTGACTCCAAGCTTCTGTACAAGATTATCAGGAGCCAGCTCAAGAACCGTTACGAGATCAAGCGACAGTACGCCACATCGTTCTTTACAGCCATCTCCGAGGATCAGACATTCAGTGCCGCCGATGAACAGTTCGTACTCAAGCTGAACCGCTTTATCCGCGAGAACCTGAGCAACACCATGCTGGGTGTGGACATGATAGTGGACCACATGAATGTGTCACGCACCACGCTGTTCAACAAAATGAACAACCTGGTCGGCGCATCCACAAACAAGTACATACGCCGCATAAGGATAGACGTGGCCAAGGAGATGCTCTCCAAGACCAACAAGTCAGTAGGTACCATCGCCGAGGAGACAGGATTCTCCGAGAGCCAGTACTTCAGCACTGTCTTCAAGCAGGAGACAGGAATGACTCCTTCACAGTTCAAGGATTCACTGCGCAAACTATAATGGTTTGCACAGTGATCCCGGAGCCTGCATAATAAGACCCTTCATCTCAAGACTGAAAAGTATCGTTGAAAGATGCGGATACGGAATGTTGAGTTCCGTCATCAGTGTGCTTATATGTACGCCCTGCACTTTCAGTCTTATTCTCTGATAGACTTTGTCTTCCTCTTCAGTTAGTTCAGGGAACAGTTCTTTCTGCACCGCAGAACCTTTTTTACGGTCATTCCAGTTCATGGCGTTGACCATATCGAAAGCAGAGGTAATGAGACCTGCCCTGTTATCCCGTATAAGCTCGTTGCACCCCACGGAGTAAGGATCACCGACGCTGCCCGGAAAGGCAAAACATTCACGGTTATAACTCCCGGCTATCTCGGCTGTGATGAGCGATCCGCTTTTTGCTGCAGACTCCACTACCACCACCGCATCCGACAGTCCCGCGATAATTCGGTTACGGCGTACGAAATTGGGACCCAGCGGGGCGGTTCTTGACATATACTCGGTAACCAGACCACCATCGGACAGCATCTGTTTTGCAACAGGCCTGTGAGCCGACGGATAGATCATATCCAGTCCGTGTGCAAGTACTGCGACAGTCGGGAACCCGACCTCAAGGGCGGCTTTGTGGGATTCAATATCTATGCCGTATGCCAGGCCGCTGACAATGGTTATGTCAGGGCACAGTTCATGCAGCTCTTTAATAAAGGTGTGGCACATACGGCGGCCGTAATCAGTGGCCTTGCGAGTGCCTACAATGCCAACCGTCCTGGCTGCATTGTAATTGACGTTGCCCAATGAAAACAAAACAAGAGGAGCATCGTGACAGTCCAACAAACGTGCAGGATAATCAGAATCAGCGATAGTAACGCATCTAATACCGTGTTTTTCAATAAAGACAAGTTCTTCACGGATAAAAGAATCATACCTGGAATCACACAACGCATCTATTGTCTGCGTGGTGATTCCAGGTATGATTTTTTTAAGATGTTCGCGATTCCTGAAGATCTCCTGCGCGCTGCCTAACTGTTCATACAGGTATTTAGCACCTATACATCCCAGTCCATCTATTCTGTTTAGAGTGAGCAGCGCCGTCAGTTCATCTTCCGGCATTTGTTCACGCGAAAATTATTGTTCTTCTATAATCAGAGAGCGTTTACAGCATCCTGGAACTTAGCAAACTCAAGATCCTTCTGTGCCTTCTCCTTCAGTGAAGAGTCGAGGCTTACAGCCTTCTTGAGGTTCTGAGCTACAGCAGCAGCATCGTTGGTGCGAGCAGCAGCTACAGCAGCCAGGTAAGCGGTGTTGCCGTCAGGATTCTTAACAGCTGCAAGAACCTTCTGAGCACCGGCGTAATCCTTAGTCATGATCATTGCAAGAGCCTCACCGTTGGTGTTGCTGCCCTTCAGAGCAGTGAGAGCGCGCTCATACTGACCCTGTGCGATGTACATGTTACCGAGAGCCTCGTTGTTCTCTGAGCTCTGGCCGCCCTTTGCGAAGTAAGCCTGAGCATCAGCAGGCTTGTTCTGTGCCAGGCAGAGCAGACCCATGTTGGTGTTAACCTCAGGAGCATCAGCCTTGATGGCAAGAGCCTTCTTGTAGTTAGCCTCAGCAGTTGCAAAGTCACCATCCTTGAATGCGATCTCACCGAGGTTGTTGAATGCACGGTAGTCGTTAGGATAGTTCTTTGAAGCGGTTGTGTAGATATCCTTCTTGGCAGCCTTGTCCTCAGTCAGAGTAGCAGCGTAGAGCAGCTCCTCAACACTCAGAACAGAAGCGTCAGTCTTGTAAGCCTCCTGGATCTCCTCGTCTGAACGGCCGATGATCTGATAGTTCAGAGTCAGGCGGGCACGACGCAGCTGCGGGAGAATGTCAGCAGCAAGATCCTTGTAAACAGCTGAGAGGTTCTTGATCTCGGCCTCACGCTTCTCGGGATCATCGTACATTGAAAGAACGCGGATGATGAGATCCTTGTCCTGCAGATTTGACTGCTCAACCAGTGACTTGAAACCGTCCCAGTCCTGAGCGGTGTACTTTGACTCGATAGCAGCGGTTGACTTAGCCTTCTTAACCTCGTTCTTAGCATAGTTGGCAGCGTTCTTCTCACGCTGTGCAGCCAGCTTGTCATTCAGTTTGAAACCACCATCAGGTGAAGCGTATGCTGAAATCTCAACGTTGTCGATAGCATAGTTCTTGGTGTCGGCAGCAAAGTTCTTCAAAGACTCCTTCAAAGCCTTGACAGCGTCGCTGTTGGTCTCTGATGAACGTACGTTAGCCTGCTGGATTACGAACATGATGTTAGCATCCTGAGCCTGCTTGATGATGCGCTGGAAAGCATCCTTTGAACCTGCGGTATTGGCACCCTTTGCGGTCTCGGCATAGAGCTCTGCGGTTGAGATAACACCGTCAGCGATCTTAACGGGCTCAACTTCGATGGGCTTGCCCTTCTTGGTAGCCTCGAATGTTACATAAAGCTCTGACTTAGCCATCTCGGGCTGATACTTGAAGTTACCGTTGTAGGTGAATGAACCACCTTCCTTCCACTCGATAACCTGGTTGTTACCGGTAATCTTCTCACCCTGGAGAGTTACAGGCTCACCCTTAACTGAACCGCCTTCCCAACGGAGCTCGGGAGTAGCAACGCATACAACCTTCTTGATGAAAGTCTTCTCGGGGAATGTACCGGTTACAGTGTAGTTAACCTCGCCGCCCTGAACTTCAAGGGGATTAGGATTTACTACGAAGTACTCTTCTTTGACCTGGAAGTTCTTGCAGCTTGCAAGCATCAGGACACCTGCGCAAAAGAGCGCAAAACGACTAGATTTTGTCATAGTTTTGTTATTAATTGTTGGTTAAACGTATTTGCCTATAGTGCATACGAGCACAAAACTACAAAAAGAATGATACATACAAAGGCCTGAGCCCAATATTTTTAATAAAAAGAGGTGATTTTGTCAAAAAATGTGAATTTATTGCTGATTTCGGGGGTGATGTGACACAATTTCCTCTCTTAAACGGCTTCTGTCGATATGTGTATAGATCTCGGTAGTAGATATTTTTTCATGTCCCAACATACATTGGATAGCCCTCAGGTTGGCTCCGCCCTCCAGCAGGTGAGTGGCAAAGGAGTGGCGGAAGGTGTGCGGACTTACTGTTTTGTTAATTCCGGCCATTGCCGTAAGATTCTTAACAATGTCGAAGACCATTACCCTGGACAGCGGACGTCCGCGTCTTATGCTCAGGAACAGATACGGTTCGGCACCGGGTTTGATATCGATATGGCATCGGTCCTTAAGGTAATTGTCTATCTCTTTAATAGCCTTGTCGGATATGGGAACCAGACGCTGTTTGCTGCCTTTTCCGGTAACGCGGATGAAACCTTCATTCAGGAACAGGTCCTCCATCTTGAGTGAACAGAGTTCCGATACACGCAGTCCGCAGCTGTACATGGTCTCTATCATGGCCTTGTTACGATGACCCTCCGGTGTGGAGAGGTCTATCTGACTGATGATACTGTCAATCTCTGAAACCGAAAGGACATCGGGCAGGTGACGTCCGATTTTTGGAGCCTCGAGCAGTTCGCTGGGATCATCCTGACGGTAACCGTCCAGACTCAGAAACTTGAAGAGGGATTTGATTCCTGAAATTATACGGGCCTGTGACCTTGGGGCGATGCCCAGATCACCCATGGCGGCGGCAAATCCGTGCAGGTCATCCAAAGTGACCTTCTCAATCTCTATGCCGCAGTCTTCCAGGTAAGCCAGCAGTTTTCCCGCATCGTCCATATAGGCCTCAAGCGTGTTGGGTGAGAGCGACTTCTCAAGCAACAGGTACTGGCGGTATCGGTTCAGCATTGGTTTCATATTGTCAGAAAAACCGATTAACTTTGCACAAAGATAATAAATTATGGCTACATCGGGACAAGGTATCGGTTATACGGGCGAAGACCTGTTGGAAGAGTATATCTCTGCTCACATTGAGCCGGAGAGCGCACTCCTAAGGAACATATACCGTGAGACCAACCTCAGACTGCTCAATCCCCGTATGGCATCGGGACATATCCAGGGACGTCTGCTCAAGATGCTGGTGACCATGATCAGGCCGCAGCTGATTCTTGAGGTAGGTACTTTTACCGGTTACGCCACACTTTGCATGGCTGAGGGACTCCCTGAAGGAGGAGCCGTCCATACAGTCGAAATTGACGATGAATTGGAGGATTTTATCCTCAAGGGATTTAAAGGATCACCCTATTCGGACCGTATTCATCTGCATATCGGCGACGCTCTCAAGGTGGTTCCCGGACTTGGACTTGAGTTTGACATGATATTCCTTGACGGTGAAAAGAGGGATTATCCGCAATACTACTCTTCACTGTTGGAGTATCTCAGACCCGGCGGTTACATGGTTGCCGACAACACTCTCTGGGACGGTCATGTGGTTGACATGGATTATGACTCCGACCCCCAGACCGTAGCGGTCAGAAAGTTCAATGACATGGTGGCGGCCGATGACAGGGTTGAGGTGGCAATGATTCCAATCCGTGACGGACTCACTATAATCAGAAAGAAATAAGACAGCATATGGACAGTACAAGACAACAAAAAATTTCAAGACTTATCCAGAAGGAACTGAGCGAGTTGTTCCTCTATCAGACCAAACTTACCAAGGGACTGATGATAACCGTAAGCGAGGTCAAGATAAGCAGCGACCTGAGCATTGCCAGCGTCTATCTGAGCATCTTCCCCTCCGAGAAGGGTGAGGAGACCGTAAAGAACATCAACAACAACGTAAAGGATATCAGATATGATCTTGGTCAGAGAGTAAGACATCAGCTCCGCATCATCCCGGAACTGCGTTTCTTCCTTGACAAGACCATTGACTACATGGCCCACATAGACGAACTGCTCAAGAAGTGAATTTCCCGTTTTACATAGCACGCCGTTACCTCTTTGCCAAGAAGAGCCATAACGTCATCAACGTGATCTCCGCCATATCGGTGGCCGGAATCATGCTGGCGTCGTTCGCCCTCATCTGCACCCTTTCAGTGTTCAACGGTTTCCATCAGTTGGTGGAATCGCTGTTCAGGGATTTTGATCCGGAAATCAAGGTGGTATCGGCCGAAAGGAAATTCTTCAGCATGGACGACGAGAGGATACAGAAAGCCAAAGAACTCGATTTCATCGACGTTTATACCTTCACTCTCGAGGAACAGGCGCTGATCAGTTACAAGAGCAAGCAGCAGATAACCATGATCAAGGGCGTGGACGACAGTTTCCATGACCTTGTGAACATTGAGAACGTGCTCAAGGGTAACGGAATCTACATGCTTGAAGATGAGGTATGCCACTATGCCATTATGGGTGTAGGACTGATGAGCCGTATGGACTGCGGAATGAAACCCGCTTATCCTCTCTATCTTTATGTTCCCAAAAAGGAGGGTCGCATAAGCATGACCAATCCCTCAACTTCATTCAACACAGCCAGCATCTATTCGCCCGGAGTTGTATTCTGCGTTGAACAGGAGAAATATGATGACAATTACGTTCTCATTTCACTTGATCTGGCACAGCAGCTTACCGACCGTGCCGGTGAGGCATCTGCCTTGGAGATAAAGACTAAGGAGGGAACTTCACTGCGTAAGGCCATGCGTGAACTTCAGACTGTTCTGGGACAGGAATTCGAGGTTCAGGACCGTCTCCACCAGCAGAAGGATGTATTCAAGGTTTTCAAGATGGAGAAGTTCATCTCATATCTGTTCCTGACATTCATACTGCTGATAGCATGCTTCAATATCATAGGTTCGCTCATCATGCTCATGGTTGAGAAGCAGAAAGATGCAGGGCTGTTGGAAAGCATGGGTGCCGAGCAGAAGACCGTCGAGAGAATCTTCATCATCAACGGAGTGCTCATCTCGCTCATCGGCGCCGTGAGCGGTCTGATACTTGGAGTGATTGCAGTACTTCTGCAGCAGAAATACGGATTCATCTCTTTGGGTTCGGCCGGCAATTTCATTGTTGACGCCTACCCTGTCAGCATAAAGATTCAGGACATAATACTGGTGCTGATCACAGTTCTTGTGGTCAGTTTCCTCTCAGTACGTCCCATCGGGCCTATCGCCCGACGTTTCATCCGTAAATCAGAGAGTGATTGAATCGGCGTCAACGGCCTGCTTAAGGAAAATGGATGCGTTGGGAAGGAACGTATCCAAGGATTCTGTCGTGTAATAACGGCAGGTTCCTCCCTTGGTACAGCGGGCATCCATCTCGGGATGTCTCTCCATGTAGAGTTTCAGTGAAGAGGCTACGTATTCTCCCTGTGAGATGATCTTTATCCCTTCCGGTACATACTTGCGTATCTTGTCCAGAAGCAGCGGATAATGAGTGCAACCCAAGATTATGGTATCTATCTCACTGTCCTTGGCAAGCAGGTTATCGATGTGCTGCTTTACAAAGAAATCTGCACCGTCCGACTGTGACTCACCTGACTCAACCAGCGGAACCCAGATGGGACAAGACTCACCTGTTACGACAATGTCCGGAAAGAGTTTGTTGATTTCGAGCGGATAAGAGAGTGACTTAACCGTTCCGGGAGTGGCAAGCAGACCAACATGACGGGACTGGGTCAATTCACCGATTGATTCAACCGTAGGACGTATGATACCCAGAACCCTGCGGGTGGCATCCAGACGGGGAAGGTCAATCTGCTGTATTGTCCTCAAAGCCTTGGCCGATGCTGTATTGCAGGCCAGAATAACCAGATGGCAACCCATCTCAAAGAGTTTGGTCACGCACTGGAGAGTGAACTCATATACCACCTGGAATGAACGCGTTCCGTAAGGGGTACGGGCGTTGTCACCCAGATACATGAAATCATACTCAGGCATAGCACTCTGGATATGCTTCAAAATGGTCAAACCACCGTAACCGGAGTCAAAAATACCGATGGGACCGGGCTTTTCGGACAAAATGGTCTTGCTCATTATTCTTCTTTATTGTCTTTGTCTTCCGTACTCAAAACAGGCTGTCCTCCTTCGACAACCTTCTCTACTTTCCTTTCAATACCAAGACGCTCATATACCATTTCCGATATGTCAACGCCTTTCTCCTGGTTGATGTAGAGATAGGTTCCCTTACCTGTATCAACCACATAATCCAGGTTCTGCTCCACGCATACTTCCGATACGGCAGTCATCAGTTTCTTCTTAAGCGGAAGCAGCATTTCGTCACGTTTGGACTCAAGTTCCATCTGGACGTTGTCCTTGAACTGAGCGTTGTTGTCCATAAGAAGCTGCAACTCTTTCTGACGCTTGGCGACAATAGAAGCCGAAAGATGATCCTGCTCCATCATGAACTCTATATACTGGCGCTCAAATTCACGTTTGGATCGGTCCAGTTCATCCTGATATTCAGACTGTATGTTGTGGAGATTGGCTTCGGCCGCGATATAATCCGGCATACGCCTCAATGCTCCGTTGAAATCAATGAAACCGAACTTCCCCTCCTGGGCTGAAAGCATCAGGAAGGTGTTGGAAAGAAAAATGGCAAGAAGGATTCTGACTTTCATTATATCGGGTTAGTTTTTTAGCCGTTAAGGGGAATCGGACAATAAGCCGGTTCCCCTTAACAGTATGGTGTAAAGTTTATTACTTTATTCCAAGTTTGCCTTTTACGGCCTCGGTAACATCGGTGGTCAAGGTTGAGCTTACATAGGGTACACCGCCGCCTGCGATATCAAAGATGCAGACATAAGCGCCCTCCTCGCCGACTGACTGGATAGCCTTCTGAAGTTTGGTGTTGATACCGTTCTGCAGTTCATACTGCTTCTGCTCCAGATTCATCTGGCAATCCTGAAGGTACTGGGTTATCTTCTGCTGGCTTTCACCGAGTTCCTGCTCCCTGCGGGTACGGATGCTCTCAGGAAGTGTCTCACGGTTGGTGAAATAGTCATCCTCTTTCTTCTGATACTCGGTCTGCATATAGTTGAGCTCCTCTCTGTACTGCTTCTGCAGTTCCTCAAGCTCAGCCTGAGCTGACTTGTACTCTGTCATCAGAGGAATGATGTCAGCTGAGTTTATATGACCGAATTTCTGTGCGAATGCACCGAAAGGCAGAATTGCCATAAGTGCAATGATAATAGTCTTTTTCATATTGTTGATCTGTTTTTGTTTCTGATTGGTAAAATGGTTAACGGGTCAGCAAAGATATGCATTTAGTTTGAATAACCCAGTTTCTTGAGCACCTCATTACTTATGTCAATCTTGGGTGAGGCGTAAATCATACTGGCGGCCGATGAACGGTCAATGACAGCCTGATATCCCTCGGTCTCGCTGATCTGCTTGATAGCCTCGTATATCTCATCCTGGATGGGAGCCATGAGACTCTCCTGCTTCTTGTAGAGTTCGCCGTCGGCGCCAAAGTACTGACGTTTGAGTTCAGTGGCCTGCTTCTCCTTGGCTACAATCTCCTCCTCTTTCTTGGCTTTCTGCTCCTCGGAGAGGAAGAGAGCCTCGTTCTGGTAGTTCTTGTAGAGAGTCTGAGCCTCAAGGTTCAGAGCCTCGACCTCGGCCTGCCAACGTTTTGAGAACTGATTGAGCTGCTCCTGTGCGCGCTCGTATGCGGGAATCCTGTTGAGGATATACTCCATGTCTACCAAAGCAAACTTCTGTGCACCAGCACTGATGCAAACAAGCAGCAACATAGCTGCGAATGATAATGTCTTCTTCATAAGCGTATTTTTTTCAGTGTTGTTCTACTTATATTATACCCGTTTGGCGGGACAAGTTAAAATTCCTGACCCAGGACGAAGTGTACCTGACTTCCTCCATACTGTCTTGAACCGTTTATCGGATCGAAACCGTAAGCCCAGTCAATACCCATCATACCCACCATCGGGAGGAATACGCGGACACCCACACCGGCCGAACGCTTCAGGTCAAACGGATTGAACTTACCTATCCTGTCCCAGGCATTACCACCCTCGACGAAAGCCAGGGCATAAATGAGGGTTGAGTTCTCAATCAGCAACGGATAACGGAGTTCGGCTGCCATACGGGCGTATGCGTAACCGTCGGAATAGGGAGTGAGTGATCCGTTGTCATAACCGCGCAGTCCCACAATCTCGGTTGCGTAGGTGTATGAGCCGCCGCTCATACCGTCACCACCCATCATGAAGGTCTCGAACGGTGATCTCTTATACTTGTTATAGTGACCCAGCAGACCCAGATCGAAACGTGTCATAAGCACAAGTCTTCTCTTCAGGCCCTGAGTGAGTGAAGTATATGTACGGCTGCGGAACTTCCACTTGTTGTACTCGATCCATTTATGTTTCTGACGCAGTTCCTCCTGATATGTGGCCGATGTCCTGTCGGCAGCCAGATGCTCGTAATCAACACCGTCCCACAGAGAGTAAGGAGGAGTGAAATAGGCCGAGAAGGCAAATTCCGAACCCGAACTCGGGAAGTAAGGATGGTTGATGGTTGAACGGCCGATGGTAAAGCCCAGGTTTATGTTGTTACACGTTCCGTTATTGATCAGGAAGTAATCCCACTGCTTCAGTTTGTAACGTGTATACGAGAGTTCCGTGAAGAACGTGAAGTTGTAATCCGGCCAGTTCAGACGCTTACCCCATCCCACACTGGCACCCAGCATTGTGATGTACTTATCGGGATCGTAGTAGGATTCGTAGTTGTTGTAGTATCCGTAATTGCCGTAGTTTCCGTAGTAGTTGCCGTATCCGTACATGTAGTTGTACATGTTCTGGTAGTAAGCCGAATTGTAGTAATTGCTGCTTATATCGGTCTGCTTTGAATAGAACAGGCTGACGGAGAGTGAATTGGGTCGTTTTCCTCCAAGCCACGGCTCAAGGAATGAGATACTGTATGAGTGATAGAACTTACCATTGGTCTGACCGCTGATGGAGAGTGTCTGTCCGTCTCCCTGCGGAAGGAACAGACGGTAGTTGTCACTCTTGTGGAAGAGATTGTACATTGAGAAGTTGGTGAACTTAAGTGCAACCCTTCCGATAAGTCCTGTCTGACCCCAACCCATGGAGAGTTCAACCTGGTCATTACCCTTGCTTTCAAGCTGCCAGTCTATGTCAACCGTTCCGTTTACGGGATCCGGCACGATATCCGGATTGATGGTGGTCTGCTCAAAGTGGCCCATGTTGGCAACCGTACGGAAGGAATTCTCCAATGCCTCATATGAGAAGATGTCACCGGGACGTGTATAGAGTTCACGACGTACCACATTCTCATAGACGCGGTCGTTACCGTGGATCATCACGCGGTTGATGGAAGCCTGCGGACCTTCGGCCAGACGTATCTCAAGGTCAATGGAGTCACCTACTATGTTGGCCTCGACGACATTGAGATTAAGCATTACATAACCGTTGTTGTAGTACAGCCTGCTTATGGCGTCCTCATCCTTCTGAGTTCGGTCCTCAATCTTCTTCTGGTTGTAGACATCACCTCTCTTCATGCCGAGCATGGCCGACAACTGCTCACTGTTGTAGACTGTATTGCCCACCCAGTTGATGTAGCGGATAAAGTACTGTTCACCCTCCTCAATCTTCAGCCATACGTCAACGGTATTGTCGTCATGGTTTGAAGCCACGCTGTCCGATAAGATCACCGCATCGCGGTAACCCATCTCACCGTACTTTTCAAGAATCTTGTTCTTATCACCCTCATACTCCTCGTTCACGAACTTCTTGGTACGGAAGAACTCGCTGAGTTTGCCTTTCTCATTGGTCTTCTTCATGATTCTCTTGAGACGTTTGTCTGTAAGAGCCTCGTTACCGTCCAGGTATATGGTGCGGACCTTGATCTTTTCCTTCTTGTCGATATAGACGTCCACATATGCCAGACCGTCCTCATCGGGTTCTCCGCGCTGCTGTACGCGGACATCGGCATCCTTGAATCCCTTCTCGTCAAAATACTTGCGTATCAGTTTCTCCGAGCGGTTGAGTCCGTTCTGTGTGATCTGGCTGCCGGGGAACATTCCGATTTTGTCTTCAAGTTCGGATGCC
Organism: Bacteroidaceae bacterium; assembly: GCA_017557635.1. Taxonomy (GTDB): domain Bacteria; phylum Bacteroidota; class Bacteroidia; order Bacteroidales; family Bacteroidaceae; genus Colenecus. The sequence goes on along the minus strand of JAFYYH010000021.1, from coordinate 199,892 downwards.
TCACCCTTGCGTACACCGTGGAACACCACCTCCTTGATCTTGGGGTTCTGTTCGATGAACATCTCAAGCCATATCTTGTCGCCCGATATCTTGAGAGCCCTTACCTTGACATTGGCAAAAAGACCTGTAGCCCACAGACGTTTCATGGCCTGTGTGATGTCCTGACCGGGAACCGAGACGCGCTGACCGACTGTCAGACCCGACAGTTTCAGCAGGGTCTTGTGGTTGTTCTCTTCAATACCCGTTATGGTGATATCGGCTATCTCATATCTCTTGGAAGTACCGGAATAGAGAATTACAGGATTTTCCTGTCCTTCGGCATCATCGGTCTGGGCGGACATGGGCATCCATGCCAGCATGAGCAGTGACAGTGTGATTATATGTTTCAATCTAAACTTCATCATTCTTGGGTCTTGTTCAGTTTCTGCTCAGCCACCTGTGCACCGGTCTTGCCGAAACGGCGTTCGCGCTGCTGATATACAAGGATGGCCTTGCAAAGCTCCTCCATATTGAAATCGGGCCAGAAAGTATCACAGAAATAGAGTTCTGTGTATGCTGACTGCCACAAAAGGTAATTGCTCAGTCTTATCTCCCCGCCGGTACGTATGAGAAGGTCGGGATCCGGCATGAAATTGGTGGTCATGCTTTCCGAAACCATCTTCTCATCTATGTCTGAAGGGTTGAGTTCTCCCTTTGCGGCTTTATCGGCGAGTAATCTGGCTGCACGGGTTATCTCCCAGCGTGAGGAGTAACTCAGGGCCAGAACCATGCAGGAACGGTCAAAGTCCTTGGTGTGCTCGATGCACTCGCTCAGTTTGGCCTGAATCGGAGCCGGCAGTCTCTCAATGTCACCGATCACGCGGAAACGGACCTGGTTCTTGATGAAGACTTCCTCTTCGATATTCTTGAACAGGAGCCCCATGAGAGCTGTCACCTCCTGCTCGGGACGGTTCCAGTTCTCTGTGGAGAAAGTATAGAGCGTGAGATATTTGATACCCAGCTCAACGGCGTTCTCCATAATCTTGCGGACCACCTCGACTCCACGGATATGACCCTCGGTACGCTGCTTGCCGCGCTGTTCGGCCCAACGGCCGTTGCCATCCATTATGATAGCCACGTGCTGCGGTATCCGGCTCTTGTCCAATTGTTCCTGATATGTCATGTCTCTTTATTCTTCGTCGTTACAATGACAAGGACGTTTGAAAACATCAAATGTAACATACAGCATAGTAAAACTGTAACTGTCCTTGTTCTTGATTCCCTTTCCCTTTATCATGAGCGGATCCTGGAGCGACGTTCCGTCAGCATGGGCTACGTCAAGGCGGTCCGATGTGGAGAACCTCATTGTCCACTCCAATCCTATGTTGACCCTCTCCGACAATTTGTATCTCAGACCCAGTCCGACAGGGAAATTAACTGCAAAATCGTTTTGCGCCGGTTTGGGGGCGAACGTTGTGCCGATGCCCATCAGGCCGTAGGGGGCCAGACGGTGGTTTCCGTTCCATCCTTCCATACCGTAACCGCAGAACCCCCACTCCACCTGAACTCCGAAATCATAGAGAGTACGGCTGAACTTGAGTTCATCGCCGGGCAGGACACCATATGCATTCTCCGTACTTCCGGAGATACCTGCCGATGCCAGGTTTGCCTTGAGCGAGAACCTGGGGTTCACGTTATATCTTGCAAGCACTGAAAAAACACCGTTGGTGTTGTTGAAGAGCCTGCTGTTTGCGTCGCCCATATAGAAACTGCCACCTCCGCCAAGGCCCATCTCCATCAGATAGCCATCCTCCTGCGCAGCAGCCGGGCCGCATAACAGAAGCAGAACCACAGAGAGAAGTGTCAGTCTCTTGCTCATATCATTTCTTTATCAGACGGGTAATGGCTCCGTGCCATACACGCCCGTCATCAGTCATAATCCAAATGCAACCCTTGCTGTCAGTTACTGCAGCGAAACCGTTCGTATATCCTTTGAGGGACTTAGGCAACTGCATGTAACGGTTCCACGATGAGTAATCCTCAACGTACTCGTTACACATGTACCATGTAATACCGTTGTCGTTCGACTGTCTGAAACCGTCAAGACCCTGTCCCAGGCTGAAAAGGGCATCGTCGTACCTGAGTACCGTCAGCCATGCAGAAGCGGGCAGGCACAGGTTGGTGTTGGCAGGAGTGTCAACCCTGGTCAATACCGTATCGCCGGAAAGGATGGTCCAGACCGCAGCGTTCAGAGTGTCATCGGCCAAACCGGCAATGACGGTTCTGGTAAGTGATGCGTTGGTGGCAAGAGAGTAGCTGTACATGCAGGCGGCCGAATCAGGGAAGTCAGCTGAAACTTTCTGTACGGTCGTCCATTCTGTCATATCTGAAGACTTGACCAGGCTGCTGTCCTGACTTACGGCCCACAGCGTACCGTAGTCCTCACCTGAAACAATCAGACTCTTTATACCGGATTTGACTGAACTCCAACTGATACCGTCAGATGATCCGTAGAGTGAACCGCCTGATACGGTATAGAACTTTCCGTTGCACACCGTTACCCTGTGGCTCCAACCTGCATCAGTAATTCCTGACATGGCGTTGGCACCGTTCCAGCCGCCTGCAGAGACGGAGCGGAATGAAACCGAAGGCGTTCCGGTTGTGTCTGTTCCGAAACAGAATACCGAGTCATTCCTTATGGCCGATGATATACCGGACAATGCGGGGAAATTCACGGTGTCGGGAGCACTCCAGTTAAGAGAATCGGGAAAGACCTTACGGATGTTTACCTGAACATCGTATACTCTTGTGTATGAATCATCGGTTGACTTTACAAGGAACTGGATTCCGCGGGTGAAATCTATTGAGTCCTGAGATCTCCACAGAAACTCTTCAATGGGATTATCAAGATATCTGTAACCGACAGTGCCGATTCCGTAAACGCTGGTAGTAACCTTTGAGAGATCTGATCCGTAAGCCATGGAATCGATATTGAATATCCGGTTGTTCACCTGATCTATGGTCATGGGATATAAAGCGCCCGACTCGCGGATATAAACCAGGGTATCATGGCCTTGGATGTTCCTCTCGTGGAACCTCACATTGTGATAGCCTATTGTGAACGAGGTTATGGCTGCCTGCGGCGTTTTGTATGAATTGTCATCTTTCAAACAGGAAACACAGGACAACAACGCTGCCAGCATTAATATGTAACGGCCTCTCATCGTCTATCTTAAATAATTTTTACCGCGCAAATTTAAGAACAAAATCCGTAGAGGCGTGTGTAATAATGTTGTTTTATATTAAAGATTGGGCATATAAGTCATTATTTCGTAACTTCGCGCCACAGAAAACAGAAAACATACAGCATATTATGGACAACATTAAAACTCAGGTAGCCCGCGAGCTGCTGCGCATTGAGGCCGTCAAGGTTCAGCCGGATGCACCCTTCACTTGGGCATCAGGATGGCATTCACCTTTCTACTGTGATAACAGGAAAGCACTCTCTTTCCCCGAAGTAAGAACACTGGTACGTGACTCTCTGTGCAACGTGATAACCCGCGACTTCCCTGATTTCGACGTTATAGCAGGTGTGGCTACAGGCGCCATCGCACAGGGTGCCCTGGTTGCAGACCGCATGGGCAAGCCTTTCGTATATGTACGTTCAGCACCAAAGGATCACGGTCTGGCCAATCTGATAGAGGGTTATCTGGAGCCCGGAAGCCGCGTGATGGTGGTTGAGGATCTGGTATCCACCGGTCTGAGCAGCCTCAAGGCAGTCGATGCACTCCGCGATGCCGGCTGTGAGGTTGTAGGTATGGTTGCATCATTCACCTACGGATTCCCCGTAGCCGAGGAGGCTTTCCAGAAGGCAGGAGTAAAACTCTCCACACTGACCGACTATCCCGCAATGCTGGAGACAGCAGTGACATCAGGCTACATCAAGGTAGAGCATCTGCAGACACTTAACGAATGGCGGCAGAATCCGTCAGAATGGGGCAAATAATACGATGAAAAGGATAGAAAGCAGCGTAAAGCATATCCCGTATTCTCAGGAGCAGGTATACACTAAAGTATCTGACCTGAGCAATCTGCGCTACCTTGTGGACCGCATTCCTGAAGACCAGAGAAACAACATCAATCTGGAGAACCTGGAGTGTACGCCGGATAAGGTAAGCACAACCGTTTCACCTATAGGAACCGTTGAATTTGCCGTCGTGGCACGTGACCCGTTCAAGTGCGTCAAGATGGAGACCCTGCGCTCACCCATAAAACTCACTGTGTGGATTCAGCTCGTATCCACCGGTGAATCCAGTTGCAAGATAAAACTGACGGTTGACGCCGACCTCAACATGTTCATGGCCAAGATGGCAGAGAAGCCTCTTACCGAAGCCGTTGAGAAACTGGCCGATATGCTGTCAATGTTACCGTATTAAAAAACCGATTATGAAACCTATCTGGGACAAGGGTAAACCCGTAAACGAACTAATTCAGAAGTACACGGTAGGACGTGACCGCGAGATGGATCTCATGCTCGCCAAGTATGATGTGCAGGGCTCACTGGCCCACATCACCATGCTCCAGTCCATCGGCCTTCTGGAACCTGAAGAACTCAAGGCTCTCTCGGCAGGACTCAAGGACCTGCTGCCCGTCATCGAACGCGGAGAGTTTGTCATTGAGGACGGAGTGGAGGATGTCCACTCACAGGTGGAACTCATGCTCACCCGCCAACTCGGCGACATGGGCAAGAAGATCCACAGCGGCCGTTCACGTAACGACCAGGTTCTGGTTGACCTGAAACTGTTTACCCGTGACCGTCTGCGCGGCATAGTAAATGCCGTGAAGAGTCTGTTTGACATCCTTATCAAGCAAAGTGAGCAGTACAAGAACGTGCTGCTTCCCGGTTACACCCACCTTCAGATTGCAATGCCTTCATCATTCGGACTCTGGTTCGGCGCATATGCCGAGGCCCTGACCGATGACATGCTGCTGCTGCGCGCCGCCTTTGACCAGGCCAACCGCAACCCGCTGGGTTCGGCAGCCGGCTACGGTTCGTCATTCCCCCTGAAACGTCAGATGACCACTGACCTTTTGGGTTTCGAATCCATGAACTATAACGTGGTTTATGCGCAGATGACACGCGGCAAGATGGAGCGTAATGTAGCATATGCACTGGCATCGGTTGCCGCCACCATCAGCCGTCTTGCTTTTGACGCCTGCATGTACAACAGTCAGAACTTCGGATTCATAAAACTGCCCGATGACTGCACAACCGGTTCCAGCATCATGCCGCACAAGAAGAACCCGGATGTATTCGAACTTACCCGCGCCAAGTGCAACCGCCTTCAGGCAATACCTCAGGAGATTACTCTCATAACCAACAACCTGCCCAGCGGTTACTTCCGTGACATGCAGCTTGTCAAGGAGGTGTTCCTGCCAGCCTTCCAGGAGCTGGAGGAGGTCATCACCATGACAGCCTACATGCTGGATCACATCAAGGTTCGTGAGGATATCCTTTCAGATCCCAAGTATGACGCAATATTCAGCGTAGAGGAGGTCAACCGTCTGGCACGCGAGGGCATGCCTTTCCGCGAGGCTTACCGCAAGGTAGGTGCCGAGATCGAGAACGGCACCTTCAAGGCTGACCATAACATAAACCATACCCACGAGGGAAGCATCGGCAATCTCTGCAACGACCGTATCACGGCCCGCATGGAGTCACTTACTTCAGCGTTCCCGTTCGGCAGGATCGACGAAGCCATTAACAAACTGACCTCTAAGTGATGTCCCGATGAAAAGGGGAGTTATACTTTTATCCTTGCTCTTGCTCGCAACCTCTTGTGAGAGGAGCAGCTATACCAAGTACTCTACCCGGCATAAGGTGTTTTTCAGTTGTGAGACATCGATGTCACCATACAATCAGATCACCACACCGGGAAGGTTCCTGTCGGTAAGAAAGAGCGAAGGCAAACTCGTCATGTATGATTCGGACGGCAAAAAGTATGATGAGACCCTGAGTGAGGTCAAGAACACGTCATTCATCATGGGTTTGGCAGGATTGATTATCGGAACACCCACATTCAACAATGATGACATGTCCATCTGGGCCTATGATCTGGGTTGCCCCGAATGTGAATCACCCAGCGTCAGACTCAAGTTCAGTCTTGAAGGCAAGGCGTCATGCTCCAAATGCGGAGGTGAGTGGAACCTGAATGCTGACGGATCATGCATCAATACGGACGGATCCCAGCACCGCCCGCTGTTCCGTTACCCCACTACCTACAACAACGGCATATTTACAGTTCAAAACTGAAGACAAACCGGTACAAATAAAAATGCCGACCCGTCGGGGCCGGCATTTTTTATGAATTCACCGGAGTATTATTCCCAGGGAAGTTTGGTGATTGACTCACCGAACTCTGAGTTCTCAACGTCGTTCTCGTCGAGCTTGAATACCATGAATCCGGGGTTCTCCTTAGTGCAGGGCTGCCACTCGCCACCCTTAGGACCGTTAGGATCGCTGTACTTTGCGAAGTTTGTCCAAGCGGTAAGCATCTTCTCTGACAGATCCCAGTCACCCTTTGTCCAAGGTCTCCAGCAGTGCTGCAGTGACTTGAATACGAACCAGAGGTCTGATGAGTGGAATGCACCACGCAGTCTCTGGGTTACCAGAGGATTCTCACCGGGCAGAGGACGTGCAAACTCGTAAGCGTAAGCCTTGCTGCCGTTCTTGGTCATCTCCTCACGGTTCTGGCAGAATGCTGCAACACCTGCAGACATGTTACCCATATCGTTCAGAGTGTAACCGCACATGTAAGGAACATCGGCCAGAGTACCGTCCAGAGCAGCCTCGTCGAAGCTCTTGAGAGATACATAACCGTCAACGATAGGCATACCTGTTATGCTGCCCTGGTTACCTGTAGCGTTGGTGTAGATGCTGGCTACTGAGTAGATAACCTCAGTGTCTGCGTTACGCATCTTCTGGAGGGTATTGTAACCTGCCCAGTCCATGATAACCTTGGTGTTGAACTCAGCGCGCTGCAGAGCGTTCAGACCCTCGGGAGCCTGAGGAGCCTTGTAAGCTGCGGGACGCGGGGTGTTGTTATTGTTGCCACCGCCAAAGCCGCCGAAGCCGCCCATCATAGGCATACCCATGCCCATGCCGCCGCGCATACCGCCACGACCGCCTGCTGCATTTGCGTTAGGAACAGTCAGACCACCGGCACTCATGATGATAGCCTTGTGGAAGAGACCGCGTGCCAGAGGAGACTCGCAGAGTGTACGTACACTACCGCCACCTGCTGACTGGCCGAATATCATAACGTTGTCGGGATCACCACCGAACTGCTCGATGTTCTTCTTGATCCACTTGAGTGACTCAATCTGATCCAGGATACCGTAGTTACCTGATACTCCGTGCTCGCTCTCAGCTGAGAGGTCGGGGTGTGTCATGAAACCGTAGATACCGAGACGATAGTTGATAGAAACCAGGATAACATCCTTGCCGGCCCACTCCTGAGCGTCGAACTCGGGCTCTGAACCCCAACCCTCGCGGTAACCGCCGCCGTGAATCCAAAGGGCAACAGGAAGCTTGGCATTTACATCACCCGGCTTCTTTGTCCAGATGTTCAGATACAGGCAATCCTCGCTGAAAGGAGCCTCATCACCATAACCCCACTCTGTGTAGTAACCACCCTTGTACTGGATGTGCTGGTAGCTGGGATGATCAAAGCGGTTGCAAAGCTTAACGCCCTCCCAAGGCTCTACGGGCTGCGGAGCCTTCCAACGGTTCTCGCGGATAGGAGCTGCTGCATAAGGAATGCCACGGAAAACGTAAACACCCTTTACTCGGTCAGCGCTTACACCCTGAACCTGACCACCTTCGATACTCAGAACGGGACTGAGTTTCTCAGTGTTGCACTGGCAGCTGGCCATCAAGGTCAGAATACCGGCTAAAAACAAAAGTTTCTTCATAATGATTTTTGATATTGGTTTGAAGTTAACGATAAGTCCCTCTTTGGATTATTGAACTCACAAATGTAATGTATTTTATTAGTTGTTAAAATTAACACGCCTTTTTTTTCCTTATTTTTTGGCCAATCCCCTCAAACCGAGTACTTTTGCAGCGCTATCACCGCTCGAATGGTGGAATGGTAGACACGAGGGACTTAAAATCCCTTGGCCTTTATCGGCTGTGCGGGTTCGAGTCCCGCTTCGAGCACCCATACAAGGATTCTGCAAAAACCTTCGTTGAAATGGTTGGCGTTAGACTTTTCAGAACATCTTTAACCGCTCTCCTTCTGCTGGGAGCCCTGCACGTCAGCGCATCGGATTACAAATTCAATCTCTACCTTGGTATCGGCCCTGTCAAGATGAAGGCCGGAACTGCGCATTTGTATGACATGGATGTGATTTATGACGGACGCCCCGCCATCAGGACCGCCATGGAGATGAGCACCAACTCCACAGCCGACAAGGTTTTCTGTCTTCGCGATACCATAGAGTCTTTCAACTCCAAAGACGGAGAGAGCATCTACTTCAGCAAGAAGGTAAATGAGGGAAGCAAGCACAACCTGGAGACGGCCCTGTTTTCAAAGGACAGGGACAAGTACATCGTCAACCTTGAGACATGGGACATGAACACCGGCAAGCGCACAAGCCGTGCCACCGAGTGGCGCCCCACCCGCATATTCGACCTTATGAGCATGATTGCCTTTACACAGAAGATTGACACATCTGACAGCGAGCCAGGCAGGACCGAAACCCTGCCGATGGTCAACGGCAACATGGTGGTACAGCAGTACCTGGTCTATACCGGAAACAAACAGGTCAAGGCCGATAACGGCCACACATATGACTGTATGGTCATCTCCATCAGGGATTATAAGGAGGGCAAGGAGCGTGAGACCGTAAAGGCCTACGTTACCAATGACTCAAAGCATACACCGGTACAGTTGGACATCATACTGGGAGCCGGAACATCTATCAAAGCAGTGCTGAAATAATATGAAACTGACAGACAACCGCTGGCTCACAGGACGCGGATTCGGAGTCCATTCTCCGTGGGCGTATGACCTGATTGAAAACGTCATCAACGAGCGCCATCCCTACTATGCATATGAGGATCTTTACTCCTATTGGGAGAAGGCTCCTGAATACCTGCCCCAGTATCCGCAGAGCCGCGACGAACTGCTGTTCCGTCTGGTAAACCGTTTCAACCCCAGGTTCATACTCGAGGTGGGAACAGGCGCGGGCGTAAGCACCGGTTATCTTGCATCGGTCTCAAAAGAGTCCAGGGTAGTGACCGTGGACTTTCCCCATCCGGCCGAAAAAGAGGTACGCCGTAACATAAAGAAAATCCCGAATATTGAGTATATTGCAGCCGATGTCATTGAAACCGTACAGGATATCCTTGACAGCGGTAACATTCCGCAGTTCATACATGTAGCCCACACCGCGTTGTGGAAACAGGTTGTTGAAATGATTCTGCCGTATGCCAAACCCGAGACCGTAATTGTGGTTGAGGATCTGGGCAAAAAGCAGAAAAAGGAGTGGTGGAGTGAGGTTATCAAGGATGAACGTGTGGGAGTGACATTCCAGTTAAAGAAGCTGGGACTGATCTTCTTTGATCCCAAGATGACCAAACAACACTACGTGTTATGAGCAAGATATACACCCGAACAGGCGATAAAGGCACCACCTCTCTGGTGGGCGGCAAGCGCGTTAGCAAGTCTGATCCGCGCCTGGACGCATACGGCACTATCGATGAACTGAACTCGTTCATCGGCCTGATGCTTTCTGTCATGGACGGCAAAGCCGAGAGTGAGGAAAACATCCGTTGGATTCAGCAGAAACTGTTCAATATAGGCGGTTGTCTGGCTACCGACACTTCTTCATTCCAGCTGCCCGACAGCTGCAGGGTTCTGGCCCAGGACGTGGAACGTATGGAGAAGATGATCGATGCCGCGCAGGAGGGCCTGCCGGATCAGCGCTCTTTCATACTTCCGGGCGGTACACAGGCAGCCTCTTTCGCCCATGTGGCGCGCACCGTCTGCCGTCGTGCCGAGCGTCTTATCATTGCTCTTCCAAAAGAGGCCACAGCACCTTCTGAACTGCTTCAATTCATTAACCGACTGTCAGATTATCTGTTCGTTCTGGCACGCCGGATAAACTTTTTTGCAGGTGTTAATGAAAATATTTGGTAGAACTTTCGTATAACTAAATTTTTTATACTTTTGCACCCCTATAAGAGTAAACCTTAAAACACCGTATTTTACTATGTATTGGACATTGGAACTGGCATCAAAACTTGAAGATGCACCCTGGCCCGCAACCAAGGATGAGTTGATTGATTACGCCGTCCGTTCAGGAGCACCTCTTGAGGTAATTGAGAACCTTCAGGAGATAGAAGACGAGGGAGATATTTATGAAAGCATAGAGGACATTTGGCCCGATTATCCCAGTAAGGAAGACTTTTTCTTTAACGAGGACGAATACTAATAGTCAAATCATTGTTATTTAACAACTTATACTGATCCTCCCATTATCGGGAGGATTTTTTATTTCCCCATCCGGACGAGAGTTTCGGTAAACTAAAAAATTTTGTTATTGAAATTTTTCACTATATTTGCCCAAGTGAACAATTAATCCTTTTGTAATAATTTAATTTCAGATTCAGTTATGTCAGTAGCTTCCATTTCAGGCTTTGCAGGATTCGCAGCAGTCATTTCAATTCTTCAGAGTTTAGCAATTCTGGTACTCTGTATTACAGCTACAATCTACCTCATCAAGAAGATGAAGAAAGATTAATGCAGGCAAGTTATCCTAATAGAAACTAAAAAGGCAGGTCACCGTTTGATGACCTGCCTTTTTCTTTGTTTTGACCGATGGAATCAGTCTTTCAGCTTGGCAGTGATGAACTCGCGGTTGAGGCGAGCGATATTGCTGATGCTGATGCACTTGGGGCACTCGGCCTCGCAGGCGCGGGTGTTGGTGCAGTTACCGAATCCCAGCTCATCCATCTTGGAGAGCATGGCCTTGGCGCGGCGGGCTGCCTCTACCTGACCCTGCGGGAGCAGAGCAAGCTGGCTGACCTTGGCACTTACAAACAGCATGGCTGAACCGTTCTTGCAGGCAGCTACGCAGGCACCGCAACCGATGCATGATGCAGCATCCATAGCCAGGTCTGCCTTCTCCTTAGAGATAGGAATTGCGTTGGCATCGGGCACACCGCCGGTGTTGATTGATACGTAACCGCCGGCCTGCATGATCTTGTCGTATGCACGACGGTCAACCATAAGGTCACGGATTACGGGGAAACCGGCTGAACGCCACGGCTCAACGGTAATGGTCTCACCATCCTTGAAACGGCGCATGTAGAGCTGGCAGGTGGTAGCACCTGTTGCAGGTCCGTGCGGATGTCCGTTAATGTAGAGTGAGCACATACCGCAGATACCCTCGCGGCAGTCATGGTCAAATACAACGGGTTCCTCACCGGCATTGATGAGCTGCTCGTTCAGAATGTCAAGCATCTCAAGGAATGAGGTATCGGTGGGGATATCCTTCATCTCATACACCTTGAACTGGCCCTTCTCCTTAGGACCTCTCTGGCGCCATATTTTCAGTTTGAAGCTTATATTCTTTTCCATAGTGATGCTTATTTATCAGTTCTTGTAATTACGGGTCTGAACCTTAATATACTCGTAGTTGAGAGGCTCCTTGAGAAGTTCAGGTGCCTTGCCCTCACCCTGATAGTTCCAGCAGGCTACGTATGAGAACTTGTCATCATGACGCAGTGCCTCACCCTCGGGTGTCTGGTGCTCCTCGCGGAAGTGACCGCCGCATGACTCCTCACGGTTAAGACCGTCATAAGCCATGAGCTTGCCAATCTCGATGAAGTCAAGCAGACGGAGAGCCTTTTCAAGCTCAACATTAAGAGTCTGGGCATCACCGGGAACGCGCAGATCGGACCAGAAGGTCTTCTCTACCTCATCCAGTTTTGTAAGAGCAGTCTTGAGTGACTCCTCTGTACGACCCATACCTACATACTCCCACATGATGTGGCCGAGCTCCTTATGGATAGAATCAACGGAACGCTTACCGTTAATGCTCATGATCTTGGCGATCTTATCCTTGACAGCCTTCTCGGCAGCCTCGAACTCAGGCAGGTCTGTGCTGAAACGCGGAACCTGGATCTGGTCGGCCAGATAGTTCTGGATGGTGTAGGGGAGAACAAAGTAACCGTCGGCAAGACCCTGCATAAGAGCAGAAGCACCAAGACGGTTAGCTCCGTGATCTGAGAAGTTGCACTCACCGATGGCGAACAGACCGGGGATAGAAGTCTGCAGCTCGTAGTCAACCCAGATACCACCCATTGTGTAGTGGATGGCGGGGAATATCATCATCGGGTTCTCGTACGGGTTAACGTCGGTAATCTCCTCATACATGTCAAACAGGTTACCGTACTTGTCGGCAACAGCCTGCTTGCCCAGACGCTGGATAGCATACTTGAAGTCCAGGAATACGGCAAGACCGGTGTTGTTTACACCATAACCCTTGTCGCAACGCTCCTTGGCTGCACGTGAAGCAACGTCACGGGGAACCAGGTTACCGAATGCGGGATAACGGCGCTCCAGATAGAAGTCGCGATCCTCATCAGGTATATCGTTGGGGTTGAGTTCACCCTTCTGGAGTTTCTTGGCATCCTCAATCTTCTTGGGAACCCAGATACGTCCGTCGTTACGCAGAGACTCTGACATAAGAGTCAGCTTTGACTGCTTGTCACCGTGTACGGGGATACAGGTGGGGTGGATTTGAGCGAAAGCGGGGTTGGCGAACCATGCACCCTTGCGGTAGCACTGCATGGCGGCTGAACCGTTACTGCCCATAGCGTTGGTTGAGAGGAAATAGGTGTTTCCGTAACCGCCTGTGCCGATTACAACGGCGTGGGCTGAGCAACGCTTGATTTCACCGGTAACGAGGTCACGGTAGATGATACCGCGTGCACGCTCCTTACCCTCCTCATCCTTGATCATAACCAGATCAAGCATCTCGCAACGGGTGAAAAGCTCTACGTTACCCTGGTTTACCTGATAGCTCAGTGCTGAGTAAGCACCCAGAAGCAGCTGCTGTCCGGTTTGACCGCGGGCGTAGAATGTACGCGATACCTGAGCACCACCGAAAGAACGGTTGGCAAGTGTGCCGCCGTACTCACGTGCAAAAGGTACACCCTGTGCTACGCACTGGTCGATGATATTGTTTGATACCTCAGCCAGACGGTAAACGTTGGCCTCACGTGAACGGTAGTCACCGCCCTTGATGGTATCGTAGAAAAGACGATAGATAGAGTCACCGTCGTTCTGGTAGTTCTTGGCAGCGTTGATACCACCCTGTGCAGCAATTGAGTGAGCACGGCGGGGTGAATCCTGGATGCAGAAGCACTTTACCTTGAAACCGAGGTCACCAAGTGTAGCGGCTGCTGATGCGCCTGCCAGACCTGAACCTACAACGATGATGTCAAGCTTACGCTTGTTAGCGGGGTTGACAAGTTTCTGATGAGCCTTATAGTTGGACCATTTTTCAGCCAACGGGCCTTCGGGAATTTTTGAATCTATAGTAGCCATAATTCAGAACATTTACGATTTAACAAAGGCTCTTGAAATAGAATGTCAGAACAACAGCCAGGAAACCCAGAACAACCAGGGTAACGTAGATGTTGCCGATAACCTGCCAACGGTTCTGCCAGGTCTTGCCGTTCCAACCCAGGGTCTGGAGTGCGCTCCAGAAACCGTGTGAGAGGTGGAACCAAAGAGCACACAGCCATACAACGTAAGCCAGTACAAAGTACCACTGTGAGAAGGTGTACTCAATGAGAGCTGCACCGTCAGTGGGAGAAACGGCTACACCGTTTACGATAGCCTGTGAATCAATGATCTCCTGCAACTGCATCTTTGACCAGAAGTTAGCCAGGTGAAGGCCAAGTCCCAGAACAACGATGATACCCAGGGCGAGCATGTTCTGTGAAGCCCACTCAACTGATTTGGGTCTCTTTGTTACGGCATACTTCTGTGAGCCGCGGGCCTTCATGTTCTGAATGGTCAGGATGAAAGCGTAAACAAAGTGAACCAGCACAAGGAAGGCCAATCCTACTGTACCTACCAGTGCATACCAGTTTGCTCCCAGGAACTCGCACACGGCGTTGTATGCCTCACCTGAAATCAGGGCGACGCAGTTCATTGCCATGTGGAATGTCAGGAACAGGATCAGAGCGCCACCGGAAACGCTCATCACAACCTTACGTCCGATTGAAGAATCGATTAACCACATAAAAGTTTAGTTTTTTGATTATAAATGTTTTAGTTTGTGCGCGTGAGAAATAGACTGCAAATATACTCATTAATGTGTATTATTCCTATAACTATACAGCGGATTATTCTACCTTTGTGACATCTAACCTATAACATAACCTTCACTGAAATGAAAACAAAGGCCTGTTTCTTATCTGTTTTAATGTCACTTTTCGGGGTTTCATCATGCAGTTCCGCCACCTGGACCGACCTGGATCCCGATGAATTTGCAAAAGAGGCTTTCGGTGCAAACACCAGCGTTATTGACGTGCGCACCGCAAGTGAATATGCCGAAGGTCATCTGTACCGTGCCGTAAATATTGATTGGCAGAAGGACGGATTCATGGATGAAATCAAGGAAAAATTCAATAAAGCCCAGCGTCTGGCCATCTATTGCCGCAGCGGAAAACGCAGTGCTGCAGCTGCCGCAGCTCTGGCTGAGGCAGGCTATCAGGTAATCAACCTTAAAGAGGGTTACATGAGCTGGACCGCTGCAGGAAAACCGGTCAATACTTATCAGGTAGAGGTATTCAACAGCGGTGACGAACCTGTTTTCATAACATTGATTAAACACGGCTCGCTTGAGATCTCTTTCCAGGGTTGTTCATTTCAGTTCGATCCGGTAAGCGGTTACGGAAAAACTACAGACTACGCTACACAGTTCCCGAAAGCCGATGTCATTCTGGTTACCCATGAACATGGAGACCATCTGGACAAGAATGCCATTAACGCTCTTGTTGCTGACCTTTTAATCGATAGAAATCATACAATGATTTTACTTAATGCCAAGTCACAGGCACAATTAGGTATGGGAGACATCATATCAAACGGCCAGAGAAGAATCCTTCCAAGCCATATAGTGCTTGATGCCGTTCCGGCATACAACACAACTTCCGGACGCGAGCAGTTCCATCCAAAAGGTAACGGTAACGGTTATGTACTCGAATTCCCCGGAGGACTTAAGATTTACGTAGCCGGCGATACCGAGGATGTTCCCGAGATGTCGGAACTGAAGGATATTGATGTAGCGTTCCTGCCTGTAAACCAGCCTTACACCATGACCGTGGACCAGTGTGTGAATGCCGCAAAAATGATCAACCCCAAGGTTCTCATTCCGTATCACTTCGGTCAGACGGACATATCGGCCCTGCCTGATCATCTGCCCGATATGAAGGTATTGCTGCGTGACATGCAGTAAACCAGAGGAGTTTTGCTTACCTTTGAAGCCTTAAAATATAGAAACCTAACAATAGAACCTATGAAACTCTTTTCACGACTGTTTACTACCACAGCATTCCTCTTCTTTGCAGGTGTCGTTTACGCCCAGACAGAAAAAGACACCGTTTATGTATTTCTTGAGAACATGCCCGATGCCGGTATCTATCTGCCGGCTCCGCCAGATATGACCAGTACCACCTATGCCGATGATTTCGCTCAGTGGCAGTGGGGCAAGACCGTACGTCCCACCGACCGCGGCCAGCAGGCAAATGATGATTCCCAGTGGGGTATTGACGGCATGATCAGAATACATCAGGGAACCCTTGGTTTTGAAATCAGCAAACAAAAGACTCCAGCCATATACAGGTTGCTTTACAATGTTCTGTGGACCGAGAACCTGAGCACTCACAACGCCAAGCGCAAATACATGCGTACCCGTCCGTTTGCACAGTACAACGAGCATACATGGGGCCGTTTTGACAACGAGCGCGAACTCCGTTTCAACGGATCATATCCTTCAGGACATACGGCACTGGGTTGGGCTACCGCTCTGGTGCTCTCAGAGATGGTTCCTGAGCTTCAGGATACTCTGCTGCGTACCGGATTCCAGTATGGAGAGAGCCGCGTCATAGTAGGTGCTCACTATCAGAGCGATGTTGATGCAGGATACCTTTGCGGAAGCACCGCTGTAGCAGTCATGCACGCAAGCGAATACTTCCAGAAAGACCTTGAGGCAGCCCGAAAGGAGTACTGCAAAATCAAGGGTATCAAGAACGTAAGCCAGACTGAGGGATTCCCCGATGGAACCAAGGTATTTGACGGCCCCGTAACAGAAGAGAGCCACCGTTTCTACGGCGATATCATCAAGTACTATGAGACCCTCCCTGAAAGAGAGACCGAGCGCGGTGAGCAGGCCAAGATTGATGCCGATAACAGCATCGAGGCTTTGCTCAAGAACTTCTCAGCCCCCGCAGGCAGGGAACTCAGCGCCGAGGCTACTCCCGCTATTGCCGCCCTGCTTTCATACGCAAGGGACAATATGGTCAAAACCGCCGCTGAATTGGGCAGTTCCACATTCCGCGAGCGTCCCTATGTAAGACTCAATCCCAGGAGAAACAAGACCCTTATCAGTGAGGATGAGGATGCCAAGAAGGAGATAACCAGTTACCCGTCAACAAACGCCGAACTGGGTTGGGGTATGGCACTGCTTCTTGTTGAGATCATGCCCCGTGAGACTGCCAACGACATCCTTACACGCGGATTCGAGTACGGCCGCAGCCGCATCATCGCCGGCTACAGTTATCCCACCGATGTACAGACAGGCCGTCTGTGGGGATCGGCCACACTGGCTCACCTGCATACCGATCCTACATTCCGAAAGTTACTTCAGGATGCCAAGGACGAACTGAATCCTCAGGCCAAGAGCAAAAAGAAAAAGAAATAAACAATAGCATCCATTTCCTATGAATTCAACAGTCAGAATCCTTGCCTTATCCGCATTTGCATTCGTTTGCCTGAATGCTAACGCCAAGGTAGTAAACGAAAAGGCTGCCCAAAACGTAGCAAAGAACTTCCTGGCCTCAAAAGGCCTTACTGAGGAGTTGGTTCCGGTTATTTCCACCGCCGACCAGTCCGCTATGCGTGCGCCCGCCATTGACGTGGAAGCACCCGCTTATCACGTTTTCACCGGCACTGACCGTAAAAGTGTCATCGTAATTGCCGGTGACGATATCGCCCGTCCCGTTCTGGGCTATTCCTTCAATCTTGAAAAAGAAATTGAGGGCGAACTGCCTCCTGCCATGAAAGATTGGCTGAACGATATGGAAAGGCAGATCCTGCAGGCACGTGAACAGGGACTGGCACCCGAGCCGAACATAAACACCCAATGGGATTTACCCTCTTCGTCCAACCTTCAGAAAAAACTGGCAACCGCCCAGTGGGGTCAGAATTCTCCGTTCAATTGGAGTTGTCCCTACACATCGGACTACAATCAGTGCATCACGGGTTGTGTACCCACATCATATGCCATTCTGATGAAGTATTACGGCTATCCCGCAAAAGGCAGGGGAATAACTCCCGCATACTTTTCCGGTACAAACAGTATATATGTTGGCACACGGGACCTGAACCATGACTATGACTGGGACTCCATGCCTTTGGAGATAGACTATACGACCACAAATGATCAGATGAATAAAATTGCCCAGTTGATGGCAGACTTAGGCGCAGCCGTTCAGGCAGACTACGGAACCGAGGAAACTACGGCTCTCTACAACAAAAGTGCCATTTTCGCCCACTTCGGCTACCATGTCGGACTGGTCAGTTTAAAGGCCGATTATACTCAGGATGAATGGAATGCACTGATGAGAAGTGAACTTGATGAAGGTCATCCCATTCTTTACAATGCAGCACATCCTGACCAGAGCGGTGCCCACAGTTTCATTCTGGACGGCTATGCCGAGGACGGTTATTACAGCGTTAACTGGGGATGGGCAGGCTACTGCAACGGTCTTTATCTCCTGGACGCTCTTGTAACCTCAGACGGTTCCTATGATTACAACGGAACCCAGGCCGCATATCTGGAATTCCAATATGCCGACGGTATGCCTGCCGTTGCAATTGTCAACGACAGCATCGAGTGCCCGTCATTGGAAGCAGCCGTAGGAATGGCGCCTTTCAACGGCCAACCAACCAGCATAAAGATGGCCGGCAACACCGTTACCGGTGATATCCGATTAAAAAGGAATCAGAACATTTCATTGGACCTTAACGGCTTCACCGTAAATCTGAAGACAACAGGTTTCATCAATTACGGAGATTTTCTGGTAGAGGACAGTAAAGGAAACGGAAAGATAACAATGACTCTGGGCAATACCTGTCTGTTCACCAACTATGGAAATATTACGATCGAATCAGGTGAATTTACCAACGTCAGTCAAAAAAATGATCCTTCAGAAACAGATTACCGCCGTTGCTTCTGGACAAATGCCGGCTCTACAACTCATATCAAGAACGGAAAATTCGTCAGTCCCGGCCAGGTTGTCTGCGTACTCGGCAAGTTGACGATAGATAACGGTCAGTTTGAATGTACGGGACCTGATGATGCAGTGTTAAATGCCTCTGCATCAGATACAACAGTCATCAACGGGGGAACTTTCACCAACTCGTTATCAGATGGCGGATGGAGTTGCGCTTTATACACTACAGCAGGAACCGTAACACTAATAAAGGGCGGAACTTTCAATAGTTACAGAATGACTCTTTACCTCAATGGCGAAACTGTTATCGACAACGGCCAATTCAGAAATTACGGTAACGGCAGTGTTGTTTCCAATTATTCCAAGACCGGGCCGCTGACCATTAATAACGGAACTTTCAGAAACTATTTAAGAACAGAGGGCAATTACCGCCGTGCTATCTGGAGTGACGCTAGTACTACGACCATCATCAATGATGGAACTTTCAGCAGCGATAACCAGACCATTACAATTAATGGTGACTGCGTAATAAACGGCGGATCCATCGAAAATTCCGGCAGTAACGGTTACGGCTGTCTGTCCTATGGAAACGTGACTGTCAACTACTGCAAACTGACGGCCAAATATTTGTTTTACGCAAACGAAGGCGCTACGCTGAAATGTTACGGAGGTCTCTATTCCAACGTGGTAGCCGACAAATTTCTGGGCAGAGGTTGTTATTGCGAGGGAAATACTGACCGCTTGACCAAGACAAGTTATCCGTATATAGTTTACAATCCTCTGGCTGTAGAAACTATCCTTGAAGAGCCTGTTGTAACACCTCAGGTGCATTATGACCTGAACGGCATAATCATAAACGACAGTGATCCCGGACTTCATATTATCCGCAATGCTGACGGAAAAACCATAAAGGTCCTGTACAGGTAAACCTTTTGAAAAGCATATGTAGTTCAAAGCTACTGCTCAAAATCTAAAGATTTTGCAGTAACTTTGAGCCTCGTATGGACTTTAAGTATGACGTTATAGTTATCGGCGCCGGACATGCCGGTTGCGAGGCGGCTGCCGCTGCTGCGCAGATGGGTTCCAAGACCTGTCTCATCACCATAGATATGAACAAGATTGCACAGATGAGTTGCAATCCTGCAGTCGGTGGTATAGCTAAAGGACAGATTGTCAGAGAGATAGATGCTCTTGGGGGCCACATGGGACTTGTTACCGATTCTACTGCCATACAGTTCCGTATCCTTAACCGTTCCAAAGGTCCCGCCATGTGGAGCCCCCGCGCACAATGCGACCGGGCCAAGTTCATCTGGGCTTGGAGAACCGTACTGGAGAACCAGCCTAACCTGAACATCTGGCAGGACACCGTTACCGAACTGCTGGTAAAAGACGGCCAAGTTATTGGTTTAAAGACACTTGAGGGTGCAGAATTCAGTTGTAAGTGTGTTGTTCTGACAGCAGGAACGTTCCTTAACGGACTCATGCACATTGGCCGCGTAACCATGCCCGGAGGACGAATATCGGAACCTGCCTCATACCTTCTTACCGAATCCATAACCAGACATGGAATACGCACCGGCCGCATGAAAACCGGAACTCCGGTACGTATAGACAGCCGCAGCGTCCATTTCGAGGAGATGGAACGTCAGGACGGCGAGAATGATTTCCACCGTTTCTCATTCATGGGTTCCGAGCGTCACCTCAAACAGATGTGCTGCTGGACCTGCTACACCAATGAGAAAGTTCATGAGGTTCTAAAATCAGGACTGGCCGACTCACCTCTGTTCAACGGACAGATCAAGAGCATCGGCCCGCGTTACTGCCCCAGCATAGAGACCAAACTTGTAACATTCCCCGACCGTGACCAGCATCAGCTGTTCCTGGAACCTGAAGGTGAAAACACAACCGAGATGTACCTGAACGGATTCTCATCATCAATGCCCATGGATATCCAGATCAAGGCATTGAAGGAGATCCCGGCATTCCGCGACCTTGTAATCTATCGTCCGGGATATGCCATCGAGTATGATTACTTTGATCCCACCCAACTCAAACATACCCTTGAATCAAAGGTTGTGGCAGGATTGTTCATGGCCGGACAGGTTAACGGAACCACAGGATATGAGGAGGCCGGCGGACAGGGAATTCTTGCGGGCATCAATGCACACATAACCTGTCATGGCGGAGCTCCGTTCACTCTTGCCCGTGACGAGGCATACATAGGAGTTCTGGTCGATGACCTTATTACCAAAGGCGTTGACGAACCCTACCGAATGTTCACCTCAAGGGCCGAGTACCGCATACTGCTGCGTCAGGATGATGCCGATATCCGATTGACCGAAAGGGCTTACAACATAGGACTTGCCACAAAGGAACGCTATGACAAGATGTGCGCAAAGCGCGCTGAGATAAACCGCATTGTAGAGTTTGCCAAGAGTTTCTCTGTCAAGCCGGCATTGATAAATGAGGCTCTTGAAAGCCTCGGCACAACTCCGTTGCGTGAAGGATGTAAGCTGGCCGACCTGATTGAAAGGCCTCAACTTACGCTTGAAAACCTGTCCCGTCACATCAAGGCACTCAAGGCTGAACTTGACAAAACAGAGCCTGAACGCAAGGATGAGATAATCGAGGCTGCCGAGGTTCTGATGAAATACAGCGGATACATAAGCCGTGAAAGGCTTATTGCAGACAAGATGAAACGCCTTGAGGATATCCGCATTAAGGGCCGTTTTGACTACAGCACACTTCAGTCTCTCTCTACGGAATGCCGCCAGAAACTCATCAAGCATGACCCTGAGACACTTGCTGAGGCAAGCCGCATACCCGGAGTATCACCCAGCGACATCAACGTCCTGCTGGTACTTCTGAACCGATAAAATAAAAATGTTCCACGTGAAACAATTTAAAAAATATGAGTAAACAGACGCTTATCAGCCACCTCCGTAACATTCCGGACTATCCTATGGAGGGCGTACAGTTCAAGGATGTAACATCCTGGTTTATGAATCCCGACGATTTTGCTGAGATTGTGGATTCTCTGTATGAAATGTACAAGGACAAGGGTATTACTAAGGTCTGCGGCGTAGAGTCAAGAGGTTTCATTATAGGTGCCGCTTTGGCTTACAGACTTGGAGCAGGTTTCATTCTTATACGCAAACCGGGCAAACTTCCGTATGAGAAAGTAAGTCTGGAATACAAGAAAGAGTATGGTTTTGACCGAATCGAGATGCACAAGGACTCAATCACGACCAGTGACACTGTTCTGATTCACGACGATCTTCTGGCAACCGGAGGTACTCTGTTGGCTGCATGTGATCTTGTAAAGACTTTCAAACCCAAGAAGGTTCTTGTAAACTGCATCATAGAACTGACAAACTTCCACGCAAAGGATAAATTCCCCCAGGATTGCCCTGTGGACAGTTTTATTGCTATTGACGAATTTGACGGAGTTCAGTAATTGAAAGGCAGGGAGGCATACGAGAAACATCTGAAACTGATTGTCCAGAACCTTCCGGAAAAACCCGGATGCTACCAGTATCTGGACGAGCAGGGTACCGTCATATACGTAGGTAAGGCCAAAAACCTTAAGCGCAGAGTCTCGTCATACTTCCTAAAAGAGGCACAGACCGACAAGACACGTATGCTTGTAAGCCGCATATCGGACATCAAGTATATAGTGGTTGAGACAGAATGGGATGCTTTCCTGCTTGAAAACAATCTGATAAAACGGTATAAACCGCGTTACAACATACTCCTGAAGGATGACAAGACATATCCTTCAATATGCATCACCCGTGAGGATTATCCCAGGGTGTTCAAGACCCGCAAGATAATACGTAACGGCAGCGAGTATTACGGACCGTTCAGCCATACAGGTACTCTGAATGGCCTTTTACAGATTATTGCACAGGCTTACAAAGTACGCACATGCCGACTGCCGCTGACCGAGGAGGCCATTACGGCCGGCAAGTACAAGGAGTGCCTGGAATATCACATCAAGAACTGTCCGGCGCCCTGTATAGGACATGTGTCAAAGGCCGATTACAACGCCCAGATAGCCGAAATCAGGGAGATCCTGAAAGGGCACAGCCAGGAACTTACCAAATCCATGATGCAGGAGATGAAGAAACTCTCCTCAGAGATGAGATTTGAAGAGGCTCAGGAGGTAAAGGTCCGCTTTGACACCATCATGGAGTTCCGTGAAAAGAGCAGGGTAGTTGACACCGGACTGGACAATGTGGATGTCTATAACATAGACAATGATGAGGATGTGGTATTTGTAAACTACCTGCATGTGGCAGGAGGATGCATCAACCAGGCGTTCACCTTCGAGTACAAGCGCAAGATGGACGAATCACTCGATGAAATGCTTATGCTTGCCATCGTCGAGATGCGCGGAAGATACAAGAGCACCGCACGCGAAATAATAGTTCCTTTCATGCCCGAAGCCGAGATTACAGGTGTTACCTGGACCGTACCTCAAAAGGGAGAGAAGAAAAAGCTTCTGGATCTTTCGGCTCTGAACGTTAAGCAATACCGTGCTGACCGTCTTAAGCGCAGCGATAAGCTCAATCCAGAGCAGAAGCATGTAAGACTCATGAAAGAACTGGGAACTCTGCTTGGAATGGAAAAGACTCCGCTCCGCATAGAGTGCTTTGACAACTCACACATATCCGGAACCGATGCCGTAGCCGCCTGTGTGGTATATGAGAACGGCAAACCGTCCCGTAAGGACTACCGCCTCTATAACATCAAGAGTGGAGCCGGAGGTGATGATTACGGTTCAATGTATGAGGTTATGATGCGCCGATGGATGAGAGCCGTTGATGAAGGTACTGCACTACCTGATCTGGTTATAGTGGACGGCGGTAAGGGACAGATGTCTATTGCAAAGGAAGTAATTGATAATCTGAATATTAGCATCAATATTGCAGGTCTTGTCAAGAACGCTCACCACAAGACATCAGGACTCTTGTACGGATTCCCGCAGATGGAGGTGGGAGTAAAGCCAGACAGCGAACTCTTCCGCCTTCTGGAGCAGATGCAGGAAGAGGTACACCGTGTGGCCATATCGTTCCACAAGAAGAAGCGCAGCAAACGTCAGACTCAATCGGAACTTACTGATATTAAGGGAATTGGAGAGAACACAGCCACATCACTGATCAAGAGGTTCAAGAGTGTAAAGAGAATATCTGAGGCAAGTCTTGAAGAACTCACCGCTGAGGTTGGAAAGGCAAAGGCCCAGACAATATATAACTGGTTTCACCAATGAGAGCTGTAATACAGAGAGTGACAGAGGCAAACGTCAAGGTTGACGGCAAGGTTACAGGCGCCATAAACGAGGGTCTGCTGATACTTGTCGGCATAGAGGACGCTGATACACAGGAGGATATAGAGTGGCTCACAAAAAAGATTGTGGGACTCCGTATATTCAACGATGAAAACGGAGTAATGAACCTTTCAGTCATGGATGTAGGAGGAGGTCTTCTGGCAGTCAGTCAGTTCACACTTATGGCCAGCACCAAAAAGGGAAACAGACCTTCTTACATAAGGGCATCAAAAGGTGAATATGCCGAGCCCATGTATGAGAAGTTCTGCCAGGCACTTGAAAAGGAATCGGGCAAAAAGGTAGAGAAAGGCATATTCGGTGCCGACATGAAGGTGTCTCTCCTTAACGACGGCCCGACAACAATAATTATGGATACAAAAAACAAGGAATAATATGGAATTCTACGATGAAATGGAGCAGCAGTCTGTAAATGAGCCATCTACAGACAAGTTCAGCGAGGCGTTCAGCAAGTACAACATGAAAGTTGATGCCGCATGGGTCAAATCTGTTGTTGAAAAGGCCAAAAAAGAGGCGTTCGGCACACATGACAAGGAGACCTTGAAGAAGATATTCAGCTGCATAGACCTGACCACTCTCAAACCTACCGACAATGAGGATACGGTACTGGCATTTGTAGAGAAGGTGAACAAGATGGAGGATGATTATCCTGACCTGCCTTCAGTAGCATCAATCTGCACCTGGCCTCTTTACGCACAGACAGTAAGCCGCTCACTCGAGGTTGAGAGCGTCAAAACATGCTGTGTATCAGGCGGTTTCCCCTCATCACAGACCTTCTTTGAGGTTAAGGTTGCCGAGACATCACTGGCCCTGCATGACGGTGCCGATGAAATAGACATAGTCCAGAATGCCGGACATATCCTGAACGGAGACTATGAGACTCTGGCCGATGAGATTGATGAACTCAAGTCCCTGTGTGCCGACAAGACACTGAAGGTTATACTTGAAACCGGTGCACTTGAGACACTTGACAACGTCAAGAAAGCATCCCTTATAGCAATGTACTCAGGTGCTGATTTCATCAAGACTTCTACCGGTAAGGAGGTTCCCGG
The DNA here is from genome assembly GCA_017557635.1 of Bacteroidaceae bacterium. Taxonomy (GTDB): domain Bacteria; phylum Bacteroidota; class Bacteroidia; order Bacteroidales; family Bacteroidaceae; genus Colenecus. Next base: position 174,973 of record JAFYYH010000021.1, on the reverse strand, counting down.
TGCTGATCCCGAATCTTTCTGCGTAATGTGCAAGACCATACGCGAATACGCCGATGAAACCGGACGTTCAGTAGGCGTAAAGGCTGCCGGCGGAATAAGCACGGTAGATGACGCACTGCTCTATTGGACTATAGCAAAGATTGTTCTGGGAAAGGATTGGCTCAACAACACCCGCTTCCGCATCGGTGCCAGCCGTCTTGCAGACAAATTACTTGACGCGATTTGTAATTAACTCCAGATAGCACTCGAACGAATTTCGGAGCTCAGGAGATATGAAAGCGGGCAGTCCCTGGATTGCCTGCTTTTTCAGTTCCTCCATCTTGGCAAGCGAATACTCTATTCCGCCGTTGGAAACGGAGTATTCAGTAACCTCGCGGATCTGCTCGGGAGTAGCCTCAAGAGAACGGATTGCCTTGATATGAGCTGACCAGTCACGGTCACTGTGAGTCAGTGCATAGATGGCCGGAAGAGTGAACTTACCCTCCTTGAGGTCATTGCCTGAAGGCTTGCCTGTCTCACTGCTGTCATGATAATCCAGAATGTCATCCATTATCTGGAAGCAGAGACCTGCCACTTGTCCGAACTGGCGGAAAGCCTCAACGTCTGCATCCGATGCACCGCTCAAAAGGGCTGAAAGTGATGTGCAGGATGAGAACAGTATAGCCGTTTTCTTGGATATGATATCAAAGTAGAGATCCTCGGAAAGAGTGGTGTTGTCAAGTGCGTTAAGCTGGGTTATCTCACCCTCAGAAAGTGTTCCTATCAGGGTTGACAAAGCATCGACACTCTTGATATTGGCGGTAGCGGTAATCTGGATAAGCGCCATGGAAACGATAAAGTCACCCAGAAGAACCGCCATTTTATTGTCATAGACTGCATTGGCAGACTTCTTACCGCGGCGCTTGTCACTCTCGTCGACAACGTCATCATGGATCAGACTGCCCTGGTGAAGCAGCTCTACGGCCGATGCCAGATGGTATGTGCTGTCCTTGACCAGCCCGTAGCACTTGGCTACCAGCAGGACAAGTATGGGACGCATCAGTTTTCCCTTGCGTTCCAGAAGGAATTTGAGCAGCAGGTCAACACCGGGATTGGCCGATGAAAACAGTTGAGAGTACCTGTTACGGAACTCTTCAAACTCTTGCTCAATGGGAGCACATATCTGCTTTATGTAATCCATATCGGGCGCAAAATTAGCAATAAATGTCCGTTTGAAGAAAAATTTGTATTTTTACGTATCAATACTCTCTATATGGACAAACTGTTTCTGCTTGATGCATACGCACTTATATACAGGGCCTACTACGCCTTCCTCAAGGCGCCCAGGATAAACTCTAAGGGCTTCAACACATCGGCCGTTCTGGGCTTTGTGAACACCCTTGAGGATATTCTGACCAATGAAAAGCCCACCCATATAGGCGTAGCTTTTGATCCAAAGGGAGGCACTTTCCGTCATGAACTCTATAAGGAGTATAAGGCCCAGCGTGAGGAGACCCCCGAGGTTATCCGTGAGTCAGTGCCCGTAATCAAGCAGATACTTCAGGCATACCGCATCCCCGTACTTGAGGTGGCCGGATTCGAGGCCGATGACGTAATAGGCACACTTTCAAAAAAGGCCGATGAGAAGGGCATTACCACCTACATGATGACGCCCGATAAGGACTATTGCCAGCTGGTCACAGACAGGGCACTTATCTACCGCCCGCGTTACGGTAACAACGGCTATGAGATAATGGGCCCCCAGGAGGTCAAGCAGAAATACGGACTTGACAACACCTGCCAGGTAATCGACATGCTCGGTCTGATGGGTGACAGCTCCGACAACATTCCCGGCTGCCCGGGCATCGGCGAAAAAACAGCCGTCAAACTCATAACCGAGTTCGGAGGAATTGACGGACTGCTTGCCAACACCGACAAACTGAAAGGTGCGCTCAAGGAGAAAGTCGAAGGCAATGTCGAACAGATAAAATTCAGCCGGCTGCTTGCAACCATAAGGACCGATGTTCCCATCGACCTTGACATGGAGTCTCTGAAATTCCAGGGACCCGACGAGCAGAAACTGCTTCCGATTTTTGAAGACCTGGAGTTCCGGACTCTTATCAATCGGGTAAGGTCAAAGCAAACCGCTCCTTCACTCTTCCCGGAGACCGCAGCCGATGCCGGACAGACCGAACAGACCGCCCAGCCCAAACAGCCCAAAAATGACGGTTTTCATGGCGATCTCTTTGATTTATTCCAGGCAGATGCACAGCCTGCTAAGGAATTTTCAAATCTCAAGGACATTAAAAACACGCAGCATGACTACTATCTGATTGAAACTGAAAAAGATGCTGAAACGTTAGCCCTTAAAATCGCTACACAGGATTTTTTCTGTTTTGACACTGAAACCACCGGAACTGATGCGATATCGGCCCAAATAGTAGGATTGAGCATCGCACTCCGTGAACATGAAGCATGGTACGTGGCAATGCCGGCCGAAAGGGAAGGCAAGCAGAGGATGCTTGAGATTTTCCGCTCCGTCTTTGAAAATCCATCAACTCTCAAGATCGGACAGAACATAAAATATGACATACTGATTCTGGGTAACTACGGAATTCAGGTGGAGGGTCCTCTCTTTGACACCATGATTGCCCATTACCTGATCCAACCCGAACTCCACCATAACATGGACTACCTGGCCGAGATCTACCTTGGTTACAAGACCGTCCATATTGAGGAACTCATAGGAGAGAAGGGGCGCGGTCAGAAGAACATGGCAGACCTGAGTCCGACAGCCGTATATGAATATGCATGTGAGGATGCCGATGTAACCCTCCAACTCAAGTCCATTCTGGAGAAGGAACTTGAAAAGGACGGAACCACACCTCTGTTCCGTGATGTCGAGATGCCGCTTGTAAAGGTGCTTGCCTATATGGAACGAAACGGCGCTATGATTGACCCCGCTGCCCTGGCTGAAACTTCAAGACATTTCACCCAGCGTATGGAGACTCTTGAAAAAGAGATTTACCAGGAGGCCGGCGGCACACCTTTCAACATACTGTCACCAAAACAGGTAGGTGACATACTGTTTGACCGCATGAAGATTGTGGACAAACCCAAGAAGACAAAGACCGGTCAGTATGTTACATCCGAGGATGTACTGGAATCACTAAGGGCCGAACACAAGATCGTGGACCTGATACTGCAGTACCGCGGACTCAAGAAACTCCTGGGAACATATGTCGATGCACTGCCGCTGCTGGTAAATCCTGCCACCGGCAAGATTCATACATCATACAACCAGACTGTGACTGCCACCGGCCGACTCAGTTCAAGCAATCCCAACCTGCAGAATATACCGGTACGTGACGAGGACGGAAAGGAGGTGCGCAAGGCGTTCATCCCTGAACCCGGTTGCAAGTTCTTCAGTGCCGACTATTCACAGATTGAACTCCGCATCATGGCTCATCTGAGTCAGGACCAGAATATGATCGAAGACTTCAAACTGGGACATGATATCCATGCAGCTACTGCCGCCAAGGTATTCCACAAGACAATCGATGAGGTATCCAAGAGTGAGCGCAGCAAGGCCAAGACCGCTAACTTCGGTATCATTTACGGAATATCGGCCTTTGGTCTGGCACAGCGTATGGGTGTAAGCAGAACCGAAGCCAAAGAACTGATTGAAAACTATTTCAAGACATACAGCGGCATAAAGAACTATATGGACCGCTCCATAGAGGATGCCCGTGCAAAAGGTTATATTGAAACCATACTCAAACGCAAGCGTTACCTGCCTGATATCAACTCACACAACGCAACAGTCAGAGGTTTTGCCGAGCGCAACGCCATCAACGCTCCCATTCAGGGAAGTGCGGCCGATATCATCAAGATCGCAATGATTGCAATCTACCGCCGTTTCAGACAGGAGAACATCAAGTCAACCATGATACTTCAGGTACATGATGAATTGAACTTCAACGTAGTTCCCGGCGAGGAAGAGAAAGTTCAGAATATTGTGATTGAGGAGATGCAGAAGGCATGGCCTATGTCAGTACCTCTTATCGCTGATTGCGGATGGGGTAACAACTGGCTCGAAGCTCATTAAAAAATATCCTTCAGCTGACGGGCAAACTCCCAGATAACAAGACCTGCACTCACTGATACGTTCAGTGAGTGTTTTGTTCCGTATTGAGGTATTTCAAGTGAGTAATTGCAGATATCAACCACATCCTGACCCACACCTTTTACCTCATTACCCAAAACCAGTGCATATCTCCTGGTCTTATCAACAACAAGGTTATCCAGCTTTATGCTATCCTCAACCTGTTCTACGGCAACGGTTATATAACCTTTGTCACCCAGTTCTTTGACAACACTGACACAATCCGGAGAGTAAATCCATTCAACACTCTCCTCTGCACCAAGTGCAGTCTTATGTATCTCAACCAGTGAATTATCAGGAGTGGCGGTTATTCCGCAAAGTATTATACGTTCAACTCTGAAAGCATCCGATGTACGGAACACTGATCCTACATTATAAAGGCTCCTTACATCGTCCAATATAATGGTAAGAGGCAGTTTACGGCTGTTCTTGAATTGTTCAACGTCAATTCTGCCAAGTTCCGTTACATTAAGCTTTCTCATATGATAACTGAGTTTGACGGTGTAAAATTAGTTCATTTAAGTGACTATTCCTGTTGAAAACAGTGTAAATAAGTGTTCAAAAGAAAAACAAAAAAAGTGAACTTAAAAATTGCTTTTCCAAAATAGAGTCCGATATGAAACAAATTCTGAAAAAAGCCTGTTGAGATTCAATTTTTATATGAGTTTTTACAAACAGGGAATTAACAGAGACAATTTGTATAATGACTGGAATAATATAAAATTCAATATCAACACAAATTGTTTATTTCTTCTTATTTAATTGATATATAATAATTTAAATTGTTTATATACCTGTTTAAAAACTATGTTTCAAGTTGATAAATAAATATTCTGTTTAAGGCAAAAAGATATCAACAGTTTCAACAGCCTATAAACAACAAAATAGAGAAGAATTAAAAAGAAAAACATACATATACATTATTACCTGATGACGGTAATGGATGTACTTTCACTTTTGTTGTTTTCCTGATTTGTAATTATTGCGTGATAGATTCCTGAAGGTACCTGGCGTCCGTTCATATCAGTAAGGTTCCAGCTGTATGAACCTCCGTTTGATGTACCCATATGGACAAGATGTCCTGAATTTGACATTATTCTTATGCTGCTGAATTCAGTAAGACCTGTTATTGTAACATAACCGTCAAAATCAGGCTTTACAGGATTCGGATAAACAAGAATATTTGACTCTGAGAGCCTTTCTTCAGGATCTCTGGCTTGTCCCCCGTATTCAACCATTCCAAGGCTTGTACCAAAGAATAAAGAGCCATCCTGACCATTTTCTGTTATGCTCAGTATATTGTTTGAAGGAAGCGGGCTGTTTGATGTTGTGAAATGCTCCAAAACCTGAGTTCCGTCAGAGCTTAAAAGGAATACGCCGTCATCAAGAGTACCTATCCATTTACGGTTACCCTGATCAATATAAATGGCTGTAGTATAAACACCGCTGAAAAGATAATCAGCCAGTCCGGAACCGTCATTACGTGATATCTTTATTCTTTCAAAAACAGGATTGTCATCGGTAATGAAACTGTCAGGATCCTTCAATACAAACAGACCTCTGTTGGTTCCAATCCACATTTCACCGTTAAGGTCTGTCTCATAGAAAGTAAGATTTGAGACCTCTTCAGTATTACCGTCCTGATTTACAAAGTAAGGACCTGAGAACTTTATAAGATCATCTGAGTTATCCTTTAAAGTACCTTTTGTATCTATACAAACCAAACCGGCAATATAACGTGATGAATTAATCCAAACTCTGCCTTTGCCGTCAAACCTGAGTTGTTTGAAAGTAGGCAGTTTTGCAATCTCATTATAATAGAGTCCGAACCATGTTCCGTCTTTCTGAAGAACCTTGATAATGGTATCGGTCTCATTATTTGCCATCCACAGGTTACCGTCTTTGTCAAATTGAAGAGCACTTATCCTGACGTAGATATTCTTAATCATCTCCGAGTTATTAAGAATACTTGTCAGACCACTGTTACTCCAAGTATGCAGTTTAACGAATTTGCCTGACCTGAATTCATAAAGACCCTGACCGGTTGAACCTACATAAATATGATCCGGATCATCAGGATCCTGGATGGCTTCAGTAAGGTTCTGGTATTTGATTCCTGTCTTTGATTCAATGTCTTCATCAAGATATCTCCATCGGTCATTCTCATAAATCATAACCGTTCCGGGATAATCAATTCCGGAGTAATTATGACAACCTCCCACAACAAGTAACCTGCCGCTCTGAGGCCATGAAACGGAATGGAACCAGTTGCGTCTGGGACTGTCCGGCTTAATGCCTCTGGCCTTCATTATCAGCATATCGTCAGCGGACGAATACTGACATAATCCCAAGACACCCTGACTTGCCCAGATATTGTTCCCGTCGGTCATGATATGATTGACATGTGAGGGGAAAACAAACTCTGAAAAGTCAGAAAGAGTATTGTAGAATGTAACTGCAGTATCCTGGATAAGTGTCAATCGGCCGTCATTCTGAAATGAAACTCCGGTCACCTTTTCCTTTACGACCGATGTTATTCCGATAGTGTTGCGGTCTACTGTCAGTATGCGGTTATCGAAAGAGTATCCGGTAAGTTCACCGTCAAACTCAAACAGGTTACGGAATTTTATGTTGCGCAGCAGTTTCCATTTGCTGTTGTCCAGAAGATTGTCTGAAAGGAGGCCAAGATACATTCCGCCGTCAGTGGAACAGATAATGCTGTCGTTCAGTATAAGCGATGAATGGACCTGCGTATCGAACCTGTATGTATTGCTTATCTCCCGGCGTTTGATATCAAAGACAATGAGTCCGATATTGGTAGATATGTATGCCTTGCTGCCTGTAACTTTGAGTTCATTGACCGATACGCTTCCGGTGCTGTTGTTCTTTATGTCCGTGAAGTTGTATATGGTAAAATCGTCGTAAAGAAGGTCTATGTTACCGTTTGAATAGACAAGGATGACAGCTTTTTCAGGCTCACAGTAACCTATTGCCGAAATGTCGGTATCACCCAGTCCTCCGGTTTTGTCAATGGTGTAAAGACCGTTGTCTGAAGGGTCATAGAAATATAAGGCTCCGTCACTGAGTACGCATACGTAACCGAAAGCCTTGAGTGAGAAAGTGGCGTCATTGTAGGCAGGATGTGCTCTCCAAGTACCTACGGGTATGCCCGCACAGACCTTATTAAAAGGCAAAAGGAGCATTACCGCAGTGATTGCGATAATGGCTCCTCTTGTCAGTTTCTTTATCATAATGTTTTCAGATAATCTGCCAGTTTCCTTACGGCGCGTCCCCTGTGGCTAATCAGGTTCTTGCCTTGGGCGCTCATCTGAGAGAATGTCTCGGTATAGCCGTCCGGGACAAAAATCGGATCATAACCGAATCCTCCGTCACCGTAATGACGCTCAGTTGCAATCTGTCCGGTAACAATTCCCTCAAACAGAACTTCCTGTCCGTTAAGTATTAACGCAATAACAGTGCGGAATTGTGCGCTGCGGTCCGATTTTTTTTCAAGTTCATGGAGAAGTTTGGTCATATTGGCCTCCGAGTCATGGTCACCTGCGTAGCGTGCAGAGTGTACTCCGGGTGCTCCGTCAAGTGCCTTTACCTCAAGTCCGGTGTCATCGGCAAAACAGTCATAACCGTAATGCTCCTTGACGTAACGGGCCTTCTGGAGGGCGTTTCCCTGGAATGTATCGGCTGTCTCGGGGATATCCTCGTGGCAATCTATATCATTCAGTGAAAGCACCTTGAAGCCATCGCCAAGAATCTGGCGAACCTCATCCAGCTTGTGGGCGTTGTTTGTGGCAAATACCAAATCCATCTTTATTAGAGAACTATGTTCACGATCTTGCGCGGTACAACAATCACCTTGCGGATGGGCTTGCCTTCAATGTAGCTCTGAGCCTTCTCATTGGCAAGGACTGCATCCTGAATCTCCTGCTGGGTTGCATCGGCCGGGAAGTCCATTGTGAAGCGGGTCCTGCCGTTGAATGAGATGGAGTAGGTTATGCTGTCCTCCTTGAGGTACTCCTCGTTGAACTTGGGCCATTCAGCGTCACATACTGAACCGGCATTGCCGAGTGATGACCAGAGTTCCTCAGCGGTGTGAGGTGCAAAGGGAGCGATCACCTTGGCCAGGTCAGCCAGTACCGAACGCTTGTTGCACTTAAGACCTGACAGCTCGTTTACGCATATCATGAATGCGGCAACCGATGTGTTGAATGAGAAGTTCTCAATATCCTCAGTTACCTTCTTTATGAGCTTGTGGATTGACTTGAGTTCGTCCTTTGAAGCCTGCTCATCACTTACTGCAAGCTTGCCGTCGCGGTCAAAGTAGAGAGCCCACATCTTGCGGATAAAGCGGTGGCAGCCGTCAATACCGTTGGTATCCCAGGGCTTTGACTGCTCAAGCGGTCCAAGAAACATCTCGTACATGCGCAGTGTATCGGCACCGTATTTCTCAATGATGTCATCGGGGTTGACTACGTTGAACATTGACTTACTCATCTTCTCAACGGCCCATCCGCAGATGTACTTGCCGTTCTCAAGGATGAATTCAGCGTTGTTGTACTCGGGACGCCAGTTCTTGAATGCCTCTACGTCCAGAACATCGGCACTTACAATGTTTACGTCAACGTGTATGGGAGTGGTGTCATACTGGTCCTTGAGGCCGTATGATACGAACTTGTTTGTATCCTTGATACGGTATACAAAGTTACTGCGGCCCTGGATCATACCCTGGTTGATCAGCTTGCTGAACGGCTCCTCGACCTCGCTTACTCCCAGGTCCTTGAGGAACTTGTTCCAGAAACGTGAGTAGATAAGGTGACCGGTGGCGTGCTCGGAACCTCCCAGATAGAGGTCAACGCACTTCCAGTAGTTATCGGCCTCCTTGCTTACCAGAGCCTTATTGTTATGGGGATCCATGTAACGCAGATAGTAGGCCGATGAGCCTGCGAATCCGGGCATGGTGTTGAGCTCCAGCGGGAATACGGTCTTGTTGTCGATGAGTGACTTGTCAACAACCTTGTTGTTCTTCTCGTCAAAGGCCCAAACCTTGGCATGACCCAGAGGGGGTTCACCGGTCTCGGTGGGCTTGTACTCACTGATCTCGGGGAGTTCCAGCGGCAGGCACTGCTCGGGTACCATGGTAGGAATACCGTTCTTGTAGTAAACAGGGAACGGCTCACCCCAGTAGCGCTGACGGCTGAATATGGCGTCACGCAGACGGTAGTTGACCTTTACCTTACCCAGTTTGTTCTCCTGTACATATTTCTTGGTGGCTGCGATAGCCTCCTTGACTGAGAGTCCGTTCAGGTTGAGACCGCCCTCACGGATCTGGTCGGGACGGGGTGAGTTCATCATTGTACCCTCCTTGGCATCGAAGCTCTCCTCAGATACGTCGCAACCCTCAATGAGCGGACGGATCTCAAGGCCAAAGTGCTTTGCGAATGCGTAGTCACGGCTGTCATGTGCAGGTACGGCCATGATGGCGCCTGTACCGTAACCGGCCAGTACGTAGTCACTGATCCATACGGGTACATCCTCACCGGTAAGCGGGTTGATTGCGTATGAGCCGCTGAATACGCCGGTAACGCGGCGGTCTGCTATACGCTCGCGCTCGGTACGCTTCTTTACGGCTGCTACGTATGCATCAACCTCCTTCTTCTGGGCGGGTGTGGTGAGCTGTGTCACCAGCTCGCTCTCAGGAGCAAGTACCATGAATGTTACACCGAATATGGTATCGGCACGGGTGGTGAATATGGTGAATTCTATGTCGCTGTCCTTTACGTGGAACTGCATCTCGGTACCCTCGGAGCGGCCAATCCAGTTGCGCTGGGTCTCCTTGATGGAATCGGACCAGTCTATGGTATCCAGACCGTCAAGCAGGCGCTGTGCGTAGGCTGATACACGGAGACACCACTGACGCATCTTCTTCTGCTCTACGGGGAATCCGCCGCGGACCGATACGCCCTCAACTACCTCGTCGTTGGCAAGCACGGTACCCAGTCCGGCGCACCAGTTTACCATGGTCTCGCCCAGGTAGGCTATGCGGTAGTTCATCAGAACGTCTGACTTCTGCTTCTCGTCCATGGCCTTCCACTCGGCTGCAGTAAAGTTGAGTTCCTCGCTCTGGGCTACGTCAAGACCCTCGGTTCCCTTCTGCTCAAAACGCTCAATGAGTTTCTCAATGGGCTGGGCGCTCTGGCACTTGTTGCAGTAGAATGAGCCGAACATCTTCTGGAATGCCCACTGGGTCCAGTGGTAGTAGCCGGGCTCACATGTCCTGACCTCACGGTCCCAATCAAATGAGAATCCTATTTTGTCCAGCTGCTCGCGGTAGCGGTTTATGTTCTTTTCAGTCGTAATTGCGGGGTGCTGGCCGGTCTGTATGGCGTACTGCTCGGCGGGCAGGCCGTATGCATCGTAACCCATGGGGTTCAGGACGTTGAATCCGCACTGGCGCTTGTAGCGTGCGTAGATATCGGATGCAATGTATCCCAGCGGGTGTCCTACGTGCAGGCCTGCGCCTGACGGGTAGGGGAACATGTTGAGTACGTAATACTTGGGTCTGGAGGCATCCTCAGTTACCTTATAAGTTCCCTCCTTGGCCCACTTTTCCTGCCACTTTTTCTCAATAGCTCTGAAATCGTATTCCATTATTGCTTCGAATGATTCGTTTTGACGCGCAAAATTACACAATTTCAGGCACAAACGCAATTGGATATTTATTACATTTGCATTCACAAAAGTTATTCCGATATGCTGCATTTTGATTCCGATTATATGGAGGGCGCGCATCCGCTGGTGATGCAGCGTCTGGTTGAGACCAATCTTGAACAGACCGTAGGTTACGGTGAGGATGAGTATACCCGCCGCGCCGCTGATCTGATACGCGAGGCGTGTGGCTGTCCCGACGCTCTGGTGCGTTTCCTTGTGGGCGGTACTCAGGCTAACGCTACTGTCATTGATGGTCTGCTCCATCAGTATGAAGGTATCATGGCATCGGATGTGGCCCATATCAATAACCTTGAGGCAGGTGCCGTTGAGTCATCGGGCCATAAGATTCTGATTGTACCCTCACATCAGGGCAAGGTTGCAGCATATGATATTGAGCGATATTTGACCGAGTTCTATGAGAATGAGAACCATCAGCATATGGTTTCACCGGGAGCTCTTTATCTTTCATTCCCGACAGAGTGGGGTACGCTTTACTCACTTGGTGAGTTGGAGGCCTTGAGCCGTGTGTGCCATAAGTACAATATTCCTCTTTATATGGATGGTGCCCGTCTGGGCTATGGCTTGGCTGCATCCAAGGATGTAACGCTTAAGGATATAGCACGCCTATGCGATGTCTTCTACATCGGCGGAACTAAGGTTGGTGCAATGTTCGGTGAGGCTGTGGTTACGGCACATCCAGAACTGTTGCCCCGTTTCTTTACATTCGTGAAGCAGCACGGAGCAATGCTGGCCAAGGGTCGTCTGCTGGGCGTACAGTTCAGCACATTGTTCACGGACAATCTCTATCTTGAAATTGCCGGCAATGCTGTAGCCCAGGCCTTGAGACTCAAGAAGGCTATGATTGCCAAAGGTTTCTCACCGTACGTTGACTCACCTACCAACCAGCAGTTCTTCTGCCTTCCCAAGAAGGAAATTGAGCGTATCAGCAAGTTCGCATCATTTGAGATCTGGGCTCCCTGCGGACCCCAGCAGAGCGTAGTCCGCTTTGTAACCAGCTGGAACACATCGGACCAGATGATCGACGAATTCATCAGCAAACTCTGACAACTCTTCTGTTGAGTCAGGTGTCTAATAATTGGACACTTTTGGAGCAAAAAGGAGGTTTTTGTTCTTTTTACTTGGAGGGCGGAATTACCGCCCTTACTTTTGTCCCGGTAATTCAGAAAAGTCCTTATGTTCAGTCATTATCTAAAAATTGCAGTCCGTAATATTGCCAAGTATAAGCTCCAGAGCATTATAGCAGTTTTGTCAATCGCTTTGGGAATGGTTTTCTGTTCACTTACACTTATGTGGATACGGTATGAACGGAGTTACGATTCATTCTACAGTAACTGCGACGACATTTACCTTGTATTGAGCAATGATCCTACCTATGTCGAAAAGAGTTACAGGAGCTATGTATCATATAGTGACGGAACTTTTTTGGTAGAGAAATACCCGCAGATAGAGGGGGTTGCAAGATGTATGGGGCAAGATCTCAATGTTTTCCGTGAAGGAAACGCTGTACAACTGAACGGACAGTGCGTAGATGATACTTATCAGGATTTCTTTGAAGTCAAGGTGCTGGAAGGCGATAATATACTGAATCTTTCAAAGGATGAGATTGCATTGACAAAGAGTCAGGCCGACAAGTTGTTTGAAAACGGCAACGCAGCAGGTCAGACATTGTATACAAACATGGGCGTTGTTACAGTCAAATCCGTAATAGAGGATCCTAAAAGACCGACTTCTTTTCCTTATGATTTTCTGATGGGATATGATTTGGAGAAATATGATACCAGAGGTTATATATCTACAAATCTGTTTGTCAGAGTAAGTGATGAAAACCTGGATATGTTAGCTCGGGAAATAGAGACTGATACAGTTATCTATAATGGCTCAATGACATTATCCAGCGGTTATGAAGTAACATGGCAACAAACATTTGAAATGAAGTTCAAACTTCTGCCCTTATCTAAAGTCAGGGCGGAAGCAGAAATTTACAATGCAGTTGAAAAGAATGTAAACTTACAATATGTATACATCCTGATGTTGTTGGGCATTGTGCTGATAGTATGTTCACTGACCAACTACTTTACCCTGTTTGTGACCAAAATCAGAATGAGGGTCAGGGAAATATCACTGCGCTATGCCAACGGAGCCGGCATGAAGCAGATTGTGATGCTGTTCTGTACTGAAATACTGATTGTTCTTTTGCTCTCTCTTTTGGCAGGTGTCGTCATATTCATGTTTGTCTTGCCGTTCTTTAAAGTCCTGAGTGTGATGGACAAGTCCGTTACGTTCTTTATAACGAGCTATTTTGTATCGGGTGCAATCATAGGGTTGTTGTCATTATTGGTTGCGATGGTATTCATTGCCGTGACCGGGCGTAAACAGTTGGCACAGTATTTCGGCAGCAGTGTAAGTATTACAGGAACTGCAATCGGATACAAGATAAGCATAGGTTTCCAGTTGACAGTAAGTCTCTGTGCCATTTTCTGCTCTGTAATCATAAACCGACAGTTACATCATCTGCTGTTGTCATCGGACATGGGATATACCAAACACAATGTCGGTGTCTGCTATCAGTATGGAATGACAGAGACCGATGTCATGGCAGCAAGGGAAAAACTCAAGATGATGCCTGAGCTGGAAAAGGTTGTCTATGGATATCGTCCCGCAGGAACCTACTCCTCATATTCATCGGTCGAAGGTGATAGCGTGGGTGGTGAGCCTGTCAAAATAAAAACCGTCATGATAAAAGCCAACAGGGATTACCTTGACATTATAGAAGTGAAACCTGTGGCCGGTGAACTGTTCAGCCAGGAAGAACAGGGCAACGTTATTGTGATAAATGAGACTCTTGCCAATTTGCTGGGAGGGGCCGATAAGGTTGTAGGTAAAGAGATAGCCAGTCTAGGCACTCCGTACCTTGTCAAGGGCGTTATAAAGGATTTGTGTTATCTGGATCCCAAAGAGGAGATTTCTCCATTGGTGTATCAATACAAGAAGGAGGACAATGTAACCGGAATGAATGCAGATTCCTATTTCTTTTTCAAATACAAGGAGGGTGTCAACTGGTATGAATTGGAGAGGAAAATAGTGGAGACAATGCGTGAGATAAGACCGGATGCAATGTATAACAGCAATAATCTGGAAATGAATTATATGCAATTCATTAAGTCCGAGTCGATGTTAAGTTTGTTGCTGATGATCATAACCCTGGTTTGCGTAATCGTAGCCGTAAGCGGTCTTTACAGCATAGTATCACTGTTGTGTCAGAAACGCCGCAAGGAGATTGCCATCCGTAAGATAAACGGCGCCAGGATGAATGACATCCTTATGATATTCGTGAAAGAATATATGCCCATCATTATTTTGAGTGCCATTGCAGCCTTCTCGGTAGGAGCAACCATTATGCACCGCTGGCTCTCCGTCTACGTCCGCCAGACACCAATAACAATCTGGGTATATCTCTCCGTATTTGTTTGCATGCTCATTATCATCGCTGTTACCGTTTTTGGCAACATACGCCGGGCAATGACAGAGAATCCCGCTGATGTAATCAAGAGCGAGTAAACCCAGCCCGACCCCGCTAATCCCGCCAAAGTGTCCCACAATAACCCCCGCCAGAGCGTATTCTCGCCCCGGTGACTGTGTTACACACCCCCATCCAGAGGGTATGTCCCACGCTCATCCTCGCCACAAAGCCTATGAGCGGGGTTTGCTGTGGGACACTTTGGCGGGATAACAATTATTAACACAAAAGATTTGTGAGGTGTATCAAAATTATTTTGATTTGCGTCAAAATCAATTTGTGTTTGCTTATGAGACAACTCACCAAAAAGGAAAAAATCATCATGGAGCAGTTCTGGACCTATGGTCCTATGTTTGTACGTGAACTGCAGGAGCATTATGAGGAACCCCGTCCCAATTTCAACACTCTCTCCAATCAGGTGCACACACTTATGGAGGACGGGTTCCTGGAGCGCAAAGCCTTTGGAAGCAACTACCAGTACTCAGCTGCCGTGTCACGCAAGGCATACAGTCTGGACGGTTTCCACGGGCTGGTAAACGAATACTTTGACAGCTCATACTCAAGCGTAGTCCTTGGACTGGTTGAGGAGGAGCGTCTGTCCGTTGACGATCTTAAACGTATTATTGACAAAATTGAAAACCGCAAATGAATACTCAAGTCCTTTTATTCCTTGGAAAGGCGGCCTTACTGACCTTTGTTTTCGTACTTATGTACCGCCTTTTGTTGCGCCGCGAAACATTCCACGGCCTTAAGCGCGCAGCCCTGATGCTTTCGCTTGTACTCTCTTATGTTCTGCCTGTAACTGTAATTACAATACATCGCAATATCCCGGTGGTCCAGACCGCCGAATCCACTCAGCCCGCGGCTACTCCTGTAAATCAACTCCAGCCATTCTCTCCTGTTGCACAAACAAGTGCTCCCGCACCGTTGGTATCGGCCACAGAGAGCGCAGGAGTCCAGGCACCTGCAGTACTCAAGGACAAAACAGCTGTCGTGATTCAGATTCTGCTGGCTGCATATCTGGCAGGTCTCATTGTGATGCTCCTGCTAAGGGTACACTCCATCCTGAAGGTATCGGCCATAGTAAGGGGTGGAGAGACCGTAGAGCGCGGTGACGGCTATAGGATTGTTGTGACCCGTAAGAACGTAAGCCCGTTCAGCTGGCTTGGAACCATAGTGGTGAGTCAAAAGGACTATGCCGGCATAGACAGCAACATCTTAAGGCATGAGAAAGCTCACATAGCACACCGCCATCCGATGGAACTCATGCTGCTTGATTTCATGTCGCTGTTCCAGTGGTTCAACCCTGCCGTCTGGGTGCTGCGTCGTGACCTGTGCCTTGTACATGAGCAGCAGGCCGATGCCGATGTCCTCAACTCCCTGTCCGATGCCCGTCCGTACCAGTTTATGCTGCTCAGCCAGTCACAAGGCGGCTTGGCATTCAATATAGTGGCAAGTTTCAACGGCAACGGCGTAGAGAGCCGCATTGACATGATGAACCGTAAAAGGTCCGGTCGCCGTCAGATGCTCAGGTTCCTTTATTTACCGGTTGTCATGTGTGTTTCGCTTACAATGAGCGCAAATGTTGCGTTTGACAAGGTTTCTGCGGAACCAGAAACTGCGGTTCAACCTGATTCTATAAAGGGGGTAAATATCTTTACAACCCCAATGGGAGAAGTACCTTCTCCTTTTGGGGGGGCGCCAACCAGAACTGACGGAAAAGAGTATCTTTACTTCCTGGACGGAAAAAGAGTTGACAAGGCAACAATTGAAAAACTCTCTTATTCTGATATTAAATCCCAAACGTTAGTCAGAGATAAAGCTGCTGTTGACTTGTACGGCCCGGAGGCAGAAAATGGCGTTATTGTATATGTAACCAATAGTGCTTCTAACTGGGACAGTGAAACAAAACAGTCTGTGTTATCTGATAATGACAAAACCACCCATGAATATGTTGACCTTGGCTTGTCTGTGAAATGGGCCACCTGCAATGTGGGTGCCAGTAAGCCAGAGGATAATGGTAATCTGTATGCTTGGGGAGAAACGGAGGTCAAAGAACAATACACTATGAGGACAAGCAAGTGGGGATTTATGCCCTTTTCATTGAAAAAATATAATATAAACAGTGAACAAGGCACAGTTGACAACAAGACCACACTTGACCTTGAAGATGATGTCGCTCATGTAACTTGGGGAGGCAACTGGCGTATGCCCACTAGAGAAGAAATGGATGAGTTGCATGACAACTGCACTTGGGAGTGGACAACTATCAACGGTGTAAACGGATATCGGGTTACAAGTAAGAAACAGGGTTATACAAACCGTTCCATATTCCTTCCTGCATCCGGATACAAAGCAAACGGATTTTACGAATATGGAAGAAATGGTAACTATTGGTCGCGTTCGCTTATGACAGATCCTTATGGAGATGGTAGTGTAACATGTGGTACTGCAGCCTGTATCCGTTTTAATAATAATCAAGCTAATATTGGTTGGGAGGATCGAATGGCTGGTCTTTCTGTCCGTCCCGTCTGCCCGTAACATTATCAATTAAAAATGCATTATGAAAAAGACTGTCCATCATATAGCATTGACATGCATACTGATGTCGATCGGCTTTACTGTGAGTGCTCAACAGATACGATATCCTGTTGAATCAACACAGCCTTTCAATCTCAATACAATTAATAACAGAGCGTCTGTTGAAGAAGTCTTCCGCAGTAATCAGGACTTCGTAAAGTTTAAAGATAACGACGTATTGATGATAAAAGGAAACGAAACGCATCAATTACCTGAAAACAGCAAGGTAGTATATAGTGAGGAATCTCAGGGAATAGATAAAAATAACCACCCTGAACATGAATACGTTGACCTGGGCTTATCAGTAAAGTGGGCCACCTGTAATGTGGGTGCTGAAAGACCCCAGGATAAAGGCGATCTCTTTGCCTGGGGTGAGACTGAGCCCAAGTCTGAATACACTATGTCCAATTATAAGTTCAGCATAAACGGCAGTTATGATGACTTTACCAAGTATAACTATAAAGACCGTAAGAACAGATTGGATCCTGAAGATGACGCGGCTCATGTAAAATGGGGCGGAAACTGGCGTATTCCCACAACAGGTGAATGGAAAGAGTTGATGGGTAAGTGTACCTGGAGTTATGTAAAGATGAAGGATGGAACCGAAGGGTTCCGTATAAGAGGTAATAAGCGAGGCTATAGAGATCGCTCCATTTTTCTTCCCTTTACTGTATATAGAGATTCTACGAGCGTTGTAGAGGGTGAGTCTATAGGTGAAGGCCAGTATGCAGGCCTCTATTGGACATGCTTCCTTGTTGATGACCAACTTGTACTGCAACTGAACGGTATCTGTGATGCGTGGGGTATGTGGCTTGAGCCGGATGTGAACTTCCATGCATCAATGGTGCAACGCAACTTGGGCCGTGCTATCCGTCCCGTCTGCGAGTAACGCAAAAACTCTCATTTACGTTTTATTATGAAAATGCGCCTTTAACACAAGACGCATTTTCACTGTAAATCAGTTTAGATAATGAACAAACCAAATTAATAGCATTATGAGAAAGAAAGTCCTCTTGCTTGCATTGACATCCATGCTGATGTCACTCTGCATTCCCTTGTGTGCTCAAGAAGTTGTCATCGCTCATATAGATGACAGAGAATTGTTGACTGATTCAGCCTTATTTTTCAATTCTGCCAAGTATGACGGAGATGATATAAAAACGGCCGAAGATTTGGTCCGTAAACTACCCGGGGCCCAGATGCACGATGACGGCACCATAACTGTAAACGGCAAATCAATTACCCGGATTCTTGTAAATGGCAAACAGTATTTCCCGGAGCATGAATACGTTGACCTGGGATTGTCTGTAAAATGGGCTACATGTAACGTGGGAGCCGCTAATCCTGAGGAGGTAGGAGGATTCTTTGCCTGGGGTGAGACTACAACTAAGACGGAATACAGTTACTCCACCTATAAGTACAGTGTGGACGGAGTCCGTGGCAATTATACCAAGTATTGCAATGAAGACAATAAGACTGTATTGGACTTGGAGGATGATGTGGCCCATGCCAAGTGGGGCGGCAACTGGCGTATTCCTACTAGTGCAGAAATGGATGAACTGCGGCGAGAGTGTAATTGGACCTGGACAACAGAAAACGGTGTAAAAGGATTCCGGGTATCGGGCAAGAAAGAGGGGTTTGAGGAAAACTCAATTTTCCTTCCTGTCAACATGTTTAACGACTCGGTGGCTGTAACTACTCAACATCAGTATCCGGAATACGGCGTATATTGGTCAAGTACACTCAGTCATGAGACTGGCAGTTTCCTGATGGGCGGTTGGGATCACGCTAACGGAATATGGTTCTGCCGTGATGCGTCTATGGGAAACGGCTCTTACCGCAACGAAGGCCGCTCCATCCGTCCTGTCTGCCCGTAACAATAATTAAAGTATAGACGAAGGATTTGAGTTGGTAACAGATTGTTACCAACCGCATATGGTATCTCCTAAGGAACTACCCTTCCCGAAATCCGACGAAAAATATTCTGGGAGATAAAGTATTTTTAATTATTAATATATCTTTGCGATATGACTTTAAACAATCTATTTAATCATGAGTAAGAAAAGAAAAGACACGCAACAAGAACAACCTTTTGCTGTTTCAGAGCCGATGATTTCATATGGAATCAATAGCGGTTCTAATGCGATGGGGACTATTCCTTCTTCTAGAGAAAGTATTTTGAAAAACACAATATCTGTAGATGAGTACTTTGACAAACTCATCTCGCTAGTACACCAGGATTATGAAAATTTATGAAGTGAGGATTAACCTGTCCGCACAGGCGGATATGGATAATCTTCGGACTTTTTTGGATAGCATCCTATCTGAGAAGAGTGCTATCCAATATGCCAATAACATGAGAAACGAAATAGAATCTCTATCTGTGTTTGCGGATTGTATAGGACGTTCATCATCCGATACTGTACGCTCAATACATCCAAATGGTCGAAGAATGGTTTCTCACAATCGCCGATGGATCTATGTTTACCATATAGAAAGGGATTATGTAATAGTTGATAGAATCCTCCCTGCCAAAATGAACAAGTAACGAGAAGCAAAGTAATCTATTTGCGTTCTCTCATTTATGGTTTATTATGAAAATGCGCCTTTAACACAAGACGCATTTTCACTATAAATCAGATTAGATAGTGAACAAAGCAAATAAATGGCATTATGAGAAAAAAAGTCCTCTTGCTTGCATTGACATCCGTGCTGATGTCACTCTGCATTCCTGCCATTGCCCAGCAGCCACAAAGTGATTCCACAGTTAGCCTTTCGCAACTTACAGCCGATATGATTGAAAAGGTCAGGCCTTATCATTATGGTATGACCCGTGAGGAATATCGCGAGTTACAAAGGAAATCAATAGAGTCTGAGTATGTCATTAAGATTGGAAAGATTTCTAAAAAAGCAAGGGCAAGACGTGAAGACAAAGAAAACTACACCAAAAAGACATATAAAGTACCAGAGGGGATAACATTTAAAGAACTGATCACCAGCCTGCCTGGCATTGAAATAGATAAAGCGGGCAGGTTTATCACAAAAGAAAGGAAAAGCAGTGTAATCCAAATAGGTTTCAATAATCAATTTGTACTTTTTAATGATTCCTATGATCCATATTATACCAATGATATTAAACTGGTAACAGCCCCTATACAGTCAATAAGTGATTCATCAAGAAATTTCAGTCGTCTCACTTATACAGATGATACAAAACTGAGCACTGGAACTGTTTATGTACAAATAAAGCAACGGATATACCATGAAGAGTTGACAGATGAAGCACATATCATAATAGAATATTATCCGGATGTATCCCCAGACCTGGTTGGTGGCAACTCAGAGTATGTTGACCTGGGCTTGAGTGTAAAATGGGCCTCACGTAACGTTGACGCTTCCGGACCTGATGAAATGGGTGGATTATATTCCTGGAGTGAAGATGACATAGCTCACGTCAAATGGGGCGCTAGCTGGCGCATGCCCACTACAGATGAGATAAATGAACTCATTTACAACTGCACATGGAGCTGGGCGTCAATGAACGGCCAGATAGGTTTCCTCATAACAAGTAATAAACCCGGTTACACGGACCGCTCCATTTTCCTTCCTTATGCCTTTTTCGGCACTTCAGGTGACCTGAGTTACTGGGCTGGTTCTACAGATCCCGACAATCCTGACAGTGCGGACTGTCTTTGGATTCATTTGTACTCAGATCTTGCGTGGTCCGGTTCCTGCTACCGCGCATGGCCACGGCCCGTACGTCCCGTCTGTGAGTAATGACACATACAAAAGTGGTCAGACCCCAATGGTATCATTTTCCCTTCAGGATCTTCTTGATGTCGTTGAGTTTGTTCAGGGCCTCAATGGGGGTGAGGTTGTTGACATCAATTGAGAGCAGCTGGTCGCGGATCTGGCAGAGCACGGGATCGTCCAGCTGGAAGAAACTCATCTGCAGGCCCTCGCGGTGCTGACCGGTCTCTACGCTGGGACGTGAAATGCCCTTGCCGGTGCTGGTGGCCTCCATCTCCTTGAGGATTGTGCCGGCGCGCTTAACGATGCTGCGCGGCATGCCTGCCATCTCGGCCACATGGATACCGAACGAGTGCTCGCTGCCTCCGGGTACCAGCTTGCGCAGGAACAGCACCTTGCCGTCGGTCTCCTTTACAGAAACGTTGAAGTTGCGGATGCGGCTGAACGACTGCGCCATCTCATTGAGTTCGTGGTAGTGGGTGGCAAACAGCGTGCGGGCGTGGGCCGACGGGTGCTCGTGAATGTACTCTACGATTGCCCACGCAATTGAAATACCGTCATATGTTGATGTACCGCGGCCCAGCTCGTCAAAGAGCACCAGGCTGCGTGCGGTCAGGTTGTTCAGGATGCTGGCGGCCTCGGTCATCTCGACCATGAAGGTTGACTCTCCGGCCGATATGTTATCGCTGGCTCCCACGCGGGTGAATATGCGGTCCACAACGCCGATGCGTGCGCTGTCGGCAGGCACGTAGCAGCCCATCTGGGCAAGCAGCGTGATGAGTGCGGTCTGACGCAGCAGGGCCGATTTACCCGCCATGTTGGGACCGGTGATAATGAGTATCTGCTGGCTGTCACTATCGACAAAGACGTTGTTTGAGATGTAACTCTCACCCGGCGCCATCTGGGTCTCGATTACCGGATGACGGCCCTCCTTGATATCTATTATCTGACTCTCGTCAACCACGGGGCGTACATAGCGGTGCTCACGTGCCACGCGGGCAAATGAGAGCAGGCAGTCTATGCGGCTCACCTCGGTGGCGTTTACCTGAATGGCGGGAACGTACTCCAGAATTGATGCGGCCAGCTGTGAGAATATCTGTGATTCAAGCGCAAGTATCTTGTCCTCGGCCCCCAGGATCTTCTCCTCATACTCCTTGAGTTCAGGGGTGATGTAACGCTCGGCATTGACCAGCGTCTGCTTGCGGATCCACTCTGCGGGAACCTTGTCCTTGAAGGTGTTGCGTACCTCAAGATAGTAGCCGAACACGTTGTTGTAGGCAATCTTCAGGCTGGATATTCCGGTCTGCTCGGCCTCACGCTGCTGAATCTGCATAAGGTAGTCCTTGCCGCTGTAGGCAATGCTGCGCAGTTCATCCAGTTGGGGGTCGATGCCCTCGGCAATCACGCCGCCCTTGCTTACCAGGATGGGGGTGTCAGGGCGTATGGTGCGTATTATGTTGTCACGAAGTGTCTCGCACAGGTCAATCTTTTTACCGACCTCACGGAGCTGCGGATTCTCGGATGCTTCACATATCAGTTTGACGGGCTCCAGCTGCTTGAGTGCCAGACCCAGTGAGAGGACTTCACGCGGGTTGATCCGGCCCACGGCAGCCTTTGAAACCAGACGTTCCAGGTCACCCATACGCTGCAGTGCATCGGTAAGGGCATCGGCCGTATCGGGATAACGGAACAGGTGGTCAACAACGTCAAGACGGTTGTTGATGGCTGCGGGATCCTTAAGCGGGAAGAGCATCCAGCGGCGCAGCAGACGGGCGCCCATGGGTGATGATGTGTGATCAATCACCTTGAGCAGTGACACGCCGTCCTCATTGTTTGATGAGAGCAGTTCCAGGTTGCGAACCGTGAACTTGTCCAGACGCACGTAACGCTCCTCATCAATCATGCGGATGGATGAGATGTGGCCGATGTTGTTGTGCAGCGTCTCGGCCAGATACTCCAGGATGGCGCCGGCGGCAACCTTTCCGTTGCTCAGATGGTCAACGCCGAATCCCTTGAGGTTGCGTACCTTGAAGTGGCGGTTGAGTTTCTCGCGGGCGAACTCCTCGGTAAATACCCAGTCATCGAGTTCGCGTACGCAGTAGCGGGTGCCGAAAGACTGCTCGAACTGCTGGCGGTGACCGCGCTCAATGAGGGTCTCCTTGGGAGCGAAGTTGGAGAGCAGTTTGTCTATATGGTCGGCGGGGCCCTCGGCTATGAGGTACTCACCGGTTGATATGTCAAGGAAGGAAATGCCCCATGCACCCTTGCCAAAGTGTACGGCTGCCAGGAAGTTGTTCTCCTTGTTCTGCAGCACGTTGTCACTCATGGCGACACCCGGCGTTACAAGTTCGGTGATGCCGCGCTTTACAAGAGTCTTGGTGAGTTTGGGGTCTTCAAGCTGGTCACAGATAGCCACACGGCGGCCGGCGCGGATGAGTTTGGGCAGATATACGTCAAGGGCGTGATGCGGGAAACCGGCCATTTCAAGTGCCATGGCACCATTCTTGCCGTTGTTTCGGCGGGTCAGGGTGATACCGAGTATCTCGGCTGCCTGAACAGCATCCTGTGCGTATGTCTCGTAAAAATCTCCACAGCGGAACAGCAGTACAGCATCGGGATGTTTCTCCTTCAGACTGTAGAACTGCCGCATCATCGGCGTCTCTTCGGGCTTGCTCTGTGCCATTTATTTCTTGCGCTTTTTGAAGAGGAACAGGGTTGCTGCTATGAAAGCTGCAATGAGTATTCCAAGGGTTATCAGTGTTGCCTTGAGGTTATGGGGTGCAAAGCCCAACAGCAGCAGAACCGGGAATCCCATTATCATGGCCGGGATGTTCTGGAGCACCAGGTTGTTGGCGGCAGGAGTCTGGTAGCGCGGGTCAATCTCACGCAGCAGGATCATACCGTTGCTGGCGGTACCGGTAAGCATTCCGAACATTGAGAAGAATCCTTCATACTTGTAATCGGGATAGATGCGGAACGATACCCAGCGAACATAGACGAATGTGATGAACGCACCGGCAACACATACGAGAGTGAGCGGCAGCCAGATGGCCTTGAGGTTCTCAAAGCTGATGGCAGCGGTTCCGGCTACGATCATTATGTC
This sequence comes from Bacteroidaceae bacterium, assembly GCA_017557635.1. Lineage (GTDB taxonomy): Bacteria > Bacteroidota > Bacteroidia > Bacteroidales > Bacteroidaceae > Colenecus. The sequence goes on along the minus strand of JAFYYH010000021.1, from coordinate 151,135 downwards.
AAAGCAGATACCGCTTACACGGTTCAGCAGGAACTCATTCAGGTACTCACGGGTCATCCAGCCTCTCTTGCGCAGACCGCGGATGACAATCTTTACAAGTGAACCGAACAGTATGCCCCAGAAGAAGTTGAATCCGTAAACCAGTGGCTTGAGAGTCTTCTCGCCGAAGTTTCCTAACTCAAGTTTGCCTATGAACGACATGAGCAGATAAACCAGGAAGTAGGTCAGAAGAACTATGCTCACTACGATGGTCAGCTTATCCACAGACTCAGAGTGGGGCAGTTCGTTGCCCTGCTCATAATCCTTAAGGGTATGGCGCTGAACGTTCTCCTGCTCATGGATCTTGAGCTTGCCCCTGCCGTTAAGTATGTTCATATAGATCACACCTATCACGCTGCCTACCAGGAATCCGATGGCGGCTATTGAAAGGCCGAAGTCAATGCCATGGAAGTTGATACCCTGATCGGCTGCACCCAGCTGGTAGATAGTTCCGAAGTTGAGAGCCTGGCCGGGACCCTGTCCATAGCCCATCGGCAACAGAAGACCTCCTGAATAGAAGATGTCACGGCCTGCCTCGGGATTTCTCCACCACAGGTACATGGGGATTGTAACCAGAAGGCCGATGATACCCTGGATGATATATGTTCCGATGGTCAGCGTACCGGTATCGATAACGGTGCGTGTGTTGGCGCGGTCAGTCTCCTTTGATGCACGCAGTGACATGGCGATGAAACCCAGTGCCAATGTGTGGTAGGTGACTGTCTCCATGAAACGCTTGTCAATGATGCCGTTGAAATCGGCCCACATCTTAAGCAGCAGGATGATGAGACCTCCCAGCAGAGCTGAGGGTATGAGACTGCGGCGAAGAACCTTGACTTTACGACGGAGTATGTTTCCGGCCAGTACGGCCAGGGCAATGATGAAAACCTGAACGAGTGCACTCCACACTTCAGGAGCAGCGAACGAAGTCACTGCGATACCGTTTGATGACAATAGCATAATAGTTGCTTTTCCATTAATCTTCCAAAGATAGGAAAATAGTACCAAACGGAACCGTCCCCAATGGTACTATTTTTTGCGGGAGTGGAGCATGAGCCAGATGCCGCCTATGACGAACGGGATGCTCAGAATCTGACCCATGTCAAGGGTCATGCCCTGCTCAAAGTCCACCTGGACCTCTTTGCAGAACTCAATGAAGAAGCGGAATGTGAAGATGGTGGCTATGCAGAATCCAAAGTAGAATCCGGAGCCTATCTTTTCCTTGTGCTTGCGGTAGATAAGAACGATAACCGCAAAGATTATGAGGTAGGCGATTGCCTCGTAGAGCTGTGCCGGATGGCGTGCAAAGTCCTCGCCGTTCTGGACAAAGATGAATCCCCAGTCCGTGCCGGTGGGCTTGCCTACGATCTCTGAGTTGATGAGGTTGCCTAAACGGATGCATGCTGCAGTGAGCGGAGTTGCCACGCAGACCATATCGATGCATTCAAAAATCTTGACCTTGTACTTGTGGCAGTACATGATCATGGCAATGATGATGCCGATGGTTCCGCCGTGACTGGCCAGGCCGCTGTAACCGGACAGTATGATTCCTCCCTGAGGAAGGAACCGGATTGGAAGCAGCATCTCAATGAAATGCTTGCCCCCGTGAAGGTAATAGTCGGGCTCGTAGAAGATGCAATGACCTAAACGTGCTCCGATGAGGATACCCAGGAAACAGTAGAAGAACAGCGGTTCGAAAGTCTCCTGCTTGATGCCGCGGTCCTTATAGAGTTTCTTGACGATGAAGTATGCTGCAACCAGGCCTACCATCCACATGATGGAGTAGTAACGTATGGGGTGTCCAAAGACCCGGCATAATTCAATGTCCGGATTCCAGATTACAGCAAGAAAGGTATCCATAGTCAATGAGTTTTATACGTTGAAACGGAAGTGCATGATATCACCGTCCTCAACCACGTAATCCTTACCCTCCACGTAGAGCTTGCCGGCATCGCGTACGGCGGCTTCGGAACCAAGTTCAACGTAATCGTTGTACTTGATGACCTCGGCACGGATAAAGCCCTTCTCAAAGTCGGTATGGATAACACCGGCGCACTGCGGTGCCTTCCAACCCTTGCGGTATGTCCAGGCCTTGACCTCCATGGGTCCGGCGGTGATGAATGTCTCAAGGTTCAAGAGGCTGAAAGCTGACTTGACCAGACGGTTTACGCCCGATTCCTCCAGACCCAGTTCCTCAAGGAACATCTGACGGTCCTCATAACTCTCAAGCTCGGCAATCTCACTCTCGGTCTTGGCTGCAATTACCAGCAGCTGTGCGTTCTCGTCCTTGATGGCCTCACGCACCTGCTCCACATATGCGTTGCCTGTCTTTACGCTGCCCTCATCCACGTTGCACACATAGAGCACGGGTTTTGAGGTGAGCAGGAACAGGTCATGGGCAATCTTCTCTTCATCCTTTGATTCGAAGGTTACGGTACGGGCCGATTTGCCCTGCAGCAGAACGTCGCGGTAGGCGTTCAGGACATCGCATACAATCTTAGCCTGTTTGTCACCAACGGCAGCCTGCTTGGCTACCTTCTGGAGACGCTGCTCAATTGTCTCAAGGTCCTTTATCTGAAGTTCGGTGTCAATTATCTCCTTGTCACGGACTGGGTTGACAGTGCCGTCAACATGTGTCACGTTCTCATCGTCAAAGCAGCGCAGAACATGGATTATGGCGTCGCACTCACGGATGTTGCCCAGAAACTTGTTGCCCAGACCCTCACCCTTGCTTGCGCCTTTTACCAGACCGGCGATATCGACTATTTCAACGGTGGCGGGAACGATTCGGCCCGGATGTACCAGCTCGGCCAGTTTGGTCAGGCGCTCATCGGGGACGGTGATGGTTCCTACGTTGGGTTCGATTGTGCAGAAAGGGAAGTTCGCTGCCTGCGCCTTGGCGCTTGACAGACAGTTGAAAAGTGTGGATTTACCTACGTTGGGCAGGCCCACTATGCCGCATTGCAATGACATTTGATACTACTTTTGAAATAACGGTGCAAAGATAATGCAAGCCGAGAGGAGAATAAAACAAACTTGTTTGTTTTTTATCCCGAGGCGAAGCTTATCTAGGACCGAAGGTCAAAGGTAGCAAAAATTTGCGTTAGAGCATATCGTTGTCTATCATCCAGATAATCTCCTCGATCATGGCGTCCTCATCATCATGCTCGGGATCATACTCCTTCTTGAGCGAGGCTCCGAAGAGGGCGGCGAATGTCTGGTAGAACTTGGCCTTGAAACCGCCAATGAAGGCTCTGATCAGGTCATAACTGGTCTGGTTACATTCGCGGTCAATGAGTTTGATAAGCAGTTTGCCCTGCGCCAGGGTGCACCGTCTCATGATGGGGTAGTACTGGTCCCATACGCCCTGCTCCACCTTTTCAAGATGCTCCTTGCGGGCGTCGTCATCCTGCAGGGTCTGCATGTAGAGATAGGTCTCCACCAATATGGCCTTGACCTCAAGGGCAATGGGGTACATCTTCTGTACGTTGCGGGTAAGTTTATCGTATTTGCGCTGCTTGCGGGCGCTGGGGTAGATGCGCTTTCCGTAAATGACCACCTCCATCATCTCGAAAGTGGGGACCGTATCGCCGTCGATGATGGTGGCCAAAGCCACAAGCACACGCTTCTGCTTGTCGTCATCATCGGGCTCTGCGCAAAAGGCGGGAATGCACATTACCATGGTCAGCAACAGTATGACGATACGTTTCATGTCTGCAAAATTATCAATTCTCCCAAAAAAGACCTACTTTTGAGCAAATCCTTTGGAAAACATTTGTTTCTAATACTGTTATACTATGAAATCGAGATTGTTAATCTCCTGGTTTGCCCTGCTGTCATTTCCCATGACCGCCGTTTACCCCCAGGAACCCGAAACCCGCGGGTGGGAGAGCGTACTTGAGACGCTCCTGTCCGATGAAGAACTCACAGACAATGCCATTGAGGAGTTGTGCTGCATTTACGAGTCCATTCATGAATCACCCTTAAACATCAACACGGCCACAAGGGATGAACTCTCCATGCTGCCGTTCCTTAGCGACCGACAGATCGAGGACATCCACGCATACGTCTACATGCACGGTCCGATGCTCACGCTGGGCGAACTCCAGCTGACCGGAAGTCTGGACCTTGAGACCCGCCGTCTGCTGCGCCACTTTGTCTATGCAGGCCCTGTCCCGCCGCAGAAGGAGAGAATCAGACTGGCCGATGTGCTGCGCAACGGACACAGCGAACTGTTGGTGCGCATGGACATACCGCTCTACCTGAGAGACGGCTTCCGATACCACTCACCCGAGGAGTTGCAGCGTTATCCCAACCGGACATACCGGGGCGGCCGGCTGTCACACAACCTGCGCTACTCATTCAACTGGCATAACCGGATAAGGCTGGGGATATCGGCCGATAAGGACGCGGGAGAAAAGGGTTATGACTTCTGGTCACCCTATCTGTTCATAAAGGATGTGGGTGCTCTCAAGGAGTTGGCACTAGGAAACTTCAAGGCACAGTTCGGACAGGGTCTGCTGATGGGCGGAGGATTCAGTGTGGGTAAGAACATGGCGCTGTCAACCATGAGCCGTCAGACGCAGGGACTTAAGCCGCACTCATCAACCCAGGAGTACGGTTACCTGCGGGGAGCGGGTGTGGCACTGGAGTGGGGACATACCACATTTACGTTACTGGGGGCCTTGACACCTCTTGACGCTACAATCAAAGGCGACACTGTGATAGGGTCGCTGAAGGAGGACGGATATCATCGCACTGGGCTGGAACTGTCCAAGAAACACAATGTAACGCTCAGCACTTATGCTGCCAATGTGCGTTACGGTTTCCGTGGTCTGAGATATGGTGTCACCGCCCTGTATGAGGAACTGTCTCTTCCCTATAAGGGCGGCAGCCGTTATGCGGGAGTGGCGGCAGACTGTTCAGTGAACAGGTCTTGGTACTCGCTGAAGGCTGAATTCTCCCTGCTGAATTCCGAGCCGGCGTTGATTGCATCACAGACATTCCGGCTGCACAAGGGGTGGACACTCAATTCCGTATTCCGTCATTACAGCCCCAAGTATCAGTCACTTCACTCTAATTCCATGTCCGAGGGAGGCGTCCAGAATGAAACGGGTCTGCTCACGGGTTTGGTCCATAGCGGTCATAACCTGAAAGTGAGCGGTTATGCCGACCTGTTCATGCATCCTGAGCCCAGGTATGGGGCATCGGCCCCGAGTAACGGGATGGACCTGCGCATGGAGGCCGATTGGAGAGCGGGACGCTGGGACGCTCTCTATGTTACCGCCCGTTTCAAAGCCAAGCAGAAGGACTGCAAGTACACGGGTCAGTTGGAGTACTGCCTTACGGGACGTTACCGTCTGCGCTGGACACATGAATTCAAGGATGGATCGGAAATGAGGACCCAGTTTTTTTACGTAAGGTATGATTTCATAGCCGAGACCATTACCAACGGCTATGCGCTGACCGGGAGTTACAGCCGCAGTCTTTTTAAGGAGAGACTTGACGTGAACCTGACGGCAGCGGCATTCCATACTGAGAGTTATGACTGCCGTGTTTCGGTCTATGAAAGCGGACTCAGGTATTCATACAACTTCATAAGCCTGTACGGCAAAGGCGGGCGGTTGGCGCTGACAGTAAAATACCGGATGGGCAAAAACATGCAGCTGAATCTCAAGGCAGGCGGAACATACTACCTGGACCGTGACGAGATAAGTTCCGCGCAGCAGCGTATAGCATCCAATCACAAGGAGGACATATCGCTGCAGTTCATAGCCAAGTTCTGACAGAATTTGACTATTTTTGCGCTCGTTATGTCTACAGTTTTATACAGTTCGCCGATATTCGGTCCCGTTCACAGCCGCCGCCTGGGTGTATCTTTGGGAATCAACCTGATGCCCGCCGACGGTAAGATATGCACCTTTGACTGCATATACTGCGAGTGCGGCCGTAACAGCGAGCACCATCCGCATCATCATCGGCCCACAAGAACTGAGGTCTATGAGGCCCTGCGCGCAACTCTTGCCAGGATGAAGGCCGATGGGCCCGAACCCAACGTGCTTACGTTTGCCGGTAACGGCGAGCCCACCGCCAACCCCGAGTTCCCGGAGATAGTTGACGATGTGCTGGCTCTGCGTGACGAGTTCTTCCCTCAGGCCAAAGTGAGCGTGCTGAGCAACGGCACCCGCGTGACGGATCCCGCCATATTCAAGGCGCTGCTCAAGCTGGACAACAACATCCAGAAACTGGACACTGTGGACATTGACTACATCCGTCTCATAGACAACCCTGTGGGACACTATGACCTGGATGCCATAATCAAGGCTCTGTGTGATTTCAAGGGACATGTAATCATTCAGACCATGTTCCTGACCGGAACGCTTGACGGCCGTGACATGGACAACACCGCTGACCGTTACGTGCTGCCGTGGATAGAGACGGTAAAGAAGATTGCACCCAGTCAGGTTATGATTTACACCATTGACCGTGAGACTCCGGTCTCCACCTTGCGCAAGGCAAGCCGCGAAACCCTTGACGGCATAGCGGCAAAACTCAGGGAGAACGGTCTTGAAACATCAGTATCGTATTGAAATGAAAAATATAAGGACTATCATTCTTTCCCTCCTGCTGTCAGTTTCCCTGCCGGCGGTCAGCATTGACCTGGATTCACTTACCGAGCGTATAGACCAGATCATATATGAGGATATGCCCGAGGGAACCGATGTAGCCCTGATGGTTTATGACCTTACCAACGACACAACCCTCTACGCCTACCGCGAGAAAATCATGTGCCGCCCCGCTTCGGTGCAGAAGGTCATTACTTCAGTCACGGCGCTTACCTCACTTGGTGCCGACTACAAGTTCAAGACAACGCTGAAAGCCCATGGAACAATAGGCAGCGACAGCGTCCTGAACGGAAACCTCTATCTGGTGGGCGGTCTGGATCCCGCACTTAACGAGCATGAACTGCGCAGTATGGTAAGTGACCTCAAGCAAGCGGGAGTGAACCGTATAAACGGAACCATCTACGCCGACGTCTCCATAATGGACACCATGTACTGGGCCACAGGATGGTGCTGGGATGATGCACCTGCCAGTTTCCAGCCCTATATCTCACCGCTCATGGTTCATCAGGGATTTGTGGGCATCGAGGTAAAACCCACCTCCAAGGGCAAGGCTCCCGAGGTGAACATCTATCCCGCCAACACCCACATCAGGGTGGTGAACAAATCGCTTACCCTTTGTGATACGCTTGGTCCGCTCACCATAACCCGTGACTGGATGCATAATGACAACACCATAATCGTTGAGGGAAACTGCAAACGCCGTCAGTCAACAGACCTGAGTGTGGTGGGCTCGGCCGATTTCACCTTCGCCCTGTTCCGTCAGTACCTTGACGAGGCCGGAATCAGTTACGGCAAATATGACTGGGGCCGATGCCCGGTCATCGGACGAGAAGTATCCACAGTATCACATGACCTGCCCCAGATAGTCAAGGAGGCGTTGAAGGAGAGCAACAACCTCTTTGCCGAGGCAATGTTCCTCCAGACAGGACGTCTGCAGTACCCCAGGGAGATAAAATTCAAGGATGCCGCCAAGTACCTGCAGGAGTTTGTGAACCGCAAGTTCGGCATGTTCTCATCGTCATACAATATCGTGGACGGCAGCGGACTCTCTATGTATGACATGTGCTCGCCGCAGTTCATTGTCGATATGCTCTCACTCATTTACAAGGATCAGGACCTGTATAAGATCATGTATAAGAGCCTTCCCATATCGGGTGTGGACGGTACGCTCAAGACGCGTCTGAGCGGCAAGACTACACTGAACAAGGTTCACGCCAAGACAGGATCAGTGACAGGGTCATGCACACTTGCCGGCTATATCCATACAGCCGACGGCCGTGACCTGGCATTCTGCATAATGAATGAGGGTGCCATCAAGATGCCACCCTCAAGAAATGTCCAGGACAAGATCTGCACCGTCCTGTGTGAACTTGGTCTTTAATCTACAGCTGTTTGAATTCGTATCCCTGCTCCTTGAGCCATTCTATGGCTTTGGGTAAAGCGTAGCGCAGATTCTTCTCACTGCGCAGAGAGTCATGGAATACAATTATTGAGCCGTTGCGTGTGTATTTCTTGACTATCTCCAAAACCTTCTCGGGATTGAGTTTCTCATTGTAGTCACGTGTTATCACATCGTAGAATACAATGTCGTAATCCCCTCTCATGTAACGGTATGTCCAACGGCGCAGTACTCCGTGCGGAGGACGGAACAGACGTGTGTTGAAATAACTGTCACACTTGTGTACGTTGTCAATGTAATCGTGGTTGCGCATGCGCATTCCGCGAACATGATTGAAGGTATGGTTGCCGATGTGATGCCCGCGTTCCACCACCATTTTGTATGTATCCGGGTGTTTGCGTACGTTGTCACCAACCATGAAGAAGGTGGCTTTTATGCCGTACCAGTCCAGAATGTCAAGGACCCACGGGGTTACTTCGGGAATGGGACCGTCATCGAAGGTGAGATAAACCGAATGGTCTTCCGGGTTTTTCCGGAAGATGCCATTCGGGTAGATTTTACTCAGTATTGATGTCGGCTGTTCGAGTATCATCAGTTTATACGACGTTCAAATTCATCGCACATGTTCTGCCAGTCAGCAAAGACCTCTTCAAACTGATCCTTATCCACACTCTGTCTTACAAGCGGGAATATGTATGAATAGACAAGTTCAGCGGTCTTAGTGAATTTAACTGCTGCGCGTCTGAGATTACGGTTATTCATACTCAGATACCATCTCATCAACTGAAGTTGATCAACGGTAGTTGAGAGAATGATCTCGCGTGCCCTATCCTTCCTGTCAAGGTTCAGGTAGAGGTTTGTTATCTCGCAGGTTGAACCGTAAATAGGATCATTCATGGGCAGGACATCATCGCAGATACCGGCATCAACTGATTCAAGAATTGCCAGAGCCTTGTCTTTCTTTCCCTCGTTGAAGAGTTCAATTGAAAGCTGTGTGGCAAGACGGCGGATGGACTGACACATCCTGCGGTAAGTCTCGTCGAGATATACACCGGGCTGGTCAAGACCGCCGTACTTGAAGTTAATCATGTTGGTGTACATCTTTTCAGTATCGATGTAACCGAGTTCACGGTCCTGGCCTGTAGCCTCGTTCCAGTTGAAAGGAGTGATTCTGTATGCCAGACCTTCGAGCAGGAAATAGTTTCCAAGACCCAGATAACTTGAGCTGGGTACTGTGGTGGCTATGAACAGAGGTCTCTCCCAGTTGCATTGTGCAATCAGGTCAAGCATCATTATCTCGCTCTTGATAAGTCCTTGTTTGCCTTTCAGGGAGATTATCATGCGGTCCGGCATATTGGCTTTTGTCTCCTCATCGGTAGCTCCAATATACTTCTCGGGGATCATCATGCCTGAACGGAGCACTGCATCCTTGTCAATGCTGAGCCAGATGGTATCAGTAGGTATCATGTGATGCTGCTTGATCCAATAGTCCATGACATTATGGAGCTCGAATGACCTGTCAACAGCCTCCTTGCTGTTGTTCTTGAGCAGAATCTCCTTGTCTTCGGGATTGATGGGCACGTAATCATCGGTACCTGTCTGGTACTCTATCCTCTTGAATGAGATAGGCAGAGCAGGTGAATCGTATGCGGGACGTTTCATCTGGTCTATGTACCAGTCTGTATTTAGGTAACTAAGGTTGCAGCAGCGTGCATCGGTACGGAAACCTTCTGTCTCAAAATTGTACCACAGGGGGAAGGTGTCGTTGTCACCGTTGGTAAAGATGATGGGATTACCCTTCTCAGGAAGTGTTATCAGATAATCCTTACCAAAGTCACGGCATGCGTAACGTCCGCTGCGGTCATGGTCATCCCAGGTCTGGCCAACCATCTGGATGGGAACGAGCAGGCAGATGACGGCTGCCACTACGGGAGAGATTTTCTTACCGGCAAGCTTGCCCAGCCACTCGGAGATGGCGGCAACGCCAAGTCCTATCCAAATGGCGAATGCATAGAAGGATCCGGCATATGCGTAATCTCGCTCACGCGGCTGTATAGGAGTCTGATTAAGGTAAACTACGATAGCCAGACCTGTCATGAAGAAGAGTGCCAGAACCACTACGAACTGGTGTGCTCCCTCACGACCCTTTCCAATCTGCCAGAGCAGTCCTAAAAGACCAAGTAACAGCGGCAGGCAGTAGAATACGTTATGTCCCTTTCCGGACAGGGAATCGGGCAACTCGTTATTGTCACCGCCCACAAGCATCTTGTCAATGAAGTTGATACCTGTTATCCAGTTACCGTCCTCAATGTTTCCATCGCGGTTCTGGATGTCATTCTGACGGCCGGCGAAGTTCCACATGAAGTAACGCCAGTACATGAAGTTGACCTGGTATCTGAAGAAGAACTTGAGGTTCTCGGCCTGTGTGGGTATTGTTACCTTAATATTGTTTCCGCGCTGGTTATAGGTGACGGTACGTCCCTTGATGCCTCCGCACCATGACTTGTACTGGGCAACGTGGTCGGCGTCCCTGCTGTACATGCGCGGGAACAGCATGTTCTGGGCGTATACATACTCACGCTTGTCATCCATTACATAGTAGGTGTCCTTTTCGGAATCACTGGCCTTCTCCTTACGTCCGTATACCTTGCCTTTGGACTTGGTAACGGGTGAGTAGTAGGAGTATTTCTTCTCGTTTATGATCTGGTACTGAATCTCAGAACTGAAAGCCTGTCCGTAAAGCAGAGGTCTTGAACCGTACTGTTCGCGGGCCAGATAATCTCCAAGTGAGAAAATGTCCTCGGGTGAGTTCTGGTCCATGGGCGGGTTGGCGGTTGAACGTATCACTATGACAGCGTAAGATGAATAACCGATGGTGATCATCATCACGCAGAGCATAATGGTATTCAGAAGAGTTGCCGACGGCTTGAACTTCTCGGAGACTCCGTTGGAGAACAGGAATACGGCAGCTGCAGCCAGGATGACAATTCCCAGTACGATACCGCCTGCCTTGTGACCGTAGAACGGTATGCCGGCGAAAGCCACGGTAAGCAGGAATGAAAGGTACATGAGTGATTTGCGGTCACCGCGCTGTGTCTCATATACGCCCCATACCAGAAGTCCTACAAGCAGGATGATATAGATAATCAGACCTGTGTTGAAAGGCAGTCCGAGTCCGTTCACAAACAGGAGTTCGAACCATCCGCCAACCTTAACGATACCGGGAACGATACCGTAGAGTACGGCTGCAATGATTACGCCTGAAAGTATGAAAGCCAGGATACCGCCCTTCCATGTGGGGTTTTCGGATTTCTTGAAATAGTAAACAAGTACGATGGCTGTGATACAGAGCAAGTTCAGCAGGTGAACGCCTACTGAAACACCTATCAGGTATGCAATGAGTACGAGCCAGCGTGCACTGTGAGGCTGATCTGCATTCTCCTCCCACTTAAGGATGAGCCAGAATGTGACAGCGGTGCAGAATGAAGAATAGGCATAGACCTCACCCTCAACGGCACTGAACCAGAAGGTATCGGACCATGTATATGCAAGAGCACCCACAATTCCTGAACCGAATATGGTTATCATCTGCCACATGTCGGGGTCCTTGGTGCCTGCAACCAGTTTCTTAACGAGCATGGTTATGCTCCAGAAAAGGAACAGTATGCAGAGCGCACTCAGCAGGGCGGACATGGTGTTGACCATCATGGCAACCTTGGTGGGATCACTTGTAAACTGTGAGAACAGGTTTGCTGTAAGCATGAAGATAGGTGCCCCAGGCGGGTGTCCTACTTCCATCTTATAACCGGTTGTAATGAACTCCGGGCAATCCCAGAAACTGGCGGTCGGCTCAATTGTCATGCAATAGGTAACTGCGGCAATTACAAACACGAGCCATCCGAGGATAGTGTTCAGTCTTTTGTAATTCATTTTTGCTATGAACTAAGTAATTAGAGAGTCCCAAAGATAGTCCTTTAAAGGTTAACGGCTATCAATTGACAGTTATTTATTGTTATTGCAGAGGCGGGGTCAGAGGTCCTGGCCGATGTCTCTGCGGAAATATTTCTTCTCAAAATCGATAAGGCTTGCACCCTTGAAAGAGAGAGCCAAAGCCTCCTCCTTGTCCTTACCGTATGAACTTACGGCTATGACGCGGCCGCCGGCGGTAACAACGTTGCCGTCAGCATCGAAAGCAGTACCTGCATGGAATACCACGCTGTCCTTTACCTTATCGATTCCGCTTATTACAAAGCCTTTGTCATAGTGCTGAGGATAGCCTCCGGATACAAGCATCACGCATACAGCCGAGCGGGGATCCTGCTCAAGAGTCTTGGTGTCGAGGTTGCCTGCAGCCACACCCTTGAACAGTTCAACGATGTCGCTCTTGAGACGGAGCATCACGCTCTCGGTCTCGGGATCACCCATACGGCAGTTGTACTCAATCACCTTGGGTTCGCCGTCCACGTTGATCAGGCCAAAGAATATGAATCCTTTGTAAACCAGACCCTCCTGGGCCAGACCCTCGACGGTAGGACGGATGATTCGGTCCTCGACCTTCTTCATCCACTCCTTGGTAGCAAACGGAACGGGTGAAACGGATCCCATGCCGCCGGTATTCAGACCGGTGTCATGCTCGCCTACACGCTTGTAGTCCTTTGCCTCGGGGAGTATCTTGTAGTGCTTGCCGTCGGTCAGAACGAAAACAGAGCACTCGATTCCGCTCATGAACTCCTCAATCACAACTCGTGATGAGGCGTTTCCGAACATACCGCTCAGCATCTCCTTAAGTTCCTTCTTGGCCTCCTCAAGAGTGGGCAGTATCAGCACGCCCTTGCCGGCGCACAGGCCATCGGCCTTGAGTACGTAAGGAGCCTTGAGTGTCTCCAGGAACTTGAGTCCCTCCTCCAGATTCTCACCTGTGAATGTCTGATATGCTGCGGTGGGGATGTTGTGGCGCTGCATGAAACGCTTTGCAAAGTCCTTGCTGCCCTCCATCTGTGCGGCTTCCTTTGAGGGGCCGATGACGGGGATGGCTTTCAGTGCGGCGTCATTCTGGAAATAGTCATAAATGCCGTTTACCAGAGGATCCTCGGGGCCTACAACCACCATATCGATCTTCTTGTCAAGAACGAATGCCTTGATTGCCTCAAAGTCATTTGCCTTGATTGCTACGTTCTCACCTACGTTTGCGGTACCGGCATTGCCCGGAGCGATGTAAAGCTTGTCAAGCTGTGGGCTTTGGGCTATTTTCCAGGCCAGAGCATGCTCGCGGCCTCCGCTTCCAAGTAACAGAATCTTCATTTCTTATTGTTTCTGAACGGTTTGTTTTCAGTTTTACGGAAAGGTTTCTTTCCCTCACTCTTGCGGAAAGGCTTGCCTCCCTCACTCTTGTGGAAGGGTTTACCACCTTCACTCTTGTGGAAGGGCTTGCCACCTTCGGTCTTGCGGAAGGGTTTCTTTCCTTCTGTTTTGTGGAAAGGCTTTCTCTCCTCATCCTTACGGAACGGTTTCTCGGCATCACGTGCCTCCTGCTTCTCGGCCAGACGGGCCTTATGGCGCAGGGTACTGCTGCGGCGGGTGGGCAGATCGTCCTTTTTGAGACGGCGGTCACCACCGCGGAAATCATTGTAACGTCCGTCAAAGATCTCGTACTTGCGCAGTTCGCAGGGCAGTGCTCCGTTAAAGAGAGGAATCTTTGCAGAAGGCTTAAGGCCTATCTTGTCAAAGCACTCGTAATGGTAACTGATGATCCAGGCCTCACCGCCGATGAGGGCGTGCTTGAGGCGCTCGCCGATCATCTCATAGAGTCCAAGCAGGTTATCCTCGACCAGACGCTCGCCGTAGGGAGGGTTGGTAATGATGACGGTGCGCTCCTTGACGGGTTCAAAGTCCTTGAAGTCACGCTGCTCGAACTGGATGGTATCAAGCAGACCGGCAGCCTTGGCATTGCGCTTGGCTGTCAGGATGGCCTTGGGATCCTTGTCATATCCCTTGATGGTGAACTCGAACTCACGCTCTGCGGAGTCATCGTTATATATCTCCTCAAACAGGTCACGGTCAAAATCCTTCCACTTCTCAAAAGCAAAGTGGCTGCGGAACAGACCGGGTGCCATGTTCTTGGCTATGAGTGCGGCCTCGATGGGAATTGTGCCCGATCCGCACATGGGGTCAACGAAATCGGACTTGCCGTCCCAGCCCGACATGAGTATCATGCCTGCTGCCAGCACCTCATTCAGAGGAGCCTCCATGGCCTCCTGACGGTAACCGCGCTTGTGCAGTGACTCGCCGGAGCTGTCAAGTGAGAGTGAGCAGTCGTCATGTGAGATGTGGATGTGGAACGTAAGGTCCGGATTGGCAACGCTTACATTGGGGCGCTTGCCGTATTTGTCACGGAAGTAGTCGGCTATGGCATCCTTGACGCGGTAAGCCACAAACTTTGAGTGGCGGAAATCCTCACTGTATACCACTGAATCGACAGCGAAACTGTCACTCAGGTCCATATACTTTTCCCAATCAACCTTACGGCAGATGTCATAAACCTCATCGGCACTGTCGGCCTTGAAGTGAAGGAAAGGTTTGAGGATACGGATTGCGGTACGCAGGTGAAAGTTGGCCTTGTACATCAGGGCCTTGTCTCCTTTGAAGGACACCATTCGGTTACCAATGGCCACCCCATTGGCTCCCAGATCAATAAGTTCTTTTGCAAGAATCTCTTCCAGCCCCTGGAAGGTCTTGGCTATCATTTCAAATTCTGTCATCTATGGATGATGTTTCAGCCTGCAAAGGTACATATTTTTTGTCAGAGATTAACCGAAACTTTCTTACCGGTATATGTTACATTTTTAACTTCTCTCTTGTGTCCGTCGGTAACCACCGTTATGCGGAAGGTCCGCTCCTGAATCATTCCTTCATATGAACCCTTGCGGGCGCCTATGGTAAGCTGACGGGCCTTGTTGTCATACTTGAAGTCAATGGTGGTGAAGGCGCCGTTCTCATAGTTGTAGTTGTCAAACTCATCCTCATAGAGACAGAACGTTCCGTCGGCTCCTGAGAATACGCGTATCTCAAGGTCATCCCAGGGTTTCTCAGTAGACCATTGTACATCGGGTCCGATGGGTACGATGCTGCCTGCCTTTACGTAGAGCGGAATGCTCTTGATGTTGACGCTGCGCTCAATCTCCTGACCTCCCTCAAACATCTGCAGGGTCTCATAGTCATACCAGCGGGTTCCTGCCGGCAGATATACCTTGGTGCTCTTGGGCTCGATGAAATCAACTGTTCCGATGCCCGCGCGGCTCTTGCTCATGGCTCTCTCCGGGGTGTATTTGGCCTCAAGTACCGGAGCAGCCAGCAGTGAACGTCCGAACATGAACTCATTACCTATGTTCCATACGTTATGGTCATCCCTGAAGTCCATCATCAGGGCGCGCTGGTAGGTGCCGTTGTTGGCATTGACGTCATGAGCCAGCGAGTAGATGTAGGGGAGCAGGGTGTAACGCAGTTTGACTGCACCCAGCAGGGCGTCATAGACAGGCTCGCCTGCGCTGCCGTAGTAGTAGAGTTCACGCGGAACTTCGGTACCGTGGCTGCGCATCATGGGGCAGAACACGCCGTACTGCATCCAACGTACGTAGAGCTCCTGATAGAGCGGGTTCTGAGTGGCGCTGCCGTCCTGTGAACGCTCGTTGTAACTGTTGGCAAAGAATCCGCCCAGGTCACTGTTGAAGTTGGGGTTGCCGGTCAGGGCAAAGTTCAGGCCTGCGGGAACCTGGTTGCGCAGTGAGTTCCAGTTGGACTGCACGTCACCAGACCAGGTGTTGGAGCCGTAGCGCTGCTGGCCGGCAAATACAGAACGGGTCAGTATGAGCACGCGTTTGTCATTGCCGTTGGCCATGGCGCGCTGATTGTCATAAACACCGCCTACTGCCATAAGCGGGAAGGCGTTGCGTACCCTGCGCCAGGGACCCATTGCGGTGGGCAGGTCCAGGTCACTCTCCTGGAAATCCATGTGGTCGGGCTCAGTTGAATCCATCCACCATCCGTCAATGTCAAGGTCAAAGAGACGTGTCAGATGGTTCCAGTAGATGTCACGTGCCTCTTTGCTGTATGGATCATATGGACGTACCCCTGAAGGATAGTCCCTGCGGGGAGGCCAGTCGGACAGACCGCTCTGAGGCCATGTCTGAATGTCAATCAGCATGTTCTTGGGCTGCAGTTCGCGGTAAGGCTTGGTCATGGGGCCGAATGATGACCAGATGGAGATCATCAGTTTGGCATGCTGGTCATGGATATGCTTGATCCAGCGCTCGGGATTGCTGAAATCGGGGTTGTTGAACTCCATGGCATTCCACAGATAGTTGTCACCCCAGTACTGCCAGTCCTGGATCATCACGTCAATGGGCACACCGTCAGAGCGGTATCGGTCCAGAACCTGAACCAGTTCGGCCGATGTCTTGTAACGCTCACGGCTCTGCATGAATCCGTAACTCCAGAGCGGGAGCATGGGCACGGTACCGGTAAGCTGGCGGATGCCTGCAATGACGCCGTCGGCATCGCCGCCCCAGATGAAGTAGTAGTCTATGCAGCCTCCGTTATCGGAACTGAACTGGATGCTCTTGTCATCGGCCGTGAATGTGGTGGGCGAGTAGTTATCCCAGAACAGGCCGTATCCCTTGATGGATTGGATGATATTGCAGTAGTCATCGGTGTTGCCCTGTATCATGCGGCGGTCGGTGCCGCGCATGTCCATGCGTCCCTCCTGAAGGATTCCAAGTCCGTAAATGGGCTCGTCCTCGTCAAGGCTGAAGGTCTGCTTGACATTGACATCGGCATAAGAGGGTTTGTCCTGGGTGGGTGTGCCGAAATTGTAGGCAAGTTCCTGAAGTATGGTGTTGCCCTTCTTGTCCTTGAAGGTAACGCTGTTGTTGTAGACGTTTACGGTCAGTTCAGAGGATTTGTAAACATCCACAATCACGTTGTCAGAGAGTTTGTCCTTTGACTGGGTAACCTTGACCTGCTCGGGCTGCATGGTCACTGAAAGGCTCTGTTTCACATCCTTGTTCTGGGCCGGAGCCTTGTAGATGTGAACTATGGACGGGGTGAAGAATGTCACCTCGACACGGGTGTTGGATTGGGCTGATACGACGCCCGGAATGGAGGCGATCGCAATGCAAAGGGTCAGTAATTTTTTCATATTCTGAATGTTGTTTTTTAATTCCATGTAATAGGACCAAGTGGAACGGCCAATGGAGCACAGAGTACCGTCTGGTCTGCCTTACGGAACACAGGTATCCTGTTGGCGTTAACCTGAACATCTACATAGCTCCCGCCCTTGTAAACAAGTTTCTTTGTTCCGGTACGGTCTGTGTCATAAGGTTCAAATGTTACCCATCCATTCTCATATTCAGGCAGATATACGCGCATGGTCTTGATGCCGGGTTCGGTTACCGGGCATACCAGCAGTGACGGTCCGAACATATATTCCGTTTGCTGTTTGAGAGCCTCTGTGTCATCGGGGAAATCAAATACCAGAGGGCGCATCATGGTGTAGTTCTCTTGGGAGACCTTTTTAGCACACTCCAGTATGTATGGAAGCAGTTGTTGTCGCAGGTTTATCTGCTCACGGAAGTTACGTTGTGTCTCCTCTGAGTAGTTCCAGGGCTCGGTGCGGCTCATGTAGCCGTGAACGCGCATGAACGGCAGATATACTGCAACCTGTATCCAGCGCATCATACGCTCCTGATAATCGGGGTCTGTGTATTGGTTGCCCGGACGGAAAAAACCGCCTGCATCAAATGTCCACCAGGGCTGGCCGGTTGCCATGAGGTTGAGTCCGCCTGCTATCTGGCGCTTCAATGTCTCCCAGTCATTGCCTACATCACCTGACCAGTTGATGGCACCGTAACGCTGTATTCCGGTAAATCCGCTGCGGGTCAGAATCATGGGGTCGCGGTCGGGCTGGTCCTTCTTGAGTCCGTTATAGACGGTCTCGTTTACCTTGTTGGGATATGCGTTTCGGTAGAATTCACCGGGTATTTTACCGCCTGCCACCATACGGCTCTTAAGGTCATCGTTCTCAGGCTCGGTTGCATCCTGCCACCAGGCGTCAATACCTGTGGGCAGCAGCCTCTGGCTGAAATTCTTCCAGTATGCATCGGCAGCATCGGGATTGAAAAAATCTATCCAGTCTGTGCCCTCAATGTAATATCCGGCTGCATTCATCTCACGGCCCACCTCACTGTTCTTGTCTATCTTGGACCATACGGACAGCATTAATTTCATATCGTTTCGGTGCAGTTCATCGGTCATGGCCTTGGGATCGGGATACTTGTCCTCGTCAAACTGCATGGCGTTCCAACCATACTTGCCCCACCACTGCCAGTCCTGTACAATCACGCTGGTCTTGTAGTTCTCGGTCTTGAGACGGCGGGCATTCTCAAGCAACTCTTTCTGGGAGTCATAACGCTCGCGGCAGTGAATGTAGCCGAAAGCCCAGTCAGGCATTTCGGGAACCTTACCGGTCAGGTTGCGGTATGAACTGATGATTTCATCGGCCGAACCGGCAAATACGGTATAGTCAAGTGCTACTGCCACGGGTGAACTGAAAGTGGTGGTATTTGTAACCTCACGTATTCCAACGGTAGGCTTGTCACCGCGTGAGCCGCTTACAAAAACCTTGTGAGTACCTTTTTCAAGATGTACTATAACCGATGATGTGGGCGGCAGCCAGGTGTTGTTGGCGTTGATCACCGTGTCATCATCAATCTTCATGAAGTGCTTGCGCGCCATATCCTGGCCTACATCAAGCAGGATGGAGTAATCGGCTGATTTCTTTATGGTCAATTCTCCGTTGAAATCATTGAAGAAGCGGCGTTCACGAACATTACCTGCCGTTCCGGTGGCATTAACCGTGACCGATGTTCCGTCACTGCCGCCCTGCTGCAGTTCAATTATGCTTTCAGACGGGTTGTAATCAGTAAGTCCGTAGTTGTTCCAAAGAATTCCATAGCCCTTGTTTGATATGATCATAGGGATAGAAATCTGGGTGTTCACCTGGGTGAGGCGGCGGGTAAGTCCGCGTATGTTCAGATATCCGTCCTGGAACTGACCGGTGCCGAACAGGAACTCATCGGGTGCGGTTACGAAAGACTGACTAACTGCAAGAGAGTTGAATTTGCCGGTTTTGCCTGCCACAACAGAACGTGAGCGGGCAGACTCTGAAAGGATGACGTTTCCCTGTGAATCCTTGAATGTGATTTTTCCGTTGCGGGTGTTTACAACCGCCTTCAGATTACCATCCTCACATCTGACTATTACCTGACCCCTTAGGTTTTGGGAGCAACTTATATAGTGGTGATCCGGCGTTTCCGTGTAGATAAGGTTCTCAAGCCTGGGCAGTTCTATTCCATTGGGGGTAAACTGCACCCTAATGGCATTATCATTCAACGGAGTAATTGTCAGTGAACCATCGGACATACCGATAATTGCGGAATAATCATCGACGTTAACCGTTACGTGCCGGCAGGCTGAAAAAGTCAGGGTTGTAAGGATAAGAACCAGGGATAGTCTTTTCATCAGAGATAAATTTTGGGTTAGTGCTACAAATTTAATGAAAACAATCTAATTTTGCCGCCACGTTAAGTCAATGATTTATGAGAAAGCAATTACTTCTTATACTTTCAGTTATTTTATTGTCAGTCTGTTTCCCCATTAATGGTCAGACAGCACAGCAGCTTCCGCCTTCAGTACCGGAGTCAGTGGTGTTTGCAGGTCAGAAGATCAAATTTGACCGCGCAGACCTCAGGGAGCGTATGGACCGTGAACTGATAGCATTCACATACTCGCACAACATGTCAACCCTCATGATCAAGAGGGCCAACCGACTGTTCCCCCAGATTGAACCTATCCTTCAGCGCATGGGTGTGCCCGATGACCTTAAGTATCTGATGGTAATAGAGAGCAACCTTGATCCCCAGGCCGTATCAGGAGCAGGTGCCGCAGGACTGTGGCAGTTCACACAGGCTACGGGCCGTGCCTATGGACTTGAGGTTAACGCCAACATCGATGAACGCTATAACACCGTAAAGGCAACAGAGGCAGCATGCCGTTACCTGCTTGAGGCATACGGCAAGTACGGAAACTGGATGACGGTGGCCGCCAGTTACAACGGAGGACAGCAGGGTATGGACCGCCGCATTGAGGCCCAGCACACCAAGGACGGCCTTGACATGTGGCTGGTTGATGAGACCTCACGCTATATGTTCCGCATCCTTGCCGCCAAGATGATGTTTGAGGATCCCGGCAAATTCGGATTCCGTTTCAAGACCGAGGACCTCTATCCTTACATCCCCATCAAGGAGCAGATCAAGATCACCGACCCGGTAGAGGACCTGGTAAAGTTCGCCGAGGACCACAAGATAACCTACGCTGACCTGAAGCGTGCTAATCTGTGGCTCCGTGAGTCCAAACTCAACAACAAGTCCCACCGCACCTACTACATCGACATACCCGATGTAAAGGCCGAGCATTACAATCCTTCAAAAACCAAAGTTCATAACCCAGCATGGGTAAAATGAAGAAAGGCCTGAACAACTCAGGCCTTTCTTTTTTTATCACAAGTTGAAAGCTTGCTTGATCTTATCTACATAGTCCAGCTTTTCCCAGGTGAAGAGTTCCACCTCTATGGTCTTGGCGGGCATGTAGTGTGATGTGAAGACCTTGGTTACGGTCTGCGGCTCACGACCCATGTGTCCGTAGGCTGCGGTTTCGCTGTAGATGGGGTTGCGAAGCTTGAGGCGGTTCTCAATGGCCTTGGGGCGCATATCGAATATCTCATTCACCTTTGCGGCAATCTGGGCATCGGTCAGTTTTACGTGGCTGGTACCGTATGTATTTACAAAGATGTTGATGGGCTTGGCAACGCCGATGGCGTATGAAACCTGCACCAGAACCTCATCGGCCACACCTGCTGCTACCAGGTTCTTGGCGATGTGGCGTGTTGCATAGGCAGCAGAGCGGTCAACCTTCGAGGGGTCCTTGCCGCTGAATGCACCGCCGCCGTGGGCTCCCTTGCCTCCGTAGGTATCAACGATGATCTTACGGCCGGTAAGACCGGAGTCTCCGTGAGGTCCGCCAATGACGAACTTGCCGGTAGGATTAACGAAATACTTGATTTCACCGTTGAACAGGGCCTTGACCTTGTCCGATGAAATAGTACTGATAACACGCGGTATCAGTATGTTCTTTACGTCCGATTCAATCTGGGCCAGCATCTTGCGGTCAGCCTCCAACTGGGCCTCGACAGTGGCATTCTCAGGAGCGATGAACTCATCGTGCTGGGTTGAAACCACGATGGTGTCGATGCGTACGGGTTTGCCGTTGTCGTTATACTCGACCGTTACCTGGCTCTTGGAGTCGGGACGCAGGTAGGTCATCACCTTACCCTCGCGGCGGATATCGGCCAAAACACGCAGTATACGGTGTGAGAGGGCAAGTGATACGGGCAAGTACTCATCGGTCTCGTTTGTGGCGTAACCGAACATCATTCCCTGATCACCGGCACCCTGGTTCTCGGGGTCCTCACGCTCTACGCCGCGGTTGATGTCGGCGCTCTGCTCATGAATGGCACTGAATACACCGCATGAGTCTCCGTCAAACTTGTACTCGGAGCGGGTATAGCCAATACGGTTAATTACTCGGCGGGCTGTCTCCTGAAGGTCAATGTAGGCCTTGGATTTTACCTCACCGGCAAGCACCACCTGTCCGGTGGTGACAAGTGTCTCACATGCTACCTTTGACTCGGGGTCAAAAGCCAGGAGTTCGTCTACGACGGCATCGGATATCTGATCCGCTACCTTGTCAGGGTGTCCCTCAGACACCGATTCGGATGTGAATAAATATGACATATCAAGTATAAAAATATAGCCCCACTGTCTATTGGGACAATGGGGCTGCAATTCAAATTATATGCTGTCAGTAAGTGTGACTTTTAGCATTTTTTTGTGTGGTTGCAAGCTGTCAGGAACCTTACGGTCCTCAAATCTTTCCACATTGTCCGCTGCAAAGGTACAACTTTTTTTTAAAGTGCGCTGTATTTTTTACCGTAATCAAGTTGTTGCTGCAGGTAGTTGTCATTGTAAACCACCTTGTAGTCAACAATCTTGCCGTCTTTCTCAACCGGAACGATGTCGGGGTTGATGAATCCGCCGTAAGGCTTCAGGTTCAGGGCCTCATAACGTTCCTTGACCTCCTTATGCAGGACGGGGTCGATATTTACGGCATATGTCTCAATCAGGTTCTTGCCGGCTTCATAGTCACCTTCTGACTTTATGCGCTGGATCTCGGCCAGCAGTTCGGCAAAGAGGGTACGCAGTTTCTCGTAGTCGTTGACTACAAAGTAGGTCTTGCCATCACGTACCTTCTTTTCAATGACATTATCCTTGGCACCCTTCTCATAGCACCACTCGGCAATGAGCTTGCGGTTCTGCATGTGTGCCTCGGTGTTGGGACGTCCCAGCTCAACACGTGTGAACTGAACCATCAGACCGTTGCGGATGTAGTTGGCGTACTCTGCCTTGTAGGCATCCTTGTTGGGCATGATACCCAGTTCAACCATCTTGGGATCTGCAGTGAAGTAGAGTCCAAAGAGGTCGGCGCGAGCCTCCTCCAGGGCCGATGCATACTCGCCCATAGCGGTTGTGGCAACACCCGGCAGCAGCTGACCTGAACCGTGACCAAGGCACTCATGGAGGTCGGTGTGAATCTCATCGGCCCATGAACCCCACTCGCGGTAGAATGCCTTTTCGGCCTCATCCCATGCAAACTCGTCGAGCGTGCTGGTGGGTGACTCCTGAGCGGCGTAGTCATATGCGTGTGTGATGTTGGCAATGGTTACTGACTTGCTTCCGTACATCTTACGGATCCAGTCGGCGTTAGGCAGGTTGATGCCTATGGGAGTTGAGGGATATGAGTCACCTGCCAGGCAGACGGCGTTGATGACCTTGGCCGATATGCCCTTGCACTCCTTTTTCTTGAAGCGCGGATCAACCGGTGAATTGTCCTCGAACCACTGTGCGTTGGCACTCAGTATAACTGAACGCTCTGATGCCTTGTGGTCCTTGATGTTTACATAACCTTCCCATGCACCCTTGCGGCCCAGGGGGTCGTTGTAATCCTCAATGAATCCGTTGATGAAATCAACAGTTCCGATGGTATCCTTTACCCATTCGATGTTGAACTCATCCCAAACCTTCAGGTCACCTGTCTCGTAGTATTTTACCAGCAGGCCAAGGGCACGCTTCTGGATATCGTTCTCGGCGCAGGCGGCAGCCAGCTTGAGTTCCTCACAGATCTTCTTGATGGCAGGTCCGTACATACCGTCAATCTTCCAGGGAATCTCAACGATGTTGCCTTTGTCATCCTTTGTAACCTTGGTGTTCAGGCCGTATGCAATGGGAGTCTCATCGGTCTTATCCTCGATGGATTCGTAGTATTTCTCAACCTCTGCACGGGTAACACCCTCATAGAAGTTGCCTGCTGACAGAACGACGATGTCACCATCGGTTGAGGTTGAACGGCGCTGCTGAAGTATGTCGGGATTGTAGATTATATCCAACAGTTCTGCGCACTTGTCACCCTCGCCTACAGCCTCCATCAGAGACTTGAAGTAAGCCTGTGAGCACTCGGGGAAGAACTTGTCCTCGGCGTAGTGATGATGTATGCCGTTTGCAAAGAAAAGACGCTTGGCATAAACCATGAACTGATCGAATTCCTTTGACTCACGGTCACCCTTATAGTTCTCAATAATGTTTTCTACGACGTGACGGATGGGAATGTTCCACTTGCAGTTCTGGTCCCAGTGTATGTCACGGCCCCACTTGGCAGCCTCGGCCAGATGGTAGGCGTACTCTTTCTGCTGCAGTGTCAGCTCATCCCAGCCGGGAATCTGATAACGCATGACCTTGAGGTCTGCAAACTCATCAAGCAGATACTTGAAATCACTCTTTTTCTGTCCGCAACCGGCTGTTATGGCCAGTACACCAGTCATCATCATAACTTTAAAGATTGTTTTCATCGTTTATTTTTTTGTTTGTTCAGTCCTTTTCTTTGCTCCCGCCAGTATCACACCGCCCAGAATCATGGCCGATCCCAGTCCGGATACCAGAGTCATCCTTTCATCCAGAATGATGACCGCGGCTATAAGTGTGAAAACGGGATTCAGATATACATAGTTGGTGGCGGTAACATTGCCGATGGCAAGCATTACCCTGTTCCATACCACGAAGCATACCAGTGATGCTATGGTTGACAGGAACAGCAGGTTACCCCAAACCTGTATGTGATCGAATCTGACCTGAGCCAGATTGGAGTTGTCAGTAAGAAGCAGGAAAGGCACTATTGTTACCAGGCCCCAGAAGAAAACCTTGCGGGTGGCAAAAAGAGAACCGTAACGGTCTGTCATCTGTCCCATGAACTGGCTGTAGACTGCCCAGCAGAGAGCGGCCAGGAAAGCCAGTATATCACCCTTGGGCGACAGACTCACACCGTTACCGTCAAAGATCACCATTACCATTCCTGACAAAGCAAGGATTGTACCTGCCACAAGCGGGAATCGGACCTTGACATCCTCAAGTCCGTCCATGAACGGACCTTTGAACATTTTCTTGAGAGCCAAGGTAAGCAGAACCGTCAGGAGCGGTGCAATGCATACTATGAATGATACGTTACATGCCTGGGTATAACTGAGTGCTGAGTTCTCGGTCCAGAAATAGAGGGATCCACCGGTAATTCCGGTAATGACAAATACCAGTTCATGACGCAGAGAATGTGAAAAAGCCCTCTTGTCACGACCCCCGCGGAACAGGCAGACTGCCAGAAGTCCCAAGTATGCAATTATGAACCTTATGGTAAAGATCTGAGCCGGAGTAAGACCATGATTGATAAGGGTCTTTGTGGAGACAAAGGTCACACCCCACAGAGCCATGGTCAGGAAAGCCAGCACATGGAAAAAGAATTTGCCTTGTCTTTTCATTTTCCCAGCAAAGCTTTTGTTACGTTACGGCGGAAACGTATCAGCATATTTCCACGCTGCGGCCTGAATGTGACGAGATAGAAGCACCACAGTACAATGGTTGCGCACCACTTCTTGAGTTCGGAAAGCAGGCGCTTGCGGTATGAAGACTTGCCTATCCTGAGTGTACGTGCCCTTTCGCTTTGGCCGATGCCCGTGGTCAGGCGGTTAAAGTAATCGGCCTCCAGTTTGTAACCCGGAATGCTGTGGTAAAGTATTGCGCCGGGCAGGTAAACAAACTGCATGCCCTCACGTTTCATCTTGTCAAATATATCCTTCTCTTCGCCTCCGCCCAGACTGTCTCCGTTTCGGCCCAATTCAACGTTGTAAAGGCCCACTTTCTCGAATACGCGGCTACGGTAAGCGGCATTGCCTCCGCCGGGATAGTTGTCACCCGGGAACGGTTTTGCCTTGTCACCGAAATAGAGATAACCGGTGAGCAGACGCTTAATGAAATAGGTCATCCACTTGGGCTCGCTGCCTGTCTCGTAATGGGGTATGATGGGACCTCCGGCGGCATCGGTCTCGGGATGTGATTCAAACCAGTCAGCATATGTTTTCAGGTACTCCGGATTGACGGTGGCGTCATCGTCAACATAGACCAGAATATCTCCTTTTGACTCTTTGATGCCGCGGTTACGGGCATGTGACAGACCCTGGTTCGTTTCCACGAAATAGCGCAGATTCACCTGAGGAAAGACATTGCAGAAATGATCAACCTCCTTGCGGGTATTGTCAGTACAGTTGTTGTCTACAAGTATGATCTCATAGGCGCTGTGCTCCAGTGTTCCCAAAGCCAGACTCTTGAGTACATTGTAGATGTACTTATCGCGGTTATATGTGCAGATTATTACTGATATCATTTGCGTAGGTCTTTTATGAAGCCCAGAATCATTTTTGATGAATCAAATCCTGCAGTTTTTCCCCAAAACTTTTCAATCATCCTCGTACGTTCAGCGGAATCAAT
Source organism: Bacteroidaceae bacterium (assembly GCA_017557635.1). Taxonomy (GTDB): domain Bacteria; phylum Bacteroidota; class Bacteroidia; order Bacteroidales; family Bacteroidaceae; genus Colenecus. The sequence continues at coordinate 125,036 of JAFYYH010000021.1, read as the reverse complement.
AGTGTATTTACCCGTTTCAATGACTGAGCACAACTCCTCAAATGTTTCAACCCGGCATCCTGTCACGTTCTCATCAAACGGATAATAAAAATCTCTTTCGTTGATGTAATCCTTATAGTCGTATAGATACAGGATGACATCTTTGTTTTCCATCAACAACCAGTCATACAATATCGATGAATAGTCAGTTATGAGAACATGGGCATAAGGAAGGACAGGGTAGATGTCCATTCGGGGTGATGCCAGCAGAATATTTGAGAAAGAGTGTATGTTATCATCCAGAATCACGTTGGAGTGTGGTTTCAGAATAAGCAATTGATTCTTTGAGGCCAATATCCCGTTTAGTTTGTCAAGATCCATGCCTTGGGTAAAAATGTTCCTTTGGGAATCACGCCATGTAGGCATATATATCAGGACCTTGTCATAATCCTTAGTCTTCTCTATCAGTGATGCCGTCTGTTCGGGTTCGTATCTGCCAATGAACCGTGAACGTTCCTGGTCTGGCGCGGTAAGGATGCTGTTACGTGGATAACCCATCTCAATGCATTTGGACTCAGGTATACGGAATGCCCGTGCAAGAGAGTATGTCTGGAAATGGGTAGATGAAAGCAGCCAGTCAGGACGGCGGAAAGACTCCGGGTGACAGAACACATCATATTTATCCTTCTTGCTGAAACGGTTTGCAAGAGGTCCGGCTACGGTATTGAATTCAATTCTCTTAAGTCCTACACCATGCCAAAGGTTGATACATGTGGCTCCTCCCGAAAGGCAGAACATGATGTCCGATGTATAAGAATTGAATATCCAGTATTTTGATGTAAGGGCATGCCACACACCGCGTGGCTCTAACACCCAATATGCCCGCAATCCGTAACTGCGTACTTTCTTTATTGTAGTTCTGTTTGTCGAAAGCCAGATATACTTGTAGTCAGGATCTCCGTGTTCAACCGCATAAAGGAACAGGTATTTTGCATTATCCGCAAAAGTACCCCTGTAGCTTCCGAATGCATATTTGCGTTTGCTGCGTGGGAACAGAAACGAGAACGGATATATGATATAGCAGATTATGTATGCCAGAAGTTTCATTCTTTCTTGTTTTTGAGTTAAAGCGATTGTCTAAGTTTTCTAATGGCAGACTTGACATCAAACAGAAAAACAGCCAGTCTATATGAAATATGCAGAGAAGTCCAGATTATGAGTTTGTAGGAGAAAGGCTTGTTATAATAGTTCCTCCATTTCACACGTTTCAGGATTGAATACCTCTCTTTAAACTCAAGCTTTGTCAGTGCCTTGGTTTTTATGGCAATGTAAACAATATCAAGATGCTTGTCATCTATGCCATACTGATATTTCCGGGGCAGGAGTTTTTCAAGTAAAGATATGAGTTTTTCACCCTGTTCCAGTTTCTTGAGTGAAGCGCCACGGGATGCTGAATAAGGATTGGTGACGGTGTCATAATGGTAGATGGCATTGGGTGTATACCCAACAGAAATGCCGCCCATAATCAACTGCAGGTTGAAAAGGAAATCCTCACCTATATCAAGACCGTCAGTGTATCGTATGTTACGGTCAATATAAGCTGAACGTCTTATCAGTTTGTTGCAGGGACCTTTCTGTAGACGACAGAGCAACTCATCTGTCAAACTATCTTTGTCAAAAGCTAAAGGCTTCTGGTTATGGCGTACAGACTTTTTCCCATCTTCAACCACAAAATCACAGATTACCATATCTGCTCCAGTTGAGACAGCCTCATTATAAAGAGAGTCCAAAAAGTCCGGTTCCACCCAATCATCTGAATCGGCGTGGATAGTATACTCTCCCGTTGCATGCTCAATGCCGAACTGTCTTGTAGCACCTATGCCCTGATTGGGCTTATGGAACACCTTGAACCGGGCATCGGACTCCGCAATGCTGTCGCAGATGGAACCTGATGCGTCAGTGCTTCCGTCATCAATGAGCAGCACCTCAAAATCCGGCATGGTCTGCGCCTTCAGGCTATCGGTCAGTCGGCAGATGGTCTTTTGGGCGTTGTAGACGGCTACAATTACGGATACAGGAACAGTGTTCATCGGATGTTACGGATGTCTCTTTATAGTAAAGCATTCAAAGGTACGATTAATAAGCCATTAATAGTGAGTGTTGAAGTAAGATTTTGCTATCTTTGCATAAAGAGATAATAGCAAAAGTTGATGAGTTCAGGAAACAACTATTATTTGAGTAGTTTCTTCTGGAGTACTGTATCGAAATTCTTGAATGCAGTTCTGGGATTCATTACCGTTCCGTTGCTGCTGGGCTATTTCGGTAAGGCAGAGTATGGAATCATTGCCATAGCCACATCCTGGAATGCTTACATGCACCTGTTGGACCTGGGAATGAACACCGGTGCTGTAAAGTTCTTCTCCCAATGGGCTGCAAATGGTGACAGAGCAAAAATCTACCGTGTGGCAAGAACCAACATTACTTTTTACATGTTTGTAGCCCTGGTAAATGCGCTCTTTCTGCTTGCATTGGCTTTCTGGGGAGAATTCCTTTTCTCCATTTCACATGAGGAGTTCCTGCAGTTGCGCATCTGTTTCTTTATCCTGGCTCTCTTCACGGTAATCAGTTGGGGCGCTACATCATTCAACCAGTTGCTCATAGCAGATAAGCAGCTTGATTTCACGATGAAAGTCCAGACTCTTCAGACCATTCTTAAAATGGTCCTCATCTTCATAACGATCAAGGGCGGTATGATGTTGTTTCAGTATTTCTTCTGGCTTACACTGATAATTGCCCTGGCAATCGTTCCTTATGCCTGGAAATGCAGGAAAGACAATTTGATTGATTCCATCAAGCCGGCCATGTACTGGTCAGAATTCAAGACTGTACTTGTTTTCAGTCTTTCTCTTTTTGCATTGTCCCTTTTCCAGGTTACTGCTTCACAATCACGCCCGATACTATTGAGCATCTTCTGCGACAACGGTGCCGATGCCGTAGCAGATTTCAAGGTGGTAGAGGTTATACCCGCCTTCATCATCACGCTTTGCGGATCATTTACCAGTATATTCCTGCCTAAAACGTCCGAAATGATTGTCAGGAATGACCACGACGAGATAATGGCCTTCCTTAAGAAATGGACTTCAATCACAACAATCATCGTCTGCGTACTTTGTTTCCCGTTCATTTTGTCACATTCAACAATCATCACGGCTTATGTGGGAGAGTCTCTCTCGCATCTTGGCAAGTGGATGGCTCTCTGGTGCGTTTTCCTGATATTGCAGCTTCATTCCACACCGGCATTCAGCCTGATAGTCGCAAACGGCAAGACCAAGGCTCTTGTATGCGCCACGGGAATAGCCTGCCTGATTTCCATGATAATCAATGCCGCTTTGTGCAAGATAGTACCGGTGGGATCGGCTGTCATAGGTTATAGTGTTTACATGACGATCCTGGTCCTGGTTTACTACATATACATCTATAAGCGTTATCTGAATCTGGACCGTTGGATTCTTGCCAAGTCGTTTATCAAACCTCTGTTGCTGGCCGTTATTGCCTGCGTAATACCCTATTTGGTGCATCTGGATGTTTCCATGTTTGATTCATTGAATCTGGTTCCGCGCTGGTCAAATGTTCTGCTTTTCGGGGTTAATTCGGCTATATGGCTGTTATGTTTCTTTGTACTTTTGAAAGTGTTCGGGCTATTCCCGTCAATTAAGTCAGTAAGACAATGAGTAAGGCACGTTTCTTTAAAAGGATCCGACAGGCTCTCAAGTGCGCTGTCCAGGGATACAGGTATGGAGGCAATTCCACTGCCCGGATATCATATCCGGCATATGGGGATATACTGGCCGGAAAGAGGATTCTTGTTACCGGAGGCAGTTCCGGCATAGGTCTTGCCATTGCAAAAAAGTTCGTTGAATGCGGGGCCGATGTGATTATTACCGGCCGTAACGGCGAAAAACTCCAGGCAGCGGTGAATGAAATCGGAAAGGATCACTGCTTCCCCATGACATGGGATATATCCCGGACTTCCGAGATTGAGAAGAGACTGGATGTATGTGAGTCCTTGCTGGGAGGAGAGATATCGGCCCTTGTGAATAATGCAGGTGTTGCTCCGTCCAGGTTCTGGGGCAATGTTGATGAAGAGGAGTGGGATAAAATATATTCCACAAATCTCAAGGGTATGTTTTTTCTGACTCAGTCATTAGCTGAGCGTTGGAAAAAACAGATTTCTTCCGATGAATACAGGAAGATTCTCAATATATCATCGCAGGGAGGTTTTGTGGGAGCAACCTATCCGTACAGGATGGTAAAGTGGGATGTCAGAGGACTGACCGAAGGGTTGGGAAAGACCCTTGTCAAAGACCGCATAATAGTGAACGGAATCGCTCCCGGAGTGGTAAAGACATCAATGCAACAGTTCTCTCTCCAGCAGGGTGAGAACCTGTATACTGACCAGAATCCCATTGAACGTGTCATCCTCCCGGAGGAGATTGCTGAACTTGCCCTCTTCCTTATGAGTGATTCCGGCAATGCCATAGTAGGTCAGACAATAGTATGTGACGGTGGTTATACTTTAAAATAGCAACTATGTATTCGATAGCAAAGAACGTTCGTCTGGTAATAGCTTTATTGAAGAAGCATGACATAAATCAACTGGTTTTGAGTCCCGGTGGAACGAATGCCGCTTTTGTAAGGGGCGTACAGGACGATCCTTTCTTTAAATGCTTCTCGGTTGTTGATGAAAGGAGTGCGCTCTATTTCGCTATAGGAATATATCTTTCCACCGGAAAGCCTGTGGCTGTCTGCTGCACCAGTGCACAGGCAACCAGAAACTATATTCCCGGACTGACTGAAGCCTATTATAAGCATGTGCCTATTCTGGCTATCACTTTCTCCAAGCATCCGCAGTACACTTATCAGGAGTATATGCAGGCACCTGACCAGACATCGCTTCCCAAGGATGCAGTCAGGGCAACTTATTCACTTCCGTATGTTTCCGATGAGCACGACCGTATGCTTTGCGAGCGTCTCATCAACGAGGCCATATTGAACCTTACTCATACCGTGCCGGCTCCCGTACAGCTTAACGTACCCATGCTGGATACTGAACTCACCCGTGATTCATCTGATCCTCTTCCTGATGTAAAAGTTATCAGGAGATATCAGAAAAAGGATATTTCAGATATCGCACTTGACAACCGGCGTATCCTTGTGGTTGTGGGCGAGAACAGAGGCATGGATGATTCGGCACTGGTGGAATTCGCTTCACGCACCAATACTGCCATATACGTTAACCACCTTTCGAATATGCAGAATGACTATACCGTGAATGGAAATCTTCTGCTTACCTGTCTTACCCAGAAAGAGTTTGATGATGCATTCTGTCCCGATATCCTGATTTCGATAGGCGGACAGACAGGTGATTATCCTTTCTATCACAAACTGGCAGAGACAGGCAGGGAGTATGAGCACTGGCGTATATCGGAAACCGGTGATATAGCCGATACCTATGACCATCTGACCAAGGTGTTCGAGTGCTCCGCTTCCGACTTCTTCTCATCATTCACCCTTAAGGGGACGGAGAATGAGTATTTCAATGTCTGGAAAGAGGCTGTCGGCAAGTACGTGCCGGTTAATGATCTGCCGCTGTCGGCTGCATTTGTGGCACAGCAGATGTGTGAACTTATTCCTGAGAACTCTTACGTGAATTTCTCAATATTGAACTCCCTCAGGACCTGGAATCTTTTCAAGTTCAGGAATAGGGTAAAGTGCTTCTGCAATGTAGGTGCATTCGGTATTGACGGCTGCATGTCTACGTTCCTGGGACAGAGCGTGATGGTGGATGACCTGTGTTTCATGTTTGTGGGTGACCTCTCTTTCTTCTATGACATGAATTCACTGGGAATACGTTACATCGGCAACAACGTCCGCATAGTGTTGGTCAACAACAACGGAGGCATTGAGTTCAAACTGGGAGGAGCACCGGAAAAATACGGAAACATTGACCGTTACATTGCCGCAGCAGGGCACTTCAAAGGTGCTGAGGGTTGGGCTGTTACCAATGGATTTGAATACCATTCCGTAAAAACGGCCGATGAATTCCGGAATATTAAAGGCAGACTGGTTGAGAAATCGGATGCTCCGATTCTGGTAGAGGTCATCACCTCCGATATCAATGAATCTGATGCATACTGTGCAATCAAAAATGCCAACAGCACCCCGCTTTCCGTCGTTCAGAAGATTGCAGGACGCGTCAAAAGAGGCATATCATCCATAAAGAAATGAAAGCCGGAACGACGAAATATGTGATTTTATCGGACTTCAATGTCCGCTCAAACAACCGCGGTACCGCTGCGCTTGGATATGGGGCGTTGGCCTTTCTGCAGAGCAAAGGTTATATTGATGACGGCTTTGAGATAGTAAAAATCCGTTTTCACCGTTATCCCTGGAGCAAGATTCCAAAGGAGAAAGTCAGTGAACTGGATATCAACGGAAAGAAATGGAAACTCCATGAACTCTCCGTATGGGCGTTGGAGAGATATCTCTACAGGTTCAGGCTTCATTTCCTCAATACATTGTACCGCCGTACCATCAGTAATGTAAGGATTGTGGCTGCCATCAACGGAGGTGACGGACTTACGGACCTTTACGGCAACAAGCTGTTGGATTCACGACTGCCTGAGATGAAGCTGGCCATAGAGTCACGTATACCGTTCATAGTAATGCCCCAAACCATCGGACCTTTTCTGGATCCGGCCAACAAGGAGAGAATCCTTTCCATACTGGGCAAGGCGCAGAAGATATATGTCAGGGATACGAATTTCGTGAAAGAGCTGGAGGATAAGGGCTTGCAATATGAGGTTGACAATGACCTCTCTTATTATATGCAGCCTGAGCCGGTGGACGTTGAAATCAAACACCCGTGCGTGGGAGTTAACGTAAGCGGTCTGGCCTATTCCAACAGGTTCGGAAACCTGGCGGGAGAGTTTGACTGCTATCCGGCACTCATGGAAGGTATTGTAAGAATGTTCCAATCCAAGGGTTGCAACGTCTATATAATACCTCATTCATACAATACCCAGAGTAAAGAAGTCAATAATGATGACATGGAGGCCTCAAAACTGTTCTATGACGGACTGGCCCAAAAAGAGAATGTATTCTTTATTGACAGGAATCTGGTTTCTCCTCAGATAAAGTACCTGATTTCCCAGATGGACTTCTTTATCGGTACCCGTATGCATGCCAACTTTGCGGCTATATTTACTGGCACGCCTGTGTTTGGTCTTGCTTATAGTTACAAGTTCAAGGGGGCGTTTGAGAGGAACGGAATCTACAACAGGGTGGCGCTCATCAATAATCTGAAAGAATCAGATATAAGCGGTGTCCTGTCTCAAATAGAGAGCGCATATAACGACGATGTCAAATCAAAACAGACCAAGTGATGAGTAACAAGAAACCGCGTCTGATAGCTTTTTATCTGCCACAGTTCTATCCTACACCCGAGAATGATGAATGGTGGCGTAAAGGTTTTACGGAGTGGACCAATGTGGGTAATGCCAAACCTCAGTTCAAAGGGCATTACCAGCCGCGTGTTCCTGCAGACCTGGGTTACTATGACCTTAGAGTACCCCAAGTTCGCGAGCAACAGGCTGCTTTGGCACGTGAGGCGGGTATTGAAGGTTTCTGCTACTGGCATTACTGGTTTGCAGGCCGCAGACTGCTGGATAGAGTCTTTACCGAGGTGGTAGAGTCAGGTCATCCTGATTATCCGTTCTGCCTTTGCTGGGCCAATCACAGCTGGTATCAGAAGACTTGGGATCCGTCAAGTCCTGACAAACTGCTGATAGAACAGACTTATCCCGGTGAGCAGGATTACATCGATCAGTTCAATGCCATGCTGCCGGCATTCAAGGACAAACGTTACATGAAGGCTGACGGAAAACTGATATACGGAATTTTTGATGCCGACAATATCAAGGATTTCCCGGTGATGAAAGAGACATGGGAAAGACTGGCTGCCCAGAACGGACTGCCCGGTTTTTATTTCTTTGGTTTCTGTCAGGGAGCCCACAGACTGCCCAAGACTCAGGAACTGGGTTTTGATGCAATTGTGTATGAGCATATGACTACCGTGGCAAAGGAGGTCAGGGGCACTTGGCTGAATCGTATAAAAGGTCGTATCAACTGCCCTGTCACCATTGATTATTCAAGGTATGTAAAAGAGGCGCTTGCCTTCTTCAATGAGCACAAGGAATACATTCCATGCATGATTCCCAATTTTGACCATTCGCCGCGTTCAGGTCTTAAAGGAACAATTCTGGTGGACAGCACTCCAGAGAGATGGTATGAGTACTGTAAGGAAGTAAGGAAACTGGAGGAGTCCAAGAACGACGATGAACGTCTGGTGTTCATCAAGGCATGGAACGAGTGGGGTGAAGGCAATTATCTTGAGCCTGATCTGAAGTTCGGAAAAACCTATATAGAAAAGACTGGCGAAGCTTTCAAATAATCACAAAGCTTCGTCATCCGGTTTGACAGGAGGAGTGGTTTTCTTTGAAATGCCGCTCCTTCCTTTGTTTTTCTCCCAAGCCGCCTTGCGCTTGAGATAGTCCTCATAATGTTTCTCCAGATAGTTGTCTGCCATAGTCAACTACTTTTTCAGTTCCGGTGCTATCTGCGCCAGCGGTTTCATTACGAACTCCCGCTGGTACATGAGCGGGTGGGGAATGGTCAACTGGGGTGTGTTCATGACCAGATTGTCATACAGGAGTATGTCAATATCGATAAGGCGGTCATGATACTCTCCGGCAGCCGTTTTATGATTGCGTCCCAACTTACGTTCTATCTCCTGTGTAGCGTGCAATACCTCAAGGGGTTGCAGGGTGGTCTCCACCTTTATCGCCATGTTCAGGAAACGGTTGGGACTCTCAAATCCCCACGGATCAGTTTCAATAATGTCCGATGCCGACACGACAGTACCTACCTCACGGCCTATGAGTTCCAGGGCAAGAGAGAGATTCTTCTGCCTGTCGCCCAGATTGGTTCCGAGTGAGAGGTACAGTGTCGCCATCAGTCTATCAGTCTGTAATCAGCATTGCGTCACCGTAGCAACCAAAGCGGTAACCCTCCTTGACTGCAAGGTTGTAGGCTGCCATGACCTTCTCATAGCCGCCATAAGCGCAGGTGAGCATGAGCTGTACGGATTCGGGCAACTGGAAGTTGCTTACCATGCTGTCTGCTACGCTGAATGTGTAAGGCGGGAAGATGAACTTGTTGGTCCAGCCGTCGAAAGGCTTGATCAGGTGATCTGTTCCCACTACTGTCTCAAGAGCGCGGTTTACGGTATTACCGATAGCGCAAATCTTGTGGCCGCTTAACTTAGCGTTGTTTACGATGTCTGTGCACTCCTGTGTCACATACATCTCCTCGGATTCCATCTTATGCTTGGTCAGGTCCTCAACGTCAATCTCGCGGAAGTTGCCAAGACCGCAGTGCATGGTTATGAATGCACGGTCAATGCCCTTGATCTCCATGCGCTTCATCAGCTCACGGCTGAAGTGAAGGCCGGCGGTAGGAGCGGTTACAGCACCTTCGTTTGTAGCGAAGATGGTCTGGAAACTGTCCTCGTCGCAGAAGTCGCCGTTCTCTTTCTGAGCCATAGGTTTGGCGGTTACCTTACCCTCCTCGTCGTAGGTCCAAGCGCAGGCTTTACGCTTCATGTAGGTAGGAATGGGAGCCTCACCAAGTGCATAGAGGGCTTTCTTGAATTCATCATGCGGGCCGTCGTAAAGGAAACGCAATACACGGCCGCGTGAAGTGGTGTTGTCGATAACCTCGGCTACCATTGAGTTGTCCTCGCCAAAGTAGAGTTTGTTACCGATACGGATCTTACGGGCGGGATCCACCTGTACATCCCAAAGCAGGTTCTCCTCACGCAGCTCACGCAGCAGGAAAACCTCAATGCAGGCGCCGGTCTTCTCCTTGTTACCGTACATACGGGCAGGGAAAACACGAGTGTCATTGAATACAAATACATCCTTTTCATCGAAATAGTTCAGGATGTCCTTGAACAATACATGTTCGATTTCATCGGATTTCTTGTGCACGACCATCAGTCTTGATTCGTCGCGGTGTTCTACAGGATACTGTGCAATCCTGTCTTCGGGGAGTTTGAATTTAAATTGTGATAGTTTCATTCCCTAGTATTTAGTTGTTATTAATCTTCTGTTTTTACTGGTTGATGGCTTTACGGAGGTTCTCAAGATTCTTTGCATAGTCCTTTATATCTCCGGTAAAAAGGCATGAAGTACCAGCCACAAAGATGCTGGCTCCTATTTTGCTGAGTACTTCGGCATGTTCAAGCGTTATATTGCCATCCACTTCCATGATAACGTCTTCATGGTTTTTTTCCTTAAGAAGTTGCATTACTTTCTCGGCTTTCTTTATGGTGGAGGGTACGATGTTCTGACCGGCAAATCCGGGATTTACCATCAGAAGGTGAATACCGTCAATGTAATCAAGCACCTCTTCGAGTGAATAGACAGGCGTGGCAGGGTTGATGGCAAGGAATCTCTTGCAGCCAAAAGGCTCCAGAAAATCCAATGCACGCTGAACCTGGAAGGTACTTTCGTAATGAACGGAAACGATATCGTTCTCTTTTATTCCTACCCACTGGAATTTATATTCAGGATCCTTAATCATAAGATGAAGGTCCATGGGTATATCAGTCAGTTCACGAAGACTGCGGATGTAGTCAACGCCAAGTCCAAAGTTGGGAACAAATGTTCCATCCATCACATCAATGTGCAGGTGCTCTACTCCTTCATCCTCAAAGATTTTCAGAGTTTCTTTAAGGTTGATGAGGTCCGAACACATCATCGATGCCGAAATCTCTTTCTTGTGTGATTGCATATTGTCTTGTTTTACAGTTTTATTCGTTCCAAATAGTCATAACTTTACAGTAAGGCTCCAGATGTTTTTTCATCAGTTCAAGCCCTTCCATGAGTTTGTTCTGGCTGAAACGGTGGGTTATGAGACTCTTCCCGTCAATCTTTTTGTCAGCCAATGCTTCAACAACATCGGTCCAATCAGACGGATTGGTGCCGTCATATGAGGAGTTCCATGTTCCGGTAATTATAAGCTGCTTGCGCAGTATTTTCCAGTAGACGTTCTGGTTAAGCATGATATCACCGCTGGGATTACCCATCAGTACCAGCCTGCCTCCGCGGCGTGTGGCATTGATTGCGGTCTCAATTGAGGAGGGCGTACCTACGGCCTCAAGGACGAAGTCATATTCATTCTCTACCGTACCGTCCTGGACCTTATACTCAAGTCCGAACTTCTCAATCATGGTGCGTTTCTGTTCGCTTCGGCCAATAACGGAAACCTGTCCGGCCTTGCGCATTTTTGCCCACAGTCCTGCAGCTATTCCGATCATGCCGGTGCCTATAATTGCAACCTTGTCCTGGGCCGATACCTGGCCGAACTTTATTGCATGAAGAGCAACAGAAAATGGCTCGAGCATGGCAGTGACTTCAAAAGGAATTTCGGTGGGAATCTCAATCAGATTCCATACAGGAACGGCTACATATTCGGCAAAAGCGCCGTCGCGACGGGAGCCTACGTAGTCATAATGCTCGCACATCTCATAATGCCTATCGGCACATGGACGGCATTTGCGACATGGAATAAGCGGGAAAACTCCCACATGTTTGCCTATCCATTTACTGTTTTCTGCATCGGCAACGGATTCTACTATACCCGAGAACTCATGACCGGGTATGGTAGGAAAGTGGTATGTACCCTTGGTAAAAACGCGGGAGATATCTGAACTGCATATTCCGGCGGCCTTTACCTTTACAATGGCCCAACCGCTTTCGCATTGCGGCATAGGTACTTCCTCGTATCGGAGATCGCCTATTGAATGTAGATTATATGCTTTCATTCTTAACCATTGATTCAAAGTTGGACAAATCTTCCTGGGTTGTAATCTTGAAGTTGTTTGTATCTCCAGGAATGAGTACGCATTTGAGTCCGGCTCTGTAGGAGACCTCGGTACTGCCGGTTATGCGGAGTAGATCATCGCTTGTCAGTTTCATGTTGGCTTCATAGTATGAGCCGAACCTGAAAGCTTCGGGGGCCTGTCCGTTCCACAGGGTTTTGCGTTCCAGGAGTGAGTCAATAATTTGGCCGTCCTTACTCATATAGACGGTATCCTTGACAGGGATGACGGGCAATACTGCATCTGCATTTTTACAGGCCTGGAAACACTCTGTTATTAACTGTGATGTCAGGAGCGGACGTGCGGCATCATGAATGAGAACAATGTCCTCATGTGCTGCTCCCTTCTCCTTTGCCACTTTCAGAGCGTTGATGATTGAACCCTGTCTGGTTTCACCAGGTTTGGAATAGTATACAGGTTTCCCTGATGCTGATCGTTCTACACATTCCCTAACAAAATCAACCCAGTCATCGGCTACGGCAATGACTGCATAATCAACTGTTTTGTGATTCAAAATGGTATCCAAACAATATTGAATGATGGGTTTGTCATTCACTTCCACATATTGTTTGGGTGTTGAAAGCCCCATGCGGGTTCCAGTTCCTCCTGACAGAATAATCGCTATGTTCATTACAATCCTTTTTACGGTTCTTGAATAGGATGTTCATCCAACCACTCGCTGAACTTTTCGGGGTTCAGGCAATCCTCGACCCTGTACTCACCTACACGGGTACGCCTCAGGGCTATCAGATGTCCTCCGCTCTGCAATGCCTCGCCAATGTCACGGGCCAGTGCCCTTATGTATGTTCCCTTGCTGCAAACCACCCTGATGGTTATGTCGGGCAGGTTGCACTCGGTCAGTTCAATCTCATCTATTACCAGCGTCTTGGGCTTGAGTTCCACCTCGTCGCCGTTGCGGGCCATCTTGTAGGCGCGCTTACCGTCAACCTTACAGGCCGAGAATGTGGGCGGCACCTGCTCGATTGTTCCCTTGAAACGCTCCAGTACCTGTTCCACCATCTCACGGGTGATGTGCTGCGTGGGGTAGGTGGCGTCAATGGGTTTTTCCAGGTCGTACGACGGAGTGGTCGCTCCCAACCGTATGGTAGCGTAGTACTCTTTGGTACCTGACTGAAGTTCCTCAATGCGTTTGGTTGCCCTGCCTGTGCATACTATCAGTACGCCTGTGGCCAGAGGGTCCAGAGTGCCTGCATGTCCCACCTTGAGTTTCTTTACTCCAAGACGGCGGCATATGAGCCATCGGATCTTACCCACCACATCAAATGATGTCCAGCGGTACGGCTTGTCGAACGCGAGTATTACTCCTTCCTGGAAATTCATCTTACAGGAACAGTATGGTTATAAGTCCTACAATGGCGCAGTAGACACCGAACCAGATCAGTTTGCCTTTGCGCACAATTGATATCATCCATTTGCAGGCAGCGCAACCTGAAAGGAATGCTGCTATGAAGCCGATGGCCAGCACGCCGAAACTTGTTTCAGTTCCAGCTACACCCGTTCCAGCAGACTCAATCAGGTCTTTCATATCCAGAAGGGCCTCACCCAGTATGGGAGGTATCACCATCAGGAATGAGAACTGTGCCAGTCGCTCCTTCTTGTTTCCTAACATGATACCGGTCGCAATGGTTGATCCGGAGCGAGATATTCCCGGAAGTACTGCAACGGCCTGTGCAATTCCTATGATGAAAGCGTGCCATCCTGAGATGTTCTCCCTCTGGCGCGGTTTTGCATAGTAGGAGAATGTGAGCAGGGCTGCGGTAACAAGCAGGCAGCAGCCTACAACTGTTGTGCCTGAACCGAAAATGGCCTCAATGTTGTCTTTGAAGAAAACGCCTACAATGCCCACCGGAATCATAGAAATGATGATGTTGATGGCATATCGGGTACCTTCATTCAGCCCGCTGTAACTCCTCCATGACTGCTTGGTGAACAGGTCACGGAAAATCCAGACAATCTCCTTCCACAGGATGACAAGGGTACTCAGGACAGTAGCCACGTGTACCAGCACCGTGAATGCCATGTTCTGCTCACCGTCTATTCCAAAGAGGGAAGAGGCAATGGCCAGGTGTCCGCTGCTGCTAATAGGAAGATATTCAGTCAGTCCCTGCAGCAGTCCCAGCAAGAGTGATTCCAACCAGTTCATGCTTCCTTGTCCTCCTTATCGGCTTTGGGCTTGTAAGCGATTGCTCCTATTATCGTGATGAATCCGATGAGGGTAACTATGGGAGCCACCTTGATACGGCGGGGGCTGAAGATATCGGGTTCAAAGTATTCGTTGGTGCAGTTGGGACCGGTCATCAGCAGAAGGCCGATGATAATGATTGCCATTCCGATAGCGATCAGAATGTAGTTGGTCTTGGTAAATGCGAATTTTTTCTTGTCCATACATTCAAGGATTGATTGGTTATACATAATGGAGTTCTCCCGATTTCATACGCAGGAAACGGTTTACGGAGTGCAGGGCGCAGACGCCTGTAATAAGCAGTCCGATAAACATTACCACAGCGAAAACGGGGATGATGATTCTGGGTTCGGCCAGCATTACAAGCCACGGCTCGTACTTGAGGCCAATCTTGAGTCCGTACCAGATGATGATACATGTGAGTACGGCCGATGTAAACCCTATCCACAGGTTACGGCTGATGAAGGGCTTACGTATGAAAGACCATTTGGCGCCTACCAGTTTCATGGAGTAAAGCACGAAACGCTGGGCGTAAATGGTGAGTTTGATAGTGTTGTTTATGAGTGTGAACGATACCAGAGAGAGTATCATGGCCAGAATCAGCAGCAGACCGGCAACCTTGCGTATGTTGCTGTTGATTATGTCCAGCAGATCCTTCTGCCATGTCACCTCGCGCACACCCTCCTGTGCGGCAATCTTCTTTTCAATCACCTTCAGGCTGTCGTTGCAGGCGTAATCGGCCTCCAGACGTATGTTCAAGGATGCGTAGAAGGGATTGTACTCCAGGAACTGTGAGGGATCGGTACCCATGGCCTTGGTCATATCCTTTAGGGCGTCCTCCTTGGATATGTAGGAGCATACGGCGCAGTAGGGCGATGCTTCAATGCCGCGGCGCAGTGTCGAGAGTTGGGTATCGGTGATGCTCTCCTTGAGGATTACCTCAACTGTCATCTCCTGCTTGAGATGGCGTGACAGGTCATTGGCGGTGAGCAGCAGCAGAGCCACTATGCCTATGAGCAGCAGAACCAAAGACGTGCTGATGCATGCTGTGATGAACAGCAGGTCTATCTTTCTCTTTTTCTTTTGTTTGACCATATTATTCTGTTTCTTGTCTCTTTCTGAAAACATATACCAGCGAACTGCTTCGGCCACGTTTGGTCAGTGAAATCCGCCAAGAACGCAGTCCGTGATACATTCCGCGGATGAATGACATACGGTGACGCAGATGCTTCTCGGACAGAATCGATATGTAGAAACTGTCATAAGGCATCTTCTCATGATGCATGAGTGTGAATCCGTGCCTGTATGCCAATGCGCTTAATGAATTGGGATTGAAGTGCCAGAGGTGCCTGGGCACATCGTACGCAGCCCAATAAGGTCCGTAGTACATGGCATCGGTCGAACATACATTCGGGCAGGCCATGACCAGTATGCCTCCCGGGCGGAGCAACTCGTAGAATCTGTCCAGGAGTTGGTTGGGGTTATGGCAGTGCTCAAAAACGTGCCACATTGTGATGACATCAAACGTGCCTGCGTGCAGCGCATCCATCTCGGGCACATCAATCATGCGGTGATGGAACATCTCAAGCGAGAACAGCCTCTCCTCATGATATCTCTCTACCGATGTCACCTTCCATCCGCGTTTCTCCATCTTGTATGAGAAGAAGCCGGTCTTGGCTCCGTAGTTCAGGAGTGAGCCGCCGGTGCGGTATGCCTGTGACTCAACAATCTTGACCTTCTTGCGGAGCATACGGGTGCGGACATGATAGTAAAGACGGCCGATGAGTCCGGAGGGGGAGTCGCCCAGTTTGAGTTTCAGGTTGACCTTGTCATAGCGGCTCATCTCCTCTTCGGACGGAGGATCCAGCGTATAAACAACACCGCACGACGGACAGCGCATAAGAGTGTATGACTCTTTGCTTACCGTAAAGTCAGTGCAGTTTGCATAGGGAATCTGTCCTGACGCTCCGCAAATGGGACAAGGCTTGAAGTCCTGATAAATCATCCTAAAGGTGCACGCTATGTACGCGCCTTACGCGTAACGCGCGCAAAGTGACCGCAAATATAACACCCCGAAAACCCCCTTGTCAAGTGTTTTAAGGTTTTTTTGCTGGTTTTCAGCACAATTCAGTGCCAAATAGGGTGGCGGAGGTGGCGTCTGTGATGCGGACTTTGAGGAAATCGCCCGGACGGTGGGTGCCTTTGTCAAAGACAACGGTACGGTTCTGCTCGGTGCGGCCGTAAAGCTGCTGACGGGAGCGCTTGGAATAACCCTCGGCCAGAACTTCATACTCATGGCCGATGCACTCGCGGTTGCGTTCCAGTGACAACTGGTTCTGGAGTTCTATCATCTCGTTCAGGCGGCGGATCTTGATCTCCTCGGGAACATTGTCGGGCAGATGTTTGCTGGCATATGTGCCTGGACGCTCCGAGTAGCGGAACATGAATGAGGCATCAAAACGGCACTCACGCATGAGTGACAGGCTCTCCTGATGATCCTCCTCGGTCTCTGAGTGGTAGCCGGTGAACATATCGGTGGTAAGACCGCAGTCGGGGATGATACGTTTGATTGCATCTACACGCTCCAAATACCACTCACGGGTGTACTTGCGGTTCATCAGTTTGAGTATGCGGCTGCTTCCGCTCTGAACCGGCAGGTGTATGTGACGGCAGATATTGGGAACCTCGGCAATTACATGCAGGGTCTCATCACTCATATCCTTGGGATGTGAAGTGGTGAACCTTACCCTCATCTCGGGAACGGCCTCGGCAACCATGCGGAGAAGTTGCGGGAATCCTACGGTGGATTCACCGTTTTCAAACTTGTATGAGTTCACGTTCTGACCTAAAAGGGTAACCTCTTTGTAACCTTTTTTCTTAAGATCGAGAACCTCGTTCAGAATGCTCTGCGGATCACGGCTGCGCTCACGGCCTCGGGTGTAGGGAACAATGCAGTAGTGGCAGAAATTGTTGCAGCCGCGCATGATTGATACGAATCCGCTGATGTGGTTGCCGCAAATGCGCTCGGGTATGATATCGCGGTAGGTTTCAGTGGTGGAGAGCTCCACATCCATTGCCTTGTGTCCGGCCTCGACCTGAGCCATCAGGTCCGGCAGCGAGAGGTAGGCGTCGGGACCGCAGACAACGTCAACATGATGGTTTTCGGTCAGGTCCTCCTTGGTGCGCTCGGCCATGCAGCCCATTACGCCGATGTAAAGATTCTTTTTCTTCTTCTTGAGGGCGTTGAGCGCCTCCAGGCGGTTCCAGATCTTCTGCTCGGCGTTCTCACGGATGGAGCATGTGTTCAGGAATATGGCATCGGCCTCATCAATGCTTTCGGTGGGCTCGTAACCCGCCATGCGCATGATTGATGCAATAACCTCGCTGTCTGCCACATTCATCTGGCAGCCGTAAGTCTCAATGAACAGTTTCTTTGTTCCCTCTTCCATATTCCTTTGTTTTGCGGGTGCAAATTTACTTGTTTTTATATTAGGAAATGGTTAATTTTGCGCAACTTTATACCAAAGAAGTCAAACAAGTAAATAATAATACAAAATGGCTTTCAAAAGAATGACCGCTGCCGAGGCAGCACGCTTTGTCAAGAACGGTGACAACGTAGGTCTGAGCGGATTTACCCCTGCAGGTACCCCCAAGGCTGTGACACATGAGATCGGTTTAATGGCCCACGAACTCCATGAGAAGGGTCAGGAGTTTCAGATCAGTCTGTTTACCGGTGCTTCAACCGGCGATTCATGCGACGGCATCCTGGCTCGCGAGCACGCTCTCAAGTACCGCGCTCCCTACACCACCAACAAGGATTTCCGTACAGCCGTAAACAACGGTGAAATCGCCTACAACGACATCAACCTGAGCCACATGGCACAGGAGATGCGCTACGGATTCTATGGCAAACTCAACGTAGGCATCATGGAAGCCTTTGACGTGACTGATGACGGTAAGATCTGGGTAACCGCAGGTGTGGGCATCGCCCCCACAGTAGCCCGTCTGGCCGAGAAGATCATCATCGAGGTGAACGCAGCCCACGCACGCTGCGCCAAGGGTCTGCATGACATCTACGAGCCGGCTGATCCCCCTTATCGCCGCGAGATTCCCATCTATCAGCCCAGCGACCACATCGGCAAGGATTACATCCAGGTAGATCCCGCCAAGATCATAGGTATCGTTGAGGTTAACATCCCCGACGAGGCACGTGGCTTCACCGCTCCTGACGAGACCACTCTTCAGATCGGTCACAACGTAGCCCAGTTCCTTATCAGTGACCTCAAGCGCGGTATCATTCCTTCAACCTTCCTGCCCCTGCAGAGCGGTGTAGGTAATGTTGCAAACGCCGTTCTGGGTGCTCTGGGTGAGGATCCTTCAGTTCCCGCATTCCAGATGTACACTGAGGTTATCCAGGATTCAGTTATCGACCTGATGCGTGAGGGCCACTGCAAGTTCGGTTCAAGCTCATCACTGAGCGTAAGTAACGAGACCCTGCAGGGCATCTACGATGATATGGACTTCTTCAAGGACAAGCTGGTGCTCCGTCCTACCGAGATTTCAAACAGCCCCGAGATTGCACGCCGTCTGGGTCTGATCGCAATGAACACTGCCCTGGAGGCCGATATCTACGGCAACGTGAACTCAACTCACGTAAGTGGCGTCAAGATGATGAACGGTGTGGGCGGTTCAGCCGATTTCACCCGTAACGCATTCATCTCAATCTTCAGCTGCCCGTCAACCGCCAAGGGAGGCAAGATCAGCGCCATCGTTCCCATGTGCTCACACGTTGACCACAACGAGCACAGCGTAAAGGTGCTCATCACCGAGCAGGGTATTGCCGATCTGCGCGGCAAGTCACCCGCCCAGCGCGCCAAGTGCATCATCGAGAACTGCGTTCACCCTGACTACAAGCAACTCATGTGGGATTACCTCAAGATTGCCGAGAAGGGTCAGACCAGCCACGCTCTGGACAAAGCCTTTGCTCTCCACAAGGCCCTGGCCGAGAAGGGCGACATGCACCTTGCCGAGTTTTAATCCACCCTTTGGAATACCAGCGGTCCGCAGCTCCCGGTTGCGGACCGTTGTTTTGCGGCCATACCTGTCAACACAAGCATTGTAGCCCCGATTCCCTGCAAGTATGGCTCCAAAAATGGCCAAAACCCGGGTTTTCGCTGCCATACTTGCAGAAAACCGCCATTTAAAGGCCATTTTACGCAGGTATGGCCATTTTAAAGAATACGCAGCACCTGCGTTACAGCCACAGGCAGCGGGAAGCCTGACTGTCGGACACATGGAAATCATTTATTAGTATCCTTTTGATGGATTCCCGCTTATCGCGGCTGAGCTGGTATATGGATGGGGATTTGAATTCAGGGAGTATGCATCTGTCAATAATACCGCACAAGTCTATGTCGTTCCGACAGTTACGGAAAGTCGCAGCGCGTTCGTTGTACAGATAGGATTTGACGGCATCCTCATTGTGGATGGGTTCTATGTCAGAAATGCCAATGGCGGGTTTGCCGTTCCTGTCCTGGTCCTGCTCTTCAAGCCATTTTTCATCGGGGTTACGGTTTCCCTGGTAGGGGCGGTCCGTTTTCCCCAATTCGGGAATGAACATATCATTGATGGATGAATATGGATACATGAATGAAGTACCCGAAACTCCATGATGAAGGCCGTTTCTGAGCACATAACTGCAGGCTGAAATCATATGATAATTTCCTTCAATAATCAGCGAGAAGTAGTATTTCTCACCCATTCTTCCGCCGCAGTCACGCTGGTATTTTTCGGTGAAATACCATGTGTAACGCTTTCGTAAGGCGCTCACAAAATCAGACAACTGGTTTGAGTCGGAGTAAAGGATGCTTCCGTCCCTGTCAAAACCGGGCTTGGTAACGGTCTTCGAATATGGGCCTACGGATAGTCTGGTCTCGGTTTTGTCCGATGAAAACAACAGTAAATGAACGTGGTTTGACATCTCCGTATCGGCAAAAATGTCAACACCGTACTTCCAGGAGGTAAGTGCAAGCAAGTTAAGGAAGAAGCCCACATCCTGCGGACTTCGGAACATCACCTCCTGATGGGAAGTAAAGCAACAATGAATCATTTTTTTCATGATAGGAAAAGGTATTAAGAATTAAATACAAACAAGGAATTAGCAAAACTGCTTTCAATCCTTACGATGGAGTTTTATCAGTTCCAGGATTTCCTCACCGTACTGCTTCCATTTTGCGGGGCCGAATCCGTTTACTGCCAGGAGTTCCTCTTTGGTCGACGGGCAGGTATCGGCTATTTCCAGGAGGGTGCGTTGGGTGAGTACCCAGTAGGCGCGGATGTTCTGGGATATGTATTGCTCGGTTCGCCAGTCTATGAGGGGTTGGATCAGTTCGGGGTGGCGGTTGTCGGAGTAGATTTCCTCGATGGTGGGCTTGGTTTTGATTTCCTTTTCCTTGACAGGTTTGGGCTCCTTGACCTTCTTGATTGACGTCTTGGGCTTGGGCGACAGCAGCGCATCATTCCTGATTCTGAGGTATGATTCTATGCTGAAACCGTTTTCAAGTATCTCCTTCATGCTCTGAAGATGCATGGAGAGTTCCGGCAGGAGTTCGCCCGATGCCTCCGTAAGCGTCTTTTTGACATCCTTATTGTCGATGGAAACGGACATAATGGGAGTTACATCCGAAGCCACTTCAATCAAAATCGGCAGGAAATATCCGGCTGCTTTACCGACTCTCTCATCAAGGTGGGCTTTGTCATTAAGACCTATTCGGTCCAGTTCACGTCGGAATGCCTCGGCGATTTTCTCGATATCCCTGACCTTGCGACGGTTCTCCTCCATCCTTGATGTCTGCTCCGGATAGGTGTTCTTTAGATGGTTGTTGAATATTCCGCCTGCCCAACCGGTAAGTCTTTCCAGTTCGCTGAATGTAAAGCACTCCTTGAGATTGTTCATGAAATATTCCGCCCGCGATGCCTCCAGCTGACGCTCCATCTCAGATACCGGCTGGAACTGCTCATGGAATCCGGATACATCGCTGTTATTGAAGAGGCAGGATTGTGAAATAGGACTGCTCAGAACGATACCCTCAAGTGTTCGGCAGCGTGAAAGAGCCACATAAACCTGTCCGAAACTAAAGGCCGATACCGCATCAATGATAACATTGTCAAATGTCAAACCCTGGCTCTTGTGGATTGTGACTGCCCACGCGGCACGTAGTGGATACTGCGAGAATGTGCCTTCAACCTTTGGTACAATCTCCTTTGTTTCCTTGTCTATCTCGTATTGGATGTTCTCCCATTTCTCGATGGGAACCTTGATTTCATCGCCGTTTTCATCGGTCACTGTGATGCCGTCATCATAGTCTATGGAGGTTACGGTGGCAATTTTTCCGTTATAATATCGGCCCTCGCGGGAGTCGTTTCGCAGGAACATAACCTGTGCGCCCTCTTTGAGTTGAAGTACCTTCTCAGCGGGGAGCGTGTTCTCAGGGAAATTGCCCTCGATCTCGGCATAGAATGTGTAGAGGCGGGTCTTAAGTGCCTCCATCTTCTCCTGGTTGATGCTGTCGGCCTGACGGTTGTGAGTGGTCAGGCGGATCCATCGGCTGCCCGATACGGCTACGCTGTCATCGGGATTGAATCGCGGGTCAAGGCGACTGTTCAGCATACGGTAAGTGGCGTTGTCCATCACTCCGTCCCGAATGCTGTTGAGTATATCCAGGAAAGATGTATCTGACTGACGGTAAACTGTTTGCAGTTCGATGGTCACATATTTGAGCTGCCGCATCACCTTGGAGTGGAAGAAGAACGGTGACTGGTAGACCTTCTTGAGCCAGGGCTCATCCTGCTCGGTCACTACCGGCGGGAGCTGGTGTGCATCACCTATCATGAGCAACTGGACTCCGCCGAACGGTTTGTTGTTGTGGCGGTATCGGCGCATCACAGCATCTACAGCATCCAGGAGGTCTGCACGGACCATTGAAATCTCATCGATGATGAGCAGGTCCAGCGTTTTGATGATTTTGACTTTTTCCTTACGCAGTTGGCGCCTGGCCTCGGGCAGCTGATACTCCGTTACCAGCTCCTCAACGTCGGGCAGATAGGGGCACAGAGGCAGCTGGAAAAATGAATGGATTGTTACGCCGCCCGCATTGATTGCGGCAACACCAGTTGGCGCAAGCACTACGCAGCGCTTGGGCGTATTCTCAACAATGTACTTTAGGAATGTGGTTTTTCCGGTTCCGGCGCGGCCGGTCAAAAACACCGAGATTCCCGTCTGGGAAATGTAATTCTCGGCCAGTTCAAAGAGATGATCTTTTTTCATAGTATAGCAATCAGGTTTCTTGTGTGGCAAATATATGGATAATTGCTGACAAACCAATTACGCAGGTGCCGCGTATTCTTTAAAATGGCCATACCTGCGTAAAAAGGTCTTTTAAGGGCGGTTTTCTGCAAGTATGGCAGCGAAAACCCGGGTTTTGGCCATTTTTGGAGCCATACTTGCAGGGAATCGGGGTTACAACGCTTGTGGTGACAGGTATGGCTCAAAAAAGGTACGCACACACGCAGCACGCACGTAGTGTATAGTTAAAATACGTTAATCTTGTTGCATGTAAAGAAATACGCCTTATATTTGCAGTGTCTTAGTGAAGTAATACACCGATAAACAAACGATACGACTATGATTACAATCAAGAAATTAGGATTCAGTTATGACGAGCACGTCGTACTGAAGGACATTTCGATGGATCTCCAGGAGGGACGCATATACGGTCTTCTGGGAGAGAACGGAGTGGGTAAGACTACTCTGCTTACCTTGCTTGCCGGCCTTAAGAAGGTCGAAGACGGAACATTGGAGATTGACGGTCAGAAACCATATAACCGTGAACCTTCTTTTCTCTCCAATATCTATTATCTGCCCGATGAGGTTCCTGCACCGCGTCGTAAGGCAATAGATTTTGCAATTGATCACGGACAGTACTGGACCAACTTCAACGCCCAGAAGTTCTCTGAGATTATGACTGTGTTTGATACTGACCAGAATCAGCGTATGGATCAGATGTCATACGGTCAGCTCAAGAAGACATTCATCAGCTTCGCCCTTGCTTGCAATACCAAATACCTTTTCATGGACGAGCCGACAAACGGACTTGACATCCCTTCAAAGGCTCAGTTCCGCAAGGCTGTTTCAAAGTACACGTCCGATGATTCGACACTGCTTATCTCAACGCACCAGGCACGTGACCTGGAGGCTATCATCGATCCCATCATTATTCTGGACCGCAGGGATGTATTGCTGAATGCATCACTCGATGAAATCGCTGAAAAACTCTATTTCGACTACTCAACGGATGTTGATCCCAACGCACTCTATCAGGAGATGGTACCGGGCGGCAACATACAGGTAGTACGCAACACCACAGGTGCTGAGAGCAAGGTCAACATCGAGGCTCTGTTCAATGCAGTTCTGCTGCACAAGAATGAGATTAAGGAAATGTTCAACAAGTAAAATGATTACGGCTATGAATAATGATGTTTTGAATATGAACCGATTCGGTCGTTATCTTATGACCGATATCAAGAATGCTATTGCAAGATACGGTATTTCATTTCTCATAATGGCAACAATCTGCATTACCGGTTACCTGTTGGTAGGATTCTTTACAATGATAGTAGGTGCAGGCTGGTATAGTCTGGAAGTAGCACCCAGATCAACTATACTTGGTATAACACTGATTGTTCTGACTATTACGGCCCCTGCCAAGATATACGGTTTCATCACCGATAAGAAAGAGGGATCTTCATTCCTCATGGTACCGGCCTCTTCACTGGAGAAGGTTCTTTCAATGATAATTGTCTGCTGTGTGATAGTTCCGTTTGCATTCTTTGCAATTTACCTGTCATTGGATCAGATTCTCTGCCTGATTGACAGCCGTTGCGGCGACTCTTTGATAATTGCAATCAACAATGGTCAGACCGTCCTGAGCGACATATTCAAGAAAGCCAGTCTGGAGACACAGAATATTATTCCTGACTACTCAATAATGACTTCTCCCTGGATGTATGCCGATGATCTGGCCGAAGGATTCCTTATCTTCCTTCTTGGCGCCCTGTTGTTCAAGTCATCAAAACCGGCCAAGACCATAGGTTGCCTGATCCTTATAAGCATTGCATTAAGCATGATTACCACTCCTATAATAATGCACGGAGCTGTTGAGAGATTCAAGGAGGCTGCTGCCAGCAATATGTCCCCCGAGGAGATCTTCGAGTCTTTCCCGTTCATATCATGGAGCATGAAGCATGCAGTACTGATGGATTGCATTACTGATACGGTTGTCAACCTGGGACTTGCAATCGCCATTTATTTCAGAGTAAGAAAGATCAAACATTAATAGGACTGTCTTATGGAATTCAATCAGAACAAACCGATATACCTTCAGATAGCCGATGGAATCAATGAAAAGATTCTGAGCGGAGAACTGAAGGAGGGTGACAGGATACTGTCAGTACGTGAACTGGGCGGAGAGCTTGGAGTGAATCCCAATACAGCCATGCGCAGTTATGAGAAACTTACGATGGATGGCATCATCTTCAACCAGCGAGGCATAGGATACTTTGTGGCCGAAGGCGCAAAAGCCATCGCATTGGAAAAAATGAGGGTTGATTTCATCGAAAATGAAGTGCCCATAATAAAACGGAAGATGGAGCTACTTCAACTCAAGGCATCAGACTTGGGTCTTTAAAATTAAAATCGGAGGCAGAGCACTGCTTCCGATTTTTAATTTGTATCTTCGTAAACAGAACAAAACATTCTCAATATGGGTAGATCTTTCAAAGGAGGAGTCCGTCTCAACCGCAGAACCATGACGGACCTTATTACTGACTGGTTCCGTGACAATCAGGATCATTCCATCAGTGTAAAGCGTCTGTATGATGAGCTTAAACTCAAGACTCATCCCATGCGCAGCATGTGCCTGGACATAGTACTGGATCTTGTTGAGGACGGTTTCCTCAAGGAGAAGGACGGTCAGTTCCAACTCATGCAGAAGAGCAAGTTCGTGGAGGGCGTGCTGCAGCGCCGTGTAGGCGGCAAGAACTTCCTTGTGCCCGATGACGGAGGTGATCCCATATTCGTTGCAGAGCGTAACTCGGCCGGTGCCGTTAACGGTGACCGCGTCAAGATTGTGCTCTTTGCACGCCGTCCCCATTCTGGTCCCGAGGGTGAGGTGACCGAGATACTCAAGCGCGCCAAGGATACCTTTGTAGGTACGCTTCAGGTCAAGGGCAAGTTCGCCTACCTGGTTACCCCGGACAAATCGGACCGTGACATATTCATACCCATATCCAACCTCAAGAAGGGCCGTGACGGTGAGAAGGCAGTTGTCAAGGTCGTTGAATGGCCCGATACCCCTGACCGCAACCCAGTTGGAAAGGTCATAGACATACTGGGTGCCGCCGGTGAGAACAACACCGAGATGCATGCCATCCTGGCCGAATACGGACTGCCCTACACCTATCCCGAGAATGTTGAGCGTGCCGCCGATGACATATCGGCCGATATCACCGATGCCGCTCTGGCCGGACGTGAGGATTTCCGTGACGTGGTAACATTCACCATTGACCCGCACGATGCCAAGGACTTTGACGATGCGCTCTCCATCCGTCCCATCAAGAAGGGACTCTGGGAGGTAGGCGTACATATTGCCGATGTAAGTTACTACGTACAGGAGGGCAGTATAATAGATAAGGAGGCATTCAAGCGCGCCACATCAGTCTATCTGGTGGACCGCACCATACCCATGCTGCCTGAGAAACTCTGTAACAACCTGTGCTCACTGCGTCAGGATGAGGATAAACTCACATACTCGGTAATCCTTGAGATGACCGATGCCGGCGTTGTCAAACGCTCCCGCATAGCACGTACCGTTATCCGCAGCAACCGCCGTTTTGCCTATGAGGAGGTTCAGGCAATCATTGAGCGTGAGCAGCAGGGCGGAAAGGAGCCTCTGCCGGGCGATGAGTTCAAGACAGAGATAATGACCCTGGACAGTCTGGCCAAGATACTGCGTGCCAAGCGTTTTGCTGACGGAGCACTCAGTTTTGACCGTGTCGAGGTTCGTTTTGATATAGACGAGACCGGACATCCCGTAAGCGTCTTCTTCAAGGAGTCCAAGGATGCCAACCAGCTGGTCGAGGAGTTCATGCTGCTGGCTAACCGCACCGTTGCCGAATTCATCGGCAAAGTCAAGGGCGGCAATCCTAAGACATTTGTCTATCGTGTTCATGATGAGCCGGATCCCGAGCGCATGGAGAATCTGCAGAACTTTGTTGCCAAGTTCGGTTACAAGCTCAAGACCAACGGTGATCCCGCCGAGATGGCCAAGTCCATGAACAAGATGCTCTCAGAGGTCAAGGGCAAGAAGGAGCAGGAGCTCATTGAGACCATCTCAATCCGCTCCATGCAGAAAGCCTGCTACACCACCGATAACATCGGCCACTATGGTCTGGCATTCAAGTTCTACACCCACTTTACATCACCCATACGCCGTTACCCCGACCTTATGGTACACCGCCTGCTTACCCGTTATATCGGAGGCGGCCGCAGTGTGAACCAGGGCAAGTATGAGGAGTACTGCGAGCATTGTTCGGCACAGGAGCAGCTGGCTGAGCAGGCAGAGCGCGCCAGCATCAAGTACAAGCAGGTAGAGTACATGTCAGACCGTATGGGACAGGTATTCGATGCCGTCATAAGCGGTGTGACAGAGTGGGGAATCTACGCTGAAATCATAGAAAACAAGTGCGAGGGCATGATAGGCATCCGCTCACTGGGCGGTGATTACTTTGAGTTCGATGAGAAGAACTACTGCATCATAGGCCAGCGCACCCGCAAGCGTTACCGCCTGGGTGACCATGTAAAGGTAAAAGTTGTACGCTGCAACCTTGAAAAGAAACAGATGGATTATGAACTGGTTTCGACTGAAGAATAGTATAGCGCTGCTGTTGCTGGCAGCCGCTGTTCATGCCCAGGATCAGACCCTCAGGGTCAATTATACATTCTCCGGCAACAGCAAGGAGTCACACATCTATCTTGATGACCTGAATGTGATAGACGGTTGGTACGGACGCCGTGTCAATCTCAAAGACTTATATCTGGAAGGAAACGGTCAGATAACCATGACCGATGCCGCCACGGGTGACACCCTGTTCCGCAACTCCTTCAGCACCCTGTTCCAGGAGTGGCAGAACACCGAGGAGGCAACCCAGGTGGACCGCAGTTTTGAGAACGTCTACCTGCTGCCCATGCCATCCGCAAAAGCAGTGGTCGAGGTTAAGCTTACAGACAATTACAACAAGGTGGTAGCCTCCCTGCGTCACACCGTTGACCCGGAGGATATCCTTATCCGCAAGATAGGTCAGAACCCTGCAAAATGGAAATATCTTCATCAGGGTGGCAGTCCTGAGAAATGCATTGATGTAGTGATTGTTCCGGAGGGCTATACCGCCCATCAAATGGATCTTTTCTACAAGGATGCAGGCATTGCAGTGAACAGTCTGTTCTCACATGAACCGTTCAAGACCCTTCAGGACCGTTTCAATATCCTTGCAGTGGAACTTGAATCCAGGGACGGAGAGGTAAGTGTTCCTAAGGAGGGCCTTTGGACTGAAACGGCCTTGAATTCATCTTTCAGCACATTCTATTCGGACCGATATCTGACCACCCTGAGGTTAAGGCAACTGCATGATAAACTGGCTGGTATTCCTTATGAGCATATCATCATACTGGCCAATACCGATGTCTATGGAGGAGGCGGAATATTCAATTCATACACCCTTACCACCGCCCATCACGCGCAATTCGCTCCCGTTGTGGTACACGAGTTCGGACACAGTTTCGGCGGCTTGGCCGATGAGTATTTCTACGATGACCAGTACGAGCAGTACTATAATTCCGAAACTGAGCCCTGGGAGCCCAACATTACTACAAAGGTTGACTTTGACAGCAAATGGAAGGATATGATGCCTGAAAAGGCAGATCTGTATGAAGGAGGAGGGTATATGTCAAAAGGTGTATGGCGCGGCTCGTTTGACTGCCGTATGAAGACAAACAAATACCCGGAATTCTGCCCTGTCTGTCAGCGCTCGCTTGAGCGAATCATCAGATTTTACACTGAAGAATAGCCTGAGTCATCTTACTCCAGGAGTATTTGTTCTTCTCGTCAAGGATACCCTTGGCGAACTGCTCCTGTCGCTCATTTGCAAAGAAATCCACCAATCCATCGGCAATTCGGGTGGGCTCGGGCTCTACAACGTAACCGGCTTTTCCGTCGGGAACGATCTCGGCCAGTCCGCCTACGTTGGTTACCAGCATGGGCTTGCAAAAGTGATAGGCTATCTGTGATACGCCACTCTGAGTGGCGGTCTTGTAGGGCTGTGCAATGATATCGGCCGCACCAAAACAGTATCGGACCTCTTCACTGGGAACAAACTCGTTCTTCCAGATGATGAGTCCCTCAAGTCCCAGTTCTTTCTCAAGTTCAAAGTATTTGTCGGAACTGCCGTAGAACTCACCTGCCACCAGCAGACGTACGTTGAGTTCACGCAGGCGGCTGTCGGCATATGCCCTGAGCAGCAGGTCCAGGCCTTTGTAGTCACGTATCAGTCCAAAGAAGAGTATGTAGTGGTAAGCGGGATCAAGTCCCAGATGCTTAAGAGACTCCTCTCTTGTGGCAAGTTCACCAAAGTGGTCATAGAGCGGGTGTGGGCTGAATGTACGGGGCTTTTTGGTATCAAACAGACTGATATCGTCCCTTACTGATTCGGACAGTGCCACAAAGCTGTCAACGGATTTGATGAAATAGCGTGACAGGATCTTGTCACCGGGTTTGTGCTCGTGGGGTATGAGGTTATGAAGTATGGCAACTCTGCGGGCGCCGCACTTACGGGCCATGCGTGATACGAAACCGGTTGAGGGTCCCATGAACGGCATCCAGAAAGGTACAATCAGCAGATCCGGTTTTTCACGTCTGATCTGACGGCCCACCTTGATCCAGTTGAAGGGATTGACTGAGTTCAGACTCCTTACAATGTCCAGGCCTTGGGGCTGTGGGTCAGGCGAGTACTGGGTCTTGCCGGGAAACAGGAATGACGGATACTGGAGGGTGAAGGTGAATATCTTGACCTCATTACCCTCCTTTATGAATTCCTGCGCCAGCCGGTTGTTGAAATCGGCTATTCCTCCGCGATAGGGCCAGGCGGTTCCCAGAATGACTATCTTCATAATTACTGTTTCTTTACAAAGTGCCAGACAGGCATTCCTATCGAAATGATGATTGTAAGGATGACCAGAATCATGCAGATCCAGTCATTCTTAAGTGCATTGGGTACGAACTCCATTACGATAGAGTGTTTTCCGGCGGGAATCACTGCGGCACGGAGTACGTAGTTGACACGACCTATCTCATGCTCCTTGCCGTCAATATAGAGATGCCATTCATTGGGATAATAAATCTCGGAGAATACGGCAACCTTATCCTTGGTGGAACTTGAAGTGTACTCAAGACGGTCCGGAACGTATTTGTCAAGTCTTATAAAGGCCTCAGGATCACTTGCCGATACAGATACGTTCAGTATGTCGGCAAACTTGTTGTCGGCTACAGCAGTCGTTCTGACGTCTATTATGTTCAGAGCCTGGCTTTCACTGACAGGAGAGTTGACAAAGAGTACGGTATCAACGAACCATGCGTTACCCATTGCCTCGGGGTTCCTCAATATCTGACGGTTGTCGGTAATGAGATATTTGGTGTTCAGCATGTTGAGGACCGACATGTTGTTCTTTGAGATATGAGTGTCGATAAGATCCTGGTAACGGCGCATCTTGGCGGCAGAATATCCGCCCAACGAATTGAGTCTGTAAGATGTCCTTGCTTCGTTGAAAGTGTTTGTTGACAGGTTGAGGACACGGTAATCAAGTGACTGGTCCTGAAGTATGGCCTTCTCCCAATCCTGCATTGCGAATATCTGAGAGTTCTCCTTGGTGGTAATGAAGTTCTGTTTTCCAAAGAACTTCCTGTCCACGGGAACCATGTCAATCAGAATGAGTGCTGTCAATGCGGCCGCAAACATGACATTGCTGTTCTTCTTCTCCTTCATTACAGTGTAGGCATAAGTAGCGCCTGCTCCCAGAAGAACGAACACAAGACTGCGCAGGGCCGATGAGGATATCAGAGCCTGTCTCTGACGGAGGATGGCATCATAGATGGTATCACCGACGTCATCCTTGAATCTGATGTCATATGATGATGCGGTGTCGGTGAAACCGGCAGATATTGCCACCAGCAGACAGATTGCGGCTGTGATGGCTCCGGCGGTAAGTATGGCTTTCCTGTTGGCAGCCTTGTCATCGGACTGAACCAGATGCCTTATTGCCAGAAATCCCAGCAGGGGCATGGTTATCTCGGCCACAACCAGTATGGATTCAACCGTACGGAACTTGTTGTACATGGGGAAATAGTCAAAGAACAGTCTTGAGAACCATTCCCAGTTGTGTCCCCATGCAAGCAGTATTGAGAAACATGTAGCGGCAAACAGAGACCATTTGTAGGCTCCCTTGACTACTATCAGTCCAAGGATAAACAGAAAACAGATGACGGCTCCCACATAAACAGGACCGCTGGTAAATACCTTTTCTCCCCAGTAAACGGGTGAGCTGGAGCAGAAACTGCGGGCGCTGTTGGCGGGTACTCCCATGCTTCTGAGTTCCTTTTCAAGTTTGGAGTCTTTTCCCAGGTCATAACCGCTGGCTCCTCCCATGTATTCGGGAACAAGCAGGGTAAAGGTTTCGGTCTTTCCGTATGACCATGCAGTAGCGTAATCAAAATCCAGACCTACCAGTTTCTCCTGGTCATCACCTTCGGCATTGTCCGATACCAGTTCGCTGTGTCCTCCGCGCATGGTCTCGTTAAGGTAACTGCGGTTCATCTGGAACCAGCTGAGTTTGGTTCCCAACACCAGGAGCAATGACAGTATGAATACTCCGGTAGCCTTTCCGAACTCCTTCCAGGTCTTGGCCTTGGCGTGAATGAAAATCTCGCTTATAAAGAGCACTCCCAAGAGCATGAATGCGTAGTAGGTCATCTGAGAGTGGAGCGTGAGTCCTATGGTTCCGTAAAACAGGGTTACGGGTACGCCTAGCCAGAACCTGCTTCGGAAGATGGCGTAGAAGCCGCCTATCATGGGTGCCAGACAGCATATGGCATTGGCTTTGGTTACGTGTCCTGCAGGTAGGATCAGCAGGAAATATGACGACAGCGTGAGTGCAATGGCACCCGCTATGCTCATCCACGGATCCACGTCAAAGCAGAGCAGCATAATAAAGAAACCGATCATATATGCTACGAGTATGCCTATCGGCTCTCTGCTTCCAATCAACCACAGATGTGAAAGACGCTCAAGTTTTGCCCTAAGTTTGTTAGCCGGAGTCTGACCGCTTATCTGATATGACGGCATTCCTCCGAACATGGAGTTTGTCCACCACATCTGCCTTCCTTCAGACTTTGTGTATTGGCGTATTTCATTCGATGCTCCCAGATAGTTGGTGGTATCTCCGGCCTGCAATACCTTACCCTCCAAAACAGGAGAGCAATATAAGAATCCTATAGCCAGGAACGCAATCAATGCGACAATGAAAGGGGATAGCTTCTTGAGGTTAGCTTTTTTCATAGGAAAGGGTAATTCAATATTTTTACAAACTTAGTAAAAACTCCATTAGGGGCAAATCGTCGGCATATGTAAGTTTTATGTTCTTTTCGTCTCCTTGCACAATACCCACCTTCTCATCGGGGAGGTATCGTAATACCGTGCCACAGTCATCGGTTGCCGTAAACTGCGGGTCTTTAAGTGCAATTTGGTAAGCCTGGGCTATCGTTTTCTGACGGAAGCCCTGCGGCGTCTGCATGCGCCACAGCAGATTGCGGTTCTGGACAGATTCCATAACCGTGCCTGCAGCATCACACTGAACGATGGTATCCACAGCGGGGATGGCCACATCCACCGCATTGAAAGACTCCATAGCCTTAAGCGTGTCCGATATTATCCGGGCCGATACCAACGGTCTGGCTGCGTCATGGAACAGCATAACCAGGTCAGGATTGTCGCTGAAATGGCGTACGGCGGCAAGACTGGAGTCATATCGCTCCTTTCCACCGGGTAATATGGCTGTGACCTTGGTCCAACCGTTTGCCTTGACAATACCTTCAACCTTTTGTATGAAGTCGGGCGAAGTGACAATTACAACCTGATCTATGCCCGGGTGGTCATTAAATGTCTGGACGGAATGCTCCAAAACAGTCTTTCCACCCAGAAGCAGGAACTGCTTGGGGGTGGAAAGGCCGGTTCTTGAACCGGAGCCTGCTGCAAGTATGACTCCGACTGTATTCATAATCTGTTTTTTAGCAAACCTCGCTGCCCGGTTTTACAGGGCGCTGAACGGTTGTTACGGCCAGTGTGCCGTCTGCGTCAAGAGCGCTCAGAATCATACCCTGACTCTCAATGCCGCGGATGGTGCGGGGTGCCAGATTGGCTATGAAGCATACCTGCTTGCCTACCAGATCTTCAGGCTTGTAATAGTTTGCAATGCCTGAAAGGATAGTACGGCCGCCCAGACCGTCATCGATCTTGAACTGGAGCAGTTTGTCTGCCTTGGGAACCTTGGTGCACTCAAGCACTGTACCTACACGGATGTCCAGTTTCTCGAATTCGGGGAACTCTATGTTGGCCTTGATGGGCTTGGCGGGAGCGGCATCGGCTGCAGCCTTCTCGTTCTCCTCCTTGCGCTTGAGCAGCTTCTGGATCTGGGCGTCAATGACATCGTCCTCAATCTTCTCGAACAGAAGTTCTGCCTTGCCCAGCTTGTGGCCGGCGGGCAGCAGGTCAATGGCACCCAGGCGGTTCCAGTCAGCACCGTCCAGGGCAATCATTCCGCGCAGCTTCTCGCTTGAGAAGGGCAGGAACGGCTCAAATGCTATGGCCAGGTTGGCAACCAGCTGGAGAGCAATGTTGAGAATTGTCTCAACGCGCTTCATGTCGGTCTTGGCAAGTTTCCAGGGCTCGGTATCGGCCAGGTACTTGTTTCCGATGCGGGCCAGGTTCATGGCCTCCTTCTGTGCCTCACGGAACTTGAAGTTGTCAAGCAGAGACTCAAGCTGCTGCTTTACATCTGCAAACTCCTTCAGGGTGTCGCGGTCATAGTCGGTCAGTTCACCGCACTGGGGAACTACGCCGTCAAAGTATTTCTGTGTCAGAACCAGGGCGCGGTTCACGAAGTTGCCGTAGATGGCAACCAACTCGTTGTTGTTGCGTGCCTGGAAATCCTTCCATGTAAAGTTGTTGTCCTTGGTCTCAGGAGCGTTGGCGGTAAGCACATAACGCATTACATCGGCCTTACCGGGGAAATCCTCCAGATACTCGTGTACCCATACGGCCCAGTTGCGTGAGGTTGAGATCTTGTCATCCTCCAGGTTCAGGAACTCGTTGCTGGGAACGTTGTCGGGAAGTATGAATGAACCCTCGGCCTTAAGCATTGCGGGGAACACGATGCAGTGGAACACGATGTTGTCCTTACCGATAAAGTGGATAAGACGTGTATCGGGATCCTTCCACCAGGTCTCCCAGCTGCCGCGCTCGGGATGAGAGTCGCAGAACTCCTTGGTGTTGCTGATATAGCCGATGGGGGCATCGAACCATACATACAGAACCTTGCCCTCGGCACCCTCTACGGGAACGGGGATACCCCAGTCAAGGTCGCGGCTCACGGCACGGGGCTGAAGACCCATGTCAAGCCAGCTCTTGCACTGACCGTAAACATTGGGACGCCACTCCTTGTGCTCCTGCAGGATCCACTTCTCAAGCCACTCCTGATACTGCTCCAGAGGCAGGTACCAGTGTGTGGTCTCCTTCATAACGGGCTTGCTGCCGCTTACAGTACTCTTGGGGTTAATCAGTTCAGTGGGTGAGAGTGATGTGCCGCACTTCTCGCACTGGTCACCGTAGGCGTGATCATAGTGGCAGTGAGGGCACTCACCGGTAATGTATCGGTCGGCCAGGAACATCTTGGCCTCCTCGTCGTAGTACTGCTCGCTGGTCTTCTGGATGAACTTGCCGGTATCGTAGAGTTTGCGGAAGAAATCGGCAGCCAGCTTATGGTGTACAGGGGAGCTGGTACGACCGTAAATGTCGTAAGATATGCCCATACCCTTGAAGGTATCCTTCATCTGATAGTGATAGCGGTCAATGATCTCCTTGGGGGTAACGCCCTCTTTCTTGGCGCGGATGGTGATGGGCACACCGTGCTCGTCACTGCCTCCAATGAACATCACGTCCACCTTCTTGAGACGTTGGTAACGGACATAAATATCGGCCGGAACGTATGCGCCTGCCAGATGGCCTATGTGAAGCGGGCCGTTGGCGTAGGGCAGGGCCGATGTAACCAGAATCCTCTTGTAGTCTTTCATATATGATATATCTAAGTTGTTTCGGACTGCAAAATTACTATATTTTTTTATTTACCCCAAGAGGCGCGGTCCAAGCTGCGATAACCTATCGCTTCGGCTATATGATGCGGCCTGATCGTATCAGATTTGTCCATGTCGGCGATTGTCCTGGCAACCTTGAGGATTCGGTCATAGGCACGTGCCGAGAGGTTGAGGCGGTTCATGGCCTCACCCAGCATCCGGATTGCGGCCGGCTCGGCTTTGGCGTATTTCCGCAACAGTCGTGAATCCATCTGAGCGTTGCAATACAGCCCCTTTTCATCGCTGAATCTGGCAGCCTGTACCGCTCTGGCCTCAATCACGCGTTCCCGTATGGAGGCACTTGCTTCACCCTTCCGTTCCGATGACATGTCATCAAACCCCACGGGAAGAATCTCGCACTGAATGTCAAAACGGTCCATCAGCGGGCCCGAAATCTTTCCCAGATAACGTTCAATCACAGTTGGGGTGCAGTGACATTCCTTTGTGGGATGGTTGTAGTATCCGCAGGGGCAGGGGTTCATTGATGCAACCAGCATGAACGATGCCGGATACTCTATCCTGTATTTGACTCTTGATATGACTACGCTCCTGTCTTCGAGCGGTTGTCGCAGAGTCTCCAGGGCCGATCTGGTGAACTCGGCCAGTTCGTCCAGATAGAGCACCCCGTTATGGGCGAGTGATATCTCACCGGGCTGTCCGTTGGTGCCTCCGCCCGTCAGGGCCACATTGGATATAGTGTGGTGGGGATGACGGAACGGCCTCTCGGTTATAAGAGCGGCTCCGTTCCCCGTAAAACCGGCAACCGAATGGATACGGGTGGTCTCGATGCTCTCCTCTTCGGTCAGTGGCGGAAGTATTGAAGGAAGAGCTCTTGCCATCATGGACTTACCGCTTCCCGGCGGGCCGACCATGATCAGGTTGTGTCCGCCGCTGGCTGCTACTTCGAGTGCCCGTTTAACGGCGTTTTGTCCCTTTACATCGGCAAAATCAGCCTGGTATCCGGTTGGGATGACTTCCTTCAGGACACTGTTCTTATCCAATGGCTCAATGTGTCCCGGGATCAGGTTTATCAGGTCTACAACCTCACGCAGATTGTTGGCTCCGTATACCTTCAGTCCGTCTATTACAGCAGCTTCGGCTGCGTTCTGAGCCGGCAGGATAATTGCTTTGAACCCTTGGGTCCGTGCCTCGATGGCCATTGAAAGGGCTCCTTTGACCGGCAGAAGCGAACCGTCAAGACTCATTTCACCCATTATGACATAGTCATCAAGAGTTGACGTGTCAAGTTCTCCTCCAGATGCCAGTATGACAATGGCAAGCGGCAGGTCATAGGCTGCGCCCTCCTTGCGGATATCGGCCGGAGCCATGTTGATGATGATCTGGGAAGAGGGGAATTTGTAACCGTTTACCTGGAAAGCCGATATGATACGTTCATGGCTCTCCTTGACTGCGCTGTCAGGCAGTCCTACAAGGAAGAATCTGATACCGCGGGATGTACTCGCTTCGATGGTCACGATGTATGCGTCTATCCCTTGGACAGCCGCACCTGATACTTTGATAAGCATGGTTAGATATGTTTATGGTTAATAGATTAAGCAAGACAAGGAAATGATTAATGGTATTCAGTGCTATTTCTTTTTCTGTTCGGTTTGTAAACGTGGTTTTGTCAGGGTTTTGTCCAACTCTATGTCCAGGTCCTTTATTGAAGTGGTCTTGTACATGAGCCTCTTGGAACCGGAGAACAGGATGAATGCAGGCAGCGTCTGAAGATTGGCGTTCTTTACTATGCGGCTTTCCCATCCGGTCGGATCCGAATATGACGGCCATCTGACGGTATCGTTCTCAATGGCTTTCTTCCACATGTCAATGTTTACGTCGACGGAGAGGTCAATCACATTGAAGAACCTGTCATGATACTTCTGGCGGAAATATTCCAGGGTATCCCTTGCGTCCAGTCCTGCCTGGCCCATCCATGAGGCCCATACGCATACCAGCAGAGAGTTTGATGTGCCGCCGATATCTATGAACTGGCGTTTCTGACCGGTTGAGTCCTTTACTGCGTATGAATCGAAATAGAGATTGTTGTTGGCCGGTTTCTCGAATTCAGCCTTGAGTGAGATCAGGTATGGAGCGTCCTGCATGTTGCCGCTCATACGTTTGATAAGAGGCTCTATGACACTCTCGCGTGCATGGTACTTCCTGACCATCTGGTCATAGATGAGGAAGGGGGTTACTTCCGAGAACGGGTCACGGGTAATGAAGGAGTCTATCCTGGCTGCAGCCTGCTCCATTGCAGTGTCGTTCTGTGACGCCAGATAGAACGCCTGATATGAATCATTGCAATAACCGCCCGAAACCTGGAAGAGTCCTGTATCGGAAGGTATCGTTATGAATGATTCCACATTCTTTTCGGCAAATACCGGATGGTAGCGTCCATCGGGCAGTACCAGAATGAGAGTGGTAACTGTATCGGGGTGGAATTTCCATTTGAACTGGCCTTCACGGCAGAAGATGGTGTCCGCATCTTCAAACCGTGAGTCAATTCCTAATACCAGAATGGTATCGGTCCCGTCCTGAACGGTTCCCTGCAGCACGAACATGCCCTTTTTACCGCAGGAGGCGGTCAAAAGCAGCACAGTCAGTGCGATTATTGCAGAAAACCTCGTTTTCATCGGGTTATTTTACTTGGCGGCGCGCTTGCGCTCCAACTCGTTCAGAATAACCTTACGCATACGCATGCTCTTGGGGGTAACCTCAACGTACTCGTCGTTCTTGATGTACTCAAGAGCCTCTTCAAGAGAGAATACAACGGGAGGTGCGATGTGGGCCTTTTCATCGGCACCGCTGGCACGCATGTTTGTAAGCTGCTTGCTCTTGGTCACGTTGATGACCAGATCCTTCTCGTGAACGTGCTCACCTACAACCTGACCGGCATAAACCTGATCCTGCGGGTTTACAAAGAACTTACCGCGGTCCTGCAGCTTGTCAAGTGCATAAGCGAATACGGTACCGGTCTCCATGGCAACCATCGAACCGTTTGTGCGGCGCTCGATGTCACCCTTGTAAGGCTGATACTCCTTGAAGCGGTGTGCCATTACGGCCTCACCCTGAGATGCGGTAAGCACATTGGTACGGAGGCCGATGATACCGCGTGAAGGAATATCGAATACAATGACAACGCGGTCACCCTGGGTGTCCATTGATGTCATCTCACCCTTGCGCTTGGTGGCCAGGTCAATCATCTTGCTGGCGAACTCCTCGGGAACGCTGATGGTGAGTTCCTCGATAGGCTCGCATGTACGGCCGTCAATCTCCTTCATGATTACCTGGGGCTGACCTACCTGGAGTTCATAACCCTCACGGCGCATGGTCTCAATGAGAATTGACAGGTGCAGCACGCCACGGCCTGATACTATCCACTTGCCATCCTCCTCGGTGCGGCGTACGCGCAGAGCAAGGTTCTTGTCAAGTTCCAGATTCAGACGGTCCTGAATGTGACGTGATGTAACGTACTTACCCTCCTTACCAAAGAAAGGTGAGTCGTTTATACTGAAGAGCATACTCATGGTAGGCTCATCGATTGCGATAGGAGGCAGAGGATCGGGATTCTCGGCATCGCAGATGGTATCACCGATCTCGAACTTGTCAAGACCTACGATAGCGCAGATGTCACCGGCACCTACTGTGGGAACGCGCTTGCGGCCCATACCCTCAAAAGTGTGGAGTTCCTTGATCTTGACTTTCTCCTTGCTGCCGTCACGGTGCGCCAGCGTGCAGGTCATACCCTCGTTCAGGGTTCCGCGGTTTACACGGCCCACTGCAATACGTCCGGTGTATGATGAGTAGTCAAGTGATGTGATAAGCATCTGCAGGGTGCCCTCCTCCTGCTTGGGTTCGGGAATGTACTTGATGATGGCATCAAGCAGGGGCAGGATATTGTCGGTGGGCTGCTTCCAGTCGGTGCTCATCCAGTTCTGCTTTGCTGAACCGTAGAGTACGGGGAAATCCAGCTGATCCTCGGTTGCATCGAGTGCGAACATCAGATCGAATACCATTTCGTAAACCTCCTCGGGACGGCAGTTGGGCTTGTCAACCTTATTTACTACTACGATGGGTTTGAGTCCTATCTGAAGAGCCTTCTGCAGAACGAAACGTGTCTGAGGCATCGGACCTTCAAATGCATCGACCAGAAGGATGCAGCCGTCGGCCATGTTGAGCACGCGCTCTACCTCACCGCCGAAGTCGGAGTGTCCCGGAGTGTCAATTATGTTAATCTTGGTATCCTTATAAGTAATAGATACATTCTTGGACAGGATTGTTATGCCTCGTTCGCGCTCCAGGTCATTGTTGTCGAGCATAAGTTCTCCTTTGGCCTGGTTGTCGCGGAACAGGTGTCCGGCCAGCATCATCTTGTCGACCAGTGTCGTCTTACCGTGGTCAACATGAGCGATAATAGCTATGTTTCTGATGTTCATATAGTATGTGTTTTCTTTGCGGGTGCAAAGTTACGGCAAAAATGTTAGAAAATTCATTGTGTATTGAAAAAGAAGCTCTATCTTTGCGCCCGCTAAACGAGTTTTCACATTATTTTTAAGAAAATGTATTTAGACAAAGAGAAAAAACAAGAGATCTTTGGACAATACGGAAAGTCCAACACGGATACTGGCTCACCTGAAGCCCAGATAGCCTTGTTCTCATACCGTATTTCCCATTTGACGGAACATCTTAAGGAGAACCGTAAGGATTATAGCACTGAAAGGGCACTGACCCAGCTGGTAGGTAAGCGTCGCAGACTGCTCAACTACCTCAAGGAGAGAGACATCGAGCGCTACCGCGCTATCGTTAAGGCTCTCGGTCTGCGTAAGTAAGGCTAGGAAAGATGAAAGTGGGGTTGACCAAGAGGTTAACCCCACTTTTTTCATGTCCGGCCTTATCGGACCTTTTTTTTGCTAACTTTGCAGTCACAAATTATTATATATGAACGAACTTTACTCTAACCTGCCGTATAAGGTGGCAGATATCAAGCTGGCTGATTTCGGTCGAAAGGAGATTGAGATGGCCGAGAAGGAGATGCCGGGTCTGATGGCTCTCCGTGACAAGTACCGTGATTCAAAACCTTTGAAGGGCGCCCGCATAATGGGCTCTCTGCACATGACAATCCAGACAGCAGTTCTTATTGAGACACTTCACGAGCTGGGCGCCGAGATACGCTGGTGCTCATGCAACATATACTCCACCCAGGATCATGCCGCCGCAGCCATTGCCGCTGCAGGCAGTGCCGCAGTTTTTGCCTGGAAGGGTGAGACGGCTCAGGAGTACTGGTGGTGCACACTCCAGGCTCTGAACTTCCCCGAGGGAGGTCCCAACATGATAGTTGATGACGGCGGTGACGCCACACTGATGATACATCTGGGCGTAAAGGGCGAGAAAGATCCCAAGGCACTGGATTATGAGGCTGAATCGGCCGATGAACGTGAACTCCTGAACGCACTCAAGGAGGTTGCCAAGGTAAAGGGTAACACATACTGGCAGAACATTGCCAAAGAGATAAAGGGCGTAAGTGAGGAGACCACCACCGGTGTACACCGTCTGTACCGCATGCAGCAGAACGGCGAACTCCTGTTCCCCGCATTCAACGTCAACGACTCCGTAACCAAGAGCAAGTTCGACAACCTGTACGGCTGCCGCGAGTCACTGGCCGACGGTATCAAGCGCGCCACCGATGTAATGATAGCAGGTAAGGTATGCGTAGTCTGCGGTTACGGTGAGGTAGGTAAGGGCTGTGCCCAGAGCATGCGCTCATACGGCGCCCGCGTGCTGGTAACCGAGATTGACCCCATCTGCGCTCTGCAGGCAGCCATGGAGGGATATGAGGTAGTCACCATGGAGGAGGCCGCACCGCTCGGCAACATATTCGTAACCACAACAGGTAACATAGACGTCATAACAACCGATCATCTCAAGGTCATGCCCGATCAGGCCATCGTCTGCAACATCGGCCACTTTGACAGCGAGATTCAGGTTGACAAACTCAAGAAGATACCGGGTATCAAGTGTCAGAACGTAAAGCCTCAGGTGGACCGTTACTTCTTCCCCGACGGACACAGCATTATCCTTTTGGCCGATGGCCGACTGGTTAACCTGGGTTGCGCAACCGGTCACCCCAGCTTTGTAATGAGCAACAGTTTCACCAACCAGATTCTGGCTCAGATAGAACTGTTCAACAAGAAATACCCTGTTGACGTTTATCGCCTGCCCAAGCACCTGGACGAGGAGGTTGCACGTCTGCATCTGGAGCGTATCGGCGTACATCTGTCCAAACTGACCCAGGCTCAGGCCGATTACATCGGCGTACCTGTTGAAGGTCCTTACAAGGCAGAACACTACAGATATTAATTGAG
Organism: Bacteroidaceae bacterium; assembly: GCA_017557635.1. GTDB lineage: Bacteria > Bacteroidota > Bacteroidia > Bacteroidales > Bacteroidaceae > Colenecus. Next base: position 83,918 of record JAFYYH010000021.1, on the reverse strand, counting down.
AATTGAGGGTTATGGAGCGTAAGACTGTAGTTGTGTACGGTGCATCCAGCGCCGATGCCGAGAAGGTTTTCGTGGATGCCGCCTTTGAACTGGGCGGGCTTATAGCCAGATCCGGCAAGAGGCTTGTGTCAGGTGCGGGAAGCACCGGACTTATGGCGGCCGTCGAGAACGGAGCCCTTGATGCCGGTGGTATATCGATAGGCATCATACCGCAGTTTATGGTTGACAACGGCTGGCTTCATGAGGGGTTGACTGAGGTCATCATAACCCCAACCATGCATGAACGCAAGAACCGCATGGCCCAGATGGCCGATGCCGTTGTGGCCCTACCCGGAGGAACCGGAACCTTTGAGGAACTTTTTGAAATCATTACCTGGAAGATGTTGGGACTTTTCGTAAAACCCATCATTATCCTCAATACAGATAACTATTACGATCCTCTCCTTGATATGCTTGACCGCACGGCGCAGCGTCATTTCATGAACCCCGTGTTCAAGAAGCTGTGGGCTGTGGCAAAAACTCCTGAGGAAGCCATTGAACTTGTGGATACGCTTCCTGACTGGAATGATACAACAAGCAAAATCAATACAAACAAATAATGTCCTTTATTCCAATAATCGATTTAGCGAACTCATATCAGCTTAATGATTGGTTCCTCTCAGCAATGATACTGACATTGCTGCTCATGCTTGTGATAATGGGGCCTTACAGGTATGACTATGTCAAATCTTTTCTTTCCATGTTCAGGTTCAAGAGTCCTGACGGCGATGTAAGTTATCCTCTCCTTTCTACGGGTGAGAACATTGCAGTCTTCATACTTTCCAGCCTCAGCATAGGAATTTCGGTGGGCATTTACTCACATGATCTGATGGAGGAGGGATTTTCACAGGTCGTTTTCCTGCTGTGGTATTCCTTCCTGGTAGTGCTTTGTCTGGTAATCAAGCTGATGCTTTATACAGTCACCAACAAGATTCTCTACCGAAGACAGATAATAACCCTCAAACCGGGCCGCTGGAATTGCTTTTTCGTGATGTCCTATTCGGTTGCCGGTTTGTTTATTCTGATCTTCTCATTCTTCGTGGTTTTTCTGGACATCCATCTTCTGGCACTGCTCATTTTTGCATACTTTATGCGAGTTTTGGTCATAGCCGGCAGAATTTTCAAGATAAAAACCACCTTATTTAAGAATCAGCGTTCCAATTCGGGATTTATTATGTACCTTTGTGCGTTCGAATTAGCGCCTATTCTTATAGAGTTCATGCTAACGAGCAGATTATTTGGTCTAATTTAAAACCATACAGCCTTGAAAGTTAAGAAGGTTCTCATATCCCAGCCGCAGCCTACAACAGGTAAGTCTCCCTATTTTGATCTGGCTGAGAAATACGGCGTTGAGTTTGTGTTCAAACCTTTCATCCGCGTTGATCCGCTTAGTGCCAAAGAGTTCAGACAGCAGCATGTCAACATACTTGACCACACAGCTGTAGTATTCACTTCACGTCACGCTGTTGACCATTTCTTCCAGCTTTGCGCCGAGATGAGAGTAAACATCCCGGAGGATATGAAGTATTTCTGCATTACCGAGACAGTATCTCTCTACATTCAGAAGTACGTTCAGTACCGCAAGCGTAAGGTCTTCTTCGGCAACACCGGTAAGGTGGACAGCCTCATGGCTCCTATCCTCAAGCACAAGACTGAGAAGTATTTCATTCCCATGTCAAACGTTCATACCGGTGAACTCAAGGAACTTCTGGATGCCAACAAGATTGCCCATACCGAGGCCATCATGTACCGCACCGTAAGCAACGAGTTTGCAGCAGGTGAACTTGATGATTACGATATGCTGGTATTCTTCAGCCCCGCTGGTATCGAGTCACTCAAGCAGAACGCTCCCAACTTTGTTCAGGGTGAGAAGATCATCGGCTGCTTTGGCGGAACAACCGCAAAGGCTATCCGTGATGCAGGTCTGCGTCTTGATATCGAGGCTCCGGTACCCGGAATCACCTCTATGTCTGCCGCTATCGATGCATGGTTCGCAGCCAACCAGAAGAAGTAAATCACATCCTATACAGACGGGTTCCCATCATTGAGGCATTGTGTCTTAGGCGGAACCCGTTTTTTATTTATGTTGTCAGGTTCAAACACATTCAGCAAACAGGAGCGTCTGTGCAGCAGCACGCAGATAGACCGTTTATTCAGTGAGGGAAACCGCCAGATTTCGGTGTTTCCCGTACGCCTGGTGTGGCTTCTGACCGATGACATCGACGGCGTTCAGGTGCTTATCAGTGCACCCAAACGCAATTTTCATCATGCTGTTGACCGTAACCGGATAAAGCGTCAGATACGTGAGTTCTACCGCACCGGGTCCTCTTCTCTCAAGGAGACAGTAGCTTCAAAAGGAAAGGGCCTGGCCCTGGCATTCCTTTTCAATGACAACAAGCTATGGGAGTCCGATAAGCTTGACCAGCGTCTGAGCCAGGCGTTGGAAAGACTGGTTGAAACACTGTCTGAAAAGTGAGAGATTTGTTAAATATTTTTACCAAATCGTTAGGGTGGTTGCTGATGCTTCCCATTCGGTTTTACCGTAAGTTCATATCGCCTCTTACGCCGCCTTCCTGCAGGTTCACTCCCACATGTTCCGAGTATGCCATTGAGGCAATTACAAAGCATGGTCCGTTCAAGGGAACGTGGCTTGCCATAAGGCGTGTATTGCGATGCCATCCATGGGGTGGTTCAGGATACGATCCCGTTCCATGAACATCAAAGACATACATACGCATGTATTGCCATCGGTCCCCGGAACGGCTCTGGTGTGCATCGGCTGCGGTCCGATACCTGCGGCCGACGGCCATTTTTTCAGTGCTGGACTGCATCCCTGGGATGTGACTGAAGGTTTTGAAAGTCAATTGGATGAGTTGGAAAAACTGCTTGCGAACCCCCGGGTTCCGGCAGTGGGTGAGTGTGGCTTCGATGCCCTGAAAGGCCCCTCGCACGAGTTGCAGGAGCAGGCTTTCATAAGGCAGGCGGAACTGTCGGAGCTTTATTCTAAGCCTATGATACTCCATGTGGTAAGAGATTGTGACAGCGTAATACGGCTGCGCAAAGCCCTAAAGCCTTCACAGCCCTGGATCATCCACGGTTTCCGCGGAGGCCCGGAACAGATGAACCAGATTTTTGCACAGGGAATCCTGGTATCATTCGGCCTCAAACACAATACCGAATCTTTGAAAACAGTCCCTTTGGACCGTCTCTTCCTGGAAACAGACGGAATCTGCCCGATAGAGGATGTGATCCAGGCGGCCGCCCAGGTCAGAAAAGAATTAACAGAAAGCGTAGAACGCGTTATTTTAAGGAATATCAACATTCTTCTTAAGCGATAGTATTGTGACTTTAAACAAAGTATCGTACATTTGCGGACTTTTGAGCAAAATCCAATACTCATTACTATGACAAATTTTGTTGAAGAACTGACCTGGAGAGGCATGATTCACCAGATGATGCCCGGTACTGACGAACTTCTCAGCAAGGAACAGGTTACAGCTTATGTGGGCTTTGACCCCACTGCAGATTCACTCCATATCGGACATCTGTGCAGTATCATGATACTCCGCCACTTCCAGCGTTGCGGCCACAAGCCCCTGGCACTGATCGGAGGCGCCACCGGAATGATCGGTGACCCCAGCGGAAAATCACAGGAGCGCAACCTCCTTAACGAGGAGACTTTGAAGCATAATGTGGAGTGCATCCGCAAGCAGCTGGCCAAGTTCCTGGACTTTGACAGTGACGCTTCGAACAAGGCCGAACTTGTAAATAATTATGACTGGCTCAAGGATGTAACTTTCCTTGATTTTTCACGCGATATCGGTAAGCATATAACCGTCAATTACATGATGGCTAAGGACTCCGTGAAGAAGCGTCTCAACGGCGAGGCCCGCGACGGTCTTTCATTCACTGAGTTCACATACCAGTTGCTCCAGGGTTATGACTTCCTCTACCTGAACGAGCACAAGAACTGCAAACTCCAGATGGGCGGTGCAGACCAGTGGGGAAACATCACCACCGGTGCGGAACTTATCCGCCGTATTAACGGAACCGAGTGCTTTGCCCTGACCTGTCCCCTCATAACCAAGTCGGACGGTACCAAGTTCGGCAAGACCGAGGGCGGTAACGTATGGCTTAACCCTGAGTACACTTCACCCTACAAGTTCTATCAGTTCTGGCTCAACGTAAGTGACGAGGATGCCAAGCGCTACATCAAGATCTTCACCAACATCGGAAAGGAGGAGTGTGAGGCCCTGATTGCCGAGCATGACGCTGCTCCCCATCTGCGTCTGGTTCAGAAGCGTCTGGCCAAGGACGTAACCTGCATGGTACACAGTGAGGCCGATTATAAGGCTGCCGCCGAGGCATCGGACATACTGTTCGGTAACAGTGCAAGTGCCGATGACCTGAAGAACATCGACGAGTCAATGCTGCTGTCAGTGTTTGACGGTGTTCCCCAGTTCCGTTTCAACCGTGAAGTTCTCAAGCAGGAGGTAAAGGCATCGGATTTCCTGACAGACATCTGCCCGGTATTCTTCAGCAAGAGCGAGGCCCGCAAGATGATGCAGGGAGGCGGCGTTTCGGTCAACAAGGAAAAGACCTACGACCACTCACGCATCTTCACTGAGGATGATCTGGTTGACGGACGTTATATCGTGCTCCAGAGGGGCAAGAAAAACTACTATCTGCTGATAGCCGAATAAGGGAAAAACCCTATATTTGCATACCTTTTGCGGCACCGCAGAAGGCTTAGGCGATTGTCGTATGGTGTAATGGTAGCACAACAGGTTTTGGTTCTGTTTGTCCTGGTTCGAATCCGGGTACGACAGCTTTTTTAGCAAAAATTTCACTAGTCGGAACAAATCTTAACGTCAATGGCACGTTTCGGGTATACAAAGCCGGAAACGTGCCATATCTTTGTAGCGTAAGTTTTCATGCACATATTTGGTTAGTAATTGACTTTCGTGATGTCCTGACTCTGGTCTGAGAAGATGTGGATAAGGACCTAAAAAAGGGGCCGCCAAGATGCGGTCTCTTTTTTTTACCCTATTTTTAAAAAAAAATACGCCAAAACTGCTTTGAAAGACAAAAAAGAGTTAACTTTGGCCGCTAACTGAATTTTTAGATAATAATATATTAACCAAAGTAACTTATGAAGAAGCGTTATCTTTTTCCCGCGGATTACATGGCAGACCCCTCTGTTCACGTATTCAACGGCAGAGTTTACATCTATCCTTCACATGACTGGGAATGCGAAAATGTCGAGAATGACAATGGCGACCAGTATGTCATGAAAGATTATCACGTCCTTTCCACTGATGACATTATGAACGGCGAGGTCATTGACCACGGCAAGGTGATTGGTCTGGAAGATATTCCATGGGCCGGCCGCCAGCTTTGGGACTGCGACGTTCAGGAGTATGAAATCGAGGTTCCTACAAACGCAGAGGAACAGTCACAGGGAATGGGATTCAGCAAGAAAGTCAAGCGTTACATCATGTACTTCCCGATGAAGGACCGCAACGACGTGTTCCATTGGGGTACAGCTATCGCACAGCGTCCCGAGGGTCCGTTCATTCCCAATCCCGCACCCGTTGCCGGCAGCTACAGCATTGACATGTGCGCATTCCGCGACGATGCAGACGGTGAGGTTTACGTATACTTCGGCGGTCTGTGGGGCGGACAGCTTCAGCGTTACAAGGACAATATCCACCTGGAGACTCCGTATCTTCCCGAGGGTAAGGAGGATGCACTGCCCAGCCGCTGCGTACGTCTGACCAAGGACGGTCTGAACTTCGCCGAGGCTCCGCGTCCCATTCTGGTGGTAGACGAGAAGGGTAACCCCCTCAAGGCTGATGATCCCCATCGCTTCTTCGAGGCATCTTGGATGCACAAATACAAAGGCAAATATTACTTCTCATATTCAACCGGTGACACACACTTCCTGTGCTATGCAACCGGTGACAACCCTTACGGTCCCTTCACTTATCAGGGCGTTATCCTGACTCCTGTAGTAGGTTGGACCACCCACCACTCAATCATTGAGTACAAGGGCAAGTGGTACCTGTTCCATCATGACAGCGTGCCTTCAGGCGGCAAGTCATGGCTCCGCAGCCTCAAGGTCTGCGAGATCGAGTATGATGCTCAGGGCCACATCAAGACCATCGAAGGTATTGATAAATAACATACAGAGAGAGATAACCCACCTAAAGTGATTTTAATAATCAAAACAACCAAATAATGAAAAGATTTAAATCTCTTACAAACCGTTCCGGGTTGTTTGGAGCATTTCTGGCTGTCATGGCCACAGTGTTCGGTCTTTCATCATGCCGACCTGACTTTGACCTTGACAAGAGGATGCCTGAGTGGCTCGGTACAAGTATTTATGAGACTCTGAAGGAGGGCTTCAGGAATGACAGCACCGGTGTTGAGTATTCATTCAACACGTTCGTCAGACTTATCGAAGACCTTGATCAGGTTAACATCCTGGCCAAGACCGGTAGTAAGACCCTTTTTGTGGCTGACGACAGTGCTTTCGCCCGTTTCTTCAGGAATTGTCCGTTTACTACCCCTGACGGTCAGAAGGTGACCAGTTATGACCAGTTGAGCGCTGCTCAGAAGACCATGATCCTGAACGGATCCATGCTGAACAACGTTTATCAGGTAGCAATGCTTTCAAGCAGCCCCGGAGGTGACAACACTCCTCCTATCCTTGGTAGTTGTATGCGTCGAGTATCAGCATCTTCTGTTCTCGATACCATACCGGTTGTCAAGGCAAGCGATCTCCCCAAGGGCAGCAAGTTCTGGAATCGTCTTCGCACCAAGAATGACGGCAAGAGCATTGTTCTGCTCCAGGATGGAACGAACAAACCTATTATATTCTTTGTAAACAAGTTCCTTCAGTCAAATAAGATTGACAATGACGACTACGATTTCCTGTTCCGTCTGGGTAAGTACAGCAAGGTTGGAAAGCCTGCTCACCGTCCCGGTGACGCCAGTGTGAACGGAACCTCAATCGAGTGGCCCAACAAGAAGTGCTTCAACGGATTCCTCCACGTGATGGCCGATGTAGTATATCTGTTGCCCAACATGGCCGATTACATTGCAACCAATCCCAATTCAAGGATATACAGTTCAATTCTTGACCGTTTCTCGGTTCCCCAGTACTCACGCGGTGACCGTGAAGACAGAGATGAGAACATCAGAATGCTTCTCAACTCAGGTCTTCTCAAGAGTCAGGCTCTTGAAGATGCCATGACCGCCAACGGTGACTCTGTATTTGTAAAGAAGTACGTAGCCAAGAGATCAAGACTTTCCGGTCAGAACGTATCTGCAACCATCAACTCCAACTTTGACGGAATTGCAGCCCAGAACAGTGAACTTCTTAAGTTCGATCCGGGATGGAACAGTTTCATCTCTTCAACCAACGCATCAAACACTGATGTCGCTCTCCAGCAGGATATGGGTCTTATGTTCGTTCCTGAGGACCAGTACCTGATGGAGTGGTGGCTTGACGAGAGCCAGCTGGGTGCACGACTCAGAGCAAGATACGGTCTTGAGAAGTACAAGGGCCGCAACGACCTTAACGTTGATGAGGTTATCGAGGATATGAGCGGAATTGAACTTTCCACCATCGCCGAGCTTGTCAACAACAACATGCAGTACTCTCTGGTAGGTTCAGTTCCCAGCAAGTTCTCAAGCGTTCTCAATGACGCTCAGGATCCTTTCTTCGAGGACAGAACCCGTGCTCAGGCCGAGGAGACAATCGATGATGTAGTAATGTGCTGCAACGGTGCAGTTTACTTCACCAAAACAGTATACGTTCCTACCGCTTACAGATCAGTTGCTTATCCTGTTCTCGTGAACGAGAAACTCAAGATCATCGACTGGGCTATCCGTGAGGATGACAAGCTGGCTTTCAAGGCATACCTTAATTCTATGGTTGCCGAGTACAGCTTCTTTGTTCCTATGATCGATACCATCGGTCCCGCAGGACATCCCGAACTGAAGAACAAGCTGGTTTGGATTGATCCCGCTGCATTCTATCTGAAGGCTCAGGGAACCGGCAAACTGAAAGCTGTTGCATTCAGTTACGGCAAGCAGAACCCCGATGATCCCAAGGAGACAGCCAAGGTTATGGGTCGCGTCTATGATTTTGACGAGACAACAGGTACACTGACCGATTTCGGACTGGATCTGATTCCGGGTATGACTAAGAACTCAAGCAACCAGGATGTAGAGAATAATGCAACCCTGTTCATCCGCAACCGTATCCTTGACCTTATGGATTACCATATTATAATAGGTAATGTAGAGGCTCCCACGGTAGCTGATCCCGAAGGTTATTCATACTTCAGGACCAAGGGTCGCGGAACCATCCGTTTCAAGAATGTTGCAGATCCTGTAAACGATTACGGCAACATGATTGTTGAAGGCGGTTGGCAGATAGAGAATGAAGGTCAGGCTGACGCTATCCAGAGACCTGTAAAGGTTCTGCAGCGTGTTGACCTGTCCAAGACTTCACTTACTCCCGGTAACGGACGTACATATATTATTGACCGTCCGCTTCTGCCTTCAAGAAAGTCTGTTTACGATGTTGTATCGGATGCTACCACATATCCTGAGTTCGAGAAGTTCTTTAAGCTGATGTGGAGCACAGGCGTATTTGCTGAGACATCAAATACAAACAAGATCGGTTCTGCAGAGTGCATCTCATCATTCAACACTTACCATTACACGGTATATGTTCCTCAGAATGATTCAATCCAGGCTCTCTTCGACAGAAAGGTGTTGTGGGATGAGGATTCACTCCAGGCAAGGGAAACATTATATAACACCACTATCAGGAACACCATCATAGGTGACTATGAGGAGGAGGCCGATTATGACTACAACAAGGTTGACAGCGTTGTAGCCGCCAGATTCCCCGACTACCTGGTCAATCTCTCTGTTGAGATGTTCGGTGTGGCCGACAGCGCCGGTGCAAAATACGCTGCTTCAATGAGAAGGAGCGGTGAGAAGAATGATGATTACAATGCCCGTTACGGTGCAAAGTACTTCACCAACAAGAAGCGTTCCCAGATGAAGAACTTCGTGAAGTATCACATCCAGGATAACTCAGTTTACATTGGTGCCGATTTCAATGCCGGTATTGATGACAGAACAGGACTTCCTGCAGAGAAGGCTCAGTATGAGACCGCTTATATGAACAGCAACCAGCAGTTCGAGAAACTGACTGTCAAGGGTGGTGACGGTATCCTTATCACTGACAAGGCCGGTAATACCCGTCAGGTTCTTAAGACTAAGACTGCCGAAGGTAAGCCGTATTATAACATAATGTGTCGTGAGTACGAGATCAAGGGTTCCGACGGTAGCACAACCTTAACCGAAGGCGGATATGATCTGTTCTCAATCGAGACTTCATCTTATGCTGTCGTCCATCTGATTGATGCGCCGCTGAGCAATGGTGAAATGAATTTCTAATAAGCAAACGTACAGAAAATGAAATATACTGACAGATTATTTAAGGGGGCTTTAGCCATATTGTTGGCTGTAATGCCCGGTTTGCTTCAGGCTCAGAAGGCCGGCGATATCATCAGTGGTGTCGTTCAGGACAGTGAAGGTCCCTTGATGATGGTGAATGTTACTGAAAGAGATGCCGCAGACCGTATCGTGAATCATGCCATTACCGATATGGAAGGTAACTTCTCTTTCCGTCTGGTAAACCCCGAAGACCGTCTTCAGATTACATACGTAGGTTATGAGACAGTAGATATTCCTATTGACAAGACCTATTTTGAAATCGACATGAAGGAGCAGGGAGGTGATATTCCTGAAGTTGAGATTACTGCAGAACGTTATCAGGAGACCACAGGTCTTAAGATTCCTCTGCGTGAGACATCAGGTGTAGTTCAGACCATCAATATGGATGAGTTTGCCGATCTGGGTCTTACCACAGTCGATGAGGCTCTTGCAGGTCAGGTTGCAGGTCTTGATATCGTATTCGATTCAGGTGACCTTGGTGCACGTTCTTCAATGCGTCTGCGTGGTCAGTCAACCCTGACAGGTGACGGTAACCCGCTGATTGTTGTGGACGGTATCATCCTTTCAATTGACAAGAATACCGAGAACCAGTTTGCCGATGGTCTGGATAAATACCTCTCCGCCGGTCTGGAAGCTCAGTTCGAGCAGGATCGTCTGGCTGAGTTGCTCAGTCTGAACCCGTCGGATATCCAGTCAATATCATTCCTTAAGGATGCATCTGCTACAGCTCTCTGGGGTATGCGTGGTGCAAACGGTGTAATGGAAATCACCACCAAGCGTGGTCAGCGTGGTGCAACACGTGTCAACTACTCATATAACCTTAACCTTAACTTCCAGCCTAAGGGTTACAATTACCTGAACGGTGACCAGTACACCATGTTCGTTAAGGAGTCTCTGTTCAACCCGCATTTGAACGATGCTCTTACCAACGATATCTGGGAGATCAACTACGTTAAGACTAAGCCCGACTATGAAATGTGGAACGACAACACCGATTGGGTAGGTGCTGTAAAGAGAGTGGGTGTCGCCCATCAGCACAACGTCTCAATTTCAGGTGGTGGTGACAAGGCTCACTTCATGGTTTCAGCAAACTATGATACAGAGACCGGTACCGTTATCGGTCAGAGAATGAACCGTTTCACCACACGTGTAAACTTTGACTACTTCATTTCAGAGCGTATCAAGGTTCAGACCAACTTCTCATTGTCATACAGCAACAACCGTCGTAGCGGTAACACTGCTGTGAACACTGCACAGGAGATGATGCCTAACCTTGCTATCTATTATGAGGATCCTCTGACAGGTGAACCTACCGGAACATATTACCTTATGCCCGAGAGTTCATCATCAGACCTTCCCAGACAGAACAACCCCTTGCTTGAGGCAGAGGAGAAGGAGAGTTACCAGATCAGCCTGAGCGTTAATCCGGACTTCCGTATCACTTACAACCTCTTGGGACTTGATCCTACCACAGATCACCGTCTTACATATGAAGGCTCTGTAAACTTTGGTGTAAGCAACAACACAAATGAGAGCTTTACTCCTCAGAGTCTGTCACGTAACGGTTGGCAGGACCAGAACGCAAACACTACTTCAAGCAGTGCCAGCAAGAGTTCTAACATCAATACCAACCACTCACTCACATTCGAGCCGCATCTCAATAACAAGAATCATCACATCATGGCTTTTGCCAGCATGTCAATTGAGAACCGTAACGGTAAGGATATGAGCACAGGCATAGGCGGTCTTCCTTCAGGTACATTCAGATCTGTCGGTCTTCCCGGCCGTATCACAGGTATGAGCACCGGTGCAAGCCGCAGCCGCAACGTTGGTATTTCAACTCAGATCCACTACTCTTACAAGAGTAAGTATAACATCACATTTACCACACGTTCCGATGGTACTACCAGAACAGGTAATGCCAAGAAGTGGGGAACATTCCCTGCTGCATCAGCACGTTGGAACATTTCGGATGAGAAGTGGTTTGACAGCGTTCGCGAGAGCGGCCTTCTTACCATGGTGGGCTTCCAGATGAGTTGGGGTTTCACAGGTAACGCTCCGGGCGGTGACGATATGTTCCGCAGCCGTTATTCTTCAGGCAAGTCATATATGGGCGTTTCTACCATCTATCCTGCCAACATCCGACTCAGCGATTTCCAGTGGGAGGAGTCAACTCAGTGGAACTACGGTTTGAACCTGGGTATGTTTGATGATAAGATCACTGCTCAGATCAACTTCTATCACACAACCACTGACAAGCTGATCAATAACAACTTCCCGATTCCTTCATCTTCAGGTTACACCTCACTTCCCGCTGTCAATGACGGTAAGATGATGAATGAGGGTTGGGATCTGCGTGTATCTGCCGGCCGTATCTATTCAACCAGATTAGCAGGTAAGGACTTCAGTATTGGAGGTAATGTCAACTTCTCTGACAACACCAACCAGATTCTTGAGATGAACGATATCGTTCTTAAGAACTGGCAGCAGGATTTCGATATGAACAATCCTCATACCAAGTACCTCTCATACGTAGCCCTCAAGAACTCATACGGTTCAATCTACGGTTTCAAGTATAAAGGTATCTATCAGTACAGTGACTACAGTGAGGTTGAGGTTCCCGGCGTAAGCGGTCCTAACGCTCCTGTAGTAAAGGATGCCGATGGCAACGTTATCCTGAACTCAAAGGGTAAGACCAAGCCCATGGTATTCGGCTTTGGTGAACTTACCAACTACTACGAGTTCGTAGGTGGTGACGTAGAATACGAGGATATCAACCATGACGGTAACATCAACGAGCTTGATATCGTTTATCTGGGTAGTTCTCTGCCTAAGATCAACGGTGGTTTCAGCCTGAATGCACGTTGGGGCCGTCTGTCATGGAGCAACAACTTCAGTTTCCGTTACGGTAACAGAATCGTGAATGCTTCACGCCTTGGTGCTGAGGCTCCGCGTGAACTCCGTAACGTTATGGCTGCCATCAACTGGCGCTGGCGTGTTGAGGGTGACGTAACTGAGGTTCCGCGCACTCTTTACAAGTGGGGTTACAATGACCTGGGTTCAGACCGTTATGTAGAGGATGGTTCATTCATGCGTTGGACATCATCATCACTCAACTATAACGTCGATCCTAAACTCACTAAGAAGATTCACCTCAGTGGTTTGACATTCAGTTGCAGCGTAAGTAACCTTGCAACCTGGACCAAGTATACAGGTCTTGATCCTGAGGTAAGTTCCGGTCGTGGTCAGGTGGCTACCGATAACAGCCGTACACCGCGTTCACGTCGAGTAACATTCCGTGTCAATGTGAATTTCTAACCCTAAAGACGTAAATTGATATGAAAAATATTAAGTCATTACTTTTAGTAACACTGTTGGGAGCGTCATTCACATCGTGTAATGACTTCCTTAACCTGGAGCCTCTGAACGATATCGTTCTGGAGAACTTCTGGACAGACAAGTCTGATGTCGAGAGTGTTCTGCTGGGTGCATACAGTGCTTTGGAGCAGTCTGATTGCCTTACCCGTATGTGTGTTTGGGGCGAGATGCGCTCTGACAATGTAGTTGAAGGTAACGGTACAGGCGAGGATATCCGTCAGATACTGCGTGAGAACATTCTCATCACAAACTCATACTGCAAATACACAGCATTCTACGATGTTATCAACCGTGCAAACACGGTACTCTATTATGCACCTCAGGTAGCCGACAAGGACCCGAACTTCCTGATTGATGAACTTCTGGCTCAGGAGGCCGAGGCCGTTGCACTGCGTTGCCTCTGCTACTGGTATCTTATCCGCAGTTTCCATGATGTACCTTATGTAACAGAACCTTCAATCGATGATGAAGGCGGACGTGACAAGTTCTATGTTCCGCAGAGTTCATTCGAGGCAGTTCTGGATTCAATTATCAAGGATCTGGAGAGTGTCAAGAAGTATGCAGTAAACAAGTATGCGAGCGAGGATGCCAATACCGGTCGTATAACCAAATCTGCAATCTGCGCAATGCTTGCCGATATGTATCTGTGGCGTGGTAACGATGGTGACTGGGACAAATGTATCGCAGTCTGTGAGGAGGTTAACACCCTCAAGATGCAGGACTATGAGAAGATCAAGAGTAAGGAAGGCAGACTCTGCACATTGAATCTGTTCAACGGTTATCCCCTTATCTCGGATGCCGAGTCCGACGAGTATTTCGGTAACTCATACGATGAGATCTTCGGTACAGGAAACTCTTTCGAGTCTCTGTTCGAACTTCCTTACAGTTTTGACGTACAGAACCCGTTCGTAGGAACCTACTATCAGAGTTATCAGTCCGAGCAGAACCGTAGCGTAGGCCAGATCAAGGCTTATCAGAAGATTGGTGACGGCTTCAGTTCATCTGCAGGTAACGATGTATTTGAGTCTCCGTTTGATTCCAGATATTTCCAGAATCTGCTTACCCGCGGTACTTCATACGCCATTACCAAGTATGCATACAGTGATATAGACCTTAGAGTTTCAAGCGGAACACTGCTTCGTGACTACTACAATATCCGTGGCCAGTATGCTGCCCAGCCCAACTGGATTGTTTACCGTTATACAGAGGTACTTCTGTTCGAAGCCGAGGCTTACATCATGAAGGCAAAGGCAGCGGGTGACGGCAGTGCCGAGGCAACCACCTGCAAGGAGAAGGCCTACAATCTGATTGACGCCGTTAACAAGCGTGCTATCATTTATGATGTTGATAGGGTTCGTAAGGCTAATCCCAAGACTCTGGCCGACCTTAACTATACCAGCAACCTGTCAGTTGCCGGTATGGAGGACCTCCTGTTCAAGGAGCGCCGCCGCGAACTCATGTACGAAGGTAAGCGCTGGTATGATCTGGTCCGCATGGCCCGTCGTGACGGAAACCAGACACGCTTACTCGGTTTTGTTGAGAAGAAGCATGATTCATCCACTCTGAGTGCTGTGAAGATCAAACTCAAGAATCCTTATGCAATGTATTTCCCCTTGGCAAAGGACGAGATCAGAAACAGTTACGGTTGTCTTAAGCAGAATCCTGCTTATAAAGATGATGAAGAGGTCCAGCAGGCATCTCATTGATAGTAACATAAAACAGATAATGATATGAAAAAATATATCTCTATAGGAAAATCACTCCTGTTGGCTGCTGTTCTGATTGCCTTCGGTTCTTGCAAGGATACTGCATGGAACGATCATTACAGCTTCAAGGAGACGGAGAGCAAGTATCCGGTTGACAAACTGGCCGAGACACTTAGTCTTAAGAACAAAGAGGGTTATGGAAAGTTTTATGACGCCCTTCGTTATACAAAAATGGTTGATAAGCACGGAAGAGCTATCAATATCACATACCTGGAGTTACTTGAAGAGGACCAGTTCCTGACTGTTTGGGCTCCTTCGGATAACGCCAATGTTGATTGGGATCTGTACACAAAGAAAAATAAGACAGATGCCGAGCACAAGAAGGTAGGTGAAGAGTTCATTATGAACCATATTGCCCGATTCAAGCACTCAGTAGGTGCCGGAAAGGAGGAGAAGGTTTATATGCTTAACGGCAAACCTTATTTCTCAGCAGCCGATGATATCGCCGGTCAGACTTATAATGGTGATGAAAGGAATATCCGTTGCAGCAACGGTATCCTTCATTTCCTGAACGGTTATCTGAGTATCCGTCCTAACATTTATGAGTTCCTGACCACTGATTCCCGTTACAAGGACATTATCGGAGACTGGTTCAAGAGCTATACCATTGAGGAACTTGATCCTTCCCGCAGTGTTGCCCAGGGTATCAATGAGAACGGTGAGATGGAATATGTTGACTCCGTCATGACTGAGTACAGCGTCCTGTTGAGCAACTTCGGTTATATCAACAGTGAGGACAGTACCTTTGCTTTGGTTCTGCCCACACCCGAGGTTTGGAACAGTACCTATGACAGAATCAAGGAGTACTTCGTTTACAGGGAGGAGAACCTTAACAATGACTCTCTCCAGCAGTTCTACACCTACATAACAATGCTTGGTGACCTGATTTTCAACACCAATCCCACCGTCCAGAAGTTCCTTCCGGATTCAATCTTCTCAACACAGTATGATTCTTATGAGAACCGCCGCGACGGTAAACCGTACCATATCTTCGGTAAGCCTTACGATAAGGTTAACGGACTCTTCGGCAGTTGCATAGATTCAGTTGAGTGCAGTAACGGTACAGTATATATCATTGACAAATGGCCTTTCCAGGATGAACTGACATTCCTCCGTCCCATAATCATGGAGGCCGAGAATGCTTCCGGCGGTAATCTGTCTAGATTCGTAACCACATTCCAGACCATCAGAGCCATTGATGATACCATTGTTCTTCCGGAGCCTATTCAGGTTATGAGACTCTCCATGGAGGGAATGAGCAAGTGGGATGCACAGTTCTATATCTCCAATAACCTCAGGGGCAGATATACCGTTAAGGCAATTGTCGTTCCCAATATGAATACAAGGGATAACAGTGATCCTACAAAGAGGAGACACCTGCCTAACGCTATCCATCCCAAGTTGGCCTATGATACTCCTACCAAGTTTGATTCTACGCTTGTAGATTCAATAGCCGTTATCATTACTTATGACAGTAAAGGCAGACCTAGAAGAACGCAATCCGAGTACATTATTAACAATAAGGTGGACAATATTGACACCATTTTGTTAGGTACTGTAAATATTCCTTATTGCAACTATGCAATGAATCAGCGCCGACTTTCGGTTACTTTGAGCAGCCGAGTTGATAATGTTGCCAAGTATACAAGTGAGTTGTGGCTTGACTGCTTTATTCTGGAACCTGTTGAATGATAAAAGTTTAGTATATGAAGATATTTGACAAGAAA
The DNA here is from genome assembly GCA_017557635.1 of Bacteroidaceae bacterium. Taxonomy (GTDB): domain Bacteria; phylum Bacteroidota; class Bacteroidia; order Bacteroidales; family Bacteroidaceae; genus Colenecus. The sequence goes on along the minus strand of JAFYYH010000021.1, from coordinate 67,465 downwards.
AGGTTTTTAGCCTTCGGGTTGGCAGGTCTCATGTTGCTGTTCGCAGCTCCTGTATCAGCCCAGAACAGTACGGATGATCTGGTCGTTGTTACCGGTTTTGTAACCGATGCTGCTCTCAACACTCCCATGCCGGGTGTCAGGGTTCAGGCTTACAACAATTCACGTTACTCAGCCATGAGTAAGGCGGACGGTTCATTTACTATCAGGATTCCGGATTTCGTGACCTCTCTTACATTCAGCCTTGAAGGTTGTAACACCGTAGTTGAATCACTCAGAGGCCGTACCGAAGGAGTTGACGTCAAGATGTTTGATGAGACTTTCTCCGAGATTTACAACACCAGCACAAGCGCTGCTTCAGTATCAGAAGGTAAAATATCATCTGTAAGTGCTGATATAAGCGTTGATGTACAGATGCAGCAGTCCCTGATGGGAAATATATTCTCAATCATACGTTCTGGCCAGCTCGGTGTTGGTTCTCTGCTGCAGATAGACGGCATCAATTCACTCAATATCAATACACAGCCTCTGATTGTACTTGACGGTACAATCCTTGATATGGGTTATGACAACGTTGCAATGCATGACGGTTTCTACAACAATCTGCTTGCCAATATCCCCGTTGAGGATATCGAGTCTGTTCAGGTTCTCAAGAACGGTTATGGTATTTACGGACCTAAGGGTTCAAACGGTGTCATAATCATCAAGACCAGACGTATCAAGACCATGGCTACCAAGATTGATGTGAACATCTCTGGTAACTATCAGCTGATGCCTTCACTTCCTTACGTTATGAATGAGTCACAGTACCGTTCTTACGCATCTGAGTTGCTGGGAACTACAGGTACCACTCTTTCTTCATTCAAGTTCCTCCAGTCAGACAATAACTATCCTTATTACTACTGGTATCACGAGAATGAAACAGACTGGAGTAAGATTTCTTATCACGATGCATTCGTTCAGAACTACAACGTAAGCGTTCAGGGTGGTGATGATGTAGCTAACTACAGCCTTTCAGTAGGTTATATCACCGGTGATGCTACTTTGGTTGAGAGTGATTTCTCCCGTTTCAACCTGCGTCTGAACTCAGACATCATTCTGGGTGACAAGTTCACACTTCGTTTTGACGCTTCATACAGTGATGTTACCCGTGACCTCCGTGATGACGGTGCTCCCGATAACATTGACAACACCATGATCAATTCCCCCGGATTCCTGGCACTTGTAAAATCTCCGTTCCTTTCACCTTATGCCCAGATGTACGGCGGCGGTTTGACCAACTATCTTGCCACCGAGGATGACTATCTGGATGAGGTTCTGGGAAAAGAGGTTTCACTTGCCAACCCGCTTGCCATTCTTGTTAACGGTGACGGTATCAACAAGAACTACTACGGCAGCCGTTTCATCACCCTGGCTGTTACTCCCAGATGGGAAATCAAGCGTAACCTGACTCTTGCAAGCCAGTTCACTTATACACTTGCCAACTCTGACGAGAATTACTACATTCCTTTGAACGGAACTCCTAAATTCCAGATTGAGGGTATAGGTCTGGTTGACAACAAGGCTGCAGCCATGTCTGCCAAGCAGGACGGATTCATGAGCAACACATTCCTTGAGTACACATACAAGCGTTATGCTCATGACTTTGATCTGCAGGCCGGTTTCCGTTACATCAACAACTCAATGTTCCAGACATCAATGTTGGGTTACAACTCCGGTAACGATAAGAAGCCTAACATGGATACTTCACTCAAGTATAGAGAGACAGACGGTGTTGAATCACAGGATATCTCACTTACATGGTGGGGTCAGGCCTCATACAACTATAAGGAGAAATATTTCCTGGCAGCCAGCTTAGGTCTTACCGCATCTTCACGCTTTGGTAGCGCTGTTGACGCCGGAGTTAAGATGTTCGGTGTGCCTTGGGGTCTTTTCCCGTCTGTATCAGCAGCATGGGTGGCTTCATCAGAGCCCTGGTTCAATGTTGACTTCATTGATTATCTCAAGTTCAATGCAGGTTTTGACATTACCGGTAACGACAGCTATGACGCTTCGGCATCCAAGACCTACTTCTATCCTGTTAAGTTGCTTAACAAGGAGGGTATGACAATGACAAATATCGGTAACGGTGCTCTGCGTTGGGAATCAACCAACAAGCTTACCGCCGGTATGGAGATGGTACTTCTTGACAACCGTCTTGCACTTGCCGCCAATGTATTCAGTTCAAATACTGACAACCTGCTCTCCATCAGCTCTCTTTCATACGTTTCAGGTCTTCCCGAAACATGGAGTAACGGAGGTGCTCTTTCAAACAAGGGATTTGACGCATCATTCAACCTCAAACTCATCAACTCACAGCTTCTTAAGTGGGAGGTTGGTGCAAGCATAGGTCATTACAAGAATGAGATCACCCAGTTGCCTTCAGCCGGTTATGAGACTGAACTCTACGGTGCAACCGTAAGAACTCAGGTGGGCAGTCCTGTAGGCGTATTCTACGGATACCAGACTGATGGTGTGTTTACCACCACTCAGTCAGCTTTGGATGCCGGTCTTAAAACAAATAAGGGTGAAGCATTCGAGGCTGGTGACATGCATTTTGTTGACCAGGACGGCAACAAGATCATAGACAAGAATGATATGGTTCAGATAGGTGATCCCAATCCTGATTTCTACGGTCGTCTGACAACCAAGTTGGGCATGGGTAACTTTGCACTCAGTGCAACCTTCACCTATTCAGTCGGCGGCGACATCTATAACTATGAGCGTATGCTGCTTGAGAGCGGTTCACGATTCATGAACCAGTCTCTTGCCATGACCAACCACTGGATGGTTGAGGGTCAGCAGACCGATATACCTCGCGTGATATTTGAGGATCCGCATCAGAACGCACGTTTCTCAGACCGTTGGATTGAGGACGGTTCATATATGCGCCTCAAGAACGTAACCTTAAGCTACAAGATTCCTGTTCACAGCACATACCTGCAGGGACTTACAGTTTGGGGCGCAGCCAACAACCTGCTTACCATGACCAGATATCTGGGTTCAGATCCTGAATTCGTATCAGGTAACAACGTTCTTTTGCGTGGTATAGACCGCGGTCTTGCTCCGCAGAGTACCAATTTCTCACTTGGATTGAAGATTAACCTTTAATATAAGGTATTATGAAACTGAAAACGATATTGACAATATCTCTTGCCGTATGCATCGGGGCAGGAGTAACCTCGTGCGAGGATATGCTCAGAGTTGATTCAAAGACAGTCATGTATGACTATCAGAACACTCTGGATGATCCCACCGATACTGTATATTCCGTATTGGGCATCATCAAGAAGATGCAGACCATTGCAGACCGCACCAACATCCTGGGTGAAATCCGCGGTGACCTGGTTGCTGTCTCAAGCCATGCTTCAAAGGATTTGCGTGACCTTTATGATTATGATTTCAAGTCACTCAAGGACAACAAGTATGATCAGGCTCTTGATTACTATTCAATCATCAACAACTGCAACTTCTTCCTGAATCAGGTTGATACCACATTCACCCGTAACCAGCAGCACCCCATCATGAAGGGTGAGTACATCGTTATGTTGTGCTACAAGGCCTGGGCTTATCTGCAGCTTGCCCAGATCTACGGTGAGGTTCCTTATTTTGACAAACCCATCACTGGTGATATCGCAGGCAACGTTCAGAAGCTGAACATCAAGGAGGTAGCTCAGGCATTACTTGAGGAGTTCAAAGGAAAGGAGAAGAACTTCATTGAGTATATGGATAAGTACTCTCCCAACTACGGTAAGTTTGGTGGCGAGCAGCTGGGTGACGGTTCAAAGACAACCGAGCATCAGTCAAAGGAACTCTTCATTCCTATCCGTCTGATTCTGGGTGATCTCTATCTTTGGGCCGAGGACTATGCTCATGCAGCCCTTTACTATCATGATTTCCTGGCCGGTGACAACCGCAGATATACTGTTGGAGTTTATGATGTAAGATGGCTTACCAATGACTTCCTCTACTTTGGACCGGATATCACCTCTTCATGGGATACTTATACCCGTAATATCTTCAGCAACAACGGTTATATCTGCTACATCCCCATGGAAGCCGATCAGTACAGCGGTACTGTAACTGACCTGATGAACATCTACAATTCAACCGAAGACAATTACTATTGGTATCAGTTGACACGTTCACGCGGCCTTACCGCCACCAGCGTACGCCAGAACTACTGCTATCATGCAAAACTGTCTGCCGATAGCCGTTTTGAGTATCCTGCTTATATGGCCAACAAGGAGGATGAACTTATCCTTCTGCGTCGCGGAGACTTGAGACTTCAGTCAGTTCTTGAGACCGAATATCTTATATTTGACGAGGGTGACATTGCTTCAAGTAACTACAACAGTGAATACCAAACGTTAAATAAAATTAATTCAGAAAAAATTTGGTTATATCGTAAGGACGTCGTATATTTGAGGCTTGCAGAGGCACTGAACCGTTGTGAGCTACCTCAGACGGCATTTGCCATACTTAAAAGCGGTCTCTGCAAGGCGACCATTGACAGTATTAGTCAGGGTGAAAAGCTCAGAGCCAAGAATGTTAACGGTGTTGACATTTCTGAGATTTACACTTTTGCTACCGAAGACTTCAAGAAGGCAAAGACTTCTTGGGAGGATGTCAGCTTCTCAGCCGGTGTAGGTACTACCAATGCCTATATTTCATATTGGCTGGATGAAGGAAATACCTTTGGTATCCACTCTCGCGGATGCGGTGATGCCGATTACGATCCCAACTATCGTATACCGGTTGATACAACCGCAGGCAGAGTTCCCACACTTGAGGATTCAATCCGTGGCGTAGAGGAGAGACTGATTGACGAGATGGCTCTGGAGACCTGTTTTGAGGGCTACCGCTTTGGCGACCTGCTGCGTATTTCGATGCATCGCGCTCAGGATCCCAGTTCACCCGGATATGGCGGTTTTGCTGAGAATGATTTCCTTGCCCGCCGTGTTGCAACCCGTGAGACAGCTGTTCTGGATGACAAGGTAGATTACTACCGCGACATGGACATGAACCTGTACAACAAGTTGAACGGTGACGGTAAATCACTCAACAAATCGTGGTTCCTGGTACTCCCTGACGAGAAATAAAAAAATACACCTGGACCTGTGGGGAACTGTCCCCGCGGGTGCAGGTTTTGGTGATAGTTTAACTTATTAATTAACCTATTGACAAAAACTTAAGAGAGAGACAACGAGTTATTTAACCTATTTATTAATTAACAATTTTTTATGAAACAACGAGACTTATTATTTGCAGGGTTGTTGCTTTTTGCAGCTCCCGCGTTTGCTCAGCCGGGCATTACAGAGCCACTGTTTGATGCAGACAAAGACGCCAAGTTGATCTTCAGTCAGGACTTCGAGGCTGACTTCGCTACTTGGTCAAAAATCCGTGTGGATTCTATTACCCAGATGGAGTACTACGATCATGAGGGTAATTCAAACGGTACCAGCTTCAAACCCTGGGACGAGCCGGATAAATGGCAGAAGGGTATTTTCAGGGATACCACTATGATTCTTTACAACGGTGTTGTAGTTTATGATAACGTTGCAGAGAAATGGACTGAGACAGTAGAGCAGAACGTTCAGATTGTACAGGATGCCGGTGCGGAGAAGACTGCCCGTCAGTCAGCAATGGCTGCTTTCGGTGAGGCTGACAACGGTGGTAACTATTATTTCCAGTTCACATCTGATTCAGCACCCAAACTGCCCAGTGGAAACAATTCATATTCTAACGGTCTGGCTGCCCGTTATCGTCGTAACCTTTTTGTACGTGGTCTGGATATTCAGGACAACACCTCTTACAGACTTACTTTCTATGCAAAGGCTAAGACACGTAACGCCGGTAGTTCTATAGTTCCTACTTTGTACACAGACATCATGCGTGGTTACTTCCATGCAGAGAAGCCTTTTACAATGGGTTATAAGAGCAGTTCCAGCAACCTCGAGTACAACAACAAGTTCGAGTTCACCAAGAATGACTTCAAAGCTGATGAGTGGGAGAAGTGCACATACATGACCTACTATCTGACCGACTCAATTGCCAACTACTATGTATTCGTTGACGGTTACTGGTGGGCAAGCGGTGACTGGACATGGCATTCAAAGGATTCAGCTGGTTCAACCAACCCCAAGAGCTATGACCTGAACTACACCGTTCAGCCCGATAAGTTCTTTGTACGTCTTGGTTTTGCATCTGACTCATCAGTATTCGCAATTGATAACATGTCACTGACCAGATCAACCATCGGTGGTGTTGAGTACTATCAGGACAAGCTGCGTGTAAACTTCGGTTATGAGACTGACCTTAAGAAACAGGCAAAGGCTGCTTTCAAGAAGAACAAGATTGAAGCAGTTGAGATCCCCGGTGATTACTTTGATGTTTGGGGTAAGTATTCAGATGGCACATGGGAGCCTACCGGTATAGCTTCTGCTGAGTACCAGGGTGACGGTTACATGTACCTGTTCGCTGACTTCTATGATGATCCCGTAACTGGTGAGAAGAAGCGTTACACTTTCGATCAGTATGATACTGTACTTGTATCATTCATCAACCCGACCGAGGAAGAACTTGCACTTCACTATACCGGTAAACTGTTCCCGCAGGCTACCAACAAGGAGTGGATCAGGGCTGGAAAGAGAGTTCTTGACTTCAGCAACGAGGTTGCTGCTTTGAACCCCTACGTATTCGCTAACGTATATTCAATGTATGACAGAGCTCCTGTTATGCAGAAGGCTTATCTTGAGGATGGTTCATTCGGTCTTGACGGAACCATGAGAGAATTCAAGTTCAAGTTCTCACGTGAGATGGAGATTGATAATCCTGCAAATAAGGAGCTTCGTGAGAAGTGTATCGTTTATGCAGGCTCAGAGATTTGGGACCGTGAGTGGAACGAGGCTGATTCAACTCTGACCGTTACCCGTCCTGCTTCTTATACAAGTCCTCTGACAGGTGATGTTATTATTGAGATCAAGTCTATCTATGTACCCAACACAACCAATAAGGGTGCAAACGTATCTGTAAGTTATAACTTCACCCGTCCTATCAACAGAGACCTCTCATCAGCTACATTCACTGAGGTATGGAACTCTAAGTTCCTTGATGAGACATTCAACCCTGGTACTACCGGTAAGAACTCACCTGCTGGAACAGCTTGCTATTGGTACAAGGATGGTTGGGGTGGCGGAATCTCTTGGCAGGTTCTGGATGGAAAGTCAGAGCTGAATGCCGCTCGTCTGTATCGTTATTCAACAGATGGTCTGGTTAACAAGAGAGTACTTGTCATCTGCCCGCGTAACAACGCCGACAACTATGCTGCTGTATATCTGGGCTATGGTGATCCTATCAACCTGACTCCTGGAGGCTATAAGCTGGACTACAAGGCTATGGCTATCAACAAGAACTTTGGATTCAAGATTTTTGTTTACAGATACGATGCTGAGCCTAATGTTATGCCTGATGATGACAAGACACTCGTTTCTAAGTACACATTTACTAAGAACTATGGAGAGTCCAAGATCAAGAATGCTGACAACAATCCTGATACTATCGTTACACAGCCGTTCAGCGATATTATCACAATTGCTGACGAGGGCAGATACATCATTGAGGTACGCGTAGATCCTGCCAACAACGGTTCTGAGGGCTATCCTTCAATGGCATTCACCAACTTCGTTCTTAGCAGGAACCCTGTAACATACGGTCCTATCTATCGCGTTAACGAGGCTGTTGCTGCTACTCAGGCTCGCATTGCAACTGCAACTGACGCTAAGTACGCTGGCCCGATCTTGGCTGCTGCTTCCAGACTCGTTGATACTTACAAGGCTGATGCTGCATCTCCGTACGCAAGCTCTTCACCTTCAGACTGGTTTGCTGCTGCTAATGAAATTGATGCTGCAAATGAGGCTCTGAAACTCCGCATGGATACCGTTGACCTGGTATTCGCTAAGCAGGCAGAGTCTGATTCAAAGCTGGCTAGTGTTGTTGCTGACAGCATTGGTTGGAAGGATCTTGCTTCTTACACTGCACTTAAGGCTACTAAGGAATCAGTTGATACATATGTATTCGCTGATCATACAAACGCTGAGTTGACAGCATTCATCAAGTTGATGGACGATCAGATCAAGGCTCTTGATGCACGTGTTGCAGACAACAAGGAGTTCGTAAATCAGATCAAGAGATCAAAGAAGTTGCTTGATGCTGCTGAGCACACTGAGTATGCTGAGTATGATGCTCTGCAGGATACTTATGATGAGTGGTTCGAGTACAACCTTATCACTCCTGCTGATGACGCTGTTAAGACTGCTGTTGCAACAGTTAAGGGTGCTGCCGATGCTTACGACTTCAGAGTAATCGGATTCGACGCTGCTACAGTTCGTATCGTTGCTCTGCAGGCTCTGGCAACCAAGCTTGGTTCTACCATTGCTGATACTGCTGACATCAAGACCGCTCTTGAGAATCTTGAGGGTGATGCTGATCTTATTGCCGATGCATTCAAGCAGGCTATTAAGCTGGCTATCTACCAGAAGGCTGCTGCCAACATCAATGACAAGCTGATTGACAGTCTGGATGTAACTCCGTTCATCAAGAACTACAACCTCTACCAGACTCCTAGAATTGTTGACCGTTCAGATAAGAACATGCCGGACAACAATACCGCCGGTCCTGCTGATCATGGTGCAAACATGCAGTACACACAGCACAAGTACAACTCTGGTAGCCTCAATGGCAAGATGCCTATCTGGGTTATGATTACCAATGTTGTTTATGACAACCTCTATCCGGGTTGGACTGTTAAGGCATTCAACGAGGGTAACTCAATGGTAACCGGTGACAAGAGCTATGACGCTTACGTTAAGGGTATGCCCGTATTCGATGCTGAAATCGGTATGGACTGGAACGGTAAGGCTGAGTTGTACACTAAGGTAGCTGACCTGCCTGCAGGTTTGTATGAGCTTGGTGTTCAGCTGACAGAGTTCACTCCTAAGGATTCAGAAGGTAAGATTGCTAAGATGACTGTTGTTCTGCCCGACAGCACATACAGTGCAGAGGCTACAACCAGCGGCGCTCAGAAGCTTGCTGTTGACAGCATCCTGGTTGGTGCAACCGATACACTTGACGTAACATTCATGCTGAGATCACAGAACGGTTGGTCACGTGCCGACAACTTCTCACTGCTGTTTGTTCCGGACAAGAACTTCAACTATACCGCAGCAGTAGCTGGTGAGCAGGCTAAGATGACAGAGCTCCTGACCATCGTAAGTCCTGCCAAGGCTATCGCAGCTAACGTTGAGTACTACACTCTTGGTGGTGTTCAGGTAGCAGCTCCTAAGGCTGGTCAGATCCTGATCCGCAAGACCAACGTTAACGGTAAGGTTGTTGTTGACAAGGTTCTGCTTAAGTGATTAAGTAACAACTGATCTATAATGAATCGGCGGAGAGCGCAAGGCTCCCCGCCGATTCTCTTTTTATCACTTTTTTAGTGTGTGTGTTATGCGGTTTGCCCAAAAGAGGGTATCTTTATACTCGCTTACCAAATATGTATATTATTAACCTCTTTATAATCAACAGATGAAAGCAAGATTTTCACTCCTGGCCGCTCTGATGCTGGCCGGCATTGCCGCTCAGGCACAGAACCCTATTATCCGTGATCAGTTCTCGGCAGACCCTTCGGCTCTGGTAGTAGGTGATCGCGTTTATGTATTCCCTTCACATGATATTCCCGCTCCTGATGAATATGCACGTAAGGACTGGTTCTGCATGGCTGATTACCATGTTTTTTCCAGCGATAACCTTACTGACTGGAAGGATCATGGTGTAATTGTTGACCAGTGGACTGCACCCTGGGTAAATGAAAAGGGCTACTCAATGTGGGCTCCTGACTGCAAGCAGAACCCCAATACAGGTGATTATTATTTCTTCTGGCCTGCCGGTTCAAAGCCCCAGCCCAGTGCAAACGGACGTCGTGGTATGGGTGGTAACCGTGTAGGTGTTGCCATTGCCCACAACCCCTTCGGCCCCTATATTCCTCAGGCTACTCCTCTGGAAGGTGTAGGCGGTATCGACCCCTGTATCTTTGTTGATGATGACGGTCAGGCTTACCTGGTTATGCCCGGCATCACTATCACCAAGATGAATGATGACTGGCTTTCAGTATCTACTGATCCCGCAGACCGTCATCGTGTTGAGGAGGTTCCCACCAAGGGTCTCGTTGAGGGTCCGTATCTGTTCAAGCATAACGGCAAGTACTATATGACATTCCCCTGGGCCCGTGACGTCGAGGAGGTTCTGGCATACTGCATGGCCGACAACATCTTCGGCCCCTACAAGTTTATGGGTGTATTCTTTGAGGAGCACGCAAACAAGTGCTGGACCAACCACCACTCAATCATTGAGTTTAAGGGTCAGACCTATCTGTTCTATCATCACAATGACTATTCACCGGCATTTGACAAGAACCGTTCAGTTTGCGCTGACAGTATCTTCTTTGAGCCGGACGGAAGCATCCGCATGGTTAAGCCCTCACTCCGTGGTATCGGCGTAACCCAGGCTAATACTCAGATTCAGATAGACCGTTATTCAGAGATCAGCCAGAACGGTGATTCAATCGCATATCTTGACACAACCAACTATTTTGCAGGTTGGAAGACCGTATTCTACGAGCAGGGTGCTTGGGTTAAGTACAATACAGTAAACTTTGAGAATGCTCCCCAGAGAGTAAAGGTTAAGGTTGCAGCTCCTTCAACAGGAACACTTGAGATCCTGCAGGATGATAAGGTTATCTCAAAGGTTAAACTCAGCCCCAAGAACACAGCATCTGAGATCGTTGCTGCTGTAAAGGGTGCCTCTACCGGTGTACATCACCTCAAGGTCCGTCTTGCCTCAAAGGGTAACGCTCAGGTAGACTGGATCTCATTTGAATAAAGCCAACGTTGTGTGACATGAAAACTAAGACTATACTTACAGCCATCCTGGCCATGCTTCTGTTTGCATGGTCAGGATGCACTGCTAAAAACAAGCAGACTGAATGTATCAATCCTCTCACTTATACCGATATACCGGATAATGACTGGATCAGAGTAGGTGATGATTACTATATGGTAAGCACCACCATGTATTTCTGCCCGGGTGCTCCCATTATGCACTCCAAGGACCTGGTTCACTGGGAACTGGTGAGTTATGTGTATGATTTCCTTGAAGATGATGATGTCTATAACCTGCGTAACGGCCGTAACGCCTATGGTAAGGGACAGTGGGCTACATCACTCCGTTATGTTGACGGAACCTTCTATGCCCTGTTCATTGCTAATGACCAGAACAAGACATATATCTACAAGACCAATGATATTACCAAGAGCAACTGGGAACGTTCAGTGATTAACCGTCCGTTCCATGATGCATCCATGCTCTTTGAGGATGGTCATCTTTATGTGGTATGGGGCAACGGTGAAATCCGTATCATTGAACTTGAACCCGATGGTTCAGCTATCAAGGCCGGTGCCGAAGAGAAGATCATCATTGACTCTCCGCGTCAGGGCTATAACCTCCGTGCCGAGGGTGCCCATATCTACCACATAGGTGATTATTACTATGTGATTGTAATTGACTGGCCCAGCGGTGGCGTACGTACTGAGACCTGCTGGCGCTCAAAGGACCTGATGGGCCCGTATGAGAGTAAGACCATACTGAGCGGTGCGTTTGACGGCCGCGGTGACGGTGTAGCTCAGGGTGCCATCATGGAGACACAGAACGGTGACTGGTATTCAATCATGTTCCAGGATCATGGTGCAGTAGGCCGTATCCCGACTCTCCAGCCTATGAAGTGGGTTGACGGATGGCCTATACTTGGCGATGAAACCGTACCTGTAAAGCAGTTTACAGTCAATCTTCCCGAAAGCGGTAAGAACCGTACTTGGGATAATGACGAGTTCAAGTATAAGAAGAACGAACTTGATCTGGTATGGCAGTGGAACCACAAACCTGACAACAGCGCATGGTCTGTAACCGAGCGCAAGGGTTGGCTCCGTCTCAAGACCGGTCAGGTGGCTACCGATGTAACCAATGCCCGCAACACTCTTACCCAACGTACTGTAGGCCCTCGCTGCTATAGTGAGGTTCTGATGGATGCCAGCGGCATGAAACCGGGCGATAGAGCCGGTATAATTGCCTTCCAGAGCAATTACTGCACCATTGGTGTAGAAGTGGCCGATGACGGTAGCAAGAGCCTTGTAGCGATGACTCACCGTAATATGGGACGGCGCCGCGGACCTCAGGCTCAGGGTGCCCAGCAGCCCAGTCCTGATACTGAAGCATTGCGTATTCCTCTTACACAGGATAAGGTATGGCTCAAGATCCGTTATGTCTTTACTCCTCAGGAGGAAGGTGAGCGTGCCGACCAGGCTTTCATGAGCTACTCACTGGACGGTAAGAGTTGGACCGATGTTGACGCTGTACTGCAGATGTCATTCAGTCTGGATTACTTTACCGGTTACCGCACGGGTCTGTACAGTTTCTGCACTGAAAAGGCTGGCGGTTATGCAGACTTTGATTACTTCCATCAGGCTGCGTATTAACAGTTAAAATAGTATAATAATTTAACTTCTGCACCTATCCGATATATTAAGGATGAAACGTGAGGAAGATAGCATAGTGAACAGCCAAGGATCTCTTTCAGTTAGCGACGAATCCATTGCCCGTCTGCTATGTGATGATAATCACGTAGAGGAGGCCGTACGCCTCATCATGAAGAAATACGGAGAGCCGTTATATTGGCACATTCGCCGAATGGTGGTGGCCCATGATGATGCGGAGGACTGTCTTCAGGAGACAATGATAAACGTATATAAGTACAGGAGTACGTACTCCAACGAGTATCCGCTTTCATCATGGCTCTATAAGATAGCGACAAATGAGAGTCTTAAACTGCTCAAGAACCGTTCCGGTTTCACTATGTCGGTCGATGATTTGGGCGACTCGCTTAAGGACAGCGTACGAGAGGAAGCAAGTCCGGATGCCGATGAGACTCTGATACTCCTCCAGGAGGCAATTGCACTCCTGCCGGCCAAGCAGAAGATGGTGTTTAACCTCAGATATTACGATGACAAGAGTTATGAGGAGATTCACCAGATAGTAGGAGACAGTGTGAATACGCTTAAGACCAACTATCATTACGCAGTACAGAAGATAAAGGATTATATTTTAGAACATCAGTTATGAAAGATTTTGATCTGGAAAGTTTAAGCAGAGAAATGCCTTACAGAATGCCTGAGCATTTCCTTGACGACATGACAGAACGTGTCGTAGCCCAGATTGGAAAGCAGCGCAAGCATCGCGTAGAGCGCAGGATTGTTGCTCTGTTCGCAAGCGCAGCAAGCGTGGCTGCAGTTGCACTGCTGTTCCTGCATCCCTTTGGTGGCGGGATTGATATTCCCGACTATGACAGCATCTCACAGTGCGCAAGCGTGGATGAGGTGTTGCAGAATATGACAGCCGATGAACTTGGCGTCTATTCAATGATGAGCAACTACTACGGCAACTGATTATGAAAAAGCGTTGGACAGCATTGTTGATTCTGGCAGGTTTGCTCCTGACCTCTCCGTCAGTTATGGCGCAGGACAGGGACGAGCAGATGATCAATGCGTCCCTGCGTTTCATAAAGGAGAATGCAAATCTCACTAAGAAAGAGTACGAGAAGTTTGCTAAGATCTACATTGAGTATAACGAGCAGTTGGTTAAACTGAATCGTGAACTCAAGCCTGAATCACGTGATTACATGAAGCGTTGGCAGGAGATAAACTCCAGCTATATGCAGAAACTAGACAAGGCTCTGCCTGACTCTACCCGCCAGAAAGTGGGTATTGCTCAGTGGGAGCTTGGCCAGAAGGTTTGGGGCGAAAGATCAGAGCAGACCCGTATACATAATGAGCGTCAGTTCCAGGTGATGGGTCAGTGGAACATGATGAACCCGCAGTTCATGATGCAGCCCCATATGTTTGATTTCCAGCGTCACCGTCAGCGTGAAATGCAGCAGGCCGATGAACAGCAGCAGCAGTGGTGGGAGAACTACTGGAAGAACTGGGGTCAGCCTGATACTGCAATGATACGTCGTATGCAGGAGAACCGCAGACGCTTTGAGAACCGCGACAGCCTGTGGCAGCAGCGCCGCCAGCAGTTCGCTCCTCAGGGCCAGCCTTTTGGCCCTCAGGGACAATTCCCTCAGACTGGTCAGCCCGGACAGTTCGGTCCCGGTTTCGGTCCTGGATTTAATCCTCAGAGAGGTGGCCAGCAGAACGGCCAGCAAATACCCGGTCAACAGTTCCGTCCGGGAGGAACACGTTAATCAAAATCTTCAACTGATAGACAAAAAAATATCGGAGCATTTCTGCTCCGATATTTTTTTATGTAAGGGGGCGGGGATCAATGCTGATCCTCGGCACCCTCATATACGCTCTTAGGTACAATCTCGATGAAGCTGAACGGGAATACACCGTCCTCCTCATAAACCTGACGCATACGAACCCAATAGTCGTTGTCGGCCTTGAGATATTCATTGGACATGATCTTGCGGTAGCAGTTCTCATCTACACGGATAGGATCACCGCTGTAGTCTGTTGATGAACCGCTGGTGTATGAATCCGGAGCCTTAAGGAAGCCACGGATACGCATAGCACGGTCGTTGAGTTTAATGGCCTCTTCCACCTGAGTTGCAGACATTCCACTGTATCTGTCATCATTGTCAGGTACCATACCGATACGTGAATCACTACCACCTAAGCGAAGGTCAACAGGAATACCCTGCGGATCCCACTTCCAGTTACGCCAGTATGTATTGGCATCCTCTACAGGATTGTACTGGTGCAGGTAGAACTGAACGATACCACGGTCACCACGGCCGCTGCTGGCAAGAGAGTTGTTCCATACACGGATCTCATAAGTACCGTCGGCAGGTACAGGAGGCAGTTTGAATGCGAGGTCATAACTACCGCGGATTGTGAGCTCATCACCGTTATATGTTCCGAAACTTGCGTCACGATATCTTACAAAGAACTTGGTCTGATCCTCAACCCACAGGAAGTTGGTGCAATAACCCATCTTGTATGCCATTGACATCTTGTCAATATTCTTGATGTTGGTCTCACCGTTCAGACGGCCACGGCCGCGGCTGTTGATGAAGTCAGGTGACAGAGTGCAGCACATGATTCTCATACGGCACTGGAGTGCGGTATTGCGGGTGAAATCATCATATACAAGAAGCTTGTTGATGTAATGGTATCCGCCGTTTACGCAGATGTTGGTCAGGCTGCCCGGCAGATTATACTCACTTGCATTCTGAGCAATTCTTACACCCTCGGAAATCAGACCGGTTGTGATAGTACCACGACGGTTGATGAAGATACCCAGCGGGTTCTCGTTGGTGGGGTAAGGAGTGCTTATACGCATGATTGAGTGAGGAAGCATGGTCTCGAAGAAGTCCTCCATGTCATGCTCCTGGAAATGGAGGTGACGCTGACGCAACTGAATCTGACGGGTGTTGAACTGGTCATATGAGAGCCAGCA
Organism: Bacteroidaceae bacterium; assembly: GCA_017557635.1. Classification (GTDB taxonomy): domain Bacteria; phylum Bacteroidota; class Bacteroidia; order Bacteroidales; family Bacteroidaceae; genus Colenecus. Next base: position 51,862 of record JAFYYH010000021.1, on the reverse strand, counting down.
CGGCAGGATATGATAAGCGATAAGCTGATACAGCGGGCTGGTAGGCAGAGAGTCTGCATCGTTGATGTGCTCGGCATCGTTATATACCTTCTTGGCATACTCACGCAGATCATTTACATCTTTAATACCACCTGACCAGTAATTGTCACTGTATGTTGCAAGAGCGGTATCAGGCATTACGAACATCGTGAACTTGAACTCACGTTTTTCGGGGTAAGCAATGCGGTCTGCGTTATCACCGGTTTCGAATGCTGTCTCGTTCTTGTGAAGTCCGGCATAGTTGTCACGGAGAGCCTGCTCGGTCCACTCATAATCAATTGCGGGATAAGTCTCATCAAAATAGACACCCTCCATCTTGTTGATGAGTTTTGTGGATACAAGAGCTCCGTAGAATATTGTGAGGTTGGGGTTCTCCTTCATCAGACCGGGGAGGAACTGATTTGAAGAACGGATAACCTTGTCAACCTTGTGTACAACACCGTTCTGTACAGAGTCATCGGTCTTGATAAGTGATGCCTGCATGTTGATGAGGTACTTCAGTTTGATGTTGACGGAATCTGTACCGTCATGAGCCTTAATCACATTGCCGTTTGCATCAACAACCTTATCAGTTGAATCGGGGAATGAGTTGTATGTTACATAACGGTCAAGCATGTTAGGATGCTGGAGAACTCCGTCACCGTTCAAATCTGAAGCATACATGGCGTTGTTGAACAGGTGGGTGCGTGCGATGGTATCGCAAAGCTTGCGGTTCTGCAGAACATTTTCAAGGCTTGCAAATACAGTGCGTACTGAGTCGTTGGGGGCTTCGGCACGTCTCTCGTCGAAGTATGCCTGCATGGCTTTGTCATCAGGGGCAAAGCAGGTGTATGTGCCGTAGGTTCTCATCTGACCCCAAAGCTCAGCCTTCTCCAGGATGGCGATGAAGTAAGAATAATCACCGTGATTCTTAACCCTACCGGTAAGGTAGTCGGCTACAGTTTCACCATTGTTTGTGTAGTAAGTACCCGGGTGCTGCTCGCTCCAGAGATCTTTACAGGATACTCCCAATCCGAGGAATGCGATGGCTGCAACGGCCAGTACTGACTTTCTGAACAGTCTTTTGTTGATTTTCATATCTTTGGTTATTAATTATTTAGTCCTATTAGGGTCTGGTACCTAAGTATATGCGCTCGCTCGCGCGTATGTACGCATGTACTTATATAGCGCGTAAAGATAACAAGAATTTTAGAAAGCGAAGCTATCGGCAGTTGTTTTTTTGTAAAAAAGAACGTCCCGACCAAAACAAAATGGCCGGGACGCTCCGTATGGTATCTGTATATTTTACCAGTTCATGCGATAGTTGCCGCTAAGGTGCAACAGGGCGAAAAGGTAAATCAAACCGTCGTAGTATACATCGTAGTAGCCGTCCTCATAGGGCTCGTGCTTGAGTGAGAACATATGCTTTACCAGTTCCTGGTTGTACTCGCTGTCACACATCAGGGCTGTGGTGGCCATGGTGCCTACAAAACCGATTGAGTGACGCAGGTTGGGACGCCAGCGGCCGCCGCCCATGGGACGTGCTGATACGTCACCGTTGAGTGCGAACTGATCGGGGAACTCGGTGATGCCGTAGCGGCCCAGGATGGTGTTCTGGAACTTGGTGGCATACTCGGTCTGCCACTGAGCATCCTTGTGGTACCATGTGAAGTCCATAGCGATGTTCATAGGAACGCGCCATGAGTCATAGTGGAACTCGCTGCCGCGGTTGGGAGTACCGTCAAACTGGCTCTGGTCGGGGTTGATACCGGTAACAGGGTCGCAGGCGCGGTGCAGGTATGCACGTGCGCTGTCAGCCAGCTCGCGGTAGATTGCCTCACGACCGTCCTTGGCAGTCTCGGCCCAGATTTCATAGAATGCGGGCAGGTGATATGAAGGATCGGTCCACTCGTTTGAACGAACATCGGGGCAGAAGTTGATGAGCTTCTTCTCCATGTTGATGATGTTGGTTACACCACCTGTACCGTCCTTTGAGAAGAGGTCGTTAAGCAGCTCCTGTGCCTCGGCCAGGTAGTTGAACTCCTCATAGCTTCCCCAGCGGCGTGATGCCAGCAGAAGGTCGGTTACGTAGTAGAGCTCACCGTCACTGGCTGATCCGTTTGATGTGCGGCGGCCGTTGGTACGGCATGACCATGCAAACAGACCGTGTGAGGGACCGTCCTCGTTGTGACGCATATAGTGCTTTGACCAGCGCCATACTCTGTTGAATAATTCAGGTTTGTCCAGCTGGACAGCTATCATCATTGCGTATGACTGGCCCTCGGTACGAACGTCGTTGTTCTTTACGTCCGATATGTAACCCATGGGTATCATCTTGCCGTCAACCTCAACGTCAACATCGTGGTAAGCGGCTCCTTCACCCTCGAATATGACTGAGTAGATTTCCTGAATCTTTCCGTCAATCTCCTCCTGGCTGAAACCGAGTTCCTTAAGGTAGTTGCGGTACTTTCCGGTCTCGGCGTATCCCTTCTTGGCGGGAGCCAGTTTGGATGCACTCTTGGATGATGAACATGCGGCAATGCCCAGGACTAAGCAGAGGGCAGCCATAATGATCGTGGTTGTCTTGTTTGTTCTCATTTTGTCAGTAATTTGGCTTTTTATTGTTGAATGTATGATTTCCAGAGCTGGTATGCCTCATCGTAAGCGGGCATATCGGAAGCCTTAGGCTCGATGACACGGATTTTCTGCAGTGATGCGAAGGCCTCGTTGTGGTCATTGTAGATGTGGGCTCCCATACCTGCACCCTTGGCTGCACCTATTGAACCGTCTGTGTCGTAAAGTTCGATGGTGGCACCGGTTACACCGGCCAGAGTGTCGCGGAAGAGCGGGCTGAGGAACATGTTGGCGTTGCCGGCGTGAATCTTGTTCACGGGCATACCCATATCCTCCATTATCTCGATACCGTATTTGAATGAGAATACGATACCTTCCTGAGCTGCACGAAGCAGATGTGAGCGGTTGTGGATGTTGAAGTTCACACCGTTGAAGCTGCAGCCGCGCTCCTTGTTCTCAAGAACACGCTCGGCACCGTTACCGAAAGGCAGTACTGATACGCCTGCTGCACCGATGGGTGCCTGGGCGGCCAGGTCGTTCATCTCGGCATAACCGATACCCTCGGGTACTATGTTGCGCTTCATCCACGCATTGAGGATACCTGTACCGTTGATGCAGAGTAGGATACCCAGACGGTTGAAACCGGTCTTGTGGTTTACGTGGGCGAATGTGTTCACTCTTGACTTGGGATCGTAACTGATCTCACCGTTCACACCGTATACAACACCTGATGTACCTGCGGTTGAGGCGATTTCACCGGGCTCGAATACGTTCAGTGAAAGGGCGTTGTTGGGCTGGTCACCGGCACGGTAGGTAACGGGTGTGCCCTCGGCCAGGTTCAGTTCCTTGGCAGCGGCGGCGGTCAGACGGCCCTGCTCTGCGAAGGTGGGAACGATGTTGGGTATGAAAGTGCGGGGTATTCCGTAGAAATCAAGCAGGAAGTCGGCAACCTTGCCGGTCTGGAAGTCCCAGAACATACCTTCACTCAGGCCTGATATTGTGGTTGCGATCTCGCCGGTCAGACGCATTGCGATGTAGTCACCGGGGAGCATGATCTTGTCGATCTTGTCAAAGATCTTGGGTTCGTTCTGCTTTACCCATGCCAGTTTTGAGGCTGTGAAGTTGCCGGGGGTGTTGAGCAGGTGGGTGAGGCACTGTGAACGGCCCAGTTCCTGGAATGCGTTCTCGCCGATGCCTACTGCGCGGGAGTCACACCATATGATGGCGGGGCGAAGTACCTTCTGGTTCTTGTCAACGCACACCAGTCCGTGCATCTGATAGGAGATTCCGATGGCCTTGATGTCCTTGACATCGACCTTGCACTGTGACATTACATCGGCAGTGGCTGCCTTGAGGTATGACCACCAGTCTTCAGGGTTCTGCTCAGCCCATCCGGGGTTGACTGCTTTAATGGGTGCTTCACTCTTTGGGGCGAACGCGGTTGCAACGCAACTGCCGTTCTGGGCATCTACAAGACTGCACTTCACTGAAGAGCTGCCTATGTCATAACCTAACAGATACATAGTTTTTCCTTATAATTGATTGTAATTTTCCTTGCTTTGCATTAGGGCAAACAAAGGTAGTCATAATAACCGAAACCTCTATCGTACAGCGCTATTTTCTTTTGCGTTGTGGGGACGTTTTCCGCATGGTGCGTGGACGCTTCAACGTGTTTTCCGTGTACGAGCGTATTGTGTTGTCCAAGCGTCCATTAATACGCCCGCACCTGCGTGGAGCGCGGACGCTCCGACCGTAAACCCGCGTGCAAGCGTATTATTCAGCCCAAGTGTCCACATACCAGGCATCGGTTTATCTGGTACTGGGGGATGCGGAAATCGTTTTTAAGCACCTGTGCGATCTTGTTTTTCTGCGTTTCGTCAAGGGCGTATACTGACGCCTTCTTATATCGTTTGATCAGCTGATTATCAATGATGTCACACACCGCGACATCATTCATTTTGGACGCATCGTACTTGAAACCCTTCTCACATTCCAGCATCGAAAGTACGCTCTTCTTGTCAAACGGACGTTCAATGGTATTCAACGTGACAGGCGGTTCGTTCGGGTTCTCTTCCAACTGTTCTTTTTGCCAGACTTCATCGGACAATCGGTTCATCTGATACAGGAATCCTCGCGGAGTTACGAACAACAATTCCAGCTGTGGTATCTCCATAAATGATTCGCGAAGGAATACACCGTCTTCATTCATTACATAATGATCGGGAAATACCGCATGTCGGGGTAAGTACGTTGCAATCTCCGACCGGGAGGTAATAAGGTGGCGTTCCTTGCTTCGGCCCATCTCCTTGTTAAAAACGGAATTGATGGTACAGTGCCTGTAACCGAACGGGGTCGGGCTTTGCGCATGGTGCAGCCCATTCCTCAGGATGTAACTCAATGCGGCGTTTCGGTGCTTCATTCCGTCTATCCGGGTCTGGAAGAACCCCTTGGGGCCGAGTCTGCCCGTTCGATTGTATTTGTAGTTGAAGTATCGGCCGTAACTGTGCCGCAGACTGGATATAAATGGGGCCGGATCATGCGACATGACCGCCAGATGATAGTGGGTTGACATAAGCGCATCGGCCAGTAACTCCTCATTTGTCTTGTACGCAGCCAGCGCCATCAGGTTTGTAAACGCCAGAAAATCAGACTCATCCCTGAAAAGGACTTCGTTGTGTGATGCTACACACAGATGGTAGAGATTTCTCATAACAATTGGTACTAGGATAGTGTTTCCGCAAATCTAACAATAATGGTTGGGGCGGCCAAATACACGGACGTTACGACGCGTTTTCTGCGTGCAAACGTATTGTTATGTCGTAGTGTCCCAAAATACCCCCGCACTTGCGTGGAGCGCGGACACTCCGACCGGATACCTGCGTACAAGCGTATTATTCAGCCCAAGTGTCCAATAATTAGGGCCGTATGCAAAAAATGAGTACTTTTGAGGTCAGATAATTAGATAATTGCCACTAACCAAACCCGACAATGAAAAAGACTTTGCTATTTGCAGCAGTGGCGCTTGTGTCACTGACATGCTGCTCACAGACTGAGAACCTGAAATTATGGTACGATGCGCCTGCGCGCCAGTGGACCGATGCCCTCCCGTTGGGTAACGGCCGCCTTGGTGCAATGGTGTTCGGAACACCCGCACAGGAGCGTATCCAGATAAACGAGGAGACCATCTGGGGCGGCGGCCCTCACAACAATGTGAACTACGCCGCCAAGGACGGACTGGAGCAGATCCGCACCGCCCTCTGGGAGGGACGTAGGTCCGATGCACAGGCCCTTTGCGATGAGTACATCTCATCCAAGAGCGCGCACGGAATGCCCTACCAGACAGCCGGCTCGCTGATGCTTGATTTTGACGGAATCACCGATTTCACCGACTATTACAGGGAACTGGACATCGATAAGGCCGTAGCTCTGACCCGCTTCAAGGCAAACGGAACTGAGTACACCCGTGAGTGTTTCGTCTCATTCCCCGACCAGGTTATCGTAGTGCGCCTGACCGCATCGGCCAAAGGTGCTCTCTCATTTAAGGCACGCTATGACCTGCCGTACCGCGAGGACCGCATCTTAAGCCGCTCGGCCGAGATTACAGGCAAGCAGGCCGTGATGACCGTATCCTGCAAGGGCGACGACCACGAAGGCATTGAGGGTAAGATCCGTTTCACCGACAAGACCCTGATCGTACCCGAGGGCGGTCAGATGACAGCCGATGACAACGCCATCACCGTTAACGGAGCCGATGCAGTTACCATCTATATCTCAATAGGTACCAACTTTGTGAACTACCAGAGCGTGAACGGCAACGAAAATCAGGCTGCCGACCGCTGGATGGAGCCCTTCAGCAAGGGCAAGAAGAAATATGACAAGGTACTTGCAGACCACATAAGCGCATACCAGAAGCAGTTCCACACCGTAACAATGGACCTGGGCACCAATGACCAGGCCAAGCTGCCAACCGACCAGCGTGTAGCCCAGTTCGCAAGCAACTTTGACCCGCAGCTGGTAACACTCTACTTCCAGTTCGGCCGATACCTGCTCATATGCTGCTCACAGCCGGGCGGACAGGCCGCCAACCTGCAGGGTATCTGGAACGAGAGCCGCCAGGCTCCGTGGGACGGCAAGTACACCACCAACATCAATGTTGAGATGAACTACTGGCCCGCATTCGTCTGCGGTATCTCCCAGACATTCGATCCCTTCCTGCAGTTGGTAAAGGATTGCGCAGAGCACGGAAAGGAGACCGCCGAGATGTACGGCTGCCGCGGATGGACATTGCACCACAACACCGATATCTGGCGTTCCACCGGTGCTGTTGACGGCGCCTACAACGGAATGTGGCCCACCGGTGCTGCATGGTTCTGCCAGCAGATATGGGACGGCTACCTGTTCAACCAGGATCCCAAATATCTTAAGGAGATATATCCCATCATGAAGAGTGCCTGCGAGTTCTTCATCGACTTCCTTGTTGAGGAACCCGTATCGGGCAACAAATATCTTGTGATTGCACCGTCATATTCACCTGAGAACGCACCCCACGTACAGGACGTTCTGGGCAAGGGCAACATAACCACCGTGTTCGGCGCCACAATGGATAACCAGATGATGGCCGACCTCTTTGGAAACACCATCGAGGCTGCCGCTCTGATGGGCGAAAAGGACGGTGAATTCGTGAAAAAACTCAGTGAAGTCAAGGGTCGTCTGGCTCCCATGAAGATAGGTAGCTGGGGACAGTTGCAGGAGTGGTTCGAGGATTGGGATGATCCCAAGGACAACCACCGTCACGTATCACACCTGTGGGGTATGTATCCCGGACGTCAGATTACGGCCGACGGCACCCCTGACCTCTTTAAAGCAGTACGCACCAGCCTCGAGGCACGCGGTGACGAGTCAACCGGATGGTCAATGGGTTGGAAGGTCTGCCTGTGGGCCCGCCTGCTTGACGGCAACCATGCCTACAAACTCATTCAGGATCAGATCAAGCCTGCCGGCGGACGCGGATTCGGCGGTCGCGGCGGTACATACAACAACCTGTTCGATGCCCACCCGCCATTCCAGATTGACGGAAACTTCGGTTGCACCGCAGGTATAGCCGAAATGCTCGTTCAGAGCCACACCGGTAAGATCGTGCTTCTGCCCGCTCTGCCCGACGTATGGAAGGACGGAACCGTAAAGGGGCTGTGCTGCCGCGGCGGATTTGTGCTTGACGAACTCACCTGGAAGGATGGCAAGCCCGCAACAGTAACCGTTCGCTCTACGGTAGGAGGCAAGTTGAACATCAGCTGGAACGGTAAGGATCAGAGCATCGACACCAAGTCCGGCAAGACATATACCATCGCATTTTGAATACCTAAACAATAAACAATGAAATTCAAATCTTTAATCCTGCAGGTCCTTGTAGTCTGCCTGCTTCCTCTGAGTGCAAACGCTCAGAAACAAGTTTCAATCGATTGGTACGGCTTTGTTGCCGCACAGTCATGGATAAACACACATGAGAGTGTAGCCGGTGCTGAAGGCTTCCTCTACCTGTATCCCACAGACCGTGCTCAGGATCCTGTTGATCAGCACGATCAGAGAGCCGTTCCTCAGGGCTCATGGTTCGGCACAATGGCCCGTCTGGGCTTTGTACTGAAAGGCCCCGAAATCTTCGGTGCAGCCAGCCGCGCAAAGGCAGAACTTGAGTTCTCAGGCCACTCCGCTCCGGGCAGCATTCTTTACCGTCACGCCTTCATGGCTCTTGATTGGGAAAACAGCACACTCACCCTGGGTCAGACCTGGCATCCCATGAACGACCTCTTCCCCAGCACCGTGGGCATTGCCATCGGCTCACCTTTCAACGCCCTCAACCGTAGCCCGCAGTTGCGTTATGAGTATTTCATGGGTGATGACAAAAAGATTAAGTTGACAGGCGCTGCAATATTCCAGGCCGGAAACCCGTCAATAGGCCCTGCCGGAAAGACTTACAATTATGCACGCAGATCCATCGTGCCCATGCTCTACGCAGGCGTTGACTTCACATTCGGTGATTTCAAGGTCGGCGGTGGTCTGGAGTACAAGCGTATTTCACCGATGATTGACCTGGCCGATAACAACAAGAAGTACTACGAGAACGGTCTGTGCGGAATGATTCAGGCACAGTACAACAAGGATAAACTGGCAGTAAAGGCCAAGACCCTGATAGGTCACGATATGTCACACCTGGGTATCTGCTCAGGATTCGGACAGGTTGACCATCTGGATCCGGGACGCATTGAGTATGCTCCTCTGGCAGCCTCTTCATCATGGTTCCAGGTTCAGTACGGCGGTGCTCTCAAGGGCGGTATCATGTGCGGTTACATGAGCAACTGGGGTGCCGGCAAGGACCTCATCCCGGGTACCGTATCTGCCGTTGAAAACGGAACAATCGGTAACATGTGGAGAGTTGCTCCCAACCTCCAGTACACAGTGGGAAATCTGAATCTTGGAATCGAATATGAACTCACCACTGTTGCATACGCAAACCGCGATGACCTCACTGGTTTACCCCTTATCAATGCCAACGGTACTGTAACCGATACGCACAACGTCAGCAACAACCGTCTGCTGCTGTCCGCTATGTACGCCTTCTGATAAGCACTGTCAGCACGCATAAAGCACCAGTTCTGCTAGCAGGGCTGGTGTTTTTTTGTGGACACTTGGGCTGAATAATACGCTTGCACGCGAGTATCCGGTCGGAGTGTCCGCTCTCCACGCAGGTGCGGGCGTATTGTGGGACGCTTGGGCTGGTGCGATGGGTTTGGGGGTGGTTTTGGGGTCATAGTGGGCGCGCGGGTGCGCAGGTGCGGGCGTATTTTGTGATGGGAAGGAGTGGAGGGTTTGGGATAATTCAGTAATTTAGCACCTTAAATGAAGATAGGGAATATTGATTTTGGGGAGAGGCCGGTTTTTCTGGCTCCGATGGAGGATGTGACTGATCCGGCGTTCCGTCTGCTTTGCAAGCGGTTCGGGGCCGATATGGTCTATACCGAGTTCGTGTCAAGCGATGCTCTGATACGCGAGGTGAACCGTACCATGCAGAAACTGACCATCAGTGATGAGGAGCGTCCCGTGGCCATTCAGATTTACGGCAAGGACACCGAGGCTATGGTGGGTGCCGCCAAGATGGTCGAGGCTGCCGGGCCCGATGTGCTGGACCTGAACTTTGGCTGCCCGGTCAAGAAGGTGGCAGGCAAGGGCGGTGGTGCAGGCATGCTGCAGAATATTCCCAAGATGCTTGAGATTACCCGTGCGGTGGTGGATGCGGTAAAGATTCCCGTAACCGTCAAGACCCGCCTGGGCTGGAACGATGAAAGCAAGATCATCGTGGAGCTGGCCGAGCAGTTACAGGACTGCGGCATTCAGGCGCTGACCATTCACGGCCGTACCCGCGCTCAGATGTACACCGGTCAGGCCGACTGGACGCTCATAGGCAAGGTCAAGGAGAATCCCCGCATGAAAATCCCTATCATCGGCAATGGCGATATCACTACTCCGGAGCGCGCCAAAGAGTGTTTTGACCGATACGGGGTGGATGCGATAATGATTGGCCGAGGCAGTTTTGGCAGGCCTTGGATCTTTGAGGAGGTCAAGCACTACCTTGAGACCGGTGAGAAATGGCAGGATCCCGGATTCCAGTGGAAGATGGATGTGCTCAAGCAGGAGACCCTGGACAGCATAGCCCGTCTGGACGAGCGCCGAGGCATAGTGCACATCCGCCGTCACCTCGCTGCAAGCCCCCTCTTCAAAGGATTGGAGGATTTCAGGCATACACGTATTGAGATGCTGCGTGCCGAGACTGTAGCAGATCTGTTTGCTATTATGGACCGAATCTCCGGACGCTGGGGTGCCAGTGGGGACGGTTCTCTTTGGCATCAATCTGAGGAAAGCGATTTTGAAAAAGTATAAATAGCGCAATATGGATTCTAAAAGTAGTGCCAAAGAGAACCGTCCCCAATGGCATGATTTCGAAATTATGGCGCCGGTAGGCTCGTGGGAGTCTTTGGCCGCTGCATTCCAGGCCGGAGCGGGATCAATCTACTTCGGTGTGGAGAAACTGAACATGCGTTCGCGCAGTGCCAGCCATTTTACGCTGGATGATCTGCGTGAGATTGCCAGCCAGTGTGACGCGCACGGAGTCAAGAGTTACCTGACCCTGAACACCGTGATGTACGGTGAGGACATTCCTCTGGTGCATGAGATTGTGGATGCCGCATTGGAGGCGGGGATATCGGCCATAATAGCATGCGATATTGCGGTGATGACCTACTGCAACAAGGTGGGCATGGAGGTGCATCTTTCAACCCAGCTCAACATAAGCAACATCGAGGCGCTCAAGTTCTATGCCCAGTTTGCTGATGTGGTGGTGCTGGCGCGTGAGCTGAATCTGGATCAGGTGACTGAAATCCATAAGCAGATAATAGAGCAGGATATACGCGGACCCAAGGGCGAGCGTATCCGCATTGAGATGTTCTGCCACGGAGCTCTCTGCATGGCCATAAGCGGCAAGTGCTACCTGAGCCTTAACGAGATGAACGCAAGCGCCAACCGCGGTGCATGCATGCAGCTGTGCCGCCGCGGATATATTGTAAAGGACCGAGAGACCGATATAGAACTGGCTATTGAAAACCAGTACATAATGTCGCCCAAGGACCTCAAGACCATACGCTTCATGGACCGTATGATCGAGGCCGGCGTACAGGTGTTCAAGATCGAGGGCCGTGCCCGCGGACCTGAATACGTACGCACTGTTGCCGAGTGCTACGGTGAGGCAATCCAGGCTGTTCTGGACGGCGATTTCACCGATGAAAAGAAGGATAATTGGGACAAGCGCCTGGCTACGGTATTCAACCGAGGATTCTGGGACGGCTACTATCTGGGCCAGCGTCTAGGCGAGTGGAATGATGTGTACGGATCTCAGGCCACCGAGACCAAGGTCTATGTAGGCAAGTGCACCGACTGGTTCTCAAAGATTGAGGTTGCCGAGTTCAGCATTGAGGCCGCACCCATCAGCGCAGGCGACAAACTGATGGTAACCGGTGCCACTACCGGATGCATCACATTCAACCTGGATGATCCGCGAGTTGACCTCAAGACCGTTGAGACCGTGCCGCAGGGAGTACGAGTATCATTCAAGACTCCGGAGCGTGTGCGCCGCGGTGACAAGCTCTTTAAAGTTGTATCACGATAATCAATTACAGATATGAAAAAATTACTGACCATTGCCCTGTCGCTGCTGACCTTACAGGCTGGGGCGCAAAACGAGTATGAAATCACAGTTGAGAGCAAGCAGCCCTCAGGTATCATTGACGAGATGCTGTACGGACAGCTGTTCGAGCACATCTACTTCAGCGCCAACAACGGTGTCTGGCAGGAGCTGATATACGGCCGTTCATTCGAACCCGAGCAGTATCCCGGAATTCCGCCTCGTGACGGTTACTTTGACGGATGGTTCATGGATGATGACATGATCCTGCATTCACCCACACGTTACGAGCAACCTCTGAATATAGCCACCATCGAGTCCGATGACTACGAGATAACAATGGACCTTAACTGGCGTTCATACAAGCTGGCACGCCGTTCATGGAGCGGCGGACTGATGGATATAAGGTTCGCATTCGGACAAAAGGCCGATGGAAGCGCATATTTTGCACGCATCCACGATCCCTATTATGAGGGACGCACATTCACACCCGCACAGACCGAGTCACAGATTGCCGCTGCCAATGAGGCAAACGCACGCGCCGCCTTGCAGCCGCAGAGCTCCACTGCAGATTTCTCAATCTGCGCCATGGAGGTTCGTGAATCACAGGGATTCGGCGGACGTCCGGGCAGACGCATGAATACACTGTCCGCTCTGGCATCGGCCCCTGCCACAAAGGATCAGGTGAACGAGAAACAGGACTGGCACAAACTTCGCATAAGCCGTAAGGGTGCCGATGTTACCATGTACTTTGATGACAAGGAGGTTGTAAAGTACAGCGGCCTGGAGCAGACCGGTAAGAACGACCTGGTTTTCTGGGTCAACTACACCGAGGCTACATACCGCAACATCGTTGTAAAGAGCGGTGAAAACACCGTATTCACCGGTACTCCCAAGGATGTTCAGATTCCCGAGGTCGCTCCCGAGTGGACCGCATTCGGCGAGGGTAAGTACCGTCTTATTAAAGACGATGCCGTGAACATGCGTTACTCACAGGAGATTACGGCCGGCAAGAAGGCTGAGGCCGGCATGGCACAGGGCCCGCAGAATATAATTGTCCGTGAGAAGTATGTAGGTTCAATCTATGCCAAGGGCAAGGGTGAACTGATAGTAGGACTGCGTAATGAGAAAGGTGATTTCGTGGCTCGTCAGTCACTTGGCAAGATAAACAGCAAGGAGTGGAAGAAATATGAGTTCACCCTTGAGCCTCAGGCTCTTGGCGAAGGAACACAGGAGAATATGAACCTTAGGATGAAGATAGTCGGCGGCAAGGTTGAGCAGATAAGCGGCGACGGTGATTTTGCGATCGTTGTAAAGGGAGGCACCGTACAGGTTGATATGGTTACCCTTTCAACTCAGACCGGTAAGGACCTTGGCGGTTTCCGTCCCGACATCCTTCAGGCCGTTAAGGAACTGCATCCTACATGTCTGCGCTGGCCGGGCGGCGGATACGTTGCTCAGTATGACTGGCAGTGGGGTATCGGCCCGCAAGAGAACCGTGAGCGCTGGGCACACTGGATGTGGATGGACTATGACCAGAACTGCTTTGGTACCGATGAGTTCATAAAGTTCTGCCGCGAGGTCAACTCCGAGCCCGTGATCGTGGTAAGCGTCAAGTTTGAGCGTCCGGCCGATGAATACGACCGGATTCTTGAGGATGCCGTGAACTGGCTGCGTTACTGCAATGCTCCCGCCACCGATGAGTGGGGTGCAAAGCGTGCCGCCAACGGACATCCCGAGCCCTATAACGTCAAGTACTGGGAGATTGACAACGAGATGTGGGAGATGGGTATTGAGCGCTATGAGAAGTGCGTTCGTGACTTCAGCACCGCCATGCGCAAGATCGACCCGTCAATCAAGATCATTGCCTGCGGCGGATTCGGTGAGGACGAGCAGTTCATCAAGCGCAGCGGTAATTACTTTGACTATCTGAGCCTGCACCATTACGAGCAGCAGGGCGGTTACGCTACCGGTCCCGCACGTCTGGGCCAGCAGTACGACCGTTATGCCAAGATGATTGCCGAGGGTCCCAACCCCAACATCAAGCTCTTTATCTCAGAGTGGAACCTGAACAGCATCGATTGGCGCACAGGTCTGTTTGCCGGCGGATTCCTGAATATGTGTGAGGCCCGCGACGTGGTTGCCATGGGTGCAGCCGCACTGTTCATACGCCGTACCGATGCTCCTGACTGGAACAACGCGTTCATCAACTTTGACTATAAGGATCTTTTCAAGGCTCCCAACTGCCAGGTAACCGAACTCTGGTATGACCACTTCTCAAAGTACCGTCTTGCATTCACCGGTGAAACCGGCAATATCAGCGTAAGCACCACCATGTCTGAGAACGGTGCCGATGTGATCGTAAAGGTTGTCAACCCCACCGAGGAGGCCGGAAAGATCCGCATCAAGGGTGACTGGACGGGCGTATCGGCCACAGAGTTCGAGTACTATGCTCCGGGCTCGCTGACCGTTGCCAACAGCATGGAGAACAAGAACGCCGTTGCCCTGCAGAAGGCACAAGGTCAGATTGACGGCAATGATGTGATACTGGATGTTCCCGCTCTCTCAGCAGGTGTTCTGACAATAACTAGGAACTTTTAACAGGTTTTGAAGGGAACTTTTGGGGTATCAGTATCTGAAACTACGGCCTTCGGCCTATCCCTCCCACTCCTACGGAGCGGGCCCCTCCCATTCACAGAGACATGGGCGTCTATGGTTTCTGATACCGATACCCCCAAAAGTTCCGCTCACGGGGAATCTTTGTTAAATGGGTTTTGTTGTATATTTGCGAAACGACTATAAATATTTTTGAATATGAAAAGGATTCTTTCTTTGCTGCTGGGTGCAGCGTTTGTGATGGGCTTGAATGCTCAGGAGACTTATACTAAGAACCGCACTGTAGAGGATGGCGGTACAGGCCCTTACAAGGCAATAATGGTTGAGGAGCCCAGTCTTGAGGCCCATACCATTTTCCGTCCCGCTGATTTGAGTGCTTTCAGCAAGAAGAACCCTCTGCCTATCCTGGTTTGGGGTAACGGTGCCTGCACCAACTCACCCTGGGAGCATCAGAACTTCCTGAGCGAGATTGCATCACACGGATTCCTGGTAGTTGCCATAGGTTACTGGCCTGCCGAGGGTGAGCGTTACCGCGGCGCACAGTCCAAAGCCGAGCAGCAGATTGAGGGACTTGACTGGGCAATAGCTCAGAATTCCGATAAGAACAGCCCTTATTACAATAAGCTGGACGTTAAGAACATTGCTGCAGCGGGTATGTCATGCGGCGGTCTGCAGACTCTGGTAAATGCAGCCGACAAGCGTCTCAAGGCTATCATGATATGCAACAGCGGTTCGTTCATCGACCCGTCAGGTGCAGTTCCCGGTATGCCGATGCCCGCTAAGGAGGACCTCTTGAAGATCCACACTCCGGTAATGTATCTGCTGGGCGGTCCTACCGACATAGCATATGAGAACGGAATGGATGATTTCAAGCGCATAGACCATGTTCCCGCAGTTGCAGTGAACTACCCCGTAGGTCACGGCGGCACATACGGACAGCCTCACGGCGGTGAGTTCTCAATTGCCGCGTTGGCCTGGCTCGAGTGGCAGCTCAAGGGCGACAAGGAGGCAGCAGCCATGCTCAAGGGTAAACCCTGCGGTTTGGAGTCACGTCCCGACTGGACAGTTGAAAAGAAAAAGATCGATTGATGAATATACTGGTTACAGGTGGCGCCGGTTTTATCGGCTCACACACAATTATTGAACTTTACAAGGCCGGTCATACCGCCGTAGTTGTTGACAATCTGAGTAACTCCAACCCCGAGAGCCTGAGGCGTGTGTCCAAGATTCTGGGCGGCACTGAGATTCCTTTCCATAAGGTCGATATCCGCGACCGCAAGGGACTGGACAAGGTGCTGGAGCAGTACAAGTTTGACGCCTGCATACATTTTGCAGGTCTCAAGGCTGTGGGCGAGTCAGTGTCAATGCCCATTGAGTATTATGAGAACAACATTAGCGGAACGCTGGTTCTGGTACAGGCCATGCGTGAGCACGGTGTCAAGAACATCATATTCTCATCAAGCGCCACCGTCTACGGCAACCCCGAGATAATCCCCATTACCGAGGAGTGCCCCAAAGGTGTCTGCACTAACCCCTACGGATGGACCAAGAGCATGCTGGAGCAGGTATTGACCGATATGCAGGCAGCCGACAAGGAGTGGAACGTAGTGCTGCTCCGTTACTTCAACCCCATAGGCGCTCATCCGAGCGGTCTGATAGGTGAGAACCCCAACGGCATACCCAATAACCTGATGCCATATGTAACCCAGGTAGCAGTAGGAAAACGCGATGAATTGGGCGTTTTCGGCAATGACTATGATACCCCTGACGGCACAGGCGTGCGCGACTACATCCATGTTGTGGATCTGGCACGCGGTCATGTGTGCGCCCTCAAGGCAATCGAGCGTAAGTGCGGACTGGGACTCTACAATCTGGGTACCGGTCACGGCTACTCGGTGCTGGACGTAGTCAAGGCATTTGAAAGAGTAAACGGTGTAAAGGTTCCGTACAGCATAAAACCGCGTCGC
This sequence comes from Bacteroidaceae bacterium, assembly GCA_017557635.1. Lineage (GTDB taxonomy): Bacteria > Bacteroidota > Bacteroidia > Bacteroidales > Bacteroidaceae > Colenecus. The sequence goes on along the minus strand of JAFYYH010000021.1, from coordinate 35,458 downwards.
CCGGGCGACATTGCAACCTGCTACAGCGACCCCTCAAAGGCAGAGCGTGAGCTGGGCTGGAAGGCTGAGTTCGGACTTGACGAGATGGTTCGTGACAGTTGGAACTGGCAGCGCCAGAACCCTAACGGGTTTTGAATTGAGAATTGAGACTTGAGAATTTAGAATTGAGATATGAAGTGCGAGGAGATATTTGAAGAGACTTACCGCAAGGCACCTGAGGACGTAGCGTTCTGCCCCTACAGAATCTGTCCCATCGGAGCGCATGTGGACCATCAGTTGGGCCGCATAACCGGTATCGCCATAGACCGTGGCATTTACTTTGCCTACAGCCCCAAACAGAACGGCGTGATTGAACTTCAGTCGCTGCAGTTTGACAAGCGCGCCCAGTTCCATATCCGCGAGATAGCCGATATCAAGCAGAACGACTGGGCCGATTACCTGCGCGGTGTCACCATCGCACTTTCACAGAAATATACCCTTTCCACCGGTCTTTGCGGTGTGATTGAGGGTACGCTGCCCATTGGCGGACTGTCATCATCGGCCGCCGTCTGTCTGGTGTTCCTGTCGGCCCTTTGCAAGGTCAACAACATAAAACTGACCGCACTGGAGATGATCATGATCGCTATGGCGTCCGAGAACAATTACGTGGGCGTGAACAGCGGCAAGCTGGACCAGAGCTGCGAGATGTACTCCAAGAAGGACCATCTGCTCTACCTGGACACCAAGGACGATACTTATGAACTCATACCTACATCTCCAAAGATGAAGCCGTATGAGATAGCGATATTCTTCAGCGGCGTGGAGCGTACGCTGGCAGGCAGCAAGTTCAACATGAGGGTCGATGAGTGCCGCAGCGCCGCATACGCCCTTCTTGCTTATGCAGGTATGGAGTACGGAAAATTCGGTGAGACCTACTTCCGTCAGGTTCCGCGTGATGTGTATGATACCTACAAGGACCGTCTGCCCGATAACTGGCGCAAGCGTGCCGAGCACTGGTACACCGAGCAGGAGCGTGTGGTTGCAGGAGCCGAGGCATGGCGCAGGGGTGACATTGAGGAGTACGGCCGTCTGAGTTTCCAGTCGGGCAACTCATCAATCTATAACTGGGAGACAGGTTCACCTGAACTCAAGACCCTGTATGACATCATGACCCGCACCGAGGGCATCTACGGTGGCCGTTTCAGCGGTGCCGGATTCAAGGGATGCTGCATGGCTCTGATTGATCCCGCTTACCGCGAGAGCATCATTGACAAGGTTTCAAAGGAGTACCTCAAGGCGTTCCCTGCACTTGAGGGCAAATATATGGCAACCATCTGCCACTCGGCCGACGGACTGAAACTATGAAGTGCCTGATACTTGCAGCGGGTTATGCAACCAGGTTGTATCCGCTTACCGAGAACTTCCCCAAACCGTTGCTCAAGGTTGGTGACAAGACCATCCTGGACTGGCTCATTGATGACATTGAGGGTGCCGGATTGGTCGATGAATACGTGGTTATTTCAAACCATAAGTTCGCACACCACTTTGACGAGTGGGCAGCAGGCAAGAGCGTAAAGATTACCGTTGTGGATGACGGAACCAGCACCAACGAGACCCGTCTGGGAGCCGTCCGTGACATCCAGTTCGCCATTGACAAACTGGGTCTGGACGATGACATGCTGGTGATAGCCGGTGACAACGTGCTTGATTTCAGTCTGCAGAAGTTTGTCCGTTACGCACACTCCAAGCAGACATCCTGCATAATGCGTTACTTTGAGCCTGATACCGCCAGACTGGTAAAGTGCGGAATAGTAGAGGTAGCTCCCGATGACAGAATCCTGGGAATGGAGGAGAAACCCGCGCAGCCCAAATCCAACTGGTGCTGTCCGCCGTTCTACTTCTACACCAAGGCCGATGCCCGACTGGTTCCCGCAGGCATTGCAGCCGGATGCGGTACCGATGCTCCCGGCAGTTACATAGCATGGCTCTGCACCCAGACTCCCGTCTATGCGATGGAGATGCCCGGCCGCCGTTACGACATAGGTAACCTTGAATCATATCACAAGGTCTGCGCCGAATATAAAGGCATTACAAAATGAAACTGAACACACCCGTTGAGATAAAACCGCTTGAAAAGAGGCTGACCTACAAGGACAGCATCCTTTTTGTGGGCTCATGCTTTGCCGACGAGATAGGCCGTCGCTGCACTGAGCGTTATTTTGATACACGGGTGAATCCGTTCGGCGTCCTTTTCAACCCCTGCTCGATATCTGACTGTCTGGGACTGCTTGAGGGCTACGGAATAAACGCCGAGCAGTGCAGTTTCATACCCGATGACGTTATTGAAACCGGCGGTGGATTCTGCTCTTTCCATCATCACGGCAGTCTGGCCCGTCCGACTGCACAGGAGTTCCTGGACAACGCAAACAAGGTGCTTGCGGATGCATCGGACTTCTATTACCGTGAGGGCTGGGTTGTGGTTACATTGGGTACGGCATTCATTTATACGGATAAGGAGTCGGGCAATGTGGTAGCCAACTGCCACAAGTTGCCGGCCGACCGTTTTGAGCGCACTATGATTGATGCCGATCAGGTATATGATGCGCTGAGCCAGTATGTGGCTGCGCGTCCCGGCAGACAATGGATCTTTACCGTCAGTCCAGTGCGTCATCTGGCAGACGGCCTGCATGCAAATACCCTGAGTAAGGCTACGCTGCATCTGGGCGTTCAGAAACTGGTGGAGCGATACCCCAACGCACATTACTTCCCGGCATACGAGATCCTGATGGATGAACTCCGTGACTACCGTTTCTATGCCGATGACATGATGCATCCGTCGGCACAGGCAGCCGATTATATCTTTGATCGATTTATGGATTTTGCACTTGCCGACAGCGACCGTCCTTTATTGGCCGAGGCCGAAAAGGTTCACGGCATGATGCAGCACCGCATCCTGAATGCCGGTACGGCTCAGGCGGCAAAGTTCGAGGCCCAGCGCAATCAGGCGTTGGAATCGCTGCTTTCCAAAATACGTTGAATCTGATCTGTGTTGTCGGCGATATGGTCGGCGGCAGTGAGTTCGTGACGCGGGCGGAAACCCCAGCTTACGGCTATTACTGGTATTCCTGCGTTACGGGCGGTCTGGATATCGGTCCCTGAATCACCTATCATCATGGTGTGGGCTCGGTCTGTTCCGGCCTTGTCCATTATGTACTGAACCAGGGCGGCATCGGGCTTGAGGGGATACTGGGGGCTGTTGCCCATTACCGCAACGAAGTCTGTATCAGGGAAGAATTTTGCTATCAGTTTTTCGGCTCCGGTCTGAATCTTGTTTGATGCTACGGCAAGTTTATAGCCTTGTGCGGCAAGAGTGCTGATGAGTTCCGGGATTCCGGGATAGGGACGGGTGTAAAGATCTATATGCTCTGCGTAGTATGCCAGAAAACTTGCCAGAGTGCTGTCAACAAATGCATCATCAGCGGCCTTATCGGCAGGAAGCGCACGCTCAATCAGTTTGCGCATTCCGTTGCCTACCATCAGACGGTACTCATCAAGTTCATGCCGGGGCAGACCCAGCTCAGCAAGCGTATGGTTGGCTGCGTTACCCAAATCCGCGATGGTGTTGAGCAGCGTGCCGTCCAGATCAAAAATCACCAGTTTGTTCATATCGGCCGCAAAGATAGTGCTTATTAAATTGTTTTCCTTATATTAGCAGACACTAACCTAGTCAATTACTTATTAGCCTTACACAAATATGAAAAGGAATTTGATTCTTATGGGATTGGCGGCTCTTCTTGTGGCCGCTTGTGACAATGCGCCTAAGGAGGCTGCAGACCTTAAGCTGAATGACAAGGAGTATTTTGAAACGCAGGGTGTGAACGTCCTGGTGTTCAGCAACACTTTCTCCGGTGGATTCAATGATGAGAAGAACTCCGGAATAGAAATAATCCATCACGGTGTACGTACCGTTCAGGGCGGTGCCGTCCGTCTTAACAAGACCCCCGAGCAGTGGGACCTGGTACCTGCATCACCTTCACGTGTGGTTGATTCAATCAACAACTCCATCGAGGTGACCATGCGTTATGCAGATTACGACTTTGACTCACGCGTAGTGGTTACCGCAAAGGGTAAGGCTGTGGAGATTGCGGTATATCTGGACAAGCCCGTACCTGAGTTCCTTGCAGGCAAGGCCGGTTTCAACCTGGAGTTCCTGCCGTCACAGTACTGGGGCAAAACCTATCTGATGGACGGACGTCCTAACCGATTCCCGCGCTATGCAGTCAGCCAGACCCAGGCCGTATCTAATGATGAGAAACCCCGTCAGTTCAAGGGATTCCGTACATATGATGACCGCGGTACAGGTGAGTTCGTTGATCCGCTGCCTCTTGAGACAGGTCACTCCATCCTGATTGCTCCCGATGCACCCGAACGTATGATCAAGATCAACTCTGATGATGCAATGCTGGAGCTGTACGACGGACGTATGCTGGCTCAGAACGGCTGGTTCGTTCTGCGTTCAGTCCTGCCCGCAGGCAAGACCGGCATGGTGGTTACCTGGACTGTTGAACCTCATGCCATTCCCGGCTGGATAAGAGAGCCCAACATAGGTTTCTCACAGGTGGGTTACATTCCTTCACAGCCCAAGGTTGCCATTATCGAGCTTGACAAGATGGACAAGCCTCTCAAGACCGCTTCAATCATCAAGATAGAGGATGACGGCAGCGAGAAGGTTGCTTACAAGGGTAACATCGACGTCTGGGGCATGTACTACAAGTACAACTACGTGAAATTTGACTTTACCGATGTCAAGACCCCCGGTGTCTACTACATCAAGTATGGCGATTACAAGACCGGCAATTTCATCATCGACAATTCTGTCTATAACTGGATAACCGATGCCACCAGTGACGTATGGATTCCTATCCACATGAACCATATGACCGTAAACGAGGGTTACCGCATCTGGCACGGCGAGCCGTTCAAGGAGGGTTATCTGCAGGCTCCCCAGAGTGATCACTTTGACCTTCACTCACAGGGTGCACAGACCAACACCAAGTACAAACCCTACGAGCTCATCCCGGGCCTGAACGTGGGCGGTTACTTTGATGCCGGTGACTTTGACATCGAGACCGGATCAAACATCAGCGTTGTACAGAACATGGTTGCAGCATGGGAGCTGTTCCATCCAATGCGTGACGAGACGTTCGTAAGTGAGGAGCAGCGTTATGTTGACCTGCACCGTCCGGACGGCAAACCCGACCTGCTGCAGTACATCGAGCACGGCGTTCTGAACCTGCTGGCCCAGGCCGAGAACATCGGCTTCATGTCACAGACACTGTCCAACTCAGTTCTTGACAACTACCATCACCTGGGTGATGCTGCCGCCATCACAGACGGTCTGCACTATGATCCCAGCCTGCCCAAGTATGTGAAATCGGCCGATGGCAAGCGCAGCGGTACTCCTGACGATATGTGGGCATTCACCAACCGCAACCTGAACAATGATATCAATGCGGCCAATATGTTCGCTGCCGCAAGCCGTGTGCTCAAGGGCTACAACGATAATCTGTCGGCCCGCTGTCTGAAGCAGTCCAAGAGACTCCAGGAGGAGGCTACAAAACTGATGAGCCAGCGCGGCGCAGGCATGCGCGGACGTCAGGGCGGCCAGAACATGCGTGGTGGAGGTAATCTGGCGACAAACCTGCAGCTTTACGTAGCAACCGGTGAGAAGTCATACCTTGACCAGTTTGTAGAGCAGATTTGGCCGGCTTTGGACCGCAACGTGAACAACAGTATCCGTACAGCGATGGATGCTATACCTTATATGGATGCCGCCTACAAGGAGCGTCTGCGTCCGTATGCCGAGAAGTATAAGGAGTATCTGGAGCAGGTTTCCAACAACAATCCTTATGGTGTGCCTATCGGTGAGGGTAACTGGGCCGGCAGCGGCGCCGTAGTAACTTACGGAACCACTGCAACCTTTGCAAACCTCTACTTCCCGGATATCATTGACAAGAAATACGCGTATAACGCTGCCGCATTCATGTTCGGATGCCACCCGTACCACAACTACTCATTGGTTGCAACTGTTGGTGCCGCACGTCCCAAGCAGGTGTTCTACGGCAACAACCGCGCAGATCTGTCATTCATACCGGGTAACGTGGCTCCCGGACTGCTGTTCCGCAAGCCCGACCATTTTGAAAACTTTGATGATTGGCCATTCCTGTGGGGCCAGAACGAGGGTACCATAGCCGGTAACACCAGCTATTACATCTTCGGCGAGGCCTTCAAGCAGATGGCGAAGGACTAAAGCAGGAAGAAGAGGGCGACGCCGATCATGCTGACCGTCACGCCAAGGATCTCTTTGAAACGGATTTTCTGCTTGTCAAAGACTGCGGCGGGAATGAGTATCAGCACCGGAGTAAGCGCCATCAGCGTTGAGGCGATACCGGCATCGGTGTAACGCACAGCCATAAGTGAGAGTGATACTCCCACAACAGGACCGAACAGGCTCATGATGACTACGTAAAGCATTGCTTTGCGGTCACGTGCAGCCTGTTTGAGTTTTGGCAGATCCTTGCTTATTATCACAAGTAGTATGAATCCGATACTTCCGAATATGGCACGAATCATGGTCGATGCAAACGGCAGCATGGTCTCCATCATAGCGGGAGCCTGTGCGGGCAGAGCGGCGGAGTAGTGTTCCAGGCCTATTTTACTGAGTACCAGACCTACGCCCTGACCCATTCCGGCACCGATTCCAAGTAGTATACCCTTTAGGGGCAGGGTGAACTTGAGATAGTGCTCGCGGTCACGGCTAAGGATTGATATTGCAATACCGCTCAGTGTAACCAGCATGGCCAGTGCGGTGCGCCATGAGAGCTGCTCGCCCAGCAGAACCCATCCGGCCAGAGCGGCCATAGGCGGTGCAAGAGTCATAAAGAGCTGTCCGAAACGTGCACCTATTGTGACGTAGCAGTTAAACAGGCACCAGTCACCGAACACATAACCCACTACGGCCGATAACGCCAGCCAGAACCAGGTGCGTGCATCGGCATATATAGGATAGGGATGCCCTATGGTAACCCAGAGAATTGCAGCCAGCAGAAAGGTTGAGAGTGTAAGTCTGGCAACGTTGGCAGACATTGCACCGATGCGGTGGCTTGCTTTGTCGGAATAAATGGCGGTAACTGTCCAAAGTACCGCAACAATCAGTGAAATGATTTGGCCAATGTGGTTCATGAAATGCTTTCGTGTTTTCGGCGTGCAAAGATAACAAAATAATCGAGTGGAACGAGATCGGCCGGAGGCCGCTCTTTCGCGGAGCGAAATAAAACCATTCCGACAAAATTAGGGAGCTTTATAGGCTCCCTAATTTGTCGGAATGAGGCGACTCGAACGCCCGACCCCTACGTCCCGAACGTAGTGCGCTACCAACTGCGCTACATTCCGATCCTTGCGTAATTGCGGTGCAAAGGTAATGGATTTTTTCGTGATATGCACTTTTTTGTGTCCAAAAACTTGCCGGACTTAAAAAAGTGCGTATCTTTGCACCCGCATTTGAGACAAATGTTTCTGGTGTCATAGCTCAGTTGGTAGAGCAAAGGACTGAAAATCCTTGTGTCCCTGGTTCGATTCCCGGTGGCACCACAGAAAGAAAGAGACGCAAAAGCGCCTCTTTCTTTTTTAGTTCAGTCGGAAGTTCACAGGTACGCTGTACTTAACACGTACTGGTTTGCCGCGCTGTGATCCCGGTTTCCATTTGGGCATTTGTGAGATTACTCGGATTGCCTCCTTGTCGAGCGACGGGTTGACACTCTTTATTACCTCGATATCTACGATTGAGCCATCCTTGTTTACTACAAAGGTTACAATCACCTTGCCCTGGATGTTGTTCTCACGGCAGATTGCCGGATACTTGATGTTCTTACGGAGATACTCCAGAAGAGCCGCAGTCCCACCCGGGAACTCAGGCTGATCCTCAACCACCATAAATACTTCATCGGGCTCAGGCTCGGGCTCCACGAACATAACATCATAATCCTGCGGATCAATCCAATCCTGATTATCTTCGGGTGAAGCCATGATGTCATCGTCTACATCGGCATCATCATCCACAATCTCTATGATATCGGCTTTTGTAACGGCTGCAGGTGGAGGCGGAACGGTCTTCTTCTCGGGAAGTGTGATGGGAATCATCTCATCGGGAACAAATGATACTGTTGTATAGGCAACCTCATCGTCAACTTCATCTTTTTGGGTCCACTCGAGAGCCACGAACATGATAGAAAGACTTATTACCAGTCCAATCATAAGGGATGTACCCTTCTCATTGCCTATGTCGGCGCGTTTTGATTTCTTGATTTCCATAATTCATTCTTTTTAGGTTGAACAAACATTTTTGGACCTCACTCATCATAAAGGTTTTTCCTTCTGCTTTTCACTTTCAAAACGGCAGTAAAAATGCGATACGTCATGCCGATATGATAAAATGTCGTAATTTATTATTAAACAATGTTTATCTTTGCCATATAATGATTGTGCTTATGAAAAAGTCTGAAGTCCTTTTAATTGCAGTATTGGTAATTGCAGCCCTGACATGGTATTTTGTTCCTAAAAAGCCAAAAGTCTATTCGCCCGATAAGAATATCTGCGTAACTGTTGATGACAGCACATTGACCGTAAAGTATAAAAAAAAGGTAGTCCAGACTGTCAGACTGGGAGAATGCAACTGGAGCGAAACATCGCACATAGTGGAGACAGTTGAGGAGAATTACCGGATGCTTTCCGGCAAGCGCAGGGAATGTTCATATGTTTACAGGGCAATGACACGCACCGAATCGGACGGACGCAATCTGCTTGTCAGAGTATCAAATGACGGTGTTGCGTTCAGGTTCAACGGTGGCGAAGAGAACGTGTCATTCGTTATTCCCGATGGAACCAAGCGCTGGCTGCAGCGACAGAAGACTGATTATGAGGGATTCTACCAGGAGAGCACATCGGCCGTAAGAGGCAAGTTCAATTATCCTGCCCTTATTGAATATGGCGGAGGGTTGTTCGGGCTCATTACCGAGTCGGGAATATCCCACGGAAACAGTTGCTCGTATCTGACATGTGACGGCGATAACTACACCGTAACTTATACTGACTCAGATGAGGGTCTTGCGCACCCGTGGAGAGTTATAATTATGGGCGATCTGGCCGATATCGTCGAATCGACGCTTGTGACCGATGTGGCCGGAAACGGCACTGTGACCGATACATCATGGATCCAACCCGGTGTTTCGTCTTGGATTTACTGGGCATACAACCACAGCTCAAAGGATTTCCAGAAGGTCAAGGAGTACGTTGACCTGGCGCATGACATGGGCTGGCCCTACACTCTGATTGACTGGGAGTGGGATGAGATGGCTAACGGAGGTAATATAGAGGATGCGCTCGCGTACGCACGCGAGAAAGGCGTCAAGGCCAACCTTTGGTACAACTCCGGCACATCGTGGATAGGCCCCGGTGCTCCCGGACCGCAGGACCGTCTGCGTACAAAAGAGGCTCGTGAGCAGGAGATGACGCGCCTGGAGCAGATGGGCGTTACCGGAATCAAGGTGGATTTCTTCCTGCCCGACGGCCACGAGATGGTTGACTACTATTTGGATATTCTGGAGGATGCCGCCCGTCATCATCTGCTGGTTGATTTCCACGGATGTACTATTCCGCGCGGATGGAGCCGTACCTGGCCCAACCTGATGTCAATGGAATCAGTCTACGGCGCCGAGTGGTATAACAACAACCGCCGCATGACGAATGCCGCTGCATCACATAATGCGACCCTGCCGTTCACGCGCAATGTCATCGGCCCGATGGATTATACGCCTTGTACTTTTACTGACAGCCAGAATCCGCATATTACGACCGATTGTCATGAGCTGGCGCTGCCCATCCTGTTTGAGTCGGGTCTACAGCATATGGCTGACCGTCCCGAGGCTTATCTGAGCCTGCCGGAGCCTGTAAGGGAACTGCTGAGCGGTCTGCCGTCGGCCTGGGATGATACACGCCTGCTTGCCGGCTACCCGGGACAGTTTGCAGTCATTGCGCGCCGCAGTGGTGATACATGGTATATCGCGGGAATAAACGGAACGGCCGATGAACTGGAGGTTGAGCCTGATTATTCCAGAATAGGTGGGTCAGTAGTTCTCAAGACTCTCATTACCGATAATGGCGGCGAGCCGGGCAAGGGCTTCAACATAGGTCAGGATATATCGGCCGGCAAACTCACTCTTCCCGCCCGCGGAGGTTTCGTTGCAACAGTGACACAGTAGGGACTATCCCCTTTGTGTTTTTTTCGCTTTTACTTTTGGCCCTTTTTTGCAACCTATATACAGAGGATGTAAAAAAATGACGAGGCACGAATTCGACACATTTGCAGTATCGGTCAGGAGCAAGCTTCTGGCGTTGGCCTGGCGTTACAAGGCCAGTGCCGATATGAAGGATGATCCTGAGGACATTGTCCAGGATGCTCTGCTCACGCTATGGCGTCTTATTACGGGCGGCTATCCTGTCAGGGACAATGAGGCCATTGCCGTAAAGATCACCAGGAACCTTGCTGCCGCCAGCGTGCGACGTCAGAAGGCAGACTCCGTCTCCGTATCGGACATTGACATAGAGGGAGGGGCATCGGCCACGGAACTGACCGATGAGCAGGACCGCCGCACCATTCGTGAAGAACTCTACAAATCGCTGTCCGATACCCAGCGCAACTATCTGGAACTCAGAAATGAGATGGGACTTTCACTGGATGACATAGCCAAGATGACCGGAAAGCCCAAGACTAGCATAAAATCAACCTTATCAGCAGCACGCAAGCAGTTGCTGGAGCAAATACGCAAACCGATATGATAAAGGACAGGAAATACAGACAGAAACTCATAGCCAGATACCTGGAGGCCGATACCACCGTCCAGGAGGAGATAATGCTGGCCGAATACTACCGCACCCATAAGGTCGGGGCCGATGAGGCCGATGTGGCCCGCCTGATCCTTATGGATTACCCCAAGGCCGATATCTTATCGGACCCCGAAAGAAAGAGCCGGATCAGGCAGTTCAGTCTTACATTTACTGCTGTGGCCGCTTGCATCGCACTTTTGATAATGTGGGTCAGGCCTCTTCTGGTGAGGGAATTTACTATGGTTGAGATAGCAGAGAACATAAATATACTGATGCAACTGGACAGCCAGAATGTGGAATCGGTTGTTGCAGAGCCCAAAGGTACCAGGGTGATACTGACAGCAACGATGAAGGACGGAAGCTCGAGCACCTTCGTCATGGTCCGCAGCTGGAAGGACGGCTCCACCAGGATACTTGCACGTAACAATTAAAAACAACCTAGAATCATGCTTACATTATTACTATCAGCGATTTTCGCTACTACTCCCAATATCGGAGAAATATCGGCCCAGGCCGACACAATCAATCAATACACTATTGACGGAAAGGCGGTCTCCAACTTTGACGGCTCGCAGCTTGTGGGTTTGTCAATAGCCGACTATGACATTAGCGTTTCAAAAGAGAAGGGTAAGGTGGTGCGCAAGCACACCATCACTACTTCAAAGGCACATAAGACAACATCCTCTTCCATAACGACCAATAGCGTATCCATATCCGTAGATTCCAATTCGGATGATAAAGTCTCTATCTCGGGAATAACACCCGATGAAATGGATAAGGTACTCTGGATTGTTAACGATGAAAAGGTGGAAAAGGAGAAGGTGAACGGCATCAAGCAGTCAAACGTCAAGTCCATCTCGGTCCTGAAGGGTAAGGCCGCCGAGACCGTTTTCGGCGAGGAAGGCGCCGGCGGCGTGGTCATCATCCAGGTGAAGTGACAAAGGGGACGGTTCCGTTTGGCACGCTAAAAAAGAATCCCATCTGCGCTACAGTATGCTCAGATGGGATTTTTGCGCTTTGAAGACGTGCCAAACGGAACCGTCCCCTTTGTCATCTTTTCTTGGCCCAGGTGTAGACCAGAATGTAATAGATGATGAGGATAGAAAAGATGGTGACTGAGAAGTAGTGTCCCGGCCATTTGGATCCTTCGATGTTAAGACTTAAGAACAACGGTGCCATAATTAACAGGAATATGCCGATAAGAATTCTCAGGCGTCTGATGTCAAATTTCTCGGCATCTTTGCTTGTAGGAAAGCTGAAACCACCCAGGATAAAGTTGTCGCATTTACCCATCAGAACGAATATTCCCAAAACTAGGTTGAAGGTTGCAAGGACTATTGAAACTATTAATTCAGCCATAACGCTACTGTATTGTCAAGGATTATTTTGCTTTGTTGCGGGATTTGAGAAGGCAGATTATAAAGGCTGCCAGGCCTAATACCATGATTACGGGTTCGGCAAACATGAAGATGGGTTTGGTGCCGAACGTAAGGGTTACCAGTGATGAGGAGAGGATGGTTAGGGTTATGGCCGATGTAAGACAATGAAGTCCAAGCAGGCGCAGTCCGCTGTCATCGGGCTTTAAGAACAGATTTCTGGCAAACGTGGCGATGCCGTATGCCGCAAGTGTGCTCAAAAAGCTTATTACGGGAAAGTATATCAGGGTGTTGCGGGCCATTGAGCCGCTGGCGTTTCCCTGCGGGTCAAAATGTGCCGGAAGTGTCTCAGGCAGTGATTTCCAACTGATCCAGATAGCACACACGTTCACTATGATAACGATTGCCGGAACAATCCATCCGTTCTTAACTGCTTTCATAATCCTTTCATACTAATAAACAATCAGTTTATCCATACTTTTACAAAGAAACAGCTTTTATCAATGAGGTCAGTTGTTTTGGCCTTTTTTTTATTGTCGGATCAGGTGGATTAGCTTATATTTGCTGACAAGAGTAACCTCATCCTTTTTGCTTATGAAACGTGTAATTGTCCTTTTTTCAGCAGTTTGTGCTCTTTTGGTCCTGTCGTGCAGGAATAATGCAAGTAAAACCAAGCAGGTATCGGAAACGGCCGATGAGGATTCGGCCCGGAGTCTTGTTACGATTCATATTGATGACAGGACCAGACCTCTATATAATGTAATCACAAGGGAAAATCTCATTGAGGATATAAAGTATATTCCTCTTGAGACTAATGAGAAGAGTCTGATTGGCGGCGGCAATATCTATAAGATTGGCGGTAATTATGTCGTTGAGGACAGAGAGGTGTACTTTAGGGGTGTCAAGGTGTTCGGACCTGACGGCAGTTATATTGAGGACTCCCTGATTATAGGTAACGGACCGTCTGAACTGCCTATGAGCTGTCTGCCCGTTCATGATTTTATCAATAAGAGGTTGTTGTATTTCGGTTCGGGAAAAGTCATCATGCTTGATTTGACCACACATAAAAAGAGTGTCATTAGGGCGGATGTGTCGCTGGACTTATCCAACATGACAGCAGTTCTTGGAAACGGCGACCTTATCTCGCCGGATAACAGTATGGCCCAAAGGAACAATAGCGAGAAGGGGTGGCATCCGTTGTATTATTTCCTTGATTCTGATTTCAACGTATCGGACACCGTCTTCTCATACAGGGCATTGCGAAGACTGATAGAGGGGAAGACCGAATTGACTGTTCTGACATCTAACCAGGTCTATAAGAGTGACAGGAGAATCCTTTGCCGCAGTCTGGAGAGTGATACCGTCTTTGAGGTCAATAATGACAGGTCATTTACCCCGGCTATAATATTGGATATACCTGAGAATCTTATGCCGACCGTAAGTAACCTGAGTTTGGATTCAAGGGATCAGAAGGCTCCCATGTTTTACATCCGGGATCTGTTTGAGTCGAAAGACTATGTGTTCGTGACGTATCAGCATGCCGGACTGTTCTATACCGGAATCTGGGAAAAGGAGAACGGCAGGTATGTGGCATCATCGGCCGCGTCGTTCGGATCGACGGTTATCGTTCCGGTCGATAACGCTTCGTATATGTATCAGTATAAGATATACTGCGTTGAATGGGAAACCAACACCATCGTAACTTCTGTTCCGGCAAAATACGCCCAGGATCAGATACCCTCTCTGAAACCGGACGATAATCCGGTAATAGTTGAGATCAGACTCAAGACTCCGGAATGACACGCATTTTTTAAGCTAACTGCCTAAGTCCTAATAATAAAGGTTAAAATCCTAAGACTTTAGGACTTTTTCTCCTAAAATGTTAGGATTTGAGATTTTTGGAGTTTTTCTTTGTCGCAGAGATTAACCTAATTGCTCCAATGATTATGATTTACCTTGTTTTATCTTCATTGTGCCTGGCCCTTCTTTACGGGGTTTACCGGTTGGCGATGAGCCGCACTACCTTGCATCGGTTCAACAGGATCATGCTGCTTTCCATAATCGGACTTTCTGCAATACTTCCGGCTGTAAAAATACAGGGAGTTCACTTTGACTTGAATACCAAGGCAGAGCAGGAGCCCCAAGATGAACCTGTCTATATTGCGGAGTCAGTTGTTTGGGATGATGCAATTGTGGCTAGTTCAGTTTTGAACGAGCAAGAGCCTGCCCAAGAGTTAACCGTTTCACGTGCAAAACAGAACCGTCCCCAATTGATCGCGGGTGTGAAGGTGGCGGAGACGGTGACTCAGATGGATTGGGTTAGTATAATCACCTATTTATATCTGATGGGTGTGGTGTTCTTTATGATCAGGCTTCTTGTGGGTATTACCCGGGCCGAGACGCTCTGCAGGCTTGGCGGACGTGAACTTCCTGACGGCTCCAAACTGCTTGTTTGCGACGGTGAGTTCCAGCCCACCAGCTGGCGCAGGACCATTATAATAAGCCGCAGTGATTATGAATCGGACAACTCCCGTATGATAATAGAGCATGAGCAGGCGCATATACACCACCGTCACTCGATCGATGTGATGCTGGCCCAAATGGTTTGCGCCCTGCAGTGGTTCAATCCCGCCGTGTGGGCCCTCAAGCGCAGCCTCCAGGAGGTGCACGAGTATGAGGCCGATGCCGCCGTGCTGGCCGACGGACGCAACGAGCGCCAGTACCAGCTCTGCCTTGTCCAGGCCGCACTCAGCGGCAGGATAGGGTATGTGACCAGCAATTTTGCCGATTGTTCAACCAAAAAACGTATAACGATGATGAAACGCAATCAATCTTCTCCCTTTGCTTGCTTTAGAGCTTTGCTTTTGTTGCCCGCAGTGGCAGTTCTCATCCTGATGTCATCGGCCTGCAAGTCTGATGCCGCCCAGGGTAATTCTGATGTAGCTCAGTCTGAGCCTGCCATAGAATCAGCTCCGGCGCCTGCCGTCCAGCCCACTGCACAGTCTGTGGCTCAAAAGGAACCGTTTGATGCCGATGCATTCCTGAAGAAATATCCCAGACCCAACAAGGTCGATATGGCAGATATATTTGTCATTGTTGAAAAGGATGGTTCCATTTGGATTTCTGTTGACGGCAACAAGACTTTCCATCCTGCAACTCTTGCCAATTTTGAGAAAGAGTTTGAACGCATTAAGAAAGAGAATACATTCAAGAATCCTAATCCAGACATGGTGTTTGTACATTTTGAAACTCAGGATCAGATTGAGAAGTGTGCCCAGTTAGTGGAGATACTGTCCAAGACCTATGCCTCCGATAAGATTGTTGTATTCTCACTCAAACGTACCGTTCCGCCTCCACCGGCAGGTGTTGAAAGCTGGGGCTACAATGTCAATACCGATAAGGATAAGTACGTTGCCATACAGGTGAATGCCGACAATAAGCTGATGTATACGGCTTATAATGTATCTCCCGTGGGCGAACCGGTTCAGAAAAAGGCGACCCGTACAGTTGGCAGTTATAAGGAACTCAAGGCCGATTTGGAGAAATTTTATCCCGGCGCAGGATCCAAAGTAAAGTACAGTGTTGATATTGACCGTACCAGTTCCATTCGTATGTGGAGAGAAATGGAAGTATTGATGGCCGATTTGAAGTACACCCGTGCCGAGGCCAACAAAGGTCCTGCCAACATGACTCGCAGGGATTCAATTGACTACATTATCCTTGGAAAGTATGGTGATGACAGCGGTCGCAAGCGCCATGTCAAGAACATGAAATGGTATAACGACAATAAGGACAAGGAGGAGTTCTTCCGTATGGCATTCGTAAACGGACAGCTCTGCGTATGCAAGGGTAATGATCCTTCAAAACTGGCACCTCTGGCATTTGACGATCTGGTTCCTTACTTCAAGGCCAACTGCCCTGACGGCAATGAGCGCAGCGCAATAGTTCTCCTTGAACTGCCCATGGATGATGAGTCCGTACCGGTAGAGTTTCTGGATAAACTGCTTACAAAGATGGAGGGTTGGGTAACCACATTCACCCGCCGTCTGTACGTGAGCCCCAAACATATTGAATAAAGAGATGAAAGCACTGTCAGAAAGAGAACAGGAGGTGATGAATGTCATCTGGGAGGTGCGCAACTGCTGCGTGGAGGATGTCCTGCAGCGCCTGCCGGAGCCCAAGCCTGCATACAATACGGTTCAGACCTTCATGAAGATTCTTGAGGAGAAGGGGTTCCTGGCCCATAAGCGTGACGGCAAGAAGTTCATATTCTACCCGCTTATAGAGAAGCCGGAGTACAACAGGTGGTCACTTAAGCATATGAAAGACAACCTGTTCGGCGGATCGGCCAAATCCCTGCTCAACACATTCATCCGCGACAACGATCTCACGGAGTCCGATATTCAGGAACTTGAATCACTCCTGGCTGAGCTGAAGAGGTGAGCAATTAGGGACGGTTCTCTTTTGCGCGTTCATGGAAAATTTCCTCATTAAATGAACTAAAAATCAAACGCGCAAAAAAGAACCGTCCCTAATTGCTCACTTTCGGTTTTTTGGAGTACATTTGCCATTTACTAAAAACAAGGTAAAAATGGCTATTGACATAAAACCGGCAAACGGTAAGCTTGGAGTTCTTTGCGTAGGATTGGGTGCTGTATCAACAACGTTGATTACCGGTACTCTGATGGCCCGCAAAGGTCTGGCAAATCCCGTTGGCTCATTCTCCCAGTTAGGCAAGATGCGTGTGGGACGCGGGGAGAAGAAACAATATAAGCATGTAGGTGATATTGTTCCGCTGACCAATCTGAACGATGTAGTGTTCGGCGCATGGGACGTATTTACCGATAACGCATACGAAAGCGCACTTTACTGCCAGGTACTCAAGAAAGAGGACATCGAACCCGTTCGTGACGAGTTGGAGCGCATCAAACCCATGAAGGCCTGCTTTGATCCCGAGTACGCCAAGAATCTTATCGATCCCTCATTCGGCCGTGTTCCCGATCCGCTGTGGGCAATGCCCACCGATACCCGCTGGAACTATGCCCAGAACCTGCGCCGCGACATCCAGAACTTCAAGAAGGAGAACTGCTGCGACCGCGTAATCGTATTCTGGA
Organism: Bacteroidaceae bacterium; assembly: GCA_017557635.1. Taxonomy (GTDB): domain Bacteria; phylum Bacteroidota; class Bacteroidia; order Bacteroidales; family Bacteroidaceae; genus Colenecus. The sequence continues at coordinate 18,048 of JAFYYH010000021.1, read as the reverse complement.
TTGCCAGCACCGAGAAATATACCCCGCGCAACGAGCAGGTTCACGGCACGCTTGCAGGATTCGAGGCCGCCATGAAGGCCGATGACCGCGAACACCTGTCTCCCAGCATGATTTATGCATACGCCGCACTGATGGAGGGCTGCCCGTTCATTATGGGTGCTCCCAATGTGTGCGTCGACATACCCGCCATGTTCGAGCTCTCCAGGAAGCAGAACCTTCCCATCGTAGGCAAGGACTTCAAGAGCGGTCAGACCATGATGAAGAGCGCTATGGCTCCCATCTTCCGCACCCGTCTGCTGGGTGTTGAGGGCTGGTTCTCGACCAACATCCTGGGTAACCGTGACGGTCAGGTGATTGAACATCCCGACAACTTTGAGACCAAGCGTATCAGCAAGGCATCATCAATAGAGTGGATCCTGGAGCAGGATGAATATCCCGAGCTCTACACCGATATATATCATAAGGTAAAGATCAACTACTATCCGCCCCGCAAGGACAACAAGGAGAGCTGGGACAACATCGACATATTCGGCTGGATGAACTATCCCATGCAGATAAAGGTCAATTTCCTGTGCCGCGACTCCATACTTGCAGCACCTATCTGCCTGGATCTGCTCATATTCACCGACCTGGCACTCAGAGCCGGCATGAGCGGCGTTCAGGAGTGGCTCTCATTCTACGTCAAGAAGCCTATGACTTATGACGATGAGCGCCCCGTACACGACCTGTTCCAGCAGTTTGCAATGCTCAAGAACCAGATTCGTCTGCTTGGCGGATATGAGGCCGATCAGGAACTCGATTGATTTGGTATATACATTATACAGTATAAGGAGGCGACCCAGACAGTCGTCTCCTTATTTTTTTAATGATTTTTGCATAATTATTTCCCGATTTTTTGTATATTGAATTGCATTTATAACTAATTTTGCACCCGAAACGAGAATATTTATGCAATATGAAGAATAAGAACAATCGTTTGGAAGCAATCCGGCTCATAATTTCGGAGCAGGACATCAAGAATCAGGACCAGCTGCTTCAGGTTCTGAACTCCAAGGGTTACTCCGTGACCCAGGCCACTCTCTCACGCGACCTCAAGAAGATGAAGATCTCAAAGGTTGCCAATACCTACGGCGATTATCTCTATGTACTGCCCAACCATGCAATACTGCAGAAAAAGAGCGGTAACGGAGCATCGGACGAATCAGTTCTGAACCAGCCCCGTTACGGTTTTGTATCACTTAACTTCTCCGGTAACATGGCAGTCATCAAGACCAAGCCCGGTTATGCAAGCAGTCTGGCCTATGACGTTGACAACCATAACCTTCCCGGTGTGCTGGGTACCATTGCAGGTGATGACACTCTGCTCATAGTACTGGCCGAGGGTGCCAATCGCATGGAGATAAAGCGTTTGCTCGAACCGATCATAATATCACTATAAAGAACAAAAAACACTTACTGTCTAAAATGAAAGACAATATTGAGGTAGTGGTTGCCGATGAGTCCCACGAGAAATACGTGGATACGATTCTGGAAACCATATCTGAAGCTGCTAAAGTGCGTGGAACAGGTATCGCCAAGCGTACCCACGAATATTTACTCAACAAGATGCGCGAGGCCAAGGCGGTCATTGCGCTCGATGGTGACACATTCGCCGGTTTCAGTTACATTGAGACCTGGCAGGACAAGAAATACGTAACCACGTCAGGTCTGATTGTTCACCCTGATTACCGTGGACGCGGTCTTGCCAAACGTATCAAGGACATGACATTCACACTGGCCCGTATCCGCTGGCCGCACGCCAAAATATTCTCGCTTACAAGCGGTGCTGCGGTAATGGCCATGAACACCCAGCTGGGTTACAAGCCCGTCACGTTTGCCGACCTTACCCAGGATGAAGCTTTCTGGAAGGGTTGCGAGGGTTGCGTGAATGTTGATATACTGCACCGTACTGGCCGCAGATACTGCATCTGTACCGGAATGCTGTATGACCCCGAGGAGTATCTGCCCGCTAAGATATCGGACGATGTGCTTAAAAGAATCAAGGAAATAGAAAACAACAAATAAGAAATGGCTAAGAAGAAAGTAGTAGTTGCTTTTTCAGGTGGTCTGGATACAAGCTACAACGTGATGTATCTGACCAAGGAAATGGGTTATGAGGTTTATGCCGCATGCGCTAATACCGGCGGTTTCAGCCCTGAGCAGCTCAAGAAGAATGAGGAGAACGCCTATAAGCTGGGTGCTGTCAAGTACGTAACACTTGACGTAACTCAGGAGTATTATGAAAAATCACTCAAGTATATGGTTTACGGCAATGTTCTTCGTAACAATTGCTATCCCATATCCGTCTCATCAGAGAGAATCTTCCAGGCACTGGCAATCGCCAAGTATGCCAACGAGATAGGAGCCGATGCCATAGCACACGGATCAACCGGTGCAGGTAATGACCAGATCCGTTTCGATATGACCTTCCTGGTAAAGGCTCCCGGTGTTGAGATCATCACCCTTACCCGCGACCGTAACCTGAGCCGCAAGGAGGAGATTGATTATCTGAACGCCAACGGTTTCAGCGCCGATTTCACCAAACTCAAGTACTCATACAACGTGGGTATCTGGGGTACATCGATCTGCGGCGGTGAGATTCTGGACAGCAAGCAGGGTCTGCCCGAAAGCGCTTATCTGAAGCACCCCACCAAGGAGGGTTCAGAGATCCTGAGCCTGGGCTTTGAGAAGGGTGAGCTTGTAGCCGTAAACGGCAAGAAGTTCGATGACCGCATCAAGGCCATCCAGGAGGTTGAGAAGATAGGTGCCGCATATGCCATCGGCCGTGACTGTCACGTTGGTGACACCATCATCGGCATCAAGGGCCGCGTGGGCTTTGAGGCTGCCGCCCCGATGCTTATCATCGGCGCACACCGTTTCCTTGAGAAGTACACTCTGTCCAAGTGGCAGCAGTACTGGAAGGATCAGGTAGCCAACTGGTACGGAATGTTCCTTCACGAGTCACAGTACCTGGAGCCCGTAATGCCCGATATCGAGGCAATGCTGGCAAGTTCACAGCGTAACGTGAACGGTACCGTAACCCTGGAACTTCGTCCTTACAGCTTCCAGACCGTAGGTTGCGACACTCCCGATGACCTGGTACACAACAAGCTGGGTGAGTACGGTGAGGGCGCAAAGGCCTGGACTGCCGACGATGCCAAGGGATTCATTAAGATCACTTCGACTCCGCTTCGCGCTTATTATAGCGTTCATCCGGATGAGGAAAGATAAAAATGACTATATTTACCCTTGTTTACTAACAATTTAAAGATTAGAGATTATGTCAGAAGCTAAGAAACTGTACAGGTCAAAGACCGACAAGAAGATTTTCGGAGTATGCGGTGGTTTTGCCGAGTATTTTGATGTTGATGTAACTATCATCCGTATTATCTTCCTCGTTTTGCTGCTCTGTGTGGGTAGTGGCCTTTTGGCTTATCTGATCTGCGCATTGATCATGCCTGAGCAGAAATGATTAAAGTAGGAATAATAGGAGGTGCCGGTTACACTGCCGGCGAACTTATACGCATACTTCTGGGTCATCCCGATGCCGAGATTGTGTTCGTGAACAGCACGAGCAATGCCGGCAACAAACTGAGTGCGGTACACGAGGGACTGATTGGTGAGACCGATATGGTTTTCACCGACCAGCTGCCCCTTGATACCATCGATGTGCTGTTCTTCTGCACCGCTCACGGCGATACCCGCAAGTTCATGGAGGCCAACACCCTGCCCGAGGGCCTGAAGGTGATAGACCTCTCAATGGATTACCGTCTGGAGGCCGAGGACAATCCGTTCATCTACGGACTGCCCGAGCTGAACCGTCGTGCAATCTGCAAGAGCCAGTATGTTGCCAATCCCGGTTGCTTTGCCACAGCCATACAGCTTGCTTTGCTGCCCCTGGCCCGCAACCTGATGCTCAATGATGACATCTATGTGAATGCCATCACCGGCAGCACAGGCGCAGGTGTAAAGCCCGGTGCAACAACTCATTTCAGCTGGCGTAACAACAACATCAGCATCTACAAGCCCTTCACGCATCAGCATCTGCCTGAGATCATTCAGTCCATCAAGCACCTGCAGAGCAGCTTCAACTCCGATATCAACTTCATCCCTTATCGCGGTGACTTTACACGCGGCATATTCGCTACCGCAATTGTCAAGAACGCCGTCGATATTGATGAGCTCTACAAGATATACCGTGAGTATTATGAGGCCGATTCGTTCGTGCATGTTGTTGAGGAGCCGATAGACCTGAAGCAGGTGGTTAACACCAACAAGTGCCTTATCCATCTGGAGAAGCACGGTGACAAACTGCTCGTTGTATCTTGCATAGATAATTTGCTCAAGGGCGCCAGTGGCACAGCAGTGCATAACATGAATTTGCTTTTCAATTTAAAAGAAACCACCGGTTTGATTTTGAAATCATCCGGATTCTAATTTACCATTGATGAATCTTTTTCCAGTCTATAGCCTGTTCCCGGTAAACATCGTCAAGGGACAGGGCCAGAAAGTGTGGGATGAAAAAGGTCAGGAGTATCTGGACCTTTACGGCGGTCATGCAGTGATCAGCATCGGTCATGCACATCCGCATTATGTTGAGGCAATCAGCCGTCAGGTTGCAACATTGGGCTTTTATTCCAACTCAGTGATCAACCGCTTGCAGGAGCAGGTGGCTGAGCGTCTGGGTCATATCTCAGGATATGAAGATTACAGTCTGTTCATGATCAACAGCGGTGCCGAGGCTAATGAGAACGCCCTCAAGCTGGCATCGTTCCACACCGGCCGCAGCCGTGTGCTCTCACTCAAGAAAGCATTCCACGGCCGCACATCACTTGCCGTCGAGGTTACCGATAACCCCAAGATCATTGCTCCCATCAACGCCTGCGGTCACGTAACTTACCTGCCGTGGGGAGACCTGGAGGCCGCTAAGGCTGAACTGGCCAAGGGTGATGTCGCAGCCCTGATCATTGAGGGCATACAGGGTGTAGGCGGTATTCAGGTTCCTACCGATGAGTACATGCAGGGACTCCGTGAGGCCTGCACCGCCAACGGCACCGTTATGATCCTGGATGAGATTCAGAGCGGTTACGGCCGCAGCGGCAAGTTCTTTGCCCACCAGTACAACGGCATCAAGCCCGACCTCATCACCGTAGCAAAGGGTATCGCCAACGGTCTGCCCTGTGCCGGTCTGCTCATCAGCCCCATGTTCCAGCCGGTCATCGGCCAGCTTGGTACTACATTCGGCGGCAACCATCTGGCTTGCGCAGCAGCACTCGCCGTAATGGACGTCATCGAGAGCGAGCATCTGGTTGAGAACGCCGCAAACGTAGGTTCCTACCTGCTTGAGCAACTCCGGACAATCCCCGGACCCAAAGATGTTCGCGGACGCGGCCTCATGATAGGAATGGAGTTCGACCAGCCCATCAAGGAAATCCGTCAGCGCCTCCTCTTTGAAGAGCACATCTTCACCGGCGTCAGCGGAACAAATGTAATTAGACTACTTCCCCCTCTCTGCATAACCAAGCAAGACGCAGATCACTTCCTGGAGTCCTACTCCAAGGTGCTCAAAGGCTAGCAAAGTGACACTGGGGACGGTTCTCTTTGGCATATAGCTAAAATTAAAAATTCCATCTAACATCGAAAAGTGCTAGATGGAATCTTTTTTTGGTGCCAAAGAGAACCGTCCCCAATGTCACTTTCGGGAATCGGTGCCCCAGAGCATCTTTTCCCTTAGGGTGGCGAAGAAATCGCCTTTGGCGGGTTTCATGACGCTGATCTTGAAGGGGGCGCGGCTGATTTCGATGGCTGTGTGTTCGGGACAGCTGAAGCTTTTGCCGTCGATTGATACCAGGAAGCTGTGGCTGCGGCTGGTTACGTCCAGACGGATGGTCTCGTTAGCGGGCAGAACCAGCGGACGCATGGTGAGGCTGTGCGGTGCTACGGGGGTCAGGCAGATGACGTTGGTGCCGGGAGCGATTATCGGACCACCTACACTCAGAGAATAGGCGGTGGAGCCGGTGGGTGTGGCCACTACCAGACCGTCGGCCTGATAGGTGATCATCTGCGTGCCGCCAACGCTGGTGGCAACCTGTATCATTGATGAGATATCGTGCTTAAGGATGGCTATGTCGTTGAGGGCGTAGGGGGTGTGGCCCTGGGGCAGACCCTCCATGTTTATCTGCAGCAGGTTACGCTCCTCAAGAGTGTATTGGCCGTTGTGTATGCGGGTGATGGCGTCGGTAATGCGGTCGGTGGTGATATCGGCCAAAAAGCCCAGACGGCCGGTGTTGATACCTACCATCGGGATGCCCTTGTCGGCTACGCGGGTTGCGGTGCGCAGGAATGTGCCGTCGCCGCCTACGCTGATGACTGCATCGGCCGTAAAGTCACTGCCGTCAAACAGGGTGTCGCAGGGGATTTCAAGACCCATGGTGCGGGTCAGGAACTCGTAGTACGGGCGGTCCACAGATATGCCGTCACCGAGTGAGCGGAGCAGGTTAAAGAACTGCTGCTCATGGCCGCAGAACTTGTCACGTGACGTATTTCCGAATATGGCGAAACGCATACGTTATATCGAATTATTCGTTACCTTTGCAAAGATAGTTTTTTTATTCAAGTGAGGGGACTTATGACAAGATTAAGTGTAAATATCAATAAGATAGCCACCCTGCGTAATGCCCGCGGAGGCAACAATCCGGACGTAGTCAAGACCGCTCTTGACTGCGAGCGTTTTGGTGCCGACGGAATCACGGTGCATCCCAGACCTGACGAAAGACACATACGCCGTCAGGACGTATATGACCTTAAGAAAGTACTTACCACGGAATTCAACATCGAGGGTTATCCCGCTCCTGAGTTTATGGAGATGGTTACCAAGATCAAGCCTGCACAGGTGACTCTGGTGCCCGACTCACCCGAGCAGATAACCTCAAACCACGGTTGGAACACTCTCAACTATCAGGATTTCCTGGTAGACATAATAAGCGAACTTAAGCGTAACAGCATCCGCGCATCGGTATTTGTCGATGCCGATCCCCGTATGGTCGAGCTGGCCGCCAAGGCCGGGGCCGATAGGGTCGAGCTCTATACCGAGCCGTATGCATCGGACTACATAAAGATGGGTCCGGAGTTTGCCGTGAAGCCTTTTGTGGTTGCTGCCAAGAAGGCTCGTGAGTGCGGCATGGGCCTGAATGCGGGGCATGACCTGAGCCTGGTCAACCTTCGTTACCTCAAGGAGCAGATTCCCTGGATTGACGAGGTGTCGATAGGCCACGCGCTGGTTTGCGACGCACTCTACCTGGGACTTGAAAAGACAATCAGTGAGTACAAAAATTGCATTAAATAATATGTTCCTACAATCAACACTTGCACAGACATTGGGCGATACCGTGGCTCAGAGCCCGGTTGCCGCACAGTTGGCCGAGGAGGCTACAGACAAGATGAATCTTTTTGACATGGCCCTCAAGGGCGGCTGGATCATGCTGGTCCTGCTGTTGCTGTCAATAGTATGCTTCTACATCTTCTTTAACCGTATAGCCATTTACCGCAAGGCTGCCATCAAGGATCCCCACTTCATGGACCGCATCAACGACTACATGAAGAGCGGTGAGATCAAGTCGGCCCAGATATTCTGCCAGGCAACCAATTCTCCGCTGAGCCGTATCGTCGAGAAGGGCATCGGCCTCTCTGAGCATGATACCAAGGATATCCAGCTGGGTATGGAGAACGCCGCAAATGTTGAGATTGCCAATCTGGAGAAGGGCCTGAAGGGTCTTTCAACCATCGCCAGTGCCGCTCCCATGATCGGTTTCCTTGGAACGGTTATCGGTATGGTTCGTGCCTTCTGGGAGATGTCAAATGCAGGTAACAACATTGACGTATCACTGCTGTCAAGCGGTATCTATGAGGCTATGATCACCACTGTAGGCGGTCTGATTGTAGGTATCATCGCGCTGTTCGGTTACAACTACCTGGTAGCCCGCGTGGACAGTATTGCAAACGAGATGGAGTCCTTCATTCAGGATTTCACCGTAAATCTGGAGAAGTGATATGCTGAAGAGACGCAATAAGGTATCGCCGCAGTTCAGTATGTCGTCAATGACCGACATCATATTCCTGCTGCTGATATTCTTTATGATAACATCCACGATGGTCAGCCCCAACGCCATCAAGGTGCTGCTGCCGCAGAGTTCGCAGCAGACATCGGCCAAACCGCTGACCCGCGTCATCATAGACCGCGACCTGAACTACTACACCGCGTTCGGCAATGATGACGAGATGCCCATCGTGTTTGAGGAACTGACCGATTTCCTGATTGACTGCTCGCAGAAGGAGCCCGAAATGTACGTAGCCCTTTATGCCGATGAGTCCGTCCCCTACAAGGAGATCGTAAAGGTCCTGAACATAGCTAATGAGAACCAGTTCAAGGTGGTGCTTGCCACACGCCGTCCCGACCGCAAATAACGACCGATGAAAAGGGAGAAATTTGACATATTCTCAGTTCTTTGGACCATCCTGCTCCACGCACTGGCTATAGTGCTGCTGCTGGTATTGCACCTGAACAAACCGGTGGCTCAGGCAGAGAGCGGTGTGCCCGTAATGCTGGGCAACATGGGTAACCTTGATACCGACTATGAGTTTACCGAGGTCAACTCAATGCCCGCTCCCGCACCTGCCGCCGTTCCCGTTCCCAAGGCACCGCAGGCGGAGCCCGCCATCACCCAGAACCTGGAGGAGACGGTAGCAATTGAGAGCGGCGAGAAGGAGAAACCCGTCAAGCCCGCCGAGACTCCCAAGCAGCCTACCCCCGAGGAGATCCGCGCCGAGCAGGAGCGCCAGGCAGCCGAGGCCGCTCAGAACCTGATGGCCAACGCCTTTGGCCGCAGCAGTTCAATGCAGGCAAGCGCCTCACAGGAGGAAACCTCCGAGACAGAAGGAACTCCCGGCTCCACCGAGGGTAATGCCACACAGGGTAAGCCTACCGGCGTGGGCAGTTACGGAACCTGGGATCTGGGTGGACGTGATATGCTTGGTGAACTACCGCGTCCGCAGTACAGCATACAGGAGGAGGGTCGTGTCGTTGTAACAATCACAGTAGATCCTGAGGGTAACGTGATTGACACCAGAATCAACAACCGTACCAACACCACAAACCTTCAGTTGCGTCAGGCTGCTGAGCAGGCCGCCAAGAGGACAAAGTTCAACGCCATAGGCGGTGAGAACAACCAGACCGGAACAATAACCTACTACTTCAAACTGAAATAACTTATGGTATACATCTTTCTCGCTGAAGGCTTTGAAGCCATAGAGACAATCACTCCGCTGGATATGCTTATCCGTGCCGGAATCGATGTGAACACCATCTCCATATCTGATGAGTTCCTGGTAAAGAGCAGTCAGGGTATTCCCGTTCAGGCCGATGACCTGTTTGAGAACACTGATTTCAGCGACGCCGAGATGCTTATACTGCCCGGCGGACAGCCCGGTTCCACCAACCTTGGCAAGCACAAGGGTCTGGAGGTGCTGTTGCGTGAGGCATTTGCAAAGAACCTTCCCGTAGGTGCCATCTGCGCCGCTCCCACAGTGCTGGGCAAGCACGGACTTCTGCAGGGCCGCAAGGCAACCTGCTATCCCGGTTGCGAGGGTATGCTTAAGGGTGCCGACTGCAAGGAATCATTCGTTGAAAAGGACGGAAATCTGATTACCGCATGCGGTCCCGCCGCTGCTGTAGAGTTTGCAAAGGCTATCATCAGCCTGCTTCGCGGTGACGAGGTTACAGCCTCGGTTTGTGAAAAGATGATGTTCGGCCGTGCCTGATGCTTGATCTTGATCAGCGTGACGTCAAGTACCTGCCCGGCGTAGGTCCGGCAAGAGCCGCCCTCCTTAAAGGTGAGCTCCAGATAAACACGCTGCAGGATCTTCTCTACTACTTCCCGTACAAATACATTGACCGCAGCCGTATCTTCCAGATAAAGGAGGTTGACGGCACCATGCCCTATATCCAGCTCAAGGGTAAGATACTCAGTTTTGAGCAGATAGGCGAGGGCCGACGCCAGCGTCTGGTGGCCCATTTCACCGATGGAACCGCCGTTGCCGACCTGGTATGGTTCAGCGGAATCAAATACACACTTGACCGATACCGTCCCGGTGTGGAGTACGTGGTATTCGGCAAACCCACCATATTCGGAGGCCGCGTCAACGTGGCACATCCCGAGATAGACCTGGAGGCCAACATCAACCTCTCGGAGATGGGAATGCAGCCCTACTACAACACCACCGAGAAGATGAAGAAGGCGGGTCTGAACTCAACCGCCATACGCAAGCTGGTAAACAACCTGATGGGCCTGATAGTGGAGCCGCTGCCCGAGACCCTTCCCGACTGGCTCCGCGAGAAGGAGCACCTTATGCCCCTGACCGATGCCCTCAAGGTACTGCATAACCCTCGCACTCCGCTCGAACTCCGCCTGGCTCAACTGCGCGTAAAGTTTGAGGAGCTCTTCTACATACAGCTCAATCTGGCCCGCTTTGCCAGCGACCGGCAGCGCCGCTTCAAGGGATTCGTATTCAGTAAAGTGGGTGAGAACTTCAACCGCTTCTACAACGAGAAACTCCCCTTCAGTCTGACCGATGCCCAGAAGCGTGTGATACGCGAGATCCGTAACGACATGGGCAGCGGACGCCAGATGAACCGCCTGCTTCAGGGTGATGTGGGCAGCGGCAAGACAATGGCTGCGCTCATGACCAGCCTGATAGCCATAGACAACGGATACCAGGCCTGCATCATGGCCCCCACCGAGATACTCTCCGAGCAGCATTACGCAAATATCTGCCGTTTCATCGACGGTTTGGGCCTGCGTGCCGAACTCCTTACGGGCAGCATCAAGGGCAAACGCCGTGAGGCCATACTCAAGGGACTCAAGGACGGCAGCGTCAACATACTGGTAAGTACCCACGCCGTGCTGGAGGACCCCGTAGAGTTCAGCCGTCTGGGCTTTGTGGTAATCGATGAGCAGCACCGCTTTGGCGTAGCTCAGAGAGCCCGCCTCTGGACCAAGAGCAACATGCCGCCTCACGTGCTGGTAATGACCGCCACACCCATCCCGCGCACATTGGCCATGACTCTTTACGGTGATCTGGACGTATCGATTATTGACCAGTTGCCGCCCGGCCGCAAGCCCATCCAAACCGAGCACTACTATGACGGCAACCACAAGTCAGTCTACGCCTTCCTGGACCGCGAGCTCAAGAAGGGCCGCCAGGCATACATAGTCTATCCGCTCATTGAGGAGAGTGAAAAGATAGACCTCAAGAACCTAGAGGAGGGCTACCTGACCATCTGCGACCGCTTTCAGGGATACGGCGTGAGCAAGGTTCACGGCCGCATGAAACCCGCCGAGAAGGATGCCGAGATGCAGCGGTTCAAGCGAAACGAGACCCAGATAATGGTGGCCACCACCGTGATTGAGGTGGGGGTCGATGTTCCCAACGCCAGCATCATGGTAATTGAGAACGCCAACCGATTCGGCCTTTCACAGCTGCACCAGCTGCGCGGTCGCGTGGGCCGCGGTGCCGACCAGTCCTTCTGCCTGCTGGTAACTCCGTATCAGCTCAGTGAGGATACCCGCAAGCGCATAGAGATAATGACCGCCACCTGTGACGGATTCGAGATAGCCGAGGCCGATCTGAAACTTCGCGGACCCGGTGATCTGGAGGGAACGCAGCAGAGCGGTATGGCCTTTGACCTTAAACTTGCCAATCTGGCCCGTGACGGAGCCCTGATTGAGCATGTCCGCGAGATAGCAAAGGATATCATTGCCCAGGACGCTGAACTCTCACGCCCTGAGAACGTTCTGCTGGGACGTATGCTCCGCCGTCTTAAGAAAAGTGAGTACGACTGGTCGTCAATATCGTAGCAAATAACTACCTTTGCAGTCTGAAAATAAAAAGATGTACATGAGGGCTGTTTGCAGGTTCTTGATTTTGATGTCGGTTATGGTGTTCGGGGTGGTAAAGTCCGCCGCTCAGGATATGATGCCGGAACGCGTCACGCCTGTAATGCCGATGGCAAGGGTCGAGATACCCGAGCACTTGAATCCCGGACTGGCGGTTGATCTGGAGAATCCCGCATCATTCCTCTATCCGGAGTGGAGCAACAGCTACGTACACAACTATGACAATGTAAGGTTGCCGGATTCGGTCATCATATCCATGAAAGGATACTGCATGCCCACCGACAGCACATACATAACCGATAAGTTCGGATACCGTCCCCGCCGCGGCCGTCAGCACATGGGCCTGGACATAAGGATCAAGACCGGTGACACCATACGTGCGGCATTTGACGGAAAGGTCCGCATATCACGCTACGAGCGCAGAGGCTACGGACACTATCTGGTGATACGCCATCCGAACGGACTTGAAACGCTTTACGGACACCTGTCCAAGAAACTGGTGACCGAAAACGAAATAGTACACGCCGGTGATCCCATAGCGTTGGGCGGCAACACGGGACGTTCCACAGGTCCTCATCTGCATTTTGAGACCAGGATTCTGGGTAACGCCATCAACCCCGCGCTGATGTTTGACTTCCCGCACCAGCGGGCCCAGACGGACTTCTACGTGTACGAGAAGAATACCCGCCCGGTCTATTACAGGGTCAAGAGCGGGGATACTTTGAGTGGAATAGCATTAAAGAACGAGACCTCGGTGTCCAATATCTGCAAGCTGAACGGCATCACAAGCAAGGCCGTCATCAAGCCGGGACAGACGCTGAGGATACAATGACAGGACTGATATGAGTGAGAAAAAAAACACTCCCGATACCAACAGGGAGTTTGAGGAGGTTATCGCGATGTGCCGCGCCCTGTACGTAAAGAAACTGCAGGATTACGGCGCTTCATGGCGTATTATGCGTCCCGAGTCTCTGACCGACCAGATATTCATCAAGGCCAAGCGCATACGCAGCATCGAGACCAAGGGTGTTTCACTCATTGATGAGGGCATCAAGTCCGAGCTCATCGGCATAGTAAATTACGGAGTCATTGCTCTTATTCAGTTGGAGCACGGTTTCTCCGATACTGTCGATAAGGATGCCGACTGGGCGCTCAAGGAGTATGACAAGTACTCACAGGCAGCCCTGGATTTGATGAAAAAGAAGAACCACGACTACGACGAGGCCTGGCGCGGAATGCGTACCACATCATACACCGACCTTATCCTGACCAAGATCAACCGTACCAAGGAGATTGAGAGTCATGAGGGCAAGACGGTGGTATCCGAGGGCATCGACGCCAACTACATGGATATGATCAACTACGCCGTATTCGGACTCATTAAGATACAGGAACAGTCAAAAGCATAAGTGATGGGTACAGAGACAAAACATAGCGGAATGCCTCTTAAGGTGCTGGTGAATTTCTGCCGGGTCCTGCTGGGTCTGACATTCATGTTCTCCGGTATAGTCAAGGCTATCGACCCCACCGGTACCCAGATCAAGCTCATCGATTACCTCTATGCCTTTGGCATGGGTGAATCCGTTCTTGCATCCACACTGCTTATTCTGGCCTGCATCCTGGCAGGTTTTGAGATACTGATAGGTTCTTACCTGGTGGTAGGCGCGTTCGGCAGGGGCTCATCACTGCTGGCTCTGCTCATGATGGTGTTCTTTACACCCTTCACACTCTACCTGGCCATCAAGAACCCCGTATCGGACTGCGGCTGCTTTGGTGACGCCGTAGTGCTGAGCAACTGGCAGACCTTTGCCAAGAACGTCTTCCTGCTGGCTCTGGCTCTGCTGGTATTCATCAAGCACAAACTCATAGTGCCGTTCATGGCCGAGCGCCGTCACTGGATGGTGACAGTGGTCATCGTAGCCATATCGGTAAGGTTCATGGTGAGCAACATCATCAACCTGCCGGTTCTGGATTTCCGTCCCTATAAGATCGGGACCGATCTGCGCACCGCCTATGAGAACCACGACATGACATTCACCGATTTCTGCATCATGAATGATGACATGGATGACGTGACGATGGATGTCCTGAACGATTCAAGTTACACCTTCCTGGTAATATCCTCACACCTTGAGGACGCCAGCGAGAGTGACCTGGACCTGATTGACGACATATTTGACTATTGCGCCAACTGGGGATATAATATAATGGGACTCACCTCATCGGGCACCGAGACCATCCGTCAGTGGACCGAGAACGCCGGGGCCGATCTGCAGTTCTATTTCTGCGACGAGATTCCGCTGCAGACCATAGTACGCTCCAACCCGGGTCTGGTACTCATCAGGGACGGTGTGATAGTGAACAAGTGGAGTCACGCCAACATCCCGTCCGATGAAGAGCTCTCCGGACCGTTGGATCAGATAAGCGTAGGACAGGTTCCCGCTCATGATCCCATCAGGACCCCGTGGGCTGTAACCCTGCTGTTCGCACTGCCGCTGCTTCTGCTTGTGGCCATTGACAGACTGAAAGAATTGATACAATAACACTTTAATACTTATTGAAATGAGAAAGAAAATTGTTGCCGGAAACTGGAAGATGAACAAGACTCTCCAGGAAGGTATTGCTCTCGCTGAGGAGCTGAATCAGGTGTTGGCTGCTGACAAACCGGGTTGCGACGTGGTTATCGGCACACCGTTCATTCATCTTGCAAAAATCTCTGATATCATTGACCACAAGGTTATCGGTCTCTCTGCTGAGAACTGCGCCGATAAGGAGTCAGGTGCTTATACCGGTGAGGTATCAGCCGCTATGGTTAAGTCAACCGGTGCCGAGTATGTAATCCTGGGCCACTCAGAGCGTCGTGAGTACTATCACGAGACCTATGAGATCCTCAAGGAGAAGGTGCTGCTGGCTCTTGCCAACGGTCTGAAGGTTATCTTCTGCATCGGTGAGTCACTCGACGAGCGCGAGAAGGGCATCCAGAACCAGATTGTTAAGGCTGAGCTCGAGGGTTCAGTATTCAATCTCTCAGCTGAGGAGTTCAAGAATATCACCATCGCCTACGAGCCCATCTGGGCTATCGGTACCGGTAAGACCGCTACTGCCGATCAGGCTGAGGAGATTCACGCTTACATCCGTTCAGTCATCGCTGACAAGTACGGAAAGCAGATTGCTGAGGATACTTCTATCCTTTACGGTGGCTCATGCAAGCCTTCAAACGCTGGTGAGCTCTTTGCAAAACCCGACATCGACGGTGGTCTTATCGGTGGCGCCTCTCTTAAGGTAGCCGACTTCAAGGGCATCATCGACGCTTGGAAGAAGTAAAAACGATATGAAAAAGACAGGATTAATAGTATTCCTGCTTCTCTTTACAGTCCTGGCCAGTGCGCAACAGACAACCACACTGGTCCAGGTACTGGAGAGGGATATCCCCGGTAAGGGTCAGGTACGCGTTGAACGTGACGCGCGTCTGGACAGTCTTATCGGAACGGTATCTGAGGCACATACTGGCACAAAGATCAAGGCCAAGGGATACCGCATCCAGGTCTTTGCAGGAAACAACACGCGTGCATCAAAGGAGAGGGCCAATGAGGCGGACCGCTATATCCGCTCCAAGTATCCCGAACTGCCGGTACACACTGAGTTCAAGAACCCGCGCTGGTTATGCACCGTAGGTGATTTCCTCTATTATGAGGAGGCCTATGACGTATTGCGCAAACTTAGAAAGGAAACTCCCTACAAGGGAATGATCATTTTACGTAATCAGGATATTACAATCCCGCTATGAGTTCATTGATACCATATTCCGATGAGCAGTCCGAGAAGTTTCTGGCACTGAAGCATCACTACGAGGAGATACTTAAACTTATTGAGCCCGATGCCGGCCGTGAGGGTCTGGTACGCACTCCTCTGCGTGTGGCAAAGACGCTTCTGGACTTTACCAGCGGATATGAGATTGACCCATCGGCCATCCTTAAATCGGCTATGTTCAAGGAGGACTACAGCCAGATGGTCATAGTAAAAGATATTGACTTCTATTCTCTTTGTGAGCACCATATGCTGCCGTTCTACGGCAAGGCTCACGTGGCATATATCCCCAATGGTTACATTACAGGTCTGAGCAAGATTGCCCGCGTGGTAGATGCCTTTGCACGCCGCCTCCAGGTACAGGAGCGCATGACCTCACAGATTAAGGACTGCATTCAGGAAACACTCCAGCCGCTCGGCGTGATGGTGGTCATAGAGGCCAGTCACATGTGCATGCAGATGCGTGGCGTGGAGAAACAAAATTCCATTACAACTACATCAGATTTTACCGGCGCTTTCAACCGCGCCAAGACCCGTGAGGAGTTCATGAATCTCATCTCCAGAAAGTGACACAATAGGGACTGCCCCTACTGTGTCACCTCCTGATGGTGACGTTATCTTCTCCGAAACGCTCCTCAAGTTTCTTTTTCTGGGCAGACGATACTTTGCCTCTGATAATCAGTTGGTCGATATCCATATCATAAAACCAATCGGGAATATCAACCTTATCTTTAAAACGCAGTTCCAGCACATCGTAGTGCTCAACGGCTTTCAACTCTTCGGGAACTTTGCTTATTTCCAGTGTTACCCAGCCGTCAGCCTCACTGAACATTTTCATGTTCCTGTCGGCTTCAGACTCGTCTACGGTCCAACCCAGATGGAATGAGACACAGTCGTTTTCATCGGCCATGAATCCGGCTATACCGCCCGTCATCTCCAATGTTATTGTGTTTATTATACGGCCGGTCTGAGGGTCTACTTCAATGTATTTGACCGGTACCGATGCCATCTGTTTGGGGAACTTATTATAGTTGTGCGGAACCGTGGCAGGTGTGGGCTTGCCGTCTTTGTCATATGGCATGAACTTGAGGAACCAGCCGTCCAGTTCAGTGGGCTCATCCATCGAACAGGCTCCGCCGCGCAGTTTTTCAGGGGTATTCTTCATTACAATATCCTGCCAGAATGCCTGATCGGGCTTACCCTTGGCGGCATCTACGAACTCTTCCAGAATAGGCTTAAGGTCCGATGCCCACTTGCCCGCACCCAGTTTACGCAGACGGGCGGTCTTGTCAACTATAGCCTGCCAATCCTCTACGGTTCCTGTCAGCGTAATGGACGGGAATCCGCATCCGGCATACATTATAATGAATTCAAAGAATGACTTGGTGGCCTCCATAAGCACAATCTCTGATGCCAGACGCTCATTGGTTCCGGTGGTTGAGAAATCGGCCGTTATGAGTTTTGCCACGTCGTTCCTGGTGTTGTCATCTATCTGCCTGGCAAAACCGTCAATGGTTTCGGTCCAGTCAAAGTCGGGATGATAGAGCGGATATTCAGCCTGGACAACAAGGTCCATCTTTCCGTCAAACCCCACCAGTTTGTCACGGAACTTCTCCGGATTAGCGTTTACGTCATGTGAGAAAGCCTGGCTTATGAGCATCCAGATTACATCGGGCGAGAGAGTTATGGGCCGATGATCAGCAAATGCGCGTACCATTCCGGTAAAGAACGGAGTGTCATCGACAGTCAACGGCATATTCCAGAAACTGGCTGCGATGTAGCTGTTATCCAGATCGTAATACTCCTCCCGGCCTAAGAACTCAATCCTTTCAGACTGAGCTTTGCCGTTAAAGTACTGATCTTGCGGTTGGGGAAGGTTCTCATCAACCACAAACGTTATACTGCCCTGCTTCTGTTCCAGAATGCGGGCCTTCTGGGCACTGGCGGGTGCGACTGCGCACAGCAGTGCCGCTGCAAACAAAAATGCGTTTATTCTTTTCATACTACTCATAGAATACCGGATTAGCCAAAATGTTAAATCATTTCTTTGGCAAAAGTATCGGCCCCCAAGTCTTAAAGCAAACTTAAGGCGTTGCAATAGCGTTGCAATTTGTGTTTTCCTAAAAAAGGTTGACTCGGATTGTCTTATTCCTAAGAGAAGTTGACTCTGGTTATTCTTATTCCTGTTATAAGTTGACTGGTGGTTGGATTGTTTCGTATGCAACCAGAGTTGATTGCAAAGGTAATGTGT
>JAFYYH010000020.1 GCA_017557635.1 Bacteroidaceae bacterium | reverse complement strand
CTTTGCGATTTGCCACATGGACAGATGCTCTTTCGTGTAAAGATCAATAACCTTTTTGTAATACTGATCTTTCAAAACTGTACGATTGCTCTTCATTGTTAACTCGTTTTTGCGAGTCAACTTTTTTTAGGACAAGACAAATGCTTACATTTGCCACAACAAAAAGGATTTGACTTATGAGAAAACGTCTTTATGCGATAGTTGAGCAGGGCCGCGACAACGACTGGGTCAGCTACATTTACGATTTCGTCATTCTGGCAGCAATCACGGCCAGCATCATCCCTCTCTGTTTTCTGGAAACTTACCCCATCTTCACCATCATCGAAGACGTGACCGTGGGACTACTCATACTCGATTATCTCTTGCGTTGGTTAGTGGCCGATTACATCGTCGGCAAGGGCAAATGGTCGTTCCTGATCTACCCCTTCACCGGCTGGGACATCATCGACTTCCTGGCCATTCTGCCGGGCCTGAACATACTGGGTCAAGGCTTCAAGGTGCTCCGAATCTCACGCCTGCTCAGGATATTAAGACTTTTCAAGTTCATCCGATACTCCCAGAACATCAAAATCCTGGGCAATGTTATAAAACGTGAGAAGCGAATCCTGCTCACAGTGCTCGGAATCGCCGTTTTCTACATATTCGTATCGGCCCTGGTAATGTTCAACGCCGAGCCCCACATCAACCCGGAAACCGGCCAGGCCACGTTCGAGAACTTCTTTGACGCGCTCTACTGGGCCACAGTGACCCTGACCACCGTCGGCTACGGCGACGTAACCCCAGTAACCGACATCGGCCGATTCATAAGCATGGTCTCATCACTCTTCGGAGTAGCAATCATAGCCCTCCCCTCTGGCGTAATCACCGCCGCCTACATCGAGGAGCTCCGCGCCCAGAAAGAGTGACAAAGGGGACGGTTCCGTTTGGCTCGTCTAAAAAGGATCCCATCTGCGCTACAGCATGCTCAGGTGGGATTTTTTCTCAAAGTGAGCGTGCCAAACGGAACCGTCCCCTTTGACAAGTGTTTTTAAACCAGCCAGCCAAACTTCCGGGCAATTTCAACCAATAGCTTGTGGTCACATGTTGGAATCGTTACAGGAATAGTCTCTGTGGGGCTTTCACAAACGGAATAGTCCATTTTATAAACCATCGGTTCATCAATGGCCGATGATATTTCCACCCCAAGAACGGCCGATATCTCCTGCAGCGAATCGATGGTGAAATTGTGTGTTCCGCTAAGCCATTTGGTGATTTCCGATGGGCTCTTACCCATTTTCCGGGCAAACTGGCTCTTGCTGAGACCGGCAGCCTCCATAGCATCGGCAATCCTCGCCGCAGTACGCATCTTAGCCGCAACCTTATCAAAAATCAGGTTACTCTCCTTATCCAGTTTCTGTAAAATATTTGATTGCATAATAACCATTTTTTAGTCTTCAAACTCAATAGTCAAATCTCCTTCAAATCCTCGATCCGTAATTTGAATGTCCTTATTGTCAGTAGCTTCTCTAATTTTCTTTGAGACCCATTGCATTAAAAAGATCTCTTGTTGCCTGCCTGGTGATGCAAAGGTAATTGTTTTTTCAATTCGTTTTTCACTTATAATAGAAATTTTGTAAACAAGGGATAATAACATCTATTGCAAAGATACAAACCAAATTAATTCACACAAACAATAATCACTCAAAAATCGTTTCTATTTTAGATAAAATGATGGCCGATGCCCGAGCCATTGGGGACGGTTCTCTTTGTCACCAAAAAGTGCCAAAGAGAACCGTCCCCAATGGCACTATTTCACTTCCCACCAACCGTCACGCTTACCATTCTTACGGACAAGAAGGCCTCTCTCAGAAAGACGAACAGTAATAGACTTAACTGTACGCTGGGATCTGTTTATGTGTTTGGCTATCATTTCTTGAGTAGCCTTGGGATTATCTTTAAGAAATTGAAGGACTGCCAATTCTTCCAAAGTGCAATTCAAAGTGCAAATTTTGCACTTTGAATTATCTTCCCTGTCACTTTGAGCATCAACATGAAGGTCGCGGTTCCGGAGTTCATGCGACTCGGCCAGCACAAGGTTCCTAAGAAATAACTCCAGGAAAGAAATATCGGCTTTAATCCCCTTCTCCCTATTAGTGTAGTTGGCTCTGACCAAAGCATTGCGGAAATACCATGAGTGCGCGGCAAACAGGTCATTTGAAACCGTAAAACCAAAAGAACGAAGATACTTGATCAGGAATACCGCCGTGATTGCGGTACTTTAGAATGTTTGCACTAAAGCACCGCCGCATGAGCCAGCTCATCCACAATAGCCTTATTGATAAAGTCGTTGATTGTAGTGCCCGTGGCCGATGCAAAATGCGCCACACGCGAATGCAGTTCCGATGACATTCTCAAGTTCAGACGCCCGCTGTAAGGTTTATCAGGCTCCTTACCATCAGCCAGGCAACCCTCAATATAATTGTCAACGCCAGCCTCAAAATCCCTGCGCAACTCGTCCAGAGTCTGACCCTCATAAAGGATCAGAGCCTTGCTCATGCCCTGCACCTTACCGCAAAGACAATTATCCTCCTTGCTGTACTCAACACTACCCTTATAGCCCTTGTACTCCAAAAAATCCATCTCTATCACATTTAGTAATTCGCAAGTAAAGGTACTAAAATTGGTATCAAATCATCATATTAAACTTCATTATTTTGGGGCCGATTCCCTAACTGCAACAGCCCGTTGCAGTTTTCATCACGATCAAGAACCAACAGAATACATCCTGGCAAAATCCTGGAGCCGTTGGATTTCAACCTTAGGGAAATCAATCGTTTTCAAGATGTCAAAATGTGAATCATTGGTTACAATCAGTTCTGCATTACCGCAAATAGCGCAATCTACAAACTTATTGTCATCCGGATCATCCTTAATAAGACCATAGAAAAAAGTAGGACTTACCCTTCTCAAAGAAGGAAGTTTCAATAAGGTATTGATAACACTGTCGGCAATTTCGGGAAGAGTTTTCAAAGAGAGTATCTCCTCATATTCAGATAGAATATCCGTCGATACACATAAGCAGATATCACCCTTAAGGATTCCGGTCCACACATTATGATAAGGACTCACTGAAGGAAGAATCGCCAGAAGGCAATTCGTATCAAGGACTATCGTTCTCATGGCATTAAAAAAGTCTACTATTTCTTTTCTGGATTATAAGGCGTTCGTAAATGTTCGTCCAATAAAGAATTAATCTCAGTCACGCCCCACTTCTTCTCTGCCCAGAACTTGTCAATTGACTCCTGAGTCTTGGCAGCGACCTCGTCAGACATGACGTCAAAAGGAATTCTGCCCCTCTGCACGACGGCCCGGGCAAAAACATTCATGGCAGCATTGGCGCTCATGCCAAACTGACTGCAAAGTGCATCAAATGATGACTTCAAGTTAGCGTCCATCCGGACAGTCATTGAAACCTGCGGCATAATACAATCAATTAATCCAATGCAAATGTAATAAATTTAAATCAATCTGCAATAATTTTCAATCAATATTTATGACTCATACTCTGGTTGATACGAAGCCGTGAGTACGTCTGCATTACTTCCTTTTGAATAGGCAGAATCTCTACAAGATGTGTCTCCTCTATGGAGCGTACCATATCCTCAGCTGTCTTCCATTGTTTGTTACCCCAACCTTTGTTATTATATGCCACAATAAGTTCCCGGACGCTCTCTGCACTTATGTACATAAGAGTATCTGGCTCACTCAAAATAGAATAGACATTGGGGTCGAGTTTATCATGGTCAGTGCTTAGGTATATAAAGATGTTTGTATCAAGCAAATATCTCATCACAATAGCAAGGGATCTTTTACCCAAACTTCTCCAAGGTGTTCTACAAATGATATCATACTCTTGTTCTGCGGCACAATAGTCGCTTTGATGGCCCGCCTTTCCTCCGGGGTCATCTTTCTCTTCCTCTTTTTTGAGGTGTTTCCTGTGGTTTTAGTTTCCATAATATGTGTTTTATAACGATTTGATGCAAATATAATGAAAGTCAACAAAAAATGTGTTCCCTTTGTCATCTTTTGGTTTGCTGAGCCATTGGGGACGGTTCTCTTTGTCACCAAAAAGTGCCAAAGAGAACCGTCCCCAATGGCTTCTAAACAGTACACACCACCATCAGCTCCTGCCCGATAGCCCGAATCGTGGCAAAAATCTGATTCAGACGCTCAGCAGATGGCTTCTTGGCGCCGCTGATGTATTGGGCAAACAGACTTTGTGATATGCCCATTCTTCGGGCAATAGCCGATGCGTTCAACTCAGGATGAGCCATAAACAACCTATAAAGCTCAGTTTGGTTCTTGGTTTGAAAGAATCCCTCAAAGCTCAGATCCTCATCAATATCCGGCCAGTTAATGCCAAATGCATCAACATTGTAGTTTGCTCTCTGCTTGATTGTGGCATTCTTTAACCGCGGATAATCAGAAAAATATTCACAGGCTTCGCGACCATCGACAGTCCGAATCCACACCGCATCATCCGTTAACCATACTTTTTCTATCTCAATCATAGCAAAGCAAAAATAGGTAATAATTTTATTACCTCCAAATAGAAGTATTTGCCCAATTACCACATAAACACTACATTTGCAACAACAAGGAAGACAAATCCGAAATCTGCGTAGTTCAATCTATTTGCGTCGGTGAGTCTTCTTTTTTATGTATTACCAAAGTGCCACGCGGCCCATGGTGCCAAGATCAAGGCTGGCGCTTTTGACGCCGAGCGCTTTGAATGCCCTTACGATAGTTGAGAAAGTAATGCTCTTTCCGCTTTCAATCTTGGATATCTGAGATTCCTGAACGCCCATTCGCTCACCCAGTTCTTTCTGTGTAAGATTCTGCTGACGGCGAGTCTGTTTAATAGCCTCACCAATCTGATAAGCCTCTATCTCAGCTCTCAGTTTAGAATCAAATTCGTCTCGTCCCGGTGTGCCCTTTACACCGATAACGGAATCCAGCATTTCATTATGTGAATGCAGTTTCATATCCTATTCTGTTTTTTGTCATTAAAATAAGCCCTACGCATAGCCTCTGCCCTTGCTATTTCTTTGGCCGGAGTCTTTTGCGTTTTCTTGATAAAACCATGAGTTGCCACGACTACAGTCTCTTGTTCAGTATCCCAGAATGCCAACATCCTGTATTGAATCCCATCATAAAGCGTACGAAACTCCCATATTTCAGTTCCTTCCAACTTCTTAAACAATTCGCTGTCCGGAATAACCATACTCTTGGAGATATTGTACGCCACTTTCTCCTTAGCTTTAGTGGGTAGTGAGTTGATGAATTCCATCGCCTCATCAGTATACACCACTGCAAATCTGTTTTTCACTTCCACAGTTCAAGTGCAAAATTACAAAACTTTCCTAAATAGGAAACTCTTTAGGTTAATAATAATGTGCAAACAAACACGAAGGGCGCTCAACTAACACCCATACGTGCCGTTAAAGCGCCCTTACGGTATTAGTAATGGCAAAGATAACACTAATTGAAGAAAAGTCGGCAACCATACGTAGCCCAATATTGGCCGATAAGCGAAAAGTGACGCAAAACGAAACGACCCCAATGCGTCCAAAGGTAGCAAAATGATACAATTGGGGTCAGGCCCCAATTGTACTGAAAATTATATATATTTGCCGAAATAACCAATTAAAGTCCTTTTATGAAACATTTAAACCACTACTTGTTTGTTGCAGTGGCAGCACTTTTAGCCACAGCATGTGAGAAAGAAGAACCCACCGATCAGCAGTCCACATTTGAAGGTCACTGGACCCAGCAACTGAACACCAAATCGCCCATCGACATAACGTTCTCGGGCAACACGTTCATTTGGCACAAGGACGGCTCAGAAAAGGTAAAGAACATCGGCACGTTCAGCTATAAGGACAGCCTGCTTACCCTGACGGTAGAGAAAACCTATGTGCGCAACCCTATATTCGACCCCGAGGCAGCCGAGCAAGGCAAGCCTCTCCAGTTTGAAGACTGGGAAGAGGGCAATATCTTCCTGTACAGTCCCATGGTGTATAAAGTCATGTCAATTGGCCCCACATATCTGATTCTCCGGAATCATAACGGTTATCACTACACCCAAAAAGGAGAGCTCTTCTACATGCTTCGCGGCGACTCATTCCAGAGCCTGGCCGGCAACCAGCTCAACGGTACATGGCAGGGCCAAGCCTACTGGGATACCGATCAGGGCATTGGCGGGAAGTTCAAATTCCAGTTTAACGGCAGCAACTACAATCTGTATCAACTGTCATGGATGCGCACTCGTGAAGACCAGACCCCTCACCTAGTCTGCCGATATCAGGAGGGCACATGGGCCCACGTAGAGAACAACCTCACCCTCACACCCACGACAGAGAAAAGGTCATTCTACCAGACCAGCACCGATCCCGTCCAGTACCATTACTATACGGTCGATGCCAACGCCATGGAGTCCGATCAATGGGTTGACGTAGCACCCCAGGATCTGGCCCCCATTGAGTGGAAGGCCTGCCTGATAGGGAACAAGCTTGAAGTCATTACTAGTGGCAATGTAGATTTTACTCTTACAAGGGAATAAAATGAAACAAATCCAAGTAGCAGCAGCCATAATCCACGACAACCAGGGCCGAATCTTCTGCACCCAGCGAGGCTACGGCGACTGGAAGGACTACTGGGAGTTCCCCGGCGGCAAAATCGAGCCGGCCGAAACACCCCAGCAGGCCCTAACCCGCGAAATCCAGGAAGAGCTGAACACTCAGATCACCATTGAGCGCCACGTCACAACAATAGAGTATGACTATCCCACCTTCCACCTGACCATGCACTGCTACCTCTGCACACTCGCCGGCCCCAGCCCCACCCTAAAAGAGCACGAGGCCGCCCGCTGGCTCCCCAAAGACCAACTCCGCAGCGTCCGCTGGCTCCCCGCCGATCTCTCCATTCTGGACCTCCTCTGAGGGGCCGATGCCCTCACGCTGATTTTTACTCGCTAGTTAGAGGAATTTTTCGCCCTAACTAGAGAGTAAAAATGTGGGCCGATTCGCGGGCGGGGGTTTTGTTACAGATACAGTGTTACAGTTAAATGTGGGCCGATGCAATATTGACAAATTGGAATCAATTTCCTATCTTTACTACGGCCAACTCACCCCACAAAAGCAATAAAGTTTTAGACAACCCTTCTTACAAATTACCTTAACTAACAGTTCTATGGACCGCAACGAATTTAAATTTGTAAAAGAATACCAAGGATGTTGGTGCATCCCCACATTAGGAGATGATATCCCTGGCACTCTACATATAGATAATCATCAAATACGTCTAGAATTATTTGGCAACAATATTCCAATAAACTCATATAAAACCGTTGATAGAGCTTCTGGTTTTGCATTCGAGAAAGACGCCCATAAAAAGTCTTTTAATTTTCACCTTAACGAACTGCATTGCATTGCCGCAACAGCGTTTTACAATGGACAAACCAGACTATTACTAGAAGTGACAAGTATTATTGTTTCCGATTCACAAAGCCTGCAAATCAACAACATCATAGGTATTCGCATAAGAACCCAATTAATGGATCGATGGGTTTCAGATTATATTGTTAATTGCTTTCATTACGATTTATTACCTGATGAATCAAATCGAATCAAAATGATATTTACTCCTAATAAAAATCCAAAACTGTATAAATCTGACAACCTAAACGTCTTTATCAGCCTTGGGCTAAATTGGACTACGCCAACCTATCAAGGGTACAACTTTACAACACGTTCTTTTTTGAATGTAAATATCAAAGAACCAATTCCATTTGAAAAAGCATTTGAAATATCAGAGCACTTCATTCTATTATTTTCTCTTCTATGGAATAATAATAGCAGTCCAGAATACGTAGAATATCTCAGTAAAGAATCTTCGTTTATTTATAAACAAAGTGATAAATACAGCTATAAATATCAAGACATTGGGAGTACGTTCATTGCAACTGATTATTCAGATTTTCATAAAGGAGATTTACAACTCATATTGGGGAACTGGATTGATTTACTAAATAAACAATTAAATCCAATAAACACATTATTTGAAACAATGTCTAACGAGCACATGTCCCCATCAACTGTAATAAAAAATTATGTAACAGTTCTTGATGGTTTAACTGAAAAAATACCTGTCAAATCTGATGGCCAAATAAAAAACAGTAAGACAAGATTGATATACGATCAAATAATAAATAAGATCGAATCAAATCTGGATGCCATAGGAATGAGCAAAGATGAACTAACCCAATTAAAAAATGGTGTATTAAGACAAACCACCAAAGATATCTCTTTACGAATCAGCACTATGTTAAATTTGCTTTCTGACTATGTATGTATTCGTTTGGAACCTGATTTCTGTAAAAAAGCTATTAACACAAGGAACTTCATTACACATTCAAGAACCCAAACAGACTTTATGTATTTGAAAAATCAATATTGGCCATTATCACATTGCCTAAAAAAACTCGCATTATCGTATATACTTTATACAATAGGAGTAAAATCTGAGATAGCCAGAAAGATAGTTAGAGTTATCAGCATGGAGAATTAACATACTTATTATTAATTGTCAAGTCACTGTCAAGTTCGAGTTTTTTTTCGTAACTATGCACCCAAAGACTATCACCAGTATGAGCGACTTAGAAGAACTACGTAAAGCAATTGTAAAATTCACACAGGAACGTGATTGGGACCAGTTTCATAATGGGAAAGATCTTGCTCTTGCATTGTCAATAGAAGCATCCGAATTGAACGAAGCATTCCTTTGGAAGGATGCCTCGCAAGTGAACGTAGACAAAGTCAAGGAAGAACTGGCAGATATAGTGAATTATGCTATCTTGATTGCCGACAAATACGATCTCGACATCAAACAGATAGTACTGGATAAACTAAGACGCAATGCAGAAAAGTATCCCGTAGAGAAAGCTTACGGCAGCGCGAAAAAATATAACGAGCTATAAGATTAAATCTTTGCGATATTCTTCAATGCAGCCCGCAGTTCATCATCAACAGCGTAAATATATAAGCCAGAGACACCACGCGTCATTAAGACTTTCACTTCATTTCTGATAAGCATTTCTCCAAATCTTGCTTTAGAACCATCCTGAAGCGTTCTCTGGCGAGTTACTTTATCATTTTTGTTCTCGCTGGGATCATATATTACCTTACCATCTCTATATTTGACAGCAGGACCTAGGATAACACCAACATATGACAAATCAAAGCCTTGAATTGTAAAGGTCGAGCCTACCTCATTAATCGTATGTTTTTGTTCCGCCCAAGCAAGATTCTTGATAGCCTTAAGCTCCCTCTTACTCATGCCCTTAAGCAATTCGTAATTCCAAGGCATGAACCAATCTCCTATAGAAACACCCCAAGAACCACCATCAGCAGGCACTTGGTCGCTTTTATATTCCCAGTCATATGTTGCAACCAGTCTGGACAAACGAGTGCTGGGATTCTCAGCTTTGGCATCAATTGCTGATTGAAGCTTTTCAGGTGTATCAAATGACTTCACTTCATAGTCCCTATCACCCTTGAATTTTGTTATAGTTCTGTTTAGAATCAAATCATCAAGCCAATCCTTTGTAGATTGTGAGCAGTGCATTCTGAGTTGATTATTCAGGGTAATATAGTTTCCTTGTTTAAGTGACTTACCTTTAAAACTTTCAAGTTCTTTAGCCTCCCAATACTCCTCTGTAGTAAGAATTTGATATTCGTCAAACATTACCACCGTTACCTTAGAGCGATCAATTATATCCTGCAACTGATTGCTTCCTGTGTAACTCATCTTACCTTGAGTGAGCAACAAATGACCTTCATCAATAAAAGATATATCTACTTTGTTACTTTCATCATGATTATTAATGAAAGTAGTTGGTTTGCTTACTATATCCTGACCCAGATTTAGCCGTTTGGCCATCTGCTCGTAAACATGCAACTGTTGATCATGATTAACCATGAGATGACATTTCAACCCATAGAACTCCTCTTCACTGGTCATCTGAACCAGTTCATAGAAAATATTAGCTGTAAGAACCGTCTTTCCTGTACCAGCTTCACCTTGAACAAATATCAACTGCCCCGGCTTTTTTGTTACAGCCTTTCTAATTGCATTCAGAATAGTACCCTTAGCATTTATCTGATCAGCAGTTAATTTCTTAAATGGTGAAGCTTTAAATATAGCAGAATCCTTAATCCTCGCTTCAGAGAGGAATATGTCATTATTAAGACTTTCTAGATGTCTCCAAATCTGTTTGAATATATCATTGAATTCCTCTGCTGGATAGTAATTATTTTGAGGGTTTCCTCGACCATTATAAATTTTCTCAATAGAATTCATGGCCAGGAAGTATTCAATCAATTGATTCTCAATGTCCAGCGTTAAAGATTTATTGAAATGTTTATGCCCAATTACTATCATTTGGGGCGTTTCAGCACAATGAACTAATTTATGTTGCCATCTTCCTGGAAATGCTCCATTATCATAGTGTTCTTTAGTCCTCTGTATGACGTTATTACTTTCGCCCACATAAATGTCATACTTATTGATATTATTCTCTACTCCGTTATTATCAACATATGAGATGGTGTTAGATAACCAGTAATGAATATACACTACAGGATACTGCAAAAGAAGATTAGCTTTTGCAGAGCCCTTATATTCATCGACTATTCTTGACTCTAATTTGTTCAAGAAATCCCCATCTTCATTAGTAGTGAACACTAATGGCAATGTAACAATAGGCATAGTTAGTCCCTAACGAATCACTTATTTGGCTCAATTCATTTATTGGCGCTAATATACGAACTATTATCGTTGTCTCAAATAGAGGCCCCACACTATCTCAGATACTAGAGAGTTATAATCACATATCTTGAAAAATTGAAATCAATTCAATATCTTTACTGCAAACTATTGCCAAGTAGCTAAATAAAGTCGCAGATGATCAACCGTTTCTTCTACAGAGCAACGTTCTCTGAGTTCATTTGTGCGTCCAGAGATGAAATCTTTGGACAAATTGCTTCTATGGATGAAGGTGATACCGTAGCAGAACAGAAGTTCGCATGGTCTGAGGAGATAGACATCATGAAAGAAGTTGTAACTCCTTGGAAGGATGAATATGCTGAAATCATTTTTGAATACTCAATTCCCCGTCTTGGTAAGCGCATAGACGTAGTTCTTCTACTGCGCGGTATAGTATTCGCAATAGAATTTAAAGCTGAACAAGATACTTATCTGCAGGCTGATATGGAACAAGTCATGGATTATGCACTTGACTTGAAGAATTTCCATTTAGGTAGCCATGACAGAACAATTGTTCCCATACTGGTTGCAACCGAAGCCAAAGAGAGCACAAGTACCCTGTTGTTCTCTGTTTATGATGACATGATTTACAACCCCATCATGTCTAACACAAATAATCTGCAGAACTTAATTGCCAAGATTATTGACAAGGAGCACGCACAACCTTCAAAAGAGAGTGATTTAGTCAACTGGGCTATAAGTCGCTACTCACCTACTCCAACCATTATTGAGGCTGCAAGCGCATTATATCAGAACCATTCCGTTGAAGATATAACCCGCCACGAGGCAGCCGGAGCAGCACTTGAGGACACCACCAAGTTTGTGCTCGATGTAATAGAACGCAGCAAACAGAACGGAGAGAAAAGCATCTGCTTTGTAACAGGCGTGCCCGGCGCAGGCAAAACCCTTGTTGGTCTAAACGTAGCTATTCAGCAGTCTATAAAAGAAGAGGATGCCCCCGAGGATGAACGCAATCTCGCCGTCTATCTTTCCGGAAACGGCCCCTTGGTAAAAGTTCTAACTGCCGCATTAGCAAAAGACAAACAGCAAAAAGACAAGGCCAAAGGCAAGAAATGCAACATAACCGATGCCAAACGCGAGGTATCACAGTTCATCCAGATAATCCACCGCTACCGTTCCAACATGCTGGCCAAGATAAAGCTGCCAATTGAGAACGGAAAGCTGGAAATAGACGAATCCAAATCTATTGCACACAAAACCGCCGGACACGGTGAGGTAGAACACGTAGCAATCTTTGATGAGGCCCAGCGCTCATGGGATTTAGAGCATCTGGCCGGATGGTTAGCCAGAGGTGGCAGTCGCGGCGGAATGAAAAAAGTGCCAGACTTCCCTATGTCTGAGGCCGAGTTCCTTATCTGGTCACTTGACCTCCGTAAAGACTGGGCCGTAATAGTATGCCTGGTAGGCGGAGGACAGGAAATCAACACAGGCGAAGCCGGAATTGGCGAATGGATACGCGCCGTAAATGAAACCTTCCCCGATTGGAAAGTATACGTTTCAAAGCATCTTACTGATAAAGAATATGCTGAGGGTAATGTAGCTGAGCTCTTGGCTAACAATCATAATGCCCAACAAGTTGAGCAGCTTCACTTAGCAGTATCCATGCGTTCCTTCAGGGCCGAGAAACTATCTAACTTTGTCCATTACCTGTTAGACCGAGACATAGAAAACGCCCGCCAGATTTATCAGGAAATAAAAGACAAATATCCCATAGTACTGACTCGTGACCTTAACAAAGCCAAGCAGTGGCTTGAAGAGAGACATCGCGGCTCAGAGCGCTACGGATTAGTAGTCTCATCACAAGCCTACCGCCTAAAACCATTAGCCATAGATGTGCGCCTGCAACCCGACGTAGAGCAATGGTTCCTGGCCGATAAAACAGACGTCCGCTCATCCCTATTCCTTGAAGATGTAGCCACCGAGTTCGATATCCAAGGCCTAGAGCTAGACTGGACCTGTTTGGTATGGGACGGCGACTTCCGCTACACCCCTCACGGCTGGGACCACAACGCATTCCAAGGCAGCAGATGGAATAAGATTAGGAATAAGGAGGCGCAATCTTATCAGCTCAATGCGTATCGTGTGCTTATGACCCGCGCCCGACAGGGTATGGTTATTTGTGTGCCTGAAGGGAACCCTGCGGATCCTACCCGGTTGCCGGAATTTTATGATAGGACATATGAGTATTTGAAGAATATAGGAATCGGTGTCATCTAGTTTTTATCACAAGAAATATAGTAACATACCTATAATCTAATTACAACAAAGATATATATGAAGAGTAAGAGTATAAACGACATCACTTTGTTTCGATATTTATTCAATCTTGACAATAGAGACTTACCACAAAGTATTCTTTCTTGGTATAAAAACATAGGTAATACAGTTGATGCTGATAGAGAAAATGCAATCAAAGAACTATCCATTGTTAAAGGTAATTGTCGCAATTTGGTTGAATTTTCAAAAGCATTCATTCAAACAATGGATAAATCCTACATGAAGTTCACGCAATTTCATATGGATGTCCTCGAAGAGCTTGATGAAGAGAATGGAATTATTCGTAGTCCTTATTTTATATCAGGTTGTTATGTCGTATATCGCATAAAAAATGGCTGCCTGACTGTATGGGTTTTTCAAGAAAACATAGACAAGCATTTGTCAATTCCGACTTATTACATTTGTGTTTCTCCAAAAGATAAAATTGACGGAGAAGGCCATCAATTAGATTGTATGGTTATGCCTTTATTAGATAATTGTTATGAAGCCAATATACAGGACTATTTCGAAACGGTTCTGAATTATCTATGTTTAAGACTCTGGGCTGAAGTTCAATTAAAAAAAGTCTCAACCACCATTAAGAAGGAAATTAAAAAAAATAAGAAGATTCAAACTATTACCCAACCCGGACTCGAGTACTACCTATTTGACAGCAAATGGTATACTGAGATCTCTAACGATGAATCTTTCCAAGTTAGTGGCCATTTTAGATTACAACCTTATGGAGATGGAACAAGACGACTCATTTGGATAAATGAGTTTACAAAAAATGGCTATCATAGGAAAGCCACCATTGATAAAGTTAGAGATGGTATTATTACGATAGAATAAATATCTAGAAATACGATGTTTGGAAGGGCTATTTGATCATAAAGGACTATGGTATTACCGAACTCAAGATTATTAACGACAGACCGTCTTGGTAAAGTGTTCTCGAATACGGTTGCCACATACAAATTCTTCTGGTTTGTATCCATCATGCAGATACACGCAAAAAAGCAGAACCTTAGAATTAGTGTATGGGAAATAGTCATAAGGATGGTTGCTAATGCGTGGTATCCAATTCATTACTTTAGGTTGTCATTTGGCAAAAGTGATTCGCTATTTGATATTGTAATGGAGTTACAACGAGCAACACAAATTCCAATTGATGCTAATATAGATACAATCATAAAGGGGCTAACCAATAGATTAGATGACAAACGTATAAAGGACGAACTAAACACTCTAACCTTGAACGTACCATATCGTTTCCTTTCCCCTTGGATAACATACAAAAATGATGATGACGTTATAAGACGTTCACAGGCCTATGAAAACGGTTGTTTGTACTCACTACATAAAGACGCAACAGACTTTTATATTCAACTGAATCCAACTTGGGATATATATCTTCACAAACACTACAACGTATTAGTGGATTACGCCTATTGGAACCTAACTTTGTTCTTACAGAAAAGGAACCCTAACGTCCCGGCTATTCCTAATAAACTGATACGTCCGGTAACCAGGGACTCTTTAGCAAAACAGCATGAATACTGGAATACTGTTATGGAAATAGGAGGTCCTATTCATTGCATCTACACCGATAAAATGCTCTATCCACATGAATATGATTTGGATCATTTCATTCCTTGGAGCTTTGTAACCCATGATTTACTGTGGAATCTTATTCCATCTGATGGTAGCATCAATTCATCAAAGAATAACAAACTACCCGATTTAGAATATTACCTTCCAAAACTTGCAGACTTACAACAACAGTCTATACGGATAATGCTTAAAGCCGGTAAAGAACCTAAAGTAATGGAGGACTACTTATCTCTTAACTTTACGGTTTGCGATCTGGCAAGTATGGATAAAGAACATTTCCTCGAAATATACGAGAGAACTTTCAATCCTTTAAATCAGATTGCCCTAAACATGGGCTTTGAAAAATGGATATATAGATGATTATGGAACTAAAAGACGATAATTGTCCATTCTGCGATATATCACACGATCGTGAGATTATATGCGAAAATGCTTCATGTTTAGCATTGTATGATGGCTATCCCGTCTCACCGGGCCATGCTCTAATCATTCCTAAGCGACATGTAGCGTCATATTTCGACCTCACTGATGATGAGCTCAAAGACATGAATGACGCCCTACGCCATGTAAAAAGCATAATTGATGAGCGCTATCATCCTGACGGATACAATATTGGCGTAAACGTTGGCGAATATGCCGGACAATCTGTGTTCCATTGTCATATGCACCTGATACCGCGTTACAAAGGAGATGTGCCCAATCCCAAAGGCGGAGTAAGAGGAGTTATTCCAGGTAAACAGAGTTATTAATGATCCCAGTAATCACATCTATGGATAATTACGACAGCAGTTTCTTATTACAAAAAAACGTTGATTGGTCGCTATTAAATGAAGGTTTGACCATTCCTGTATCTGTGTGTTCTCTTTTCAAGGCCTGGGATGCATCAATTCTTGATCACGGACAAAGCAAGGATATAAAAATTCTAATAGATGGCGAGTTTTACGAAGCCAAACTAAAGAATCAGGACTTTGAACAAAGCAAATGGGCTGGACATAAGGACGTAATTCAAATACGTTATAATAGACAATCCCTATTAGCTATTAAACTAAGGTCTGTGTTTAAGAGTAGCTATGATTACTTGTCTATAAAAAGACAGGAATTGGGAAAAAGTAAAAAGCCAATAATACTGCCCAATAATATTCGGGAATACATCAGACTTTTTATTACTTCATCATCAGATGTTCTCTGTATTGATTGCTGTCCAGTCTCAGATTATCAACAATTAGCTCATACGCTAAGTCGTATTCCAGAGGAGATCTATGAGCAGGATGAAGATGAAAAATTTTTCATGTTAGATAATAACGCTACAATTGAAGAGAAGGAACAACTTGTTAAGTATCGCAAGATTGACCGGAGCATCATTCAGAATCTAAAGAAGTTCTACAATTATCGTGATGAAATAAGCGGTGAAAAGATCGGTGATGAATATGGAGATAGTGTAGTTGAGGCTCATCACATAGACTACTTTACTCAATCTCAAAACAACGATTCCACTAACATAATCATTATAAGCCCCAATTACCACAGGATTATTCATCGAAATAATCCCCACTTCAATCGCAACAAGTTCCAGTTTGAGTTTGATAATGGAGAGACATTAAAGCTTAAGTTGTATGAGCATTTGCAGATGAAATAGTTATAAAACTTTCAAAAAAAATGGCTGATATAAATTTTGACACAGACAAATAAATAAACTGTTATGACAAAAGACAGATTTGACATTAAAGAAAGGGAAGGTATGGGTCTGGCAACTCATGCTTATGTCATTGTAGACAAGGAGACAGGAGTAAATTATCTATATGTTCATTGCGGTTACGGCGGTGGCCTTACACCACTCTTGGATAAGGAGGGAAAGCCCATTGTCACCAGGGTTGATCGGTATGAGAAATAACTATTCCGAGGGTGTTAGACAAGACTGGATAGCTTTGTAAGTTAGTCTTTAGTGATGGAACCAAACGACATCTTATACGGATTAGGAGCCATATTTGTGCTGGCCATCCTGATAAGGATATTTGGTCCATCCAAAGGCAAAGTCGGTGAGAGAAAGGTTGCAAATAAACTCGACTGGCTGCCAAGAAACAAATACATGGTCATAAACGATGTTATACTCCCTACTCCACACGGAACATCACAGATTGACCATATAGTTGTTTCCATATACGGAATCTTTGTGATAGAGACAAAGTATTACAACGGTTGGATTTATGGAGGCGAGCATAGTGAGTATTGGACGCAGAACGTTTATGGAGAGAAACACCAGTTCTACAATCCAATATTCCAGAATGAAGGTCATGTCAGGGCTTTGAGGAGAGTGCTGGCCGAGTTTGAACCACTGGATATTATACCGATCGTAGCATTCTCCGGTACTGCCGACATCAAGATGGATATTAAGGAGTCCCATGTGGTGTACTGGAGACAACTAAGGAGATGCATACGTAGATACAATAAAGAACGTCACACCTGGAAGGAGGTAAAAGCAATCTGCAACAGAATATATGAGGTAAAGCTTAAGCCCTCAAGAAGGACTCAGCGACGCCATATGGTAGGCGTAAGGTCCGCTCAGATCCATAGGGAAAGAGCCATCAAAGAGGGTCGCTGCCCACGCTGCGGTGGGATACTTGTTGAACGAGATGGAAAATTTGGCAAGTTTTATGGTTGTTCAAACTATCCCAAATGCAGGTTTATACTAAAGTGATGCATTATTAAACGACCCCTTTGCGTCATTCTATGAGCAATGGAGATGTTTTGACACCATTTCGCCAGTCGCGGCTGGCGAATTGCACTCAGAAAACAATTCTGCAAAGAGTAAACTATCAGATAATCCTATCGCCGCTTTTTTTAGTATCGGCTTCTCCCACCATATTATTATCAAAAACCAAATCTATTCAAGAAAGAAATTACTGACGCAAAGGGGTCGTTTCCCTTTGCGTCAATTTGTTTCTCAATTAAGTATTTCTTTCTTTATAGGTTATTATATTCGCTATATTTTCTAGTTCTTCTGGTAATAAATCGCGTGTTTTAGCATTGATTAGCCGTTGCGCTATAGCCCATGGTTCTTCCCAATGAAACATTTTAATTGTTGCAAGGCCCTCCTCTGAACACTTATTCTTATCAAAAATGATTTTATCATCATCAGCATATTTTAAATGATCGTCCGGATCATCAAAATAAGGATGAACAATAGAAAAAGTGTTATTAGAGTATTCATTTCTGTCTTCGGGATGTTTGATTGTATCGGTTTCGCCCTTGTGAGGTTTATTGTTGCAAGAAGTGCATGCTTTCACTAAATTATAGGGCTCAAAAGTAAATTCGCCATATAAACTTTTGGGGGCTATATGATCTATCGGATCAGCTCCTTCCAACAAAAATGACTCGCAATAGGCACACCGGTGTTTTTGTTCCGTAAGTGTATGTTGATTTATTCTACTCTTGATAGCTTTCGTTTTGTTCTTTTGGTCATCCCATCCTTCACCCTGTAGTGGTTTAAGGACATTGGCAATAAAAGTATTTTCTTCTTCTGTATATTTTATAGGATTACTTAGTTTCAGCATATGTTTGCGCAATTGTTAGTAGTTTGTTAATTGGATCATATTCATTCAATTTATATGTAGACAACTCTTTCATCAAAGAATAGACTTTTTCTTTCTCTGCCCCATTGCTTATCATACTATATAATGATATCAGTTTGCTTTCAAACACTCTGTTTCTTGTATTTCTCACATGAAAAACTCTATATAGAATATCATCTACCGACCAAGTATATGTGTTCATCCCCATAGCGACATCTCTCAACACGCCATCGGACTGACTTAAAGCGATAATAGAAGAGGATTTGGGTTCCAAGTCTGTCAAGAGGAAATGAGAATGAGTTGAAATCACAAAATGGCAATTAGAATATCTATTAAATATATCCTTCAACCATCCTATATAATTAATCTGCCAATTAGGATGTGAGCTGCATTCCGGCTCATCAATCAGAATTATACTACCTGGTTCAATATTGCTCATGATATTAATCATTTGACAGATCATATTGGTTTCTCCAGTGCTACTTCTTTCAAATTCAAAGCCTTCATCTTTCTTGAATAATATAAGTGAAGGATATGATATTAAGTCCAAAGCAGTCAAAACCTTCAAATATTCTTTATCTTGAATTGCAATGTAATCATCTAATAAAGAATATGTCAGATTGTTGCCATTAAAGCCTCTATTGGCAAGATTTCTGTAAAACTCAGAGGCAATATAATATAGTTCTAGCCTTTGTTTATACTTATAATATTCTTCTTCATTATCAATATTTCTATAAAGTTCTTCCCTATCATCTCTAAGATATTCTTCCAGACTCTTATAGTGATTTCTTTCTCTTTCATCCGATAAGTTATCACTTGGACGTAGTTTTCCTCTATTTAGAATTTTTTCTATCAACAATGGGGTTGTATCTTCACGTACAAGTATCTCTGAATGTTTTAATTTGAATGACAACTTTAGAATAGGTTGGAAATTCAGGCACTTGAGTAAAACCACTAATTCCTCCGGAAAGTTGCTTTTTGTTTCAAGACTATCAAGTATGCTAAAAGCAGTTTTTCTGACCATTGCTCTAGTGCTGATGAAATTGGTCATACTCTCATTTCTCAATCCACAATAGCGGTACATCTCTGTACTTCTTGCAACGTATTTATCAGCAATCGTCGTAGCTGATGCTATTACCCTTTGGGGTAAAGGTATCATATCCAAATTGTAGATTTCCTGACCATCCTTAAATATCAAGCACTGTGTAAATCTTTTTCTCCCTTCATAAGGCTTATCACCCTTGAAGTTAGCGAACACAAAACTGTTATATCCCAACATGTATTCTATATAGAAATAGTACCTGGGATTTGTAGAGCTGTTCCATTTTTTTATTCTTTCCAGATAACAGAAGATTTCTGCTATAACACCTAACAGGTAACTCTTTCCTATTCCATTTTCACCGATGATTACTGTAGTGTATACGTTTTTTGACTTATCATACTCATCGGAAAACCTCAAACTGATATTGTGCAGAATGGGATGATCAAATAGCCGCAAGGAACATAATCTGAATGAAGTTCCATTATCGGCTCTTTCTTGTTCAAACATAAAAGAATTAAAATAAAGGAGATGCAAACAACATGCTACCAGTACAATAACACATTAATTGGCTCTCATTAATAATTAGGACTATTGTATAACTCAGAAAACATTCTTGTTTTCGCCCATAAAAGTACATTTCTTTTTACTCATATCACATATTATCGGCGTTTAAAATGAGATATCGGACCAAATCAGAAGCCAACAAAAGGGACAGTTCTCTTTGGCATCTTGCGGGCTTTATCGGATGATTTATGCCTTATCAGAAGTGCCAAAGAGAACCGTCCCCTTTGTCAGCTTGCCAGCTTGCGAGCGTGCGGGCATCGGCCCCCAAAAAGTTCTATGACTTCTACAGTCAGGAGTGCCTGAACAGTTATATAAAGGCTAAGCGCCTTTGCGCCAAGCTCCAGACCATGACCGTTTTTGACCCGGATCAGTTCCCTGTGCTATAATAGTATTAATAACAATCAGTTTTGCTATCTTTGCCCAACATCTTACATAAACTAAAAATAACAATGGATATAAAAAGGACTTTTGCATGTGCTATTTTAGCCATGCCGTTACTGGTAGCATGTAACAATGATGATAAGATTGGTGATGATAATCAGCCGGCGGCTGCCATTACATTACAGGATTTGGCAGGAGACTGGAACATTACACTTGTCACCCCCTATGAAATAAGTTCTGAAACATATTTTATAAACCCCGATGGTTCATACCAATACTCATACATTTATTCTCCTTATGTGAAAGAGGAAGATGAGTATAAGACATTCTACGAGTACCGTGACGAGGGCAAATACGGTCCTTTTGTTATTGACAATCTTATCGTAGAAGACATCACAATGGCCAGAGAACGTTATGCTTTACTTGTTGATGATATTGAGCAGGCCAGATGGGATACCATACCTGAAAACATCGTTACAGACACCACACGTATAAGCTTTCTTTGCCAAGGGGCAGTATTGTGTTTTGAATACTTCTATGATACGCCAACGCCTACATCTCAGGATGTAGAGAGTGTGTATCTCTATTTTAAGAAAGGAGCCACCAA
This sequence comes from Bacteroidaceae bacterium, assembly GCA_017557635.1. Taxonomy (GTDB): domain Bacteria; phylum Bacteroidota; class Bacteroidia; order Bacteroidales; family Bacteroidaceae; genus Colenecus. The sequence continues at coordinate 185,296 of JAFYYH010000020.1, read as the reverse complement.
TCTGCCGTCCGATAAGTCTTTACTCCAGGGTACATGGTACTCCAAGGATAAAGATGGCGTTATAACAATGGCTTTACGCTTTAGCGGCGACAACGTTGAAATTTATGACGGTGCTCTTGTAAGACTGTACAAAGGCGCATACACTTATAAAGACGGCATAGTATCTGTCGGCCAAAATGAAATGTTTGCGATCGATGGTGGAATAAATAACATTAATGCCGCAGATCCCTTTGACAGCCAGTGGCAGACTGCCCAATCTCTAAATGTTTATAACTATAAAGAGAAAGGAATATCATTCGCGTTCATAGCCAACGACAAGACTGCATACACCTTATTTTTTGATCAAGGTTACCTCTTCAACAAACAGTAATAGTGCCATTGGGGACGGTTCTCTTTGGTACTATTTGGTGACAGCGGGGACACATCTCTTTTAGCGTGTGTGCATCGGACCCACTTTTGAATTGGCAAGTTACCGGGAATTTGCTATATTTGCAGTATCTGATACCAAAGGGTATTCCAGGCTACGTTGTGGTGTTAGGTTGGGATGCCCTTTGTTGTTTGCAATCCTTGTTTAACTGATAAATACCGTGCTTATGACTAAGAAGAAAAAAACTGAGACACCGGTTGTTTTTGAAAAACCTGACAACCTTCCTTCGGCTTTATTTGATGATGCTAAGATTGACATTAAGGGCCTGATTCGTGTGATTAGGGGACAGCAGGTGATGCTGGATTTTGATCTGGCTATGCTTTATGGCGAAAAAACTAAACGTCTGAACGAACAGGTTAAGCGTAATATCAATCGATTCCCTGATGACTTTATGTTTCAACTTGATAATAAGGAGTGGAATGTTTTGAGGTCGCAATTTGCGACCTCAAAAGTAATTGAAGATGAATACGTTACACTTTTGCGGTCGCAAATTGCGACCGCAAAAGACATTTCAAAAAGCAGGAACAAACCTTTTGCCTTTACTCGGAACGGTATTGCTATGCTTAGTAGTGTATTGAGATCTGATACTGCTGTCGAAGTCAACAAGCGAATTATGCGAGCATTCACAGCCATTCCGGACCTTGTGAACAATAATACCCTGATGATGCAGCGAATACTAAACATAGAACAGCATCAGACTGAAACGGACCAGAAGGTTAACCAGATTCTGGTTACAATTGAGGAGCGGAAGCCTAAACAACTTCCGGAACAGGTCTTTGGTACTGGTTGTGTTTGGGACGCTTGGACCTATGTATCGGATTTGGTTAGGTCAGCCAAAGAAAGAATCATACTGATTGACAACTTTGTTGATGACCGGGTTTTATCATTACTGGACAAGCGGAACGAGAAGGTTGAAGCCACCATTTATACGCGATACAATGAGTCTTTCCTGACTGACCTTAAGAAGCACAATGACCAATATCGCGAAATCAGTTTCATACAATTGTCCCAACGCAATCATGACCGATTTCTTATAATTGACGATGTCGTTTTTTTTCTGGGCGCCAGCGTGAAAGATATGGGTGTAGGATTATGCGCTATTACTCAAATGCTAACACCGCCGGAGGCGATATTGCAATTGTTGAAATGATACAATTGGGGTCTGTCCCCTTATTTGCGATACTTCAAATGCAAAAAAGTGTAAATTCGGCAGACGCGACTGCCGAATTGGCCTCAAACACCATTACAGCGAACATAGTGCCATTGGGGACGGTTGACTTTCCCCCTTCGGGGCCGTCGAACTAAACCTTCTTTCAGTCGCTTCGCTTTGTGAAAGCGTCCCTTCAGGCCGAGCGCTCTTTGGTACTATTTGGTGACAGCGGGGACAGATCTCTTATTGTCCCATCAGTGATGGGATTTTTTTGATATCGCAAATATTTGCTTACTTTGTATGCATCAGTAAAAGGGACAATCTTATGCTAATATTTGAAACATTAAAAAAGGACGAAATCAAGGAGGCCTCCCAGCTGGCTGCCAGAGCATATTTTGATTATATCTACATAACCATCTTTTTCCCTGGTGTTAAGGAGCGGCAAAGGGGTTTGGCCCGATTCCTGGCAATAAACAGGAAGGGAAACTTTAAGGGCTCGCATATGTTGACCGCACGTCTGGACGGCCGGATGGTGGCCGAGGCGGCGCTTGAGCCACCAGGTTACAAGCAGCCATCGGTACTCAAGTTCATACTGAGCGGTTATCTGAAGATGTATTTCCTTACCAACTGGAAGCATCTGCATGCTTTCCTGGCCAAGGATCAGGAGGCCGGTACCCCATGTCATGATTATCAGAAGAACAATCCCCATGTATGGTACCTGAGTATGATTGAGGTTGATCCCTCGTTTCACAACCAAGGCATCGGCACTGAGTTCCTATCGTATCTGGAGGATTACGTTCGCCGGCACGGGGGTAAGACTATGGTACTGTTCACCAACAACCGGGAGAACCTGAGTTTCTACACAAAACGCGGCTACCAGGTGTTCAATGAGTTTGAGATTACCCATAACGGTCAAACCATGGGCAACTGGAGTCTTAAGAAATTGCTGTAGCCATTAGTGCCATTGGGGACGATGGTGCTATTCCTCCGCCTTAACCGGAGGCAGCGCTTTCTTAGTGGATTTCACCCCCAGCTCCTCAACGTCGTGAGCCGCCTTGACAATGCTCTGACGGCCCTCGACCAGACGTTTGGTGTTATCTGTGTATGTCTGGAGCGCGGCGTTTAGCTGCGAGCCCAGTTTGTTGTTCTCCTCGCAGAACAGGGCTACGCGCTCGACCATTGTGGTGGCCTTATCGATGATCTTGGCCATATTGTCCATCTGGACGCTCTGCACCCATGTGGTGTTGACCATCTTGAGGAACGGTATCAGGGTCTCCTCGGTGGTTATGAGCACTTTGAATTCGTTGAATGCCTTGGCAAAGAGTGTGGGATCATCGTCCTTGGCCAGCTGGTAGGCACTCCAGGTTGGTATAAACATTATGGTGTACTCCAAGGTCTTATACTTCTTGAAGTGGTCCTGGTATTTTTTTGTAGAAAGTTCCTTGACGTGGTTCCAGACTGACTGGGTGTTGCGCTCTATGGCGTCCTGGCGCTGCTCATCGGTCTCGGCATCATAGTAGTCCGATAAGGCCGTGAGTGATACTTTGGAGTCCAGGATCACGTTGGTGCCGTCGGGGAAGTGGAGTATGAAGTCGGGACGCATCATCTTCCTGGTTTCCTCATTGACGGTTCGCTTGCCGTCCTCGTCGTCGCGGATCCAGAATTCTTTGTCGTAGTCGGTTCCCAGGCGCAGACCCTCGGCCTTGAGCATGTTCTCAAGGACGGTCTCGCCGAATATGCCCTGCATTTTGTTCTTGCCTTTTATGGCGTTGGCCAGGTTCTCGGCCTGATTGCCTATGGACATTGCGGAGTCGGTCATATGGCGGGCGGTCTCCTCCATCTTGGTTTTGATGGCGGCGCTCTGTGCTATCTGGGCCTCCTTGTTTGCGTCGAATGACTGCTTCATCTCGCGGATGTCCTTGTTCAGGCTGTCGGTTACGGTCTTTAGGGCATCGGCCGCCTTCTGGCTCAGTGCCTCCTCATGTTTCTTGAACTGGTCGTTGTTGCGCACTGCCAGCTCGTCCTGGGCCGCCTTTATGAACGATGCCTGGTTCTCCTTGAGTTCACGGAGCATCTGCTCATGGGTGGCGCGGTCGTTCTGACGCATCTGGCGCTCGGCATTCAGGTCCGATTCCAGCTTGGCAATCGACTTTTCACGATCTGTAATCCGGCTGCTCTGGCGCTTGCTGCTGATAAGCCAGCCTACCGCCAATGCTGCCACTGCAACGCAAAGTAGAATAATAACGTATACCATACCGCAAATATAAAAAAAAGAACTGTACCTTTGACGTGATGAGTAAAGTAGCATTTGTATTATCGGCCGATGATCTGAACCTGCGGCTTGAATAATTTTTTTATATCTTTGTGGCTCAAACTGATAATTGAAAAAGGATGAGACACGTTAACCCACTGTTGTTTGCCGTATTTCTTGCATTACTGACCAATTGCACCCCCACTCCGCCGCAAAGCGCCGACCAGAACACCTGGATCGCGCCGTCGGTTGACTGGAGTACGTTTAATTTCCACAAAGGTTATTGGGAGTTCACCATTCAGAAGGTTGAATTCGGCACTGATGAGACTACCGTTCACATGAAGGTGCACGGCTTTGAGGGCCGTATGTACTCGTTCGGAAGCCAGACCACGCTCAAGGCCGACGGCAAGACCTACAAGCTGCTGTCGCTGGACGGCATCGAGCCCGACCAGTACCGCCCCATGAACCGTACCAACAACGATTTCCTGACTTTCCATTTTGAGCCGATGCCCGCCTCTGTCAAGTCTTTTGACCTGGTGGAGAAGGACGGTGATCCGAATGCCTTCAACCTGTACGGCATTCACATGCATGATCCTAATTCTCTGGCACTTAACTACACTTTCTGGAAGAGCACGCGCACCGGAAACTGGATCATCGGTTTCATGGATGGCGGCCATGTTATTTATGACTGCAAGGTCTGGACTTATGAGGGCAAGCTGGATGATGCAAGTACATCGGTCCAGGATATCACCATAAAGTCAGGTAATCTGGAGGCAAAGGTGCAGATTGGCGCTCTCAAGAAGGGTAAGCGCACTATGCGCATTCAGGCGCCCGACGGAACGAAGCAGTTCACCTGCACGTCGTTTGACTCAAGGAACGTGCCTGATTATCAGCGTGCTGAGCGCCGCAATTACCGTCTGTGGGATTACGGCTACCAGGATACGTTGAGCACTACAATCAACGGCCAGCTCATCGGCCAGGGCAGGACGAGCACTACGTTTACCATTGATTATCCCGATGCCATCCGCAACGAGATTGTGCAGCATACTTTCCAGACTGACTCTAACGGTTATTTCAGCGTGACGCTGCCGCTGGTGAATACGACCGATGCGGTGATCAGGCATAACCGCGCTTCCGGTTTCTCGATGCCGCTGGAGCCGGGCCGCACCTATTTTGTGTACAGCAACGTGGATAACAACCGCGAGTACGTGATGGGCCAGAGGTCAAGGCTGCAGAACGAGTTCCTGGCATATCAGGACGTCGTTTTAAGCAGCTACAAGAGGATTGAGGAGACTGATGATGAGCACAATATGGAGGCTTATCTGGAGTATCTCATCACCGAGCGCGATGCCAAGATGGCCCGTTTGGACAGCCTGTTCAAGGTGCATCCGTCAATATCGGACGCATTGCTGGATTTTGCGCGCGTAAGTGCCACTCTGGACGTTTACTCGTCCATCGGCCAGGCACGTTTCCATAACCCGGACCGCAGTTACCGCATTCCCGGTTTCATGATTGACTTTATCAGGAACGACATCAGGACTAATTCCATCAAGCCCTACTCGCTGTTCTATGAATTCAACTATTTCATGGATGACTTTACCGATGCGCTGGCAGCCGAACCCAACAGGACCCTGCCCATCACTCTCAGGGACCTGGCCGATTACTGCGTCAAGAACGGTAAGGTGACGTTCACTCCCGACGAGCAGGAACTCATCAACTGGTACGAGCATTACGATGATATGGTCCGCAAGGTCATGGAAGAGATCGGGCCCGATGACAAGCGTATTTCCGATACGCTGGATATTATGCTTTCGGACGATGAAAAGGAAAAGATGAATGAGGCCGTTAAGCTGACTCAGGACAAGAATCTTATGGCTTATGTCGATGAGTTCGCTCAGTTATTCCTGACAAACAATGAGATGAGTATGATTCTGGCCGCTCTTGACTCGCTGGGATTTGAGTCTCAGCTGGACGATATCGTTCTGTCGCATTATATGCTCCGCAATCTCAAGAACTCGCGCCACTCCATGTCCGCGACCTTTATCAACCTCTTTGACAGCATCGTATCGTTTGAGCCTTGCATCCAGGCGGTTCATGCCGTGAATGACAAGTATCTGGCGCTGGAGAATGTTGATCTGGCTTCACTGGGTAATGACGTATCGGCCCAGGATCTGGCGGGTATGTCGGACGGCGAGCAGATTCTGCGCAAGATTACAGAGGCTTATCGCGGCAAGATTGTCTATATCGATGTCTGGGGCTCATGGTGCGGTCCGTGCTTGGAGAACCTCTCTCATACTGCCGAGCTCAAGGCCGCCCTCAAGGAGTTTGACATTGTCTATCTCTATCTGGCGAGCGGCACCAGCGACAGCGCCTGGAAGGGTGTGATCAAGGAGTACAACCTGACTGGTCCTGACTGCGTTCACTACAACCTACCGGCCGATCAGCAGACTCTCGTGGAGCATTTCCTCAACGTCACAGGCTACCCCACCTACCGTCTGCTCAACCGCAACGGCGCCCTCCTGAACGTCCAGTGCTCCCCCAACAACCTCCCCGCCCTGATCGAAACTCTGAAAAAGTTGTGACAAAGGGGACGGTTCCGTTTGGCACGTTCGCCTAAAGCAAAAATCCCATCTGAGCATACTGTAGCGCAGATGGGATTCTTTTTGTGCGTGCCAAACGGAACCGTCCCCTTTGTCACCTCAGCGAGTAGAGGCGGAATGAGATGTAGCCTTTGCTGTCCAGATATCTGACGGCGTCGTCAAGGATTTCCTTTTTCTTTTGCGGGTCGATGTCCGATGTGTGGACGATTATATCAGTCAGGGCCTCGAGTGCCTTGAGCGTAACTTTCTGCTCCTCGACCAGATATGATATGGGATACTTCTGGCCGATGATCGAGTCCAGGTCGATGTCAAGCTCAGCGTGATTGAACTCTGATTTGACATCGGCCACAGTGAAATTGGGGATATTCTCTTTGTAGATTCCCAGTTTGCGCGCAAGGTAGAAAAGGAGCTCACCGATCTTGTCGATCTCCCTAAGGATGAAATCTTCCATTTATTCTGTCTTACGGATTTCGCGGCCGAAGGGGAAGACTGCAGCGAATGCTATCTTGAAGTGAGCCATTCCCAGGGGAATGCCAATGATGGTGATGCAGAGCACAACGCCGAACAGGATGTGCAGCAATGCAATCTCCCACCAGCCAAATATAATCCACAGCACGTTGAAAAGGGTGCTCAAGGGAGTAGGCTCTCCGTCACGACCCACCAGCTCATAGCCAAACGGCATCAGAGCGTAGGTTCCCAGCTTGAAGAACTGAAGTCCAAACGGAATTCCGATTACGGTAACGCAGGCCAGCAAACCGGCGACAAAATACAGAAGGGCTGTGGCGATACCGCCAAAAATCAGCCAGACGATGTTTCCTAACGTTTTCATTTTATTGTTTTGCGAACAAGTTTAAGAAGCTTTTTTGAGGGAGCGGGAGCTTCCTTGAGGGGTACCAGGTACCATTTGACTTCCCAGGTCAGGCTTTCGCCGGGCTGAAGGGTCTTGTACTCGCCCTGACTCTCAAGCTCGATGTAGGTCTTGCCCTGATTGACGTAAACCTGAATCTCGGCCTCATCGGGTGCGGGCTGATCAGGTGTGATGTCATCGAACTTCTTGATCATGAGCAGATTGCCGGCAGCATATGCCAGCCAGCCCTTGCCGTCCGAGTTGATCTTGCGGTTCTGCGGAGCCTGCTCGAACGAGTACCAGGAGGCATCGGCCTCGGCCTTGAAGGGAATCAGACCGGCGGGTGTGATGCCATCGACCGGAGCGTCAAAGAATATCAGCGCGGTCTCATCGGCCACTACTCGGGAGATTTCCCACGGAGCGACCTGGCGGGCGGCGTCGCCCTTGTTGATGATGGTGTACGCTACGCTTATGAATTTGCCCTTGGGATCGGGGGTGTATCGTTTCTGAATCTGGAACGGGAGTTTGCGGGCCACCTGGCTGGTGAGCACGAGTGATTTTCCGGCGCTGGCGGCATCGGTCTCATCAGTGTAAGCGGCGCGGTCGAACTCGGTTACGGGCGGCCAGTTCCACTCTTTCTGCGGGCTGGTCCAGAACGTGCTGCCGTACTGGTTGGCGGGACGCAGCTGCGAGAGCATCTCCTGATCGCCGTATTTGTAAGACATTATTTTACCGCCTTCCTTGGCGCTTACAGTCATAGTCACACCTCCGGCCTTGATTGTAAAGCCTTCATCCACTGAGCCTTCCACTGTCTGTGCAGACACGGGGGCCAATATAGCTGCGGCTACCAGAGCCACAAAAATTCTGTAAGATTTCATAAGCATCAAAGTTTGTTTACGAGCAAAGATACAAAAAGATGACTATATTTGCAGAAAAGGACTGGATATGAGGGTTATCGACATTAATGATTACGAGCTCTCGGGAGGCGGAAAGCTGGGCGAGAGTTACATCAATAAAGGCAATCCGGACGAACTGTTGAAGCTTTACTCAAAGGAGCTGGAGGAGCTGGGCCTGAGCGAGTATGAACGAGCCTGCAAGGTTCATGAGATCGGCGTTCCCAGCCCCACGCCCGGCGAGCAGGTCCGCACGCAGGACGGCCGTCTGGGCATTCTGTTCAAGCGCGTGCTGGGCAAGAAATCATACGCCCGAGCCATATCGGAACACCCCGAAAACCTGGAGCAGTACGCCCAGGAGTTTGCCGACATGTGCAAGCAACTCCACCAGACCGTACCCCCAAAAGGTCTCTTCCCCGACGTAAAGGAGCAATATAAAAAGGAGATGGACCTGGACCCCTTCCTGTCCGATAAGGAAAGGGAGGGAATCAAACGCTTCATCGACACCCTGCCCGACGGCAACACCGCAGTTCACGGCGACCTGCATCACGGCAACGTAATCTTCACCCCCGAGGGCAAAAAATACTTCATAGACCTGAGCGATTTCTGCACCGGCTCACCCCTGTTCGATCTGGGCATAATACTGCTGCAGACCTGCATGATCCCCGACGAAATGATAAAGGAGCTCTACCACATCGACGCCCAGACCTCCCGTAAGTTCTGGGCCGCGTTCGTAAAAGCCTATTTCGGGGCCGATGCCCAGCCGGACAAGATTACGGAGATGCTCAAACCATTCGCCATTCTGAGGATAATTGAAGTTGAGCGTCACATGGGATATGCCGTACCCGTAGTCCGTCCCGCAATCAAAAAAATGGCCGGTCTTTAATTGCATGAAAAAAATCCCACCCAAGGATGACAATATGTTGAAATGTTATATACCTTTGCGCCCAGAATGAAAGCAATTAACGCATACTTCTATTACTTTTGGTTTACCAGACGATAGCCGGGTAATTTGTTGTGTGCATACTAACGAACAAGATAACAGAGAGCCCGGATCAATGATTCGGGTTCTTTTTTTGATGTAAAAACAAACACATAAAACTATGATAGCAGTACTTAAAGCCGGAGTCTCAGAGACTCAAAAGAAAAACCTTATCAACTGGATCAAAGGCCAGGGAGTAGATGTACATATCAGTGAAGGACAGTTCCAGACCGTTATCGGTCTCATAGGTGATACCAGCCGAATCGACCCCGACCTGCTGAGCGGACTTGACATCATCGAGTCAGTGACCCGCATCAGCGAGCCGTTCAAATGCGCCAACCGCCGCTTCCACCCCGCCGACACAATCGTCGAGATCGGTGAAGGTGAGAACAAAGTCAAGATCGGCGGCGGCAACTTTGCCATGATTGCCGGTCCCTGCTCAGTTGAGTCCGAGGAGCAGATCACAGCCATTGCACAGGCCGTGAAGGCATCGGGCGCAACCCTTCTGCGCGGCGGCGCCTTCAAACCCAGAACTTCACCCTACGACTTCCAGGGAATGGGAGCCGATGGCCTTGAACTGCTGCGTAAGGCCCGTAAGGCAACAGGACTGCCCATAGTTACAGAGATCATGAGCGAAAAGCATTTAGATCTGTTTGAGGATGTTGACCTTATTCAGGTTGGCGCCCGCAACATGCAGAACTTTGAGCTGCTCAAGACTCTGGGACGTACCCGCAAGCCCATCCTGCTCAAACGCGGTCTCTCCAGCACCATCAAGGAGTGGCTCATGAGCGCCGAGTACATCATGGCCGGCGGTAACGAGAACATCATCCTGTGCGAGCGCGGTATCCGCAGTTACGACACCTACACACGTAACGTGCTGGACCTGAGTGCCATACCCGTTGTAAAGGAACTCTCACACCTGCCCATCATCGTTGACCCCAGCCACGCAACCGGCAAGTCACGCCTGGTTCCGTCAATGTCTCTGGCAGCAGTTGCAGCAGGCGCCGACGGTCTTATCATCGAGGTTCACAACGATCCCACCCACGCTCTCTGCGACGGTGCTCAGTCACTTACTCCCGCACAGTTTGATGAGGTGGCACGTAAGGTGGTGGCACTTAAGCAAATCGTGTGAGTAATTGAGAATTGAGAATTGAGAATTGAGTATTTTTGTAACTCAAAGAAAGCAAGATGATTGTAGCAGTTGTAGGATTGGGTCTGATAGGCGGTTCGCTGGCCAAGGCATACAAGGAGGCCGGCTGGACGGTTTACGGTTATGACCTGAACGAGTCGGTGAGCTGTTTTGCACAGTTGGAAGGCACTCTGGATGCAGTGCTGGACAGCAAAAATATCAAGAAGTGTGACCTTATACATATTGCCGTCACTCCCGATGCCGCATGCGGCTGGATAAACGAGCACGCTCCCGAGATTGCAAAAACCACCATCGTGATAGATGACTGCGGAACCAAGCGCAAGGTGGTTGAGTGCGGAATGAAAGCCGCCGCAAAGTACGGATTCATATACGCAGGCGGTCACCCGATGGCCGGAACTCACCTTTCAGGCTACAAGAACTCACGCGCAACGATGTTCCAGAACGCATCCATGATCATCATCCCTCCCACGCATGATGACATCCAGCTGCTGGACAAGATCAAGCATCTCCTGGAGCCGATGCAGTTAAAGCGCGTGGTATTCACCACCCCCGAGCAGCACGACAGCATGATTGCATTCACATCACAGCTGGCTCACGTGGTGTCCAACGCATACATTAAGAGCCCATCGGCCCAACAGCATAAGGGTTACAGCGCGGGCAGTTTCCGCGACCTTACCCGTGTGGCCTGGCTGAACGAGAATATGTGGACAGAGCTGTTCCTTGAGAACAAGGACAACCTGTTACGCGAGATACATACCTTGATTGACAACCTCACGCAGTACGCCGATGCCATGGAGGCCGATGACGCCCAGACATTGTGCGCACTGTTGCGTGACGGACGTATTGCAAAGGAACTTTCAGAAAAGAACTGATATGGAAACAGCCAAAATCACCGTCCGTGCATCAGGCACATATGACATCCTCATCAGCAAGGGTGGTCTGAGCGGCATAGGCAAGGCTGCAGCAGAGCGATTCAAGCCCTGCACTGTAGCCATCCTGAGCGACGACAAGGTGTTCCCGCTCTACGGCAAGACCGTGATGGATTCACTTGAGGCAGCCAGTTTCAGGACCGTAGCCCACGTCATTCCCAACGGCGAGCAGAGCAAGACCCTTGATAACGTGACCGCATTCATTGACTGCATGGTAAAGGCGCAGGTTACCCGTACCGATATGGTGCTGGCTCTGGGCGGCGGTGTGGTTGGTGATATGGCAGGTTTTGCGGCTGCAATCTACCTGCGCGGCATTCCTTACATCCAGGTACCCACCACCCTTCTGGCTGCGGTTGATTCATCGGTGGGCGGCAAGACTGCGGTCGATATCAGCGCCGGCAAGAATCTGGTAGGCGCATTCCACCAGCCCGCTCTGGTCTATCTGGACACCGAGAATCTGAAAACCCTTGACCCTTCAGTTCTGCGTGACGGCTTTGCTGAAGTAATCAAATACGGTGTAATACTGGACAAGAAACTGTTCGACACCGTTGCAAAACCCAATAGCTTTGACCTTAAGGAGGTGATTGCACGCTGCATTGAGATTAAGCGTGATGTTGTGGAGCAGGATGAGTTTGACAAGGGCCTGCGCGGTCTATTGAACTTTGGCCACACATTCGGTCACGCAATCGAGAAGCTGAGCGGCTTTACCATCACCCACGGAAGCGCCGTCGCCCGCGGAATGATCATCGCCGCAAAGGTGGCCCGCGTCTACGGCTTCACTGATTACACGGACATCATCACAAAGGTGGTAAAGGACTACGGTTTCGAGACCGACTGTCCTTTCAAGGCCAATGAGCTCTACAGCGTCATTCTTTCAGACAAGAAGCGCAGCGGAGCAAACATTACACTTGTGCTGCCCAAGCAGATTGGCGCGTGCACTCTTGAGAAAATGCCTGCCAGTCAGGTACTTGAACTGATGAAAAAGGCCGGATTATGATTCTAGAGGTATCAGGGACAGTTTCAGGAAACGTACAGGTGCCGCCATCAAAGTCGGTAGCCCACCGCATGCTCATATGCGCAGCGCTCGCTGACGCTCCCTGCACAATCGTCTGCCAGAGCGTGAACCGCGATATGGAGGCAACCGCCGCCTGCCTGAACGCCCTGGGCGCAAATATCACATACGCTGACGGAAAATTCAGCGTAACCCCCATAACCAAAGTTCAAAAAGGTGTAACGCTGGACTGCGGCGAGAGCGGCTCAACCCTGAGGTTCCTGCTCCCCGTAGCCGCCGCACTCGGGGCCGATGCAACATTCATCGGCCATGGCCGTCTGCCCGAGCGTCCGCTCTCTCCCCTGTACGAGGAGATGACCGCTCACGGCGTCAAGATGTCGCCCAACGGCCATATGCCGCTCAAGTGTGAGGGTAACTTGCCCGCCGGTCTCTACACCATTGACGGCGGCGTATCATCACAGTTCATATCAGGACTTCTCATGGCATTGCCCCTTACCGGAATTCAGAGCAAGATAGTGATTACCGGCAAGCAGGAGAGCGCATCATACATTGGCCTTACACTGAACGCACTGAGTCAGTTTGGAATTGAGATACAGACCGTCACAGACGGCTTTATCATACCCAGCGGCCAGGAGTTCACATCGGCCGATACCCAAGTTGCCGTTGAGGGCGACTGGTCTGCCGCCGCATTCTGGATCACAGCAGGCGTTGCAGGCAGCAAGCCCGTTACCTGCACCGGTCTGGACTACGAGCGCTCGGCCCAGGGTGACCGCCGCATAGTTGACGTTCTGCGTAAGATGGGTGCTGATATCGCCACAGCAGGCAATACGGTAACCGCACGCCCGTCAAACCTGACCGCAGCTCAGATTGACTGTGCCGATATTCCGGATCTGGTTCCCATTCTTGCTGTCGCAGCATCGAGTGCTCAGGGAACTACAATCTTTGATAACATCCGCCGTCTCCGCATTAAGGAGAGTGACCGCGTGCAGTCAATACTGCAGTTACTCGGTATGGCCGGCATATATGCGTTTGCATCGGACAATACCCTTACGGTGACCGGAGGTCCGGCAAGAAACTGCTCTTACGATCCGTCTGGTGACCACCGAATGGCTATGGCTGCAGCGATCCTTGCATCAAACAAAAACGTGAAGATTACCATAAGCGATGCGGAGTGCGTCGCTAAGTCTTATCCGGCTTTCTTTGATGATTTCAATGCTTTAGGAGGCGGAGTGAGAGTTGAGAATTGAGAATTGAGAATTAATATACCATATGGACCTTACAGATTACAGAAACAAGATTGACTCTATCGATGATCAGATTTGCCGTCTCTTCACCGAGCGCATGAGCGTAGTCAATGAGATTGGCGAATACAAACGCAGCCATGATGTACCCGTCAGCAGCAGTTCACGCGAGCGCGAGGTGCTGGCACGCATTTCCAAACAGTTGCCCGAGGATTTAGAAGACTTTGGACGCGTTCTTTACCGTTCAATGTTTGACGTGAGCAAGGCTTATGAGGCTATGTACAAGGAGAAGGACTCCCCACTCTACAAGGCAATCTCAGGCCTGATCAATGCCGATCCCGCTCCGTTCCCCAAGCGCGCCGTTGTGGCTTGTCAGGGACGTGAGGGCGCATACTCACAGATTGCAGCCGAGAAGCTGTTCGAGGTGCCCGAGATCATGTTCAACAACACCTTTGAGGGTGTTATCCGCATGGTGACCGACGGCCTTTGCGAGTACGGCATACTGCCTATTGAGAACTCAACCGCAGGTTCTGTGAACGAGATTTATGACCTGCTGGTTAGATATAACGTTCATATTGTACGCAGCACACGCGTGCGCGTTGACCATCAGCTGCTGGCCGCCAAGGGTACCCGTTTCCAGGATATCAAGACCATCTACTCGCACCCGCAGGCCATCAACCAGTGCTCACACTTCCTGGCTGCACTGAAGGATGTTGAGATCATTCCGTTCGACAACACCGCTATGGCTGCCCAGAAGGTTGCCAAGGATCCCAACAGGACATCGGCCTCAATATCATCTAAGAGTTGCGTTGACCTCTATAACATGGAGGTTCTTGCGGCCGATATTCAGAACTTTGACAGCAACCACACCCGCTTTATCTGCATAGCCAAGAACGCCCGCATCTATCCTGGTGCCAACCGTACCAGTATCATGATGGTGATGTCACACAAGCCCGGTACTCTGTTCTCAGTGCTGAGTAAGTTCAACGCTACAGGCGCCAACCTTGTAAAGCTGGAGTCACGTCCTATCCCGGGCCGCGACTTTGAGTTCATGTTCTACTTTGACATTGAGCTTTCCATCTATGACAAGAAGTTCGCATCACTGATCAGTGAGCTGGACCATTGCGGCGAGCAGTTCAAGTATTTCGGCACTTATCAGGAAATTGTCTAACTTAGCGGCATGAAAAAGATTCTTGTCATAAACGGTCCCAATCTGAACCTTCTGGGTCTGCGCGAGCCGGCTATTTACGGCAGCAGGGATTACAAGGCGCTTGAGGCATTCGTGCTGGAGAGCGGTCTGGATCTGGGATTCCAGGTTGAGTGTTTCCAGTCAAACTACGAGGGCGCAATCGTGGATAAGATCCAGCAGGCGTACGGCGTGTTTGACGGCATCGTGATCAACCCTGCGGCTTACACCCATACAAGCGTCGCCATTCTGGATGCGCTCAAGGCTGTGGCAATTCCCACGGTCGAGGTTCATCTGAGTGATGTTGACTCACGCGAGGAGTTCCGCCGACACTCATTCGTGTCACTTTATGCCTGCAAAGTGATAAAAGGCAAAGGATTTGAGGGCTATAGAGAGGCCCTGGAGTACTTTTCAGAAAAATAATTGAAAAAATATCGAGGTCCGGACCAACAAATCCGGACCTTTTTCGTCTATTAGGCAAAAGAATTACTCAAACATGATGAAAAAGTATCTTATTGCGGTAGTAGCAGCAGTGTTGGCAGTTCCCGCGTTTGCACAGTCCGAGAGACATTACGAATATGACGAATATGGTCAGGTTGGCCGCAAGGAAGGTTGGGCCCGCCGCTTTGCCCACAACTTCTACGACGCTCTTGTAGGTGCCGAGTACTATGAGGTGGTTGATGATCAGGGCAACCAGTACGAGAAGAAGCCCGTAAGCAAGAAAGAGCAGAGAAATGTAAGTAAAACTTACCGCTATTACGGTCCCGGCCACACCCCCGATTTCTACCTGGGAATAAACATGCTCACAACCGATGATCCGCGTGTGTTGACTCCCGGTCTGCCGCAGAAGGTGGGCAAGGGATTCGAGCTTGGATTCGCTGTAGGACAGTGGGGTTACCACATGACCAGGAACATAGGTGTAAACACCGCTCTTTACATTACACGTTCACGTTACTGGATTGACAACAGCCAGTATCTGAACTACACCCCCAGAATCCCGAACCAAAAGGTGGCTCTGTATAGCGGAACATATGACGGCAACACCGTAAAGCAGGGTTATCTGCGCTACTGGAGCCTCCGTGTGCCCATCTGCCTTGAGCTCAGCTCTGCATCCAGACGCGGACCGTTCATTGCCGTAGGTCCTGAGATCGAGTACCGTTTCGGTGACGTATCAAAGGTTGACGTGATTGAAGACGACGAACGCATAACCGTGACAAAAGGCATCAACGTGAACCCTCTGGGACTGAACGCCGTAGCACGTATCGGCATCAACGATTTCGGTATCACCGCACGTTACTCGTTCACCAGTCTGTTCCTGGATGACGACCCCGTTCAGACATATCCTTTCATGATAGGAATAAGCACTTCCTTCTGATACCTTCGCACCTGCCAAATTGTAACATAAATTCCAAACGCATCCCGTCATACAGCCTGACGGGATGTTTTTTTATTTCTATTATGCGCGTACATTGTTTTCCGTTTACGTTTTTTTACTTATTTTTGCATCTTAGTTTTCAAACAACCGATTAATGAAAAAGACGAATGCTATAATCCTGACGGCAATTGCCACAGTGCTGCTGTCATCGGCCCCTCAAGAAGTTTACTCACAGAGCAAGAGTTCAACGGCCAAGAAGCCCGCGTGGGTTACCAAGGCTCCTACGGTAAAAGGCAGTTACATCGGCATTGCCAGCGTGCCCAAGCGTTCCATGAACCCTAACGGCGAGCAGACCGAGAGCGCCGCATCGTCAATAATCGTTTCACAGCTGTTCTTTAACGACAAGTACAAGGAGAGCGGCCGCCGCGAGGCCGAGAAGAGCATCCTCAAGGAGATGCATCTGGCTGTTGACCCCAACTCTCTGCTGGGTGACCTGATCGTTCAGGAAAAGTACGCTCCCACGTCAAACGCATCGTTCGACGACGTCTTCATTGACAGGGTGTTCGCTACCCCGCTGCTCAAGAAACAGGGCGAATGGGAGGACGAGGATGAGTACTGGTGCTACTACTCCATCACCGAGAAGGACTGCCAGGCACGTCTCAAGTCACTGGAGGACAGCATCTGCGGCCAGGCCGAGACCATGTGGAAACTGGGTATGTCCTACCAGAAGGACGGCATGCTGTTCAACGCCGCAAAGACTTTCACCGAGGCGCTGAACCTGATCCACCCGCTCATCTACTCTCAGCACAAGATCAAGTACGATTATGAGAACGTGGACCTGTTCTCAAGCATATACAAGAGTTACGTTAGCGTCTATGACAATATCACCTTGAGCTGCTCTGTAACTGAGATTCCCGCCGTTGCAGGCGAGGCCGTTCCCGCTACGTTCAAGGTTAAGGTTGAGCAGAAAGGCACTCCCGTAAGGAAACTGGGTATCGTAATTGACTATCCCGGAACCACCGACGGCGCTTTTATGACCGATGAGAACGGCGAGGCTGCATTCACCATCGTAAAGGCGGCCGATGAAGCCGAGCAGGCAATCACCGTCTCACTCGACAAGGACGGCATCTACGGACTGCCCGAGACATACGTATTCAAGCAGCTGACCTCAAAGGCCGACAAGCTGCAGTCAACCAAGGCTACAGTGAAGCTGTTCGACCCCACCAACTACATCTATCTGACAGTAAGTCCCGCTGATTCCGCAACACAGAAGGCTGTGACCGATCTGATATCGGCCCGCAAGGACCTTGTGATTGTTGACAGCGAATCAAAGGCTGACCTTGTTCTGACCGCCAAGCCCGCAATCCTGCTTGAGGCGGGAGCCGATCCCAAGGCAAAGTGGCCCATTGACCAGTACAGCGGCGCACTGAGCGTTCAGGTTAAGGAGAAGGCATCGGGCAAGGAGCTGTTCCAGTACACGATTGACAACTTCAGCTATCTGTCACCAGCAGGCAGGGACAAGAATCAGGTGCTCCACTCCGCAGCAAAGGAGATGTCACGTCAGATGACGCGTGAGTTCCCCGATCAGTTCAAATCATTCAGTTATGACAAGCGCGCTCTTGTCTGGTCTGTTTTAAAATGATTCCTATGAAGCGTTTTCTCCAAATAGCCTTGACTCTGTTGCTCATTGCAGCCCCTGCAAGCGCTCAGATGACCCGCGGCCAACTGCTGCGCAAGTACTACCAGATTACCCAGTTGCATAACAGCGGCAAGGATGCCGAGGCCATCGCCCTCTGTGAGGAGATTACGGCTATGTATCCCAAACTGCCAGACACCTACCTGCGTATGGCGCAGATCTATGATGACGGCGGCGAGCAGGAGCTGGCTCTGGTGATGTACCGCACATACGCCAGCCTGGAGATGGATGACAAGAAGCTCTCCGAGATCAAGCCCCGCATGAAGGAGCTGGAGGAGAAATTGGAGGTAAAGAGTTTTGAGGAGCAGGAGCAGGAGCAGTTTCAGCAGCTTATGGCTGAGACTGCCGAGACTGCACCTGCGGTTACCATAACATCATCGGCTACTTCACTGTTTGATCTTTCCGCGCTGGTGGCATCGGCCAACACCAAGGAGCCCGAGCCGGAACCGGAGCCTGTAGTGGAGGAAGAGATTCAGGCCGTTCCTGAACCCGAGCCTGAACCGGAACCCGAGCCGGAACCCGAGCCTGAGCCGGAGCCTGTGATCACGCAGGAGATCCAGCAGCAGGCCGAGAACCTGGTTCAGGAGGCATCGGCCACCGAGGTCAAGCCCGACTGCTCCACCCCGTATCTGTTCAGCCCGCATCCGGACGTTGTCAATGAGCTGCGCCTGAAGCGTGACGCGCAGTACGGCGCAAAGGTTACTCCCAAGCGTGCTTTCGAGTCAAAGAATGACCTGATTGGCAAATGGGCGTCGTCTGTATTCAGCGCCGAGACGGGCCGTGAGTTCATTATCCTGGACATTGAGCAGATGGGCAGCAGCCTGTCGGCTATGATAAACGAGGAGTCGGGTCTGTTTCTGGACAAGAAGAACAGCATGTTCAAGTCTTCATGGAACGCAGTCAAGAGCATCTGGTCAAGCGACGGTGCCGACTTTGACGCTACCGAGCTGATTGGAAGCGCCATCCGCGGTGACTTCTCGGAGGAGAGTTTTGACTTTACATTCTCGCTGCGTAAGAAAGACAAGCCCAACGTGGCTACCATAGGACGTGACGTGATGGACGGTCTGTCGCTGTTCATCCCGTTCGGCGCACTGGCTTCACGCATTGGCAGCACCCTGCTCAACTATGCCAGCCGCAAGATATCGAACGAGAACTTCCAGACAACCATCAACTTCTCACTCAAGAGCGTGACCGAGAACGTGCTGGCATGCAGTTACATTGTAAGCGAGCGTCACTCATCGGCCGACGGCACGCGTGACAAGGTGATCGAGGAGCGCAGTTTCCATATGTTCCGCGTTCCCGAGAAATACAAGCCCTACACCTACAGCAGCAACATTCAGGAGAACGCCCTGTACCGCGCCATGTACACCAAACTGGAGCAGGAGGCCCAGAACGATCCCGACAAGCTGTTCCCGCTGGCATACATGAGTTACTACGGAGCCGGCATAGGAAAGAAGGCCGATGACCTGGACCGTCTGACAAAGGCCATCGTGCAGATGCAGAAACTGGCCGACCTGGGCTGCATCCGTGCAAGCGCCTGGCTGATTCCGGTTTACTACAACCTCTCCATCGACGAGAAGCACTACCCCATGCGCATGCAGCGCAAGAAGTTCCGCGAACTCTCCGACAGCCACATGAGCACCATGCTGATGGCATACAACCCCTACGTTTACGGTCTGAACGGTGACATCCTGGCAAGCGGCAACTCCGATCCCGAGGAGGTTGCAGCCGAGTACGACAAGGGTGCGCAGCAGGGTGACGCCTACTCCCTGTACTGCCTGGGTAAGGCCTACAAGGAGGGTGTGGTCAAGACACGTGACCTGGAGAAGTCACTGGATTGCTTCAGACAGGCAGCCCAGAAGGGTTATGCCGATGCATACTGGCAGATCGCTCTGGCTTATAAGAGCGGACTGGGAGTGACATCGGACTACAACCAGTACATTCATTCTCTGATTGAGGCTATTGACGCCGGTTCAATCGAGGCTATTGACGAACTCAGCGTTGCCTATTTCTGGGGAATCGGCGTTGAGCGCGACATAGATATGGCACAGCAGGTAAGGCGCAGTTACTTCTACGTCAAGAACAACATCTGGCGTGACGTGCTTACCCTGTACGGATTCCCGAGCATATGATATGAAAGGACTAAGGTACATACTGGCAATTGCTCTGCTGACGGCGATGACACCGCTGCGGGCACAGGACGGTCTTGACATCAAGACCCCGGAGCGTATTGCCAGGATGATTGAGAGTATGCCCATGAAGATACCCCAGTCGGGACAGTTCAGATGTCCCGAGCTGAGCGGTACGGTCATGTTCTACGCTCAGTCTGAAAACGGCATCACCGAGCAGCTGGGAGCGCTTCTGTTCTCGGACGCCATACGCAAATCATACGATCCTGTGATAATCAGTTTCGTGGAGCGTCTGTGGCTGGAGCTGCTGCTGCGCAAGACGACGTCATCACAGAACAGCCTGCTCAAGGAGTACGGCGTTCGCATCGTGTTGAGCGGCTATCCGCTGGGATCGGGCAGTTTCAACAACCTGGACAAGGCGCTGGACGTGATCAATGCGCTCTCATCGTTCCAGATCACCACGGGCGGCAACGAGATTGACCTGTTCATGCGTGACACCACCGATGTGACGCTGCATTTCTACATTCCCGCCAGCCGCGACCTGCTGTTCCAGTTTGACAAGAAGGAGCATGAGGAGCGTCTGATAAGGGATCTGAACGCCAACAAGATCACTTACAGGCAGTCCCAGCCGGAGTCAACCGTTTTTGCCAGGACCGATAACGGTCTGCTGGCGGTGGGCGGTGATTGCTATATGATTGACTCGCTGCGTAACGATGTGTTCTACACCGCTGACCGCAAGATACTGTGGGATCCGCAGAATTATCCCGAGGAGTCGATGCGTAACATCCTGATGGGTGCCGCCGCTCCGGGACACCTGCTGGGTATCACGCTCAACGTGACGCCTCACACCTACAACCGCGACATCAAGAAGTTCAAGATTCCCATGAACCTGCTTCTGGGTTATCTGCAGCAGCAGGGATTCCGTTTCTACACGGGTGACATGGGACGTGACGGTGACCGCTGCCAGTGCCTGCTGGCAATGTTCCACCCCACTTACAACTATCTTCACATTCTGTCGGTGAGTTTCACTCCCGAGCAGTTGAACGGAAACGCCGAGGTTACCCTCAAGGCCGATCTGTCAACATTCATTCCACAGCACAACATCAAGAATTTGTTTCAGGAAAAATAACCTACCATTATGAGAATAAAGCATTTTCTACTCACGGCAGCACTTGCATTTCTGGCAGTGTCAGCCAACGCGCAACTGGATGTAGTACGGTTCAGCGTTCAGGATGGTGTATCGGACGCCAATCTGAAGGCCAACATCGAGAAGAGTACATCCAGGCTGTTATCGGCTCTGAACTCAACCGTCATCGCGGGTAAGTCAAAGGTCAAACTCGAGAAGGAGGATGAGGCTCTGTTCACCAAGGACGGACGTACCTGTCTGGACGAGATGTGGGCATCTAGCGCAATGATGTGCCCGGTATCACAGGTTACCGAGAAGGGTATCTCAATGCAGAACGGAACGGTTCAGGTGCGTAACGTGCCTATCACACTGCTTGCGGCCGATGAGGACAACTGCGAACAGGAACTGGTGATTTGCTTCAACCAGCAGGGTCAGATTGACAACATCATGATCGCGCTTGAGGAGCACCGTTACCTGGATGTTATCAACGCCCAGATAAGCGTAAAGGATTTCCACCGCCGCCAGGCCATCATTGACTTTGTGGAGAACTTCCGTACCGCATACAACCGCAAGGACATTGACTACATATCAAATGTGTTCAGTGACAATGCCCTTATCATTACCGGTAAGGTGGTCAAGATTGACAAGAAGAAACAGGACCTTACATCAAAGTCACTCAACAACGAGCAGATCCAGTATCAGAAGTCAACCAAGGAGGAGTATATCAACAACCTTAAGAGATGCTTCAAGAACAACAGTTACATCAACCTGGTTTTTGATGAGATCGAGGTTATGCGTCACCCCAAGCGTGATGACATTTTCGGTGTTACCCTGAAGCAGCACTGGAACTCTTCAAACTACAGCGACGTGGGTTACCTGTTCCTGATGATCAACTTTGAGGATGAAATGAATCCTATGATTCAGGTACGCACCTGGCAGCCCGACAAGTATAACGGCAAGCCGCTGCCGCGTGAGGAGGTGTTCTCACTTGACATGTTCAGCATATGAGATACGCAAAATTCCTGACGGCCGTTATAGCCGCTACGATGGTTCTCAGTGCAGGCGCACAGAACCAGCTCAAGGACCTGAGAATTACCAACATAACTCCCGAGCTGTCGGTCTATCCCTGCGGTGACCGTCATGAGGCGCTGGTTATCCTGCACTGCCAGGAGCCGTTTGACCTGGTGCTCTCATCCAACTACGATGCAAACCTTGACCTGAGCGTTACCACCGAGGGTCCCGAGAAACTCTACAGCATCGTATTCAAGACCAAGGAGGAGGGAACATCATTCAAGGGCCGTCAGCTCTCAATCGTGGCCGAAGGTTTCAAGAAGAGCTACATTCCCCTGAACCTGAGCGACAAGGAGAAGCTGGAGTTCCTGGTATCGGACCCCTACTCTCCTCTGCGCAGCCTTTACTACACTGCCAGCGAGGAGGGCGTCAACTACATGACCGAGGGTATGTATGACGCTGCCATCGACCAGTTCCGCATTGCCAAGCAGTGCCCGGAGTTTGAGGAGAATGAGAACCATCTGGACGAATACATAGCCAAGTGCGACTCGCTCAAGAAATGGACCGCTACGGCTCAGCAGTATATGGACAGGGAGGATTACTACAACGCCCGTATGCTCTATATGAAGATGATGACCGAGAACCCCTCATGCAACATCATCCGCGAGCTCTATTTCAACGCCAATGAGAACTACAACCGCGTGAGCAAGCATGACATGGAGGTGGCTCAGGCTTACTTTGACAAGAAGCGTTATGAGGAGGCCCGTGAGCTCTACGAGCACGCCATCGAGCAGCATAACCCGCAGTCGGCCGAGGCCGGCACAAATCTGGCGTACATCAAACTGAAACGTTATAAGCAGGACAACCATACCCGCACCGTATCATACATCTATGACAAGGACTGCAACATCGGTCTTATGTTTGCCGGACTCAAGCCCGACAAGACCGGCGCCTATCTGTCACTGAGCATCGACAAGGGTATGTTTGATCTTGCATCGGCCAACCTGGAGCCCGTTCCGTACACTCTCAATGCCGACAACACGAGTACCATCACCGTTCCCGACAAGCCTGCCTATCAGGCAATGATGAGCGTTGGCTGGGCTCTGCGTCTGTATGCATCGAACGAGAATGAATTTGTGCCCAAGTTCTGGCTGCTCTTGACTCCCTTCAGTTATGCGGGAGGCGGTTTCTACTCCAAGACGCCCAACCCCACATACAATCCCAACTCCAGTTCGGCCGATGACCAGAAGGAGTTCGTTGAGGGGTATCACTGGATGAATGCGTTTGCACCCGAGATAGGTCTGGCCGTACGTGAATGGCGTGTGATTCTGTCATACCGCTATCAGTACCGTTATGTGATCAACAGGGAGAGACCGGCTTCGGACAACATAGGAAGCCCAAAACATATGATAGGATTAGGATTCTGCTGGTAAAACCATGATTCAAATTAAGGAGGTCCTTACCGACAAGGACAAGAAGAAACTGTTCAGGTTCCCGATAGACCTTTACAGAGATTGCGATATGTACGTGCCCGTGCTCATAGGTGATGAGATGGACACTTTCAACCCCAGGAAAAACGGGGCATACAGTTACGCCGACAGCCGCCTCTGGCTGGCATACAAGGACGGAAAGATTGTGGGCCGAATCGGTGCCATTCTGAACCGTGCCGCCAACGAGAAGGATAACGTCAAGCAGCTGCGTTTTACACGCTTTGACTTCATCGATGACTTTGAGGTTTCAAAGGCGCTGTTCGACACAGTGATTGCCTGGGCACGTGAGCTTGGCATGACCGAGCTGGTGGGTCCGCTGGGATTCTCCAACCTGGACAAGCAGGGTATGCTGGTGGACGGATTCGACCAGCTGGACATGTACATTACGCTCTACAACTACCCCTACTACATTGAGCACATGAAACGTCTGGGCCTGACCAAGAAGTGGGACTGGACCGAAACAAAGGTGATTGTTCCGGATCAGGTTCCGCCCAAGATGGACCAGATTGCCGAGATATCCGAGAAGCGTTACGGCTACTCCATCAAGAAGTTCAGGAACATGAAGGAGGTTCGTCCCTACGTGCGCCGCGCGATGGAGATCATCAACATAGCATTTGCCAAACTGCACGGAGTTGTTCCGTTGTCCGATAAGCAGATCGACAACATGGAGCATCTGATTGGCTTGGTAGGTCGTCCCGAGTACTCGCTGATGGTTCAGAACCAGGCGGGCGATCTGGTGGGATTCGGCTTCATAGCACCTTCAATCAGCCGCGGCATACGCGCCAGCAAGGGTAAGCTGGGCCTGTTCTCCGCACTTAAGGTCCTGAGTGATCTGAACGATCATCGGCACATAGATTTCTACATGATAGGCGTGCGTCCCGAGGACCAGAAGAAAGGCGTGGAGTGCATAATACTGCGCGAGGGCATCAAGGCCATCCAGTCACACGGCGGCATAGACTGCCAGACCGGCCCCATGCTCGAGGACAACGCCAACGTCCAGAACATCTGGAAGCACTTTGAACATTATACTCACCGCCGCCGTCGCTGCTGGACATATGCCATTGGAGAGCATTCTGCAAATTGACAATCTCTGCAAGTCGTTCGGAGACCGGGTTATTTTTGACAATCTGACCTTGAATATCAATCAGGGTGAGAAGGTTGGTCTGATTGCGCGTAACGGTCAGGGAAAGAGCACGCTTCTGGATGTGATTGCCGGTAATGCCGATTACCGCAGCGGAAGCATTGTATTCAGACGTGACATAAAGACGGCATATCTGGTACAGACTCCTCAGTTCCCTCAGCACTCAAGCGTGCTGAACGCCTGCTGTGGATCCGGGGCCGATGACGAAACGGTGTTGAAAGCCCGCCAGCTCCTCACAAAACTTGAGGTGACCGATCTGGACCAGCCCGTATCCGAACTTTCCGGAGGCCAGGCCAAACGTGTTGCGCTGGCCCAGGTACTGATGTCCGAGCCCGATTTCCTTATACTTGACGAGCCCACCAACCATCTGGATGTTGAGGTTACCGAGTGGCTTGAGGATTATCTCACTGCCAGTCGTTTGACCTTGTTGATGGTAACTCACGACCGATATCTGCTGGACCGCGTCTGCAACCGTATTGTCGAGATTGACGATTTCCGCGCCTACTCCTATTCCGGTAACTACAGTTACTATCTGGAGAAACGCCAGGAGCGTCTGGACGCCGAAGCCTCACAGCGTGAGAGCGACCTTAACCTCTACCGCCGCGAGCTTGACTGGATGCGCCGAATGCCCTGCGCCCGCGGAGGCAAGGCACGCTACCGCAAGGAATCGTTCCACGACCTTGAGGAGCGCCTGCAGCATCGCCGCGACGAGCAGAACGTAGCTCTGGACGTCAAGGCCTCGTACATCGGCAAAAAAATATTTGATATAGAGCATCTGTGCAAGGCATTCGATGACAAGATAATCCTGAAGGATTTCAGCTATATCTTTAGCCGATACGAGAAACTGGGTATTATCGGTGAGAACGGCGTTGGTAAATCCACGTTCCTCAAACTGCTGCTGGGCATTGAACAGCCCGACAGCGGTGTAATTGAGCGCGGTGCCACTCTCAAGATAGGCTATTACTCCCAAGAGGGATTATCATTCCCCGAGGATGCAAAAGTTATCGATATTGTAACTGCAATAGCCGATCATATCCAGCTGGATGACGGCCGCCGAATGTCAGCCGGACAGTTCCTGCAGAAGTTCCTGTTCAGTCCCAAGACGCAGTACAGTTACGTAAGCAAGCTGAGCGGAGGCGAACGCCGCCGACTCTACCTGTGCACTATCCTGATGCAGAGCCCAAACTTCCTGATTCTGGACGAGCCCACCAACGACCTGGATATCATGACGCTGCAGGTACTTGAGGAGTACCTCCAGCAGTTCAAGGGCTGCGTGATAGTGGTATCGCATGACCGATATTTCATGGACAAGATTGCCGAGCATCTGCTGGTATTTGAGGGCGCCGGCCGCGTAACCAACTTCCCCTCATCCTACAGCGACTACATGAAGTGGAAAGTGCTCAAGGAGGATCAGGAGAAAGCCGCTGCCGCTGCTGCCAAGCCCAAAAACGCGCCACAGACTACCCAGTCCGCCGCACCAAAAAGTTCAGCAAAGCTGACCTTCAAGGAAAAACGTGAGATGGAGCAGATAGAGCAGGAACTCCAAAGTCTTGAAGAAGAGAAGGCCCAGCTGGAGCAAGAGCTCAACAGCGGGACCCTCCCCTACGACCAACTCCAGCAAAAGTCCGCCCGAATAGGCCAGATAATGGAGCGCACGGACCTCATCACAATGCGCTGGCTGGAACTCAGCGAGAAGTAGCCCGAACCGGACGCACCGGCATTTCATCATCTACAGGAAGATGCGTAATCCTGACTTTTGAATTCCTGTCTATCTCAAGCACATTAACACGCAAATTTCCGAAGATACCGCGAAGCATAGTGTCACTGGACAAATATTTACCGAAACCATACCGGATATCGCTATGATAAAATGGAAAGAATATGCTTCTGTCTGTGTACCCCGCCACCTTACTGGTAACCCGATAACCATGTTGTTTGTCAGTATCCTCTAAGGTCCACTCGCAACTGTCTAACAACTCTTGGAACTCCTGGGTTGTGGGAAGCCTCCAATCACCTCCCCAAGCGTATGAAGCTACATCAACCGAATCTGAATCATGTTTTACATTGGAATCGGAGCTACGCCATTCCCCTTCCGGTTTACCCCAGGCAAAACTATCGCCAGGGTCACCTTCAAAAGAAGCATTGATATTGATTTGTGCCCAGTTCACACTCAAACCCAGATCCACATATTTGTAATCAGATTGCCCGGAGTCAGGTTTAACGACTGTCACGATAATTGATTCGCTTACTCCGCCGTATGATGCCGTAACCGTACACTTTCCGGCCGATACAGCCTCCACGATACCGTTTGTAACCGTAGCCACTCCCGGATCTGACGATGTCCAATCAATCTTCTTTCGGTCCATTATCTTACCGGGCTGGACAAGAACATAGATGACACTCCGCTCGCCCTGCCCGATACATATATCGTCCTTGGACAACATGATGCTGGTCTCAATCGCTGATTCTTCCGGGCTAAAATCACGCACCAGTCTTACCGGCAGCATCGGATATTGTCTCATTTCCTCTATGGCAGCATTCGGTTCAGTACCATCGGGCGTAAACCTGAAAGGAAGAAAGGAACTAAACTCATCATCAGGTTCATCCGAATCAAGAACGAATATGCTGTCATGTTCATATCCCGGCATCTGGCTGAACTTAAAGCCTCCAACCACATCCAGACCCATACTGTCCAGCATCCGGTTGTTATATTTCCAGTCAGACTCGGTAAAAAAATCAAGTTCCTCAAATTCGGTATATGTAGGAAGTCGCCATCCTCTCTCAAGCAACCACTCGAACTGTGCCGTATCACCATCACTGAACCTTCCACCCATTTCATACGGAGTCAGAGCACCCACATTGGCCGATGCCCACAGTACGCTCAGTCCCAGGTTTACAGCATCGGGCTCAATCCTTTCTACCACAATACGGCACTCGGTTTTATGAGAGCCAATACTTGCTGTAACAATACAAGAGCCTACATTTTCAGCCTTTATCACTCCCTGCTCCGTCACTTTTACAACCGATGAATCCTGTGTTTCCCATTTGAAAATATCACTTGGAACAGGATGAGCAGGATTGGTAATTACCTTTAAATGTTTCTCTCCGGCAAGTCCGATGACCAACTCATCGTATCCCAAACTGATGGAATTAAAGTCATCTGCCACAAGGCTGCATACAGGACGTATCGGCATTCCTATACATCTGGGTGAGAACATGTTAAGCGGAATGTCCTCAGGATTCTGGGTCTCCAGCATCGTGCAATCGTATGCACTTATACCGTTTATGTTTAAAGTCCAGAACCGCACATACTCTCCTTTATCAAGAGGTTCATTGCCATCCATGCATCCTGCTGCGGGCAAGAAGATACTCCGGTCTTCAAAACCCTCCTTGACACCGCTCACTTTTGCGCCAAAGACGCCCTTTATGGTAACCCACTCCCATTTGCACTGGAGCAGTTCCTCCAACTCTTTATTAGTGGGCATGCGCCAGCCGTCGCCCCAGTTTACAGTGGCTGCATCATCCTCAGGCTCAAGCGCTTTCAGACCGTCATAATGATCGGAATATTCCCTTGCCTCATATTTACTGAACGGACCGTATGGTCCATTGGAGTATTTGTAATTATCCCAATCAAAGAACTCTCCGGGCTCAACCTCTCCCCAAGCAAAGTAAGAACCGCTTTGGTAAGGCTTGCGGGCACCTATGTTCGTAGTAGCCCATCGGACCGAAAGACCCAGGTCAACACTTTCATGACCGCCAAGTAAACCTCTTGCGCTTGCACTGATTGCAATTCCACATAACAATATTGACAATATCTGTTTCATAGCATCCTTCCAATTATTCAAAATCAAACCAATCAAAATGATTTATACGGCATTTAGGAAAGCGTTCATGCAGAGCTTCGATCTCACTCTTTGTCATATCGCCCTCTATCCAGAATGAGTTTATTTTGATATTGTCCATCCATTCAGGAATATTCACCTTGCCCATAAATACCAGATGAACACGATTCAGAGTATCTGCCTTCATCAAGATCTCAGGGACCTCCTTTATTCTAAGATAGAGACCGTCAAATTCATCGTCGGACCGCTGTTTCATCTCTTCAAGAATCTGATCCTCAGTCTTGGCCACGCGTACAAACCAGCCCAGTTTTGGTTTGAACGCATATGTCTGCGGGTTTTGCTCCATTCCTACTATTCCTGCCCACAGTTCCATCCCGGTTGTCTCATCATTTCCCTGAGCATCTGTTTTGATATACTTGAATTCCGTTCTTACCAGTTCCGGAAGCATATCATGACCGGCAGTAACTTTGGCAGGTGTCAGGCCTTTCTGGTCAAACGGCATGAATTTCAGGAACCAGCCGTCAAATTTGGTGGGAGTATCCATACTGCAACCTCCTCCGCGTATATCACCCGGACGGTACTTCTTAACTATGCTCATCCAGAACTTACGGTCAGGCTTGCCTTTTGATGCTTTGATGAACTCCTTGAGTATCGGCTCCAGATCATCGACCCACCAGCCCAGTCCGTATTCTCTGAGACAACGGGTCTTATCCAGCACCTTCTGCCAATCTTCAGGAGTACCTTCCAACGTAATATTGGGAATACCGCAACCAATATAAATTACAACATACTCAAAATATGCCTTTACACTCTCCATCAGGGTCACTCTGGATACCGTCCTCTCCGTTACTCCCGTGGTGCTGAAGTTATTCTCCATCAAATCAGCAATTCCATTCAGAGTATTCTCTCTTATCTGGTCTGCAAAACCGCCTATTATGGCATCCCAATCGACCGGCATGGTAAGTAAATCCACACCTGATTCAACTATAAGAGACATCTTGTCCTCATGTTCCACAATCAGGTGGCGCATCTGCTCCGCATTCTCATTTATATAATGAGCAAATCCCTGGCTAATGAGCAGCCATATGACATCGGGCGTCAACACTACGGGACGATGATCTGCGAACGCCTCTATCATACCTTTAAAGAACGTATGGTCTTTGAAACCGCACAGGGTGTAATCCGAGAAACTTGATGCCACCACTCTATGATCTTCAAAATCGATGCCCTTATCGTTCAGAATGCTTTGAATTATGTAGTCACCCTTACTGGCATAATACAGATCTTCAGGTTCGGGCAAATCAAGATCCACATTGAATGTAACGGAACCCTGTGTCTTACTGATTACATCTTTTCTCTTTCCGGCCGATGCATCCGCACTCGTGAGCAATGCAGCAATCAACCCGATTATCAAAACGATTCTTTTCATAACGCTTGGTTTTTGCTGCAAATATCACTCCTTCCCCGCCACCCGGCAAGGAATCCCCGTTGCATTACCGTTGCAATATTTCTGCAACGTTTTTGCAACGCTTAAAGCAGGGAGGTGAGCTCGCTGAGTGAGCTGATCGTGTGGTCGGGGGTGATTTGGGCCGATGCCTCTACGTTGCGGATGTTGAACCAGATAGTGTGGAGACCGTAGGCTGAGCCGCCGCTGATGTCGGCGTTGAGGGAGTCTCCCACGATTACGGTCTGCTGCGGAGTGGTCCCGCCCAGTTGTGAGAAACAATAGTCAAAGTACTCGCGTGACGGTTTGTTGAAGCCGATGTCCAGCGAGCCGAACACCCCGTCAACGAACTGCATCAGCCCGGCTTTGCGAAGTCGGGTGCTCTGCTGCAGGTTGGAGGCGTTGCTCACCACATAGACTTTGTACTTGGAATGCAGGTACTCCATCACCTTGTGCGAATCGGCCACGGGGACCGATGTCTCCCTCAGGCCCGCAATGAAATCGTTCTCGAATGCGGGGCCGTCGGCCTCAATGCCGTAGTCGCGGAATATGCCGGCCCAGCGGGTGCGGTGCAGTTCATCGACAGTGAGCAGACCGTCCTCGATGCGTTTCCAGAGGATTACGTTGCGGCTCAGGAAGAACTCAAACAGGTCATCGGAGTACGTGATGCCGTTCTTGAGACAGCAGTTGCGCACGTCCTCGCGGGCACACTCCTTGAAGTCCAGGAGCGTGTCGTCAACGTCCATGAAGATTGTGGTGATATCTTCCTTGCGCAGCATTATACTACTGTAATGCGATAGGTGAAAGCGGTACTCTTACCCGGCTCCAGTTTGTTGATATAGTCACGGCCCGAGATGTCGCCCTCGTAGCCCTCAACGTCACATCTACCCATCCAGGGTTCGATGCAGACAAACGGCGCATTCTTGCCGGGAGGTGACCAGAGGCCCCAAACAGGAGCATCCTCAGTCTCGAGCGCAATGTACGGTGTGCACTCCTTGTCGTACAGAATCACCTGATCAATCTGATGCTCCTCAAGCACCAGCGCATCGCCGGCAAAGAGTCCGGGGGTGATGGGCAGCATTGCATCAGAGTCCAGTTCAATCATTCCGGCACTCTCGCTGCGGTACCCTTCGGGAGTAAGCTGGCCGATGATCAGGCGGCTGACAGGCTCCTCGCCCTGAGCCAGGCGGAAGTATCCGTGTATGAAATCGTTCTTGTCAAATTCGCGGTAGTTGAATCCGGGATGCGCGCCAATCTGGAAATACATTGGCTCGCTGCCGGGATTCTTGATGCGCCACTCTACAACTAAAGTGCTGTCCTCCAGGCGGTAAGTTGCCTCAATGCGGAACTTGTAGGGGTAAACCTTGAGCGTATCCTCATTTGACTCCAGCGCCAGAACCACGCTGTCGGTATCCTGGCACAGAGCGGTAAAGTTCAAATCACGCGCAAATCCGTGCTGCGGCAGATTGTAGATTTTGTCGCCCACGCGGTACTGTCCGTTCCAGACCTTGCCCACAATCGGGAAGAGCATGGGCGCATGTCGGCCCCAATAATCCTTATCGGCCGTCCAAATCAGTTCCTCATCGCTGTCCTGACGCTTCAGGCTGGTCAGTTCCGCTCCGTGAAGGTCAATCTCGGCGCAGATTTTGTCATTCTTTATAATCATAGGTAGCGTACGGTTTCGTCAAGCGGTTTGCGTTTTTCATGACGGTCCGACGGCACACCCTGGGCCGATGCGTAACCTATGGGCATGAGTGCCGCGATTTTTATATTAGACGGGATATTGAACAGCTCGCGGGTCTTCTTGAAATCAAAACTGCAGACCCAGCAGGAGCCGATTCCAAGTTCCTGCGCCTGGAGCATCATCTGGGTCAGCACGATGCTGGCATCCATCTCACCTGCGGAGTGTCCGTCCACCTCGTGCTTGTGGTTTTTCCAGCAGATGTTCTCATCCCAGCAGACCAGCAGCGCCTGCGGAGCGCCGAACATATACGGAGTCACGCTGGCCATCTTGCTTACGGCCTCCGGGCTCTGGATCACATATATCACTTGGGGCTGGAAGTTGACGGCGGTGGGAGCCACGCGTCCGGCCTCCAGAATAAGGTTCAGTTTTTCAGGCTCAACCTTGCGGTCGGTAAAAGAACGTACAGAATAGCGTTCCTTGCACAGTTTCAGAAAATCACTCATTGTCAGGTTAGTTTTCGTTGGTTCCCAAAGGTAGAAAAATCCGACGGGATTGTGTATATTCGCGCAGAATTATCCCTTTTGACTTATGAACAGATTGCTTTTTACCGCCATAGCAGCACTCCTGGCCACACCCGTTTTGGCCGATGTCACCGTACCCGCATCAGACTCCCGCATCACATACGTAGGCCGCACCCTCACTGAGGCCGATGAGGTCAGCTTTGACTGGAGTTCCGTCTACGCCAAGATCTCATTCACGGGCGATTATCTGGCCGTGCGTGCATCGGACACAGGTAAGGACTATTTCAATGTGTGGATTGACCGCGACATGAGTGCCGATGCCGATAAGGTATTGTGTATCAACTCAAAAGATACGCTGCTCACGATTGTAAGCGCCGCAGATTTCAAGAAGGGAAAGAAGCAGTCAAGCCATACCGTAATCATTCAGAAACGTACTGAGGCAGATCAGGGCCGTACCACTTTCCACAACTTTACCGTGGCTAAGGACCTGCAGCAGGCCGCACCCGTAAAGGAGCGTCTGATAGAGTTTGTAGGTGACTCATACACTTGCGGTTACGGTATTGAGAACAGCATATCGCGCAACCGCTACACCCCTGAGACTCAGAACACCGCAAAGACATACTGCTCAATTCTGGCGCGTTATTTTGATGCTGATTTCATAACGGTTTCGCATTCCGGAAAGGGAATTGCCCGCAACTACGATGACTCCGACAAGCAGTCACGCTGGTACATGCCCGACCGTTACGGCTGCACCTTTGACAACGCCCGCCAGCCCAAGTGGGAGCCCGGCGCACTCAAGCCCGACATCACCATGATCTACCTGGGTCAGAACGATTTCTCAACTGAGCGCCAGCCCATGCGTGATACGTTCAAGCGTAACTACAAGCGTCTGCTCAAGTCCATCAAGGACTACTACGGCGAGGATCACCCGATCCTGTGCGTATCGACCAAAGTGGACAAACTGCTGTTTGACTTTGTGCGCGAATGTGTCGAGGAGTGCGGCTACACCAACGTCTACTACGACGGAATGTTTCAGGCAGTACACCTGGACAACGATCAGGAACTGGGAGCTGACTGGCATCCCAACGAGAAAGCTCACATCAAGCTTGCCTACGCCCTGATTCCCTACTTCTCAACCATCACCGGCTGGGAAATGAACCCCGACAAACCCGTGCGCTAATCCCGCCAAAGTGTCCCACAACACCCCCAACGAGAATACGCTCGCACGCGGATGACTGTGTTACATACCCTCAAGATGAGGGGGTGTAACACAAAGAACCCCGCTACACGCAACGTGAGCGGGGTTCTTGTGGGACACTTTGGCGACGGCGTCAGCGAAAGTGTTCAAGAATCATGAAGAGAGAGATTAGACAGAACACGACTATCATGATTACAATCTGCACGGCAATTTTTCTCTTGGGCAAATCCCAAAGGGGAATAGGTTTGAAGTTGTGCTCCTGGTTGTACTCAACATAAGCAGTGTGGAGTATATCGTAAGACTCCTGAGCCTTGCTGGCATTTGCACCAAGGTTGTAACATTTAGGCTGCGAGTACTCATCAATCCATACTCTCAACTGTCCTGACTCCAGAGCCATATTCTTAATTTCAGAATACATTATCTCCACCCTTTTGTTACTCATGGGTTTCATTACCTCAAGATGGTCATTGTAAACAACCAACGTGGGTTTCTTCTTCCAAATGACATCCATCACCAACAGTACAACGGTGGGCAATATGCAAACGCCGAATATGATCAGGTAAAGCCATGAATGTTCACCTCTGTCTTCGATCAGTTTGAGTATCGCAAAACCGGCCAGAAGTGATCCGCTTATGATACTTGCCCAAGGCTTGCTGTCGTAGTGCTCGTGTATTAATTTAGTCTGTCCCATAATTATTGTTTAGGTTTACGGCCGGCGCGACGCAGGGCATCGGCGATTATCCACTGCAGCTGGCCGTTCACGCTGCGGAACTCGCTGGCGGCCCACCCCTCCAGGGCCTCCATCGTAGCAGAGTCCACTCTCAGCAGAAAGCTTTTTGAATCAGCGTCTTTAGCCATCTGTCAGTCAAATTAGTTGTAAAGAGTACCGGTGTTAACTACGGGTGATGCAGGCTCGTCGCCGCAGAGCACTACGAGCAGGTTGCTTACCATTGCTGCCTTGCGCTCCTCGTCCAGTTCAACAACACCGTCTTTCTTAAGGTTGTCAAGAGCCATCTTGACCATTGAAACAGCACCCTCA
The DNA here is from genome assembly GCA_017557635.1 of Bacteroidaceae bacterium. GTDB lineage: Bacteria > Bacteroidota > Bacteroidia > Bacteroidales > Bacteroidaceae > Colenecus. The sequence goes on along the minus strand of JAFYYH010000020.1, from coordinate 150,932 downwards.
ACTATCTTCTCGCGGGCGGCGATGATGGCATCGGCCTGCTGGCGGCGAAGCATTACGGCTGCAATCTCAGGAGCATATGCCAGGTAATTGATGCGGGCCTCAATAGCCTCGATACCGGCAATTGCCAGACGCTCGTTCAGAGTCTGCTTGAGAGCCTCGTTGATCTCATCGGCACCTGAACGCAGGGTTACCTGACCGTCGGGAGCGCTGTTCTCATCATAGTTGTAACGGCCTGCTACCTGACGCAGAGCTGCATCGGACTGAACTGATACGAAGTTCTCAAAAGCTCTCATTGTTGCGTTGAGTGATGTAACACCGCCGGGGGTCTGACCCATTGTCTGTGAGTCAATCTCGAACAGAGCCTTGTAAACGTCCTTAATCTTCCAAACCATTACCAGACCGATCATGATGGGGTTACCGCTCTTATCGTTAACCTTGATGGCCTCGGCATTCAGGTTGCGGGCACGCAGAGAGATCTTCTTCTTGGTGTAGAACGGATTTACGATCCACCAGAAACCGTTCTCGCGCAGGGTACCTTTATATTTACCGAAGAACACCATTGCGCGGGCCACGTTAGGCTCCAGCTGAACAAGTCCGCATGCTATGAGAATCATGCACAGCACCATAAGAGGTGATACAATACCTGAAAGATTCAGGAAGTACATGTTAGTTACAACTACGATTGCAACACAAACAAGAATCATAAGCAGTCCTACAAAACCGCTGACCTTTTTACCTTGAAATTCAAATTCCTTTGTTTCCATAATCATTATTGTTTTAATGTTGTTTTGATATCAAATTGATATCGCAAATGTAAACGACAATTTTGAACGCGCAAAGCGTTTTACATACTTTAACATTTGAAACTAATTACCTGATTCCGTTCTCGCTGCTGAATACAACACGCACACCGCGGTCCTCTATCATCATATCGTTACCGCCGCTGTTGCCGTCGCTCTTAATGCCCTGACGTTTGCCGTCAAGCACCTGCAAACAAGCATAATGCCAATGTCAGAAACTTTCTCATTTTAATCTTTGCAAACGTTACTGTAATATTCGTAGAAATCTGTCCACTTATAATAAGGATAGTTGTCGGTATCCAGAGGCAGCATCACCTCATAACCGTTCTGCAGGCACTTTACCAGAATCTCGGGGTTCTTCTTGCTCTTATAGAATATGAACTGCAGGTTACCGGCCTTGCCAATCTGGAAGTCCTGAAAGTAGTACTTGAGCTGATTGGGGTCCGATACGCCCTCCTTGGGCATGTTGATACCCATCACGATGTTGAGCGGTCCCAGATTGGTGTCATGACCAAAGCGCAGGGATGCTATATCGTTGCACTCTCCGTCAATGACCAGCTTGGCCTGATCAATGATATCCTGAACAATGGGCTTCATCACGTTGATGTCCCTGTACCAGTTACGGTATGAGTTCAGGTTGGTCCTCTCCCAGTTGGCATAGAGTTCCTCAGGCTTGAAAAGGCCCTGCAGAAGTTCCTCATGGCCGATGCTCGGCAGAGAGGTGTAAAGGTTCTTGAGGTTGCTGTAGATGCGGCGTGAACTGCGTGACAGGCCTTCGGTGCTGGTGAACAGACGGGCCACGATCTCATCGTTCGATGCCACCTCCAGAGTTGCGGGGGTGAAACCGCTCATATCCATCTGCAGACGGGCGCGCGGAGCATCCTTGCGGTAGGGATTCTCATCGGCATCGGGCTTTACGCCGGGCAGAGTAGCGCGTGAGGCCTGCTCGTAAATATCGATCTTGGGGTTACACTGTACCATTGCCTGGCAGAATGCGGTCATACTGATTATGCATCGGCCGGTAGTTGAAGAGATGGCGCGGATGGTACCGCCCTTCTTGAATACCTCGGGGAAACTCTCATACATCTTGCGTGCAATGCCCTGATGTTGTTCCCAGCCCACGCGGGTAAGCTCGCCCATACCGTCCATGAACTCCTGATAGAGAGCCTTGTACTGGGTGTAGAACTTCTCACCCTCTGCGGTAAGCAGATGCTTATCGTGCGCCTCGGTCATGATGGTATCCAGCTCAAGATAGAGGGAGTTGTTCCAGTAGTAACGCGAGCCGTGACGTGCGTAATGGCTTATGTAGAACGGAGTGTACCCCTTGGGAGCTTTTGTCAGCGCGGGGGCATCGAATGTGTATGGATAATCGGTTCCGTAAGCTTTCTGAGGATTGGCTTTAATCTCATCCAGAACATTCATGCGCTGCGCATACGAAAAAGCGCACAGCAGGATCAATGTCGAAAACAAAAGGATTCTTCTCATGCAAGTATATTATAGGTTAATAATGTGTGGAGCAAATGTAATAAAAAAAAAGACACAGAAGGGACAGTCCCTATCGTGTCATTTCTTATATTTGCAGAAAGTCTGGCGTTTATAATCCTAAACTAACCCTATATGAAAAAATCCAAGATTCTGTTCATTCTGGCAGGTGCCTTATGCGCCCCGGCAATTATCGCCACGGTTGCAATTGCAGCCGGTGATTCCAAGATTCCGGCACGTCCCGAGGGACCTTGCGACGTTTACGCCAAAGGTGGTGCCCCCTGCGTAGCAGCCCACTCCACCACCCGTGCTCTCTACAAGAACTATGACGGCCCGCTCTATCAGGTGATGCGCCAGTCAGACGGTAAGACACTTGACATAGGTGTTGTACAGCCCTCAGCCGGTGATCCCGGAGGTTATGCTGATGCCGCCGCACAGGACCGTTTCTGCAAGGACACCTATTGCTGGATAACCATACTCTACGACCAGTCAGGCAAGGAGAACCATCTGGTTCAGGCTCCGCGCGGAGGATTCAGCGGCCAGGCAATGGGCGGATTCAATAATGTGCCGATGGCCGATTGGGCTCCCGTAACACTCATGGGGCACAAGGTTTACGGTATATTCATAACCGCAGGTATGGGTCTGCGCTGGAACGATGCCCACGGCACCGCAGTCGATGACCAGGCCGAAGGTCAGTACTGGGTCATCAACGGCCACCACTACAACACCGGCTGTTGCTTTGACTATGGTAACGCCGAGACCGACAGCCGCGACGACGGTGACGGTACGATGGAGACCACATACTACGGCAACCAGCCCTCATGGTATCACGGCCAGGCTCCCGGCCCGTGGATCATGACCGACCAGGAGAACAACCTGGTAGGTTGCGTAAATCCCGATCCCAATGACAAGTACTGCGCTGACCTGCCCAGCATCAGCTGGCGCTTTGTAACCGCAACCGCCGACGGCGAGCCTCACCACTGGCGTTCCATGGGCGGCAATGCCCAGGGCGGCGACCTTCAGATTATGTATGACGGAGGCCGAATCCAGAACCCGCGCAGCAGCTACGATCCCATGCGCAAGCAGGGTGCCATACTGCTTGGTAACGGCGGTGACAACTCAAACGGATCTTCAGGTACATTCTACGAGGGTGCCATGACCGCTCCCGGCACATTCCCCTCAATCGAGACCAACCAGGCCGTACAGGCCAACGTAGTTGCTGCCGGATATGATGTCCAGATGCTGCAGTTGAGCGCAACAAACAAGATTGACAAGCCCAACCTGCTGCAGACATTCGCTCCCAACACAACTCAGGACGTTACCGTAGTATTCACCAACACATCAGGTGAGACCATCCAGGATCTGGAGATCAGCCTGATTACTCCCAAAGGCTGGAAGGTTGCCCGTAGTAACGGTCTCAAGACCAAGATCTACAAGGTTCCGTTCCCTATCGAGCCCGGTCAGACTTATGCTTTCAGGTTTGCTGTTACATCGGGCAAGAAACTCATCAATGCCGATATGATTGCAAAGGCCAGTTGGAACAATGGCAAGAGCCAGTGGACGACTGCTCAGAAGGTACGTAACGTAGAGCCCGTCAAGATCAACGAGTTCCGTATTGCCGACGGCAGCGGTAACCAGACCAACTCATTCATTGAGCTTTACAATGCCGGCGAGAAGGCCGTCAACCTGTCCAATTGGACACTGACCCACCACGCAGTAAACCTGCCCTACTTCTCATCGATCAACATTCCCAAGGGCACCAAGCTTGCTCCCAAGTCATTCTATCTGATGGGATTAAGCACCTCCGGTCTGTCAGTCGATGCCGCCAAAGGTGACAACATCATCTATGTACGCAGCGTAACAGGTATAGAGGTAGGACATAACATCACCATCGGCACCGGCAAGGAGGCCGAAAAGCGTGCCGTCAAGAACATCATCCAGCCCCAGGCACAGCAGCAACAGCAGCCTCAGGGATTCGGAGGATTCCGCGGCGGCGGTCCTGCAGGTGCTCCCACCACAGTATGGCAGCCTCTGCCCGAGGGTCCTGTCATCACCATCCCCGCAGGCTCCAACAACATCCCCGTTACCAGCATCAACGGTTTCAAGGAGGGTGACAAGATGGCTATCGGCTACGGTGCAACCTACCCCGCCGTCTCCAACTCACTCGAGAAATATGAGGTTGTAACCATAACCAAGGTAGGCAAACCCGGTACACAGGCATGGCTTGCAACCGATGCCAAGAAGGGCGATACCAACATCAAGGTTACCAGCACTCAGAACATCACCGCCGGTGACAAGATCCGTCTGGACATTGACTCCGAGGGTCACGGCATTGAATGGGTAACCGTCAAGTCAGTAGGCACCCAGTCATCACGCGGCAGCAACGGTGGTCCGTTGGGTCCCAACGACAACCCTGGCACCGGTCTTGAACTGGAGGCTCCGCTCAAGTATGACCACTCCGCAAACATGCCGTTCGCAGTCAACGGAACAGGTATAACATTTGAGCCCGCCACCAAGTTTGACCACTCCAGCAACGAGCCAGTCCTGCCTTTGATCTATGCGATTGAGCTTGACCAGCCGCTCTCCAAGAAACACGCCATCAACAGCGTGGTTCATGACGTAATGGTTACCAACGCAGGCTTCTTTGACTATGCAATGCCCGACCTGTACTTTGGCGGTCCCGCACTCGACGCATCAAGAGGCAACATGACTCTGCGTAACGGCAAGGGGCTGATTGTGGATGCCCTCAACTACGGAGGTCTGGTTGACCCGTGGCTTGCCGAGGGTTATCACGCTGATTCAGGTGCAGGTGCCGAGGGCGCATATGCTCCCGTTCCTCAGTCTGGACGCGGACGTGGCGGATTCGGCGGATTCGGAGCAGCTCCTGCAGCAACTCCCGCCGCAGGTCCCGACCTGAGTACCGGCCGTTTCCCCGACGGTTATGACACCGATGACAACAAGCTGGATTTCCACGCTCCGCAGGCATCAACCATTGCCGCTCCCGCCAAGGCCGGCGAGGACAACATCAAGGTTACATCAGTCCAGGGTCTGGCCATCGGACAGGTAATGTACATCGGTTCCGGCGGAAGTCAGGAGAAGGTTAAGATTGCCACCATCGGAACAGCAGGTCTGACAACCATATCGGCCGATGCCAAGAAGGGTGACAAGACCGTTGCCGTAGCAGCCGCACAGGGCTTCCAGGCTGGTCAGATTATCCTGATAGGAAATGAGAAGTACACCATTGCATCAATTGAGGCAGTACCGCGTCGCGGATTCGGCGGATTCGGTGGCTTTGGCGGATTCGGTGGCCGTGGCGGTCAGCAGCAGCCCGCCGAGCCCGACAAGATCACCCTTACCGAAGGCCTCAAGGCTAACATAGCAAGCGGTGAGTATCTGTCAGGAACAGGCGTAACGCTGGGCGCACCCCTTACCAAGAATCACGGAGCAGGCGATGCATTCACTGCATCAACCGCAACACCCGGTAAACCCAACATCCAGTAATGTTCAGGGATACGGAGAAAATGAGAAAGACAATGGTGGCACTCGTCACCATTGTCCTTCTTTTATCCGTAATTCTGTGCATCCATTCAATATCCGGACGCGGTCTTATAGGCTGCAGTCAGGGCTCGCACTGCAACATGGTGCTGGGCAGCAAATGGTCATTCCTTTTTGGAATAATACCTGTAAGCGCCCTTGCCGCAGGAGTATGGATAGCATTCCTTATCTGCCTTACTCTGCACAAAAGCAGTGACCTTGAACTTCAGAATTTCCTTAACCGCATACTACTTATTCTGGCCGGTGCCGTAACAGGCAGTGCCGCATGGTTCATCTGGCTGCAGAGCCATATGATCAAAGCCTTCTGCCCCTACTGCATGACAGCCCACACCTTAGGCATAATCATATCGGTACTGACCATTGTCTGGTGCGTAAAGCAGAAGCCGGGACACAGCATACTCAACATAGCCTTTGGCATTTTCATTGCCGTAGCACTGGCTGTGGTCCAGTTCTGCACCACCCCGCTCACGCTTGCCGAGCGCGGATTCACCAGCGAGCCGCTGCCCGAACTCAGCGCGCAGGAACTGCCCGTAACGGGTGATCCCGATGCCCCGCATGTGATAACGCTGCTCTTTGACTGGCAGTGCTCCCATTGCCGCCAGTTGCACCTTATGCTGCCCGAAGTGGTAGAACAGACGGGCGGTCAGGTGGCCTTCATAAACTGCCCCATCTCACTCAGCCGCGAGTGCAACCCGTTGGTGCCCATGAGCAGCACCGACCGTTTTACAGGCTCCTGCAAACTGCTTCACATAGGATTGGCCCTGTGGCGCACCGATCCCGTTGCGTTCAGCCGTTATGAGGAGTGGTACTGGGGTGACCCCGCAAAGGGCTGGAACCCGCCCGGAGTAGATGAAGCCACGGCGTACGCACAAGATCTTATCGGGGCCGACCGTCTTGAAACGGCCATGAATGACGAGTGGATAGAGAGTTATCTGCAGACAGTCCTGCAGGTGTTCGGGCGCACCTCAAGCGGCGGACGCTCGGCAGTGCCGCGACTGATATATAGCGGTAACTGGCTGATACCCGAGGCCGATGACGCCGCAGGTCTTGCAACACTTATTGAAACACTGATTGATCAGAAGCCCAGCATCTGAGCCACCTCGTCGCCCTTGCTGATGCGGCCGTTGACAACGCTTACCACGGTGACGGTGGCGCTGATGCAGAGTTTCATATCGGCCTTGCGGTAGATATCCTGATCAAAGATGAAACGTGCGCCTTCGCGGTGCAGGTTAAGACATGAAACAAACTCCTCTTGCCCGTGAAGAGGAGTTTTGTATTTGATGTTTATCTCCGAAAGCATCACGTCAATGCCCTCGTTATGCCACTGCTGGAATGACTGGCCGCGGCTCTGGAGCCATTTGTGACGGGTATACTCCAGATAGTGCTGATAGTTGGCGTTATTGACTACACCCTGCAGATCACATTCGTAATCGCGGGTCTCGAGTTCGGTTGTAAACAGATAATCTTTCATAGCACCACAAAGGTAGTGCTTTTATCCGATATGCTTTAATATAAGGTCAACAGCATCTTCCTCGGTCTTTCCCTCCATTGAAATCACCAGGTCATAGTTGCGAGTATTATAACGGCTTGCACCGGTATGGCGCACTGCGTAGTCCTCACACAACTTGTCAACCTCCTTTATGAATTTCTCAGCTTCCTCCTTTGAGGCTATTCCCTTCTTTTTCATTACTCTCTCCACACGATACGCCAGAGGAGACTGAATCCAAACATTAAGATGATTGGGATGGTCCTTGAATGTAACAAAGCTGCAGCGTCCGGCTACCACGCATGACTCGGCATCGGCAATACCTTTAAGTATTTCCTGCTCTGTCCTGAACTTCTCATCCGTATCATTTTTCTCGGGAACAGCATAATTCGGCAGGTTGTCATATATGGAAACCGCAAAACCGCCGTCCAGCTCAACTATACGTTTGAAATCGGGCCACCATGTACGTTTTTTGGTTTTAAGGCGCTCTATTTCTTCATCGTTCAGGCCTTCTTTGTCTTCCATAGACTGCAAATGAGCCTTATCATAGTAAGGCACACCCAGCTTTTCGGCCAGTTTCTTGGCTACAGTCTTTCCTCCCGAACCTAACTCACGATTGATTGTGATGACAAACTTCTCAGATGTATTCATAAAAAACTTGTTTGATGTTGCGTAATCACAAATATAAAGGAACTTTTCACATTTATCAACACTTTGCTAAAAAAATTCCTATTACCTTCGCGGCGTGAATGAAGAAGGGGTGCCCTTTTTGCGGGGCTGAGATTATACCCTAATAACCTGATCCGGTTAATACCGGCGTAGGGATTGGATTTCAAATCTAAACAAGGTGCAACCCTTTTTCATTGGATTAACTAATTAAATCTATATGAAGAAGGTATTTTTTTTGTCCTTAACCCTGATGACAGGCCTTACAGCAAAGGCCAGTGTGGAAAACCTTGTACTTGACGCAGATACCCTGCGTCTTCAGCAGCTTAACGAAGTAGTCATTGACGGCGTTCGTGCCCATGAAAACGAGCCGTTTGCAGTAACCAACATCGGCCGCGGTGAACTGGACAGTTACTCCAAGAGCGGTCGTGAACTCCCCCACCTGTTCTCACGCACTCCCGGTGTGATTTCATGGAGTGACAACGGTACGGGCATCGGAACCACATACATGAGAATACGAGGTGCGGCCGATTCACGCATCAACGTAACCCTGGACGGTGTGGCGCTCAACTCACCCGAGGACCAGTGCGTCTTCTGGGCCAACATGAACAGTTACGCATCCCTGCTGGGCAGCGCACAGATACAGCGCGGCCTGGGCACATCGACCGTAGGTGACGGCGCATTCGGAGGCTCCGTAGCCCTGACAAGCAAGCTGCCCAACCCCGACCCCAGCGCTGAACTGACCGCATCATACGGCTCATTCAACACCATGCGCATGGGCGGTGCGTTCTCAACCGGAACAATCCTGAACAGCCTGATACTGGACGGTGCATTCAACATGACACAGACCGACGGATTCATGCACGGAACCAAAGGCAAGGCCGGCAGTTACTACGCAGGCCTGCTGTGGACTCCCGGTGACAACCTGATGATCCGTTACCGCAACATAGGTAACTTTGAAAATACCGGCCAGGCCTGGAACGGTGCCACAGCCGGAAACGATGACTCCAGCCTTATGGACAGCATGTACCTGGGCAACACCGGCATCAAGGAGTACAAGGATATGTATGAGGCCGGTCTGGGCCAGTACAACAGCCTCTACGAGTATCTTGACTATGATGATGCCAACTGGTGCTTTGTACAGGATGCCGACGGCAAGTACGTAACTCACCGTTACCAGCTCAAGGACGGTTCATTCTGGGACCGCACAACCGACAATTTCTGGCAGGACCACAACATCCTTTCACTTGCCTGGAATGTGAATGATGCTTTTTCAACTTCTCTTACAGCCCACTACACCTACGGCTACGGCTACTATGAGGAGTTCCGATACAAGAACAAGGTAAGCAAGTACGGTCTCTCCAACTCACTCAATGCCGACGGTGACCCCGTATGGAGCGACGGTACCAACACGGTCAAGAAGACTGACTTTGTACGTAAGAAAGGCCTGGAGCAGCACACATACGGTTTCATCTGGAACAATGTTTACAACACTGGCCGTCTTGACCTGCGCAGCGGTCTGTCATTCCAGCAGTTCAAGGGCAACCACTTCGGTTACCTGCCTTATGTAAAGGACGATGCGCTCAAAGATTACATCACTGCCAACGGTCTGGACAAATACTATGATTCCGATGCCGTCAAGAATGACCTGAGCGTATACCTGAAGGCCGGATATGACATTCTGGAGGACCTCCATGCCTTTGCCGATGCCCAGTACCGCCACGTAGGTTACATGACTGACGGTTATAACGACCGTTACTATGTAAACGCTGACGGAACAACCTCCAAGCACAATCTTGACATTAACAAGCAGTATGATTTCATCAACGCCAAGGCAGGTCTTACCTGGAACATCGGCCCCAACCGCCTGTATGCCTTGGTTGCAACTGCCGGACGTGAGCCTGAGCGCAACAACTTTACCGACAACGGCACCTACCCCGCTCCCAACCCCGAGTATATGATTGACTACGAGGCCGGATATAACTTTACGGGCAGTATCTGGAACGCCGGATTCAACGTATACTACATGGATTATACTGATCAGTTCGTTCAGACCGGTATGAAGAGTGACATAGGTGAGAACCTTACCACCAACCTCAAGGACTCATACCGCACAGGCATAGAACTGACCGCTGCCGTAAGACCCCTCTCATGGTTGGAGTTTGAAGGCAACGCAGCACTCAGCCGCAACTATGTGATAGACTTCAACGAGGTTATTGAAGACTGGCGTGACAAGTTCAAGGAGGGTGACCCCAAAAGAGAACAGGCCATGCAGGACTACCACATTGACGGTAACGGCGACAAGCTTCGTGAAATCAAGCACGAGGGCAAGAGTCCCCTGGCCTTCTCACCCTCAGCCATCCTGAACGGTTTTGTAAACTTCAACTTCGGCAATTTCAAGGCCACCTGGCATACCTGCTATGTAAGCCGTCAGTACCTGGACAACACAGGAAACGATGACCGTTCCCTCCCCGCTTACTCTCTCTCGGATCTCTCGTTCTCATACACAGTACCCATGAAAAAAGCACTCAAGAGCATCGTGATAGGTGCTGACCTGAACAATGTACTGAATGCCCGCGTAGCTACATACGGCTGGGTATACTCAGCAGTTGATGAGAAGGACGGCTTTACCCCTGACAACCGTTACTATCAGATCGGTTTCATCCCGGCCGCACCCTTCTCGGCATTGGCACATTTAACCCTAAAATTCTAAAAGACAATGTTATCCGATATCTGGCAGTATATAGCCGGTCAGTTTACCGGCATGGATTTCTGGGCAACCATCCAGACAGTAGGACTCGTCCTGAGTTTCATATACCTCTGGCTTGAGTTCCATCAGAAGCCGCTCATGTGGATCATAAGCGCCATGTGCTCAATGATCTACGCCAGCGTCTATTTCCACAGCAAGATATACGCCGATATGGGATTCAGCTGCTTCAATATCTGCATGTGCGTTTACGGTTTTGTAAAATGGCTCCATGGTGACCGTAAACGCGCATCGCAGGATATTGTCTACCGCCATTTCCGCGCCAAGGAATTCCTTGTTGTGCTGGGGGCATCGGCCCTTATCTGGAGTGCAATTTTCTGTATCCTGAGGTTCCTGACCGATTCTCCCGTACCTGCGCTCGATGCACTTACCACCATGCTCAACATCATAGGCACATGGGTGCTGGCACAGAAGATCATCGAGGTCTGGGGAATATGGTTCCTGGTCAACCTGATATCCATCTACATCTACTGCCGTCGCGGACTGCATCTGACCACAATCCTGCTCTACAGCTTCTATCTGGGCGCATCGGTTTACGGTTGGATCAAGTGGCGCAGGCGCGGCAGACTGATGCTTGAAAATTGTTGAAAACTTCTTGTTCCGGCTGGTCCGCCCGCCCGCATAATATAGGTACCTTTGGTTTCCAGAATAAAAGCAAGCATCACTATGCAGCCTTATCTGGAGAATACTTTCCTGCAGTCTGCAGGGCAATACAAAGGCACCGGCATCTACAGCCTTGAGGGTGGCCAATTCAGCAATAAGTACTTTATAATCAGCAATGAAGGCACGCGTAACCTCCTAGCCTCCCCTGAGGTTATAGGTTACGATTCGTACCTTGCCATGTGCGGCGCCACCGGCGACATGCTGGGTTGGCTCAAGGAGCGTGGCATGGTGGGTGAAGACGCCGACATCATGACCATCCTGCGCGGCGGTCTGAACTACCCGCTCGAGGAGTGCTGCTACCGTAACGGCATACGCATCAACAACATGGACTTTGTCTCATGCGAGCGTGTGATCCGTAACAACCAGATTACCGGTCTGGACATCCGATACACAAAACTGCGCGCCCCCAAGGACATCACCCTGATGATCGGTGACATCATCGCATCGGGCGAGACCCTGGCACGCTGCATCCGCTACATCATAGCCGAGTTCAAGCGCCTGGGCGGCAGCATCCGCCGTATGGTATTCTTCACCATCGGAGGCACCCGCGCCATAGAACTCTTTGAGGAACTCACCCCCGAGTTCCGTTTCCACTGGCCAGAGTTCGAGGGCATCACCTGCATCTTCTACGAGGGCATCTTCTCGGCCTACAAGGACAAGGGCGTAACCGGCATCAGCTGGCCCGCCATCGACTTCTTCTGGAAGGACGGCGTAATTTCACCCGAGTTCCGCAAGTATGTCCTGGCCGATGACGACGCGCTGTTTGAGAAGTGCATCATCTACGACGGCGGAGCACGCCGCTATGAGATCCCCGACCACTATCACGAGGTGACCGAATACTGGACCGACATCAAGGCCGCGGCCGACAACTTCAAGTTCAAGGATTTCCTGGATGAGAAACTGGGCTACCGCACACCCATCAGCCAGAAGAAGTGGCTTGAACTGAACCACTATCAGAATCTGGACCAGGATGAGATGACAGGCCTCTACGCATTGGAGAAAGACTTTGCGGAGAAATCCTCCGACCTGGATATCCGCGAGATCGCCGACCGCCGTCTGCGCGAGTTCAAGAAGGCGCTCAAGCCCTACAGCTCAATCAAGAAATGATTTCACCAAACAAACTTTAAAGATATGGCTTACAAGAAACCCGATGTAGACTTTACATCAAGCAGAGTAACCCCCGAGGGCCGCAAGAGCAACCTCAGTATGTTTATGGTTATGCTGGGATTCACCTTCTTCTCAGCAAGTATGTGGGCTGGCCAGAATCTGGCTGCAGGCCTTAACTTCGGACAGTTTATCGGCGCATTGATACTGGGTGGTATCATCCTGGGCGCCTACACCGGCACACTCGGTTTCATCGGTGCCAAGACAGGTCTCACACTTGACATGCTGGCACACCGCAGCTTCGGCCGCAAGGGTAGCTGGCTTCCCAGTGCAATGATCAGCTTCACTCAGATCGGCTGGTTCGGCGTAGGTCTGGCCATGTTCGCCATTCCTGTTGCTCAGGAACTCCTCCATCTTGAGGTTACACCTGACCACATGCCGTTTGTAGGTTATGTTCTGGTTGCCGTTGCCGGTATCCTCATGACCGCCAGCGCATTCTTCGGAATCAAGAGCCTTACCATCGTAAGCTGGGTTGCAGTTCCTCTGGTTGGTATCCTGGGTACTGTTGCAATGATCATGGCCGTACGTCGCGGTGACAACACTCTGGTTGAGCAGTTCGCTCTGATCAATGACGGCTCACTGACCGTTATCACCGGTGCCGGTCTGGTTATCGGTAGTTTCGTATCAGGCGGTACCGCAACTCCTAACTTCGCACGTTTCAGCAAGACCGCAAAGATTGGCTGCATCACCACTGTAGTAGCATTCTTCCTTGGCAACTCACTGATGTTCTTCTTCGGTGCCGTTTCAAGCATCTACGTTGGCGGTAACGATATCTTCGAGGTTATGCTTAACCTGAACATGTTCTACATCGCAGTATTCGTTCTGGGTCTGAACATCTGGACAACCAATGACAACGCCCTCTACTCATCAGGTCTGGGTCTGTCAAACATCTTCGGACTGTCCAAGAGAACAATGGTGCTCATCGCAGGTATCATCGGCACAATCGCTGCCGTATGGCTCTACTGGAACTTCTGCGGCTGGCTGAATGTTCTGAACTGCACCCTGCCTCCCATCGGCGCCATCCTTATCATCAGCTACTTCATGAACCGTAATGATTATGAGTCCGATGACGTTCAGATCAAGACTGTCAACTGGGCATCGGTTCTGGGTGTTGTTCTGGGTGCCGTTGTTGCAAACCTGCTCAAGTGGGGTATCCCCTCAATCAACGGTATGGTCGTAGCAGTCATCTGCTACCTCATCGGATACGCCGTAAACAAGCGCAAGTGATAACATCCATCCGATTTTTTCTATATATTCGCAGCATATTAAACTCTAAACAAAGGACGGTTATGAAAAAAACTTTATTCTTTCTCGCAGCTTTGCTGCCGATGAGTCTCTGCGCTCAGGAGGAATCGGCATGGACCCATGAAGGTCTCACAGGTGTAAACTTTTCTCAGACATCATTCACCAACTGGAGCGAAGGTGGTGAGAACTCAATGGCCGGTAACGTCTATTTCAACGGTTCTCTCAACTACAAGCAGGGCAAGAACGCTTGGGACAACAGCCTCAGTGCAAACTACGGAATGAACTATACTGAAGCTACACAGTGGCGCAAGAACATTGACAATCTGAACTTCTCATCAAAGTTCGGCCGTCAAATCACAGAGCATCTGTACTATGCAGCACTGTTTGACTTCAAGACTCAGATGGGTTACGGATATGCCTACGGCGATGACAGCCGCGAGCTCATTTCAAAGTTCCTGACCCCGGGTTACCTGAACCTCTCAGTCGGTATTGACTACAAGCCCAACGACCATATCAGTCTGTACTACTCACCCGTAGCCGGCAAGATGACTATGGTCAATGACACCACATTCTCAGTTCGTTACGGCGTTGATCCGGGCGTTAAGACTCGCTTTGAGCTCGGTTCAAGCTTCAAGGGCACAGTTAACTACAGCCTGTGGGAGGACAAGCTCACCATCAAGTCTGTTCTTGACCTCTTCACCCCGTACAACGAGACATTCGGCAATGTCGATGTAAACTGGGATGTCCTGGTTGGTCTGAACGTTACAAGTCTGCTCACCGTTACCTTCCAGTCAACACTGAAGTATGACGATGACATCAAGACTTATCTGACCGATGCCGCCGGCAACACTGAGATCCGCGGCGCCCGCGTTCAGTTCAAGGAGATCCTTGGTGTAGGTCTGAGTTACAAGTTCTGATTTCTGGAGGCAGGCAGTCATGTGGTTGGCATTCGCGCTTGTATCGGCCCTCTTCCTGGGACTGTATGACGTAGCAAAGAAGCAATCACTCAAGGAGAACGCGGTCATTCCGGTTCTCTGGTTCAACACCCTGTTCTGCTCACTTTTAATGCTGCCGTTCACGCTCCTGTCTGCCACGACAGGCGTGCTGGACGACAGCATTTTTTATGTACCTACCGCCGGCTGGGAACTGCACCGCCTGCTCATGCTCAAGGCGTTCATCGTGCTCGGCTCCTGGATTTTCGGCTACTTTGGTATGAAACACCTGCCAATCACTCTGTTCGGCCCCATTAACGCCACCCGTCCCATCATCGTTCTGCTGGGCGGCCTGCTGCTGTTCGGTGAGCGCCTCAACCTCTACCAGTGGATAGGTGTTATCATTGCCGTCATCTCCTTCTACATGCTCAGCGTGAGCGGCAAGAAGGAGGGCATCTCATTCACCCGCAACAAATGGGTCTTCTGCGTCATCATGGCTACCATCCTGGGAGCCGTCAGCGCCCTCTTTGACAAGTACCTGCTGGGCCGCTTCAACAACATGTTCGTCCAGGCCTGGAGCAACTTCTACCAGCTGGCCCTCATGACGGTAATCCTCTTCACCATGTGGTGGCCCACCCGCAGACACACCACCCCCTTCCAATGGAAGTGGCCCATCATCTTCATCGCCGTCTTCCTGACCCTGGCCGATTACGCCTACTTCGTATCCCTGGCCCAAAGCGCCTCCATGGTCTCAATCGTCTCCATGATCCGCCGCTCCAGCGTAATCGTAAGCTTCCTCTGCGGCGCCCTCCTCTTCCACGAGAAAAACCTCAAGAGCAAGGTCATCGACCTGCTGCTTGTTCTGCTCGGTCTCTTCTTCCTGCTTATCGGCTCTCTGCAATAATCTTAGGGCAGGTTCAATCTGCAGGATTTCCTGTGTGGGCCTCCGGGAGACGACGTTACGAGTCTACTCGGAACCCCTACGGACCCTAAACGGCGAACTCCTCCTTATAGCCGCCTGCGGCGTCTAACGTTCGTCAAACAGGCGCCGTTCTTAACGGGATCCTCCGTGGGTCCCTCCCAACGCCTCTCCACTGACGCTCCCTACGACCCACACAGGAAATCCTGCAGACTGAACCTGCTGCTCACCCAGAATCCTCTCTGCTTCCTGGACGCTTTCCCACAAAAATGGCCATACCCTGCGTTACAAGCGCTGTGGGGGCTATTTGCTGCAAGTATGGCCGTAAAAATGCCCCAAAACGCCAATTTGCCTGCCATACTTGCGGGAAATGGGGTTATTAGGGGCGTTTTTTGCAAGTATGGCAGTTTTTGTATATTTGTGGGAACAAATTATTGCTTATGAGAAAGATTGTTTCGGCATTTGCCTTGATTGCTTTGGTATTTGGAGTGGTTTCATGTGATAATGAAGAGGAACTGCAGGGTTCTGAGAATGGAGCCAAGGTGGTGACTTTATCGGCCGCTAACGGTGAGTTTTATACTGTGGTTCTTTCGGGACAGATGAGCGGATTGGAGCAAGTGGCACTTGATTTCCAGTGCGGTTTCGAGTATTCGTCCGATGACGCTTTCAGCAAGGAGAACACGGTTCGCGCAGGTGCTTCAAGCCAATACTCCGAGAAGCCTTTCACGCTGACAGTCACTGACATTATTCCGGGACAGAAGTATTACTACAGAGCATTTTACATCAACCAGATGCTCATCTATTACGGCGAGGTGAGTACATTCCAGACCGATGAATGGAAAGGTCCTGAGGCCGTTGATCTGGGCTTGAGCGTGAAATGGGCCGATGTCAACGTCGACGCTTACCGTCCTTGGGAAAAAGGCAACTTCTATGCATGGGGTGAACTTGAACCCAAAGAATCATATAAGTCAAATAACTACAGGTTCTATCATGAAGGGACAATGAAGCTCACCAAATACTGCAACGACAAGACATACGGCTACGAGGAATATACTGACAACCTCTCCTCTCTTGAGCCCGAGGATGATGTAGCCAGCGTAAAATGGGGAGGCAACTGGCGTATGCCCTCAAAAGCGGAATTCGAGGAGCTGATGGACTCCACCAATTGCGCCTGGATCTACACCACAATGGGCGGCATGACCGGCTACAAGGTACAGAGCAAGAAGAACGGTAACTCCATCTTCCTGCCCGATGCCAGCGACAGCCACGGCTGCGGAGGAGGCCTCTACTGGGCCAACTGCATAGAACCCGATCTGGCACCAGCCGCACCCAATCTCTACTTCAACCACGCCCTAAACCGCTTCTACATCAACACCTACATCCGCGACGTAGGCCTAACCATCCGCCCCGTAAAAAAATGACACAATAGGGACAGTCCCTACTGTGTCTGCAACATTGAACCTGCTGCTCACCGAGCAAATGTTCCCGTTTGCTGGAGCGGGACTAAGGGTTGAGGGGAGCGTTAGTGGAGGGCGTGAGCGGAGTGCCCCGGAAAGGCCGTGAAGAACGGCGCATGTTTGACGAACGTTAGACGCCGAATGCGGCTATAAGGAGGAGTTCGACGTTTAGGCCTTGGAGGGAGCACGCAGTAGCCCGGAACGTCGTCTCCCCTCAACCCTTAGTCTAAGCGTAAGCAATTCACTAATCTTCAAGCAGAATTATAACTTATTTTATAATAAGCTGTGCGGACTTTTTACTAAATTCGCGCAGTTTAAGCGTACCATTTTCAAAGCGCAAATCAAACGAGCGAATAATAACAAACAAAATAATTGATTTTCAGTATGATTAAAGACATTTTTGAAAGAATCAAGGAGACACCGGGTCCTCTCGGTCAGTATCAGGGAATTGGTGACGGTTACTTTATGTTCCCGCGCCTGGTAGGTGAAATCGGCCCCGAAATGGAGTTCAACGGCAAGCCCGTCCTGAACTGGAGCTTGAACAACTACCTTGGTCTTGCCAACCATCCCGAGGTAAGAAAGGCCGATGCCGAGGCTGCCGCCAAGTTCGGTCTGGGTGCACCGATGGGTGCCCGCATGATGTCAGGTAATACTGATTATCACATCAAGTTTGAGAATGACTTCTCAGAGTTCGTAGGCAAGAAGGCAGGTCTCTGCCTCAACTTCGGTTATCAGGGCATGATCTCAATCATCGACGTACTGACCAGCCGTAAGGACGTAATCGTTTACGACTCAGAGTCACACGCCTGCATCCTGGACGGTATGCGTCTGAGCCTTGCCAAGCGTTTCGCTTTCCAGCACAACAACATGGAGAGCCTTGACAAGCAGCTGGGTCACGCCTGCAAGCTGGCCGATGAGCAGGGCGGCGGCGTTCTGGTAATCACCGAGGGTGTATTCGGCATGGCCGGTGACCTGGGTCACCTGGCTGACATTGTAGAACTCAAGAAGAAATATCCGTTCCGCATACTTATCGACGATGCACACGGCTTTGGTACAATGGGTGCACACGGTCGCGGTACCGCCGAGCATTACGGCGTAATCGACGAGATCGATGTAATATTCGACGCATTCGCAAAGAGTATGGCATCAATCGGCGGCGTAGTAAGCTCAGAGCCCGAGATCATCGATCATCTGAAGTGCAACATGCGTTCACAGATCTACGCTAAGTCACTGCCGCTGCCGCTGGTTATCGGTAACCAGAAGCGTCTTGACCTGATCAAGGCTCACCCCGAGTACCGCGAGCATCTGTGGGAGGTAGTAAACGCTCTGCAGGGCGGTCTCAAGGCCGAGGGCTTCAACATCGGCGTAACCGAGTCACCTGTAACACCCGTATTCTTTGAGGGTGGTATCAACGAGGGAACCAACGTTGTTGTTGACCTGCGTGAGAACTACGGAATCTTCTGCTCAATCGTTACATATCCCGTTATCCCGAAGGGCCAGCTGATGCTGCGTATCATCCCGACCGCATCACACACACTGGATCATGTTAAGCGCACCATTGAGGTCTTCAAGGATGTTCAGAAGAAGCTCAAGGCCGGTTACTACGAGGGTCCCATCCAGGATATGAACGTATTCAAGAGAGCTCAAATCAAGAGAGGATGAAATATCAGCTTGTCTGCAAGAAGTGCGGCAAGGTTATAGGAGATTTTGCCGCTTGGTTCAGCCAGGACCAGCTGTGTGAGTGCGGAAGCAACCACGCAGAGGTAACTTATACATCCGATTACCGCCTTTTGGACAATCTCTGCAAGCCCGGCCAGAAGGTAGACAACCTCTACCACTACCTGCCCTTCCTCCCCATTGATGAGGCCGATGAGCAGGTAACCTGCGGTGAGGGTGCAGTACCCATTGAGGAGTGGGAGTTCCTGAGCAAGTACGCAAAGGACAACTACGGAATCGACTGCAAGGTAGTGGTAGCCCGCAATGACCTGAACGGCGGTTCCGGCACATTCAAGGACATAGCCGCATCACTGGCAGCAACGCTGTTCAAGAAACACGGAGTAAAGGAGTATTGCCTGGCATCGACAGGTAATGCCGCCACCGCCTACGCCACCTATCTGGCAAAGGCAGGCGTCAAGTTTGACGTATTTGCTCCGCACGATATGTATCAGGAGACTCAGCAGGCCATCCGCGCCACCGGTCAGAACCTTCAGGTATCTGAGGGCGGTTACGGTCAGGCCAAGGCCGAGGCTGCCGATTTCCATAAGAACCGGAACGTAATGATATCGGCCGGCAACATCGACCCCATCCGCGTAGAGGCCAAGAAGACACTTGTCTTTGAGTGCATGCGCCAGCTGGGCCGGGTACCCGATGTCTACATGCAGGCCGTTGCAGGCGGCACAAGCCCCATCGCATTCGAGAAGGGAATGCGTGAGATAGCCGATGCATACCCGCAGTACCGCATGCCGCGCATGCTGCTGGTTCAGCAGGACACCTGTGATCCGATGGTTCAGGCATGGGAATGGGCAATAGAGAACGAGTTCCCGCAGGGCTGGAACAAGCACTTCCCCACTGTGGTTCCTCAGACAAAGATCTCCATCCTTACCGCCGGCACCCCCGGCATGTATCCGCTCGTCGGCCCCATTGTCAAGAACAGCGGCGGCTCGTTCCTGCGTGTAAAGGAGGAGGGTCTGGAGCGTTACGGCCGTATGGTCAAGGACGCCACCGGCGTTTACATGGGACCTGCATCGGTGGTATGTATAGCAGGATTCTTCAAGGCACTTGAGGAGAAAAAGCTCAAGAGCGGTGATTTGATTCTGCTCAACACCGGCGAGGGCTGCGAACGCGCTCTCTGGTTTAAGAAAGCAATAGACGATTGCAAATGAACAAGTTTAAAGATAAGGTCGTTTGGATAACCGGTTCTTCATCAGGCATTGGTGAGGCAACCGCGTACGAGTTTGCCCGTGAGGGAGCCTGTCTGATCCTTACAGCTCTTGAGGCCGATCTTCTAGCGAAGGTTGCCGACCACTGCGAGGAACTGGGCTCACCCAAGGCAATGCCCCTACCCTTTGACCTTTCACTTAAAGACCAGGTGGCCGAACTTGCCGAGAAGGCATGGTCACTGTTCGGACACATCGACGTGTTCTACAACAACGCCGGCATAAGCCAGCGCGGCACCACCTGTGACACCGAGATGCGTGTAATAAACAAGGTCATGGACATCAACTGGTTCGCACCGGTTATCATGACCAAGGTCATTCTGCCCAAGATGATAGAGAACGGAGGCGGACAACTGGTTGTGACAACCAGCATCAACGGCCGTTTCGGATTCCCGCTGCGTTGCGCCTACAGTTCATCCAAGCACGCCCTGTACGGATTCTTTGAGACCGTTCAGGCCGAGTACTACAAGGATAACATCCGCGTGACCATCGTCTGCCCGGGCCGTGTTCAGACCCGCATATCATTCTATGCCCTTGAGAAAGACGGCAAGCAGCACTCCAAGATGGATGCCGGACAGGCCGGAGGTTGCACCCCCGAGGAGGCCGGACGCAAGATCGTAAAGGCTGTATACCGCAGGAAACGTGAAGTACTGGTTGGCAAAAAGGAGCTCCTGATGGTTTACATCAAGCGTTTCTTCCCCGGACTTTGCGCCAAGATAGCCCGTTCCATTAATCCGATGTAAATAACAAAAACACATATAACTATGAAAAAAGAGATCCAATTCAGTCTTGTTTACCGTGACATGTGGCAGTCATCAGGCAAGTATGTACCACGTAAAGATCAGCTGGCCAAAATTGCTCCGGTAATTATCGATATGGGCTGCTTTGACCGCGTTGAGACTAACGGCGGTGCCATGGAGCAGGTTAACCTCCTCTACGGAGAGAACCCCAACCAGGCAGTTCGTACATTCACAAAGCCTTTCAATGAAGTAGGAATCAAGACCCACATGCTTGACCGTGGTCTGAACGCATTGCGCATGAACCCTGTTCCGGCCGATGTACGTCAGCTCATGTATAAGGTAAAACACGCTCAGGGTGTTGACATCACACGTATATTCTGCGGTCTGAATGATCCGCGTAACATCATCCCCTCAATCAAGTGGGCCAAGGAAGCCGGCATGACCGCTCAGGCAACCATGTGTATCACCTACTCTAAGGTACACAATGCCGAGTACTACATCAACCTGGCTGAGCAGCTCATCGAGGGCGGCGCACAGGAGATCTGCCTTAAGGATATGGCTGGTATCGGCCGTCCTGCAATGCTGGGCACCATTGTTCGCGCCATCAAGGAGAAACATCCCGATATCATCATACAGTACCACGGCCACAACGGCCCCGGTTTCGCAGTTGCCTCAATGCTTGAGGTTGCCAAGGCCGGCGGTGACGTTCTGGACGTAGCCATGGAGCCCCTGTCATGGGGTAAGGTTCATCCCGACGTAATAACCATTCAGGCTATGCTTAAGGATGCCGGATTCCTGGTTAAGGACATCAACATGAAGGCTTACATGGAGGCACGCTCACTGACTCAGAGCTTCATGGATGACTTCCTGGGTTACTGGATCGATCCCAAGAACTCACTGATGAGTTCACTGCTGGTAGGTTGCGGCCTGCCCGGCGGTATGATGGGTTCACTTATGGCTGACCTCAAGGGTATGCACGCCGCCATCAATGCCAACCTCAAGAAGAAGGGTGAGAAGGAGCTCTCAGAGGATGAGCTGCTTGTTGAGCTCTTTGACGAGGTACAGCGTATTTGGCCGATGCTCGGAACTCCCTGTCTGGTTACCCCGTTCAGCCAGTATGTAAAGAACGCAGCACTTATGAACCTCTACTCCAAGTCAATGGACGAGAAGCCTTTCACCCGTATGGATCCCGCTATGTGGGGCATGGTACTGGGTAAGTCAGGTAAGCTGCCCGGCCAGTTGGCTCCCGAGATTGTCGAGATCGCCAAGGAGAAGGGATTCGAGTTCTATACCGATGATCCTCAGGTACTCTACCCCAACGAACTCCCGCGCTTTGAGAAGGAGATGAAGGAGAATGGTTGGGACCGTGGTCAGGACGATGAGGAGCTCTTTGAGTTCGCAATGCATGAGAAGCAGTACCGCGAGTACAAGAGCGGTCAGGCCAAGGATCAGTTCAACAAGGATCTTATGGAGCGTATGGAGAAGGCACAGGCCGGCACCGCTGGTGCACCCGTCAAGCACTTCACCGCAGCCGACAAGCGCGCTATCCTGCATCCGGATGCCGAGCCCATCGAGGCAGCTGTAAGCGGTCGCGTAATCTGGGATCTGGACTACATGGATCAGTCAACCAATCCTCCATTCGGCAAGCAGTACAAGAAGGGTGACTGGATGGTCGGCATTCAGGCCAACGGCAACTCATTCATCGACAACGCTGTCGCACCCTACGACTGCCACCTCGCAGCCGTCGAAAAAGAGCACGGCTCACTCGTCACCAAAGGCGAAGTCATCGGCTGGATCGAGAAGTGACAAGGTGACAAAGGGGACGGTTCCGTTTGGCACGCAAAAAAAGAATCCCATCTGCGCTACAATATGCTCAGATGGGATTTTTGCTTTCTGCAGACGTGCCAAACGGAACCGTCCCCTTTGTCACTGTTTGATGAAGACAGGAGAGTTTCCGACGAACATGCTGTAGGCTTTGCTTCCGTCAACTACGAACGGGAATGAGAATCCGTCGGTCAGGTTACCGGTGTACTGCTGGGGATCATAAGTGGGATGCCACGCTGCAGCCCAGGGATCATCATAGTCAAAATCATCGCAGCCATCCTCACGCCACAGGGTACGGAATGTAACCTCGCCGAAACTTGCAATGATGCCGTCCTTGTATGTGTATTTGCAGATGAAACGCTGAGCCCACGGTTCTACAATAACATCTATGTTGTCACCATTCATTTTTATTGCAATGTTGACTTTCTCATCACCTGCCTTATAGGCTTCAAAGCTGAACCATATGCCCTGGAGTTCAGATATATCGTTGGGCAGTTGTACGCCTTTCTTGAAATACATAACCGTACCGAATTCCGATCTCAGCAACATAACTGAACCGCTGCGAACCAGAACAACCTCGGCATTGTCGGGGAGTTCATGAGTGTCTTCCTCCCAATCTGACAATCCCACATAGCGGCCTTGTTCCCATACAGCGTATTTGGATTGAGCCTTGCTTACAGTACCTCTCAATATAGTACCGTCCAGTTCAAATGTGCCCTCTACATGTTTGAAGTTATTTACTATCAGAGTTTGAAGGGTCGGATCCACATATGAGTTCTCAATCTCCAGAACGAATGAGCCGTTCTCCTGAATGGTAAGAGTCTCGATTCCTGACCTACCCCGTTCAGGCTCATTGACGAACCATTCTCCAGCTATGCTTTTCATTGAAACCTCAACGCTTACGCTGGCGGTACCGTTTTCGTCATTGAGTTCATCCTCATTCTCACAAGCAGCAAGAACAGGAAGGGCAATTAATGCCCATGCTAAAAACTTTTTCATATACAATAGGTTTATAATTAGGTCCTTTTATATCGCAAAAATAAGAAGTTTTTACTTCGGTACGATAGCGATGCTCAGTTCGTATAGGAGGTATATGGGTAATGTTACGATTGACAGAGTGAAAACGTCTGTTGTGGGGGTTATGATGGCGGCGATGATGAGGATTACCAGGACGGCGTGACGGCGGTATTTCTTCATGAACGCTGCGTTTACTATGCCGAGTTTACCCAAGAACCAGGCCAGGATGGGCAGTTCAAACAGAATTCCCATCAGCAAAGTCAGGGTAATCAGCAGGTCTGTGTAAGACTCTAAGGTAATGACGTTGGGAATGGATTCACTTACCTGGTAGGTGCCCAGGAAGCGGAATGCCAACGGAAAGATAACAAGGTAGTCCAGTACGATTCCTGTCATGAAAAGGATGTATGACCATACCACCACCTTGGTTGTGCTGCTGCGCTCGTTCTGATAAAGCGCCGGTGACACAAAACCGAAAAGCAAGTACAGCGAATAAGGCATTATGACCACCAGACTGAAGTAGAACGCCATTTTCATGTGGATCATGAACTGGGCGGTCAGCGTGGTGCTGAACAGATCGACATTGAAGTCACGCAGTGCGGAGGCATCGGCCCCCATCATTCCGGCTACGTCCGATATCCATCTGTACAGGATAAAGTCGGGACTGCTGGGTGCAAGGATCAGATTAAAGAGCGGCTGCTTTAAACAAAAGGCAATGATAAACCCCGCCATTGCAGCGGCGAGGATTTTCAAAATAACGCTTCTGAGGGCCTCCAGATGGTCCCAGAATGTCATTGGTTTGTCATTCCTTGGTAGTTGGTTCATCAGGAGTGTTGATTTCTTTCTCAACTTCCTTCATGCCCTCCTTGAAGTTCTTGACGCCCTTACCCATGCTCTTCATCAGCTCGGGAATGCGCTTGGCGCCAAACAGAAGCAGAAAAGCCAGGACGATAAGAATTATCTCGCCGGTACCTAAACCGAATATAAGCAAGTTATTCATTTTGTAGGTTTTGATTAGTGATGTACAAATATAATACAACACATTGGAAAAGCCGCAAAAAAGCAGTAAATTCGCATCTTAATAAACCAAACAAGAATATGCAAAACGGCGATTTTTTCATAACTGGAATCCAGCAGATTGGTGTAGGAACAACATCAGTTTACGGCTCATGGAAGTGGTTCATTGATATGTTCGGCGTGGACATCCGTGTCCTCGAGGACGATACCGTGGCAGAGCGCATGCTCCCCTACACCGGCGGTCATCCCCGCAAGCGTCATGCTGCAATAGCAATCAACCTTCAGGGCGGCGGCGGATTCGAGATATGGCAGTACTCCGAGCGCAAGCCCAAACCCGTGGATTTCCAGATTCAGGTAGGTGACCTGGGCATCTTCTGCGCCAAGGTAAAGTGCCGCAATGTGGAAAGCGCCCACAAATTTGCCTCCGAGCGTTGGGACAAGGTAAGCCCCATCGTAACCGGTCCCGACGGCAAGCAGACATTCTACATCACCGACCTTGAAGGTAACTGGTTCCAGGCCGTAGAGGATGAATACCTGCTGCTTGACGAGGGCAAGGAGTTCGGCGGAATGATAGGTTGCATGATAGGCGTGACCGATATGGACAAGGCCCGCACCGTCTATTCCGATATTCTTGGCTACAACCAGGTAATCTACAACGAATACGGTCACTTTGACGACCTCAAGCCCCTGGCCGGCGGTGACGGTGAGTTCCGCCGCACGCTGCTCAAGTGCCCCAAGCCTAACAAGGGTGCGTTCGCTCCCATATTCCCCACCGGTTACATCGAGCTGGTACAGGCCCGTGACCGCGAGCCCCGCAAGATCTTTGAGGGCCGATACTGGGGCGATCCCGGATTCATCCAGATATGCTTTGACGTAACAAACATGGACGCCCTTGGCAAGTGGTGCGCCGACCACGGATACCCCTTCACCGTTGACAGCTGCCCCGACGGCAAGCAGTTCGCAATGGGTGATGCATCGGGCCGATTCACATACATCGAGGACAATGACGGAACCCTGATCGAGTTCGTAGAGACCTACCGCATATCAGTGGCAAAGAAGCTTGGCTGGTACATCAACCTGCTCTACCGCAACCGCGAGAAACCGCTGTCCAAGCTGCTGTTCCGCGCCATGAAGATGAACCGCAAGAAGTTCGATAAGTAATAATTCGTAAACGAGTTTGTAACAATTCGTCAATAATTGACTAACCTATTGACGTTGTTTACGATAACCTCCTATCTTTGAAATCACCTATCAAGGATTTGCTTTTTGCTTATGGGAAATCTTATAGATATTATCAAGTCCGATGTCAGATATGAGGACTCACTCAAGGCATGCATGAACTGCGGTATCTGTACCGCCATCTGCCCGGCAGCCGAGTTCTATGACTATGACCCCCGCCGCATCTGCGACACCGTCCAGCGAGGTGATGAGGAACAGGTGGAGAAACTGCTGCGTTCCGATACCATCTGGTACTGCGGACAGTGCATGTCATGCAAGCCCCGTTGCCCGCGCGGCAACGTGCCCGGTGCCGTTATCAACATACTTAGAAAGGTATCCCAGGATATGGGTTACTACAAGGAGAGCCACATGGGCCGCCAGCAAGTTGACCTTATGGGTGCAATAGGCAACAACATCCTGAATATAGGATATTGTGTTCATCCCGATGTAGTATTCCCAGAGAAACACCCTGAACAGGGCCCAGTCTGGGAGTGGTATATAAAGAATATAAAGGTGGTTGCTCCCAAATTCGGTGCCAACTACCACGGTGAGGGTGCAGGCGCACTGCGCACCATCAACCCCGAGACAATGGAGGAACTCCGTAACATATTCCGTGTGACCGGAGGCATGGATTTCCACGACACAATTCTAAACGGCCCGCACGATGAATAAATTCGGATTCGCCATAAAGACTCCCCGCTCGGAGAACATGGATAAGGTCTCACTGCAGCGTTACAACATGTTACTGGACCGCGTCCCCTCTTTCAAGCGCTGTTTCCAGTGCGGATGCTGCAGTGCCACATGCTCTGCACGCCAGTATACCGAGTTCAGCATACGCCGCATACACACATCATTCCGCCGCGGTGAGTATGAGGGCCTGGATCAGGAACTCAAGAAGTGCATGCTCTGCGGAAAATGCACACTGGTCTGCCCGCGCGGAGTAAACCTCAGGTCACTGATTATCAATATGCGTCAGATCCTTGACGAGACAAAATAAGCCGCCATGAAGATACACGCATATCCCTATAACGATTTCGTAATACCGTTCCTGATCGGAACGATACTGCTGTTCGGCATAATCATCTACAAGTACATAAGGTGGATAAAGAAGTTCAGTGACGAACAGCGCAAGATAATACGCAGCAACTGGTATTCATGGAAGATATTCCCCGCCATCTGGGAGATGTTCCGCGAAGGCCTTCTGCACGTACGCATTCTCAAGAAAAACCTCCTGCTGGGTATAATGCACCAGGCATACGCACTGGGCTGGTTCCTGCTCATCCTTGTAGGTGCCATCGAGAGCCGTGACGCTTTCTACACCCTGCAGCACGAGCAGTCAATAGAGACCGTACGTGAACTGGAATCACAGAACGGCTGGTACATTTACAATACAGGAGAGAATAAGGATCCCGAGTATCTCAACCAGCGCCGTTACCGCGTGGAGACCGATGAGGGCATTGCCCGCATCCACTACCACCGCCCCTTCTACGTAGGCATATTCTACCGCTACTTCGTACATAAGGCACCGGCATCATTCCGTCAGCACCAGGCCTACTCCAACCTTATGGACGCGCTGCTGCTGTACGTATTCCTTGGCCTCACCATGGCCATTATCAAGATCTTCTGGTCCAAGATACTGGGAATGCGCCGTACCACCAAGCATACCATCATAGACCGATTCTCAAAGTTCTCGCTCTGGATGATATTCCCCATGCGTCTGCTTGCCGAGTCTGTGACCGCCTGCCTGTACGGCAACGGAGGATTCTTTACACAGGCTGTAGGCAACCTGTTTGACCCCATGATTGTACGCGGTATGGAGACATCGGTCTGGATGCTCTATTCGCTCATGCTGGGAGTATTCTTTGTAACGATGCCGTTCACCCGATACATGCACATCTTCACCGAACTCCTGCTCATTTACTTCCGCAAGATAGGAGTACGCGAGGAGACCGGCAAGACAGGCTACACGCTGTTTGAACTGAACGCCTGCTCACGTTGCGGCGTCTGCATATCGGGCTGTCCAATTGACCGCGTCCTTGAGAACCACGAGATACAGTCGGTATACCTTATCCGTAGCCTGCGCAACCAGGAGCGCGGAAGCCGTCTCAAAATGATTGCCGACAACTGTCTTATGTGTGACCGATGCACAGTCGATTGCCCAGTAGGCATAGACCTGAGTGCACTACGCCGTCAGACACGCGCCAAGGGAGCCATTGACACCACCGGCAACTACACCTACCTCAGCAAGCGCCAGACCCCGTTCAACGCCATAGGCCGTGTGGCTTACTTTGGCGGCTGCATGTCACACCTGGCCCCGGGCATCACCGAGTCAATGGAGCGCATATTCACCGCTGCCGGCCAGAAGTACTGGTACATGGACAAACTGGGCACCATATGCTGCGGACGTCCGCTCCAGCAGCAGGGATTCACCAACCAGGCGGCTGAACTGCGCCAGAAGAATACAGACCTGATACAGAAATCAGGAGCCACCATGCTGGTTACCTCCTGCCCCATCTGCTACCAGTCATTCAAGAAGGAGTACAACCTGAACATTCCGGTTGTCCACCATACCGAGTATATCGACATGCTCATCAAACAGGGCCGATTAAAGGTTCGTCATGATGACCGTAAGGTATCATACCACGATCCCTGCGAGCTGGGCCGCGGATGCGGAATCTATGAGGAGCCGCGCCAGGTGCTCAGCGCAGTGACCAACCTGCAGAAGACCCGTTACCAGAGAGAAAAGAGTGTGTGCTGCGGATTCAACCTGGGCGATACCAAGCTCAGCATTGAGGAGCAGACCAAGATAAGGAACGCATCTCTTGCCAACCTGACCAGCAAGCCGGTTGACGCAATCGCCACCGCCTGTCCCATGTGTAAGAAAGCGTTCCAGCATGCCACAAATGACTACCCCGTAAGGGATATTGCCGAGATTGTGGCAGAGAACCTTATAGACTGACAAGATTATGAACCGTTTTTGGAATGAATATCAGAAGGCTATAGCCGATGACCACTACTTCTACGAGCGTAGTTGTATCCGTCAGACCTTCTTCCCCGGATCTGAGGCAGCTTTCCTGCGTATGCTCCGTGAAGAACTGAACAAGGATATCTTTGACGATTTCCGTCAGCACACCTGCACCGGTATAGGTTACCATACCGACGTTGTACCTCTGGAAACAACCATGACCGTTGTAGCCCGTCTGTTCTCACTCATGACCGAGCACGGCTATGAGAACTACGTACCCTCATGCGTAACATCGTTCGGCGTATTCACCGAGATGTGCCATATGTGGGAGGAGCATCCCGAGCTCCTGGAGAAGACCCGTGAGAACCTCTACAAGGCCTGCAAACGCGAGTTCAACATTCCCAAGAATATCGCCCACCCATCGGACGTTATATATCATTTCCGCAATGAACTGGCCGAGAAGATGCCCTACCGTCTGGTAAACCGCTTTACCGGCAAACCGCTCAAGGTTGTGGAGCATATAGGCTGCCACTATGCAAAGATATTCCCCGACAAGGGCGTGGGTAAAGCAGAGTTCCCCTATGTACTGGCCGGCATGATCGAGGCCTGGGGCGGTGAGGTTGTGGATTATCCCGAGCGCCGTCACTGCTGCGGATTCGGATTCCGTCAGTATCTGGTTCAGGAGAACCGCGGCTACTCAGTCTCCAACACCAAGAAGAAACTTGAGTCAATGGAGCCCTATGAGCCCGATTTCATTGTATCCAACTGTCCGGGTTGCTCAATGTTCCTGGACCGCTGGCAGTACACCATCGCCGAGATGGAGCACAAGACATATGACCGTGAAGGCTACGGCATTCCCGTCCTTACCTATGAGGAGATGGCCGGCCTTCTGCTGGGTTACAACCCGTGGGAACTGGGTCTGCAGATACATCAGGTACAGGCAGAGCGCCTGCTTGACAAGATAGGCATACCTTATGATCCGAAGGAGAAGTACAGAGACGCCAACGGCAAGATCCTGCGCGCTCCCGAGAAACCCGAGAACCTGTTAGTATAAACGATTATGAGAAAAGTCGCAATAATAGGCGCCGGCCCCGCCGGCATAGAGGCCGCATCAGTACTGGCCAAGTACGGTGTTCAGGTTACTCTGTTTGAAAAGTCCGAGACTCCGCTCAAGAACATCCAGGACAAGGCTTTCCTGTTCCCCAACTTCCAGGCTGCACAGGAGATTGCCGATGATCTGAGCGGCAAACTGCTCACTGACGGCATTACATCGGCCTTTGGTATAGACATTGCCGATATCAAATGGCAGGGCACCGAGTGGAAGCTCATCGATGCCAAGGGCCAGACATATGTGGCCGATGCCGTTCTGGTTGCCACCGGCTATCAGGTATTTGACGCCCACCGCAAGGAGGAGCTTGGTTACGGCATCTACAAGGGTGTAATCACATCACTCGACATGGAGCAGATGATCAAGCACGGCAAGATTACCAACGCCAACGGTGACGAGCCCAAGCGCATCACATTCCTGCAGTGCGTAGGCTCACGTGACGAGAAGAGCGGCAACAACTACTGCTCCAAGATCTGCTGCGTGACTGCAGTAAAGCAGGCCATCGAGATCCGCAAGCAACTGCCCAAGTGCGAGGCATCGGTCTTCTACATGGACCTCCGTATGTGGGGACAGGGCTTTGAGGAGATGTACCGCATGGCCCAGGAAAAGTACGGCATCAGCTTTGTACGCGGACGTATATCGGAGGCTGCCGCCACATTTGACGGCCGTGTCCAGCTCAAGAGTGAGGATACCCTGATGGGACTGCCCCTCAAGATGACCACCGATCTGCTTGTGCTCATGGTCGGCATGGAGGCCTCATGCGGCACCAAGGCCCTTGGCCAGGCCTGCGGAATAAACGGAGAGTACGGCTTCATTAAGACCGTAACCCCGCACCTGTATGATAATGACACCGGCAAGCCCGGTCTCTTTGCAGCCGGCACCTGCAAGCGCCCCATGTCAATCTGGGATTCCGTGAACGATGCCCGGGCCGCGGCAATCGCGATAAAAGACTACGTAGACAGTCTCCCTCAGTAAAAAAAGAATGACCGCTCAAATGAACGGTCATTCTTTTTTAATCATGTGGCAGTTCAATGCGTAAATGCAGGCTCCGGAAGCATATTATTCTTCTGCTTGACGAATGCCTCATACATGGCATACAGTACTCCACCATCGATTTCAACATCCATTTCGCCACCATCGCTTAATATAACTGAAGCAATGCCGTTATCGAAATCACCATCGGTCAACTCATATTGACCGGTTGCCAAAATCTCAAGTTCCGGATTGCGGCCGTCCGCTTTTGTGTAGAACTTGCTCTTTGTTACTACCAGAGAGCCATCCTCAAAGAGGAATACAGCTTCATACTTGACGCTATTCTCCTGCTCATCTACCCACTGATACCATGCCGCAACTGCATTACTATCTGCATACTCAGCCGGCAGATAAGCCTGTACTCTACCTATATATCCCTCTTCAACTACCGGCTCTTCATGTATTTCCGGATCAACCATGCTTTTATATGACTGATACATCATTGCCAATACAGCGTCCCTGTCCATACCTATTACCTTAGGATTGGTGTACGAGAATCCGGTACCTTCATCATTGAAGACAAAATTGAGTGAATCTATAAACTCATCAGTCAATTCTGCGGTCATATTTTCATAAGTTTCCTGAGCCTCTTCTGCACTCGAGAGAGTGATAGAGAATAAGATTGAAGTGCATACTATTGCACCCGTAGAATCAGGTCCGAAGGTTGCCGCCATTGCAAAACCTTCATCGGCAGTTCGATAGTAGAACTCTGCAGCCAGGCTGTCCTCAGAGATTATAAAGTCATGTTCAGCGACAATTATTATTGAATCGGGGGTTTCCGGAATTACGATAGGTTCTTCCGGATTATAAATGGAATCATTCGGAATAGAGGGGAAGAAACCCTGATACTCAGCCTTCATATCCGCTATTACCATATATTTGGCCCGTCCAATCTGTTCACTGACAGTCCTCATTACAACTCCATCATAAACAGTGAGTTCCATCTCCGCTATTACTTCTGCGCTCAGACTATCTTTCAACACATTATAAGCAGCGAGGGCAGCCTCATCAGTAGGATAGAAGTCATACGCTTTGTATGATGTACAAATGTCCGACGGAATCTTTCCGACTTCCTGATCATAAATATAGAATTCTGCCATAGCCCCATGACCCAAGCCACCTACGGTATAAGAGAAGTAGCAATATGTGCTATCCTCATCCAAGGAGAAACCGTATTGTGGCTTTGAAGAATTATCCAATACCGTCACATAGCAGGTATCGCTTAATTCACCAGCCGTAATAGTGATTATACATTCACCTTCGGCAATCGTTGTTAACTGACCATATTCACTGACAACAGCAACAGAATCATTGCTTGACTTGAATATCACGTCATCCTCAACATTGGTGTCAAAACTCAACCAAGTAGTATTACCAACCTCTCTTATCAAGTTTTTATACTTGAATACCAAGAATGGCTCCTGAGGCTCCTGAGGTTCCTCTATTTCTTCTTTCGGGCATACCGGACGTATGGGAAGTCCATTGTAACGGGGTACAACGTACCTGACGGTATTGCCGGACAATATAGATGCATAATCAGTAAGTCTCATACTTAACGAACTGTCCCAAAGATAGACATTACCCTCATCTACACAACATGGAATGAATATTGAATTGTCCGTATATCCTTCAACATTGCTCGTTACCAGATAGCCGGCAATTCCATTCTCACTCAT
The DNA here is from genome assembly GCA_017557635.1 of Bacteroidaceae bacterium. GTDB lineage: Bacteria > Bacteroidota > Bacteroidia > Bacteroidales > Bacteroidaceae > Colenecus. The sequence continues at coordinate 118,266 of JAFYYH010000020.1, read as the reverse complement.
CCATCTCCATGAGCAGTTATTTATAAGTTCAGCCATTTCTTCTACAGTTGGCATACGCCAATCATCGCCCCACAATATATAAGCTGCATCATCTTCAGGCTCAAGTACCGTTAAACTGTCCACAAAGCCATCAAGTCCATATGAAGGATCGACGCAATATTTTGTCAGTGATTTGTTTGAACCGTCACAATACTTGTAATTATCCCAACTGTAATAACCCTTGACCTCAGTCTCGCCCCAAGCAAAATATGAACCTACATTCTCAGGTCTTGAAGCACCGATATTACAAGTCGCCCAATTGACACTCAGTCCTAAATCGACATATTCTTTTACTAGCTTGGACGCATACACTGTAACCAGACAGGTATCTGAACAATCACCATAGTATGCTATTATCCGGCACTGGCCTTCATTTATGCCTATCACGGTTCCATTGTCTGCAACTCTGGCGATCATACTGCTGTCAGACTTCCATTGTGCGTTCAGTTCCGCACCTGCCCGATTTTCCACGTTGGCATCTAACTGAACAGACTGGCCGGCCTCTATGGTTATGTCACGCTGTTTAATAGTCACGTCGGTTACCTCAATTACATTGTCCACAAACATCGATGAGCGAACAGGACGGATTGACACACCTCCAACTTTTTGGTAAGTATTTTCAACATAACCGTAGGTTCCATTAGAGTAATGATACATACATGCTGAATAAGCCCATTCTGAATTGTATGCGTCGGCTGTTACCATAGTATTGGTATAATAATGACCGTATTCTCCATAATCTAATGTGTCTGTTCCCCAGAACTCACCGGCTAAAGGCAGGAATATGCTGTTGCCTGTTTCATAACTGGTAACAAGGAATCCCTTCACGCCATTTCTCTCGGCAGGTTCCCAATCACAGTAATTCAGCAGTTCCTGGAACTCTTCACGGGTAGGAGTACGCCAACCCTCTCCCAGAATTACTGCAGCCGCATCATCTTCCGGATCAAGACGGAACTTGTTGTCCACCTCACCTTTTTCCTCCCAGAGGTTGTACTTTGTTGCCATTCCGTCAGAATCATAAAATGCATATGTATTTTTTGTATATTCAGTCTTTTCTTCGGTCTCACCCCAAGCAAAGTAACCACCAGTCTCATAAGATTTGGAAGCGCCCACATTACGTGTAGCCCACATGACGCTGAGTCCCATGTCGACATATTCAAAATCCTCAGGATCAACAACCATCACTGCGCAAGTAAGTGTCTTGCCGCCTACTTCAACCGTAATGGTGCAGACTCCGGCTCCTTCGGCAACAACAACACCGTCCTTGACAGTAGCCACGGTCTCATCGTCCGATGACCATACTCCGCCGCTTACTGATACGGGCTGTCCGGTTTCCATCATACCAGACAACTTCAGCGTTGTACTTTCACCTATATTCAAGGTCAGTTCTGTCTGATCAATCATTATGGTGTCGGCATCCGATGCACCGAACGGCAATACGGGACGGACATTGTATCCCATATAGCGAGAGTTGATATTCACGCCCGTCCTACTATCTGTTGTCTTTCCATACAAAGCTGTTCCTACGTATTCATCATAAGCAGTTGATGTCCAATAGCATCCTATTCTGTTATCAACATAAGCATTATTGTAAGACGTTGACGGAAGGAATATTGAATTACCTTCATAACCTTCCTTCATACTGGTTATCCTATAACCTGTCATGCCGTTTTCGGTTGTCCACTCCCAATTACAGTTATAAATCAATTCCAAGAATTCCTCATATGAAGGCATGCGCCAATCACCGCCCCACATCTGGCTGGCGGCATCATCCTCTTTTTCAAGAACAGTTTTACCGTCAATATTCGGATTGTATTTTGTGTATACTCCAGTTGTCTGGTCATACCATTTGTATGTATAGCTATAATAATAAAGCTTTGGCTCCGTCTCACCCCATGCAAAATAATAACCAATCTTATCAGGTTTCTCAGCGCCTACGTTACAGGTAGCCCATTTTACGCTCAATCCCAGGTCTACGCTCTCTGCCACAACTTCAGGCTCAGATACAACGATATTCATCTCTGACTTGAAATCGCCCAGAGTTGCAGTAACGGTGTAATTACCCGGAATAATAGCCTTGATCTTGCCTCCACCCTGATAAAGCAGTCCATTGGGATACATAAATGTAGGTTCTCCCCAAGCCGTTGAATCCTTGTCATACTTGAATTGGTAAACCTGACCGACCTCAAGTGTGACTGTTTTTTCCATAAATTCAAAGTGAGTGAGTGTGCTCACGTTATCCGGAGCCTGCCAGGAATAAACCGGACGTATCAGTTCGCCGAAAGGTCTTCCTTCGCCTGTTATCTCAAAATACGAATACCATTCACCGTCATACAGTTCATATTCAATATCAAGACCGTAAGCATTCCATGCATCAGTGAACAGTGTATTGGTAAGATAACTTGCACAACCATATTCGTCATTATAGTCGCTATTCGGATTTTCATCATTTCGATATGGAGCTATAGGCATGAAGATGGAATTGCCGTTAGGGCCGGTTACCTTATAACCTTTGTAACCCTCCTCGTTATTAACAATCCATTCCCATTCGCACTCTTCGACCAGTTCCTTCATCTCCTCTATGGTTGGCATACGCCAGTCGCTGCCCCAGTTGACACGGGCAGCATCATCTGTCATATCAAGCCTGTACTTATTGTCTACAGGTCCGTATTTGCTGTTTAAAACATACTTGCTGTATCCGTCAATCGTATCAGGATTGTCATACTTATACGTTTTTTTGGTAAACGTATCCTTTGTTTGAGTTTCACCCCAGGCAAAATAGTCACCCGGCTCATACGGATTGGTGGCACCGATGTTGAACGTGGCCCACTTCACGCTCAGGCCCAGATCAACGTATGCCAGACCTTCAATCGGGGCTTTCTCATAAGATAGTTTTATACTGTCAAGATTCTCTATGACGTACCTGGTTCTCTCACCTCCCTTCTGATACACGTTCAGGTAATATACCTGTGCCGATGCAGACAGGGTACAAAAAACAAACACTAATCCGGCGAACAGTCTTTTCACTGCCGGCTTTGATATAATGGTTTTCATTTCTTCAAGAATTTAAATGTGATTTCCTCTGAATTGACAATATATGTGCCGGCAGGCTGCTCGGCAATGCTGAATGTTACAGAGCCCTCCTTGTCGGTCTTGTAAGAGTCGATCTGGCGGCCATCGGCTGAAAACAGACGGACAACCATATCGGCTTTGGCTCCGGATATTGTTACAGTATAGTCCTCAATCAGGAACTGTACATGACTCTCTTCCAAGTCATCCACCCGGGTAGGTATTGTAGGATCTGTCAGATCCTTGGTCGAGAAAGTAAACTTGGTAAGAAAAATGAGAGGACATTTAATTTCTTGAGGCACGCCGTTTACCTTAAAGGTAAGAATCGCCTCTGTCTCACTAAATGTAATGACCGGATCTGCTTTGAAGGCCAATTCATATACCTGACCGGTCTTCAAGTGAGCAATCAATACGTTCTGGGAACGTACTGCCAATGGCGCGCACAAAAGCAGCGCCATGAAGGCAATGAGGATTTTTCTCATAATTAGTAGGTTTTTATATAATAGTTAGTCCTTAAGTTAGTCCCTTTCAAATCCACACACGGTACACGCGTACCTATAATCCTCACCTACTGATTTACAAACATACAAATTAATTATATATCATGGTTAATTATTCATAAAAAAAATAGAGGATGACTCACCAGAGCCATCCTCTATTATTATCTGACTGTATTTCAGCTTATTTAAAGCCAGTCTGGGCCCAAGGGATCCACTTCTGAACCTCTTTATCCTGAAGAGTCTCGTCAACATGCATGATGATGGTGTTGGCGTCCTCCTTGCCGAGCAGGAACTTGTCGATGAAGGCCTCAACCTCGGGATACTGGCTCTGGGGGAGCTGGCAGTGACCATGCTTGCCCTGGATTGAGAATCCCATGCGGTCCTCGATTCCGAACTTCTTCCATACCTCGCGGGCAGCTACAGCACTTACATAACCTGCCTCATCGGCCAGCCACTCATAATCGGTGTTACCCAGTACAAGGAGTGCACGGGGGCAAACCAGAGCGCAGAGCTCGTGGTGGTCATACGGGAGCTTTGTTACGTTCTCCTCCTTCCAGTCCCACATGGAGATCTTGAACCAGTGGTTATCAGTGTTGCCAAGGTTCTCGACATTACCCAGGGTCTGTGATACACGCCATGCAGCAGCACCGCCGCCACCGGGCTCCTGAGCGATTGTCAGAGCGATACGCTCGTCCATAGCACCTGACCAGAGGGCCATCTTACCTGCGTATGAGCAACCGGTGATACCGATGTGCTTCATATCGATCTTGCTGGCAGCACCTACAATCTCCAGACCGTCGATAAGGCGGCTTACGCCCCATGCCCACTCTGAATATGCACCGTTGTCAACCAGCTCGGGATAGAGACGGTCAAAGTTGTATGTACCGCGGCCATCCTTTCTCTCACCGCCGCCAAAGCCGCCGGCCATCTGTGAGTAGCTGTTTACCTGACGCTCGCTGAAGTTCATCTGAGCAATCTTGCGCTCTGAGAAGAACTGACGCGGCAAAGCGTTGTTGGATGCACCGATCATCAACGGGAACGGGCCGTCACCCTCAGGATAAGTAATCTTTGCAGAGAGTTCCAAGGTCTCACCGTTACGGGTAACCTTAACAACCAGTGTACCGTTCTCAAGAGTAGCCTCAATGTCTTTCTTGTCAACCATGGGCTTCTCACCTATCTCGTAGTGCTGGAGCTCGCGAACAATCTCGGCGCGACGCTTCTCCCAATCCTTGAACTTCTTTACCTGCTTCTTGCTGTTTGAGAACTCAAACGGGTTGGGCAGGGTCTCCAGGTTGGTAGCCTCATCTACTTCGGGGAATGCGGGTGCGGGATACTTTGCTCCGGCGAATTCCTGATCATATACCAGAGGAATTGATTTCTGTGCCATTGCGGGAACAACTGCCAGGACTGCGGCAGCCATTACCAGTGATTTGATACTCTTCATAATCTTATTGTAAGTTTTTTGGTTTAAGTATTCGGTCGTAAAAAGTTCCCAAATATAGGACTTATTTCTGACAATAATCAGAAACCGATGCTCATTTTGATGGGAAGATGGTCAGAATAGCCGCCCTGGTACCGGCGGCCGTTGTATGTGCGGAAAGGTTTCTGCCCGCCATAATTGTCATCATCTGTAAGCAGGAACGGCAGATCCATTATTTCGGCGCCAAGCAGTTCGGTACAGCCCAGCCCGTTTGTAAAAGATGTTGACAATATAAACTGGTCATATTTATCCCACTCTCCATCATATTTGTAACTGCCCCCGTCAAGCCTGTCCATGACCGTAACCAACCTGCCGCCAGCCGCCAGCACGTCACGCACGGCGGGGTCATCGGGCCCCTCGTTCAGGTCACCCATTATGATTATGTACGGCTTGCGGCGCACGCTGATTACACTGTCGGCCGATGCCCGTAACCTGCGTGCCGCACTGATGCGCAACGGCTCGCTCTGCTCCACACCGCCGTAGCGGCTGGGCCAGTGGCATACGTAGACATCTATGGTGTCATGATTGTCAAGCACTCCCGTTACATGCAGTATGTCACGGGTGGCGCCTCCGCCGTATGGTTTCAGGTTCACGCGCAGGGACTCCTGCCCTATCAGACGGAAGAAACTGCGGCGGTACATGAGTGCCACGTCTATTCCGCGGCGGTCGGGCGAGTCAGTCATGACAAAACGGTAACCGGCCTCACGCAGTGCCGAGCGGGATGTCAGGTCCTTCAGCACCGTCTCATTCTCAACCTCGCACAAACCCACCAGCGCAGGTGCCTGGTCCTCATCGGCCGCAACAATCACCTTGGAGACTGCATCCAGCTTATCCCAATAGCGGGATTTCGTCCAATGATAATCACCGTCCGGAGTATAGTCGTCATCGTCTTTGAGGGGATCATCCTCAGGGTCGAACAGATTCTCGGTATTCATGAACATGACCGTCATGCTCTGCTGTGAGCGTAACGTCAGGGGAATCAGGGTGCAAACAATCAGGAAAAGGAGAAGTCGTTTCATTCTTTAATTGGGGGATTGATATTGGAAGCAGCCCGCATCGGCCCTCAACGGAGGTCTGGACACGCCCGCCAGATCCACTGGCCAGATGACGGAAAGCGAATCGGCTATGCCCCGTGCAGGTGACAGGGAGTCAAGTGCAAACACCGAGCGGTAGCCCTGAATTGAATTATCCACAAAATTGTACGGGCCGAACATCTTTGAATCGCGGTCCTCAAACACCACATTGCTGAAGCGCGAATCGGTGGTGTCACGTACCATGAGCAGCGAGTTGCTCACGCTGTAGGGTGCGCTCTTCTTTATTGAATCGGCAAACAGAGTCACAAGTTCGGTCTCATGACGGCCGGTTATGATGCAGTTGCGGAACTGTGCGCCCAGGAACGGAACGGCTCTCTTGCCGTATCTGTCAGTGAGCAGCACCGCCTGGCTGCCTATGCTCCAGAGTGAGAATCCGGCTATGGTGCAGAAGGTAAACTCCGACCATCCGCCGGTAATGTCCACACATGTAACGCCGGCATTGGTTATCTGTGAGTTGGCCACCTCAATGCGGCAGCCCACGGCCTCTATTCCGTTGCCTTCCACATTGTGTATGATGCTTGAAATGACGCTCAGTTTCATCCGGCCGGCATCGGCACTGTCCGCCAGAACGCCCCAATTGCCGCCGTGTATGTCACACCACTCCAGACGGTTGTCATAACTGCCGCTGCGCAGTCTTATGCCGCCCCACTGTCCGGCCAGTACATCATAGGGAACATCCACAAGCATATAGTCAAGGCGGTCACCGCGCATCACGATCATACTGTCCTGAGTGCCCTGCGCCACCAGACGGCCGGCTACGTCAAGCCGTGCGCCCTTATGGAAATAGAGTCTAGTTCCGGCCTGCAGCGTCAGCGTGGCACCCTCGGCCACATAAAGGCTGTCATAAATGATGTAAGGCAGGTGTGACGAAAGGGTCTCATCGGTCTCAATCCGTCGGCCTTTAAGCCGTACGGCATTCTGTCCGTGGGCCGATAAGCGCACGCACTGCATCACCCCGCTCTCCAGCACGAACCGTATGGAATCAAACGCATTGAAGATATCGGCCTGACCGGTCTCAGTGATGTTGACCGACACAAAGCAGAACAGGCTGTCACCAGCAGGAATCTCCAAGCCGGTGATTGTAGTTCCGCCCTCGCCGTCCAGATTCATGCGGAACGGGCTTGCAGCACCGCCTCCCATCAGCGCATCGAACTTAAGTCCCACGTCATTCAGGTTATATATCCTGAACTCGGCCGATGCCGATGCCGCCCCGGTAAACACGGTGTCAAAACGCACGGTATCAGCCGAGAAAGCCAGCACATAACTTGAGTCTGTGCTGAATTTCCAGTCATCCGTGCATGACCACATGGCCAGCAACGGAAGCAGCATGTTCAATAACCTGAAGCGTTTCATGTTGTTTTGGTGCGCTAAGTTAAAACGTAAATCACAAATAAAAAGTATCTTCGCGCCCGAAATGAAAAGCAGATTTCTCAAATTCCTGAAAGACTGGATGCTGGTGATAGGCATGATCTCCGGTGCAGGAGCATATCTCATCTACTCCCGGATACCCTCCATCCACACCGCCGGACCCGTTCTGGAGGCCATCTGCCGCCGCACACAGCCCATCCTGCTTTTTCTGATGCTGTTCATCAGTTTCTGCCGTATCGAGCCGCGTCAGCTCAAGTTCAAGCGCTGGCACTTACGCAACCTGGCATTACAGGTATCAATCTTCCTGATTCTCTGCTTCACGGTAATCTGGGCCATGCACAGCCAGACCGTAGCCGCAACATGGATACTCCGTCACCGAGTCCTCTTTGAGACCGGAATGCTCTGCATGATCTGCCCCACCGCCACGGCTTGCGCAGTAGTCACCGGCAAGTTGGGAGGCGACATGGCACAGGTGGTAATGTACACCATCATCATCAATCTGGCCGTATCGGTAGCGGTCCCCCTGACCGTTCCCCTGCTATATCCGCAGGCCGGAATAACCTTCATAGCAGCCTTCAGCCGCATCCTGGCCAAGGTATTCCCGCTTCTGATACTGCCCTGCCTTACCGCATGGACAGTACGCTGGATCATGCCGCGGTTCCACCATTGGGTAGCATCCAAGATAAACCTGAGTTTCTACCTCTGGAGCGTAGCGCTCACACTTGCCATACTGATGAGCACCCGTGCCATCATCCACAGCCGCTGCAGCATCATCACATTGATAGGCATAGCCATTGTCTCCCTTCTCTGCTGCATATTCCAGTTCGCCGTAGGACGCCGCACCGGACGCAGGGACGGCAGCCGCATCGAGGCCAGCCAGGCCTTCGGCCAGAAAAACACCGTATTTGGAATCTGGATGGGTTACACCTTCTGGAACCCTCTGGTATCGGTAGCCGGCGGCTTCTACACCATCTGGCACAACATCCACAACACCCACCAGTTGTACAAGAAGAGCAAATTGAGAATTGAGAATTGAGAATTGAGAGTTATATTTGCAGTTGATGATTGACGGTTTTTCAAACAAAATCAGTGAGTTCATCAGCAGCAACGCGCTGTTGGAGGACGGCGCACACGTAATCGTGGGCCTGAGCGGAGGTGCCGACAGCACCGCCCTGCTGATGGTATTGCTCCGTCTTGGCTACAAGTGCACAGCCGTTCACTGTAACTTCCACCTGCGCGGTACCGAAAGCGACCGTGACCAGCAGTTCGTAACCGACCTCTGCCAAAAACAGGGAGTACAACTCATAGTTTGCAGTTACGACACACAATCCTACGCCAGGCAGAAAGGAATCTCAATCGAAATGGCCGCCCGCGAACTCCGTTACGCCGATTTTGATCGCATTATGAAGGATACCGGGGCCTGCGCCATTTGCATAGCCCACCACCGCGACGACTCCGTCGAGACCGTCCTGCTCAACCTCATCCGCGGCACCGGAATCAAAGGCCTGACAGGCATCAAACCCCGCAACGGAAACATCATCCGCCCGCTGCTGTGCGTATCCCGTCAGGAGATTGAGGATTGGCTCCTTAAAGAAGGCCAGCCCTACATCACCGACAGCACCAACCTTGAAACCGATTACACCCGCAACAAGATCCGTCTTCAACTGCTGCCCCTGATGCGCACCATCAACCCCGATGCCGACAACGCCATCGCCACTACAGCCGCCCACCTGCAGGAGTCATACTCCATCTACCGTGACGCCATTGACAAGGCTGCAAACAGCATTATCAGAAAGTCCGATGACGGATTCACAATTGACATCCCGCAACTTGTCAAGTTGCCCTCGGCAAGCGCTTTCCTGTTTGAGGTACTCTCGCCCTTAGGGTTCAACAGCACCCGGATTATGGACGTGGCTGCATCGGCCCACACCCAGCCCGGACTGATATTCCGCTCGGCAACTCATGAAATCATCAAAGGACGCGATGAATTCTGCATCCGTGAACTTACATCCGGCGAGTTTGAGCCAATTGTAATGAATATTCAGCCCGGAGGTTCAGTTATCCTGCCCGATGGCCGCACCCTGAGTATCAGCACCGCTCCGGCAGGAACACCAATCTCAAAAGATCCTGACATAGCCACATTTGACGCATCCCTGTTCAAAGAAGGTTCTCTGACCATACGTCCATGGGCCGCAGGTGACTCATTCATTCCTTTCGGCATGAAAGGACGCAAACTTGTAAGTGATTTTCTTACCGACATCAAAATCAGCCCCGCCGAGCGAAAAAACCGCCTTGTAGTATCTTTTAACAAAGATATCATCTGGGTAATGGGACTGCGTTCCGATAATCGTTACCGCGTCAACGAACAGACTGCCAACCAACTCATTCTTACTGTTTCCGAGAAATAACGCCCTTTCGGCATTATTTTTCAACAATTCGTAATATTAATCTATATAAATATTACGTTATAATTATAAATTGTTAACTTTGCGCCGCAATAGGACTTAAATTAAAAGGACCAATAAATGGACTATAATTCGAAATATCTCAATTTCAATCAACCTAATTTTTCACAAATCATTTTATTTATGAAACAGAAACTGTTTGGAGCAGCCGCATTGGTTGCATTCATTCTGTTTGGAGCGTCATGCTCTCAGCAGGAACAGTCAGAGTTCAATCTTGACTCTGTTAAGCAGGAGGTAACAATCTCCGCTACAGTAACTTACAGCACTGGCGTTGATGTAAACGCCACCAGCTACTCAATCATCAACTCCAAGCCCGCCGCAGGCAGGAAGGTATTCATTGAGGTTCCCTATGCACAGTATGGAAACGCTGCTGCCGTAGGTAACAAGATTTTTGAGACAGTAACCGATGAGGCTGGTAAGTTCAGCATCACAATCCCCACAAAGAGCACCGGTATCAACGCCACCATCCGCATGGAAGAGTTTACCGATGTTTACCGCACTTATGAGAAGATGGGTGCCGACGGCAAACCCGTATTCAAGTCAGAACTCCGCAACTATTCATTCTCTGTTGCAGCCAACGCTCTTAAGCCCGGAGCATTCAGATTCCCCGAGGAGATCGTTTATGCAAGTGAGAAGATTGACGTTGACCAGTTCGCAAATGAGGTAACAATGACCGGTAAGGTTAATCTGGCTTATGAGACAGGTTTCCGCAAGGGTGCCTTCAAGGCTGCCAACAAGGCTACCGTAGAGTTCACCGTAATCTATGACTACGGCACAACCGCAGCTCTTGAGCTCAAGTTCGGTACAGTAACCGATGCACAGGGTAACTACTCAATCACCCTGCCTGTCAAGTCACTTGCTGACGGTTTCCACATCACAGGCCTCAAGGTTCTGGGTATTGGCGACAGCCAATTCACACACTTTGACTCAGACACGACCTCTGTTAAGGTATACGGTGCATATGAGCTGATGAACTTTGGTAACACTGCAGGTGTAGGCGGTCTCAACTTCACCAACATCATTGACGGTGTAACATACAATCTGGGTGCACAGAACCTTCTGTTCACACCTTATTACAATGCAAGCATAACCGATGCCGATCAGGCCCAGCCCGATAACTGGGATGACAATCTGGTAGGTTGGGCTGCAGGTATGCCCGGTTTTGACGAGTCATATTCAAAGACCGCAACCCTTACAGGTAAGATTTACATGCCTTATCTGACATCATTCGGTGAGGGTGCTTACCGCAACGAGTCTCAGACCATCGTTCTGACCGCTGCAGCTCCTTACAACACCGGACTTACCGTTATCACTGACGCTCAAGGTAACTTCAGCGTTGACATTCCCGTTCAGGATGACAATGCCCTCAACTTTGGAGTTAAATTGGCCGAAGAGGTTCAGCCTTTCGAGTTCATTGATTCCAAGGGTAAGAAGACAGTTCTCCGCGAGGGTAAATACAACGGCAAGACACAGATCAAGAAGGACGATGCACAGTGGTTTGAACTTGGCGACTTCTATTTCAAGTACAATCCTGCCGTAGCAGAGAGTCCCGATGAGTGGAACGCCAACCTGATTGGCTGGTACAGGAGTTCAATCTTTGACAAGCCCGTACAGGTTAAGGGTAAGATCCTCTTTGCCGTTGAAAGTTCATACGGTATTGGTGAGTACGTAGCCCAAACACGCATTGTCAATGTTCACGATGGCACCAACAACCGTGATTTCGCCATCAAGACCAAGGCCGGTGGTGCTTATGACTTCATGATTCCTCTGCAGGATGAGAATGACCAGCCCAATATCGCCATTACTTCCGATGAGTATTATACTAATGAGTATGTACACTATCCCAAGTACAACGATGACGGTACCAAACTGTTGGCCGGCAACTACACAATCTACAAGACTGTTTATGACAGCAAGGATGACAAGGAGGCATGGAACAATCTGGGTACCCAGTACATGTACATCGATGATACTGACCTTGATCACGCCACTTCAACCTACAATGACAACCTCGCAGGCTGGTATGTTAAGGCAGATGGCAACGATGTAGTTTACACAAACAGCACCAAGGCTACAGGTAAGGCTCTCAAGGCTGAGGAGACCGGCTTCCTGACCGGTGAGTACAAGCCCGCCAAGGGACAGCTTGTAATACTTACCGTTTACACTGAGGACGTTGCTGTTCTTGCCAACAACAGCGGTGTATTCTCATTCAACGTTCCTCTCAAGAACACTGGTGATGAAACCAACGTCACAGTTTCTGCAGCAGCCATTGACGTTGAAGACTTCAAGCACTATAAGGACGCTTCAGGCAAGACTCAGATTCTTGAAGGCCAGTACACAGGAGAAAGCATAGTTGAAACCGGTTCCGCATGGAATGACTTGGGAACCGTATACTACAAGTTCGCTCCTAAAGCAGGTTTTGCAATGTGGAACAACTACGCCAAGTACATTGCCGGTTGGGCATACAAGAAGGGTTTCAATCTGACACAGGCCGTTACCGGTTCAGCAATGCTGGCTGTTGAGGACGGTTTCCGCGTAGGTCACTACGCTGTTGCCAAGAATCTTCCCGTAAAGATTACCGTAAACGGCGTAACCTATGTTGCTCCCACCAACAACGAGGGCAACTGGACAATCAACGTGCTGATGCAGTTTGCTGACGATGAGTACGTAGCAAATTGGGACAACAGCAGCTTTGACATTGAAGACCTTGGTCTCACATTCACTCACTACCGTAACCCCGGATCAGACGCTACCATGGAACTTGAGGGCGACTATGTCTTTAATGGTGATGTCAATCCTTCAAGCAAGTGGTATGAGAAGGGAACCCGTTATTACATCTTTGATGCTGACGGCACACCCAAGAACTGGGAAACCGACCTTTGCGGCTGGGCCGTTTGGGCTGCTGATGAGAAGACCACTCTTACAATTGAGGGTATCATCAAGAAAGCCGGCGAAGTTTGGAAGTCAGGTTCTGCTCAGGAGACTTGGGTAAATGCAGCCAACGCTCTTGCTGACATATCTGTACTTGGCAACACATACAAGGTTGCCACCAACGCCAGCGGTAAGTTCTCTATCCAGATAAAGGTTAAGGAACAGCCCGATGACCTGACAATTACAGTTGCACCCGATGATATCACCGAGAATGCTTTCCAGCACTGGACCGACCAGTTAGACAACGGCTCCAAGAAGGCCGTAGGCGGAACATTCAAGCGCGTTACCTCACCTTCATCTGTTAACACAAAGCTCATCACCAAGACCGGTTCAACAACCAAGTATGAGTTCAAGCCGTCAGCCAAGATGTATTTCAAGCCCACCGATGGTTCTCTTACCGGATGGGGCTCATACGATTGGTCAGGCAAGTATGACGACGAGGAATAATTTGTCATTCTAACTATAACTTTAAAACGATTAGTTATGACAATTAAGAAAATAACAGCTCTACTGATGTTGTCAGTGCTCCCTCTGGGAGTTCTGACAGCTCAGGACGAGAAAGATTACCTGCCCAAGGCCGGTGATCTGGCAATAGGAATTGACATGCAGCCCGTGTACACCTTCTTTGGCAATCTGGCCAACGGTGATGCAGGTAACACACTGGGTCAGTTCGGAGGTGAAGATCCTCTTGGAATAACAGGTCTGTCAATCATAGGTAAATATATGCTTGACAACACAACTGCTCTGCGTTTCAACGTAGGCTTGGATAAAACTGTCAGCAACAATTACACATATCAGATTGATAATGAAGCACGTTTCATCAACCCTCTTTCAGAGGCTAAAGTTGAAGACCTCAACCATCGCAACCGCGCATTCTATTCAATCGCTGCAGGTATAGAGTTCCGTAAAGGAAAAGACCGTATCCAGGGCTTCTATGGTGCCGACCTCATTGTAGGCATTGAAAAAGACCACTATACCTTCAGTTATGGTAACGCTGTAACAGATGTCAACCAGATTCCCTCACGCACCAACTACAACGGATTAGGCGTTGGAGTTAACAATGTAGGTTACTGGACAAGGACATATGCTACCGAGTCTTATCAGAACTCTATTGTTGCCGGTGTTGCCGGTAAGCTGGGCGTTGAGTACTTCATTGTTCCCAAACTGTCATTCGGTGGTGAGATGTCCCTCCTGATTGCAAAGCGTTTTGACAGAGGCTCATACAACAAGTCAGAGGGTTACAACCCCACTTCAGCTCAGGTAGAGACACATACGGAACTTATTGCTCCCTCATCCAATGCTTTCCATATCGGAACTGAGAACCTGGGAGGTAAGCTCTTCATGATGTTCTACTTCTGATTGATTTTTATAAACAATCCGATAGAAGCGGGCCGTCCCATTTGGACGACCCGCTTTGTTTTACTATTTTTGCCAGCCTATGACAAAGAACAGCGAATATACGGTTCCCAAGCAGGTGCTGCAGAGGCGTTTCCTTCTGCGTAGCGTACTGTTTGTATCGCTGTTTTCAATGCTGTTCATGTCATTGTACCAGCCCTCATTCGGTTTTTCCACAACCTGGTTCGGCTTCCACTCATGGAAACAGACAGGCGTTACAGCCCTGTTTTATGCAGTAGCAATCTCCACTCTTGTTATAAGCAAGCTCCTGCTGTTCAATTACAGCCGTAATTACAGCGTAACCGGCAGACGGATGGTTGTATGGCATCTGGTCGAGTTCCTTGCCATAGCAACCGAGTATTACCTCTTCTCGGTTATATTCAAACTGGGATCGGTCGATATACCTCAGCTCCTGTTCAGAATACCGTTATGCGTAGCACTGATACTTGCCATACCCTACTCCATTATCTGGTTCTACGCGCAATACAAGGCCAAGAAAGAGGAGCTGGAACTCTTCAAGATAACACACAAGCGTGAGATAATCGAGTCCGATCACCGACTCATACAGTTCCGTGACAGCCAGGGCAAGCACAAGATGTCCCTGAGTGAGGATTCCATATTCTACATAGAGTCACAGGACAACTACGTACAGATATTCTACGACCTGGAAGGCAAGCTTTCAAGCTATCTGCTGCGCTGCAGCACCCAGAAAATCGAGGAGGACCTTGCAGATACATCTATCGTACGATGCCGCCGTTCTTTCCTTGTGAACACAGCCAAGATAGTACGTTACGGCAAGGAACGCGGACATTTCACAATCACCCTTGACCACCCGTCGGGCAAGACCATAACCGTCACGCCTGCCTACTACCGCACCATCCTGACGCAGCTTGACAGACGCTCCCTCTGAACAAGAATTTTCCTTACTTTTTTGAATCCTTGAAGAACACTGCGAACAGCAGTGCTACGACCACCATGTATGCGGCAAACCAGAGCCATGCTGAACTCCAGTCGGGCATGGCAGCCTTGAACACGTATCGGTCCATTACCGCACCGGCGCCTATCATTCCGATGGTTGCGCCAAATCCGTTGGACATCATCATAAAGAGTCCCTGAGCGCTGGCACGGATACTCTTATCCACGTTCTGCTCCACATAAAGAGAGCCGGCTATGTTGAAGAAATCGAATGCTATTCCGTAAAGTATGCAACTGAGTATGAACAGCAGCACACCAGGCATATCCGGAGTACCTATTCCAAAGAGTCCGAACCTGAGAACCCATGCTGTCATGGACATGAGCAGCACTTTCTTTATTCCGAACCGCTTCATGCAGAACGGCACCAGAAGGAAACACAATGTCTCCGATATCTGCGAGAGTGACAGCAGCGCGTTTGAATTCCTCACCGCGAACGTATCGGCATAGGCATGATTGGCCGAGAATGAACTCAGGAACGTATTGGCATAGCCGTTGGTTATCTGAAGGGCGGATCCCATCAGTATGCAGAATATAAAGAATATGGCCATGTGGCTCTGTCTGAAAAGGCCGAACGCCTTGATTCCGAACGCATCGGCCACGCTCCGGCCGGCTCGGCTTCCGCCAGTGGGGCATGCGGGGAGAGTGAGTGAATACAGACACAGAACCAGTGATAAAATTCCTGACAAAACCAGTTGAGTGCAGGAGTCCTGCATACGTACTCCGCCAATGCTTATCCAGTTGACTGCAAGCATGCTGCAGATAAAGCCCACGGTACCGTACAGGCGTATTGGAGGATAATCCTTGACCGGATCACCGCCGGCACGGGTTATGATGCTGTATGAAACTGAGTTGGTCAGTGCCACGGTAGGCATGAAGAAGACTATGCTCATTGCATAGAGCGGATAGAGCGTTCCGAATTCAACCTTATCGGCCCCCAGACAGTAGATGCCGGCCGACAGCATGAACGCTCCTGCCAGCAGATGACAGAGTGCAAGCAGACGCTGGGCCTGGATGTAACGGTCCGCCACTATTCCCACAAGCGCCGGCATAAAAAGCGACACGACCCCGTTCGCGGCAAAGAACCACTTGATCTGACTGCCCAAACCCGCCTGAGCCAGGTATCGGCCAATCGAAATCAGGTATGCACCCCAAACTGCATATTGAATGAATACTAATACAATTAATCGGATTTTCAGCCCGAAATTGAGGTTATTATCGGCTTTAAGCATGCTGTAATACATTATCTGGGCACGAATTTAGCATATAATAATAAAAAAGCCTTATCTTTGCGCCTTGAAAAAGCGCGCGCACGTAATAATGATATTGAGAAAGGCAAAGACTTTATTTAGTGTACTGGCAACGGTTATGGCAATTTTTTTCAGCACCATGACGCGCCCGGCCTATGCACAAATCCGTTCAATTTCCGACAATCTGCTCAAGGTAGGCGATTCAACCGTCAAGCGAATCATGCCCAAACCTGAGTCAGACAGCGCTTACGCTGATGCCGATTACACCGAAATCCACTTCCGTAAGAACAAGGCCGACCTTGAGCTCGATTATATGGACAACCGTCTGGCCCTGATTCACCTGAACCGTGTGATGGACTCACTGGGAAGAGAGAACATCATGGCCATTGAGATTATCGCCCAGTCATCACCTGATGGTGGTCTGGCACGTAACGAATGGCTGACCGAGCACCGTTCACAGGCCATCCTGGAATATATGGACAGGGTATTCCCCGAACTTAAGGAAAAGATATCGCTCAATACAGTGACTGAGTCATGGGAGAACCTGGCGATGTATGTGGCACAGGACCCCAACCTCACGGAAGCCAACCGCAACAAGATCCTGGAGATAATCGATTCCCCCAAGTTTGACGTTGCCACCAAGAAAGCAAGACTTAAGAACAACCTGGGCCGGCAGGGCAAGTTAGGCGGTATATATGACTACCTGCTCAAATACTACTACCCTGTTATCCGTAACACAGGTATCTATATCCTTCATAACGTAGAGCCTGCAACGGCTTTCAACATGCCTCCCTTGCAGCCTCACGTCGAGGAGACAAGTCCGGTACTGCCCGATACCATCGGCCCCGCACCCGAAAGGCCGGAGCCTCACGTATTTGAAGAGCCGGATTCCACACCGCCCGAGCGTAAGCGCCCGATACTGGCGGTAAAGACCAACCTCCCCTACTACGGATTCTACCGTCAGGATCTTGGCTGGGCTCCCATCTACAACGTCGAGGTTGAATGGTATCCCACCGAGGAGGGCCGATGGACGGTTCTGGGAGAGTATGAATTCCCATGGCATATGGCCAAGGACAACCACGAGTGTTTCCAGATACTTAACCTCCAGTTGGAGGCCCGCAGATACTTCAAGAAGGCATCCAACCACTCCGGTTGGTATCTGTCAGGCTATGCAGGCGCCAACCTGTTCGACATATGCTTTGACGGTTATGCCGGTCATGGATTCCAGGGCGAAGGTCTGGGCGGAGGACTTGGTTTAGGCTACGTGCTTCCATTGGGCAAGAAACCTGATACCCGCTGGAAACTGGAATTCTTTGTCAAAGGCGGTGTTTACGTAACATTGTATGACCCCTATGATGCCGGTAACCCGTTCCAGGGCAAGTACTACTACGAGTGGTATGACGCTCCCAGCCTGTTCATAAAGAGAAACATGATTTTCCGCTGGTTGGGTCCCACAGGAGCCGGTATCACGCTCAGTTATGATCTGATCCGCAAGAAAGTCAAGAACAAATAAACAACCTTGCTTATGAAAAAGTTATGCCTGCTTTTTACAGCATTGACATTGTCTCTGCCCATACTGGCGCAGAAGGATGAGATAATCAAGACCGGTTGGAATTTCGGACCGCTTCCCGTTGTGGGATTTGACTCCGACCTGGGTTTCCAGTACGGACTCTGCTGCGACATCTTCAACTACGGCGACGGCACCAACTATCCGCAGTACAACTACAAGATCAATGTTGAGGCATCGACCTACACCAAGGGCTCAAGCGTTCTGCGCACCTACGGTGATTTCAAGACACTGATTCCCGACGGCAAGCTGTTCTTTGACGTAACCTATTTCAATGCGCCCAAGTTCGGTTTCTACGGATACAACGGTTATGCTCAGGAATACGACCCCGAGCTGATATACTGGAACTCAGGCGCCGCATTTAATCCGGATGCCAAGACCGGTTACAACTTCATGTCACGCAATCAGTTCCGTGCAGTGGTAAGCGCCCGCAAGACCATAACCGGAAACCTGAGTGCAGCAGCCGGCATTGCATTCTATCATATCTCCACCGGTGACCTCAAGCTCAAGGAGTACCAGGGCCAGCAGACACTGTATGACATTTACAAGGTTGCAGGTCTTATCCGCCCCAATGAGCAGGACGGAGGTAACGTAACTCAACTGCGTGCCGGTCTGGTCTATGATTCACGTAACCATGACAGCGACCCCACAAACGGTCAGAACATCGAACTTTCACTGGTATATTCACCTGACCTGATTGACGGCGAGGGTTACAGCAACCTTGGACTCCATCTGAGTGCCTGCGAGTTCCTGCCGGTATTTACAGACAGACTGACATTTGCCGTACGCGGTCTGCTTCAGGCAAAACTCTGGGGTGAGATACCTTACTACTTCACGAACAACATCAACAGCATGTTCTTCCGCAAGATGTACACCGAAGGTCTTGGCGGAAACGCTTCAGTAAGAGGTCTTAACCGCAACGGCGTGCTTGCCGACGGATTCTTCATGCTGAACACCGAACTTCGCTGGCGCATCTATGACTTCAAGTTCATAAACCAGAACTGGCAGATTGCCACCAACCCGTTCTTTGATATGGGTCAGATCATTCAGCCTTACCGCCTTGAGGAGCAAAAGAGAACAGTAGCTCTCTACAATGGCGGAGAGACCAAGCCCCACTTCACTGCAGGACTGGGCATCAAGCTGGTTATGAACCACAACATGGTAGTTTCATTTGAGGGAGGCAAACCTTTCGACAAGAATGACGGAACCGGACTTTGGACAAACATAGGCTTTAATTACCTGTTCTGATCCCAATGTCCCCCAACCGCCGCATTGCCTTACTCCTTTTCACCTTGCTCATACCTCTGGGCGCATGGTGTGCCGATGATAATGATCCCACAGTCAAGCAGGGTTGGTCAGTCAATCCTGTTCCGGCCATGGCGTATGACTCGGATTTCGGCCTTATGGCAGGCGGTTTCCTGGATATCAACTATTACGGAGGTCTCTATCCGAACTACAAGCACCGTATCTGCATAGAGGCATTGACATACTCCAAGCATGCCAGTTTCTACATGTTTCAGTATGACTCCAAGTATCTGATACCGGGTTTGAGGACATCGGCCAAACTCTATTATGACGACAATCCCCTGTACTGGTTCTACGGATACAACGGAGCCGTACATGACTATGACTCAAAACTGAACACCAACCGCGACGCCGGAATAGCCTATTACAGTTATAACCGCAAGTATCTCAATGCACGTTTGGAACTGGGCGGTCCCATCCTGCCCTTTCTTGACTGGACGGCCAAATTCTCTTATTGGCATTATTGGATTTCGGAGCTTGACTGGCCCGGATATGATCCCGACAACACCCTGTTCCGATGGTACAAACAGACAGGGCTGATTGAAGAATCCGAATCACACGGAGGTGACATTCTGGAATATCAGTTCGGACTCAAGATAGACACCCGCAACATAGAGGCCACCCCCACCCGCGGAGTCTATGCCGATGTCAATCTGGCCTGGGCGCCCGATATCTTCAAGACCGGATATGACTATCTCAAACTGGCAGCAAGGTTCCGCCACTATGTGAGCCTTGGATTTGACCGCCTGGTATTTGCCTACAGCCTGGCCTATCAGGGCGTCTTTGCAGGCTACCAGCCGTTCTACACCCAGTCTTACATGATTCATTTCAAGCCGTCCGACGGACTTGGAGGCGCAACCACCCTTCGCGGTGTATTGTACAACAGGGTTATGGGTAATGACTATCTGTGGGGCAACTTTGAACTGCGCACACGCGTAATTGACGCCAATCTGTTCAGACGAAGGTTCTTTGGGGTTATCACTCCGTTCTTTGACGCCGGAGCCATACTTGAGCCTTTCCGCTTTGACCGCCAGGCTGTGGCATTGGCCGCCCGTGACAATGTGTCAGCCCAGTCTTTTGACAGTTACCGTTCCGCACTTCTGAGCAAAGCCCGTGAACTCCATATGAGTGCCGGTCTGAGCCTGCAGGCTGTCATAGATTACAATTTCATCCCATCGGTAACCTTTGGCATACCTTTTGATAAAAGAGACGGTAAATACGGTCTTTACATGACCCTTGATTATATCTTTTGACGCAATATGACTGAAAAAACACCGGTCCTGCTGCTCACCGGTTATCTGGGCAGCGGTAAGACAACCCTTCTGAACCGCATTCTCAGCAACAGCAAGGGCATCAAGTTCGCTGTAATAGTAAATGACATAGGCGAGGTCAACATCGACGCCAGCCTCATCCAGCAGGGTGGCGTTGTCGGCATGAACGACGACAGCCTTGTTGCCCTGCAGAACGGCTGCATCTGCTGCACCCTCAAGATGGATCTTGTACAGCAGCTTCATGACATTATCGCCACTCACCGTTTTGACTATATCGTCATTGAAGCCAGCGGTATCTGCGAGCCCGGTCCCATTGCACAGACCATTGACTCCATCCCCCGTATGGAAGCCAAATACAACAAGGAAGGCATTCCTCAGCTGGACTGCATCGTAACCGTTGTCGATGCACTGCGCATCCGTGACGAGTTCGGCTGCGGCGATGACCTTGTAAAGAAGAACATCGGTGAGGAGGATCTGGAGAACCTGGTTATCCAGCAGATCGAGTTCTGCAACATAGTCCTGCTCAACAAGGCATCCGAGGTAAGCGCCGAGGAACTGCTGCGCATCCGCAAGGTGGTTCGCGCCCTGCAGCCCCGCGCCCGCATACTTGAATGCGACTACGGTGACATAGAGCTTGAGAACATCCTCAATACCGGTATGTTTGACTTTGAGCGCGTTGCCACCAGCGCCACCTGGATCCAGGAGATCGAGAAGCGCGGCGACGAACTTAAAGACGATGACGACGATGAAGATGAACATGAGCATGAGCATCATCACCATGAGCATGAACACCATCATCATGAGCATGAGCATCATCACCACGACCATGAAGGCGGTGAGGTCGAGGAATATGGCATCGGCACATATGTATATTATGCCCGTCGTCCCATGGACCTGAACCGTTTTGACTGGTTCGTATCAAAGAAATGGCCCAAGGGCGTTATCCGCACCAAGGGTATGTGCTACTTCACCGACGAGTTTGACATATGCTACCTCTTTGAGCAGGCCGGCAAACAGATGTCACTCAAGAACGCCGGACAGTGGTACGCAACCATGCCCGAGAACCAGCTGGCCAACATGCTCCGCTCCGATCCCACTCTGGCAGCCGATTGGGACGAGACCTACGGAGACCGAATGCAGAAACTGGTCTTTATCGGCCAAAACCTGGACAAGACCTACATCAAAAAGGAACTGGACGCCTGTCTGGTTGACTAAAAACAAAAAAGACCGACTCAATCGAGCCGGTCTTTTTTTATCTGATGTTTCAGATTACTTCTTTGAAGCAAGAGCCTGAGCTACGTCAACGGCGCAAGCAACTGAGCAACCTACCATCGGGTTGTTACCGATACCCAGGAAGCCCATCATCTCAACGTGTGCGGGAACTGAAGATGAACCTGCAAACTGAGCGTCTGAGTGCATACGACCCATGGTGTCGGTCATACCGTATGAAGCGGGACCGGCGGCCATGTTATCGGGATGCAGGGTACGGCCTGTACCACCACCTGAAGCTACTGAGAAGTAAGGCTTGCCAGCCAGAACACGCTCCTTCTTGTAAGTACCTGCAACGGGGTGCTGGAAACGTGTGGGGTTGGTTGAGTTACCTGTGATAGATACGTCAACACCCTCCTTCCACATGATAGCTACGCCCTCACGAACGTCATCAGCGCCATAGCACTTAACCTTGGCACGGGGACCGTCGCTGTAAGGAATGGTCTTAACAACCTTGAGCTTACCGGTGTAGTAGTCAAACTTGGTCTGAACATATGTGAAACCGTTGATACGGCTGATGATCTGTGCGGCGTCCTTGCCCAGACCGTTCAGGATAACGCGCAGGGGCTGCTTGCGAACCTTATCGGCCTTAGCGGCAATCTTGATGGCACCCTCAGCGGCAGCGAATGACTCGTGACCGGCCAGGAATGCAAAGCACTGAGTCTTCTCAGAGAGCAGACGGGCAGCCAGGTTACCGTGGCCGAGACCTACCTTACGGTCATCAGCAACTGAACCGGGGATGCAGAAGCTCTGAAGACCGATACCGATGTTCTCGGCAGCCTTGACAGCGCTCTTGTCACCAGTCTTCTCACCCTCCTTGAGAGCGATGGCGCAACCTACAACGTAAGCCCACTTGGCGTTCTCAAAGCAGATAGGCTGAGTCTCCTCACAAGCCTTGTAAGGATCAATGCCATAACTGTCACAAATCTTGTTAGCCTCTTCAATTGAGGAGATTCCATGCTCCTTAAGAGCAGCGAGGATCTGCTTGATGCGACGATCCTGTGATTCGAATTTCACTTCTCTAATCATAGTAGTATCTCCTTATTCTTTACGGGGGTCAATAATCTTAACTGCACCGGCCTCCTTGCTGAAGCGTCCGTAGGTTGAAGTAACCTTCTTCAGAGCCTCGTTGGCATCGGTGCCCTTCTTAATCTCATCCATGAGCTTACCAAAGTTGATGAACTCATAACCGCAAACCTGATCGTCCTTGTCAAGAGCGATACGGTTTACATAACCCTCGGCCATCTCAAGGTAGCGAACGCCCTTGGCCTTGGTGCCGTACATGGTACCAACCTGGCTGCGCAGACCCTTACCAAGATCTTCCAGACCAGCGCCTACAATCAGACCACCCTCTGAGAAAGCGCTCTGTGAACGGCCGTAAACAATCTGCAGGAACAACTCACGCATAGCGGTGTTGATAGCATCGCAAACCAGGTCAGTGTTCAGAGCCTCAAGCAGAGTCTTACCCTGCAGGATCTCAGCAGCCATAGCAGCTGAGTGAGTCATACCTGAGCAACCGATTGTCTCAACGAGAGCCTCCTCGATGATACCGTTCTTGATGTTCAGAGACAGTTTGCATGCACCCTGCTGAGGAGCGCACCAACCAATACCGTGGGTATAGCCTGAGATATCCTTGATCTCCTTGGCCTTGATCCACTTACCCTCTTCCGGAATGGGAGCGGGACCGTGCTTGGGACCTTTCTGGACCACGCACATGTTTTCAACTTCTTTTGAGTAAATCATAAATGGAATATGGTTTTTTATGATGATTTTCTAATCAGCCGCGAAGTTACTAAAATCACATCAATTTATTATCTTTGCCGTGTAAAAAACCGAAAACAGCTATGAAAAGAAATATCATTCGCTCAGCAATCGCCGCATGCATTGCACCGCTCCTTGTTCTTTCCTGCGAACCGATGGAACCCGCATCATATACCGAAACATTCTTCCGTATCGCAACCGTAAACTGCGTAAACGGCAGGGCATCACTCAAGTTCGACTACACAGGCGAGGAATACGGCATTGACAATTTCAAGGTCAAGGAAGACATGGATCAGTTCGATGTCCAGAACGGTGACCGTATCATAGCCGGTCTTGAATACTATGCAGTAAGTTCAATCGGCAAGATCACCCTCAAGAGCGTAAGCAAATACCCCATTTATAAACTGGAGGAGACACGTCCGGCCGATACCCTCAACCACGACTGCCGTTTCAACGTCCTCAACCTTTGGGACGTTCAGTATCCCGCAATCTGGGCAGCAGGACATCTGGTCAACTTAACCCCCATCTACTACGTTCCTTCCGAGGAGAGTGTCCGCGAGTTCCACCTCTACCCCCTGCAGATGAACAAGGATACACTTGAGATGCGTCTCTACTCCTACATACCCGACAACAATCTGGCAATGCACGGATCATACAACGCATCCCAGTCATGGCTCTGCTACGACATCTCATCCATCAAGGATTCAGTGGCCGATGCCGATGAACAGGCTCACCGCCAGAAGATTCTCAGCGACATCAAGAAACTCAAGAAGGACTCAATAATGGTTCACATCTTCCAGCCCGATACCCTTCGCGGCATGCTGGACACCATCTACTACGAGCGTTATCCCAGAGTTTCCGTATCAATCAAAATACCCTTGGATTTCTAAATGGCCAAGCGTACAGCTTCCAAGAGCGTAAACATAAAAAACAAGAGAGCAACTTTTGACTACGAGTTGCTCGACACCTGGACAGCAGGCATTGTGCTCACCGGAACCGAGATCAAATCCATCCGTGACTCAAAAGCCAGCCTGGCCGACAGCTACTGCACATTCATTAACGGAGAGTTATGGGTCAAGGGCATGCATATAGCCCAGTACGCATTCGGCTCGTACAACAACCACGAGGCCAAGCGTGACCGCAAACTCCTGCTCACCAAGAAGGAACTCCGCAAACTTGCCGCCGACAGCAAAAACCCCGGCTTCACCATCATCCCCACCCGCCTCTTCATAGGCGACAAAGGCCTTGCCAAACTCGTCATAGCCCTAGCCAAAGGTAAGCACGAGTATGACAAGCGCCAGTCAATCAAAGACAACGAAGATAAGCGCGAGATGGCTCGCGCTTTCATGAAGTGACACAGTAGGGACGGTTCCTTCTGTGTCATTTTTTGCATTAGTCCCTCAGGGAACTGCCCCCGTTTGAATTTTTATCTTCATCCATAAGTGAGGGCTATCTGTGACCCTAATGAATAACTAAATCCTCACTACCACTCAACAACGACCGTCTTTCTGCAGGTTTTTATGCCTAACAAAAAGACGGTCAAAAACTATCAAAAATATCAGATTTACGTAAACCTATTACTATTGATAATCAAAGATATATTAGTCTATCTGAAGATCCCAAACTCAGGCTGTCTAACAAATTCATTTTTTCCTCATTTGATATTTCCAAGAATTTCGATGAGATACAATCAAATAGCGCATTATTATATTTGTCAGAATAATCCTCCTTAAATTGTTCTGACGTAAGCCACAAATAGGTGCCTTTTACTTTCGGATCCAAATAGAATTCATTTCCTTTAGAACAAGTCACTTTTTTATTATCCAAATCAATGGAATAACTATAGGGAACAATTGTTCTATTATCTATTCCTTCTTCTTTTCGAAGAAGAAATAGGAAGGTTCCATCACTTGGAATCTTACTGTTTACGCTAACATAGATTTCATCATCTGAGATATTCTCATTTGTTATACTGACTGTTTTACATCCCAAAACAGATAGAAAAACTAACAAAAATCCTTTTTTACTATTCATAGAAATTATGATCAAAAGATGACTGCGTCGCAATAGCGTTGAATAAGCCAATACGTGTACTAGCATTATAAACACTCATTGATGCGCCTAATATAAACGGATGAATTCCTATGTTTGGTATACCATTGAGCCATAAACCCAAAGAATTCCAATTAACGCAATTGGAAGTCAGCCCTTGATAAGGGAATATCTCGCTTACATTTCTAAGACCGGCCCACAGTTTTGTATTCAAATTTAGCACAGGACTTTTAATACTTAGATTTGGATAAACCGCATAATTTGAAGTACTAGCCCTATTTTGCAAAGCAAATAATAAGTATGACCCTTTCATACCCTTTTCAGCTTTAATACTACCTTTTAAACCATCAAAAGAGCAGTTTTCTGCCGGCCCATAAGACATAAGATTTTCCCCCGTTACAGTACAAGACGCAGAATGAGATATACCATCAATACGTCCATCTTCATATCTTGTCTGTGTATACACAACACTAGGAGTTGCATCAACTATATCGTTGATATCTTTAATAAGACCTAACAAGCCAATTGCATATCCAATATTTTCCAAGCTACTGTTATTCTTATTAAATGTTCTTATAGACTTACTGCCAAAATCCAAAGATGCGAACCCGAAATTCACGTTAGGAGCCATTCGTCCTCCACTAAGCGCAGACATACCTAAAGAAAAAGCACTAGATTCAACCATCAAAGAGGTCGTATTAGCTAAAATAGTACCGCTAGCTGCACTTGTTCCAAGAACTCCCGATACACTCCCTATAGCTGCACCTCCTAATATATAGCCAAACATTGACCAGCCACTGGCATTGCTTTGCTTACCTAATGCATATCCAGATATACCACCCAAAATGGCTCGAACAGAAACCGCTATAAGCAAATCATCTATGCCGAATAATTCTCCTGTTGGGTCTGTGTACTTAAGAGGGTTATTTAAGCAATATGAATAACGGTTGTAATTCTGCGGATTGGACGGATTCTGTATGTATGGATCCGGGCTGAGGAAACGACCCTGCAAAGGATCATACATTCTTCCGTTCATGTTGATCAAACCAAGTTCATCAATATGTTCATGACCGGTAAAACCTCTCTCTACCTGGATATAATCACAAGTGATAGTGCGCTTTCCCCAGGCATCATATGAAGCTCCATAGATCTGAGTGCCATCATATTCCAGTAGTCCGGTAAGACTGCCCAGATGGTCAGTTGTAGCAACATATGTATAGAATGAAGAGTAGCCATCATTGTTACTTTTTACAAACAATCCGGCAAGTCCATCAGGAGCTTCAATCCAACACATACTGGCTCCACCACCATTCGCTTGAAATCCCTCATATTCGCCCCAATAGAACTTTTCTCGAACTAGTACACCATCATTCTCAAGACGGCTCTTAACACGCTGATGATTTGGTCCATACTCCAAAGTATACCAATAATCATTGCCGTCTATCGAGTATGCCAAACAATCCGGCTTATTTCGATAATCATATTCTATATACTGATTGAAATCGGGCACATCAGCATACGGATTTACATCTATATAATCAACGGCATGAGCATATGAGTTGCCACTAGGATAATGATACTCACCCACATTGGTCTTTTCGTTGAAATTTCCGTTAGTCTCGTAGTACATATCCAAATCTATCTCCGAACTCTGTTCACTGATAAGACGATCCAAATTGTCATAGCTAAAATTCTCTGTGGCATGACCAGTCAATGTCCTGGAGGTAAGATTTCCTGTACGAGGATTGAATACATAGTTATCATTCTGCACAGTCATATTACCAACAGTCATAGTACGTGACTGTATATTACCGTAGTTATCCAGTTGAGTGGTTCGCACGAACGGAGTGCTATTTCCAATACTAATGGATGAGGTCGTAGTATTTCCATCGTTACCGGTAAGATTCCAAACCATCATACCATTATTGATATTAATGTTTGTGCAGTTTCCATATGAGTCGTATGAATAAGCAGCGGTTATATTGTCAGGATAGTCTTTTTGAGTTAGAAGACCATCATCATTATAGTGGTATGACATACTTTTGGTAGTAACTGCATACTTAACCATGCTCTCTTGGGTTACACGTCCGTATGCATCATATGTATAACTCTTGGTCCACTGACCATTGGACTCACTTACCAGTCGATTCTGGCCATTACCGCTTGTACCATATGTAAAGGTGGTAGTTCCATCGTAAGTCACACGACCCAATGCATCATAGTAAGTGGAATACGTAATTCCACGGCCATCTTTTCTCCATATCTCACGGCCAAGAGCATCATAGGTAAATTGGGAATTACCTGCATCAGGATCATTAAGGGATATTTGATTTCCACAATCATCATAACTCATCACCCAAGTAACACCATTGGCAACAGTTTGCTTGATATTTCCATTTGATGAATAAGTGTGAGTCAGTGTGCTTGACAAAGGACTCTGTACAGTCTTCAGATTACCCATAACATCGTATGTGTAAGTTGTCGACCTGCCATTATCATTAATAGTTTTTGAACGCCCATTGGAACCATAACTATAGGAAATGGTGTTGTTTCCAGGATGGGTCTCGGATGTCAATCGGCCACGTGCATCGTAAGAATAACTGTGAGACGAGGTCAGGTTACCGGTAATCTCGGTCTCTCCACTCTTGAGTCCCTTGTTATTATATGTAGTAGTTATGCTGACTGGAACATCTTTGGCGCCTACACTCTCCACCATAACCACTCTTCCCTGATTGTCATACCATGTCTTTACCCAAGGACGAGAGGTTCCCTGCTCCAATACAAAGAAACGTTTATTTGCACTGTTACCCCAACCTCTGGTATATGTAACAACTCCTGCTCCTGGTACCTGTGTCACTATTCTGTTTCCCCAACTATCATAATCATGTTGTATTTGATTACTAATACTCGAGTTAATACTATCTTGCTCGGTCAATACGTTACCCCAGATATTATAAGTGTACTTCTGAACGGATGATGAGGGGTTAGTGTATATCCTTACAGGGAAACGATGTGTGCCATCATATGAATAGTATGTTGTAAGACTTGACACACCACTACCATTGCTTACCTGACTTATCAGGTTACCAAAGATATCATATGTGTATTGTGTGGTAAGCGGTTTAGTCGTTCCGTAATTTGATATCTCTGTCGTTATCTTTCCAGATCCGGAATTGTAAGTGAATTTTGTAGTGTTATTAAACGGGCTCGTATCATCAGAATGACGTTGAGATCTAGTTACAGTCTGTGGCCTGTAAGCCTTTCCGGCCAATACATAATCAGAATAGGAAACTGATTTGTACATATTAGTTCCGTATGTAACAGTTTCATTTGTAAGATATCCATAGGTGGTATTGTAAGTACGTGTGGTAGTTATGCTATTACCATCAAAACCAGTCTCTGTGGTTTGTGAGGGATAAGCAAAGTATTTTTTACCTCCCATATTTACAAATGTCAATGTGTTTTGATTCTGAGACGTTTTTCCTCCTACAGTAGTGGTAGTTTTTGTTGTACTTGGAACAAAATAGGTATTATTCCAACCCGTTATTTCAGTCTTAACCGTTGTGCCCATGGTAGTATTGTTAGCCTGAGTTGAATTAAAGCCAAGCAAGCCTTTACCATGGAGATGTACCTTAAGTCCGGAATAAGTATAATTTGTGGTCATACTACCTGCCGCACCATTATTTTGAACTACACTCTTTACCACATTCAAAGGAATGTTGTAACTGAGAACAGGATATGAACCTATCTCACCTCTCGTATATACACTATTATCTGTCAATGTGGAGTATGTTACATTTGTAGTTGAACCATAATCACCCTTAACAGAAGTTACCTTACCGGATTGTGCAGTTAAAGCGTTATTCCTGTATATATGATAGTCGTTTTCATTGATTCCATTCAAGCAATCATATCCAAGATTCATCAAATCTACGTATCCGTCTGCGTCAAAATCAGCTGTTAGGAATTTTCTAGGATAAGCATCTCTTTCCTTATTTGAGGTTGCGTGATATTGTTGAACCAAGCCGTTTCCTACAGAACGCATCCAATAAGTATGAGTTGAATTAAACTCTCCCCAAGGTTCTCCGTATTCTATTCCCATGAACTTGTTTCTTTTCTTATCATAAACTGCCTTGACAATGATCACATCATCTTTTCCGTCACCATCAAAATCCAACACACGGCAATGGAACTTATCATCATCCCTATCGGTAAAATCCTGATTGTATATACCTAGAGAACAAGCCTGTAGTGTTTTAAACGATCCGTTTCCATTATTCTGATGTATATACCACATGCTTGACATAGTGCTACTTGTCAGAATATCCAACAGACCATCTCCGTTGAAATCTCCGGCAGTTCTTATCCATTCATTGTTGAAGCTGGCACCCGTTTTTGAATTTGAATCCATGAACACTGATGTTCCTTCACCTTGATTCCAGAATACCTTGAATCCCTGTTTGCAAAGCACCAGAAGATCTGAAATTCCATTACCGTTCATATCTGTAATGAATATCTGTTTAGGCTCAGAATCTAAAGACAATTGAAGGTTTTTGATCACTTTCAATCTTTCTTCATTAGGTGCTCCATAGTTTTCATTCAATTTCAATACACGAAATCTGTATTTACCGTTAACATTCTTACTGGTTTCAAGGATTATCACCTTATTCTTACCTTCATTGTATATATCACCTGTGGTAATGAGCGGAGCATAAGGCCTATCCATGTTAATAATTGTTCTGGCATTAGTAATATTCTGTCCATAGACATCAAGAATTACTCTTCCGTAATCATTTTCCACGCCATCATAGTGACATAACACCAATTCATTAACGCCGTCGCCATCCATATCTACGATAGAGTTATCCTTGTTGTAAGTAACGCCCACATTCATGAAAACGCCAGAGTTCAGAGTAATATCGTAATTATTGGGTTGTTGAGTTGTGTAATAACTTAACTCACCCATGAACTCATCTGCGTAGAAATACTCTACAACGGTCTCATCCCCAACAGGACCTACTGCAACTATATCAGGCAGACCATCTCCATTCATATCACCTGCCATATAAGTCTGGTCATGAATATTATATGTTACTCCTGGTTTCAGGTTTGCAGGATTAAAAACCGTTGTACTGATGGCTGTATGAGATGCTGACGGCAGATAAGACCATGTAAACTCTGTTGCAGGGAGTTCCTCGTTTTGGCCATTTCTCTCACTCACGCTGGTAAGACGTGAATATCTATTACCCGTTCCATCTCCTGTGCTGTTGTAATTAAGAGTATAAGTACGGAAAACCTGATCATTAGTTTTACAGGTTATTGTTTTGAGACGTTTGTCAAACGAGCCTATTTTACCATCAAAATATACTGGTATTTCATCAATTCTGGTCTCATAGGAGAACAATATTGTATTTGACAGAGCATTGCTTTGACTGGTATTTGTTCCATAAGCAATAAGCACCGGATAAACATAATACTCAAATTGATCATAGGAGTATTCAATAAAGTTACCCGTTGGTTGTTCTGCACGAGTCAAATACCAGGAATGTACTCTCTGAGAACCATCATTTGTATAAGACAATTTTGTTGAATACTTATAAACCATGCCGTCACTACTCTGTACCTCAAACCATATGTTATTGGAACTTGAATTACATGTTCCATGAGTTATGACCTTTGTAAAAGGATCTGACTCCAGATTATATATGGCGCCATCCTGACCTGCGGTACCTGAACTGAGCAAAAGACGGGTTCCATCCAAGTAAAGGGCATCGTCGGCAAGATATTTTATTCCTTGTGACGCATTATCATGATATGCATCCTTGGGAGCACGTGTTATGGACGAAAGACCGGAAAGATTGGCTCCGTAACCGCAAAGACCATTACCGGCCTGGCTGTTGTAAGTAATTGACAACTGTGGTGCCGCTCCTCCAACACCAACCGGAACTTCAATAGGAATGCTATAAGTTGCACCGCCCAGAGGAGATACTCCGAATGAGCCTCCCATGGCTCCTACCGGACCCGATTGCGAACTTGCTGTAGAAGGTTCATATGAATAACCAAATGATGGAGTTCCTGTCATTTGAAATCCCAAATAACCTGTACATCCCTTACCTTCTGAAACGATATAGTATTTTCCGTTATTCAAATGACAACTCACATAAGCCAATTTAGGATTATTGGCATGTCCCGGACCTGAATAGTCATCATTATAAAACAACTCATTTTGATTAGCGTCCAAAATATGTATATAAGTATCCGATATCTGCATATCAGTGTGCCTAACAACAATATTCATAGGTACTGCCAATGTGATCTCCATACATACATCCGGGCCGGTTATCCCATAATTGTCAGTATACGCCATCATCGGTATCCTGGCACCATAACTAAAGCTTTCACTTTTTCTACCGAGTTGAACGGGATCCTGTAATGTGTTGCCAGCAAGATTATTCTGTCCCTTTACCGATAATCCCAGACAAAGGAACAGACTGGTTATTAATGATATTTTTAAAGCTTTCATAATGT
This sequence comes from Bacteroidaceae bacterium, assembly GCA_017557635.1. Lineage (GTDB taxonomy): Bacteria > Bacteroidota > Bacteroidia > Bacteroidales > Bacteroidaceae > Colenecus. Next base: position 85,950 of record JAFYYH010000020.1, on the reverse strand, counting down.
GCAAACAATTAGTTAATTACTTCTTTACAATTTTCCAAGTGGTGGATTCCTCGTTGATTTTGATGACCATAATATACATGCCATTGGCATAATCGGTGATATCCAACTCGTTAGACTCACTCAACTGTGTGATGTTCTTAACCACCTTACCGGCCATGTCATAAAGAATCAAGCCGGATGATTCAAAATCTGAAACTCCTGCAATGTCGATCTTCAGATCACCTTCAGTTGGATTGGGATAAATAGTGATCCTGGTCGATGCCAGCGAATCCTGATACATCTTTTCTTCAGGAGCATTACCGTTAACTGATCCACGTGTAAAGATTATCACCTTTTCACTGGTCAATCGGTTTCCTGCAGCATCGTAGTAATTCTCGATTCTGTCGGCAAACGCACTGCCACACAAAGAAGCAAACACTAGGGAAAGGATTAAGAGACGACCCTTTTTCTGTCTCTTCCATAATTCTCTTTTTTTCATTTTATTTGGTTGTTAGTTAAAAAAATGGGGTCACTCCAGACAAGTACATACAGCACCTGTGTCACTTACAGGACCAGCCTTTGCAAGCAGCACGTTACATACTAACAACCAGTTCGTTGATTAAGCTATGGATTAAAGGTTATTACAAAAAAAATCCATAACTTTGCCGAACCTGATTTCAGGATGCAACATTCTGAAAGACGGAAACGAGGGGATAGATACGTTGAAGCTTTTCCACGGCACTCACGTACTATCCCTTCTTATTATATTTCCTTTAGGTCACAAAAAAAACGGAAGCAATCTACTTGCACCCGTCACAAAACCGCGCATTTACTCTATGAGTAAAGACGGCAACACTGGAAAAGGAGCAAACAGTTGCTACAATCACTTTGTAGCCATTGCAAACATAGATAAAATATGCCTCCAATGGCATCCAGACGCATTAATAAATCTTAAAAGGGCCTAGATTTTTTAGTTTATCACCTTTTTGCCGTGAGCATGACGGCATGAACGCTCTGCAGCCAGCCCTGAAGGTTCTTGATACGCTCCTCGGGTTTCATTTCCGGCAGGCAGATCTCGCTGATCTTGCGGACTTCCTTAATTTGATCTACTGAGGTGAATATTCCGCAGGCGCAGCAGTTAAGAATTGCTGAGCCAAGGCCAGATGCCTCTTCCAATCCAAGACGCTTTACGGGGAAGCCCAGGATATCGGCCTGGAACTGCATCAGGAAATCGTTCTTGGCCGATTCGCCATCGATTGAAAGCTCGCGCAGCGGGGTTGTAAGACCGCGCATGGCCAGTTCTACGACATCGGCCACCTGATAGGCGATTGATTCGAGTGCGGCGCGTACCACATGGGCCTTGGTGGTCTGCATGGTAAGTCCTGTAATCATGGCCTTTGCATCGGGTACCCACCAGGGTGAACCCAGGCCATTGAATGCAGGCACGAAATATACGCCGCCGTTGCTTGTTACACTCTGAGCCAGAGTCTGTGTATCCTCAGTTGAATCCACCAGACGCAGGTTATTGGTAATCCAGTCAAGTACTGCACCCGATGAATGTACGTGTCCCTCTACTACGTAGTAGTTATGGTCAAACATTGAATAGCCCACTGAGCAGACCATGCCGTTGGGTGCGGGAACAGGTTTCTCACCTACGTTGAACATGACTGATGAACCTGTACCGTATGTGGTCTTACCTTCACCCGGCTCAAAGCAGAGCTGTCCTACCAGAGCACCGTGTGAATTGCCCAGAACGCCGGCAATCTGCACGGGTTTGGGCAGCAGGCCTTCGATATCGGTCTCACCGAATACGCTGTCAGACGGTTTGGTCTCGGGCAGGATACATGCGGGGATTGTGAATACTCTCAGGATATCTGGATCCCACTCCATCGAATTGATGTTGAAGAGCAGGGTGCGTGATGCGTTTGAATAGTCAGTAACGTGTGACTTACCTCCGGTGAGTTTCCAGATGAGCCATGTATCGATTGTTCCCATCAGGATGTCGCCCTTCTCGGCGCGCTCTCTTACGCTCTGGATATTGTCCAGAATCCATTTCACGCCACTGCCTGAGAAATATGTATCGGGAATAAGACCTGTGCGCTCCTTGATGGTGGCCTCATAGCCCTTGTCTATGAGCTCCTGGCAGAAAGCGGCGCCGCGGCGGCACTGCCACATGACTGCGGGATAGACGGGTTTGCCGGTCTTCTTGTCCCACAGCACCACTGTCTCGCGCTGGTTTACCATTGATATTGAGAACTCGTTGCCCTCGAATGAAGGAAGAGCAAGCTGCTTGATGGCAGCCACTGTATTGGTGTAAATCTCCTCGGCATCGGCCTCTACCCAATCCTCGCGGGGATGGCTGATTTTGTGAGGGATTATCTTATAGTCTATAAGATTGAGTTTCTCATCGAATAGAAGCGCCTTTGAAGATGAAGTGCGCTGGTCAATTGTGATTATGTATCTCATTACTTGTTGTTGTCAGCTAGTTTTTCAATCGCCTGGAAAAGATGTTCCTGGTTCTTGTACTCGTTATACTTTCGGTTAACGCGCTTTACGTAGTTAAGTGTCTCGGTAGCGTCGAACGATCCGAACTGGCATACGCTGTCATTATAGACCTCGGGGTCCGATAAGGATGCCAGCACCGGTGAGAGGCTGTTCCAGTTATAGCGGTTGATGCCTTTCTTGCGCGCAATGCGCATGGCGTCAAAGATGTGGTTGGAACCGCCGTTGTAACTACCAAGTATATAGTTCATTCTCTCTCTTTCATTGATGAAACTGAACAAATTGCCCAGATCATCGATATACTTTACAGCCACCCTGATATCCAGTTCCACGCTCTGCGCCATTGTATCGGCCACACCCATCCTGGCTAGCAGATGGCGGTATGTGGAGGGCATGATCTGCATCAGCCCCTGTGCGCCGCGATGCGACCTTGCGGTGGTATCGAACTTGGACTCCACGTATGCAATGGCAGCCAGCATCTTCCAGTCACATACGCTGTCGGCGTACAGACGGAACAGAGAATCAAAGGGGGAAATGTAGATATAATCCTGAGGCTTGGACTGTACCTCTTCCTCGGCAGGGGTATCTACCACCGGATCCTGCTTACAGGTTCTGGTGAGGAAAAGGGTAAGTATCAGGGCTGCAGTCACAAGAAGTACTATGACCTTCTTGGCGTTCATCTCGGGCCCGTTGTATTTAGTCTCCTGCATTGCAAACGTCGCGTCTAAAGGGGCGACTCAATTAAATATCGGGACAAAGGTACACCTTTTTTATAAGCCGACCAAATCGGCCATCCCATAGGCATACGTTCCTAAAATGCATAAAAATCAGCCTTTGGCTTGCACAATACAAAAAAGGAGCGTACCTTTGCCGCTGAAATGAAACGTTATACAGTATCATATCACCATCATCATACCTGCAGATCCTGATCGGTAGGCTATAAATGGTGTATAAATATACAAGAGGCTTGCTGGTTTACGGTGAGCCTCTTTTTAATTACAAGATTTAAAACAATTTACGATATGTTGAGAATAGCTGTACAGTCAAAAGGTCGTTTGTACGACGAGACAATGGAGTTGCTTCAGGAGTCAGGCATCAGCCTGGGAGTATCCAAGCGTACCCTTCTGGTTCAGGCCGGAAATTTCCCGGTCGAGGTTCTGTTCCTGCGTGATGATGACATACCCCAGTCAGTAGCCGGTGGTGTGGCCGATGTAGGTATCGTCGGTGAGAACGAGTTTGTTGAGCGTGCCGAGAAGGCCGATATCATCAAGCGTCTGGGTTTCAGCCGCTGCCGCCTGTCACTCGCCATCCCCAAGGCAGTTGATTATCCCGGCGTCGAGTGGTTCAACGGCAAGAAGATTGCCACCTCCTACCCCGGAATCCTCAAGTCATTCCTCAAGGAGAAGGGTATCAAGGCCGAGACACATGTAATCACAGGCTCAGTTGAGATCGCTCCCGGTATAGGTCTGGCCGATGCCATATTCGACATTGTAAGTTCAGGCTCAACACTGGTAAGCAACAACCTGCGTGAAGTTGAGGTTGTAATGCAGTCCGAGGCTCTCCTGATCGGTAACCCCAAGATGAGTGCCGAGAAGAAGGCCATCCTTGAGGAGCTCCTGTTCCGCTTTGACGCAGTAAAGGCCGCCCAGGGCAAGAAATACATCATGATGAACGTGCCCGATGACCGCATGAGCGAGGTTCTGGCTGAACTCCCCGGTATCAAGAGCCCCACAGTGATGCCTCTTGCAACCAAGGGCTGGAGCTCAGTACACACTGTTCTTGATGAGAAGCGTTTCTGGGAAATCATCGGCAAGCTCAAGAATGCCGGTGCCGAAGGTATCCTGGTTCTCCCCATTGAAAAGATGATCTTATGAACGTAGTAAAATATCCGTCCAAGTCTGACTGGAAGCAGTTGCTGAGCCGTCCCGCACTGAGTGTGGAGGGACTCTACGAGCGTGTCCAGGCTGTACTTGATAAAGTGCGTAACGGAGGTGACGCTGCATTGCGTGAATTTGAGCTCCAGTTTGATAAGGTCGAGCTTGAATCACTTGCCGTTAGTCAGGCTGAGCTTGACGAGGCTGCTGCACTGGTACCCGCTGAACTCCGCAGCGCAATTGACCGCGCAGCCGAGAACATCCGCAAGTTCCACGCTTCACAGCTGCCCTCACTGAGCAAGGTTGAGACCACTCCGGGCGTAACCTGCTGGCAGAAGGCAGTGCCCATCACAAAGGTTGGCCTCTACATCCCCGGCGGCACAGCACCCCTGTTCTCAACAGTACTGATGCTGGCCATTCCCGCCCGCACCGCAGGCTGCTCAGAGATTGTGCTCTGCACCCCTCCGGGACGTGACGGCCGTGTCAACCCCGCCATACTCTACGCAGCACAGGTGGCAGGAGTAAACCGTTTCTTCAAGCTGGGCGGTTCACAGGCCATCGCCGCCATGGCATACGGCACCGAGAGCGTACCCAAGGTATCAAAGATATTCGGCCCCGGCAACCCTTACGTTACCGCCGCCAAGCAGATTGTATCACTTAAGGATGTGGCTATCGACATGCCCGCAGGCCCCTCAGAGGTTGAGGTTATAGCCGATGCCCAGGCCAACCCCGCCTTCGTAGCCGCCGACCTGCTCTCACAGGCCGAGCACGGACGTGACAGTCAGGTAATCCTGCTCACCACATCGGCCGAATTCATCGATAAGGTACAGGCTGAGGTTGACCGTCAGGTAGCCCTCCTGCCCCGCAACGAGATTGCCGAGGCATCACTGCAGAACAGCCGCATGATACTGCTCAAAAATGATGATGAGATCATTGAGATGACTAACGAATACGCTCCCGAGCATTTGATCATCCAGACGGCAAATGCCAGTGAGCTTGCAGAGCGCGTAGTCAACGCAGGTTCAGTGTTCATCGGCCCATGGTCACCCGAGAGTGCGGGCGATTATGCATCGGGCACCAACCACACCCTGCCCACCAGCGGCTATGCAAAGGCATACTCAGGTGTCAACATTGACAGCTTTATGCGCAAGATAACCTTCCAGGAACTCTCTCGTGAAGGTCTGGCCTCACTTGGCCCCGTGATTGAGACAATGGCAGCCGGCGAAAGCCTGGACGCCCACAAAAATGCAGTAACCCTGCGACTGAAAGAACTATGAAACCGTTACAAGAACTTGTAAGACCCAATATCTGGAGCCTGAGCCCGTACACATCGGCCCGTGACGAGTATCAGGGCAAGGACGCAAAGGTGTTCCTGGACGCAAACGAGAACCCCTACAACGCCCCCTTCAACCGTTACCCCGACCCGCTGCAGCGCGACCTCAAGAAGAAGATCGCAATCATCAAGGGCGTCAAGGAGCAGTCCATTTTCTTTGGCAACGGCAGCGACGAGGCCATCGACCTGATGTTCCGCATGTTCTGCCGCCCCGGTGTTGACAACGCCGTAGCCATAGAGCCCACCTACGGAATGTACGGTGTATGTGCCGATATCAACGACGTTGAGTACCGCCGCGTGCTGCTGGATGAGAACTTCCAGCCCGATGCCGACAAGATAATGGCCGCAACCGATGCAAACACAAAGCTGATATTCTTCTGCTCACCCAACAACCCCAGCGCCAACAACATTGACCGCAAGGTTATTGACAGTGTGCTGGACCGTTTTGAGGGAATCGTAATCGTGGATGAGGCCTACATTGACTTTGCAGGCGTACCCTCATACCTTGAGCAGTTGGAGTCACGCCCCAACCTGATTGTACTCCAGACCTTCTCCAAGGCTTGGGGAATGGCCGGAATCCGCTTGGGAATGGCATTTGCCCAGCCCGAGATCATAGGCATAATGAACAAGGTCAAATACCCGTACAACATCAACCAGCTCACACAGCAGCGCGCCATGGATGAGGTTATGCAGTATGACCGTGTTCAGGAATGGGTCAAGTCAATCCTCAGGGAGCGCACCCGCCTGATGAAGGAGTTCGCAAAACTGGATTGCACCCTGCAGGTCTATCCGTCAGATGCCAACTTCTTCCTGGCCCGCGTAAAGGATGCCAAGGCAACCTACGACTACCTGGTTGACTGCGGCATCATTGTCCGCAACCGCAGCAAGATTGCCCTGTGCGGCAATTCACTGCGCGTCACCGTAGGCACCGCCCCCGAAAACAACGCGTTGATTGACGCTCTCAAGAAATTTAAATAACTTTGGCAGATATGAGCAAAAGAGTCCTATTCATAGACCGCGACGGAACCATAGTAGTTGAGCCGTCCGACGAGCAGCTTGACAGCTTTGACAAGCTGGAGTTCGTGCCCGGAGTATTCAAAAGCCTGTCGTTCTTAAGGGAGCACACAGACTTTGAGTTCGTAATGGCCAGCAACCAGGACGGCCTGGGCACCCCGTCATACCCTGAAAAGGACTTCTACCCTACCCAGAACTTCATTCTGAACACATTGAAGGGTGAGGGCGTCTCATTTGATGATATCCTGATTGATCCTCATTTTCCCGAGGACAACGCACCCACACGCAAGCCCGGCACCGGAATGTTCGGTAAGTATATGACCGATGATTACGACCTGGCTGCCAGCTACGTGATCGGCGACCGCGCCACAGACGTGGAACTGGCCCGCAACCTGGGCTGCCGCGCCGTCCTTCTGCAGGACAGTGCCGACTCCCTGCCCGCCGACTTACAGGCAGTTTGCGCCTTTGCAAGCCGCGACTGGTGGAAGATTGCCGAATTCATATTTGCAGGCGAGCGCCGTGCATCGGCCCACCGCGCAACAAAAGAGACTGACATCCTGGTTGAGCTCAACATAGACGGCTCAGGCAAGTGCGACATCAGCACCGGCCTTGGCTTCTTTGACCACATGCTCGAGCAGATTGGCCGTCACGGCGGCATGGACCTGACCATCAAGGTCAAGGGAGATCTGAATGTTGACGAACACCACACAATCGAGGATACCGGAATCGTGCTTGGCGAGTGCATCCGCAAGGCCCTGGGCGATAAACGTGGCATAGAGCGCTACGGTTACGCCCTCCCCATGGACGACTGCATGGCTCAGGTAGTTCTGGACTTCGGAGGCCGCAGCTGGCTTGTCTGGAACGCTGAATTCAAACGCGAAAAGGTTGGTGATATGCCCACCGAGATGTTCCTGCACTTCTTCAAGTCCCTCAGCGACGCCGCCGCCATGAACCTCAACATCCAGGCCCAAGGCGAAAACGAGCACCACAAGATTGAAGCCATCTTCAAGGCCTTTGCCCGCGCTCTGAAATCCGCCGTGCGCCGCGACATCTGGAACTACACTCTCCCCTCATCCAAGGGAGTGCTCTAGTTCCCGCCAAAGTGTCCCGCATCGACCCCGCTCACAGCCCGTGCAGCGGGGTTCGTTGTGTTACACCCCCTCATCTTGAGGGTGTGCCCCGCGCTCATCGGCCCAACAATACGCTCTATCGCGGGCTGTTGTGTTACACTTTGGCAAAAACTAAAACATCAGTAGCGACCTACTTGTGTCTCGCAACGTTTGTAAGGAGAGTACCTGTATTCATCACGATCCCTCTGATATGCGATTTCGGCCCAAGCCCATGGGGTTGTTTTGCCAACCTCGTAGAAATCAACATGGAACTTGCCTTCATAATTGATAATGCCGGGATCTATTGTGAACAAATGTGCCCAAAACTCATCGGAATACCTGTATCCGTTTACTATTACCGTCGATGAATCGCCGATCTGAACCAATGTGGAAACAACATTAATAGAGTCGCCCACCACTTGATCGGATTCCCAACTGAAAGAAAGATTCATAGTATCTTTCATAGATGCTATGACCGTATATCTTCCATTTTTACTATATGTAGTGTCCTTGTTTTCAAAAACATGGTTCAATACTTCTGATACATATTGTGACGCCCAATTACCGGTAAGGGCTTCCAACTCATCATGAGTATCCCATTCGCGTCCTTCACAACTTACAAAAGCCACAAACGCAAATAATATGAGAACAAAATATAATGTAACCTTTTTCATATCATCAGAATCTATAACTGACACCTGCCCTTAAACCAGGAATAATAAATAAAGAACTGGTACAATACTCGGAGCCATAACCCAGTTCTGTCAACAATCCTACATTTGTTTTTCCAAGTTTGACCCTCAAACCCAGAAATGTTGCGTGCCAACGGATATCATTATCGCCTAATACTCCAAGATTTACTACTTCACCGGTTTTATCCCAATATTCACAGTCGTTTTTGATTTCACCTCCCAGAAAAGCTTGAGAATACATGCTGAAATACTTACTGTTTAAAATATGATATCTTATTCCCAGCATCAGATCCAGTTTTACAGCCGTCTCAACATCGTCCTTGGAATCAGAAGCCACACTTATATTCTGATAGTCTGCCCAATGCAGTCCCATATATCCCACAAGAGACAGGCGTTTTAAGAAACCTGCGTCTGCCAGTTTGTAAGACAGTTCTGCTGAAATGCTGGGATACAAAGTCGAATTGTATGACTCCTTACTCAAATCACTCAGGTTTGAATAATCGTAGTAAAAAAAGGAGTTTCTGCCATATTCCAAGTCTGCCAGGGAGTATAAGCCTGGCGTGGATATTCCGATATTAAAATCAATGTCTCCCTTCTTTTCCTGTGCATTGACGGCAAGTGGCCGTACAAAAGACAAGGCTAATGTCAAAAGCAAACAATTTCTCAAATACATAATAGTTAGAGTTAGTCCCCAAAAGTAGGGACTTTTTCATTAAATTTGTACTACAAGAACAGAATTATGGAGCGAAGCATAGAATATCTGCAGTTGCTGGCCAAGAGTTTCCCCTCGATCGCGGCTGCATCGACCGAAATCATCAACCTGGAGGCTATCCTGAACCTTCCCAAGGGTACCGAGCATTTTGTGACCGATATCCACGGCGAGTACGATGCGTTTGACTACGTGCTGCGCTCGGCATCGGGCGTAATCCAGCAGAAGATTGACGCTGTTTTCGGTACTGAACTGAGCGCTGAAGACAAGCGTACTTTGAGTGCTCTGATAAGCTATCCGGAGGCTAAGCTGCGTGCTCTCAAGGCCGATAACCCCAACCTTGATGAGTGGTACAAAGTGACTCTGATGCAGATGATTGCGGTGCTAACACGCGTGGCCTCGCGTTACACACGCTCCAAGGTGCGCAAGGCCCTGCCCAAGGACTACGCGTACATAATTGAGGAGCTGATGCATGAGACCCGCGGCACGTTCCTTTCCAAGCACAACTACGTGCAGGCTATTGTTGACACCATAGTAAGCACCGGCCGTGCTGATCATTTCATTACGGCCATAGCCGATGTCACCCGCGACCTGGTTATCGACCAACTCCATATCATCGGCGATATTTACGACCGCGGCCCGGGCGCGCACCGCATAATGGATATGCTTTGCAGTTACCGCGACTTTGACATCCAGTGGGGCAACCACGATGTTGCATGGATGGGAGCCGCCACCGGAAGTGCCGCCTGCGTAGCAAACGTGGTGCGCAACTGCCTCAAATACGCCGATATGGCCACACTGGAGGACGGTTACGGCATCAACCTGCTGCCGCTGGCAACGTTCGCAATGCAGACTTATGCCGATGATCCGTGCTCTCTGTTCATTCCTGTCCGTACCGATGACACCCCTGTTGAAGATGTTCCGCAACTGCGTCTTATGTCTCAGATGCACAAGGCAATAGCGATAATCCAGTTCAAGATTGAGGCGGCTGTCATTGCTCGTCATCCGGAATTCAAGATGGAACACCGCAATCTTCTGGACAAAATGGACCTCAAAAAAGGAACTGTAATTGTTGACGGATGTGAGTACAAACTGCTTGACACCAATTTCCCGACTGTTGATCCCAAGGATCCGTTCCGCCTTTCATCGGCCGAACAGAATGTAATAGACCGTCTGGTACACAGTTTTACCAACAGCAAGGCTCTGGCCCGACACATGGAGTGTCTGTTTGCGCACGGTTCTCTGTATCTGGTTCATAACAACAACCTGCTCTATCACGGCAGCGTACCTCTGAATGAGGACGGAACGCTGGCTTCGTTCATGGTTCAAGGTGTTGAGTATAAGGGAAAAGAGTTGTTTGACAACCTGGAGAAATGCGTTCGGGCAGCGTATTATGCGCAGGACGATGATCCGCTCAAGCTCTATGGTCAGGACCTGTTCTGGTATCTGTGGTGCGGCCCTGTTTCACCTCCCTTTGACAAGAAACGCATGGCCACGTTTGAGCGCTATTTCATAGCCGAGAAAGAGACTCATGAGGAAGAGAAGGGTAACTATTACCGCCTCAAGAACCGCAAGGAGATCTGTGAGATGATACTGCAGGAGTTCGGAATAACCGAGATGGAGCATGCGCACATCATTAACGGTCATATTCCGGTCAAGGAGACAAGCGGCGAAAGTCCCATCAAGGCCGGTGGCCGACTGCTCGTAATTGACGGCGGATTCTCCAAAGTCTACCATCAGCAGACCGGAATAGCAGGCTACACCCTCATCTACAACTCGCACGGAATGCGTCTGGTACGTCACCATCCGTTCGAGTCAATCCAGCAGTCAATTGCCCAGGGAATGGATGTGATTGCCGCCACTCAGGTGGTCGAATACACCGATAAGCAGATCCTGGTACGCGACACCGACAAAGGAAAGCGCCTCATGGCCCGCGTAGAGGACCTCAAGGCGCTGCTCCAAGCTTATCGCACCGGCCTGATCCGCAACTGATCCGTTAACCAATTTCGCCAAAGTGTAACACAACAGCCCGCGATAGAACGTATTGTGGGGCCGATGAGCGTGGGACACACCCTCAAGATGAGGGGGTGTAACACAACGAACCCCGCTGCACGGGCTGTGAGCGGGGTTCATGTGGGACACTTTGGCGGAGCGATCAGCGGATCTCGCGCAAAATCGCGAGCAGATGATCAAACACCATCGGCACGGTAGCCAGTTCCAGACGCTCCGAAGGAGAGTGCACGCCACGAAGGGTCGGTCCGATGGAAATCATGTCCAGATCAGGATATGAGGTCAGGAAGAGACCGCACTCCAGGCCGGCGTGAATAGCCTTGACCTTGGGATCCTTTCCGAACAGTTCCTTGTATGTACGGACCGAGATATCCAGAAGCTCTGATTTGGGATTGGGAGCCCAGCCGGGATAGCCGTCATTGCGTGATACCTTGGCGCCAGCCAGACGGAAGCAGGCTGCAAGAGTCTCCTGTACGGCGTACTTGCCTGACTCGACCGAGCTGCGCTGGCTTGCCAGCATGGTAACCTTACCCTCCTCGGTGCGGATACGGGCCAGATTAGAAGAAGTCTCAACCAGTCCAGGAACATCCATGCTCATAGCGTAAACGCCGTTGAATACGGCAAATACGGAGCGTATGATATTACGTGCCACAGATGTCTCAATGCAGTTTGCCACAGCATCGGTGCTCTCCATAAAGAACTTGGCCTCGGTCTCGGTAACATGATATTCATCCTGGACTTCCGATGCAAACACGTTGAAATCAACGCGGATCTTCTCGCGGTCAGCGTACGGAACTGCAATCACAGCCACAGCATCTCGCGGGATTGCATTATGCAGGTTACCGCCGCTCAAAGAAATCAGTCTAAGGTCATACTTCTCAAGAGCGGTATTGAGGAAACGCGCCAGTATCTTGTTGGCATTGGCGAAGCCCTTGTTGATGTCATCGCCCGAGTGGCCGCCGTGGAACTTGTCCACACCCACGCGCAGGAAAAAATACCCTGCAGGAACAGCCTCAGGCTTGAAATCGAACTCAACGCTGGTGTTGATTCCGCCGGCGCAGCCGATGAAAATCTCGCCCTCATCCTCCGAGTCAAGATTAATGAGCAGCTTGCCGTTCATCATGCCGGGCTTGAGGTTCTCGGCACCGGTCAGACCTGTCTCCTCGGACACCGTAAACAGACACTCAACGGGACCATGCTCAATCTCGGAAGAATCCAGGATTGCCAGCGCCATTGCGATGCCCATGCCGTCATCGGCCCCTAAAGTGGTGCCGCGTGCCTTGAGCCAGCCGTCCTCTACGTAGGTCTCGATAGGCTGGGTCATGAAGTCGTGGTCAAGGGTGGCGTCCTTCTCGCAGACCATGTCCTGATGAGCCTGCAGAATCACTGTCTGGCGGCCTTCAAATCCGGCAGTTGCGGGTTGGGAAATCAGCACGTTACCTACCTCATCCTTCTTTGCGGCAAGCCCACGGGCGGCTGCAAAAGCCATCAGGTACTCACCCATCTTCTCCTCTCGGCCCGACGGACGCGGAATCCTGCAGATTTCCAGGAAAAAGTCCATCACTCTCTTAGACCAATCTATCTTTTCCATATATATTTTAATAAATTATAATAATATCTTAACAACTTCAAAAATACATCCCAAATATACATTAAAATCCATAACTTCGCGCCGCGTATGTGGAAAACGTTTCTTACAGTGGTTCTTTTACTTCTTGCCGCAATGCTTTTACTTTCAGTAAGCATTTTGCTTAAGAAGAACGGCAAATTCCCCAACATACACGTTGGAAGGAATCCCGCAATGAGAAAAAGACACATAGGATGCGTTGAATCGCAGGACAAAGAGGCCCAGAAGGTTAATCCGATGGCCGTAAATGAAAAAAGTAAATAATTGAATTTAGCTATATGAACTTTAAATCCGTATCAACATTCGTACTGTCATCAGTATTGATTCTCGGTTTCACCCAGTGCTCACAGCAGGCAGCTGCTCCCCAGCAGCAGGCTCCCATCGCCGTATCAGGCCTCAAGATCGCCTACATCGACGTTGATTCACTTCTGGCCAACTACACCTTCTATCAGGATCTGGCCGAGGAGATGACCCGCAAGGAAGAGAACTACCGTCTGGCCCTGACCGAGGAGGCCAACAAGTGGCAGAAGGACGTTGAGGATCATCAGAAGAAGATTGCAAACGGTGTTTATTCATCAATCGAGCGCGCTCAGTCCGAGGAGAACAGACTCACCAAGAGACAGCAGGCTCTGCAGGAGAAGAGTGACAAGTACACACAGGAACTCCTGGCCGAGAGAGACGCCAACTCACAGAAGATCAGCGAGACCGTTGACAACTTCGTAAAGGAATACAACAAGTCACACGGCTTCAACATCATCATCAGCAAGGCCAGTCTGCTTTATGCCGATGAGGGTCTCAACATCACCGCCGAGATTCTGGACGGTCTGAATGCCGCTTACAACCAGCCCGACAAGTAATCAATTACTTATCCCATATAAAAGGTCATTCTCAATGAGGATGGCCTTTTTTGTTGTAAAATTTCCTACCTTTGACATTACGTAAAACTTACAACTTATGAGAACCCTGAAGTATATCATCGGAGCAGCCGTTCTGGCATGCATCCCTTTCACAGCAAGTGCACAATTCATGTTTGGAGGCGGCGGTAACCGCGCAGCACAGGACAGCCTGCGCAAGATTGCGGCAGCCGATTATGCCGATATGCTCGCCAAGGTAGGCGTCGGCCAGCCCCGTGAAGGCCGTCAGCCCAACAGCCAGGACGAGAGCAAGCACCCCAACTATGACGAGCTCATAGCCAACCCCTACCCCTTCTATCCCGATCCTCTGGTAACAGAGAGCGGCAAGAAGGTCAAGAATGCCAAGATGTGGAACAAGGTGCGCCGTCCCGAGATAGTAAAACTCTTTGAGGACAACGTTTACGGCCGCATCCCCGACAATGTACCGGGTGTCAAATGGGAGGTCACCAGCGAGGAGAAAAAGGACTTTGCCGGCACACCAGTAGTGGTACGCATGCTCAAAGGCGTAGTCGACAACTCCAGTTACCCCGCAATAACGGTCGAGATACAGGCCAACGTAGTCTATCCTGAAGGAAAGCAGAACCTGCCCGTAATCATAGAGTTCGGATTCGGAGGAGGTGATCCCACACGCGTGCGCGCCGGCAGCACCTCATGGCAGCAGATGGTCATTGAGCGCGGTTGGGCCGCAGCCACCATCAACCCCTCTTCAATCCAGGCCGATGCAGGCTCGGGCCTTACCAACGGTATCATCGGGCTCTGCAACAAGGGTGAGTTCCGCCAGCCCACTGACTGGGGTTCACTCCGCGCTTGGGGATGGGGCCTGTCACGCCTGATTGATTACTTTGAGACCGATAAGACATTCGATGCCACCAAGTGTGCAATCGAGGGCGTATCACGCTACGGCAAGGCATCACTCGTTGCTATGGCATTCGAGGAGCGCATAGCAGCCGGATTCATCGCCTCATCAGGCAAGGCCGGCGCAGCAGGATGGCGTCGTGACTGCGGTGAGAGCATCGGCAACATAGTATCAAACGAGGAGTACCACTGGGTATGCGGCAACCTTATCAAGTACGGTACGGATCCCTATACCGAGAATGACCTTCCCGTCGATCAGCATGAACTCATAGCACTGTGCGCCCCGCGTGCCTGCTTCATCTCAACCGGAAGCTGGAACGGTGACAAGTGGCAGGATGTAGTAGGCTCGTTCATATCGGCCTCAAAGGCATCGCCCGTTTATGAGCTGTTCGGTTATAAGGGTGTCGGCACAGACCTCTTCCCCGGTATGGATAACGGACTGATGGATGGCCGATTAACCTACCGTCAGCACCACGGAGGCCACGAAGCCGGACCCAACTGGCCCTACTTCCTTGACTTCTTTGAGCGCGAAGTCGTAAAGAAATAAGCACTCTGGATTTAACAATTAAAACTTTTCCGCGTCTTTATAGTAGAAACACTTAAAGACTACAGCGATGAAAACTAGAATGATGATGATTGGCATTGCAGTTGCAGCGCTTCTGCTTTGCACCGAGAGTGTTCAGGCACAGTCCAGAGTAGTCCGCAGGGACCGCACCATCGAGCGCAATGATGGTCACATAGACCGTCCGGATCCACGCCGTTCCGGTAACAGGCCGGCTCCCGCTCCCGTTCCCGAGCGTCCCCGAATTAAAGTAGTCGACAACGAGGTGATACGTTCATTCGAACGCGAGAGATATGACTCCAACCGTCTCAAGATGGCCGATATGATATTCAGCACTGATGGATATATGACCACTGCACAGATAACTCGAGTAGCCGAGTCATTCGACTATGACAGCAACCGCGTAAAGTTCCTCAAGAACGCATATCGCAACTGTGTGGACCGTTATAACTACTACATGGTTCTGGGTACCCTTGACTACAGCAGCAGCCGTGAGAAGATAATAACCTTCGTACTGGAGCAGAAAGAGGAGCGACTCCGCGACACAGATCTTGTACGCAAGGTCAGCTCATCGGACATGTCTGCCATTATCAAGGCACTCAAGAACGAGAGTTATGATTCAACACGCGAAAAACTGGGCAGAATGATTGTTTGCGGCAGCCTGCTTACCTCACGCCAGATAGCAGACATGGCCAAGACATTCAGTTTCGAGAGCCGCCGTTACGACTTCCTGGTTTACGCTTACGATTTCTGCGCCGATCCTCAGAACTACGTACTGGCAGCCGAAACGCTCAAGTTCAGCACAGACCGCAGCAACCTGATGCGTTTGATGGGACGCCGATAAGCAAGCATACACAACAAAAAAAACGGGACTTGAAAAAGCCCCGTTTTTTATATCAGTATCCTGTCTTACTTGTTGCTGAAGTAATCCTCCAGAGCCTCCTCAAGTTCCTTATCCCTGAGGTTACGTGCAATGATAGTGCCGTCGGCGTCAATGAGGAATGTTGAAGGAATTGCGGTGATTGAATACTTGACTGCAGCAGAGTTCTGCATCTCCTCACCGTTCCAAAGCTGGATCCAGTTCATGCCGTTGTCCTTGACAGCCTTGATCCACTCGTCGGTGCCGTCATCAACAGATACGCTTACGATCTCAAAGCCTTTTGACTTGAACTTCTTGTAAGCAGCCTTGAGGTTGGGAAGTTCGTTGATGCAGGGAGTGCACCAGCTTGCCCAGAAGTCAAGCAGAACCACCTTGTTCTTGCCTACATACTGTGACAGGCTTGCCTTGCCGTCAAAGCCGTATTTCTTATCCAGGATGGGAGCCTCAAAGTCGATGTAAGGATGTCCAAGGCTGGTAGCCAACTGAGCCTGTGTCATGGCTGTAAGCTGCAGCAATACGATATCCTGACCGAATGTGGGAGCCAGTTTCCCGATAAGTTCCATCAGCTGCTCGGGCTCGAACATGTTGTAGTTGTCCACCAGCTGCTGATAGCCGTAAACCTTGTTTGCGTTCTCCTCGATGCTCTGTGCCAGAACTGCTGTGAAACGGTCCTGCAGGTCACCCATCTGACGGTACAGATCGGTTGCGTCACCGTCGGTAGCCAGAGTCATGCGGATCTTGTCCTCCAACTCATCGGCCTCGTCGTTGAACACCTCGGTGTCATCGTAGAACTTCTGGAAAGCGTCGTTGTTGGGAGTACCTGACAGATACTGATTTCCGCTCTCAACGTCTATCAGAACCTCAATGTCACCTCTTTCAAGGAACAGCTGGCAACCTCTCATGGCCTCACCCATATCAAATGTGAGAACTGCTACCTGAGCGGTATCGGTTGTACCCTTGAATGAGAACTTACCTCCCTTTACTATTGTTGAATCCAATGTGTTCAGACCGTCATAATCCAGTACGCTGAGCATAATGGCTGTGCCGTCTTCAACACCCTGAATCTCTCCCTTGATCTTATAGGAATCTTTTCCGCAGCAAACCAGCAGAAGAGATGCCAAGGCAACAAAAAGTATCCTTTTCATAAATTACTTGATTAAATATTGTGAGCTGATTGACTCGTTACTGATGACCCTGCGAATGGTCTCGGCAAACATCTGTGCTACAGAAAGCTGCTTGAGTTTCTTGCAGGGGATTGAGTTACGGTAAGGTATGCTGTTGGTGAATATGATCTCCTCAAGCTGTGAGTTGTCCACGCGTACGGGAGCATCACCTGACATAACGCAGTGTGAAGCAAGGGCGCGTACAGACTTGGCACCGGCCTCCATCATGACGTCACCTGCCTTGCAGATTGTACCTGCTGTATCAACGATATCGTCAACAATGACAACGTTCTTGCCCTGAACGTCACCGATAATGCGGATGTCATCCACAACATTGGCGCGTGTACGTGTCTTCTGGCAGAGAACCAGAGGCACATCCAGGAACTTGGCGTATGCGCTGGCACGCTTACTGCCGCCTACATCAGGAGCAGCCATAACCAGCTCATCCAGCTTAAGACTCTGGATATAAGGCAGGAACACCATTGATGCATACAGATGGTCAACGGGAACGTCAAAGAAACCCTGAATCTGGTCTGCATGAAGGTCCATGGTGATCAGACGGTCAATACCTGCGGTGCTGAGCATATCGGCCACCAGTTTGGCGCCTATTGAAACACGCGGTTTATCCTTACGGTCCTGACGTGCCCATCCAAAGTAAGGAACGACAGCGTTTACAGACTTGGCCGATGCACGCTTGGCTGCGTCAACCATGAGCAGAAGCTCCATAAGATTGTCCGATGACGGAAATGTGGACTGAACCAGGAATACATCCCTACCGCGGATGGATTCCTCATAAGACACTGCAAACTCGCCGTCTGCAAAATGAGCCACATTCATGTTGCCCAGGGGGCAGTTAAGGTAATCGCATATCTCTTTGGCCAGGTACATTGTGTTGGTACCGCAGAAGACCAGAAAGGAATTGCTTGAATCCATTAAGATCAGATGTTTAGTAAAATTTTACGCTGCAAAGTTACAAATAATTAGGACGCACCGATTGACGGCACGTCCTAATTTAATAATATTTATCAACAGGTCAGCTGACCCCCTGATTACTTCTTGTAGTAAGGAAGATCACCCTTTGCCCAATCTGAATTTGAGCCGTCTTCCCAACCCTGATTCTGGGTCAGAACACCTTCTGAAAGGATAATCTCGCTCTCAGGAATCTTAAAGAAGCCACCGCCTGTAGCAGCGTAACGGGCCATGAAATGACCGGGAGCGCTCCACTGGTATGTGCCGGCAACACCCTGGTTCAGGATGTTGTTTCCTTCCTGATTCGTTACAATTACGCTTACCATATCCCAACGGCGAAGGTCGTTCCAGCGGATAGCCTCGCAGCACAGCTCATAACGACGCTCCTTGACCAGATTGTCAAAGCTGTAAGCTACATCAGTCAGTCCTGCACGCGCACGTACGGCATTCAGACCGTTCTTGCCGTCTATTACAACAGCACCGTCAGTAAGCTCGGCGTGCATGAGCAGCACATCGGCAAAACGCAGCCAGACGAGTGACTGGGTAAGACCGGTCTGCTTGTTGTTCGGACCGCCGTATCTCATTGAGTAAGACTCATAAAGTGTTGTGCTGTCTGCCGAGTAGGCACCGCATCCCAGGTACTTCTTGCAGAGCAGGTCAGTATTCTCAACCTCCTTGGCCTTGTCACCTGCATAAGCGGGAATCTCAACGGCACGCTTGCAGATTGAACCCTCACGGCGATAGTCACCTGCATAGTCGGGATCAGCAGCCCAGTCAGTCCACAGGGTCTCGCAAACGGGACCGTTGGAGTAACCGGTGGCATTGAACGGGAATGATGTCACACCACCCTTACGGGGATTGTAAAACTCAACGATACGGTTATGACGCTGCTCACCCGAAGTGAATGAACCCTTGTTTGACATCTTTACGGCAAACATGCTTTCGGGGTTCTCATCGGTCTCCCATACAAGTCCGTTGTCACGTGCATACGGATAACTCCTGGCAGTGTAAGGATTTGTATAAGGCCACAGGTTACGCTGGTCACTAACCAGTCTGTGTCCGCTGTTGGCAATGCAGTCCTCAAGCCATGAAACAACCTGAGCCTTTGCAACTGAGCCACCGTCCAACAGAGGCAGAGTGGTCTTGTTATAGAAACCCGTATAGAACAGCCATACGCGGGCCATCATACCCTCGGCAGCCCACTTTGAAGCGTGGCCTTCACCAAAATCGGGATATGCCTTGGCGGGGAATATCTCAATGGCTTTCTTCAGGTCCGATGCAATCTGAGCGTAGATCTCATCGGCCGATGACTTAGGCAGGTTCTCGGATAAGGTACTGAGTCTCAAAGGCACCTGACCGAATACC
Organism: Bacteroidaceae bacterium; assembly: GCA_017557635.1. GTDB lineage: Bacteria > Bacteroidota > Bacteroidia > Bacteroidales > Bacteroidaceae > Colenecus. The sequence goes on along the minus strand of JAFYYH010000020.1, from coordinate 66,393 downwards.
TGTACCAGATTGAAATAGTAGAATGCGCGCAGGAAATAAGCCTCACCAAGCAACTGGTTCTTTGCGGCATCCGATGACCATCCCGTCACGTTATCCATTGTTTCAATGGCATAATTGGCGCGGTAGATACCCTGATAACGCTTATCCCAAAGGTTTATCAGTTCATCCTTCTTGTTGCACATAAGGCGGTCGCAAGCCTGTGCGCCTATGTTACTCTGGCTGCCGCCGCCCAGACGGTCGTCACTGGCCAGGTCAAATATAAAGAACGGATCACTCTCCGGATCCTCCAGGTTATTGTTCATTACGGTGTAAATACCGGCTACCATCTGCTGAGCATCAATCTCAGTCCAAGGGAAGTTACCCGTATTCTTCTTTGTGAGGCTCTCGGTATCCAGAAAATCCTCACAGCCCACCAGACACATTGCGCCAAGCGCAAGTGAGCAGAGATATATTATCTTTTTCATAACTGTTCAGATATTTAAAGTACAATGTTCAAACCGAATATCCATGCGTTGGAACTCGGATAGTTACCTACATCAACACCTGAGCACCAGGCGTCGCCGTTACCCCAACCGATTTCAGGATCCATGCCTGTGTACTTGGTGAAGGTAAACATGTTCTGAGCCGATACGTACATGCGTATCCTGCTGAATCCCTTAACCTTAAGCACACGGTTGAAATCGTAGCCCAGGGTGATGTTCGATATCTTCAGGTAGTCACCGTCCTCCAGCCAGATGCTTGAAACCTCTGACATGTTGGTGTTCTTACCGTCACTGAAACGCGGGTAACGGTTGGTTGAACCCTCGCCGGTCCAGTACTTGGTGTAAACGTCAGTGCAGTAGTTCTCATCGGGTTTGTTTGAGAAGTGACGGTAGCTCTTGGCAATCTGCTGGCCGAATGCACCGTAACCGTTTACAGACAGGTCAAAGCCCTTGAATGATGCGTTCAGTGACAGACCCAAGTTGAAGTCAGGATTGGGATCGCCTATCATGGTCTTATCCTCGACGGTAATCTTTCCGTCGCCGTTTGTATCCACAAACTTGCAGTCACCGGCCTGCAGTCCCGCGCCCTGAAGTGACTTGGCTGCATCACCGCTGCAGTTTGCATCCAGGTAAGCCTGCTTGTCGGCATCGTTCTGGATGATTCCGTCAACCTGATAGCCATAGAAATAACCGATAGGATAACCCACCTGTACGCGGTAAAGCTCATCGGTATTCTGGGCAAGTACGTTCAGACCGCCATGAATGATACCCTCGGAGTTGGCAATGCGTGTAACCTCATTCTTGTTGTGTGAGAATGAAACTGATGCACCGTATGAGAAGTCCTTGATGGGACTGTCATTCCAACCCAACAGGATCTCATAACCTGTGTTACGGATATCACCGCCGTTTATGTAAGGAGCACCTGTACCGAAGCTCTTAAGAGCGGGAGCGTCAACCAGCCAGTCCTTGGTCAGTTTGTCATACCAGTCAAATGACAGTGTCAGACGGTTGTTCAGGAAGCGGAAATCGGCACCCAGGTCAAGCTGCTGTGAAGTCTCCCACTTTACATCCGGGTTAGGAAGAATGTCGGGATAACCTCCGGTCTGAGGTATGTCCTTGTTGTTGAAGTAGTAAGGAGCATCAAATGCGATTGTTGCCAGATACTGGAAGCTCTTGATGTTGCAGTTACCGTTCTGACCCCAGCTTGCACGCAGTTTCAGGAAATCAAGAACGCCCTTTGTTGATGACATGAAATCCTCATTGGTCATAACCCAACCTGCAGATACTGAGGGGAAGTAACCCCAGCGGTGACCGCGCATGAAGTTTGATGAACCGTCGGCACGTATCAGAGCCGAGAACAGGTACTTCTCATCATAGTTGTAGTTTACACGGGCAAAGAATGATGACAGGGCACCCTGATCCTGAGGCTTGCCCGAAATTTCGGTATTTGCCACATCAAGGCCCTGAGTGTTGTCAATGTAAGCGTGGTCATACAGACCCGGGAAGAGTGAATTTGAGTTCTTGGCGCTTACGCTCTCACCGTAACCCCACTTCTCGACTGACTGACCCAGCAGGATGTCAACGTCATTCAGACCGAAAGTCTTGTTGTAGTTGACGGTGTTCTCCAATGACCAGCGTGAGCTGTAACTCTGACGCTGTGTAACGTCATCAGTAGGATTGCTGTTGTTGGCGCTCAGCTCATACTGGGGAACATATACGCGTCCTGATGTCTGGTTGTAGTTCCAACCGGCGCTTGACTTAACTGTGAGGCCGATGATAGGACGCAGCTCAAGGAAGAAGTTTGACTGGAGTCTGTAACTCTTGTCATTCTTGTTTCCGTGATTGTACTGGATCTGTGCCAGCGGGTTGCGGAAATCCTGGTTGAAGTTCCAGTTATCGGCCTTCATATCCCTGTAAATATAGAAGTCACCCTCGCTGTTGTAAGCGGGCAGCAACGGAGTGGCTGTAAGCAGCTCACGTACGTTGTTGTTATAGTTGTTGCCGATAGCCACGCCGGCCTTGTTGGTAGCTGTGAAAGTGATGTTCTCACCGAATGTTACGATGTCACGGCCCTCCTTCTTCCAAAGCACGTAATCAGAGTTCATGCGTGCGGTCAGACGATCGTAATAGGGATTTGCGGGATAACCGATGGTTCCCTCCTGCTCAAAGTAGGTGAATCCCAATGCATAACGGTTGAAGTCATTACCTCCGGTCATGGAGAGTGAATGGTTCATGATGGGAGCGTTATGATTGGTAGCCTCCTCAAGCCAGTTGGTACCGTTCCATGCACCGCTCTGGATAAGAGCGTACTGGGTGGGAATCTCGTTGGCGAAATTATACTGGGTAGTACCCTGAATCTCGTATGCCTTGTTGATTATCTCCATGTACTGCTGGGCGTTCAGAGGAGTAACACCGTTGGTGTTGGGGTTCTGGAAGCCGTAGTATCCGTCATAGACAATCTGTGAGCGGCCGCCTGCCTTACCCTTCTTGGTGTTTACCAGGATAACGCCGTTGGCAGCACGTGCACCGTAGATGGCGCTTGATGCGGCATCCTTCAGTACGTCGATGCTCTCAATGTCATTAGGTGAAAGTGCTGTAATTGAACCGCCGGGAACACCGTCGATAACGTACAGAGGCTCAGAGTTACCGATGGTACCCATACCACGTATGGTGATCTTGTAACTCTCACCCGGCTGACCTGAGTTGGAGGTGATGTTGATACCTGCGGCCTGGCTCTGCAGAGCGCCGATGGCATCGATTGAATTTGTAGCCGCAATCCTATCGGCCGAAATGTTCACGGTAGATGTTGTCACCAGTTTCTTACGCTGGGTACCGTAACCTACCACAACGACCTCGTCAAGGAGTTCAACATCCTCGGAAAGGGTGACATTGATGGTAGTACGTCCTCTCACGGGCTCGGTTACTGTATTGTAACCCATGAAAGAGAATTGGAGGGTAGCGTTTGATGCAACCGTAATGGTGTAATTACCATTCAGGTCTGTAGCCACGCCGTTGGATGTTCCAACCTCGGCTACAGCGGCAGCCATAAGGGGCTCGCCTGCACCATCCTTTACCTGTCCCTTAACAGTCACATTCTGCGCAAGCGCACAGACGGGCACAGCTAATGCAAGCAGTATGCCCACCACTTGTTTTTTAAGATTCATAAAAAGGATAAATAGTTAAACAATTATTGGTTAAAAAAAGAAGGTTATAGCAAGGACTATTCTCAAAAATGTGTTCAAATGTACAAAATAATGTTCAAAACCAAATCTTTTCGTCACAAAAAAAGCCCCGAGGCTTTCACCCGGGGCTTTTCACTGATTATCTGATTCTTAATAGAACCACTTGACGTAGCAGAAGTCCTGACGGTGAGGCAGGTCTGCGTTCTTGGGATACATACGGTATGCAACCTTGAATGAACCGGCAAACTCGTTCTTGACCTGTCCGCGGAAGGTGTAGAAGTTACCGTTACGGGCCACAAGCTCCAGAGGAACCACCTTGAGCAGTTTCTCATTGCCGTCGGCATCATAACCCATTACTACCATCTCAACTCCGATTGCATCTTCCAGACCCTTCTCGTCAATAACGTACTCAACGTCATAACGCTTACCGGTCTCGAACAGACCCTGCATCAGAGAATCTGACTTCTTGGAACTTACCACCTCGATGGCATCCCAGCGCTGTGCCACAACCTCCTTCCAGGCTGCAATCTCCTTAGCCTTGGCATAGTCATTGGCCTGCAGTACATGTGAGCGCTCAGCCATCTTGTTGTAGAACTTGCTGAAGTAGTCATCCAACTGACGCTTCATTGTATAGTGAGGAGCAATCTGAGCGATTGAGTTCTTCATTGTCGATACCCAACCCTCGGAAATACCCTCGGCGTTCTTGTTATAGTACAGAGGTATGATCTCATTCTCCAGCAGGCCGTAGATGGTAGCGGCATCCAGCTGATCCTGATAAGTCTGGTTGCTGTAGGTACGCTTGTCGGTAAGAGCCCAGCCGGCACCCTCACGATAACCCTCGTACCACCAACCGTCAAGAACTGACAGGTTGACGACACCGTTCATAAGAGCCTTCTCGCCCGATGTGCCCGATGCCTCCAGAGGACGTGTCGGGGTATTGAGCCAGATGTCAACGCCCGATACAAGACGGCGTGCCAGGTGCATGTCATAGTTCTCAAGGAATATGATCTTGCCCAGGAACTCCGGACGGCGGCTGATGTCGATGATCTGCTTGATCAGACCCTGACCGGCACCGTCGTGCGGGTGAGCCTTACCGGTAAAGAAGAACTGTACCGGATAGTCGGGGTTGTTCACGATCTTGGCCAGACGGTCCAGATCGGTAAACAGCAGGTGTGCACGCTTGTAAGTGGCGAAGCGTCGGCCAAAACCAATTGTCAGGGCGCCCGGGTTGATCTTCTGCATCAGTGACATGATACGTGAAGGATCACCCTGGTTCTTGAGCCAGCTGTCCTTGAACTGTCCGCGTATGAACTCAATAAGCTGATTCTTAAGATCTGTGTGCAGATCCCAGATCACCTTGTCAGGCACCTTATAGATATCCTCCCACATTTTCTCATTTGACTGGTCTGAGAGGAAGTTCTTGTCAAAATACTTGGCATAGAGAGCCTGCCACTCCTTTGATGCCCATGTAGGCATGTGAACGCCGTTGGTAACGTAACCTACGTGGCTCTCCTCGGGGTAGTAACCCTTCCAGATTCCGGCAAACATCTTCTTTGAAACCTCACCGTGGAGCCAGCTTACGCCGTTAACCTCCTGGCAGGTGTTGCATGCGAATGTTGACATGCAGAAGCGCTCGCCCGGATCACCCGGATTGGTGCGGCCCATATCCATCAGCTCGGCCCATGAAATACCCAACTGCTGTGCGTAACCGCCCATGTACTTGCCGAACAGGCCCTCGTCAAAGTAGTCATGACCTGCGGGAACCGGAGTATGAACGGTGTAGAGTGACGATGCACGAACCACCTCCATAGCCTGATTGAAAGTGAGGCCCTGCTTAACGTACTGAGTCAGACGGTACAGGTTGCAAAGTGCAGCGTGACCCTCGTTGCAGTGGTACAGATCCTTCTTGATGCCAAGAGCCTCAAGGGTAAGCATACCGCCTATGCCAAGCAGAATCTCCTGCTTCAGACGGTTCTCCCAGTCACCACCGTAAAGCTGTGATGTGATAGGACGGTCATAATCACTGTTCATGTCGATATCGGTATCCAGCAGATACAGAGGCACACGACCTACATTTACCTTCCAGATAGCGGCGTATACAGTGTAGTTGATATAGGGAACAGCCACAGTCATGGGCTGACCGTTCTTGTCATAAACGCGCTCCAGCGGCAGGGTGTTGAAATCCAGCGGCTCGTAGTTGGCAATCTGCTGACCGTCCATGGAGAGGGTCTGTGTGAAATAGCCGTGACGGTACAGGAAGCCCACACCGCACATATCAACGTTACTGTCACTGGCCTCCTTCATGTAATCACCGGCCAGAACACCCAGACCACCTGAGTAAATCTTAAGCACGTGGGTCAGACCGTACTCCATGCAGAAGTATGCTACTGACGGACGCTTGCTGTCGGGTTTAACGTCTATATATTTGCGGAATTTGTCATAAATAGCGTTCATCTTATCCAGGAACAGCTGATCCTTGGACAGTTCCTCCAGCTTGTCATAACCCAAGCTCTGGAGCATCATGATAGGATTGTGGCGCACCTGTGTCCACATTTCGGGGTTAATCTCCTTGAACAGGGCCTTAGCGTCCTCGTTCCATACCCACCAAATGTTGTGAGCCAACTCGTCAAGTTTCTGCAATGCCTCAGGCACACTTGATTTTACATAGAAATCACGCCATGAGGGTTGATTGGAATTGCTAGCTTTGATCTTCATATGTTGTCGAAATGTTTTATCAGTTGTTAGAGTAAATCTTTGTCCATGTTTTGTCTACGGCATATTTATAGGCCTCAAGGTAGTATTTGACAAAGTGTTTCCACAGTGCCTTCTCGGCCAGCTTACCTGCCTTCTTGCGGATCTCCTCACGCTGTCGGAAATCCATCTGTACCCACTTGAATATCTGGTTGCTGATATCCTGAGCAGCCTCATGCCAGTTGCTGTCGGTACGGTGAACCACCTTCACGCCATCCTCCAGCTGTGCCTCGTGTCCCAGCACGGTATTGACCCAAAGGCCGAATCCCGCCAGGTCCGATGTCACCGTAGGAACCTTGAATGCGGCGCTCTCCAGCGGAGTATAGCCCCAAGGCTCGTAGTATGACGGGAATACAGCCATATCCTGGCCGATGAGCAGGTCGTAGTATGTCTTGTTGAAGATACCGTCGTTTCCGTCCAGATAGCACGGCACGAACAGCACCTTGATATTATCCTCAGGAGCGTTGCGGAATCCCATGGACTGCAGAGTGCAGATCACACGGTCCTCGCTCATATTGTGCAGCCAATGCGTGGTAAGCGGCATTTGCAGCGGAGTCTTTGCATCATCATTCTGCAGAATGCGGTCCTGCAGGTCACGACGCGGCTCCATCACCCATGCAGGCACGTTGATGAGTGCCAGGATGTGGGCATCGGACTTGTTGTTGTCACGCAGGTGACGCATGGACTCAAGGAACAGGTCTATGCCCTTGTTGCGGAACTCGTATCGGCCTCCAGTGGCAAGGATTACGGTCTCATCACCCCACTCCGTTCCAAAGAGTTTGTTGGCCACCGACAGGATTGTGCGGCGGGCCTCAAAACGTGCGGTGTTGAACTTATCGGGAGCAGGCAGGAAATCGTTCTCGAAACCGTTCACGGTAACTACATCGGGGGTCTTGTCCAGCAGCTGTGTGCACTCGCGGGCGGTGATGTCACTCACCGTGGTGAAGCAGTCCACATGGTGCGCGGTCTGCTTCTCGATGGAGTGCTTTGACTCCATGTTGAGCTCACGGGCCATCTGGTCACCGTTGTAGCCGTCAAAGAACTCGTACAGCGCCTTGCCGTTACCGCATATGGAGCGGCCTATCGACGTTGCGTGAGTCGTGAATACGGTCGATATCTGCGGAATAAAGTATTTCAGGAACATGGCACCCAGACCGGTCATCCACTCATGTGCGTGGTAAACCACAGTGTCATTGGCGCTTATGTTGAAATTATAGAAACTCTTGACAGCCATCGCAGCGGCGTATGAGAACATAGATGCCTCGTCATAATCGCCGTAAGCGTGCATTGAATCCACCTTGAACAACTCCCAGGCACGGCTGTAAATGGAGTTCTTCATCGGGAACATAGTCATGAAATCGACCAGGAACACTATGGGACGGCCGGGAATATCCCAGTAACCGGTCCTGACCTTCAGACCGTCAGTGTCACGTGCGTAGTCCTTCCAGATTGCGTAGAGAGATTTGTCCTCAACAAACAGGGGATTGTGCTTGCCCTCCCAGACATCGGGGCCCACATAGATGAGTGTCGCGCCGCTCTCCTCCTTGAGCGTCTTAGCCTGAGTGGAGAGCACTGTGTAAATGCCTCCTATCTTGTTGCAGACCTCCCAGCTCACGGAGAATATATAATTCGGCTTCCTTTTGGTACTACTCATATCAAACTCTAAAATAAATAATCCCTTTTATCAGATTTTACAGGCTGCAAAGTTACGCATTTATCAAAAGGGACGGTTCCTTATGCGGACGTTTTTTTTTCAAAATGTCCGCATAAGGAACCATCCCTTTTGTATTGTTCTATCTGTTACTTGCCGTTAGTAGTCAAGCTTGAGAGCAAATCATTGGGTATCAAATAAAATTCTGTCTCCATTGCTGTCATAACACCCTCTTCTATTACCACCTCCATAGTCATGCCATCCGCTGTTACGACCGATGCAGTGCCGTTTTCGTAATCACTACCCTCGGTAAGACGGTATTGTCCCTTAGCCGTGACCTTATATTCCGGGGCTCTTCCGTCAGCCTTGGAATAGATTTTGGTCTTTGTTACAACCAGAGTGTTATCGTTAAACAGGAATACGGATTCTACGCGACAACTGTTGTTATCTTCGCCATAATACATATACCATGCGGCAATAGCTTCAGAGGAGAAATCTGACGGCAGATATGCTTTCACCAATGACTGATCAAACTCAACACTATCACCGTCACCATCACCGTCGCCGTCATCGTCGCCGTCGCCTTCGCCGCCCTGCTGGCCCTGATCGGTGGGATCAAGCGGCTTAGGAACATCAGCATTGTCACGCTTGGTGTAATCGCCGTACAGGCCATCAACTCTCAGAATTCCATTAGTAATTGTCACACGCTTCTCACCCAGTCTTTCAAGAATTACTGTTGCAGAACCGTTTTCGTAGTCACTGCCTTCTGTCAGTTGATATTTACCATAGTCAAGGATATAACGCTCGGGGTTCATACCGGTACTCTCACCAAAGACCTTGTTTTGTGTAATAACCGCCAGGTTACCATCCAACAGGAATACAGCCATAACTCTTGTCTCAGCAGGTTCTCCCTCTTTAAATGAGTACCATGCAATAACAGTCGAGTTGGCAAATTGGTTGGGGAAGAATGCCAGAACCTCATCACCTTCTCCTCCGCCCTGCTGGCCGTTATTGGTAGGATCAGAAGGCTCGGGAAGTTCGGTTGCATCCTGCATGGCGAAATCATCACCATTTGCCTTCATTATACCGTTCTCGATTGTAATATCCCTGGTTTCACCATTTGCGAGTATACCCCTCAAAACACCATCCTGGTAATCACCACTGATCAAACTATATGCACCCTCGGCAACGATTTCACGCTCGGGACTGCGGCCATCCTCTTTTGAGTAAACCTTATTCTTGGTGGTAACGAATGTTCCGTCAGCGAACAGGAACACGGCCTCTACCCTTGTGCTGTTTTCCTTAACCTGAACATACTTGTACCATACCAACAAAAGCTTACCTGCGTATGATGACGGGAAGAATGCCTCTACGCCGCTTACGTCGCCTTGACCGCCCTGCTGGCCATTATTGTCCGGTTCTGACGGCTGGGGAACCTTTGAGTTGTCCTGTTTTACATAGATGGTATATTTTCCATCCACCTCTACGTACGTCAGTTTGCCTTCCTTGAGTTCAACAGTCACTTCCTTTCCATCGGAACCCTTCAGCTTAATAGTTCCATTGGTGAAGTCTCCTTTCAGGATTGAGTATTCACCTGATATTGAGATTGCCTTGTTCGTAACGGGGCCCTGAGGTCCATCTATCACGGTGTGAACAGTAGCCACAAAGATTCCATCAGTGAAGAAATAGATCGATGCATTATACTTCATATCATATCCCTGCTCCTGCATCTCTCCGGCTTCTGAATACCATGCAGAAACGGTCTTGGTTGAAAAATTGGTCGGGAAGAATGCTTCAATGTGGTCATTGCCGCCCTGGCCCTGGCCGCCTTGGCCTCCACCGCCTTCACCGCCTTCGGACTCCTCAGATGGTTTTGGAACCTTCTTGTTGTTTTGCTTGGTGAAAGTCTCTCCCATTGCCAGCATCTTTCCGTCTTTGATCTCAACGGTCATGGGCTCAGGTGCGCCATTGATTTTGACTTCGGCTGTACCGTTTTCATAGTCACCTGTAAGTGTGTAATCACCTTCTGCCAGAATCTTACGCTCCTGACTGCGACCGTCAGTATAAGTCCTGCTCTTGGTAGTTACAAAACTGTTGTCATCAAAGAGAAATACCGCTTCAATCCTGGTGCCGTTTTCTTCTTTTTCAGTTAAAGAATACCATGCGGCTACAGTCCTTTGACGATAAGCGTTGGGGAAGAAGGCTTGATTGTCTGTTGATTCATTTTCATCATCAAATAAGCCATCCAATTCTTCACAAGATGTGAATGACATGCTGAGCATTAACGCTGCAGCCATGATTGTAAATAATCCTTTAAATTTCATAAGCATATTTTGTTGTATAAAAAGACAATAGATGCCGTAAACATACGAATTATTTTGCCGAGTGGTGCAAAATATTACGGAATTTATTCCTCAGGTGCGATTTTACGTTTGGAGACCTTTCCCGGGTTGTTGCTGATAAACTCTTTCCAGCTCTTGGGACCTTTCTTGCCTGAGTCGGGACGACCCATCTGGAGGTAGTGGCAATAGGCGGCGGCAAGAGCATCGGTAGCATCCAGGAACTTGGGCATATCGGCCGGATCCAGATGAAGGATCCGCTGGAGCATTCCGGCTACCTGCTCCTTACTGGCGGTTCCGGTACCGGTTATGGCCATTTTGATTTTCATGGGGGCGTACTCGGTGATTGGTACGCTGTGGTTGATGGCGGCCGCTATGGCTACTCCCTGGGCTCGGCCCAGTTTGAGCATGGACTGGACGTTCTTGCCGAAGAAGGGGGCCTCAATGGCCATCTCGTCGGGCAGATAGGATTCGATTATTCCGTTTACGCGCTGGAAAATGTGGCCCAGTTTCAGGTACATATCAGACTCCTTGCGCATGTCGATTACGCCCATGGTGACAATGGTGGCTTTCTTATCTTCCACTTTGATAACGCCGTAGCCCATTACGTTGGTACCCGGGTCAATTCCAAGTATTATTTTCTCTGCCAGTTGCGCGGCCATTGCCCAAATTTTCTTTTGCCAAAGATAGCAATAATTCAATCCTAATCATTACCTTTGCAGCCGAAATCATCAACAACGGGGCATTAGCTCATCTGGCTAGAGCGTTTGACTGGCAGTCAAGAGGTGACGAGTTCGAGTCTCGTATGCTCCACTGAAAACGGCCTTACAGGTATCTGTAGGCCGTTTCGCTTTTTCTCATGGTACTAATATGTTACTATATTTTCCAGTGATGCCTTAAAATTTGCGGAATTGCAGGAAATAATCTTCCATCTGATTACAATAGATTATATCCATTTGTCTTTTTAGAACCCTTTCTAACAATAACACCTTTTTCCTGAAGGCTGGCTATAATTCTCTTCAATTATTCTCAGAAAAATTTGGTTATTGATGAACAATAGTATTACTTTGTAGTGCAAAGTACTTTTAGAGATAATATAAATATGAAAGAACAGGAGATAAAAGAAACGCTCACAGATATCAGAGAAATGATGGAGCGCTCACAAAAGGTGATGTTTCTTAACGGGACATCGGGCATTATCGTTGCTGTCTGGGCGCTGTTGGGTGCTATTTTCACCAGCGAATTCCTCTATGGTTCCTTATGGCCTATCTGGGGGAGTACGGTTTTTCCATTACGGGAAATGACATTTGATAGATTTTCATTTACGGCTTTCTTTTTGGCTGTCACATTCATAGCATCATGCATCACCGTATGGATCATGTCCAAACACAGAGCCAAACGCAAAGGCATAGAGTTCAAACTTGATCCGGGAGCAAAGCAACTGTTTCGTACTTTCTTTACGGTAATGATAATAGGTGGACTGTTCTGCCTCAGTTGTTTCGGGAACGGACATTGGGAACTTATATTCGGATATATGCTGACGTTCTACGGTCTGGCACTTGTAGTCATATCTCCCATGGCTTTCAGAAAATCCATCACTCAGTATTTCGGCTATCTGCAGATTGCTGTCGGACTGGTTGCGCTCGTATTCCCACAGTACGGAATGATGTTCTGGACCATCGGATTCTGCGTTCTTCATCTGATATGGGGAATATGGTTCCATTTTGTTTTTGAACGCAAGGAGAGATGACAAGTATCGAGAATCTTGACAAGGCGTTTGAGAGCCGCGTGAGGCTTGGCATAATGTCAGTGCTGACCGCATCCGGGCAGGCCGATTTCAACACCCTCAAGGGGATGCTGGGTGTATCTGACGGCAACCTGGCCAGCCACATCCGTGCTTTGGAGGATTTGGGATACATAGAGACCCAAAAGCAGTTCATCGGCCGAAAACCAAATACTTCTTATATGGTGACCGATGGGGGGCGGAAGGCATTCAGCGCACATATTGAGGCACTCACATCCTTATTGGGCATCAAGTCCTGAAAAATATGGAAGAAGTAAAGAACAATACTGAGTTAACCGACGACAACTTGCTGCCTAAAGGATGCCGGATAGGTTGTTTTTCAATGCTGGGCATCTTTATCGCATTATTGCTTCTGATTCTTATCGGCTCCTCTCCAAGAAATTACATGACGTTCCAGAAATATCGTCCTGACAAGAAAGATAATATCATTGAGCAAGAAACCGGTATTGCTTTTCCACCTTTCAAGTTAGTTGATAAGGATATCTATGATGACGGTTTGTTTTCAACCCTTGGCTATACGGGAAACATGGAATTTGAAGAAGTACCAGGTGATGATTTTTATCATAAGCTTGATTTTTTATGTGATCTGGGTATAATTACAGGTAAAGCCAGACATGAGAACAGGAAAGCATGGAAACATTACGGTAACACTTACGGTTCACAAGTGCATGAATTCTATGAGTTCAAACATATCATCAGAAACAGGAGGAACGAGAACAGGATACTTACATATAAGATTGAGATAGAGAAAGGGCAGAAAAACTGGAGAGTTAGGATTAGAGAGGGATATAGAGGAGAATTCAGTGATTCCGATAAAGAGTTTTTATAATATGTGGAATTTAATAGTACAAACTTTCAAGAACTACTTCCTTTTTAGGGGGAGAGCGGACCGCAAGGAGTTCTGGACGTGGGCTTTGGCAATGCTTGCCGTTTCATTTGTGTTTATATGCATATTGGGCGTAATAGCTTTTATAAATTCCTTGTTGTACAGGGATTCAGAAAGTCCGGTATTATCGGGCTTGTTTACCGCGGGTATTACACTATTCGGATTGTTCTGGCTTGTTATGTTCATGCCGTCTCTCACAGTATCAGTGCGCCGTTTGCGTGATGCAGGTATAACCCCGTGGCTGCTCATAATACCAATTGTGTTGGGCGTATTTACATTCCTGGTACTGTGTGATCAGGCCCTATACAATATGGATCCCAGCACACCGGCGCGTTACTCTTTCGCTTTTGCCTTCATAATGACGGCAATATCGGCAGTAACAATAATCATCTTTATTATCTTGTTTTGCAAACCATCCCAACAAAAGAACATAAAGGAATAACTTTAGTTGGGTCTATTGGAGAAAAAGACGGGATAATTTTTATAAATCTCTCCTTGTATCAACAAAACTGCCAGTGCCCATACCGACACTGGCAGTTTTCATATCACCAGGTTATAATCCTAATATCCGCTGCTCACACTCTAATCTTTAAGACAGCCTACCGGTACAACCAGCACGCCGTCTTCGGGGCGTTTGTATGCATAATCTCCTATTCCGGTCAGTACCATCAGGAAAGAAGGTTTCTTCATCCTGGTAGTGTCAATCTTGTCAGACAGATCCTTTAAACTCTTGGCACCGGCATTGATAAGGTCTGCACCGCCAATCTTGATCTCAACAAGTCCGTATGATCCGTTTCTTAGATGAACAACGGCATCACACTCCAGATTATTCTTGTCGCGGTAATGATAAACCTTACCATCCAACGCATCGGCATATACACGCAAGTCACGGACAGCAAGGGTCTCAAAAATGAGCCCAAATGTTTCCATGTCATTAATCAGGTCGTTAGGGCCCAAGCCTAATGATGCGGTAGCAATGGACGGGTCAATGAAATAACGTGTATCCGATGTGCGGATTGCAGTCTTGCTCCTAAGATTGGGATTCCATGCCACAGAGTCCTCTATGACAAAAATCTCCTTTAATGCCTTTATGTAACTGTAAACGGTACCGTCTGACATCTGCTCGTCTCCATTATTCCGGATATCTGCCAGTATGGTTCCGGCTGTCGCCTGACTACCTTGATTCCGGGCATAGGAACGCATAATCCGTTTTGCAAGTTCTTCATCGCGGTCAATATCATCAACACGCTTTATATCATTACTTACAACAGAGTCAAAGTAGTTAAACGCCTGGGCAAGAGCTGCCTTCACAGTCTTTTTCAACACAGCCTTGGGCCATCCGCCGCGACAGGTAAGATATGCCAGCCTGTCCAGATCTATATGACTCGCTCCATCAATCTTATCTGCATTGACAAAAAGATTCCCCAAACTCACATCGCCCGTAGAATCCCCTGACTCCCACAAAGACATTGTGCGTAGCTTAAGGCGTGATATACGTCCTGTGCCGGTATGAAATATTTGTTCATCCCCAATACTGTTACCGCTATCATCCTTACGGGCTTTACCAGGAACTGCTGAGCCGGTAAGCATAAACTGCCCGTCATCATCACGGTTATCAACTTCATTCCTTACAGCATCCCAAAACTGTGGAGCAATTTGCCATTCGTCTATAAGCCTGGGCGTCTCGCCCGCCAGGAGTCTGGAAATATTTGTACGGGCAATAGCAAGATTCTGGCTGAGAGTATTCGGGTCCGCCATAGACAATACACTTTTGGCTTGCTGTTTTGCCAATGTAGTCTTCCCGCAGTACTTTGGCCCTTCTATTAGAACTGCTCCAGATGACTCCAACTTATCAGTAAGCATCTGGTCTGCAATACGTTTTAAATATTCTGACATATTTTTAAAGGTAAAATTTGCAACAAAAATAATACATTCCTCTCTGAAAATCAATTATTTCAACAAAAATCCGACACGACAGTTGGCTGGTTTTTGATGCGACAGTTGGCCGCTTTTTGATATGGCAGTTGGCTGTCAACATCATCCACAAAACTAAACCCAAGAAAAAGCAACACCAAATCTTTGCAAGGTCTTCAAATCAAATTTAATTTTTTTCATTGTTTCAAAGACGCATTTTGAGTAATTTGCCGTCTTATTATAGGAAAGGCAGAATAGAGTGATGAGTAAACCCTTTCTTTCTGAGAAAGAACTTGTGCAAGGGTGCATCCGCGGTGACCGTGATGCGCAACAGGAGCTCTTTCGCTTTTGCCTGCATAATGACGGCAATATCGGCAGTAACAATAATCATCTTTATTATCCTGTTTTGCAAACCATCCCAACCGTAATAAATAATTGTTAATGAAATTACTTAATGACTTAACAAACAGTGTTATCCAATATTTATAATAAAAGGTTCCGATATGAGAAAGAAATTATTGTTGTTCGTAATGACACTCATTGCCATAGTGGCAAATGCTCAGGATCGTCCAGATATTCTTCAAACCTGCAAGTATTTCAAGGATGGCTATTCATATTTGGTTGAGCGTATGCTTCTGCCTCAGGAAACTGAGAAAGAGTTTGATGAACTTGTTTATGGCCGGATCTGGGGTGTCATCTCCAGGCCTAGTTTCTCTGCGGAGGAAAGCGTTTATTGTGTAAGAACCGCTTCGGGTTACAAGTTGGTAATGCGGCGGGCCGAAAAAAACATTTGGTATGCGGCTCGCGATATAGTGTATGATAGGATAGAAGATGAGAACAGTATCCGCTTTGAGCGCAACAATGTCAGATGGGAAGATGTTGATTTAAAGATGAAGGTCAGTGAAACAGAGCTGTTTATTACCGATAATCAGGCATCAGCCATTAAACAGCTGATTAGTTTGGCTGTAAACACATCATCACCAATGGCTTCAGTTATTGGATTGGACGGTGAGACTACTGTTTTCTTCCATAACGGTTATGCTGCCGAATGCTGGAGTCCCCAAGACGGCAAACTTAAACAACTTGTCGATATAACAAAAGCCATGAAAGAGGCTGTACAGAAGAATGATAACACCATTATTCAGGAGATACTTCCCCAAGTCCAGTCGCTTACCAAAGAATTCCAGAAACTGGTCCTGGATTGGGCCGCATCTAAATCGCTTGATATAGCTATTTGAAAAGAACATAATAATTACCTTTCATATAAACACTAGTTCGTAATCGCGGTTTAAAGGATAATAATTCAGTGCAACAGGACTACACATACGTGTATGTTTCCCACGGAAACTGGATAAAACGTACCAATATAAAATACTTGGGACCAACTTCAATACCCCAAGTAATGATTCGAGATATTGAGTATTACTAAATGGTTTTTTCCTTGACGAATATAAAACTGATAATTAATTTTGTAGAAACATATACAATAACAAAAATGGGTGCAGTAATTCTTCTCTTAGTAATTCTTTTAATGGATATTCTGGCAATAACTGATGTAATCCATTCCAGAAAACGCGGCAGATGGCTCTATGTCATGCTCATAATTCTATTGCCTATTATCGGATTCTCTGTTTGGTATTTTAGAAAAGCATTATGGCATTATCACAGCACGCAGAATGCATAATATGTAAAAAAGCTTGTTGGATATCTAAATAGGTGTTTTCGCCCCGTCTATAGATACAATAGATATTGGAACGTGGTACTAATATGGTACTAATAATTTCCTAATCGCTCGGAAACGCTCGGAATACGTTTTTGTGGATTTCTATCAATATCAACAATTTATGCCCAAAATATATTCCGATAGTTTCCTGCCAAATGTTCTCGTATGCTCCACAAAAATAGGTCGCCGACGGCGGCCTATTTTTGTAGAGCATACCAACCTATTGAAAAATTTGGTAAGTTTACGGCATTATTAACTTTGAGCTATGAAAAATAATGGATTGCTGTCTGTTATGGCAGCTGCTTTGATGCTCAACCTTACATTTGCATCATGTGAGAAAGTGTTGGATACTGAGGAAGAACAGCCCCAACAGACTGGTTTTACCAAACTGGCTGAGGCTTATCTGCCCGGAGCCTATGGTGACAAGACCATTGCCGCCTGGTATTCCCTGTATACTGAGAACGAATACAAATCAAAGGTAGAGGCTGTGTTCCTCTTTACGGACAGCGCCGTTGCCATAACCAAGAGCAAGACTTACACCGTTGAGGACGGCCGAGAGCCTGTAAATGACATTGTAGCCTTAGGCATATTCCATCAGGTTGATGGTGACCTCATCAATGGAACCTTGAGATTCGAACTCTCTTCAGGTATTCCGCGTAGCGCCAGAATCAGGGATTCCATATTGACTCATGACGGTATTTCCTACACCATGCAGGATAACGATAAGGCTCCCCTTCCTTACCAGCTCGCTCAATGAAGATTTGCGTAGGTCTTTCGGGAGGCGTTGACTCCAGTGTCGCAGCCCTGTTGCTCAAACAGCAGGGCTATGATGTGTTTGCCATGTTCATGCAGAACTGGCACGACACTGAGGGTACGCTGCACGGAGACTGCGAATGGGAGGAGGACCGTCTGGTAGCCGAAATGGTTGCCAAAAAGATAGGCATCCCCTTCCACTTTGTTGACCTGAGCGACGAGTATCGCAAGCGTGTGGTTGACTACATGTTCAGCGAGTACGAGCAGGGCCGAACCCCCAACCCCGACGTACTGTGTAACCGCGAGATCAAGTTCGACGCATTCCTGGACGCAGCCCTCAAACTGGGGGCCGATATGGTCGCAACGGGCCACTACTGCCGCAAGGATGAGATCACAGGACCTGACGGCAAACCCATGTACCGCATTTTCGAGGGCGTTGATCCCGGCAAGGACCAGAGCTATTTCCTTTGCCAGCTCAACCAGGAACAGCTCTCACGAGCACTTTTCCCCATAGGTCATCTGCTCAAGAAAGAGGTACGCCAGATAGCCGCCGAGGCCGCGTTGCCATCGGCCACCAAGAAGGATTCGCAGGGTATTTGCTTTGTAGGCAAGGTGGACCTGCCGGAGTTCCTCAAGCAGAAACTCAAGAGCCGTGACGGCAACATAGTAGAGGTCTATCCCGATTTCTATACAAACAACCCGCACTTCAAGTTCCAGCAGGAGACGCTTGACAGCATTACGGCCGATGGCACCAAAGCCAATATGGTAACCGGCTACATCAGCGAGGACAAGTGCACCGATACGCTCACTTCAAACAACTACAGCCCTGAAAAGATTGCCGGACTCAGCGATGACACGCTGGAGCGCCTTGCTACACCCTACCGCTACGACTCAATCAAATTCATAACCGAGACCTACCGCTCGGGCCGCAAGCACGTCAAGAAGACCCGCTTCAAGGCCAACCCGTGGGGTAAGATCATTGGCACTCATGACGGTGCCCAGTTCTTTACCATCGGCCAGCGTCACGGTCTCAACGTAGGCGGCCACGATGATTCACTGTTCGTGATTGCCACAGACATAGACAGCAACACCGTCTACGCCGGCGAGGGTCACACCCACCCCGGCCTTTCACGCAGTTGCCTGAAAATAGAATCGGGACAAATCCATTGGATCCGTCCCGACCTTAAGATGAATGAATCTGAGATTCGCCGTTACCGCGTGCGCATCCGTTACCGCCAGCCCCTTCAGGATGCCTGGCTCATTCAGCGCTCAAACAGCCTCTACATCATCTTTGATGAACCTCAACGCGGAATAACCTCCGGTCAGTTCGCCGTTTGGTACGGCCCTGATGATGAGATGGTTGGCTCCGGCGTAATCAATTAAAGAGCTGAACTCATCAGGAACACACCTGCCAGAGCTACGATAGCGTAAAGCTCGGGGAATACGGCAAGAATCAGAGTCTTGCTGAATACGTCGTGTCCCTGTGCGATACCTGCAATACCGTTAGCGCAAACCTGACCCTGACGGATAGCTGAGAACAGACCTACAATACCCAGAGCCAGACCGCCGCCGAATACAGATGCTGCCTGCAGCGGAGTGATGTCGGGAGTAAGAACACCGGCCATGTTGGCGAAAATGAAGTAACCTGCAAAACCGTACAGACCCTGTGTACCGGGAAGAGCGGTGAGCACGATAAAGTTACCGAACTTGTCAACCTTCTTAAGAGCACCAACTGCTGCGTTACCGGCTATAGTTACGCCGTATGCGCTACCGATGCCTGCCAGGCCGATCATAAGGGCTACGCCCACAAAAGCTAAAACTAAACTAGACATAATTGTTTGTATTTAATTAATTCTCAATTTTCAATTCTCAATTCTCAATTGCCTTGAACGGTTTGTACTCAGTGCCGCCACCGGTGTAACCCGAGTTCTTGAAGAACTCCACGAACGTAAGTCGCATGGGGTGAACAATGGCTCCCAAGATATTCATAAATATGTTCAGAGCGTGACCGATCACGAATATGAGCACCATGACGATGAATCCTGCAACGGGATTATCGGGCGCCATACCCACAGCCATGCTGTTGAATACGTTAGCAAGGATACCGCCTGACAGACCCAGCGCGAACAGACGAACGTATGAGAGCACGTCGCCCAGCAGGCCGGTTGCCATATTGTAAGTATCCCAAAGTCCAAGGCCGATGTTCAGCAGCGGGTTCTTGCCCGGGCTGTTGAACAGGAATATCAGCACCGCAGCAGCAATGAGAATACCCATCACAACAGGATTGCTGAACTCCAGACCTGCCAGTACCGTTACTCCCACAGTGATAAGGAGTACCAGCCAGCCTATCGTACCCAGCGCATACTTGACGCCGCACTGGATGCTCAGGTTCACAGCCTTGATTGCCATACCGAACAGAATCTGAACGACACCGATGCACAATGACACGGTGAACATTGTTGAGTTATCGGTATAGAGGATTTCCTTCATCTTCTGGACGAACGGAATGTCAAGGTCATACATGTTGAACCCGAAGAACGTACCCGAAAGCAGTCCGCACAGCATCGTACTAGCACCGAACAGCACTACCAGCCATTTGCTGAAATTTGGGTTGATAAGCTGGAACAGCTTTGTGAAAATGGGCAGAGCCACAATCATAAGCAGTCCGTAACCCGTATCTCCCAGACAGAGGCCGAAGAACAGCATAAAGAACGGCGCAAAGAAGAGCGTCAGGTCAAGCTCCTGATAAGTAGGCAGCATGTAAAGCTTGGTAAGCGGCTCAAACAACTTTGCGAACTTATTGTTGCTCAGTTGGATAGGAATGTCATCATCCGGCTGAGGATCCTCAACGTCAAAGAACACGCCCTTCATGTCAAGAGCCTTGCTCACCTCATCCACATCGGCTGCAGGAATCCATCCCTCAAGCAGCAGCAGACTGTCGGCTGCAAGTTTCTCGCCCGTCAGGCGTACACGTCCAAAGTCGATATTGTTCTCCAGTTCCTTGACGGCCTTCTCCAGTACCGGAATACCCACCTTTGCAAGCTGGGCCAGTTTAGCCGGAATGGCATCAATTGCAGCCTTTGTCTTTGCTATATCCTCCTCTACGGCCGATAACGACATATGCGGCAGATGAACCTGCTCTGCATCAATGTCTACAATCACATCCGTATGGGTAACCGTAACAAAGTTGACCTTCTGCTTGTCACGCTCAATCTCTATGACGCCGTACTTGGATACCCATTCATCCTTGAATGCGCGCAGCGGGCATGTATAGAATCCAATCCTGTAACCCGCAGCAGCAAGACGCTCCACCTTGGAGGGCTCAAAATCGCCCCATGGAAGCAGCTGTGCGCGGTCACGTGACAGAGCCTGAAGAGTCTGCTCCTGAACGACCTTGTCAGCGCAGATTATGTCGTATCTTTCAAGAACCTTGGCAGGTGTATCGAACGCAAAGTTCTTTACTGAATCTGAAACCGAACCCTCTTCGACCATCTTTGCACTGGACTCCAGTTCACGGATAGCGTTCTTGCATCGGCTCAACAGATTCAGGTCATCCTGCAGTTCTTCATTCTGAACAGTACCCTGCTGCTTCTGGATCACATGGACTATGCCCAGTGAGCGCAGATGCTCCAGGAACCCTTCATACTCCCCGTTATGAATCAGGAAGGTGAGTTTTTTCATCTTTGTAATCATACCTCAGCCTCCTCTTCTTTTTCGGCTTCACGGCGCTCAAGCAGAGACTTAAGGATCTTCTGGCTTGACTTGCTCAAATTTTCCTCATCCTCCATGAAGCGTTTTATCTTACGTATGGCATCCTCATAACCCGGAATCTGGACCTTCTCAAACAGGTTCACCTTCTGGGTTGTCTTTTTGCGGGCCTTCTCAAGCAGCGCCAGCTTGGCGGTCGTGAACTCCACCAGGATAGCGTCATGAGCCAGTCCCTGCAGTATGTTGATGCCGTCATAATACCATTTGGGCTGACTGAACAGACTGAACGGAGCAACCTCAAACTCAACCTCGTCAAGCACCGGAATGCGTGTTCCGGCAATCTTGCGTACGGTCAGGTGAACATCCTTCACGCTCACCAGGTTCGGGTTGAACTCATTCCACAGCGCGAACATGGAGTCATGCTTGCGTATGCCCTCCTCCAGTTCGGCCTCCAGTCTGGCCAGATCGTCCTTGCATTTCTTCACCTCCATGCGCAGCGCACTCTCCTTACTCTTAATGATAGGTAAGGTACGCTTACGCACTTTCAGCTGTTTCTCCATCTGCTGAAGTGAAGTCTTGTTATATTGGAACTTTATACTCATAATCTAAAAACAGTACCAAACGGAACCGTCCCCAATGGTATCATTTTGGCCAGTATTGTTCTACAAGAGCAGCTTTGATGTTGACTTCATCGGGCTTGAAGTACTTGGCAAACAGACCCCAGGTAACATCAAGCATCTCGGTGGTGTCAAGGTTAACGTCAATAGCCAGAAGCTTGTCAGAGTACTCCTTGGCAAAGTTCAGGGCACGCTCATCGTACTCAGTCAGGTCAAAACCGTTCTCAACCTTGGTCTTGGCGTTCGAAGCATCGGCATACAGACGTACGGCGGCGTTCATAACCTGCGGATGGTCTGCACGGGTCTTCTTACCGTTAACCAGCTGTTTCAGACGTGAAAGTGAACGGAACGGGTCAACAATAACCTTACCGATGTCACTGTCGCGGCGCAGGAACAACTGACCCTCGGTGATATAACCGGTGTTATCAGGCACAGCGTGAGTGATATCGCCGCCTGACAATGTTGTCACAGCGATAATGGTAATTGAACCGCCGCTGGGGAACTGTACGGCCTTCTCGTAGATCTTGGCCAGGTCCGAATAGAGTGAACCAGGCATTGAGTCCTTTGAAGGAATCTGATCCATACGGTTGGATACGATTGCCAATGCATCGGCATATGATGTCATATCAGACAGCAGTACCAGCACCTTCTCATCCTTCTGGACGGCAAAGTACTCGGCTGCGGTCAGAGCCATGTCAGGAACAAGCAGACGCTCTACGGCAGGGTCCTCGGTGGTATTCATGAAACCGATGATACGGTCCATCGCACCGGCGTTTGAGAACACGTTCTTGAAGTAGAGGTAGTCATCATTGGTCATACCCATACCGCCCAGGATAATCTTATCGGCCTTGGCACGCATGGCCACGGTTGCCATAACCTGGTTGAACGGCTGGTCAGGATCAGCAAAGAACGGAATCTTCTGACCTGATACCAATGTATTGTTAAGGTCGATACCCGCGATACCGGTAGCAATCAGTTCTGACGGCTGTTTACGGCGAACGGGGTTCACAGACGGACCGCCAATCTCAACCTCGGTACCCTCAACGGCAGGACCGCCGTCGATAGGATCACCGTATGCGTTGAAGAATCGGCCGCTCAGGCTGTCACTTACCTTAAGTGTAGGAGCCTTGCCCATGAACACAACCTCAGCGTTGGTGGGGATACCGCCGGTACCCTCAAACACCTGCAGGGTAACGTCCTCGCCCACAATCTTAACCACCTGAGCCAATCGGCCGTCAATGATGGCCAGCTCATCATAACCCACACCCTGCGCCTTGAGCGAGCAGGTAGCCTTTGTAATCTGGCTGATCTTGGTGTAAATCTTCTGGAATGCCTTTGTTGTCATAGCTATAGCGGGTTAAGCGGTTTTACGTTCAGCAAGAAGGGCCTTGAGTTCCTTCTCGTATTCAAAATACTTCTCTGACTCAAACGGCTGGTAGTTCATCTGCTTGCACAGGTTGATGACCTTCTTGAAGTAGTCGATAACCTCAAGGAAAGTGTCAAACTTGAACTCAGTGTGGCAGATGTCGATCACGCGGTCCACGATGGTTACCTGACGCTCCATGGGAGTAACGGCATCAACCTCATCGAACGCATCCTGCTGCAGAACGATAAAGTCAATCAACTCTGACTTCCAGAATGTAACGTGATAATCAACAGGAACACCGTCATCACCAAGGATGTTGATCTGTTCCGATATCTCCTTACCGCGCAGCAGACGTGTCTTAAGCTCGTTTACCTTGCTAATCCACTCGCTGTCAATGCGGCCGGTGATATATTTGTCAAACTCCGGATAATCCAGATATTTTGAGTAAGAGTCAATGGGGTTGATGGCCGGGTAACGCTTGCGGTCGGCACGCTCCTGCTCCAGGGCGTAGAAGCATCGGGCCACCTTCTTGGTATTCTCGGTCACAGGCTCCTTAAGGTTACCACCCGCAGGTGATACGGTGCCGATGAACGTGATTGAGCCCGGCTGGCCGTTCTTGAGGTATACGTAACCTGCACGTCCGTAGAAGTTTGCAATGATAGATGAGATATCCATCGGGAAAGCATCCGGACCAGGCAGCTCCTCCATACGGTTTGACATCTCACGCAGAGCCTGTGCCCAACGTGAAGTGGAGTCAGCCATCAGCAGGACTCTCAGACCCATTGAACGGTAGTACTCTGAGATGGCCATTGCGGTATATACAGATGCCTCACGGGCAGCAACCGGCATGTTTGATGTGTTGGCTATGATGATGGTACGCTCCATCAGCTTACGGCCTGTGTGCGGGTCATCCAGCTCGGGGAACTCGGTAAAGATCTCCACAACCTCATTGGCACGCTCACCGCAGGCAGCGATTACAACGATATCGGCCTCGGCCTGCTTTGAAATGGCGTGCTGAAGCACTGTCTTACCTGTACCGAACGGGCCGGGAATGAATCCTGTACCGCCCTCTACGATCGGGTTCAGGGTATCGATTGAACGTACACCTGTCTCCAGCAGCTTGAAGGGACGCGGCTTCTCCTGATAGTTGGTCATAGCCACCTTAACGGGCCATTTCTGGATCATGTTCACACTTACGGTATCGCCCTTGGCGTTCTCAAGCACTGCAATCTCATCGATGATGCGGTACTCACCCTCCGGGGCAATCTTCTTAACCGTGTACTCACCCTCCAGCTGGAACGGAGCCATGATCTTGAGCGGCTGGAAGTTCTCCTCAACCTTACCCAGCCAGTCCGATGACTGAACCTTGTCACCCACCTTTACGATAGGCTCAAACTTCCACAGACGGTCATTATCCAGCGGATAGGTATACTCACCGCGCTTAAGGAATACGCCCGTCATCTTGTCCAGGTCATTCTGCAGACCGTCAAAGTTGTGTGACAGCATACCCGGGCCCAGCGTTACCTCAAGCATGTGACCGGTAAACTCGGCGGGCGCTCCTACCTTGAGGCCACGGGTGCTTTCAAACACCTGTACGTAGACGTTCTCGCCTACCACCTTAATGACCTCGGACATGAGTTTGTCGCCTCCTGTCTCTATGTAGCAGATCTCATTCTGTGCAACAGGTCCGTCCACCTTCAACGTAACCATGTTGGCAATGACTCCGCATACTGTACCTTTTGTAGCCATTTATCTTTAGTTTTTTGTTTATCTGAATTCAGCAGGCACGCTGGTCTGATCCTTAAGCGTACCAATAAGTTCACGGAACAGTTTCTGTCCCTCCTCGCGGTCCAAACTGCTCCAGCGCTCCACCATACTCAGGCGGACCATGTATGAGAACAGTTTCTCAACACTGAAATAATTAAAGAAGGTATTGTCCTCAAGCCAGCGCCAGCGAATCTGATCAGCCTTACGCTCACGCTGTGAAAGGTCATCCTCCTCGGTCAGACGGGCCACATCCTCAAAACACTCCACCTCCTGGCTCAGTCCCCAGTCGCGTGCACCGCTTGTGCGCAGCGCGTTTGCAATGTCTCCGGAGCCCACTACCACCTTCTGGATGTCCAGGTTGTACTTACGTGCCGTAATGGCCGCCATGATATTGTTCATGTCAAGGTTGAACTCATACCACTTGCGTACAAACCCGTTGCCTGATGCCATAGCGTACTCATAGAACAGACTCCACAGACGGTCCTCGGCAAAAGCCGCTTTCTGACGCCAGCTGTCGTCAACCCACTCCTGTACAAAAGTGTACATAAACTGAGGGACATCCTTGGGGGCCTGTTCGCCTGCCTTAACCAGAGCCACAAGTTCCTCCATACGCTCAGAACCAATCAGGTTACGACACTCATTCTCCAGATTGAGAATATCCATAACCTTACGGTCTTGTGAGCTCAAGGCGTCAAAAACCTCCTGGCGGAACTGTTCAACGGTATACGCGGCCTTGCTGTCATCAAAGCTGATGTCAGGCAGTCCGGATATTATGTAATAGTAATTTGCCATCAGAACAGGGTCTCAACCAACTGCGGGCGCAGTATTGACTTGAACCAGTTCTCAAACTCCTCGGTGCCGAAGTTCACCTTATACGCACCGTCAGCGGGCTGGATTGAGAATTCAGCGGCACGGCCGTTCACCTGGGTAATCTTGACACCCTTGTCGAGCAGATCCTTTGCGTTGGCCTGGAAATACTTCTTAAGGGCCTCAGCATCGGCACTCTTGATTTCAATCTGCTGGTTCTTACCCCACTCCTGGGCAATCTTGAGCATGAACTCGTTAAAGGCCTTCTGGTCAGCGGTAAAGCCCTTCACAGCATCCTTGACGATTTTGTCAGTCACTACAGTGGCAATCTCGCTCTTAAGGGCCTCTACTGCCTGAGCGGCATAGAGCTTGAGCTCCTTGCGCACGTTCTCGGCGTTGTCGGCGCTCTCCTTCTTGGCGGCAGCCAGCAACGCATCGGCCTCCTTGCGGGCATCTGCAATAAGTTTCTGGGCTTGTTCTTTGGCCTGGGCCAGAATCTGGTCAGCCTCGGCCTGACCTTTAGCTACACCTTCATTATATATAATGTCGGTAAGTTCCTGGATTTTGGTATTCATAGGTTAATAATGATATTCAGTAATGAATCGCAAATATAAAAAAAGTCTCGCAGAAAACGCAGAAAACGCAGAAAAGGAAATCAGGATAAAAGAAGTTTATTGATCATGGTGTTGTCATCCATATTGGTATTCTTTACAAACTCAATAAAAAGGATACCATTACCGAAAGTATAGTACAGTTTTATTTTTTTTAAAACAACTACACTCCTGAAAGCAACACCAATACAATCTGAAACATCAGTTTCAGGTTTACCAGACTTTGGAAATAGGGAAATCCTGTATACTGTGGAATTAATTCGTTTTGTCAGTTTCCTTAACTGTTTCTCTCCAAATTGTTCAAAGGTATAGTCTAATACTTCAGATAGACTCTGCAACGCAACGAGCGTCCACTTTACTTGTAAGTTCATCAACTTTGTTTTTCATGAAGATTTTTACTTCGTCCATAGATACAGTCTGTCCAGCCATTGCTTGTGCGTGGCTCTTCTTTAAAATAGCAACCAAGGCGTCATTAGTTTTCATAGAAACGATTTTAGTTTTTGCAAATATAAGTATTCTGCGCTTTCTGCGAGAAATTATTTCTGTGGTTTCTGTGATTTCTGTGTGAGATTACTTCTTAGGGCGGAGGGTAGCCTTCCAGATGGTAGGAGTAAGTCCTTCAATCTCTCTGAACTTGCGGATAAACTGGGTAGAGCTCTGGAACCCGCTCTTGGCCGAAATGTAATCCAAAGAAGCATCCGGCTCATCAGTCATAAGCTGCTTGGCAAACTCAATGCGTTTAAGGTTGACATAATCACGGAAAGTCATACCGTAGTAAAGGTTAACCAGCTTAGAGACATATGTACGGTTTGTATTAAGAACACGTGCAATCTCCTCAATGGTCAGGGAGGGATTCAGAAAGCCCAATTCCTTTTCCATATGCTGCTTGAACGCATCCATGATCTTGTCATAACCCGAATTTGAGACACCCGCCATGGGACCCGAGTCAATACCCTGAAGGAAATCCTGAGTTGACTGACGCATAGCAGAGAAAGGATGACGCAATCTGTCCAGATTAATGTATCCGCCAGGCAAAGAAGGCACAGCAGTAACGTAACCTACCATAAACAACAGAACCGATGTGAACAAAGCCCACAAATATGACCAGATCACAAGCGAATTATGGAAGACCGTACTGAACAGAACCGATACGCCCCAAAGGATAAAGAACATGACGAAAAACAAACATATCACATTAGCGATAAACGATGACTTTTCGCTTCTCAAAAACGCTATGATATGATTAAATTTAAACTTTCCGGTAAACAGTCTTGCAAAAATATAAACCAGAGAGACAGAAAGGCTTATAAAGAACAAGATGTAATAGAAATGGTAAGTAAGTGAAATATATGCATTTTCAAGCTGTGTAAGCTGGCTACGCATAAAAAATCCTGAATGAATTGCCTCAATAAGAGCTGCCGACCTGGTCAAGCCAAGCATAAAGGTTAGAGAAATAGAGAAACCCAGAACCACCAATGAAGGCAGCGTAGAAAGATAATGCACCCAAGTAAGTTCCTTGTCCTCATAACAGGACCTTATATAAAGGCAGATAATAGGGAATACCGCAAGCGAAGAAAAATTAAGTATTATGTCATAAACGGCAAGCAAACGGTAGTTCGGATTGGGATCCATGTGGTGTGAACCGCAAAAGAAACTGGCGGCCAAAAGTCCCATAACCCACATTATAAGCCTGTCTGAGACCGTTTTGTGCCTCTTGCACAATATGAGCAGACACCAGACGGCGCAAACTGAAAAAGGCAATTGAACAACAAAAATTCCAAGCATAAATCAGTCCTTTATTTCAAATTCACAGCAAAAATAAGCATAAAAATGGCACGAGAGTACCAAATATCGCTATATTTTACTCAAAATTTGTGTTTTTGAGATTTTGAGAATTGTCGTTTCGTCTATAAATTGACATATTGAACACCATGTGTTGATATTTGAACTATTGTTTGAAATTCGTTTTGTGATTTTGGTAGGCAAAATTGTAGATGTTGGAAAATCGTCATATATATAACGCGTACCTTTGTATCGAAAACAAACGAAAAGAACAAATTTAAATGTCGAACAGAAGATTTTTAAACAGTAAGGCTATCGCAAAGATACAGATTATTCTGGGCTTTGCAATGGTTCTTTTGTTCGGCAACTCTTGCGAGCGTAAGGATCTGTACCTCCGCGTCAACGGAATCGATATCGAGGTTGAGATTTACGACGTACGTCTGGATCTTCTCTGGGGTATCGACTGGGAGACTGAGTGGCAGTACACCTGGAACGAGAGCGCAGCAGATTTCGGTACCATCGGTTACACAAAGCCCGAACTCATTAAGGGCACCATCTATAGCGTAGACAGCTACACCGGCAAGCGTTACAGCTCATTCTTCAAGATTTTTGATTCAAACGGCGGACGTGTATCTCTGACAGCAGGTTCAACTTACGATATGCTGTTCTACAACTTCGGTACCGAGTACACTTCATTCTACCAGAGTGACGATTACGAGACCTACACTGCTTCAACCCGTATGAGCACCCTTGCATCATACATCCGCACACGCGGCGAGAGCGAGAACAGTGAGATGCCTGATACCATCAAGACATACCAGAACTACAACCAGCCTGATGAGCTGTTCGGTTCACTTGCTTCAAACCTCAAGATCAGCGAGGATCCTTCAACATATGAGAAAGAATACGATGAGTACGGCAACCTGAGTTACATCTACAAGGTTGACGCAGCCCTGCGCCCCTACTCATTCGTTTACATGTATCAGGTTGTAATCCTGAACAACGAGCGTGACGGCAAGAAGGTAATCACCGGCGCCAAGGGATTCACAATCTCAGGTCTTGCACAGGGTGTTGACCTGTTCACCCGCAGAACATTCGACAATACAATCTCAGTATCAACCGATGAGGTTAAGCCCATCCAGAACCACGACGATGTTCGCCTGGCCGACGGTACAACAATTGAGAACGCCGACATCCTTGCCGCCCGCGTGCTCACATGGGGTCTTCCCGGTATCACTCCCATCGAGACCACAAAGGCCGGCACCAAGGCTCCTTTGCTTGACGACAACTACATAGGTATTGGATTCACCCTCAGCAACGGTTACTCACACGAGCCGACAATTGACATCACCGAGCAGATGCACAACAAGCCCGCAGGTGGTGTCATCACCATATATTATGACGCCAACAACGTTTCTGATGAAGAGTTTAATCGTCGTCCTCAGAGCACCGGTGGCGGTTTCAACGCAAATGTTGAGGATTGGTCAAACGAAATCAACGCCGAGATCACCATTTGATGAAGAAACGATGATTTTGAAACAAATATTGAAGATTAATAAAAAAAGATAAAAATAAAAATAAGTATGTTTACCGAATTAATTAGAAAAGGCAAATGGAGCTATATGTTCCTGGCAGCTGTAGCAGTTCTGGCTGTGGCAGCACTGGCCACTCTGGCAAACACACGCGCTAAAGCTGAAACGGAGAGTTCGGCCACCCAGCAGCAGGGTCAGCCCACGTATGGCAGCTACACACGTTACAACGGAACCACTGTTCGTTTCGTTAACTGAACGGAGATTTTCAGGCTCGCTAACTAGAGAAAAAAATCTCCTTAACTAGAGAACAAAAACAAAGCAACAAAACAATAAAACAATTACAAACAAAAAAACAAAGGACTTATGAAGAAGATTCTTTATTTCGCAGCAGCTGCCACAATGATGGCATCCTGCGCACAGAACGAAAAGTTAAGCAACGATCTCCTGGCAAACCAGGAGCCAGTAGTTATCGGTTTCAACACCATCTCAGAGAAAGCCACCAGAGCAGCCGCTGAGTCACTTGAGACCTACCACCAGACATTTGCAGTTTGGTCAACCAAGAAGTCAAACAACGACGAGAACGCAGCAGCTGAGTATGTATTCAGCGGTGATTCAGTAAAGGATATCATCACTTACGATGCAACCAAGCAGGATCCCAACAACTGGACTTACAGCCCCTATCGTTATTGGGACAAGCAGGCTACATACAGCTTCGTAGCAGTAGCCCCCAACTCAGACATCATTACCTACACCAAGCCTCTGAATGTTGCAGACAACGCAGGTACCTACACAACCAGAGCAGCCGGTTACACTCTGAAAGGCCAGAACCTTCAGTCAACCGATGCCCCCGACACCATCGAGGCTAAGGTAGGTTTCGTAGGCGGCAACGGTGACACCGACCTCATGACAGCCGGTAAGATCACCAGAAACGGTGCCAACGCTATCACCGATGTAAATCTGGAGTTCAAGCACATCCTTGCCAAGCTGAACATCGCTATCGCAAAGGATCCTACCTTTGATAATGTAAAGGTTCTGATCAAGGACGTAACAGTTGAAGGTCTTGATGATAAGGGCACATACACCGAGTCAACTTCAGCACAGACCAGCGGTTGGATTTCAGAGGCATCTGCCAATGCAGCCAACTACAAGCTCACTTGGGCCAACACTCACGGCATTGAGCTGCTCAAGGGTCAGGGCGAGGGCGACAACTACAAGCCCGGCAAGTTCCTCTATTTCATTGAGTCACTTGTAATGCCTCAGTCAATTGAGACCAACGTTGAGAAACTCACAATCAACTACTCAATCGTATCAGGCACCATAGAGCAGAACTACAACTACGTTCTCAAGCTGGATGACGGCGAAAACGCCAAGGTATTTGAGAACTTCCTGGAGCGTAACAACTACACCATCTTCCTGACTGTTCGTCCGAACGTAATCACCTTCGACGCTTCAACCGATGCATGGGTAGACAAGAACGCAAGTTCAAACATCGTACCTCCCGTACAGCCGTAATTCGCGCCCAATATATTTATAAAAGGACTATTTACTATTAAAATTTAAAGAAAAGAGAATTATGAAAAAGAGTTATTTGATGATCGCAGCTGCTGTGGCATTGTTTACAGCATGCTCTGAGACCGACACCTTCAAGGATGCCGTATCTGAGAACAACCCGCAGCCCCTGTCTTTCTCTGCTTTCGCAGGAAAGAACACCAAGGCAAAAGGAGAAAACTCCGCAAGCCTTCAGGATTTCTATGACGTATTCAGCGTCTATGGTTTCAAGACAGTTCAAAGAGCCGATGGTGAAAAGAAAGAAACAGTATTCGGCAACGTTCCTGTCGAGTATTTTGCAGAAGATAAAGCTGGAGATCCTGTTTATGTAGGAAGCAAGCCTTCTACAGAATGGGTTAGAGCTAACGAGACAT
Organism: Bacteroidaceae bacterium; assembly: GCA_017557635.1. GTDB lineage: Bacteria > Bacteroidota > Bacteroidia > Bacteroidales > Bacteroidaceae > Colenecus. The sequence goes on along the minus strand of JAFYYH010000020.1, from coordinate 34,796 downwards.
TCTCAGCCGGCTGGTATTACGAAGAAGTAAGATTCTGGGATAAAATGGCTGATAGCTATGAGTTCTTTGCTGTAGCACCTTATGTAGAAAGTGGAGAATATGCAGTTGAGGCTGGCGACAATAATGTAAAGATCAAAACAGCCGCTTCACCTTACGTTATCTCAACTGAAAAGAATCTTGCTATTGTGAATGATGTTCCCAAAAGCCAGAATCTGTCATATTGCGGTTTCAATAGAGACTACATGGTTGCTTCTAAGATCACAAAGACCAAGGCCAGCAATGCTCTTACTGGAGAGGTTGATTTGGAATTCAAGCATATCTTGGCAAAGCTCAACATCAAAATCAAGCTTGGCGATTCTTATATCGGCAGCCAGGAGCTGGTTGTTAATGAGCTGAAGGTTAACGGTCTTTACAAGCAGGGGTATTATGTAGGTAATACCGACCTTTCAGGCTGGACTGTTGATCCTGACGAGAAATATGCCCGCGATATTGACGCTGATTATTCCTTGACAGATGAGACCACCAACTATAGTGAGTATTATTGGTTGGAAACTCTCATGTTCCCTCAGACGGCAACATGCAAAGTAAAGGGCATTCAGCCTACCGCTACCGGAATGGATGATATGTACCTGTATATCAACTATCATATCGGTACAGAAAACTATGAGGCTTATTATGATTTCGCTGCCATTTGGAAGGCTAACGCTGAAGTTAATGAGACTTTCTCATTTGCCCAGGGTAATGAGTACAACCTCACAATCACTGTTGGTCCGGAGCCCATCAAGTTTGACGCTAGCGTTGTAGCATGGGATACTACTAACAACCAGGCCATTAGCATGTAATTAGTCTATAATACTAACAAATAAAGAAAAGAGAATTATGAAAAAGAGTTATTTAATGATTGCAGGAGCAGCATTGATAATGACTGCATGCGGAGATAAGGCCATGGTCCAAGATCTCTATAGTGAACCTGCTGAAATCTCATTTGAGACCTTCGCCGAGAAGCAGACAAAGGCAGATCCTACAGCAGAAAATTCAGGCGCTTCCAGTCATTCGGCATTGGAAGGACACCACACCACCTTTAAGGTTTGGGGAGCTAAGGACGCCACCACACATCAGGCTGTATATGCAGCAGACGCACCTGGTACTGTTACTTATTCCACAAGCGATAGCAAATGGAAAGCTGACCCTATTAAATTCTGGGATAAGACAGCTACAAGATACTACTTCTATGCAGCAGCACCTGCAAGTGAGAGTTGGGGCTTTTCATTCACATCAACGACAGATATGTCAGACGGTACAATTACTCTTGCAAACTACAAGTTGACTGGCGTCAATGTTCGTACCGCCGCATCAACCAACGCAACAGAATCTTGGAAGACAAACGGCGGAGCAGACCTTGATCTCATGATTGCTTCTCCTTGCCCAGTTGAGCGTTCTGCATACAATAAGGTTACCACTCCTGACAAAGTTAATCTTAACTTCAACCACATTCTTTCACGTCTGAATGTGCTTGTCAAGAAGGGAACCAATATTCAGAATTCTGTTGTTTCTCTCAAAGAACTCAAAGTTTATAACCTGAAGAATAAGGGTTCATTCAACGAAAAGCCAACTGGTCTTACAGCAGAGCAACTGGCCGCAGGTACCATTGCACGTTGGGCAACACCGACCGTTGATGGCACTTATGTACCTACCGCTATTACTTTGACTGCAACCACCAAAGACGACGGCGTGACAACAACCCCGCAATATGTCCTTGAGACTCTGATTATGCCGCAGAATGTTGTATGGGAGAATATCGACGCATCAGGATCAAGCAACGAAACTCAGGCCTATGTTTACCTCAAGTATTCTATAGACGATGAAGAGTTCTATGGTTACTACAACCTTGCTGCCGCTTTCAATGCAACTGCAGATAATACTGAGACAGCTAATGTAAATGAGTCTCTTGTTCCCTTCAACGAAGGTTGGCAGAACAAGTTGACTATCACTATCAATCCTGCTGAAATCGAATTTGACGCTGAGGTATTTGATTGGAGCACATACGCTACTGAAGGCGCTATACAAGCATATTAAAAACGAAATACAAACAACGTTATGAATAAGAAATTATATCTCTTGGCAACTGTGGCAATATTTGCCGCATGTTCCAGCAACGATGTCAAAAACGACATCCAGGAAAGCAACAACGAAATTGGTTTCGATGCTCTCACATATAAGACTACTAGAGCCGAGATCACAAGCAATGCAAATCTTGCCAGCGAAGGCGGCTTTATTGTTTGGGGTTACAAAGCTAAAAACCAGGCTACAATGGACTGGACTGTTGATAAATATACAGTATTTAATGGTGTAAATGTAACAAGTTCATCTGGCACCTATATTAGTGGCAATGAGACCAATTGGACTTATACCTCAAAGAAGTATTGGGACAAAAATGCAAGTTACTGCTTCTACGCTGTAGCTCCTTCCGGTGGCTCTTACTCTATTGCTGGTGCAACCAACAACGTAATGAGAATTACAATAACAGGAGCAGCTTCTGGCGATGCCTCTGCTGCAGGAACTAAAGACTATCTCATTTCACGTGCTGGTGTTATAGACCGCAAAGGAACCGATCAGAGTAATGTTGATTTTACTTTTAATCACGTTATGGCCAAGGTTGACTTCCTTTTGAAGAAAGCAGCTACTGTAACTGGAGAAGTTAAGGTCCAGAGCATAACAATGACAGGATGGGATGGTGGTAATGGAACATTTGTTCAAACCCTTACCGCTTCTCCTAATAACGAGCTCTCTCATACAGAGTGGACTATTCCCAATCACAATACATCTGCTAGTGCTACCGTACTTAGTTCAGAAACTGCAGCATTGGGAACAGATGGCGCTAAAAATGGAACAAATACATTCATTATGGTTCCGCAGACAATTGCCGCAGACGCTCTGACCTTTACGATTAATTTCACAGTTGATGGTGAGCCGTTTAATGCACAAGTAGGTCACGTAACCACTCAGCAGATATGGGGTACAGATTCACACATCACATATACTCTTACTATTGCTCCTGCAGCAATCGAGTTTGATGTTGCATCTATCGCTGGTTTCTCCAACACAGGAACTGGAGCCGCCACCATACCTGTACAGTGATCATCAGCTAACTCTTTTCTTTAGATAGGCCACCAGGTGGGTGATACCCCTGATGGCCACCAAGTGAACGTGAGCGCTTTAGAACCAATGATATTTATAAAAGGAATGTTGCCCAGGTAGAAGGGGCTCGGTCAAAACCTTAGCCGATGCGATAAATAAGGTTAATTATAAAAAGAGGTATAGAACCGAGATGAACAGACTGTTCGGAATTATTGCTAAACTAATGCTGACGGGAATAATCCTGACAGTTGTAAGTTGCGCTTATGATGACACTGTCCGCGAGCTGCGTAATCAGCCGGCGGACGACGAAAGTCTGGCTATTGCTTTCAGCAACGGAATCATTGACAATCCTGTACCAACGACCAAAGCCCTTGCCCTGCTCAGCGAACATATGGAAAGTATGGGAGTCTGGGGTTGGCAAACCACACAAGAGGGAGCTACTGAACGTCTGTTCATTAATCAGGACGTGACGTTCAGTGCTACCCTTGGCAAGTGGACTTATTCGCCTTTAAAGTACTGGGACAGCAAGAGTTCCTACAGGTTCTACGCTTACGCACCGCACTCAGGCAGTGTTCCCGGAGTGACGGCTACAATCAATCCCGATAATCATGCCATCAGCATTAAAGGCGTGACATTGAAGGGTTGCAACACAATTGACAGCGGCGTTCCCGTACCGCCCGCCAACTTTGGTCATGTGGCCGATGTTGACTGGATGCTGGACCGCTCAGGTCAGAGCATGCAGGGAGTTACCCGCAACGAGGTTACTTTCAACATGCAGCATATCCTGTCCAAGATATGCGTCAGAGTCCGTCGCAGCAGCACTTTCCTGCCCGACTCCATCGTATCCATCAGCATTGACAGCCTTAAGATAGGCAATTTTATAAGTCAGGGTGATTTTGTTCAGACTCTTGAGGACGCAAGCCAGGTTCTTGCACCCGAGTGGACTACAGTCGATACCTTGCCACGTTATACCGTTACCAGCGCCAAGCATGTGAGCATACCCGACAGCGCAGTATTTGTGCTTGAGTCACTGCTTATTCCGCAAAGCGTAACCGGTAGTCAGTACATACGCGTTTGGTACAACATCGGTAATTCAGGCGGCTATATAAGCCACATGGATAACATATTCAGTTTAGATGAGTTGTTCGGCAAGTTTGAGGCCGGCAAGAGTTATGTGATAACCGTTATCATCGGCCCCGACCCCATAAGGTTTGACGCCGGCGTTCAGGATTGGACCGACAACTCGACTAATTATTCAGCATTTTCAAAATAATTAAAACAATAGTCCTAACATGAAACAGATGACTAACTTGAGAGAGATTATCAAAGTAAGCATGTTGGCAGGCGTGATGATGGTTTCATCATGCCAGCAGAACGGTATCCTGCATGAGATTGACCCTGCAGCCAACAGATCTAACGCCTACATTGAGTTTGGAAACTACGTCAACAAGATGACCCGCGCATCAAAGACCGCCGGTAACGGAGGATTTGTTGCAGGTGACACTATGGCCGTATGGGGCATTCAGAACACTGACGGCGAGATTGACGTTATATTCAACAACCAGGACGTACGTTACCTGCCTGACAGCGCAGCATGGACTTATGACAACAAGAAACTGTGGAACATCGGCTCAAAGTATATGTTCTACGGCATGTTCCCCTACTCCAAGACTCTCTACACCATGAGCAATGATGATAACCGTTACATCAGCATTGCATCATACACCACACCCAACGCTCCGGCTGATCAGACTGACCTGATGATATCCGAGAGACGTGACGTATCACCGTTCAATACGGTCGATATGTATTTCCACCATATTCTGAGTAACGTAAACATCTTTGCCAAGATAAGCAACGCTCTGGATATGACCGGCATTGAAAGCATTGTAATAAAAAGTATAAAGTTCTACAATATCCACTCGACCGGCAGTTACCGGCAGACCGGTTGGAACCAGGACCGCGCACAGGGTTCATGGACCAACCAGAGCGGTTACATGCAGATTCCTGCCAAGAACAACATTGAGATAACAAAGACTGCCACAGCCGTTTACAGCGACTATCTCATGATTCCGCAGACTCTGTTCAGCACCGATTCCCAGCCCAAGGACGTAAGCCTGGATGTTGTATTCAAAATTACTTACAAGGACGGAACCACATCAACATTCACCAAGAACGGCATCCGTCTGGCTGGAATAACCGGCACAAACAACACCGTGACCAAGCCCATATCGGCCTGGCAGCCCGATTACCGTTACAACTACACTCTTGCCTTCAACCCGCAGAAAGCAACCCGCATATGGGATGCTGACGGCGACGCAAGCATACAGATAGACCCCGCAACCGGTGACACCATCACCAAGACCGATGATACTCCCTATCCCGGCGTTGTAAAGTACAATCCCGACGAGCCCGACCAGGTTTACGTATTTGAGGATACCGATGGTGACGACGTACCCGACACATGGGTTACAGTACCCATCGTATGGGAGGATGTTGACGGTGACGGCAAGCTGGAGGCAGGTTTTGACCGCGACGGCGACGGCCACATTGATGACATTGACGGCGACGATGACACCCAGCAGGTTCCCGGCGGCGATCCCGACAAAGATCCCAGCGACGGCAACCCCAACAACCCCGAGGGCAAGGACGTCATCCTGATTCATTATGACAGCGACGGCGACGGCGACGTAGACGATGACGACGAATGGATCCAGCTCCAGAAAGATCCCGACACCGGCATTATACAGCCCAAGGCCGAAATTGAGGACGCAGTCATTGAATTCACCGCTACCGTTCAGCAGTGGGAAGAGGTTTTCTCACAGAACTTTGACGTGAACATCTAAGAAAATTTTTAACAAATACAGCAATGAGGAAAATATCACTAATAACGATTATAACAGTCACACTGGGGGCAGTGTGGCTGAACTCCTGCTGTAAGCACAAAGAAATAGTACAGGAGAGCGCCATAGACCTGGGCATATCGGACAAGGGCACCAAGGCCGTTGTTGACAGCAAGGCTGACCTTATATCGCAAGCCTTTAGCAGCGATATGGGATTCGGCGTGTACGGTTACAAGAGCGTTACCGGTAGTGATCCCCTGCTCATATTTGACAACGTAGAGGTAAAACCCGAAAGCAATGTAGCTGACCCCAACTGGACTTACGCCCCCACCCGTTACTGGGACAAGAACCCGCAGGCTTCATACCAGTTCATAGCCTATTGGCCGCACCTGGGACAGACTTCGGTCAACGGAGCCGCCTATGCAACCCAGCAGAACAAAGTTCTGACCATTCACGACATCCCGTTCTGGCAGGACGGCTCACTTGCCGCAAGTGCAGACTTTATGACTGCTGAGCGCGTAGGAAACTACAGCCAGGGTGCATTTACCGATGAGCAGACCGGTATAACCAAGGTAAGGTTTACGTTCAGCCACATTCTGGCCAAGTTGGTCATCAAGGCGTACTACGTGGGTGTTCAGGCAAATGACGTCAGCATATCCGGCATCAGACTGACCAAAGGTCTCCCTTCAGAAAACAAGATCCTAAGTTCCGACGGCAAAGCCAGTTACTCACAGCCTTTTGGAATAACCGGAACCGCTGGGTTCACAGGCAACACCCCAAGCAGCTCCGGAACTCACACTCTGTACAACTCAGATAACCCACACACTCTATCCTCAGAATCATTTGATGATGAGATAGATCCGGAGGATTATGTTAGTGACGAAATCTGCCAGTGGCTCATGGTTCCGTGTTCAGGATGGAATGAATTGGGACTGAGTGTGGATTATTCAATTGGAGGATCATCAACCATAACTACTAATGTGAATGGACTCACATTGAGTACTACGATTGACAATCAGGTCCAGACCGGACAAACCGCATCAGGAAAATCCTACATTATCACTCTAAAGTTTGACTCATCAGGCGGCGGAGTTGACTTGCAGTCGGTTCTGGTAAGGAATTGGACTACTCAAGACGTTCCGACAGGAGTGTACAATTGGTGAAGAAAATTTTGAATAATTAACAAATTATTATTATATTTGCGCGTGTATACTATGACAGGCAGAACGAAAGGACTTGACAACCATTTCACACTCAAGGCAGTAGCGATAACCGTTACCGCTTTGATTATGTTCTCTTGTCAGAAGGACACTGTGGACGATGGCCTTGTAACGCTCTATCCCGTAATAGAGAGCCAGATAGAAACCACCGTTCAGACCCGCGCATCAATTGACTACTCCAAATACGCCGAATACGCTGATAACGCACAGGTGCAGCGTCATACATTGGCAGTTCAGGCAATTGCATTTGAGCCCAATGCAACCGACCGCGCCACTGACAAGGACGCAGGCGGTTCTTTTATTCCGCTTCAGCCAACAGGATGGAGATCAGGCGTAAAGGTGGAGCAAGGATACAACTACAACCTGTATGTCTACTCCAGAACCATGCCCAGCCCGGCCAATCCCACATTCAGTTATCTGAATGGTAGTGCATCATTAGCATTCAACAGCCTGTATATACTTACCACTCAAGATCCGCTTGTGTGCGTAGCAGCAGCAGGCGCCACCCTGCCCAACAATCCTGCTCAGAACACATATCCCACACTGCAGGAGGGTGAATTCAACATAGGAAACATAGAGAAAGTGACAGTCGAAGGAGTTGAAAAGACAACCAAGGCTTTCCTGGCTATGGATCACCTCTACTCCAAGTCAACCCTGTCATTCTGTATTGATGCCCAATACAAGGAGATACGTGATATAAGAATCAAGGATGTGAAGATATCCACTCCTAACGGGACATTGTCCGGGACGCACACTTACACTTTCTCAAACAACATGATCAATCCTGATGGCAACGGTTCTCTTGAAGGTAGTAACCCCATAACCGTTGACCTGTTTGGCAGCGATGCGGATATCACTACCTTGAACCTTCAGGATTCAACATTCTATACGCTTACCAAGGAATATCAGGAATTCGGATATTTCTACTTCCTGCCCATGACTCCCCAACTGCAGCCCATAAGGCTTACGGTTACATATGACGTATGTGACAGGAAGGGAAACATAACCAGAGCCAATCAGACTGCAGTCAACGACAACCTGTTTCAATCCATCAAGTCATCGGCAAAAAGAGGCTTTGACTACAAGTTGAAGATTACGGTCGGGCCAACCTACCTGTATCAGCTGAGTGATGATGATGTTGAAATGAAACTGACCATCGAACAAGAATGATTTGTAAAAGGGATTAATGATTATGAGGACTCGCAACAATATATTATCTTTCAGACCTGACAGAATGATTCTGCTGGCAGGAATGTTGTTGTTTGGCTGTTTAGCAGCCCACGCACAGTCCATAACCATTGGCGGCGATATCTACGGCGGCGGACGCAACGGTGCAGTGGGTACAGCCAATGCCAACAATCCTGATGAAGAAAATGTTAAGCATATAAGCCTCAAATCAACTAATACCGCCACAAACATCAACATCAACAGCGGAGAAGTCCGTACAGTATTCGGCGGCGGCGAGAACGGTCGTGTATACGGAAGTACCTCAGTGACCATAAGCGGCGGTACAGTAGGCAATCCCGATTGGGACAACACAATTCACGGTGGTGTATTCGGCGCCGGTGACGGTCTTTCAGCATATGTATTCGGACACAGCAGTGTTACGATGGAAGGCGGTACCGTTTACCAGAATATTTACGGAGGCGGCAACCAGGCCAATCTGGTTGGTTCAACCGAAGTAATCCTTAAGGGAGGCGATATCCGAAGCACCGTTTACGGCGGAGCACGAGTAGCAGACATTTACGGTTACAGTCTGGTGGACATTAACGGAGCACAGGCAACCAACAACCTCATCATCAATGCCGTATATGGAGGTAATGATATTGGAGGTTCAATCATCATACCTTCACAGACGGACAATACATGGGTTTGGATCCAAAACCTTCAGGTTCCTTCTGTAATCAGTCAGACCGCCACGACTGCCATCGGTGAGGGCGGATACGGAATAGACAAGACCTGGAACTCGTTCGTTCATGCTTCGGGCAGTTCAAACAGGACCATCTACGTAGGCCAGTTGTTCGGCGGAGGTAACGGTGATTACACCTATGGCGGGACCGAAGGTGCCTACACAATGAGCACTCTCACGGACAGACACTGGGACAATACCCAGAACGATTGGGTTACACCGTCATATCAGTTCTCATTGTCGACCAAGCCTTTGGTAGGTAAAGTATACCTGGAACTTGACGGAGGTAACTTTGGTTACGTTTACGGAGGTGGCAACCAGGCAACCGTTACGGGTTCGACCGTTTTATGTCTGAACAACTCAACACAGACTCTTGCTACCCTTGATGCCGCAAAACTGCGCGGTATGGGCATCAATCTGGATGTTGACCAAGGTGCATATACTCTTAGCGGGACCGGCGCCAACCAGACCGCGACCCTCAGATATCAGTTTGACCGTGTATTCGGCGGCAACAAGCAGGCTGCCATGTCAATTCATCCTGACTGGCATCTTGAGAAAGGTAACATTAACGCCCTTTACTCGGGCGGTGATGCCGGCGATATGACCAACAGCACAGGTCTGTTCCTGGCACTTACCAGCAGCAACCTTACAGTCAACAATGTCTACGGCGGTTGCCGTATAGCCAATGTTGCTCCATCAGGCAACGATATTTCCAGCCAGACATATACCGTAAACGGCACACAGTACAACTACCCCGCAGGATATTCGGCACGAATCCTTATCACCGCAGGCACAATCAACAACGTCTACGGCGGTAACGATATTTCAGGTAACGTTTATGGCGGTACAGCGCTTGAGATACTCAGTTCCATAAACGGTGAGGTTTACGGTGGAGGTAACGGTTCATACGTTTACACTGACCTGGACGCTCTTAAGAACAGTGCAGTATATGGCGACTTCTACTATGCCGTTCCCCAAAACGGCTCATCAATAGACGCACTGAACGCATTCCGTCCCAGTACCAGCAAAACTTACATCCACATAGCCGGTACCGAGGAACATCCTACAGTGGTACAGACCCTTTATGGAGGCGGTAACAGTACTACGGTATCCGATGATATAAAACTGCAGATTGGAGTTTACACAGAGATAGGAAACATATTCCTGGGCAGTAACGGTGCCAACATGATAACCGAATCCACTTTAAAAAAGTATTCCGGCGACAGCATCAGCACCCTGAACTTCAAGGACGGCAATGGTACATTTGATGCCTACATGATGGGTACAGCCGTATCATGTCAGCCCACACTTGACTTTGACGGTTCCTATCCTCAGAGTGCCCAGACTGCAGCCGACAAGGCCAAGTTGGCCAAGGTGGGTTCTTTCTTCTGCGGCGGTAACGTGGGCAGTATGATATCACAGAACCTGTTTGACATCAAGTTCTCCAAGCCCATCATCCTGACAAACAAGCTTGTAGGCGGTTGTAACACTGCATTCGTAGCGGCCGACACATATAATGACCGCCACGAAGGAGGATTTACCGGCACACCCAATTCGGCAAATAACGACAAAATATACCTTGACATTGACGGCATTATCTTTAATCCCGCCGATAATGCACTCGTAGGAAATCAGGGTAACATTTTTGGTGGTTGCTTTGAGAGCGGTATCATTGAAGGAAACGTCACTATTGACCTTAAGGAGGATATCATACCCGGCACCTACTTTAACAGTGAAGAAGCATGCCGTACATACCTCACAAGTGCAGGCAACCTGTTCAGTACGCCATTCAGCGTGTTCGGCGGAGGATATGGCACAAGCGCTACCGTTCACGGAAACACCACTGTCAAGATTCATGACAGTGAAAATTCAAGCAGCGGCGGTGCTCTTAAGGTATTCGGCGGAGGCTATGGCGGAACTGTTGACGGCAGCACGACTGTCAGTCTTTACGGTGAAAACAGTTTTGTAGGAAGACTTTACGGCGGTGGTTTTGAAGGGCCCGTAACAGGCAATTCAACTGTTAACCTTGACGGAGGTACAGCATATTACGTATTCGGAGGCGCCTGCAACGCAAACATAACAGGCTATGCCCAAACCTATCTGGGTGCAGGTCAGAGCGGATCTGCCAAAGTATTGGGTAACGTTTACGGAGGTAATGATTTTGGCGGCCGCATCAACGGCTCCAACAGTTTCTACAACAGGATTCCTGTAGCCAAAAGAACTATGGTTTACAACCCCGATGCACAGGCAACTCCTTACGTTACAAATGCATCGGCTTATGTTGAATATCAGCAGGCAGACATAGCCAACTATCTGTTTGGAGGTTCATGCGGCGCATATGATTACGACCAGATGAACCATGATCATACCGCTCCGTATATTGCCAACGCCTTTGTAAACTTCATTCCTGTAGACGAAGAAAACAATGCCGTTCTCAAGATATTCGGTGCCGGCGAGGGTCGCGAGGGTACATCATCCGCAAATAACGTCCAGGACAAGATGCAGGACCGCAGTTATGTCCTGGTAGACGTTGAGGATAACAAGGGATACTTTGCCAATACCGAGATATTTGGAGGTGGAGCAAACTGCGGAACAGGTATGAGACTTGAAGCTCAGCAGGCTCACAATGACCTCAAGTCTGTTACAGCAGTTGTTGACCTTATAAACGGAGAGTTCCTGAATGCATATGGAGCAAGTTTCAGTGAAGGTGTTACCCGTCGTGCGATAGTAAATGTACCAGACGGTTCATCCATTCTTCTGACCAACATATTCGGTGGCGGCTACGGAGATACAATAACATCTCCTTGCGATGCCATTGAGACCGTAGTAAACTACAACAGCCCGGATGCCGTAATAAAGGGCGCTGTTTACGGAGGTAACAACAACTGCCGCCGTACACTTTACAGCCAGATCAACATTTCGTCAAAACTTCGTCAAAAAGTTGAAAACGTAAACTACACCGGTTACATCTACGGAGGCGGTAAAGGTGCCAACACATGGTCATACTACACTGAGGTGAACATGAATGACGGCGCCAACGTTTACATGGTCTATGGTGGCGGTGATAAGGGTAACGTACTTAACAAGGCATCTTTCACAAAGTGGAAGACCATATATCCCGGACAGCACAACGGTGCTCAAATTTATGATATTCTGGGCAGCGACTATGATACGCAGGCTGCTCAGACAATGCTTGACAATGACCTTGCCCATGCAAACAAACTTGATACCATCACCAACACCAACGTATACTTCAACAAGGGTTCATATGTTGGCGGATACGCATACGGCGGTGGTAAGGAGGCACACGTAAGCGGAGCTACCTACATTGGCCTGCACGGAGGTATAGTATCCAAAGACCTATACGCAGCCGGTGAGAGCGGTGATGTCCGTGACCTGTATGGTGCCGGATTCAGACCTGTTTCAAATGCCTTTATTGAAGGCGGTGAGGTAAGACGTGTTTACGGCGGCGGCTGGAAGGGCAACATAGGTCATACAGATCTTCCTTTCAGTGTAGACCAGACATTGCTGAACGATGCAGCCGCATTGAAGGCAATCCTGGACCAGGATAATTTCGGTACCTCGAATGTAATCATCGGTATATCAAAGTCCGAGGCTGACATTATGGGAATAACTGACTACGGTTTCTACAAAGGTGTTCCGGCCATAGAATGGAATGCATACGGAGCCGGCGAGCGTGGCGGTGTTATCGGTACTGCCAACGTAACCGTACATAATGGATATATAGGTTATCGCTATTTTGCAGACGCTGTTGATAATCCTAACACTGATATCAATGAGAAGTATCAGGAAAAACTGGATGATGAAACCGCAGATGACGGAATAGGACGCAACTACCTGATTGAGCATGGCAATGTATTCGGGGGCGGTTATGATGACGGCAGTTATGCCGACACCACCATCGTAACAATATATGACGGCTATATCCGCAACAGTGTATACGGTGGCGGTGAGATTGCAGCTGTAGGTCGTGGTGAAACCCAAGAGAGCGGAACAGCAAACTCTGTCCGTGAACTAAAGGGCATATACAAAGCTGGATTGGCCAGCGCCACAATATACGGAGGTAACATCCAGCAGAATGTATTTGGCGGCGGTAAGGGATACAGTGCCACCAAGGCTGAGAATTACGCGTACAGTACCACAAGGCGTTACACTGACGGTTATGTATTCGGACAGACCGAGGCTAACGTTTACGGCGGTGTCATCGGTACTCCCAAGACTCTTCTTGACGGTGAGGGTAATGTATTCGGCGGCGGTAACATTGGTTATGTATATACCAAAGTCGGCAAGAAATGGACTGTAGCCCAGAATGAAAATGAAACGCCTGACGGTTACTATTACCGTGTAAAGGCAGACGGGACATGGGATCTTGCCGGAAATGAGAAACAGTTTACCGAGGACAGTAAAGTCGTTGTATCACCTTGGTGCCGCGTCAAGGACGGAATGTCAATAGTAATTGATGACACCACTTACTGGGGCGCACGTAAAGTCAACGGCAAATACGTTCCGGCCGATTATGTTCCCACTAGAGTACTGAACAAAATCGTAAAGAAATCGGATCTTGATTCAACCAAGATTGACATAAAGACCGGTATCATTATCAGGAATGCGGTATTTGCAGGCGGTAACGTGAGTCAGGGTTCTGACCTTCTGTACGCCGAGGCCAAGACAGTATTCGGTAACGCTACAGCATCAATTGTTGACCTGTACTGCATGGACCTTATCACTCTTGGTCAGGAGGGCATAGGCGGTCTGTACGGTGATGGTAACCTTACGTTCGTGGACGGATACCGTGAACTTAACATCACCAACTATGGAACCGACTACTACGGCCTTACCGAGCGTATCAGTTACAGTGACTACGTCAAACTGAATGACCGTGAAAGAGCATATTTCCAGTTGGAATACAGATGTAAGACAGCAACCAGCCAGTATGCTGTAGGCGCCAAGATAACATCCGAGGATTATGAAAAGTTATCAGACGAAGACAAGGCTTGTTTTGAGGTAACAGGTGTCTGCAGTATCTATGCCGGCCGTATGATGAACACCGTACAGCGTGCTGACTATTGCGGTGTATTCGGAAGCCGTATGGTTATGAAGGGCGCGCGTGACCGTGTACCTGCCGAGGTTGACTACACCAACTATACCATTAACCGCGTAGGTGAGGTTGCCTTGCACCAGACAATGGTTGCAGACTCAACTCATGGTAACTACTTTGGTATTTACAATATTGTAAACTATCTGGGTGCTTTGACATCAGACCTGGAATTCACCAGTAAGATGGAAGGCAAGAATGCCGCCGATGTCAGCTACTATGATTTCAAAGCAGACAAGAAAGGTAAGCAGAACCGTAACAGAGGTATCAGCCATAATGAGGTCGCATTGGCATCGGGTGTATATCTGGAACTTCTGCAGGAGCCTTCACGTAACTACGTAGGTGATGAGAAGAACTACGGTCCTATTACAGGTATCATACAACTTAACCTTATAGCCGCTGCAACCGGTGAGGGTGGCGGTTATGTATATGCCAAGAACGTTCACGGTACTCAGAGCAAGAACAACAAGAAACATCTGATTCTGGCTAAATCCAACAAGGGAGCTATCACATACAGAGGTTATGACTATACACGGTCACTCTCTACTTCTGCCACTGCAAACAGTTGGATGCAGACCTCCGGTAACTTTGTGTCAACCGAGACAATCATAGACGAGTGCTTCCCCACTGCCAACAGTTATTATGAGGATCATGCAGATGAATATTCCGAGGCTCACTACTGGTTCATCAAGGGTGACTTCTACGTCTATAATCAGGAGATATCGGCCTATACCGGATCTGCTCAGGCATACATTGAGAACGTAAGCATACCTCTTACCATTCTGGCTCAGGGTAATGCCAAGCTGTTCATTGAGGATATCAAGACCAGCATGTACGCCGATGCCACACAGTTCCCATACAAAGACAACACCCATACTGAACGTGTGGATAGTGTGATCTGTAATGGAATAACCTATTACAGCAATTCACCCATAAGTTATTGGGACTACTACAACCTGTCATCACATGACAAGCAGTACTTTACTGATGCAACTTATGTCTGCGTAGCCGATGTTTATACCTCCGAGGCACTCGCTGAGGCAGCCGGAACACCAGCCTATTCTAAGGGAGATGTATTAACACCTACCCAGTATTCAGCACTGGCGACAGATTGGTATGACAACAAGGCTGAATCGATAAAAAAGGACCGCGCATTCAGACTCAACAATGCCCTTAACCACGACAATGGTTATCTGCTTGCAGTATCACTTGACCAGCCCAAGCGTTGGGATGAATACTACACCCATGCAACCAACAGTTCCACTAAGATAGGTAAGAAGGCATATGGTTTGCTTGATGCAGCAGCTCAGGCTACATATAAACTTGGCCCCACCTATCATCTTAACGGTGCAGCTAACACATCATACATTTTCGGCCAGTCTGATTATGAAGTATCAGATCTGATTGACAAGGGATTTGTTGACAAATACATTGGACTTGGTCACGCAACTGACAACCTGGAGGATCAAGCCGAATTCGAGCCTGCTTATATGGCACTTACAACCTGCGATATAACCGTAGGCGACAAACACTATCACGTTGTTGAGCGTAGTGCTATTCCTCAGAGCAGATATGACTCAATTACCGATAATACCCAGAAGTCATACTTTGCAAAGGCATACATCGGTTTGGAAACCATCAAACTGACAGACAAGTTGCTGTTGAGTTCTGACCAGCTTTACTCTTATGAGGAACTCAAGGATTATGCTCATGACTATCCGCAGCAGATAACCACTACCGGAACCGAGCCTAACTTGACTTTCAACGGATATCCCAGAGCATACTATTGCACCAAGAAGGGTAAGTATGGCGGTTCTGCCTTCACCAGCGGTCAGAACTATCAGGCTGCAATGTACACCAACCTTAATCCCACTGAGCGTGCAAACTTCAGTTTCAACTACGACGGTTTGGATGTCATGCTTGATCCTACATATGCAGGTAACATTAGGGTTTATGACCACGCCGACACCACTCTCTACTCTGGTATACAGCAGGTTGACTACAAGGTTATATACACAGGAACCAACACTACCCTGTATGGTTACGGAAATACAGGCTTCTCACTCGCTGTAACCAACGGAACAACATATTCACGAGAGCAGTTTGAGCAGTTAGCCAACGAGAAGAGAAAGTACGTTCAGTTAAATACAAATACTCAGGATTGGGGTGAGAATGCCACCTCCACCACCCTGTACATTGTATCCGAGGAATTCGGTAAGGCTGGACGTGTATACAATTACGGTGAGGTAATCAGCACTACTGACTATAACAACCTGGAAGATCTGGACAAGCAGTATTTCATTTCTACTCTGACATTGAGACACACAGAAGGGTCCGGCATATATAGTTACCAATACAACGATGGTGCCACCAAGACCGTAAACGGCCCGACAAGCGGTGGTGCTGTTACATTCTACCTCTGCACTGACGGTTACACCAAGCCTAACAGCAGTACAGTCGTTGAAGCCCACACTCTTATCCCTGAGTCAGAATATAATGACCTTGTAAACTATCAGGAGAAGTTTGAAGTTGTAGCCTCCATCCCGCGTGAAAAGTCTGCTCTATACGTATCACGTGACTGTGACATATATGACTTTACCGAGGACCGTATATTCACCATCATCTACCGTTACAGTTATTCTGAGCCAGATGATGCAACAGGTGTTTACAAGAACGTTTCAGAGCGTCACATCCTGAATATTCGCGTACACTTTGAGAGCGGTGAGCCTATAATCGGTGAGCTGCTTGCTCCTTCAAAACTGTTGCCGGGTAGCATTATCGGTCTTACCAAGCCTTCGGTACAGAAGGGTGCATTCGAGGTATTAGGCGGTGGATGGGAACTCTATGAGAATGAGAACAACGCTCTCACCCACAAGAATGGTGTACCTTATGAGAACTACGTAACTCCTATGTACTGGTACCAGAACCAGTGGTATGTTGCATACTACGCTGAGACCTATCTGGGACGTACATTCAGTAACGCAGTACCGTTCACCATTGCCAACTATCATAACATTGATGATGTAATGGCCGACACTGTCAACCACCTGCATATAGACCATCCGTCAATCAAGAACAACAGCCGTGTATACATTGACAACCGCGCAGCATCATCTGATAACACCAAGAGCAAACTTGACTTGCTGTATGACCTGTTTGATCTGAGTCTGCAGCCTCATGGCCAGACCGAATTGAGGGATGAACTTGGTAATATTGTCACAGACGACAATGGCAATCATGTAATGGTTGACAATTACGACATCAGTTATACCCGCAATAATGAACTCAAGAACAAGCATCATGCCCTTAACTCACACATCAAGGGTCTTGATAACCTTGAGATCATACTTAACAGCGATGTTCAGCCGCTCAAGTATACCGGTAATGGCGGTTGGAAGCAGGTAGGTACCAGCGCCCAGTGCTTTGAGGGAACGCTTCACGGTAACGGATACACCATAAGCGGAATTGACAAGTCCCTGTTCGGTTACCTGTGCGGTGATGTATTCAACCTTGGTGTACGAGGAACTATAGCAGGCTCCGGTATTGCTGATAACGGTGACGGTTATGCTCAGAACTGCTGGCTCATCAATGACTCTCAGGCTGACCTGCACTCTTACGCAGCCATCCTGAACTCAGGTACCATTGTAAACAGTTATTACAATGATGAGTCAGCCAAGAACACTGATGCCGGATATGCATATGCCAGCGGTGGAGCCATATCCAAGCCCATGAGTTCATTCATCAACGGTGAGGTTGCTTACAACCTGAACGGTTTCTATCTTAACAAGCGTTACGAGGATAAGAGCAACAACGGCGAACCATACTGGTATTACACCATTGATGAAGATGACAACACACTGTCAGAACCCACCGAAGGTCGTACCAGTGTAAACAACCATGGTACCCTCTACGTTGAGAAATACTACATGGACGGTCAGTATGTATATGCTGGCGGCAGCATACCTTCAGGCCTGAGCGAGCGTTACTCGGATAAGGAAGGCAAGCACTACCCCATCTATCCGGATGACTACATCTACTTTGGTCAGAAACTGACATATGGCATTGCCAATACAGGTTCTGCCGCACATGATGTTCAGCCTACGGCTATAACCAGGACCATCATTACAGGTGGAGCCCAGCGTGTTGATGATGCATTGACCGGCAACCGCGTATACCGTGCTCCGGCATACTATGGTTCAAGTGTCATGGGCAAGGCATACTACAACCGCAATGCTGCATTCGCCGCCACCTATAACGGCATAGACGCATATGCCGGAATGACAGCGATTGACTTCAGCGGTTATGACATCAACAACAATCCAACTAACGGAGCAAGTCAGGAGAATTTCTACAAGCCAATTCTTGACTTCAACGGTCTGTTGAGATTCAATGTTCAGGATCTTACCCAGAACCTGCTGGTTTATGTAACCGGTCAGAATACCGTACTGACAGATGCCCTCTCTGACAATGAGCCTACACTCACATATCCCACATCGGGCAACAAGGCTATTGCAACCGTAACACCTCAGAATGTGGACAAAGTCAAGGGACATCTGGTAACCAAGATTAACAACGCGTATGTGGCTGACGCATCACACTTCCTGGTTGATAAGCAGGACTTCAACGCTCCTATCTCCTATTCATTCCCCAGCGGAATGTATATGTGGTATCAGCGCTTACCTGAGCAGTATGTTAACAGCATGGATGGAGGTTGGGAGGCCATAAGCCTGCCGTTCACCGCCCAGCTTGTTACCACTCAGACAAAGGGTGAGATAACCCACTTCTATACCGGAAGCAAGATAGGTCATGAGTACTGGTTGCGTAACTACTCTACTGTCAACACTACGGACAACAAGGTTGAATTCAGTTCTCTGTCTGCCGGCAGCACCAATAAGGAGGTTACAAACACCTTCCTTTGGGAGTACTACTACAGCAAGAACTCCAAGAAGGATGCCAACCAGGATGATTATCAGACTTACTATAACCAGACTCGCACATACACTGACTACCCGCTCTATCAGGCAGGCACACCGTACCTGATCGGATTCCCGGGCAGCCGCTACTACGAGTTTGACCTGAGCGGTAACTTCTCGGCCCAGAACACTGCAACAACTGCTCCGGCAACAGTTCCCAAGCAGACAATAACATTTGTCTCAACTGCAGGCCAGCAGATAGCAATAACAGACAATCAGTACATAGTTACAGCCGATAATGATGGATATGCATACAATCCCATATATCAGACCAAGACTGTAAACCATGCATACCTGTTATCTGATAACGGAACCAAATTCGAGCAGCAGGCATCGGCCGCTACCGTTCCGTTCCGCGCATATCTGACTAAGACCTCAAGCGGTGCTCCGCGTCGTCTTGAGACCCGCGCTGCCGCTGATCCCAGCATACTCTATATCTCCAACCCGTCCGATAACGACCAGATGGAGCAAATAGTAGTAGACCGCGGTCTGAATGCCTACGCACAAGGAATGGCAATCTGCATAGAGAGCACTCTTGACATACCTGCAACCGTAACCATAACCTCCGTATCAGGCAAGCTGCTCAAACAGTTCACCATCCAGCCTGCCACCAAGGTTACCGTTCCGGTTAACAGTCGCGGCGTCTACATCGTGAACCACAATAAGATTGCTGTTACCAAGTAAGTTATAAAAGCGTAATCGACAAGATTTGCACCTACGAGCAACCGATATTTATGAGAATAAGGACTGTACAAGGCAGAACAACGCTGTTGCTGTATGCTATGATGCTTATAGCATTCCTCTTCTTGCCCCAAAGTACAGTTAACGCCCAAACACAGCAAGTGCCCGAGGAAGTTGACTCAAACTTTGTAATAGCATCAATCATCATTGCAGACCCAGGCGATGTTCTCTACTCCACCGTAGGTCACGTAGGCATCCACATGCAGTGCCCCGAGCACAATCTTGACTATGTCTTCTCATACGAATCAGAGGGGGTAGAAGGAAAAGTTCTACGATTCCTTGCCGGCAAGCTAAAGATGGGTATGGCCGCCATTCCCTATCAGGATTATCTGGACATGTTCAGGCCTGATGGACGCGAAGTTAAGGAGTACAATTTATATCTGCCCATAGAGGTTAAACGAAACCTGTGGCGAGTACTTGACAACCACCTTATGGAGGGTATGGATCTGCCATATGACTACATGAAACGCGGATGTGCATATAGTACGCTCAAAATTCTCATGGAAGGGATGGACTCCCTGCGATTGGAATTCGGTCCATGGCCCGAAACCTTCAGTCTTTCACGCAGGGAACTGACTGAGATCCAAATGAAGAACGTTCCGTGGACATGGTGCTTTATGAATCTTATATGTAATGGTGAGATAGACGCCACATGCAGCAAGATTGAAAAAGTAATTATGCCGGCTGATCTGATTGAGGTGTTAAAGAACGCCACAGTTCAAGGCAAGCCTCTTATGCAGGATCTACCCACAACGGTACTTCCCGGCAATCATGTTATCAAGCCCTGCCTATTTACTCCTTTTGTATTATCCATATTGCTTCTGTTGCTCACCATATTCTGTGCAGCATATAAATCCAACATAATGGATTACGTGCTCTTGGCAGCACAAACCATACTGGGCTTGATAACCATATATCTGGTATTCTTCTCCTCTCTGCCTTGCACAGAATGGAGTTGGCTCATAATCCCGTTCAATCCGCTCCCCTTGATATTCTGGAAGTGGAGACAGAAATGGTGTATACCCTATGCTTTTGTAATTCTTATCTGGGCTTTGGTAATGCTTCTATGGCCGCATCACCTTACAGATAACACATACATAATACTCTCTGTGGCTTTGGCAATATCCTACGCCAATATATACAGACTGACAAAAATGTCGAACAAATAATAGTTGTGATATGAGACCACGACATATATATAAAATAGCCAGTATACTGCTATTATCAGCTATCAGCACCAATCTATGGGCTACTAGATATTATTATGCAGAAGTAACTGCCAATGCAATAGGTCCGACAGGTGCAGGAACTGTTTATGCAGAAGGTAATCAATCGAATGGCAATGTTAGTGAAACTTCAAGTACTGCTGGCGGTAACACAACCTCTCAAGGGGGGGCAGTATCATTTACATTTACTGCCAGTCCAAAAGATAATTATGATTTTAAAGGATGGACATTAACTAATAACGTAAACGGAAATATAGAGAGTGAAGCTCTACAATACTCAAAATCATTTAATGCATCTAACAATTCAGGCGATGAAAATGCGTCAAAAAATAATATATATGCAATTTTTGCTGAAAAACCATTATTTTACTTCCGTGCCACAGCCGTCGTAACACCTTCTGGAGCAGGAACTGCCAGTATAAATCCAACAACCACATCAACACGTGGAGCAAAATGGAACAGCACCAGTGCTACTGCTACCTCTAATTATTCGGCGACAGCAAATTCCAATTATCATTTCACAGGTTGGAGTTCAACCGAAGATGGCAGTATAATATCTACAGACAATCCATATATTGCAACTATTACTTCAACATCAAAGACTAGCAACAACCCTTCAGTAACAACCTATTACGCCCGTTTCCAGCCGTACCCAACAAGTCTCTCAGCCTCACCTGCCACCATCACTTTGGGCGCAGGTGATTCATCGGACCCCATAGAAGTCACTGTCAGTCCGGCTAATGCATGGAAGAACTTAAACTATATATCCAACAACTCTAACATTGCCACCATTGATGCAAGTGGTGTTGTAACAGCAGGCAACATAGCCGGTAGTACCACAATCACTATTCAGGCATTAAAGGAGGATGGAAATACTGTCACAGCCACAACATCAGTTTCAATAACAGTAAAAGACAAATGTATCACTCCTGTTTTTGAGATTGTACCTGATGCCTCGGGTAATACCGCTACGGTGTCTATTACGACTATCACCCCTGAGCCTGTATCCATTTATTACACTCTCAATGGGAATGATCCTACAACTGCATCGACTCTGTACACAGGTCCGTTTACCGTCAACAACGGACAGACAATTAAGGCGTTTGCCGTTAGAGACAACTATTACGACTCAAACATATCAACTGTTACATTCACAGCTGTTAAAGTTGCCACTCCTACCATAACTATGGATCAGAGCGGTGTATCATTCAGTTGTGCAACAAACGGAGCTTCATTCTACTACACCACTGATGGCAGCACCCCCACAACATCACTCACTCCATGGAATGGTACACCCATAACCAACTTAAGTGACGGCGCCACCATTACTGTCATAGCAGCCAAGACCGGAATGATTGCCTCTGATCCGGCAACCGAAACCTACCACACACCAACCGGAATCTCCGGCACCGTGGTCACCCTCAATGATTTGGAGAAACACGATTGGAGTTATTATGATGACATCGATTGTCCTGTCAAGAGTCTGGATCCTGCGGATGTCAAGATCATCTACTACGGTAACGGTATCATGATGACGAATAACGACAACTACACAGCAAACACCAATAACATAATAACATCCAATAGTGATGATTGGGAAGGCAGCGTAGCCGTAGGTGTCACAAATGCAGAAAGCCAGAACACCTTTGTCTATCTTAAGACACTGGAGCGTTCAGCCGGCACAGACAGCCATTGGACGTTCAGCAGTGACAATCAGTCAACAGCCTCGGCACGATGCGCCTACACCACAATCCCCAATCCTTTCCAAAAGAGGCCCACGTATAAGACTGGCGACGATAAATGGCGTGGATTCCAGTGCTGGAGACTTAAGAGCGTCACCAACGGAAAAGTTTTCAGTGCAAGCAGCGGCGGAAACGCATTAGCAACAAACACCATCGTCAATGCCGAAACCGAAATCTACTTTGCCCCCGATGGCGAATACAACATGCAAGTTGAGTTTGAGGCCGTCTGGGCACGCGCATATGTATCATCCACTCTGACTACATCTGGAGGTCAGGGCAATAATCAACAAAACTATTATACTGTATCAAACCAGAACGTCGGTTATGAAAGAAATTTTGTTGTAATAACTGATGCCAACACATACAACATCGGTGCCTCTGGTAATAGAACCATACGCAACGACAATAACAGAGCATTCACAATAACAGCATACTATCCAAACGGAACTGTCGGTAATGCCAACGCCACTTTCATGAGTTCCGACAACTCCCTGACAGCTGACACCAAAATTGAGAACATCAAACTGGGTGGTTCCTCCAATACCTTATGCGCAGCTGGTCATAATCTCATTATTGGCCGCGGAGTAACCGGAACCGTAAATTATATCCAAGGTATAAATACCGCAACAAATCCATTGAATTTCAAAATTCGATTGGAAAGCGGTACTTATAAATACATCGCATACCTCAGCGGATATCAGCAAACCGATGGTAACTCATCGAGCACCAGTATTACATGTTCAGGAACAGAGAATTACGTTGAGGGAGTTCTGGGTTGTGACTATGACCGTGCAAGCGGTAATAATGATAAATTGGAAAACACCGGAACAATTAATATGGGTGTTGCCGTAACATTATCCAATCAGGATGTTACCAAGAAGACCTTTGATCTGACTGTTAAGAGTGGAAAATTCCTGACCTATTTAGGAAACAACATGAAGGAAGCCGGAGCTGAACATAGCATCTACATGAGTATTGCAAACATTCAGAACAGTAAAGCTGGCGCCAGAAAAATCACCATACAAGGTGGAGAGATGGCAAGTATCGCCGGAGGAATTGACGCTGGAAATCAGACTGCCAACAATAATGTTCAGGGACTGACCATAAGAATGACCGGAGGTACCGTAAAAGGAGCCATTTATGGAGGAGCAGCCACATCACCTGCCAGTGGTAATAGAACTTTGATAATCACTGGAGGTACTGTCAATGGATGGATTGGCGCCGGCTGTAATGGCGTTACCGGCGAAAATATTACAAAAGGAGGTCAAACATACGGTAAATCATCCGTTTACGTAGGTGGAAACGTTTCAGTAGGAGGCAGCAGCGATATTAACGGCTCTGCCGGTGGTACAGTATTCGCTGCAGGAAAAGGTTCCGGAGCATCTGATGATACCGAGAGTGGAATGATGGCTTATGGAACCACTATCGCCATAGCCGACAACTGCGATATTCTTAATAATGTGTATGGCGGAGGAAACTATGGTTTTGCTGAGCAATCAACTAATATGTATATTGCGGGAGGTAAAATACATGGTAGTGTGTTTGGTGGATCAAATCAAAATAAAGGACCGGTTGTTAACATCACAATTAAGGGTGGTACAATAGACGGTGGCGTTTACGGTGGTTCCAATGCATCAGGAACTGTAGCCGGACCTTTAACCATGAACATAACAGGAGGTACAATCACACAAGGAGTTTATGGTGGAGGTTTTGGAACAAACTCCAATTCCTGCGACATTACCCAAACCGTAGATATTACTATGACCGGAGGAACAGTCCTGGGTGGTCTTTATGGAGGTGGTAATGTAAACAGCAAGATTAATGGCAAGACAACCGTTAACGTAAACGGCGGAACAATCGGAGCAAGTGCAACAACTGCTAACATTTACGGTGGTGGTCTGGGTGCTGCAACACGTGCGAAAGGTGATGTCGAAGTCAATATAGGTAGCATCAACAATCAAAACCAGACCTCTGGTGATGCTGTCATATATGGTGATGTATATGGTGGTTCTGCAAAGGGCGTAACAAACTGTAATGACGGCGGTACAGCCCGCAATGGCAACACAACCACTAAAGTTACCCTCAACAGCGGTACCATTCACGGCTCTCTGTACGGCGGCGGTCACGGTATTGATGATGCCGTAGCCAATGTCTGGGGTCCTGTAACTGTCGTTGTTAATGGTGGATCAGTAATCAAGCCATTAGGCAACCCGGGCAGTATATTCGGTTGCAACAATGAGGCCGGTTCGCCCAAAAATACAGTTTCTGTGACTGTCAACAAGACCAATGCCACAGTTACAACTGATGGAGTAAAATCATACGCAATTAACGGCGTTTACGGAGGTGGCAATCTGGCTCACTACGACCCGTCAACTACAGGCAACTATCCTACAGTTACCATTAATGGCTGTAATTCAAGCATCAGGGATGTTTATGGCGGAGGTAACGCAGCAGCTGTACCCTATACGAATGTTACAATCAATGGAGGTGATATCTACCGTGTATTTGCCGGAGGTAATGGAGAGAGTGGTACAGCTAACGTAGGCTACAAGAGTAACACAACAACAAACTCATACGGTGCCGGCACAGCCGAGGCGCATATCTACGGAGGCACTATCTATCAGGTATTCGGTGGCAGTAACACCAGTGGTGTAATACGTGAAGGCGGTTCCATTGAAATTGATAAGAGCCAAGCCACCGGAACCGATGATTGTGACATGATCATTCAGGAGGTTTACGGAGGTGGTAACAAGGCCAATGGAAATGCAAGCAGCATCACTATAGGTTGTACCGGAGCCTTGGAAACCGGAGAGAATGGTCATGCAGCTAATCCGGGCAACATTGGTAAGACACTTGAGGGTATCGGTTCAGTCTACGGAGGAGCCAACCAGGCAAGTATCGGAACAGCCCAAAATCACTCCAATATTACGCTGAATATCAACAGCGGAATGATTGCCAACGTATTTGGCGGCAACAACACCAGCGGCACTGTCTATGGAGACATAGTTGTTAATATAAACAAGAACAATAACAATTGCGGATGGTACGTTGGTAACGTATTTGGCGGTGGCAACAACGCCCCCTATCCCGGTGATCCTGAAGTAAACATTTTAAACGGCACAGTTAGCCTTGATGTATTTGGAGGCGGTAAGGGTCCGGGTGCTACAGTTACCGGTAATCCCGTGGTAACTGTAGGATCCAGCGGAAAGACCGTAATTGTTAACGGTAGCGTATATGGCGGTGGTGATGCCGCACCTGTAACCGGTAACACACAGGTTGCAATAGGCAACAGCAGCACAGTACGCACCAAGGTATTCGGTGGCGGTAATCAGGCCGGCGTAAGCGGCAACGCAACAGTACAACTTACATCAGGCACTGTAGGTAATACCGATGTAACCGATGCCACCGGCGGCATATACGGTGGTTGCAATAGTAGTGGAACAATAGGCGGTAACAGTTATGTCACCATATTGGGAGGTACTGTAGGTACAAATGCCAAACATGCCAACATCCATGGCGGCGGTTATGGTCAGCTGACAGGAGTAGCCGGAAATGTTACCGTAAACATCGGACAGAGCGGTTCTACCGCAGGTGCCACAATTTATGGTGATGTATATGGAGGCTCAGCACTGGGTACTGTCAACACTAATTATACAGAAAACCAGAACAACGCATATAATAAGACTGCGGTCAACCTCTACGGCGGCACAATTGACGGAAACGTATACGGTGGCGGTCTGGGAGATGATAATACCGAGGCTATTGTATATGGCGATGTCGATGTTCTCCAATACGGAGCCGCACTCAAAGCAGTATATTCCGAAGGTCTGCCCTCATCTGGTATGATATTCGGATGCAACAACGTAAATGGAACGCCTAAGGGCCACGTCAGGGTGGTAGTTTACAAGACCACAGGTATCAGTGGCGTTCAGGAACGCAGCAGTGACGCTGATCGCAATACGGATGATGAAAACGATCACACCTATGAACTTGCAGCCGTATTCGGTGGCGGTAACCATGCCGCATACGTCCCCGACGATCTGGCAAACGGATCGACCGAGGTATTCATTAACGGATGCGGTGATGTAAGTATACATTCCGTATATGGCGGCGGTAACGCAGCATCCACACCTGCCACAGATGTCACGGTTGAGGGTGCTTACGAGATTGAATATGTATTCGGCGGCGGTAACGGTGCCGGCACAGGCAACCCCGGTGCCAACGTCGGTTATTACGCTTATCCGGACAATATCTCCGGTCCTGATCAGATTGCTGCCCGTGCAGGTTATATTTATGGCTCCGGTGTAGCCAAGACATCGATATTCGGAGGTAGGCTCCATAAAGTATTCGGTGGTAGTAACACCAAGGGAAATGTACGTGAAACGACAGTTGCCATGCTTGACGAGGAAAGCTCATGTAATCTGGTTCTGGACGGTTTCTATGGAGGCGGAAAGAGCGCTTACATGGAGGGAAAGACAGATATACAGTTAGGTTGCATAAGCGGCTTGCATGAGATATACGGTGGTGCCGAGAATGCCGATGTAGGCAGCAACATCGTATTGACCCTGACAAGCGGAAAATACAACAAGGTTTATGGCGGCAACAACATCGGCGGTAAGATTCGCGGTTCCATAACCATCAACATTGAGCAGACAGGTTGTCTGCCGATAGAGATTGGTGAGTTGTTCCTGGGTGGTAACAACGCCCCCTACTCGGTTTATGGTTACAACTCCAGTGGAAACATTATTGAATCAGGAGAACGCAAATACGCAGATCCTGTTATCAACCTCAGGTCATTCAAGACGGTCGGTACAGTATTCGGAGGTGGTGAAGGTGCCGGAGCAACACTTGCCGGCAATCCTACAATCAATGCCAACATCGCCTCCGGTTGGGTTGACGGTCAGTACCGCGGCCACGGAGATAATGACCCATATGGTATATATCATGCAGCTCCTCAGTTGTTGCCTAATGACGGTGTAATAGACACAATATTCGGAGGCGGAAAGAAGGCTAAGGTAATTGGTTATACAACCATCAATGTAGCAAATGAGCCAACCGTAGAAATGGCAAGCCTCAATGCCATAAAGGCAAAGATCCAGGCTTCACAAACCGGAAAGTTTACTATAGGTGGTATGGTATTTGAACTGTCAGATGATGGCAAGAGCATAAAGTACACTGTACTTGGACAGAACTCACCCGCATTGACAAGAACCATTATCCAGAATGTAAACGGAGCGACAGTGACCGGAAACATCTACGGAGGTGGTAATGAGGCAGATGTAACCGGCAAGACTTACATCAATGTAGGTCGCGAGGACTGACGCATACCGAACAATAACAAAAAAGTCAAGGAAGGAGGGCCCCTACAGGTCCTTCTTCCTTTATTTTGTTTCAAAAAAAGCAAAAAAACTAGTATATTAATAAAACCCAATAGAATAATTATGGCTATCTTTACGTCGCATACATTGTCTCTATGAAGGCATTAACAACTAACCTATTATTAATGCTGATATTTAGAGGACAAAAGGACTGCAGCATTAATATATCCCGAGCAGTGCGAAAACTAACCGTCACGCTGCTTGTATTGCTATTCTCTCCCTTCACGACACTTGCCCAAACTGTCATCAACTCTTTGAGTGACATTACTGACCCTGCCGGTTCATATACTCTTAGCAGTACATTCTCAACAACAGGTACAGCCATCGATTCCAACGACGGTCAGAATATAGGAACCGAAACCAAACCATTTACCGGCATCATAGACGGTGGTCTGACAACCATCACAGGCACTTGGAACAAGCCTCTGTTTGACTATATCCAGGATGCCACCATCAAGAACGTCATCATAGGCAATGCCTCCGTCACCGCCGAAGGTAATGCCGGTGTCATAGCATCGAACGCAAAAGGTGAAAGCCGAATCTACAACTGCGGTATCCTGGCCGGCAGCGTTAGCGGCACAGGCAAGACAGGCGGACTTGTCGGCTTGCTTGACCACAAAGGTGAAGCAGGTAAGGGTTCACGCGTTATCAACTGCTTCAGTTACGCTGATATTGAAGGCGGTAGTGATGTCGGAGGCATAGTGGGATACAACAATTACGCATCATTGTCCAGCGACATCCGCACAATGGTAATGAACTGCATTTTCTATGGCGACATAACAGGTGGAACAAACAAGTCTCCTGTATACGGAGGTAATATCATCAATAATGCCAACGACAAGAATAACAACAATAATAATGGCTTAAACAACTACAACTACTACAGATATGAATCCGGTTACAGCAAGAACAATCAAATTACAAGCAACAAATACAATTGTGCGCTTGCTGCCGAAGAGAAATATCTGATCCACTACGAGTTTTACCGTCTGTTACTCAACAGCAACAAAAAACTGGCAGCATGGTATGCCTCCACTTCAGGTACGACTGTCAATTCCACCGATATGGCAAAGTGGGTGCTGGAAACTGCTGATTTGAGTATACAGGATCCCATGCCCTATCCCATCCTTAAGCAGCAAGGCAAATATCCATCTATAATAAACTTTGATGATGCGCATGCATCCTTATTGACTCTGGTAGGAGGCAAGCCTTCAGAATCGGACCGTAACAAGGGAGGCAAATTCGGAACTTTGGCAGTAACGATTCAAGATAACGCCAGTGGTAACGGAAGCCGTACGGGAACATTCGTAACAACAGGATCCTTGAATCTTCCCATTACCGACAAAGACGTTGAAAGATACAATTATAACTACTATAAAGTACGCTTGCCCTACTTCAATGATGTCGGCTCAGGTAACTATACCAAGCAGGATGGCGAGGACAACAACCGGGTTGTTACAGGATGGATTGTCACATCTATGACGGGAGCAGCACCCACTCAAGCCGTTAGTGGCTCGGATGCAACTATTACCGACGGCGAGGTTAGCGTAAAGCCCTACAACTATGCTGACCGTACTTGTACCATGGATGAAAACGGTAATTACAGGGTTTATTCGCAAGGTGCCTATCTGGATATTCCTGTTGGAGTAACTGCCATCACCATCAAACCCTATTGGGCTAAGGCGGCTTTCATATCAGATAATTATTTAGACAAGACATATACCACCGATTTTGACAATGGAGCCAATGTAACAGTGGTACAATATGGCAACAACACCAATCAGACAATAAACGGCATCAGTCTTAAAGTATACAACAATTTCGATGGCGCTCTGAATTCTATTTCTTCCAAGGGGTCTACTGTTTTTGACAATGCAATCGTATTAGCAGGCAATTACCATCAATCCGGAATACCACGAAATAAAACCAATGAACAATTTACAGTCATGTCAGCAGACTTTGATCATGACAATGAGCCTGATTTCAGTTTTATTTATCACCATACAGACCGTAAAGAGGTTTCGCCTATTAGATTTGACTTCATAAACATACCTGGCACATCAATGGCACAAAAGCCCAATGGCTCCTCAAAAATGTGCGGCATAGGTACATTTAAGCCATACGGATGGTTTGAGGTGACAAACACCACTCTTATCCATTTCGGTCAGGTTGAGTATGATCATGAAAATAAGTCCAATGCTCCACTCATTCTATTAGGCGGTGAAGTGGATCAGATAGTATCCAACAACTCCGGTAACGGACTGAATTATACCTGTCACACAATCTACATGATTCTGGGCGGTAATGTATGGTTCAAGGAATTCAATAACGGATCACACTCGGATAAGACCAACCCCACTCCTCATAACCCCATTTCGGTAACAGGCGGCAGATTTGAAAAGTTCTACCTGTCAGGAATCTACCAGCCGAATGTCAACGCGGTAACAGATGGTGCAGAGTGTTACATCAGCGGAGGTTCATTCGGTGAGGTTGCCGGAGCCGGACAGGAGCAGATTAAAGGAAACGTAGTTTGGGATATAGACTACGCTGATATTGATAATTTCTACGGAGGAGGTATAAATGCCGCCAAACCCATAACCGGTGATATTATAGTCAATATCAGGAACAGCCATGTTGATGTCTATTGCGGAGGTCCCAAGTTCGGAGATATGGGTTCCGGCAAGATAGTAAAAACTGCAGCCGAGGACTGCCGGTTCAGACGTTTCTTTGGCGCAGGTTATGGTGGTGCCTCATATAATAGAGTAATAGCAAAAACTGCAGAGAACAGTCAGCCCTGGACAACTTGGGATGATGAATACACCAATAACAGAGGTAAATACCTGGGCGTAGTCAATAAAGTTGCATACAATGGTATTGCTACCGGATTTGAATATGAATACTTCATCGGATCTAAAGGAACCATCTGGGGACGTCTATACGTTAATTATGCTTCATTCTCAAAAGCGACAGTACATGATGTCACATCACAATTGACCGGATGCCATATTTCGGGAGATTTCTATGGAGGAGGCAGTTTGGGAGTAGTTGACGGTACCGCAACATCTACACTTGACGGATGTACAGTGGATGGCAGCGTATTTGGCGGAGGTTATTCAGCCACAATACCGACTATCGATGTCGTATCGGCTGGCTTCACCACTCCCCCGACTTACAATTCAAAGGCAGGTTTGTTTACGCCAGCTGTCATTTCTGATTCGGCGGCATATAAATGGACCACACACGCAGTTACCAGCGGCCAGTCTGCCATTGCAGTTCAAGATGGAGTTAATGTAATTTATACTCCTGAAGTTCTTACGAATCTTGGTGTCGTCAGCAATGTAAATCTGACTGTAACAGGCAATACATACGTCAAGGGTGATATCCACACTTACGATGAGAATGGCCAGGTAAACAATCTCCTGACCGAAACCGGAGGAGGTGTCTTTGGAGGCGGTGACGCTTCATCAATAGGAAGCAACACTCTTGTTACCATTGACAATGTCGCTCAATCAAATCAGCAGAGTATCCTCAAGGTATTCGGCGGAGGTAACCAGGCCGGTGTAGCAGGCAATACGACCGTCACACTTACATCAGGATTTATCAGTGGCGGGGTCTACGGCGGCTGTAATGCGAACGGAAATATCGGCGGTTACACAGACGTCCGGCTCAATGGAGGTACCATAGGTGCACAGGCATTGACAGCCAACATCTTTGGCGGCGGTTTGGGTAGTCTTACCGGCACCAGCGGCAACGTCACCGTGACCTTGCAAGGATCAACTATATTTGGAGACATCTATGGCGGTTCTGCCTTGGGTAACGTAAATGATGATACATCGGACCTGACCAAAGTCTGGATCAAGAGCGGTACCATCAACGGCAGTATCTATGGCGGTGGTCTGGGAGACGCAGACCATGCAGCTCTTGTGAACGGCAACGTCCAAGTCATAGTTGACGGCGGTACCATAAGCGGCGACGTTTACGGTTGCAACAACGTGAACGGAGCTCCGCAGGGCACCGTTACGGTTGATATCAACGCCACCGATCCTGTCCAGTCCGGCTACGCCATCTCAAAGGTATTCGGAGGCGGTAATCAGGCCACATACGACGGCTCTCCCGTTGTCAGAATACACGGCTGCGATAACACGATAGAGTACGTATACGGCGGCGGCAACCAGGCATCGGTAAGAGGCACCGGAGTGACCGTATACGGCGGCAGCATAGGCTACGTCTTTGGAGGCGGTTACGGCGCCGATGTCACCCATGACGGAACCGATGTAAACATATACGGCGGCAATATAGGCTATGTATTCGGCGGCAATGACCATAGCGGAACGGTACACGGTGACATAGATGTGGATATCCAGGAACAGGCCGAACCAAACCACCAGCTCTGCGCCCTGACAATAGGCGAAGTATACGGAGGAGGTCAGTTGGCCGATGCAGCCGGAGGCGTTACGGTCAACGTCAGAAAATCAGTCATCACAGGTGATGTATACGGCGGCGGCGCGAAAGCCAATACCAACACAGGAAACATCATTGACCAACAGACAATCGACACTGACCTTCATGTTACCGAGGTCAACCTCTACCCCGGTGCAACCATCAATGGAGATGTTTACGGAGGCGGCCGCGGTTATAAGGACGCGAACCCCGAAAATGATATTGAAGCCACAGTTTACGGCGATGTAACCGTTTACCAGCTGGGAGCCGTACTGGTTCCGGTAATAACCGACGGAATAGCCCAGTCGGGCCGAATATTCGGCTGTAACAACATAAACGGAACGCCCAAGGGCCATGTACTGGTATACGTCTCAAAAACCGTCAAGAACTCCGATTCCGATACTTATGCGATATCGGCCGTATATGGAGGCGGCAACATGGCAGAGTATGTTCCTTATAGGATCAGTCAAGACAACTCAGATTGTACCGATGTAAGGATAGACGGTTGTAACGATGTCACCATCCACAGTGTTTACGGAGGCGGCAACGCGGCATCCACTCCCGCGACCCAGGTATTCATAAGCGGTGCCAAGGAGATCATGTATGTATACGGCGGCGGTAACGGTGCCGGTGACGACAACCCCGGTGCCAATGTAGGTTATCACTACTATGATGTGGATGGTCCGTTAGGAGGAACTACCGATGCCGATATAGCCAACCGCCTTGATCCGCAGAACCACCTGGTTTACGGTTCAGGCGTGGCCTCAACCACCATATACGGAGGTCACATACACTACGTCTACGGCGGCAGCAATACCAAGGGTAACATCCGCGAGGCCTCAGTATCAATGCTTGACGAACTGAGCGATTGCGAACTCCAGATTGACGGAATCTACGGCGGTGGCCGAGCAGCATACATGGAAGGCCGCACATCGGTCGAGCTAGGCTGCCTGACAGGAATGGAAGCCATCTACGGAGGCTCCGAGAATGCCGATGTAGGAAGCAATGTTGAATTGACTATATCAAGCGGTCACTTTGATAAGGTATTCGGCGGCAACAACAAGGGCGGAAGGATATTCGGCTCAATAACCGTCAACATAGAACAGACCGGATGTCTGCCCATAACCATCGACGAACTGTACCTGGGAGGCGATAACGCACCTTATTCAGTATACGGCTACAAGGATTCAACCTACACCGTCAACATCAACGGAGAAAATATAACCCATTACGGTCTGAAAGAATCCGGAAGCAAGTATAACGACCCGTTGCTCAACCTGCGATCATTCGTAAGCATAGGCACCGTATATGGCGGAGGAAACGGTATTCACGCCACGATGGTAGGTAATCCCAAGGTCGATATAAACATCACTCACGGATGGATTAACGGCGAGTACAACGGCACAATACAATCATTAAGTCAATACAAAGGGAGACCGCAGCAATTAGCAAATGACGGCGTAATAGGAACCGTTTACGGCGGCGGCAACTCAGCCAAGGTAATAGGCAGCACCAATGTCTTTATAGGTGACAAACTCAATGATCAGGTTGAGTTAAAGAGTATGAGAACCTTGTACAATTCGCTTGGAAACAGCGATAAGGTCAAGGAGACGGTAACTATCAGCAAGACCACAGTAAATAGCGCAGACGCTGTCAAATACACCAGCAACAGCGATGCTAACGTCACCATCACACAAACCGTATCACAGACTGTAAACGGCGCTACAATTACAGGTAACGTCTATGGTGGCGGTAACAACGCCGACGTTACAGAATCAGCCAACATCCAGGTTGGTCCTACAATCCCCTAAATAACAAGAAAGCCTCGAGCGATGCTCGAGGCTTTCTTTAAAAACGGCGGCTACCTACTCTCCCACTTGCCCCGTTCCGCGTATGCGGAACTAAAATAAGGTCTGGTACTGCGCAACAAAAAAAAGAGTCTCAGACTCAAAGCCTAAGACTCTTTCAAAAACGGCGGCTACCTACTCTCCCACTTGCGCAGTACCATCGGCGTGAACGGGCTTAACTTCTCTGTTCGGAATGGGAAGAGGTGGAACCCCGCTGCTATAG
>JAFYYH010000019.1 GCA_017557635.1 Bacteroidaceae bacterium | reverse complement strand
TCATCGGCGCCGACGGCAGCCTGACCGGCTACGCCGCCGGCCTCGACCGCAAGGAATGGTTGCTCCACTGGGAATCTGACAATCATATCTGACGCTTTTTATTCTTTCTTCAGTTCAGTCGCCGGATTTGTCCGTGCGGCCTTCATCGTCTGCCATAGCACCGTGCCGAAGGCAATGGCCAGGGAAATCACGATAGCCGCCACAAACACCCAGCCGTAGTTTTCAACGCGGTACGCAAACCGCTCCAGATACACCCTTGCGGCCCAGACGGCCAGCGGAATGCCAATCAAGCAGGCAATACCCGTCAGAATCATATAACTGCGAACATTTCTCCAGGTCTCACTATTCACATCAGCCCCAAATACCTTGCGCACGGCAATCTGCTTGGTATTTTCATCGGCAAAATAGGTACTCATGGCAAGCAGGCCCAGGAGGGAAATCAGTACGGCCAAAACCGCAAAGAGCTCCACCAGGTGCAACGTACGACGTTCCGGTTCCAACTGTTTATAATTGAGATCCCGCACAAAACCATATGTCCAAGCAGGTTCTTCCACGCCCGACTGTTCCAACCGGTAGTCCCGGTACGCATTTCGAATAGCCTCATCATAGGAGTCATCCTCGCCGGTAGTGCCGATAAGCAAGCAATTAGCATATCGTAGTTCTTCAGCCCGGGTCACGATAATAGCCCCGTTGGGGTTGGAATCTCCGGAGGAAGCAGAACTGGTAGGAAAATCATGCACAACACCGCCAATGAACTCCGGCTGCGAACCGTTGAAACTGATCTTTCTCGGGAAAACAGTTGACGTGTCCGACACTGCAGCAGCTTTGAACGCGGATTCACTCATCCAGAGAGAATGTACCATCGGATGACCGAAATCTTCCTGGATTTCCAGCCCAAGCAGCTTGAAATAAGTCGAATCACACAGAATCATCGGCATGTCCACGTGGTGCTCCTCATCAATACGTGCGCCCATTGTCATGAAGATATGTCCAGGCATGCCACGTCCCATCCCCACACGCGTAACAAACGGCAGTTCCCGAACCTTGTCAAGGAACAACTTTGCCATGTCGTAATCCCTTGCCGAATACTCGATGTAATACAGGTTATTGACCGCTGCGTGCATGGGGCGGGAAAGCATATGTCGCATCTGTACCTCCATAACCAGAGCCAGCGCAATTAAGAAAACAGCCAGAACGTTCTGTACCACAATAAACACTTTGCTCAGCACCATCTTGCTGTGTCGGCGAAGGCTACCTTTTATTACGTCAATCGGCTCATACTGAGAAGCAGCGATGGCTGGAAGAAGACCACATATGGTTCCCAGCAGCAGAATACCGGCAATGTATGCAGCGATATAACCCGGCGTCATCATAAACGAGATTCTGACCGCCATATCACCAAGTCCGGCAGCAACAAGCTCTGAATCATTTGTAATAACCAGGCTGTTTACCATAGGTGTAAGCAGGTACGCCAGAACTAGCCCTACCGCAAAGCAAACAGCAGTAAAAGCTACTGACTCACCGATGTATTTCCATAGAATACTGGATTTATCCGCACCTAGGAGCCTTCGGGTGGCCATTTCCTTGGACCGTTTTCCAGTCAAAGCCAGGCTCAGGTTTACATAGTTGAAGATGGCAGAAAGCAGGAGTAGCAACACAACCACCGTTAGCAGTCTGAGCATCTGTCTGTTACCAATACGAGTGACCCCACTGTTGTTAGTTGGATGGAAAAAAGCCTCGTCCATACGATATGGATGCCATTTCTCCACACGCTCAGCCTGCCAGACGGCATCATAGTTTTTGTGTAGGAGAGATTTAATCTTTGCTTCTACCGTGCCCAGATCCGCATCTTCACGCACACGGTACCAGGTAGAATAATTGCCAATACTGTTAAAGCTTTTGTTTTGGCTTGCACTCCATGAATTGGTGATGTTCGTGATGATATCAAACGGGCAGAAGAAAGTGTTCTCAAAATCTGCAAACACTCCTTTGATGGTCATATCCGTTTCATCGATTCTGAGGATACTGCCCAACACACTCTCGTTGCCGTTGGATAATCGCCGGGCAAGCGACTCACTGACAAGGACATCTTTCTTACCGACGAAATCATCCAGGTTACCATCTGTCAATCGGTATTCCGGGAATACGCGGAAGAAATCCGCATCAGCTTCCATGCCCGAACCTCTTAAGATTTCGTCTCCCTTCTGAATGACTGGCTTCCACAGAAAAGCCACACGTGTGGCAGATTCCACCTCCGGGATATTCATCTCCAGCTCCTCTTTGTCCCAGTAAGTGAGGCCCAGCATTTGATCAGTTCCCAGCACAAACGTGCGCTTCCACTCCGGCGATTCGTGCGCCACCTCATATTGCTGCACCACGTAACTGCCAATCAGGATCACGAACGCCAGGCTCACGGCCAGCCCCACCGCCTCAATGGCGGTATACAGCTTGTTACGGGATAGGAATTTCAGGTATGATTTCATACGCGTTTATTCATTCTTCAACGATTCCACCGGATTCGCCCGGGCAATCTTCAGGCAGTTCAACACCACTACGCCAAGGACAATAAGCAGTACCAACACCGCCCCGCCGATAAAGTATAGCGGATTCAGGGACACCTTTTCGGCAAACTGCTCCAGCCACTTGCGAGCCACGAAGAAGGCACCGATGCAGGCTATTACGGCCATGACACCGGACAGTTTCAGGATATCCGATGCAAAGACGCTCAGGATGTCTCGGGTGGTGGCGCCGTTGATCTTCCGGACGGCCATCTC